>NZ_GL397087.1:1266129-1274042 GCF_000146365.1 Selenomonas sp. oral taxon 149 str. 67H29BP
ATCAGTGCTTCCTTTATCCGTATTTCCCCAACACGAAATGGAGAACCATCTATGAATATACAGCCTTGGGCGGGCGCAGACGTCTTTCCCGCCCTCTGCCGCGCCCTGCTCACATGGCGCAAGTCGGCACCCGACACGCGCGACCTGCCGTGGCGCGACGAACCGACACCGTACCACGTCTGGATCTCGGAGATCATGCTCCAACAGACGCGCGCCGCCGTCGTACGCGCCTACTACCTGCGTTTTCTCACGGCACTGCCGAGCGTCCATGACCTCGCCGCCGTGAACGACGACGCACTCATGAAGCTGTGGCAGGGTCTCGGCTATTACAGCCGCGCGCGCAACCTCAAGCGCGCGGCACAGGTGATCGTCAAAGAGCACGGCGGAGACCTCCCGAACGACTTCGATGCGCTCCTCAAGCTCCCCGGCATCGGACGCTACACGGCGAGTGCCATCGCGTCGTTTGCCTACGGACAGCCGCGCCCTGCTGTTGACGGCAACTTTCTCCGCGTCGCGGCACGCATCACGGCGAATCCCATCGACATTGGAAAAGACAGCACAAAGCGTTCTCTTGAAGCCGCGCTCTCCGCCTCCTACCCCGAGGGGCGTGATGCAGGTCTCTTGAACGAGGCATTCATGGATATCGGCGCGACGATTTGTCTGCCGCACGGCGCACCGCTCTGTCACAGCTGCCCCGCCGCGCAGCTCTGCCTCACCCATGATCGCGGCACAGAGCAGGACTATCCCGTAAAGTCCGCCGCCAAAGCACGGCGTAAGGAAAAGCACACCGTCCTTGTCCTATCCTGCGAGGACTGCATCGCCATACGAAAGAGACCCGCGCGGGGACTCCTCGCAAGCCTCTGGGAATATCCGCATCTCAACGGAAAACAGTCAAAGCGTGCCGTGCGTACGCACCTTGAGAGCGAGGGATTCCGCATCCTCTCCATCGCCCCACTCCCGCCTGCACGCCACATCTTCAGCCATATCGAATGGGATCTCACGGGCTGGGCGGTCACGGTCGCAGAAAAGAACGAGCCGCCGCTCATGGCAGCGGAGAACGCATCAGACGAGCCATCCGCTCTCCTCTGGGTACACCGTGAAGAGCTCATCGACAGCTACAGCATCCCTGCAGCGTTCGGCTACTTTACCCCGTATGCCGTAAACGAGAATATATAACATAAAGCCCCGCCGATCGGCGGGGCTTTGCCTCTATTATACTGCTTTCCCGAGATCGCGCGACTGGGTGCGCATGACCGTATTGAGGTCATGATCTGCCCCCGCGTCGCGCTCCTTTTCACGCTCTTTGCGAATGAGCTCCTTCAGCATCTGCATGTGCGGATGGTTCTCCGTCTCCGGCGACGGTTTTCCCGCGAGTGCCGCTGCCATCTGCGCGGGCATCCCATCAGGGAACATCGCCTCGAGCATGGATCGCACGGATTTTGGAATCATGTCCTGCAGAGCAACATTTTCCTTGCGAAGTTTTACTGTGTCCTCCTGCGTGAGGGCATACGCCTCGAGGAATCCCTGAATGAGGTTGTCATGCCAGAACTCACCCGCACGCGTCAGGCGGAATCCCGTCTCCGTGCGCGTGACCAGCCCGTTCTCCGCCCATGCGGCGAGAAGCGGCTCCATCTCGGTGAGGAGATCGACACCGTATTTTTTCGTGAAAAACGGCGCATAGAGATAGCCGTGCTCGATCTGGTCGCCGATCTCGCTCTGCATGCGGTGTGCATCTGCCTGTTCGCCCATGAACTGGAAGGGCTTCGCCCCCTCCTCGACCATCTTCTCATACGGCGCGAGTGCACCGTGATTGCGCCACATCATCTGACCGATGAAGCCGCCCGCGCCCGAGCCGAAAGCGAGGACGTCACAGCCGCGCTTGGCGAGCGTATTATAGATGCTGCGCTCACGGTGATCCGTCGCCCAGTGGGTTGTGTCGATGCGGCGCACCATCGGGTACTCCATGACGATGTCAATGCCGCGCCGGAAATACTCTGCCTGCTCCTCCGTCGTCGGCAGCATCGGCAGATCGCCCGATGCGACGCGCCGTGCCAGTTCGCTCGACGGGAACACATTGAGCTGATAGAGGTCGCCGCCCGCGATGCCGATCTCGAACTGCGTGCGCACATCGTTTTCCCAGACCTCCATCGACTGGTAGGGCAGCCCGTAGATGAGGTCGGCGATGACGACAGCGCCCTGCTGCTCCACCATGCGGCGCAGTGTCGCGATGACCGTTTCGCCGTCGTCAATGCGCCCTATCGCCTGGCGGACGCGTGTGTCAAAGGACTGCACGCCGAGGGAGAACCGATTGATGCCCGCGTTCATTGCCGCCTCAACCTTGCTCTCCGTGAGATCGTGGATACGCCCCTCAAGTGTGATCTCGCAGTCACTCGTGAGCGGCAGACGTGCACGCACCGCCTGTACGAGGCGCGCGATATCCGCATCGCTCAGCGCCGTCGGCGTACCGCCGCCGAAGAACACCGCCTGAAAGGGTGCGCCCTGCACGTAGGGCGTATCCGCCGCCGCATCCAGCTCATCGAGGAGTACATCGACGTAGTGATGTGCCGCTTCTTCCCGCGTGAAGTTCTGAAAAAAACCGCAGTAGCTGCATTTTTTGTCACAGAACGGAATATGGATGTAAACCGCTCGCTCGTCGGCAGGATTCGGCGTCTGTGCCATCAGATCCGCCCAGATACGTGTCTGCTCCTCCTTGTCCATCACCATGCGCTTGCCGCCTGCACCGGGGTGTACCACCCGCTTCTTGGCGAAGGCACAGCCGAGTGGGTTCTTCGACTTCGTTCCAAGCAGCCACGCACGTTCCTCGATGGGAAGTGCATCGATTTTCTCCTGCAGTATACTCATGCCAATACCTCCCTCGCCGCCGCAATCACGCGGGCAAAATCCGCCGCATCGGGGTGACGCGCCGCCGCTGCATAGCGCACCGCACTCTCCTCCGTATAGGCGTGCACATTATCCTTCGGCATACTCTTGAACATCTCGATCAGCATCGGATCGACTGCCCCCTGCACGAGAATCGCACCGAGGATCTCATTCGACGCGTCACAGAGTGCGCGGATGTTCGCGATGCACTTCGCTGCGTGCTCCGAGTCCGGCTCCGCGCCGAGCGTGCCGAAGAGAAAGATGCGACGCCCGCGCAGCCCCTCGATGTACTTTCGCGCCGCCGCGTCTGCTGTCCCGCGGTCAATCCACGTACCGATGCAGAGCGTTGCCTCCTCCGACACGGCAGAGGCATCCGCGACGCTGTGGCAGGACGCGCCAAGTGCCTCCGCCAGATGCTCCGCCACCCGCTTCGTATTCCCCGTGCGCGAGGAATATATTACTGCTGTTTCATTCTTCATACTGTATTCCTTTATGTGAATATGTTTTTTCTCGATTCACTTATATCATAGCGCAACGCTGTGCAAAAATCAATAGATATTTTACATAATCATAAATTTTAATTATGAATTTCGTTCATAATTTCTAGTGGATATAAACTCTATAATTTATATATATTCTTTCTCAATTAAAATGCAGATTTTATAGACGGATTACGTTCTATTCCTTTTTCCTCTCACCGTAAAAAATAAACGAGTATATGGCGTATTACCTTCATATATCAATTTATCCATATTTATCATTTATATAACAGCAAATTGCCTCTTGACATGTATGTTATACTACACAGAAATGGAGAGGAGGAACGTCAATGAAAAAGGTACTGATGGGACTGGTCGCCGGCATGATCCTTGCCACGGGCGCACAGGCACTTGCCTACGTCTGCGACGGTGATACGTGCACCCTCCCGGAGCGCGAGAACCAGTCGTACTGCTACGGCGGGAACAACAGCAGCGCATACTGCGGTGACCGTGCCAACTGCTATGACGGCGGCGCGTACTGCAACAACAGCCGTGCGTCACGTGCACGCGGCTGCGGCTGTTACTGATCAGAGAAGTTGCAACATCAAAAAACGGTTCTGTTCGGAAAGATTATCTTTCCAAACAGAACCGTTTTTATATTTCAATGACGAAATCAGCGTTTGATCAAGATCACACTGCCTTTTGTGATGGAAACAAGTTCCGTCTCCATGCCGATCCGATTGACATGATCCGCATAGATGCTGTCATCATCCGGCACTTTACGTGCCGCAATACGTGCGATCCGCGCACACACCTCATAGGCATCCAATGGGCAGTCACGGTACGTATCCTCAAACAGTTCCGGATTCAACGATGTTTCGAGATCCTCCAGTATGTAGACACCGCCGCGCGGCAATACATCAAATAGGGTAAAGAGCGCCAGCAGCTGGTGGCTCACGATATGGGACGCATCATCGACGATGATCCGGGGGTGAATCTCTCTCAGCATTGATACCTGAGAGGCATCCGAAAGATCTGCCTGGATAATGTGGATGCGTTCATCCTCATACTGTCTGCACGATGCCTCAATATCTACCCCAAAGATCTCTGCACGCGGGAAATACTCCTGCCACATCCGTACACTGGAGCCGTTGAATACCCCGAGTTCAAGAAGGCGAATCGGTTGGGTACGGAATTTCTCCAAAAAAAATGTATACTTATCCAGATAGTTATGCATCATACTGCATTTATCCGTACGATATTTGATCCCGATGGCATCCAAAACCGAGGATGCGTTGAAATACCCCTGCGGCACATTGTCTCCGACTTCGATGCGCTTGCCTTCCCTCGTATCAAATAAGAAGCTCTTCGACGCTGCTGCCTGCTCCACGCGCGTCAAAAGCGCACAGACGATGCCATATGCCTCATCGACAGCGCTCATTTCAACAGCACAGCGGTCAAACAGCCCCGCCAGTGAATCTGCGTCATAACGCCATATATCCTCATACGCATTCAAACTCACCCGAGAGGAGACATCATGTGGGGTTCGTGCCGTCACGAGTATTTTCCCGCCCAAATGACAGATCTCCTGCAGCTGTCGAACGCCCTCACGAATATCCCGTGTCTTCTCCATTCCGTTAAAAACAATAATTAGATCATAACGCAGTGGGCCAACCGCCTCTTTTACATCCGTAAGATCACAGTATGAATCGGAAATTTCAGGACTAAAAAGCACGATGTTGTCACATCGCGCCGCTCCGACCTGAACAAAGCGCGTATTTAAGTGCGCTGCATAAGCCCATTTGGCAGAATATTCGCCTCCGATAATCAGACAATTCTTCCCCGCAATGTCTTCTTCTGGAAGCCGTCCATTCTCCCAAAAATATTCGACAATAGCCTCTTTACGTGACAACATATTCGACCGCTCCTTTATTCATTCTTCGCAAGGACTCTATACGATCTTCAAAAAATTTACCATAAAATTGTACCGTGAAAAAATTCTTTTGACAACCTCTTGCAGCAAAAAGCAGGAAATATAGAAAAATTATGCTATACTGTTTTCAGATCCCATCGAAACCTGGAGGTTCTCATGACGCATACCTTTCCCCGCATGCTCGCCGCTTTGCTGACGGCGTGCACATCCCTCCTCTCAGGCTGTTCGTTCCTCGTAACGACGGAGCACGGCGCGCCCTATACGCCGGATGATGTCATCGCGATGCTGGAAGAGGAGTTCGCCGACTACGGACCGCACATCGTTCTGCAGTCAGTGGAGACAGAGAAGCCTGCCCCCATGCAGCGGAACACATACGTGCTGTATGACGAGGCGAATGACTTCACCTTTTCCTGCACGGCCTATGTCCGCCACTGTACGCTCCCTGTTCCGCAGCCGTTCGCACAGCGCGCCGCAGATGCCGACCACGCCTATGCCGCAGCGTACGCCATTCATCTGAATCCACGCATCGGAGAAGTCGCTGCGCAGCACGGACTGTATGCAGCGACAACGGAGGAGGCCGCGGCGCTGAGGGACAGCAAAGTGAAACGCCCGGCAGGGACGAATGGCGAAGTGTCTCTCTTCAGGGGCGGAAATTTTATCTTTGCCGACGAGGATACGAGACCGGAGGAGATGGTCTATGCGCTCCGCGAAATTCACCATCTCTACGCCCCGAAGGGACACGGCGCCGTGCCGTCCGCACTCCACGGCCGGGATGTTACATTCTACTACCTGCCGAAGGCGGAGACGGATCGGACGAAGGCGATTGAGCTGACCTTCTTCACGCTGTGGAGCGACGACTGGAAGGGTACGCTGTCCAACAAGCTCCATCATCAGGGAGACAAGTACGACACGGCCGCCATGGAGAAAGAGCTCGCGAATAATTTTTCCTCTATGCTCCATTCTGCACGCGCGAATGCGCGATGGAAGAAGGTGAAGAAAGATGCCTGACGCACCGAAAAATACCGTACCGCGTCAATCGCAAAAACCGCTGTCATGGCGGCAGAAAATCCTGCTTGCCGTCTTTGGCGCATATCTCGCCGAAAAACTCTTCGGCATCCTCATCCCATCTCTGCCCCATGTCAGTATCCCATCCACGCCGCGCGAGACGGCACCGACGGACAATGCCTATGACAACGAACTGCCGTACCGCCGCGAATACGAAGAGGACGACGAGGATATTTCCTCAGAGGATCCGCAGGGCACACCGGACGAGGATGCGTATGCCGATACCTACGGCGGCAGCACCCCGTACGGCGGGCAATACGGCGAGGACGAGGACATCCTCCACAATGACTGGCACGATTACGGCGAGGGGTATGACGACGATTATTTCGACGACTGAGACGCTCAGCCGCGTCAGATGTGTATCTGTCAGTGCGTATGCGAAAGGAGTATTTTTATGCCCACAGAGGCAACAAATGATTTTGAGACGCGCCGCTATCGTCTCTCCGACATCATGACATCGGGTGATACAGCCACGCGCACACCGATCTACGGGACAACATCGACGAGCGGCGTCGTCTGGGTGCTGAAGCCGGGGCAGGAGATCAAGCCGCACGGGCACGCGAAGGCGGACGATATATGGATCTGCATCCAAGGAGAAGGTGTCTTTTATCCTGCGCCCGGAGAGGAACGCCCCATCGCAGCGGGCGATGTCATTGTCTCGGCGAAGGGGATGTGTCACGGCATGAGGAATACGGGTACGGAGGACTTCATCTTTGTCGGCATCCTCGCCCCCGTACCCGCGGACTTCTTCGCGATTGAGCCATAAGGAACCGCCGAGCAGCAGTACGTTTGCTGCTGCGCAAAAATCACACGAGAAAAGCAGTTTATTATTCGGATTTTTAGAACGCAGGCATTTTGTGCGATTGCTGATATGTAAAGGAAACAGCTTTTGCGTATGGCTCGATATGACATCATCTAATCACCGTATATGATGTCAATATGATGTCAAACTCCACCATGCAAAAATAGAGGGGACGGCGCACGATACGCTGTCCCCTCTATTCACTTATTCAGTTCTCCTTATGCAGTTATGCCTTGACCGTCGGCGTCAGCGACTTGTCCAGCACAAGCTTGACCAGCCACACGCCGCCCTGCATCACCGCAGGGAGGACGACGGCATCGCGCCAATAGCACCAGCCGTGCTCATCCTTCGCCTGCTCCTTGATCTGCGTCACGAACTTATCGACCGCCTGCTCGATGGCGGGGATGCACTCGTTGAGGATCGTGCGCGTCACGCGCTGCTTGACCTCCTCGGTCACCTGATCGACGTTGATCTCCTTGACGATTGTGTCTCTGATGTCTGTCCACTTGCTCATGATAGATTCTCCTTTCACGGCGTTCCGCCGTTATCCTTCCAATACTGCCTATACCAGTTTGCCTTACCGCGCAGCACGTCGCCGCCGCGGCCGCCATCCATCGACCACGGGTGGAACTTCGGGCTCTCCAGCGTACCGAGATACTCGAGGTCCCAACGCTCGCATGTCGTGCGCGGGCCATACGCCTCATGCGGCTCGATACCGTCCTCATTGTCCGCCGCCTCGCCATGCGTCATGACG
>NZ_GL397087.1:1274602-1303623 GCF_000146365.1 Selenomonas sp. oral taxon 149 str. 67H29BP
CGTTTCGCGGCCAATATACTCGGCGGCCGCTTGGATGTTTTCCCGGTACTGTCCTGCGAGCTCTTCGAGCTCTGCAGGCGTTACGCGCTGCATCGCGGATTTACTCAATACGTGTGCCATTATTTTTGCTCTCCTTTCTTCTCATCCTTCTCGTTTTTCAGCTGTTCCAGTGTGTCCCGCAGTTTCTTTGGCACGGGGACACCAGAGTTTGCTGCATTCTCAACGATGGATAAGCCCTCGTTACCGATGAAGAACCAGATCACAAGTACACGCGCCGCTTCGCCGCCCGTGAGGTCTGAAATAAAGTGCGCGAGGGCGACGATGGAGAGGATGAGCACTTTCTTGCAAATCCCCCGAAAACCGACCTTGCTGCTCCATCCGCCGAGGTTCGGATTGACCTTCGCCGCCAGCATTCCCGTCACATAGTCCATTCCCATGAGTACCAGAAGTGCCTCCATCGCCTTATCCCATCCGCAAAGGTACGCGATCACGCCGCCTACTACCGCCGTCATGCTTCCTGCCTCCACCTCCGTCCCTGTCGGCACGCAATCCGCGAGCCATGTTAAAATACTCTGCATGAGCATCACTCCTTTCTCTGCACAGAAAAAGCCGCCACTTGTCATGACGGCTTTTCTGCGCGTTGTCTTATCCTTCTGTGTGCGTGACGAGGTATGAGGCTACATCCTCACGGTAGACCTCGGGGACGACTTTCTGATCGTCCTTCTTGTCTTCCTCAGAGATTGCCCACGTCCCACGACGTACGAGATAGGCGTAGACGGGAATCATATATGCCCACTTCTTCATTTTCCTCCACCTCCTTTCAGTGCAGAAAGTTCGGCTTCGAGTGCCGCGATGCGCTCCCCCTGTGCGACGAGACGGGCTTCCTGCGCTGCCATTGCCTCGAATGCGGCGAGACGTTCCTCATCAACAGGCGGCTCTTGCAGCTCTGCTTCCACGGGCGGAACAGGCGGCGCGGAGACGGGCTTTCCTGTCTTCGGGTCACGGATGTAGCCCGTGCCGTTATCTCCCGCGCCGCGGTTGCCAATGTAGGTCTGGTAATCCTCATCGGAGATGGGGATGTAGCCTCCATCAAGATAGCCCTGCCGCTCGTCATCGGTGCTGTAATGGACACCACTGATGACAGTTGTCTCACGATGTCCTGATGCGTCAAATTTTGCAAGATATTCGTACATATATGCCTCCTTAAACCCCGATCAACAACCATCGTGTTATATAGGTTTTGCCAAAAAACGTACTTGATACGCTTAGCTTCTTATCACCCTGACTGTATATGGTGCTCACGATAGCATGATTATTTTTCCAATTGTAGTCCGTATTCCCTCCGGCCACATTCACGTTTCCGCAAGAAAACAATTCCTTTGATATGCTGACTAGAGGTGTAATCAAGATCGATTGATTCGGTGTTGTAACTTGTTCGCCATATACACACCCCCACTGTATAATTAGCCCATTGGCGAACACGATGTATCCATTCTCCGCCAACAGGCTTCTTACAATCACTGCATCATTAATCACCGTCTTTGCCGATTCGAGAATATTTCCCAACGAACAGTCGGCTTTTCCTGTTAGGCTTTTTGTCAGTTGCTCCAAGGTTGCGGTCTTTCCCACACCCCACTCCACTGTCCCATCGGTGATGTGATCGTTTTCCCGCGCGTCACTTAGATTTGGCAGTGTCGCGCCCGTGGTACCCGCCTTCACGCACTCAAGCCGCGCCCACGATGGCAGGGCTTTGTGATACGCGATGTCGCCGACCTGATAGGAGCGGTTTCGCCCGAGGATGGCGATTCCGGCGTCACTGATAAGCGTCTTGACGTCCGCCGCGAGATGCTTCTTATCGATCACGCCATCGGCGATCTTCACCCCTGTGACAGCCGCATCACGCAGTTTTGGCGTGGTAACGCTTCCATCAGGATGGTCGAGCTCGGCGGCGGTGCGGTGGGCGTTGATTCCTCCTGTTGCCGCACTTGTGATCGCCTCCTCAAGATATCGCGTGATCCCCTCGACGTCGTTATCCATGCAGTCATGTCCGTGACTAACGATCAGGTTAGCGATTGCCTTGCACATTGCCGACCATTGGTAGTACATCTTGTTGTGCATCCGAGAGAGTGCCATACCGGGCATAACCCCGCCGACGCGCTGCGTCGCCTCCTTGTACTCAGAGTCGTTGTACGTCCGCTCCGGAGCGTTCTCCTCGTTGAATATCTGGTAATTTGTCTTTGCCATCGTTCTCCTCCTCACGTCCAATAGCTGCCGTCGTATCCACTCATGCCGCTTGCAGGATCCTCGACATCATAGGAAAAGGACACGTCAGGCAGCGCGTTCATCCAGTCGGCATGATCGTATCCCTTGATCGTGTCTGTCTCAAGGTCGTAGCCGAATACCGCATGATCAGCAAAATAATAATTGACGTGCACGCCCTGCGGTTTCGGGACGATCAACCCCTGTTGCACCATCTCTTTGGTAATCTGATCATTGATACCAATGGCGAGCACGTCAATGCTCATGTCTTGGTTGTCCTGGATGATGATTCCTTTTCCAAAGAGCGCATTCCAGAGCTCTTTGATGTCGTAAATGCCGCCCTTCCATTGGTTCTTCGCGATCTTTGCCAGTAGGAGTTTCCGATATGCGGAATTGTCCAGCTCGGGAGAAACTCCTTTCCCCGGCTGGTACGGAAGTGTGCGCTGTGCGCCGACGAACTCTCCGAGAACATCCTCCTGCACTCCCGTTGCGTAGTCGATGTCAAATTCATCATCCAGCTCGATCGCCAGCGCAAAAATATCATCCGATGGTGTAAGCAGTGCCGTAACTGTACGCATGAACTTCTCGCGCACACAGTGTTGCGACGTGATAAGACCGAGGTATTCATCCATGAGTGCCATCAGACCACCTCCACCGTAACGGTTCCGCTCTTTGCTATGGCATTGTACGGGATATCTACATCAGCCACACCAAGTGCGCCATCTGTCCGTCCGATCTGCACGCTCTGCAAAGCAAAAGAGGGCTGCAGCGCGTCGTCAACGGCGGCAGCGATTGCGGTCAGAACCCCTGTCGTGGTAACGTTTGCCCCTATGCCGAGACGTCCAACGTACAACGCAATATTACGCTTGATGTTCTCTTCCACCAACGTCGTATACCCTGCGCACCTCCTTACTGTGACTTTCACGGTGATTTCCATATATGTGGGGCGGAAGAATCGAATTTCATTTTTCAACCCGTCAGAATTGGTGTAGATAGTCGTTGTTGTCCCATGGGTCCCGCAGCCTGGGCCTTTTCTCAGATAAATTTGCTCGGCGACCGCTTCATCCAGCCCGCCCTCAATGACAGCGGCGATGCTGTGCCCTGGGACGCCGTTCTCATCGGCCTTGTTCGTGTCATTCTCGTACACTTTGTACCGCGATACTCCAGCGACGCTTCCTATGCCGGCGAGTGTACTGTTTACCATATTTTGGCTTGGAATTGCCACCGACAATGCCTGGCGGCGGCGCAGCTCCTCATCGGTCTCGATGGGGCGTCCCTTTACGGCTGGTACCTTGTTTGTAACCGACAGCCACCCATATTGAGGGTTGCTGATCTTCGTGATCGTGCCGACAGGTGCTTCGACTGCGCCGATATCCTGGCACTTCGCCGTAATTTCGACGATTTCGCAGTCAAAATTGACGTTTTCGGGCAAATTCCACCGTTTTCCCTGCGTATCCTCGACAATTCCAGCGGCGATGGTCGTTCCCGGCACGCCTGTCAGCGTCAGAACGCAGGTGGAGTAGCTCGCCGTCTTGCGGCGCAGTCCGTTGAGCTTCACGCGCGAGGACAGCCCCGTCCCGACCGCCGTCTTGACGCTCTGGTTATTGTAGACGATCTGCAGGAGCTGTATCGTGTCGTATGTTTTGAGCGCAAACGTGGAGATCATCTGATAATCCTGAGAATCGTTGCCGAGGTAGAGATCGTCCCCATAGATTTTCTTAAAATCATCAATCAAATCATCCCGTATGTCGGCGTAGGTCGGGACGTGAAGCCCTGCGTCGTCAATGTACGGAGCGAAGTATGCCATTATCCCACCTCCTCATCGATGCTGAATGCACCGTACTCACTCTGGATCGCCACACGTATCATCAGTGTGCGGTTCTCGTTGTCCCAGACAGTGTCAAAGGACAGGATGGACAGCACGTGCGGCGTCTGCTGGATCCGCTCGCGGATGATCTGCTCTGCTGCTGCGACATCCCTGCTGGCGATGATCTTCTGCCAGTACGGCACGCCGTCGTTGATGTCCTCCCACCACTCGTAGACGAGAAGCCGCAGCCTTGTTATGACAGCCTGCCGCACGGCATCCACCCCGTCAATGTAGGCGTGTGCGTTCCCGAGGGTAAAATCTCCATTTTCGTCCAGTGCGCGGTATCTCACGAGACACCTCCCGTTGTTCCTCCACCTGGCTGAACGCCTCCGTGTGTATGTCCGAGGAAGCTGCGCCCGTCGATGGTGACGCCTCCATCTATGGTGACGCCGCCAGCTGCATGAATGTGGATGCTGGCCCCGCTGATCTCGATGCAGGCATCCCCTGCCGCGTTGCGCATCTGCGCTGCGCCGCCGGAGTATCCGCTGACCACATGGGGCTGGCTGCGGAATCCAACCAGGGCGAATCCATCCGAGAGATCGTGTCTTCGTTTTTCGACCTGGTTCTGCACGCCGCCGCTCTGCCACCACGCATCCATACAGTTATCTCCAAAGACCACGAGGCAATCGTCGCCCGGCTGAATGGGAAGGGTCAGGCAGTAGCCGCCGCCCGAATACACGAAGAATGGCACATCGGGCAGAATCGGGATCTCCGCCCATGTGAGCACACCGCCACGATTCATGCGCTCGCGGATCGCCAGCTGCACGGTACACGTCTGTCTGGCGTAATCGACCGAGCGGATGATGCCCGGAGCGGCAACGCGCAAGTCCAGCCCGAATCCGTCCAGCTCACGCTTGCTCTGCTCGACCTCCTCGGCGAGCCGCTCTGATACTTTCAGCATTCTGTCACCTCATTTCATCGTCTGTCCTTTGCCTTGCACCGCTGTCAAGAATCCCTTGCGTCCGTTGCGGCTGACGCCGACGACTGACGTCGTCCACTCATCGCCCCACGTGTCGCCATGGTGCTCGACGGAGAACACCTGGTACTCGCCGTCTTGGTCGAATTGTTCCTTCTGTGGGAGCTGGTCGCTCTTTTGCTGTCCGCTGCCAGGGTCGATCTGCAGTGCCTGCCGCTGAATGATCTCGTCGTCGATCTTGATCATGGAGCGTAGCTTTACACGTGCATCGAGGAGCATCTTGATCTGGATGCCTTGGTCGGTGTAGACAGGCGTGCCGACCAGCCCCGTATTTGGCTTTAGATAAAGCACACGGTCGGCGGGGATTTCCTGCTCGACCGTCTCCACGGTGAGTTTGCCATCCTCGCCCTCCCAGTAGACGGCATCATTCCACGTGCACAGGTCGCGCAGGTACTTCGCGGGCGTGCCAAAGAGCACCTTGCCGCGCGGGAGTGGCTGGTCAGGCAGCTCCTCGCTCACCTCGCCGACGCCGACTTTTTTGTCCGCCTGCCCTGCCACAGCATCCACCACATCGCGCGGCGTACTGCCGGCGGCGATGGTGCTGCGGACGTGATTCATGAAGAGGCTCTGCATCCCCTTGAGTGCGATGATCTCGAGGCAGTAGTCCGTGCCATTCTCACGATTGCGGAAAATCTGGACGATGTCCCCCGTGAAAATCTCTCCGTACTGTCCCTCCTCGTACCCGCCGAAAACGGAGATCTGAAAGCCCTCCTCGATGACCTCCTTCTCTGTCTTGGCGTTCATGTTGTAGACGACAAGCGTGCCAATCTGAACGGCGGTCTCGGTCGTCGCTTTGGTCTGAAATTCACATTTGAGCTGTGACACGTCCATCTCTGTGTCATGTTCTGGATCTCGCTCATCAGTAGGATTCCCATCCTCACCCGTCTTGTAGGCGGGTTTATAAATGGTGATCTTCCATTTCCGCCCATAGAGGCGTCCTTTGCGTGTCTGCTGCTCTGGCTGCGCCTGCTCATTCCCCTGCGCCTCTGCGCCGTCATTTGTCTCCGCCATTGCTGTCACCCCAGATCACGTACCAGTCCGATGTGAGTGTTGCCGCGCTCGGCCACTGTTCCTGCACACGGCTGCGCGGTGCGATCCACGCGCTGCCGATGCCAAGGTAGCCGACCTGCTCGAGAATGTTCTGCCCCGACACGAGCGGCAGCCCTGCGTAAACCATCGCATCATTCTTGTAGATGTCGACGAGCCAGTACTGCGCGAACTCGTTGTACTTCATGTGGAATTTGAGGAGCGTGTTGCCTCCGTCGATTGGCACCTTCGCGCTGAATTTATGATTTGGTATCCCCTGAAATGGGATGATCGAAAACACCGCCGCATCTCCTCTATGTAAAGATACTGCCGCCAGCATCTTTTATGACACGGGCGGAAGTCTTATTTACGTCATCGCCCGTCTGCACGGGTGTCTGGCCTGAGGCAGATTCCCCGGCGGACGCCGATGCCCTTGCGCTAACCGCCGTCTCTGCCACCGTCGCGAAGATGATCTCCCGCATGCGCACTGTGCACCGCAGCGCATGGAGTGTGTTGACATCGTCCGGTGCAGAGAGCTCCTCGATCAGCATGTTGTGATAGGTCTGCAGGCGTGTCTCGACCGTAATCGGAACACGCGCCATCTGCAGAGCACGCAGGCTTTTCCACGCGTCGATGGAGCGTCCCTCCCCTGGCGTGGTCACCATCGTCGGCATGCAGGGGAGCCCTGCAAAATTGCTGTACATCGTCCCAATGGTTTTGAGGATATTCCCGATGGCGGGCGGCGTCTGCAGGTAGCTGTCTGCCTTTGCATCCGTCATCATGATCTCGACGGTGACTTCTGCCGGCTCGATGATAGCGTGGTCGGTCATTGTCACGCCCGTCTGCACGGGGTAGTTTGTCGGGCGGACGCGGCTGATATGCTCCGTGCGCATCACGCCGTCGAAATACATGCCTCCGATCGGCCACTTCGGTACACGGAACAGAAACTGCTCCATGTCCTTGTAGCCGCTGAGGAAGTTGACGATCTCATAGTGCCCTGTCATCTTGCCGATCTCAACGCCGACCTTCATCCAATCGGGCTTTTTCTTGGTCGATACGAGATCGGAGAAATAATTAAGGCCGTCAATCGACAGCCCCTTTTTGATGCCCAACGTATCACCTCCCTACACCAGCACGGGCGCACCGGTCATTGTCCGACTGCGCAGGATATGTGCCCCCTTTTGCTCGAGCTGTGTCATGGTCTCACGCCCGACGCTGCGCCCGATCTCTGCCGCGTTCTGGTTCGTTCCGTTGACGGTCACACCGCCGACGTTGACCTGATAGACGACACCACCGCTTCCCTGCGGTGGGTATCCGCCGTATCCCGTCTGCCGCGCACCTGTCATCAGCCCGGTGTAGAGGAGCGGGTCGATGCTGTAGGACGGTGCGGCAAACGTCGACACAGGTGTCGCCCTGTAATGCGGGCGTTCCAGCTTGTACGGCATATTCTCTGCAGCGGGGCTGGCGTCTGACAGAGAAGAGGCAGGCTGCGTCGGCTTGGCTTCAAGAATCCTGCCCGATTGAATGTCTGCGTATTGTTCTGCGGTGTACGCCTGCTCATCTCCGTGTTTCCCGACTTCGTACTTGTCTGTCCATACCGTTGTCGCCTCAGATGGAGGCAGCTGATTCATGTATTCCGGACCAAGTCCACGTTCGCGTGCTTCGATGATGGCGAAGTCCGTCTGCACACCGGGATCTTGAGGGTCTAGCCCATGTTCTTCCGCCCATGCAAGGAAGCGTTGCGTCCTTCCTCCATTCAATTGGTACATCCCATAGCCGCCGACGGTGCCAATTCCCGGCACATAATGTTCTGGGACATCGCTAGTGTCAAAGTTATGTTCCTGCTTCGCTCTGCCGAGGATGCCTGCGATTGCCTCATCTGAGTACCCCGCCGCTTTGAATCGCTGATAGGCGACCTTGCGGTTCCAATCGCGGTCGCCCTTTCCCGCAGGAGAACCATCCCCATCGCCGCTGATTATCTCCCACGCGCCCTTAAAGTCTCCATTCTTCAGCGCGATGAGCGCTCTGCCGAACTTGCCGACCCTCTCGATCGCACGGTCAATCATCCGTCCCAGCTCCTCCCAGAACCGCCTGAACGGATTGCTGTCGCGCATCATCGTGAGGAGCTCGTTGAATACCTTGACCGCCCCTGTCACCACACGCAGAAGGGCGGTGAATATGCTGAACACCGCGCGGATAGCGTCGCGGAAGCTGTAGACGTGATCGGTCTTGCCTATCTCGCCAAAGAGCCCGCTGAACGCGATGTTGATAAGATCAAGAATGACGTTGAACGTCTCCGTCAGCGCGCCTGCGAGTTCACCCACCGCGTCGATGAGGTCGTGGTACTCCTTCGTTCGGCGCACCTCGCCTAGAAGGCGCTTCCACCATCGAAAGAAGTCCTTCACCGTGCCCAGGAGAGATTCGAACATCCCCCAGAGCTTTCCGATTGCTTCGCTCAACCCGTCGACTGCGCCGTGCTTCTCCATGGATGCGTAGAGCTCTTTTGCTTCCTCAACCCATGCAGCGGCATAGGCCTCTGCAAGTTCCCAGATGGCACTGCCGAGATCCTTGACCTCTGCGATGAAATCATTCAGCGCACTCGAACCCTGGACGCGGTCGAAGAAATCCGACACAGCGCCGGAGAACTCCTCCCACTTTTTCTTTGCCGTTTCGATGTACTCGTTGAGCTTGTCCCAATACTCCCCGAATGCCGACTGCTTGCCCTCCATGTGACCGTAGTAATCGTCAATGAGGAGGAGCAGCGTGCTCACGAGGAGCATCATGCGCGTCAGCGGGTTTGCCCTCATGACAAGTGCGAGCCCCGCCAGTGCGGCGGTGGCTATTTTCACCCCTTTTGGGAAGCTCTCCCACATCCGCCAGAGGGCTTTCCCGACGCTCAGAACAAGCATCAGAAAATGCTTTCCAATGTTAATAATGTAGACGAGCATGCGCGCGGCTTTCTCCGTCCAGACGCTCATGTTCTTGACGAACATGTCGTTGAAGCTGCGGAACTTCTCCCGCGCCTCTGCAAGCGGGCGGTTCAGGTACTTCATGAGATAGTACCCGACCCACGTCATGGCATAGCTGACCTCCTGCTTGAGCCGTGTGAACTCAAACATGAGGTCGCGGAACCCCTTCATGGTCGCCTCAAAGTCACCGCCGACCTTCATTCTCTGCCCGTCTGCTGTGAGCTTGTTGAATCGCTCCATCAGCTCTGGGGTCAGCATAATGTCTTGGATGGATTCGCCGAGGGCATCTGTCGCTGCCTTCATCGTCCACGCGGCGTCCTTGCCGACCATCATCTGTCGAGATAGCTTCTGCATGGCGAGGTCTTGCGATGCGGCGGACTTCATCAGGCCGAAGACGGAGGCGGTCACGCCTGCGATCGCCGTGCTGATCATCGCCGAAGCGCGGACGAAATTCGCCGCCATGTGACCCGTCGCCGTCTCCACTGTACGGTCAAGGCCGTTAATCGTCGCCTCGGCCTGACCAAAGCCCGGCTTGTCCAGCCGCACACCCAGTCCGACCAGATATTCCTGGATCATCTCACCGATCATTGTCTCACCTCCCTCTGCTCTGCTGCGTATACATCAGCACGTCGGCGGTTCTCTCCCTCAACGAGCATGATCTCATGAACATCGAGCAGGTCATTAAACGTGTACGTTCCGTCCCACAGTTCGTGCTGCTGCCACTTCCCTGCGATGACGGGCGCGTACACCCATGCGTTTACGTTGCGGTATTCGCAAAGCTCAAACTCTGGAGACCGGCTTTCAATTCCTTCAAGCCGTCTCCGGTGAAAAAACCCGCGATGTTGAAAACCAGCGCGTGGATCGTCAGCAGAATGACGAGCATCGCGTTGTCTGCGACGTTCTCCACGCCCCAGCTGCCGTTGTCGTTGAAGAGCGGCGCGGTACGTCCCGGCAGAACTTCTCCGACTACGGAGAGCACATCCCGCTGGAATGCGATGAACTCTCCCTTGCTCATAAGCGCGCGGTTCGGCGTTGGCAGTGCGTCGACATCCTTCCCCTCGGCGCGGAGTGTATTCATGACCTTCGCCTCCATGCCCATGGGAAGCATCTTCTCCATGAGCGTGAATGCGATATAACTGCCCGTAAAAGCATCAAAGGAGCGAATCTCAAATTTCCGCCCCTGAATCTCGACAATCTTCTTTGTTTCCCGTTTCATCGTCTACCTCCTCCGATCACAGCTGGATGCGCTGAATATCTGCGAACAGAATCTGCCACGAGACGCGCTGCCCCTGGCTCTGGAACGGCTCATCCGCCTCCTTGACGAATGACCCGCCCGAACAATAGTCCGTCTTGCCCATCTTTGGGGCTTCGATGGTCATGGAGATTGTTGTCCATACCGAGGTGTCCGCCTGCCAGCAATAATTAAAAAGTCCCTGCAAAAACGCATGCAGGGCACTGGTCTGCTGTGCGTTGATGGTGACAGAGCCATTATTGCCGGCAATCTTGCTGACCATGACTGAGCCGTCTGCCGCGACATCATGCACCGAGCGGTCGGTCGTCTTCGAGACGTTCATTTCGCCGACACCCTCCCCCTGGATGGAAAACGACCCATACCCTGGGCAGCTGATCGTCGCGTTGACATCGGTAAACGAATAAGTACTTACCGTTGGCATACTCTATATCCTCCCTTCCCCTTAGCGGTTGACGTCGACCTGAATGGTGACGTGGTGAATCGCCCCCGCGATCTTCAGCGAAACGTAGATCGGCGGTGCGTTGCGTGCGTCACGCTCTGCCTGTGCCTGCTCACTGATCAGCTCGCTCTGGATGAGATAGCCGCCCGGGAGCACCTTCCCGTACTCAAGCGCCATCAGATCTTCGCCCTTCCATACGCCCTCCTTGATGAAGCCGATGCGGTTCATGTCGTCGCAGACCTCTTTGATCGCCGTCTTAATGCGTCCCATGCCCGCCTCGGTCTGCGGCACCTTGCTCGCGTTGACGAGCAAATCCATGATGCCGAGCTGCATGTCGTTCTTGAACTTGTCGAGGTAGATGATCTCATCGAACCACGATCCGTCACCGACGCGCCCTTCCTCGAACACATCATAAAAATTGCCACGGTTGACGTAAACGTTCCCGTAGTTCTTCTTGATGTTGTTCAGGTCATTCGACGTGAACGTCTGCATGTAGTTCTCTGCCTGCACACCGACCTCACGTTTATAGGCTAGTGTAAATGCGCTGTTGATGGTCGATGCGCTCATCGCACCCATCGCCCATCCAATCGCCGCGCAGATTGCGTCCTTGTGTGCGGTGGAATACTGCCCGATGATGCGGCGGTAGCCCTTGCTCTTGATCGTGCCGAAGATACCGCCGTCGTCTGCCTTCGCCGTCTCCTCCGCCGTCGTAAAGGCGAACATGGTAGACGGCGTGCACGCCTCGACGTATTCCTGTACGGCGAGAATCTGCGCGTCCGTAATGTCGCCGCAGTAAATGCCAACGTACCACTCGGAATCCGCCTGACGGCATTCCTGCACTGTCTTTACAGGGGCTTCCTCACTGCCGACCTTCCCGATGGCAACAAGCGGCGGCTTCTTACGCTGTCCGAAGATGAGCGCTGCTGCCTTGTAGAGGCGATCCTCCGTCGTGAATCCTGCCTGAAGCATGGCGTTCAGGCTGTCGTATGTCACGATGCGCTTGTTGGCGAAGTCTGCCACCGTGCCGACGTCGCCCATGAGCAGGGCAAGGTTGAACTTCTTTCGCGTCGCCGAAACGGCGGCGAGGTTGACGATAATGTTGACCACAGGGTCAAGCGGCAGCACGTTTTTGAGTGCCATATTGTTCCCTCCTTATGGATTCGCCTGTGCACCAAGTCGAATGTTGGCAATTCTGCCGACATCCTCCGGCGCAAGGCGATAGAGCTCGTTGAATCGCAGGGTAATATCCCACCTGTCCCACCACTTCCCTGCGAAAAGTTCGGGTGCTTGCATACACGTCGGGAGATTCGGGACGATGAACACATCCTTTTGTTCGAGATTTCTGCGCACCGGCTCGTAAAAGAAGCCGTCCTTCAGGGCATTCGCGACCTCGTATGACCTGCGCCCGTAGGCGGTGGCCTGCAAATCCCACACGCGCGTGCGGGTAGTATCACGATAGACGGTTTCATCTGCCTCCCGATATAGGCTGTCTCTCTGCTTCGCGTAGTCGTCATCCGCCTCCGCGAGGTACAGAAAAAGAATATCGTCGCTGATCTTCCAGTCGGGCGCACCACCTTCGGGATAGCGCCAGCGGATGAACTTGTCGGGCTTCTTGATGACGTCCGACGTAATGGCCGACGCTGCATCCCAGAACAAATCCTGGAGCTCACTGTATGTCATCCGCTGTCCTCCTCTCCCAACAGTGCGCCGATTGCTTTGTAGTAGCCGTTCGCGGCGTAGTCAAAGGTCTGGATCAGCTTGTACCGCTGCCCCTTCCACACACACACATCGGAGGTCTTCTCCGTGTCCGACACGTCAAGGCTGACAGCATCCGTGATAAATGTCTTCATCCCGTTGACGCGATCGGCGGTATCCAGCAGCTCGAGATCCTTGCTGGACGACGGCTGCACGATGCCCTCCACGGTGATTTCCTGCATCTTCGTGTGCGGAACACCGCGCACCCACTCTGTTCCGTTTTGCTTAATGACCGTGAACGCGGTACAGAAATCGGGGTCATGAACGATCTCTGAAACATCGATTGCCATGCGATCACCCCATATCTCTGATCACGTATGTGATGGACTTGCGCATCTCGCCCGTGTCAATGAGCGGGCTATCACTGCCCTTCTCCTTGATTGTCCACTGTGAGTTCGGCGGCCACTTATTCTTGGGATTCTCAAACCATGCGCGCGCGGCATTCTGCGCGACCATGCCGGCAAGCTCGAGCCCTCTCTCTGCCCCTACCATATCCCCGCGCATCGCGGCACGATACGCCCCCGCGACCTGTTTGCCAATCGCCGCCTTGCTGTCCCTGATTGCGGGCTCTAGCACGGGACGCGGTGGAATGGCGTAGGCAGGGCTTCCATGCGTCTGCACGTAGAGGCTGTGCGCTGCGCTGTACTTCATCCCAGCGTTGATGCTTTTCTGCATCTCTGCACGCATGGCAGGGGCGCGTACGCCGTGCGTATGGAGATAGAGAAGCTCTGCATTGTTCACCATGTCACCGTCTCCGGGGCGCTGCGCTTCGTCTTGCGGGATGCCGACGAGGACTTCCTTTTTCGTCAGGGCTTGCACCTTGCTGACCATCGCCGTGAATCCCTTCCCCATCTTCGTGACGGTCGCTGTGCCTGTTACCATACGACCATCCCTCCAATGGCATACATCCGCGCCAGCGTGAGGAACTGCTGACCGTAGGTGGTCAGCTTGTACGTTCCCCAGCCCACGAAGTCCTCGTTGATGCTGCCAAAGTCGTAGGACACAGAGATGTCGCCCGCGCTCTTGGAGCTCTGCAGCCCCTTGGCGAGCCCCGCAGAGATTTTCTTCTGCACAGGATCATCTGCACCGCCCGCCGTCTGCAAGTACAGCGTCAGCCAGTGTGCGATGTAAAGCCCCATGCAGAGCTCCCACGCATCGTGGTAGCGTGTCTTGTGAATGGATGCCTGAGCCATATTGACCCATGCGCGGATCACGACCTCCGGCACAGTCCCGCCGCCGAACTGCGGATAGGCAGCGAGAAAATCCTCGGCTTTGTATTCGGGATTGCCGCCCGTGCGAATGTTCGACGCGGAGGCGATAATCCCGAAGACGTCCACTCCTTCGTAGATCATGGCTTACTCCTTCTTTTCACCATCCTTCGGTGGCTTCGGCGTCTTGTCATCCTTTACGTCGCCATCCTTCGGTGGCTTGTCATCCTTCGGCTCACTGCCGATCTCGACGCTGCCGTCTTCCTGTGCCCATCCGTACATCGGGTCTTTCGTGATCCAGTCGGGGAGAGTCGAGAACGCGTACGGCTCCGCCGTCACGATCTCGCCCGTCTCCGGGTTGCGGAATCCGATCTTCTGTTTCGCCACGAGTTTAATCATGCTGTGCCTCCTCTCAGATGCCGTCGCGGTAGATGAACGGCTCGATGTAGTGAATCTTGACCTGCCCGACGTTCGCCATGTAGAGGCTGTCGTAGGACGCCGTATTGACGTTCGGCTGCGTCATGACGCGGCTCATCGGTACGGGCACATCCATGCCGACAAAGCGGCGCTGGTTAACGTAGGCGACCATGCGGTTCTTCTTGCCGACGCCTGCGCCGATGCAGAACCGGCACTCAGCGATCACGAGGTCAACGCCCTTTGCCTTGGCGATGTTGTGATCGACAAGGTACTGCATGATGGATATGGGTGTTGGATATCCGTTGACGCTCACCATCGTGCGATTGATGTACGCGAAGTTCGCGGGGTCAATGAGGATGTGGTTCGGGATGGCACTGTTGTCGTACTGCGCACCAGTCCATCCGGCGATGATCGCCTCGTCGATGTCGTTCAGGATCTCGGTCGGGGTCTTGTGCGCCCAGTCGGTCTGACCGCTTGCACCAGCTGTGACAGCCGTCGCCGTGATCTGCTTGTCGTTGAGCAGCCCCGTCGTGCCGTACGCCTCCTGTCCGAGATAGGTGTTGATGTCCATGTACTTGTCGTAGTCGAGGCGAATACCATCGTTGTATATGTCCTCGATGCTGCGCCCGGTGACTGCGCCGCGCAGCTGATCCTGAATCTTGATAGACATGGAGACCTCGTAAGGGAGCACCTTGTAGAGGTCTTTGCTGAGGTCTGCCTGAATCCGACGCACGGCGTTCTGGATGCCACCGACACCGTCTGCCTGCCCGCCCGTGACGCTGTACTCAACGTTGAACGCGGACGTTGCCTCGACCCAGCCGCCGCCGCTCTCGATCTCAATGTCGCGCGGATAGGTCGTGCTGGTCAGCGGCTCACGAAGGAGCGGGTCAAGCTTTTCGAGCTCGCTCTCGAGGAACGCGAGCCCACTCGATACGGCTGCTGCGTCCATCGTCAGCATGGCAGTTCCCCCGCGCTGCGGCGGGGACGGAAGGTTATACTGTTTCTTCATATCGTTGCTTCTCCTCTCTTACACACCCTGGCGCACAATGATCGTGAGCTCTGCGACGCTGCGTGCATCTGCTCCGCTCGACCACTTCACGCCTTTGAGTTCGACGCAGTTGCCTGTCTCGTTTGCCGCACCGAGATCACCGACCTTTGCCCCTGCGGGGCTTGTGCCGCTGACGACCTTCGTGCGGACGTAGACCTTCGCGCCGACCTTTGGCGTTCCCCACGCACACGTTGCGGAGATGCCGCCGCGCTGGAGCACGTCACACGCCTCGCCCGCTGCGTAGTATCCGAAGTTCTGATAGGGGTACACCTTCGCCGACTTGACCTTGCGCATGGCGATTCCTGCGAAGTCGTCGGCGGTATTCGTCGCGCCGAAGATTGCGACCGAGCCGTCCTCCTTCTGGACGACGGGTGCCCCGAACGGGATATCTGCCGCCCCTGCGGCAACAGGGCGCGTGCGGCTGACCTCATCTCCCTGACGGGACGCCTGCCCCGGATATCCATAGGTCATGTTGATTCCGATTGTAGTTCCCGGCATAATTACTTCTCCTCCTTCTTGCAGTGCGGATTACGCTTACGGCAATTCTCGCCGTAGGCACGCATTTCTTTCTCCCGCGTCGCAGCATCCGCTGTTTTCCGACGCGAGAGGACACCATGGCCCCCGGGGAGCGGCTGCGTGTCCCGTGTGCGCATGGCCTTCTTGAGCGTGCGCGAGAGTGCATCCGACGCACGTCTCTGCTGACGCGGCGGCATAGCGGCGATGAACGGTCGCATGGTGCGGATCACCGACAGCGCAAGTGCGCGGTCTGCCGCAGTCACAGGCTTCTTTTCGTCTGCCGGCACAGCCTCTGGATCCTCATCCTCTTCGAGCTGCTCGGGCGGCACGGTCACGCTCTCCTCCTCGGATTCGTCATCCTCCGTTTTGGCAGGCTTATCACCGCCCTCTTCCAGTTCCTCTTCGAGGTCGTCCAGTGCCTCGGTCTCCTCGACCTCATCGCCCGGATTTTCATCCGGATCGTCGTCCTGCGCCTTCTGTTTCTGGAATGCGTCCATCTTGGCACTGAGTGCTTCCATCGCATCCATGATTGCCTGGACGTCCTTGTCCATCGTGTTTTGCTGCGTCTCAGCAGGATCACCGCCCTCTGCCTCGTCGACAGCGCGTGCCGCTTCGCGGACTTCCTCCGGCTCTGCATCTTTTGCGAATGCCGCAAACATGCGATGCAGAATACTACCTTTTTTTGCCATCTTTTTTCCTCCTTCTGGCTTTGTCTTGGCGTCGCGAATAGACACATCGTGCCCCGCACGCCCCTCCTCGACAACGGCGACATGATTGCCGATGATATCCATCTGGCAGTATGTTCCGTCGTCCCTCTCGATGTATTTGCACTCGTACCCGCACGAAATTTCTCGCTTGCCCACATCAATCCTGGCGATAAGAGCAGCATCGTACACGACGAGATCGCAAATCAATTTGTCCCTGTCCGCCCCGCTGCCGCGCCGGACGTTCTGGACTGTGCCCTTGGTGTAGCTCGCGTAGTTCGAGGCATCCACACCGACGGGCGGGTGATCGTCTGTCACAGGTTTTCCCTCGAAGGACGCGATTGCTGCGGGCTTAAAAACTTCATCCTCCTCGCGGTACACCTTGAGGAATCCGCCGCCGTTATCTGCGACGCCGAGTTCCTGCGGTGTGTATTCCTGCATCCCCGTGCGGCAGATCGGGACGCTGTGACACACGAGGAATCCTTCGGGCGTCTTGGTCATGTGGGCGGAGAATCGCGCCCCGTAGAATGCTTTCAATGGACATCCCCCCTCAAAATTGCCATAAGAAAACCCGCCCAGAATGAGCGGGTTATTTAAGAGTTTTCCTTTTTGGGCTTCAGCTGCATTCCCCAGCCGCCACATTCCACAAGCTCAAACCGCCCGTATTTGTTCGCCAACTCCTTTATACTGTTCTGCTGGTTGCGCGTAAGGTCATCCCATTTGACAATGACCTCCCCACGTTTCTCACGCTTTGTATTGCGGTGTTCTGACAAATCGACGCCCACCTGCTCGTTGATATAGGACATGAGCTTTTCTGCCTCTGTCCCCTTTTTCTTTGGTGCGGGCTTAGGCTTCTCCTTCGGCGTGAACTCATGCTTTGTCTTTCCCGTCCACTCCTTGCCGGTGAACTTCTCGCCAGCACCGCCGTCGATCTTTCCCTCCGTCAAGTGCACCTTCGAGCCGTTAATCGTGCGCCAGTTCTTGGGGTCGGGGTCTTTCGGATGTGCGGCGTCCATCGTCAGCCCCTTGTGCATGGCGTAGGCATCCATGCGCATGGAAAGTGCCATCAGCCCGATAGCGATGCGCTTTAGTTTGTTTGCCACATCAGAATCCTCCTTCAAACCGCTTCCTAGACATACGCTCAATGTTCCCGTCGCGATACACCCGCATCGGGAAATTCAGTAAATCCAAATCAACCACAGGCTCCGGGTAGCACCGGCAATTTGGACACTGCCCTGCGTGGTAGTGCCCGAGCATGTTCTTGTACGGCGTTCCATCCACGCGGCGCAGAGGGAACAAATCCTCGGGCGCGGGCGGGTCGCTCCAGCGCACCAGCACACCACTCATGTGGCGGTGGCTGGATCGCGTCCTGCCATCGCCGTTATTTCCTCCGCATGCCCGCCACACATACCAATGGAGCCCTAGGTCTTCTGCGCGTGCCCGTACGATGTTCGTCTGCGTCATGGACACCTGCGTCCGTGCGATCAGCTGCGCCCGCGCCGTCGTGTCGTCGGGAAACATCCGGACAATCTCATCGGCGATGTCCGACGCCCTGCGCCCCTTCATCGCCTCTCGATCAACGTAGGACGCCACGTCAGCGGCGATGTTCTTCGGCAGTGTGCTGATAAGGTCTGCGTTCTGCTGCACAAGTGCTCGTATTCGCGCCCCACGTGCCCCCTGGAGCTCCTTTTTCAGGATTTGGTATATCTCTCTGCCCTTGCCACTGTTTCGCGCCGCCTCGCGCCACGTTCGCGCCGTATCGTCGAATAACCCTGTCACCATCTTCATGGCGATTGCCTCCGAGAGACGGATGAAGTCGGGGGTCCGCGCGATGTGCTCGAGCGTCGCGACAATAAGCTGCGGGTCGCTTGTTTCGCCGACACGCGAGACGATTCCCTTCGCCATGTCGAGAAGTGCTCTGCGAAACGCCACCTCAATCCTGCGCTTCGGCATCCATAGCGGCTGGTTCACATGCACCCCTCCTCAAAATGGGTATCAAAAAACCGCCCACACATTTGTGTAAGCGGTCATCGCACCGTTTGATTCATATTCCTGGGATACTGTCTTTTATCCCCTTCGCCATCTTCATGGCTCTCTGCATGAGGCCGTTCTCGTTGAGATATTCCAGTCCCTTTAACGTAAGGCGCGGACGGGATTCACTGACCATAAAGTTCCCCGCCGCATCAACGTCGATATGGACGCCCTCAATCAGTCCTGCCTCGACAAGCATTCGTAGGATGGACAGAAGTCTTTGCTCCGATACGCGCAATGTCTCAGCGGAGATGGCGCGGCGGTCGAACTCCTCTGCATCCATGCTCACCTCGAGGGTCTTAAGGATTCGGTAGATGATGCGTACGTTATCCATCGCTGCATCCTCCTAGAACTCGAATTTCCCGCACACAGGGCACTTAGCTCTTTCCTCCATGCTACCCCCTACTTCGTTTTTTCTCCACGCTTATGGGCTTCACGTGCCTCATTGAGGGACATCTGATTCGCCCCTCCTTTGTAGTCTGGGTGTTCAAATTGCAAAGGGTCATCTTCCCAGTGGCACACCATACATACATCATACTGGTGTCCGCTTTCCACCTTTCCTTCTCCGCAGCAAGGGCAAGGCACTAGGATTTCATTGTTTTCCACCATTTTTCAAATCCCCCTCTCTCATCGATTGATAATATTTCTCTCCCGCTGTTGGCTTGAACATTGTCAGAATTCCCTTTCTGACACTCGCCTTAACGAAATCGTTTTCCTTGCGGTCATACCGCACAATGATTCCGTCCTTGTCGATGTGCCCGAGGATGTCCCCACCCGTCGGCATTTCTGCAAGGCTCACCGCTCTCTCGACGTATTGCTCCATTGTGAAGCCTGGGTATTCGTCTTGATGTGTCCTGCCGTTCTTCCAGTGGTTCATCAGCTTCTGCCGACTGGCAAATCCGCGCACTTGCAGGCGGTTCGCCCCGCTGGGGCTCGGTGTTACACTATCACTTTTTTCTGCGTTTGTCGAGCCCTCACCGAATCGCCCATCGGCCCGCCGTGGATGCTTCTCTTCCTCCCACTTCGCATCAGTCGTCTGCTGCGGTTCTCCACCGCCGAACGCTCCATTCATCAGATCGCTCATGCCTTCATCGGGCTGCATTACCGAATCGTCAGCCTTCTCGATGTCCTCGTCAGTGATATTGCTCCACATGCCCGTCATCTCGGACTGCTGACGCAGCTCTTTGAGTGCCGTGCGCTGGCTGACCATGCCGGCTTGGAATGCCTTCGTTACGCTGTCCGTGTTCTTGGAGGCGAGATCTGCCATCTCATCGTCACGCGGACGACGAATGGGATTGAACTCATAGTCCCAGTCGTCGGGAATGCCCCCGAGCGTCGATATGAACATAATCGGCAGAATCTTATCGTACACCGGGCGAAGATCAGCCTCCTGCTTTTCCTCGATGGTGTCGTAATAGTTCTGCATGTCGCTCTCGCCCGTGGCGTTCATTCCCGCAGGGCTGCGCCCGAAGAGCTTAGTCACAGGGGTCTCCGCTGCGCCTGCGACATCCATCATGAATCGGTCGTAGGTCTCACCGATGCCGCCGAAGGTGTACTGGTGCGTCTCATAACTGTCGTTCTCGCCTAGCACCTGCAGACTGTTGTTGTTCATCATGGCGTTCATTCCTTGAATGGTGTTGTAGAGCTGCATCTGCGCCTGCTCATTCCCGGTGCCGAGTATCTGGCTCATCCCGTCCATCTTCATGACACGGAGATTCGCCATAAATGTCAGCATGGCGATGTTCCAGCTGACGTTGTCGCGCTTCTTGAGCTCGTCGATGACGTGTTCGAGCTCGGATGCGCCCCAGTAGGTCTCTGCGAGCTGTTCGAGGTACGGAAGCGGCCGCCCCATGAATCGGATGATGCGGCTGTGATGCACGCGGATACCAACAGTCAGCGCATCGCTAGAAACGGTGTAATACTCCGGCATTCCAAACTCAGGATCTGAAATATCGCTGACGAGCTTATCCTCCGGCGTGACCCCAGACCAACGGTCAAGGACGAGAAGCCCCTTGTACGATCCTGGCATTACCAGATCGTAGTCCAGCGGCTGATCCAGTTGGTTTTCGTGTCCCTCGATCATGATGAGTGCCCCTGCGCCGCCGTAGAGCCTCCCCCATTTCAGCCCCTCGAGGATGCGGCGGCTGGTACGCGTTGTGCGGTCACAGCGCACAATCTTTTTGATCTGGTCGGGAGAGAGCTGCGTCAGGATGTGGTACCCGTTCTTGATCATGTCCTCCGGGATAACGTCGATGATGCGGCGCACGATCCAATGGGAGCGATAGAGCGCGTTGATCGTCTGCCAGTTCCGCGTGAACCGTGTCAACTGATACTCCGTCGTCTCCAGCGGATTCGGCATGAACACACCCGTGCGTGTCATCGGATTCTGAAAAGAATCGTTCGTTCTCTGCTGCCGTACGGCCGGCTTTTTCTTTTTGCTCATTCTCTCCTCCTCCATTTCGGCAGCATGGTGTGGACATAATAACGTAACGCGTCCATCGCGTGATCCGCCTGTTTGACGGGCTTTTCTTCTCCATTACGCGCCGCTCGCTCATCCCAGACGTAGCTTTGGAACTCGTCAATCATCGGCTGGCAGTTCTTACGATGGATGCGGATTTTCTTCTTCGTCAGGAGCTTCGCAACCTCGCGAATACCGTCGTTGACGCTGTTGTCCGCATCCTTGACACGGAATCCGCGCCCCTGGCATTCGAGCTTGAAGCTCGCTGCCGAAGGGTCAATGACGATAAAGTCTGGGTACTCCTCGCCGACCATCTTTTCGAGGGCGTCCGCATACTGAGCGTCGGTCTTCTGGCGCTGCTTCTTACGGCTGTCCCAGTAGTAGAGATTCGGGATCCAGATCGTCTCCCCGTCGTCGTAAATGTCGAGAAAGACCATCGGATTCTTTGTGCCGTAATCGCAGGCGATATAACGCCTGCAGGTGCTCCGCAGCGTGTTCGTGAACTCTGCGTCATCAAATAGCAGTTCGTCGCTGAACATGTCATAGATGATGCCCTCTGCGAGCACCCAGAGCCCTAGGATCATCCGCTTAAACCACATTCCGGAGTACGAACTGCGGATGTTCGTCTTGTAATCGTCCGTGAGATTCGGATTGTCGTCGAGCTCAAAATGCACCACGCTCACGAGACCGTCGCGGAGCTTCTGCTCGCTTGTGACGTACTCCTTGTAGAGGTAGTGCATCGGTGAATCTGGATTTGTTGTACTGTAGAGCTTCGCGCCCGGGACACTGAGACGGTTGAGGAGCTGCTTGAAGAATCGCTCCGGCATCAACGTCAACTCATCGCAGTACGCCCCTGCGAGGGTCTTGCCACGAATGAATTTCTCCGAGCCCTCATCCTTCGCGCCGACAACCTTGATGCGTCGCATGTGCTCGCCGTCTGCGTCCCGCCAGAATACGTCCAGCGATCCGCTTTGTCTGTTGTAGTGGTAGTTCTCCTCGCCGATGGTGTCGAACAGGTCGTTCAGCACGTTATCATAGATCGTGTCCTTGGACACACCAGTCATGAGCAGAAGCCCGGGCGGCCCCGTCATGATGTAGTTCAGCCACTTCGGAATCATGGCGACGGTCTTGCCGCTGCGGACGCTGCCCTCGAGGATGTTGATGAAGGCGTCCTCCTCAATGGGCTTCTCGATGAAGTCCAGCGCCTTTACGCCCCAGTCGCGAAACTCCATTACTTCGTTCTCCTCTCACGCGCCTTTTGCAGAGAATCTACGAGTTGCATCATTGTGGACTGCTCCTTGGGTTTGTTCGATTCTCCATTTGCAAGCACGGCGGCTTTCTCCCTGAGTTTTACATCGCGTTCTTTGAGGCGGATGTCGGCACTGTCTCCGATGGTGTCAAGGAGAATCTTCATCATCTTCGGGTCACCCGCACACGCAGCGCGAACAATGCTGCCGAGAATCGCGTCTGCAACCGTCAGCTCTTCGTCCTCAATCTCAGCCGCCCCCATGATTCCCGCGCGGAGGTCGGGATGCAGTTCCTTTAGTGAGAGCGCGACAGTCTCCTTTAGGGCGGTACGCAGTGCTTTCTTGCGGCGGCGGGATTTTCCGCTCTCGATTCCTCCTTTTTTGCTGAGTTCTCTTGCTTCACTCTTGCTTCGTTTAGTCACAGGCTTCAGATTCTCTTCGTTTGCCATGCTACACGCTCACCACCTCCCTTGATATTGGCATAAGAAAACCCGCCCAGAATGAGCGGGTTCATTGTGAAATTGTTGTCTACTTCTTTCCGTACTTGCGGCGGGCACGGTCTGCACGTTTGCCCATGATAAAACCGTAGTGGTAAATGATAATGCCCGTAATCAAGACGTCTCCTACGGCAAGGTGACGCGCCATCAGCCAAGCAATCATATCTCGAACAGGCTCACTCGGAACGGCGTGACGCATAGCAAGCTGCTCCATTGTCATGACTACACCGCCTCCCGTCCAAAAATCTTCTCAAAGACGGGAACGACACTATCATAGTAACGCCACGTCTCAACTTCTTTGACACTGTGCTCTGACTTGCTGTAGAACAGCTTCGCGTACTCGGGTACTTTGAGTTTGTGCATATTCGCCAACTTGCCGATCTTGTTTGCCGAAACGCCGAACATCGCGCCGATCTCCGTCGCCGAGTAAGTCCGACGCTCGGCGACTGGCAACGGGAGAATCAGCTCACCTGTAACCATCTCGGCGGCTTTCGCGTTGCATACGGCTTTGTATTCGGGGATGTTCGTGCGCTCTGCAATCTTGAGGAGGAGGTTCGCCGCACGGGTGCGAGCATTGCGCTCCATGATTTCCACACGCTTGGACTGAAGGGCATCGTCATGCTTCACGTTGTATCCGCCTGTCTTGCGGATGGCGGGCAAAACCTCATCAGCAAGCTTTGCTTGAAATGCCTGTGCGACGTCATTGTTCGCCTTGAATCCGAGGCGGTAGACCATGTTCTCAGGGAGGAAATCATCTTTCCCAACAAGTTGGGAAAATCCAAATCCTTTGAGATAGCCGTTCACCGTTTCCCAACGAACGTACTCCGTTCCATTCTTCGTCTGAGTAAAGCCCCATCCGCGTGCCACATCTTCAGCGTTCAGCCATGCGCTACCATCTTTGGCAACGTAACCACTCACGTTGCCAATCGTAATAACTTCGCTCATGTTATTCATCCTTTCTTTTTTCCCGAAAAGATGATAGAATGAAGCCATCAATCCCTTCGGGGTTGTACGACGAGCACCCCTCGACTGTCGCCAAACACGGGGGGGGTGCTTTTTGTTTACATCACTCTCGATAGCTCTCACGAACTGTTTCAAGTAATGTTCTGCCGTGCGGAGCTGTACCATCTCCCTTGATGACATCGACTTCAAAGCCTTCAACAAGAGGCTTAATGCGTGATTCAAGCCACTCCGCTACGCTTGCATTGCCCGCAGCCTTCCTTTGATAAGGGTATTCGGGAAAAAGTTGACTGCGCGGGCAACGAATGACGACCCTGATCTCCTCAAGCTGAACAATCTGCCGTTCCAGTTCACTTGCCGAAACATCCATACGATCGCCTCCTTTCGCAAAACATAATACACGCATATTACAAAGTTGTCAAGGAGTTGTTTTCAGGTTATTTTAGGGTTGCTCTAGATTTTCTATTCTCCCCAAATTTTCTTTTGTAGTGATGATGAGACAAATTTAACTAGCCGTCCTGTAATAACACTCAAAAGCCCTTTTCTAGCAGTTATATTTTTATTTGCAAGCGAGTTATTTATGATTTTACAAAACTCTTTTTTCGTCATTTTATAGATTTTACCGCCGATGTGAACTTTCACGGGGTACTTTAGCAAATCTTCATCCACGACAGTTTCGGCATAGCAGCGACAGAGCGGGCAACAGCCCGCGTGGTAGTGTCCATAATCCTCCGCATTCGTTGACGGAAATAATGTTTCTGGCGCGGGTGGGTCGTTCCAATTAACAACAATCCCACTCATTTTACGGTGGCTATCCCTTGTCTTCCCATCACCTTTTCTGCCTCCGCACGCCCTCCAAACGTACCAATGAAGCCCCATTTTTTCCGCTCGCGCCTGCATCAAAGCTGTGTCTGCAATAGACGCTTGCGTTCGTGCAATCAAAAGAGCTTTATTTTTTGCATGGGCAGGAAGCATTTTCTCAAGGTCTTTCGCAATAGATTCAGCCCTGCGTCCTTTTTGGTTCTCCTGCATGACGTAAAGTGCTATATTGTTGGCATCCTCTGCAGAGAGTATTGTCAAAAGATATGGGGCTGGCCGGGCAAGGGAGGACACACGTGCGCCCGTTTCTCCTTGCATCTCTTTTTGTAGAGCATCATACATTGTTTTGCCTCGCCCATAGGTCGAGGTTATTTTTTTGATGATCCCCATTATGTCTATCATCGTGCGGTGCCGCCTTTCTCTCATAGACTGCTTTTATTGCTCCAATCTTATATTACTCGATGATAGACATAAACTCAATCAAAAAAGCCCTCCACTGATACGGCGAGGACTGCTTGCGCTCTATGCAATTTTCGACATTACCATCATACCACGTTTGCCGGCGAAAAACGCGCAGAAAGTGCGCAAAAATCTCGCAAAAAATGCGCAAAAAACGCGCAAAGATTTTAGGCTTCAAGTTATCCACAGTTTTCCAGAAACACGAAGTCAAGGCTGCGCTGACCCTCCACGGCTTCTGGGAACAGCGTCTTTGTGAGCATCGTGATCGCCTCCCGGGCGAGGTACTGACAGCTGCGCTCGCTGTAGCCTGTCGCCTGTGACACCTGATACCACCGCTCCCCGTCCACGAACTTCCTACAGAGGATCGCGCGGTGTGCATCGCTCATCAGCTGGAGCGCGTTGTCAATCCGCCGCAGGAGCGTCTGGATGCGGATGTAGTTCTCGCGCAGGATCGGCAGACGCTCTTCGAGCTTCATGCGTCGGACGACGGCACGCTCGACCTCGGATAACTCATCGTACCCTCCGATGGGTGCGTCGCCGTATTTCGATATCTTTGCATCCCCGATGCTGCGTATCTGCTCTTCCACGCCTTCGATCTCGATGCGGAGGTTGGCAAGCTGCCCCTTGAACTGGTGATAGTTCCGTAGATACCCGTATACCGTCTTTTCGTAATCGTTGTAACTGTGCACCTGCTATCCTCCGCTAATTTTACAGAATATTCACCTGCGTATATGGTGTTGAAAGTAAATTGACAGTTTTCCCTAAAAAATGCAAGTAAGCGAGCGAGATAGAGAGCGCGAATCGCTCCGCGCTCCTTGTATCCTACTCCGTTGATTACTCCAGCTCCCGCATCATGATCTCAATCCTCGGTCGCTCATCGTACCATTTCCCGAGCACTCCGAATCCGACGATCTGGCTGTCGTCCTTGTACCACACGCCCTTGAGTGCGTCCTCCACGCCCTTCAGGACGTTCGACACGTCGGGCTTCGTTATTGGCCGCAATGTCCCTGCCTTCGCCGCCTCACGCTTGTATTTTGGCATCCCTTTGGGGATAGCGCGATAGATACGTAGGGAGAACTCGATTGCCCCCTCTACGGGTGAATCTGGGGCGTGCTGCGCTGCGATCATCCGCACGTAGCTCTTGTAGTCACGGCTCTTTGCAGGGTCATACGCCTTGACGAATCCGCCCTGCCGCGAGAATCGCGGACGCCCCTGCGCGACCGGATCACCGAGGACGACGGCGGTATAGGTGCTCAAAACGGTATATCAGAGTCGGAGACCGCTCTGCTCCCATCAAACATATCCTGCTGCTCCGGCGGTGCAGCGGGACTTGTACCGCTGCTTTTACTGTCGCAGAACTCCATGCTCTGGACGACAACCTCCGTCACATAGCGCTTGCTTCCATCCTGAGCATCGTAGCTGCGCGTCTGGATGCGCCCCTCGACGGCGATCTTACGTCCCTTCCCCGTGTACTGGCTGATTACCTCGGCGGTCTTCTCCCACGCGACGCAGGGGATGAAGTCCGCCTGTTGGTTGCCGTCCGAGCTCTTTCGGCGGTCAATCGCCAGCGTGAATCTCGCACACGCCTTTCCGCTCTGTGTGTATCGCACCTCTGGATCGCGTGTCAGGCGTCCGATTCCTACCCAGTGATTCATTTGTGTTCCTCCTCCGGAAATTTCATAAAGCACATCCAATGCGTGTTCATGTTCTTTCCGCTACGATGCCCAAAAAGCGGCGTCGCACCTATCGCCGCCAGCACCTTACGCAACGGAATCTCCACATTGCTCCACTTGAACACGAGCGTTCCATATGGTTTCAGTACACGCATGCATTCCCAGAATCCATCATGCAGCACCTGCGGCCAATCCTTGTCAAGACACCCATACTTGAGCCGCGTCCACGATGTCGGCCCTGCATTCGTAAGGTGCGGCGGGTCAAACACTACAAGATAAAAACTCGAGCTCTCGAATGGCAGCGCACGAAAATCGCATACCGTATTCGGACAAACCTCGATATAACGGTTCGGGTAGAACTCATGATATGGGACTTCCCGATTGTCGCAGAACTCCACATGCGGGTTTTTCTTGTCGAACCAGAACATCCGAGAGCCGCAGCATGCATCAAGTATCTGTTTCATTGCTCACCAACTCCGGATTCTCGTAGATGTTGCCGACCACAGCCGTTATGAGAGCAACATCCGCCAAATCGTAAATGACTCCATCATACTCAGCGATAAATGCACCATCGAAGAATTTCACGATGTAATACTCTTCTGCGAAGTCGTCGAGGAGAATGTCGCCCTCGTAAATCTCGACGCCGTTCTTGTCCTTCGCGCCGATGTACTGCATAAGACACTCGGTCCTTATAAGCTCAGGCGGACCGCCCGCCGCTTCACGAACCAACACAAAAACGCTGCGACTGTGAGTATAGATATTTGCAACACTACGCATGATCTTTTTTGCGCTATCCCACGCCCTGAATTTGATCTCACGCATCTCTAGTCCCTCCTGCTCGTATAAATATCTCGAATCACATTCGCTACGCTGTCCACTGTGAGCCATCCAAAAACCAAAACGGCAGCAATAGCCATGAAATCCCAAAAGTTCAGCATTCCGCTTCCTCTCTCTCATAGCTCAATCCGAGCGTGTCCATTACCTCCTCGTTCTTCGCAGTGCAAAACGCCATCATCAAGCGCATACTCGCGTTTATGATATGCGGTTCAGTCCTATCCCCCATTCGGTAGAGGTTGATGTGACGCATCGCACGGGAAAGGTGTTCGTCCGATGGGATGGTTCGCCACGTTTCACCCGGATGTTTCGCTGCGCCCGCAGTCAGACCACGTGCTATTTCATCAAACCAAGACGGCGAAATGTACCGGTACTCGTTTTTCTCCTCATCCTGCGGATATTTCTGTTCTTCCATTTTTCTCACATCTCCTCGACGTACTCATGCTTTTCTGCATCGTAGAAGAACACGGGGATGCCGTTGTGCCGCGCACAGGTGAGTTCGATTATGCATCCTGTACTGGCTCGGTAGTTCCCTGCCATTGTGACACCATCGCACCGCATCAAAAGCTCAAGGCAATAGTCCATGATTTTTCCGTAAGTCATCCCCGTCAATGCCTTGAATTTAGCAAGTGGATTGACGTAAAGGACGCGCGGATACCGCTCCTGCAGCTCTCTCTGGATTGCCTCTGCCGCTGCTCTGTTATTCTCCTCGTCCCCGCTGAACGGATGGGACAGATAGTGCATGATTATGCTGTCACTCCTCTCATGCGATAATCCTCCGCCCGAATGTTCACGGGCACGGTCATTTCCGTGAGGCGGCTTACGATCCGCCGGCCGAATACGGCGTCCAGCTCTTTGCCGTCGTAGTTGGTCGTGATGATCGTCGGGAGCATGTGCTCGTACCGATGGTTGATGAGCACGTATACCAGCTCCACTACCCACGGCTTGGGGTTCTCCGCGCCGAGATCGTCGAGAACCAGGAGCGGCACGCTCTTTGCCGTCTCGACGAGAGCCCCCGCCTTGCCGTCCTTCGCGTCAAAACTCGCCAGCATCTTCGCGATCAGGTCGGGGACTACCACGAACATTCCCGGGATGCCCGCCTCTGCCGTCTCACGTAGGATGGAGACGGCCAGATGCGTCTTTCCTGTCCCGCAGCTGCCCTTGAGCAGTAGTCCTGGGACTTTGGGATCGCGCTTTATCGCCGCGCAAAACCGCTTGCAAAGGTCAACCGCCGGCTTAGTTGCAGGCGTCGCCCGAAACGTGGCGAAGCTGCGTGACCTGAACCTCTCGCCGACACCGCCGTCTCCCATGAGCCGCGTGATCCATTTCTGCGTCTGCTGCGTCTTGTACTTGGCACATGGCGGGATGCAGGAAAGGAGCGGGTTGCGGAATCTCTCGTCGCGGAACGCTGCCCCGTTGTAGCGGCACTCATGGCAGGTGTCCACGGTGTACGGGCACCCTGCGCACGCGGCATCATGCGCTCTCTTGGTCTCTGCCACCTGTGCCGCCAGAAGAAGCCCCTGCGGCGTACGGATCGTCTCTCGCGGTGCTCCAATCGTCCGCAGAATCTCCGCCCTCTTCGGACGTGCCGCCCAGATCATACGGGC
>NZ_GL397087.1:1304101-1365348 GCF_000146365.1 Selenomonas sp. oral taxon 149 str. 67H29BP
GGCGCACTTGTCCCTTGGTGCGTCCCCTCGTCTGTCCTCTCGTGTGTCCCCACATTTGTCCCCGCACTTTTGGGGACATCAGGAGGGACACGACGGGGGACATTGTCCTCGCAGTGTCCTTTTTTGTCCTCGAATTTTTGAGACAATCGAAGGACATTGTCTCCTCCTTTGTCCCGTTGCAGTCTCTTTTTCTCTGCCCACTTTGTTTCGCTGCCGACCATCTCACCGATTCCTGCGACAACGAACACGCCATCCTCGCGTTCGACGATCAGTCCGATCTTCTTATAAAGTCCCATCGCAACGACTACCGTATCGAACTTGAAGCGCGTGACCTCGGCGATCTTCTTGACGTCGTACGGGATGATCATATCGCCGACCTTGCGTACCAGCTCCCCGCCGCTATTCGCAGAGAGAAGGCAGAGCTTCTGGTAAAGGACGATGTACTCACAGCCGTTCTTCTGGTCTTGCAGCCAGTCGATGGTCGGGAGATCGAAGAAGTCGGACTTGATCTTGATCCAGTAGTACCGCTTGTCAGCCATTTCCTTACCCCGCGATCTGCTTCATGTCTGATCCGCTCTGCCCCACCGCTGCAAGGCGCACGGGAGAATCCTCGGGCGTTACGTTGCGCGGATTCTGCCCCTCATCGTCAAACAGTCCGCCCTGCCCGCGATGCCCCTCGAGATAACGTACCGCCTCATGAATGAGGTCACGCAGGTGTTCCTCGGTCTCCTCGCTAAAGTAGCTCGGCAGCCCCACCTGCTCATCTGCCTGTGGGAATCGGAGGAGCGGCGTGTTGATCGTGGTCGTCGTTCCGGACTTGGGCATGTGGTACTCGCAGGTAATGATCGCGCCCTCGTAGCCGTCAGTGCCCGTGGAATAGCTGACGCCCGTCGGAACGATGCGCCTGGCGTACTGCCCTGGGTCTACCTCGAGAATCCGGCACACATCGGCGCGAAGATACCCGAATGCCGACCAGAACGAAGGCTCTGGCTCTTCCTCGAACTTCGAGGTGTGCGTGCTGATGAGGCTCTCCTCGTCCTCCTTCTTGTCGTACTCAAAGACCAGCTTTCCTTTTGCCGCCTTGATCTTCTTGATGGTGATATCCATGATTGTCCTCCTTTATGTTCTGTATCTATTTACGCCGGTAAAGGGAGGCGTGTATGTGCCTCCCTACCAGCCTCATGTCAGCCTGTAATCTCTCCTGTCTCGGGATCCACATTGGGCGGCACATCGTCCTGCGCGGAAGTCATGAACTTGTTCGGCTGCGGCGTGGCGTCCTCTGCCGGCTGATTATCATCGCTTACCTCGACCGCCTCTGCTTCGATGTAGTCCGTCTCATCTGCAGTAGCCGTCATGTCTGCTGCAATCTCTGTCTTGATCGTCTCATCGGTGCTCAGCGCGCGCGTGAACTCTGTCTTGATCGGCGCGTACTTAAGACACGCTTTGAGGACGGTCTTCTTCGCCATCTCATCAAAATTCGTTGTCCATGGCGTACTGTAGCCCTTCTTATATGCCTGGCTGTATTTCCTGGCGAAGGAATCCACCTCTGCGCGGCTCATGACGTGGAATCCATAGCCACCGCTCTTGGTCTTGAACATGGCGTAGTAGTGCGTGACCGCCCCCTTCTCGCCCGTCGTTGGTACGTGTCGGAGCTTTGGCTCGAGCCCGAGCTCGTACTCAAAGACGTCGTTTTCATACACCTCGTGTGCCTGGATGATAGTGACCTCCCCGCTGCGATACGCAAGGTCGAGGAGCCCCTTGTAGCCAAGCTGAAACTGGCACTCGAGGATCCCTTTGTTTTTGTACGGGATGAGGTATGCCTGTCCGAGCGGCGTGTTCGGCTCGACACCGAGCTGCGCCGCCTGCATCATCGCACCGAGAAAGCTATTCGGCGTGCACTCGCGGAGCTTCGGGTTCGTGCTGAGTGCCGTGAGCACCATGCGCGTGAATCGCTCCGGGGTGAGGACGGAGGGCAGTGCTTTTGCAATCTGCCCTTCCATCGACACAATGAGGTCTTTGATGGAGCGTGCGCCCTGCTGGGCTGCCACTCTCTGTTCCTGCGCTTTCTGGATCGCGCCGCCTTTTACACTTGCCATGATGATTATCTCCCTTCTCTATGTGTCAGCTGATCCGCAGGACGCGGGTCGGCTTGCCCTGCTTCACGTACTTGGCGTAGATGGCAGGCTCTTTTGCCTTGAGTGCCTTGTTGTCGACGGTCGTGCGCCCTGCCTGCGTCTTCCAGGTGACTTTGTAGTCACCTGCGTAGCCGAGTTCGTAGTCGCCCATCAGCCGGCGGAGCTGGTTTTTATGGTGCTCGAGGTCTTCCTCTGTGTTCTTCTTCGCGTCATCCAGGGCTCGGATGCGTTCGATGATCACTATCGCCGCATCGGGAAGCGTCAGCGGCTCTGCGTTGCCGCCTCGGAACTCTGCCGTGAGGGCATCCTTGCAGCTCTCGCTGCCGTCTACCTCTGGCATGATGCCCGATTCTACCTTGTGCCAGAAGTCGATCTCCGCCTGAAGTAGGAGGTCAATCTCATTGTCATTACGCGGGATCTCTTTCCAGACGAAATGGTTTCCGCCGATGAGCACCGCGATGTACCACCGCTCGCAACCCGTGACCATCATGTAATGCTGGCATTGCACATAGTAGGCGGCGGGCACTTCGTCGTCCTCCCACTCCTTTGCCGCGAATCCGTTGCAGGTCTTGCACTCAAGTCCTGCGTTCTCGCCAACGACCATGCGGTCAACGCTGGCGCGGATGTATGGGTAGTCGTCCATCTGGAGCAGTCCACGCCGCTGCACCTTCTTCCCGGTCAGCTCGCAGAAGCGGTTGGCGACTGCCTCCTCAAGCACCTTGCCCCAGTAAACGTACTCGTTGTCGCTGAGGTCTTCCGGTTCTGCCTTCCCTGTCTTCTCGAGCCAGAGCTGGAAGGGCGACTTCCAACGGTTCAGCCCGACGATGATGGAGGCATCGCTGCCGCCGATGCCTTCGCGGCGGGCATCCAGCCACTTCTTTTCGTCCGCCATCTCGGCGACCGTCATGATAAGTTTTGCCACGTTACTCTTCCTCCTCCATGGCGAACGCAGAGAATCCGTGCTCCTCGGCATACGCAACGATCTCTTCGCGCTCCATATTCTCAACCAGGAGAACGGCTTCGTCTTCGCTCGCTGCAGTGACGCCGATCATTCCGTTGAGCGTGAAAATTACTTTGTAGGGCTTTGGCATTGTCTTTCCTCCTCATCCGTGATATACTCACGGTGAAAACTTATTTCTTTGCGCCAAGAGCGGTTACCGCCGCCTCGGGCGCTTTTTCTTTTGCGATCCGTGCATCGTTCAAAAACATAATGCACGTTCTAATCTGCGCGATCTGCTCTTCGGTCGTTTCGAGTTCGTCAATCGCCGATAAGAGCGTATTAAATGCCACGCCGATCAACTTATACGTCTCTCCGTAAAGAGCTTCCTGCGAGCGGCCTCGCTTCATTGTCACGCAAATGAACAAATCGCTTTCTGCAAGTCTGCCTGCGAGCTCTTCCGCTTGTTCCGTTGTCATTTCTCCACCTCCTCATTAAGTGCTGCGTTTAGTTCGTGCATCCGGGCGATCGCCTCGCTCTGCGTGCCGTATATCAGCACGTCAAGCTCCGCGATGCCGTCTACTGTCCGGCACGCCCGCCACATCGGAAGAATCCCGCCGACAATCTCGCGGCAGACTTTCCACTGCGTCATTTTGCTGCCTCCTCACTCTTGATCCAGTAGGTCAAGGTCAACTTATCGCCGGGATAAATCATCCCGGCCCTATCGAGGAGCCACGGATTCAGCTCCTCCATCCCCGACTTGTATTCGAGGATGTACCGGCGCGTGCCGGTATTTTTGCGGACATACGTCTCTGCGATATCCCAAAGCGTATCGCCCGGGCGCACCGTGTAGGTCTCCTCAACGAGCACGGCGTTCTTGCCGTCGTCCCATGGGTTACACGCCCCAGAGAGGAGCGATGCTGCTGCGACGAATGCCCCGCCGATCAGAATTGGCTGCCAAAACTCACGCATTTTCTGCCACCTCCTTTCAGGCAATGATCCGTTTGCGCGGACGTCCGCGCCGCCGTGTCATCTCAAGCTGATCCGCATTCTCTACAATCTTCACGGCGTGCTGCAGATCTTTGTGAGAGACCGCCGTATCCGCGATCCATTGCAGAAGCGGTCCCCGTGCGATCTTTATGGATGTCCCCACCCAGAAAGCAGGAAAGTCGTTCCTTCCGTGCTTTGCGGCGTGAGCCAGCGCACGGATTAACTCGATGCGAACACCGGTGTATGCGGCAGCCTCCTCGACAGTAAGGGCCGCTTTTTCCCAAATTGGAATCAGTTTTTCCATTTGGTCACCTCCTCACTTTGCGCTTGCCTTCCCCAGTAGGTAGGCTGCCGTGAGCGCCTTCTCGATCCCCCAGACGGAGGTCTCGATGAAATCGAGGCTGTCGCTATTCTGCGGCTCGAAGTCCTCCCTCGTCTCCATTCCGACAAGCGTTTTCCGGGCAATCTCGAGAAGGGCTTCCTTCTCCTTGGTGCTGATTTCGTCCATCATTGTTTCTCCTCCTTACCTGCGTTTGTCGAGATAAATCTGAATCTCAAGTGCTACTGTGGCGATCCGCTGGATGCCACTCAACAGGTGCTCCATCTGCGGTACTTCGTCTGCCGTGAGCATCCCATCCCGCGCAATCTGCAGAAGCTCCTTGTCGGAATCCCTGATCTGCTCAAGGGCACTGAGAAACTTCACCGTGATGCGATCCAGTTCGTTCAGCTCTGCCCGGGGGACGGTTCGTTGTCCGATCGGGCAGCACTGCGAGCAGTGGTAATTCAGAAGCTCCGGCGCGTGGTATGCTTCTGCCATAAGCAGAACTTCTTCGGGATACGGATTCAGCGTACCGATTTCGATGCGCTGCATTCTCTTTCGGTCGATGCCCGTCTCCTCACTCGCGCCCTCGCGGCTGCTCATGCGATCGTTGCACTCTGCCGCCGCCATGCGGGCTAAATAGTACCGATTGACCGCTGTTGACGGTGCAATCTTGGTCATGTTCTATCTCCCTCCCATCCATTACAATGAACTTGTAAGGATTTCTTACTCGTTCCTCGCTGCGCGTTCCTCACATTTGCATCAGATTCAGACAAATAAACGAAACAATCAGAACAGCGCCAATCAACCAGAACAGAAGCATAAGGTGTTTCTTTCGACGGTGCTTCGTGCCCCCTTCGTTTTGACGACGCTCCCACTCCTTAGAGAGAACATCTTCCTGTCTTTTCTTGAATGTCGGCGTTTGAACCAGCTGCATTCCGATCGCAACAAACTCCTCTTTGGTCTTTGCATGAACTAACTGGTTTCCCAGTTCGCCGTAATCTTCTTTTAGCAATTAACTCATCTCCTCCGTTGTTGCTCCCTCCCTGCCGTGGTACAATGAGCGCAGAAAGGGCGTGATTTACATGGGGTATCCGCGAAAAACTTGTGAAAAACTGGTAATGGCTGCTGATAAAGACGGGAAAATATCTTTCGCACAAATCAGAAAGGTTTTTCCCAACCATGACAGCTCGTTCTTTTATGACTTGATTGGCGATGACTTTGTGCGTACTTTTCCCATGGATATGGATACAAGAACGCTGAATAAGTATCGCTATGAAACGGTCATGTTGTTCTGGGAAACACGCCCCAACGACTATGTAAGGGGCTACGAGTTCAAAGACTCCGATCAATTCCGCCTGTCCGTTAGCGGTCTAAACATTCGCGACGATTGTCTTGAACGAATGAAAGACCGTCGCCTCGCAATAACCGCCGCTGTCGCGGGTATCATCGCCGCAATCGCTAGTGTAATAGCACTCTTGCGTTGATGAGTGTGCACACAACAGCGACCGCAATGAACATGATATCTAGAATGAGCATGACCCCCTGATGGTCATAGACGAGCGAATCAAGCCATTCAATCAAACGTTTCATAGTCTCACCTCCTCTCTGTCCCGCTCACGTCTTCCTCCTCGCGGTACTCGTTGGGGAGGGTTCTCTATCCACATATAACAGAATCCGTTAGTTTATCGTCTAAAAAAATAGAACTGTCAACGCCCAGCGCATCGCCAATCACCTTCATGCGCTCAACATCGAGACGAACACTTCCATTTTCCAGATAGCGATATCCTTGCAAACTCATCCCCAACACCTTTGCCAAGTGTGTTTTTGTCACACCTTTTGCACGCCGAACACGTTCGATATTTTGATTCACCGTCACAATATCACCTCCCTCTTTTATAACGGATTTCGTTATATGTATTATACTAACGTAATTCGTTGATGTCAAGTAATTTACATAGAACAATCTCATATTTCGTTACTTTTATAACAAATATCGTTATTTGTGCTATAATGAAACCGTTATCGAACGGAGGTGCGTAGCCGTGGACATCAGCGAGAAGATAAAATTTTACCGAAAAGAACGCGGTCTTACACAAAAAGAACTCGGCATACGAATCAACAAATCTTCACAAGTAATATCAAACTGGGAGCGTGGGTATACTACCTCTATTAACCAAGACGATATATTGAATTTATCCAATACTTTTGGTGTTTCAATAGACAAATTGGTTGATAAAGACGCTTCTCTTTTTGAATCCTCACCGAAAGCATCATCTTCCACCTCCCCCCACTCCAAACGAGACTTGAACGACCTCGCGAAATTCCTCAACAAAACAGAAGTCATGTTTGATGGCGATACATACAACCTCAGTGAAGAGGATCAACAAAAGCTGCGTAATGCTCTTGAGTTCGTCTTTTGGGATGCGAAAAGGCAAAATAAGCGGAAGAAGGATTGATGTGCCATGTTTAACATCAAAGTCCGCGTCAAAAATCTTGTCAACAAATACCACACCGGCAACCCGTTCCAACTTGCGGGCGATCTCGGTATCAAAATAGTACGTCTCCCCCTCCCCGACGATATACGAGGATTTCTGGTAAACGTACTGCGACGAAAATATATTGTATTGAATGACGAACTCTGCTACGCAGCGGAGAAAGTGACAGTATGTCACGAACTCGGACACGCACGTCTGCACGCAGGATACGGCTATTATCTTCACGCCGACCGCGCCTATTACGTTCGCAGCCGTCTTGAGGCAGAGGCGAACGAATATGCCGCGCATTTGCTCGCCTATTCCACTGACATTGACAGTGACCAGGTGACGCACATCATCAACCAACGCCGCCCTGATCCCCGCGAGGTGCATCTATTATTGGGAAGGTTTATTGATACACAGGTTTGGTAGGGAATACTGATCAGAAATGTATTTTGATAGAGAGGAAGATCTATTATGCGACTGAGCGAAGTAAGAAAAATCATTACAGAAAATCGACAAATTCTATCTATACGGACAGATAAATATCGTTCAGATTCTACCATGCTCGAAGTCAATAACATGCACACAGTATTAACGTACCTAAATAATTTGAAAAAAATTCCGAGTTTAGAGCCTCATATAATCAGTCTATATAACGACTTCCCTAAACTAGCTGCTATATATACCTCAGACATGGTGGTTGTTAAGGAGGACGACTTTAGAGGGTTTTATTCACGCCTGGAAAAGATTTCAATAAAGTGTGATGCTATTTTAGAATTAGCTGAATCTATTCTCCCGCAGGAGGTAGAAAACACTATTTCTATAAAATTACCTGTTGAAATCAGCCTGTCCGAAATAGGACTACTTGCAAAAGATTTTTCGGCATTTTTTGATGTGCTTTTTTCGTCCCCGAAACTTAAAGAATGTGGCTCTGTCAAGTTTTATGGTGTAGAGGCAGGCTCTTCATGGCTGTACCTACTCGTCCCTGTATCGGCTATGAAAATAGTCAATATAATCGTTGACGGAATATACAATATTTATAATTCCTACTTAAAGATTCAGCATATGAAAGCAGAGCTTGAGAAGATCAAGTTTGAAAATGAGATGCTATCAGACATCAAAAAAGTAGTTCGCGCCTTGAGCGAAAATACAGTACATCTTATTAACGACGATCAGGAACTTGGTCTTGATGCCGAGTCAGAAAGAAAGTTGTCGCGTAATCTGGAAAATATAATAAAACTATTTAACACAGGCGTCAGAATATATCCATCACTCGCCGCCCCCACAGAAGAACGCAACAAGACGAATGAAATGATCTCACATATCGAGAATCTACTGACAGATATAAATAAGCCAACTTTACCGGAAACAAGTGACCAAGAGATGAGTTCCGACGATGATGCTGATACCGACGATTGATCTTTGGGTTCTCTCTATGGCATTAACGCTCAGGAGTTCTATGAGAGTAGGTTTTACTCAATATGGAGTTTTCGAGGTGCTGTCGAGTTGCTTCTCCCCGATGAGCTTCTGCGTGAGTACCCCAACTGCTCGATCTACCAGATCGCGGCGTCTGTCGGCGTGCCGGAGGAGTTTGTCGGGCTGAAGGGGTAAAGCAGGGCAATGTATGTTGTAGTATGTAATTCTTACTTGACATTTTTCTACCAAAGACGTATGATATTGGCACAAGGTAAATATGCTAATAGCGTCTCTGGTAGTAAGCAGCTCCTTTATCTGAGCTTTGCCGAATCCAGAGACATTTTTATTTACAGGAGGGTTTATGAGAACTGCGATCTTAGTTGACGGTGGGTTTTATCGCAGACGAGCGCAAAGCCGCCTTGGAGAGAAAACAGCCGAGGAACGGGCAGACGAGCTCAACAAGTATTGTCGTCGACATCTGTACCATCATGGCAAGCAAGTCGCCAATCTGTACCGTATCTTTTACTATGACTGTCTCCCGATGGATAAGAAGGTATACCATCCCCTCCTGCAAAGGCAAATTGACTTTTCGCAGTCAGACCTGCGTACATGGATGTATGCCTTCATCGAACAGCTCAAGAAAAAACGAAAGTTTGCAATACGATTGGGAAAGCTCGCTGATGAACAGGCACAGTTCCTTCTACGGGAAGATATTACACGAAAGCTGTGCCGTAGCGCTCTCCAAGTTACCGACCTAAAAGAACAGGATTTCCTGCTGGATGTAAGTCAAAAAGGCGTGGATATGAAGATTGGTCTGGACATAGCATCTCTCGCCTATAAGCAGCAAGTAGATCAAATTGTCCTGATCTCAGGAGACAGTGACTTCGTCCCCGCTGCAAAACTCGCACGACGGGAGGGCATTGACTTCATTCTAGACCCACTGTATAACCCCATCAAGCCCGATTTATTCGAGCATATCGACGGACTGAGAACCTGTGACCCGCACTTCAATCCGAACTGGTCTGAAAAAGAATCCACCGAATAAAATAAAAACCGCCCACCGTGTTGGCGCACGATGAGCGGTGAAGCAGATAGTCTCCGAGGAGATATACCTACTCTGTTGCTATGTGAAAATTAAATAACTTAAACTTATTGCAAAAGGCACGGGTATCTGGTAATATACAAATAAAGAGGATCCTCGGCGTGGCTTCGGTCACTACCTTGGACAACGATGACCCTAGCGCCTTGGCGTTAGGGTCATTCGTCTTTTTAGGAGAAACAGATGGAAGCCCAGATCCCCAAGGATATACTCCACGATATAAATCAAGAAATGGGATTCCCCATGACCTATCTTGCTAAGTTATAAAAAACCGCCCACCGTGTTGGTAACACGACGAGCGGCGAGCAGGTCATCCCCGAAGAGATATACCAGCCATAGCAAGCAAAGTATATCACACCTTCGGGGATTATTCCACAACGGATCCTTCGGAGGTGTTTTATTATGCCCAGCAAACGCAAAGATGGACGCTATCAGTCAAGTGTCATCCTTGAGAACCCGATCACGGGTGAGAAGGTACGGCGTTATTTCTACGCCTACACGCTGCAGGAACTTGAGGCTGAGCGGCGGCGCATCATGAACGCGAACATCTCGGATTTCCTACTGGTCGAGACGTTCCACCGTTTCGCCGACGAGTTCCTCGCCATGAAGCGCGACGTGGACAAACTTGAGGCATCGACACTCTCCGCCTACCAAGGCTTTCTCAATCGTCACATTCTGCCACAGATCCCGCCGTCCATGAAGATCGCCGATGTAAAGCCCTCTCTGCTGAAGCATATCCTCGCGCAGATTGATGGCGATCGGACGAGGCAGGCGGTCTATACGCTTCTGCAGTCGATCTTTCGGGCGGCAAAGTTCGAGCGATTGATCGAGAACAATCCGATGGAGTACATCCGAAAGCCGAAGCACAAGGCGACGGCTGCGGGGATTGTCACGCCGGAGATCTATCACGCGCTCCTTGACGCGATCCAGGGCTCACAGACCGAGCATCTCTTTAAGTTTGCGTGGGACACAGGTCTGCGTCGTGGTGAGATCGTCGCGCTGCGCTGGTCGGACTTTGACGAAAAGGCGGCGACCATCCGCGTATCCAAGGCCCGCAAACGTGCTACAGAGGAGTACGAGGGCACAACCAAAACGGCGTACAGTGCACGAACGGTCACGCTATCCCCTGCCGCTGTGCAAAATCTCCTCGCATGGAAAAAGAAGCTCGCGACGCATCTGCTGCAGCAGGGCATTTCACTCGCGAAGGGCGACTATATCTTTCGCTCCCTGCGCGACGAGACGCAGCCAATCACATTGACCGCTGTGACGCATCTCTTCGCCGATCTCAAGCGACGGCTGAATCTCCCCGCAGATCTGCGCTTTCACTCGTTCCGCCATACCCACGCGACGCTCCTTGCGGAGCAGGAAATCAGCGCGAAGAAGATACAGGTGCGCCTTGGGCATGCCTCCGTATCCTTCACGATGGACCGATATGTGCACAACACGGAGCAGATGCAGGAGGGCGTCACCGAGAAGGTAGTCAAGTGTGAAGAGAAATACGGTCGATAACTGCCATGATGTCAAAAATGATGTCAAAAATAAAAATAGAACAGAAAAAGGCTTCTGAGCAAAATGCTCGGAAGCCTTGATTTTACTGGCAGAGAGGGTGGGATTCGAACCCACGGTGGCTCATCACCACACTTGAAAAGCAGTCAACGAGACATCCATCTTGCTGACTGCTTTTTTCCTATATCAGTGCTGCCGGCTCATACTCCTCGGGCAGGATGCGGCGGAGGAAGCGGCGCGTGCGCTCCTCGCGCGGCGCGGTAAAGATCGACTTTGCACTCCCCTCCTCGACGATCACGCCGTCCGACATAAAGATGACGTGGGTCGCAACATCCTGTGCAAACTTCATCTCATGCGTCACGACGATCATCGTCGTGCCCTCCTCGGCGAGCTGCTTCATCACGGAGAGCACCTCGCCGACGAGCTCTGGATCAAGCGCAGAGGTTGGTTCGTCAAAGAGGATCACATCGGGCTTTGCGGCAACGGCGCGGGCGATGCCGACGCGCTGCTGCTGTCCGCCCGAGAGCTGTGCAGGATAGTAGTCGGCGCGCTCCGCCATCCCCACACGCCGCAGAGCATCCATGCCGATCTCCTTTGCCTCTGCCGCCGCCATGCCGCGCCCGACGGTGAGCCCAAGGGTCACATTCTCAAGGGCGGTCTTATTCGCGAAGAGGTTGTAGTTCTGAAAGACGAAGCCCGTCTTTTTCCGCACAGCGGCAATCTCGCTCTTGGAAGCATCCACAAGGGAGAGCTGCGTCCCGTGGAAGTCCATCGTCCCGCCGTCAGCACGCTCAAGGAAGTTGAGGCAGCGCAGGAACGTCGTCTTGCCTGAGCCGCTCGGCCCGAGGATGACGACCACATCTCCCTTTTCCACGCTGAGGCTCACATCCTTCAGCACCTCTGTCTGCGCAAAACTCTTGCGCACATTCTGTACTCCGAATAACATGCTGCACCTCCTAGCGGAACGCTCCGACACGCCGCTCCGCCGCCGCAAAGAGCAGCTGGACGATCGTGCAGAGGATGAGATAGACGATGAATACGTCGAGATACGCCTCAATGTAGTTGTACCCATAGGAGGCGGCGACCTTGCCGACCGCCATGATGTCCTTGACCGTCATGAGGAAGGCGAGTGACGTCCCCTTGATGAGATTGACCGTGATGTTCGCGATGCTCGGCAGTGCCACAACAAGCGCCTGCGGGAGAATCACGTGCAGGTAGGTCTCTGCCTCGCTCAGTCCGCACACCGCCCCCGCTTCGAGCTGCCCCTTGGGGATGGCGAGCAGTGCCGAGCGGAATGCCTCCGTGAGGAGAGCGATGGTGTTGAGTGTAAAGATAAAGACGGCATACCAGAACGGATCGACCGCCTCGAACACGTTGAAGCTGCTCCCGGCCGCCTTGACGAGCAGATTCAGCAGGCTCGGCAGAAGGCTGTAGAGGAGAAGAATCTGGAGGACGAGCGGCGTGCCGCGCACAAAGGAGACATAAAGACGCGCGATCGTCCCGCCCACACGATGCCCGCGCACGCGCAGGACGGCAAAGCAGAATGCAGGGGGCGCCGCGAGAACGAGCGAGAGCGCGGTGAGTGAGAGGGTCACGCCCGCGCCCTGCCAGATGAGCAGGAAGGTTTCCTGCATAAAGTCAAGATCCAGTTCCAACGGCGTTCCCTCCCTTCAGTCCATTCCGCAGTGTCTTAGGCGCAGTGCGCAGCCCCGTGCCTTGGTCGAGACGATGCTCTGCCCACGCGAAGCCCTGCTCGATGAGCAGGACGAGCACCCAGTAGATCAGCATGGCGCTGAGATAGACCTCAACGCCGTACGCGCCGTAGTTCTGCGCGATGATGAGGCTGCCGCGCCCGATGAGGTCGATCAGCCCAATGGTATAGGCGAGCGACGCCTCCTTCAGGAGATTGATGGTCGAATTGCCGAAGTTCGGCAGGGCGATGAGCGCCGCCTGTCCGAGCATGACATGGCAGAAGGCCTGCCACGGCGAGAGCCCCGCACTCACCGCCGCCTCGTACTGCCCGCGCGGAACCGCCGTATAGGCAGCGCGGAACACCTCCGAAATGTATGCGCCGAACAGCAGCGTAAAGGTGACGACGGCAAAAACGGCGCGGTGCATCGCATTCATATCATAGTCAAAAAGCGCAAAGACGAGCTTCGGCGCACCGTAGAAGACGATGAACAGCAGAACGATGGGCGGCGTACAGCGCATCACATACACATAGGCGAGAGAACATACGCGCAGCACGCGGCTGCCGCTGAGATTCGCCCATGCCAGCAGTCCGCCGAGCAGGGATCCGATGACGATGCTGAGGCCGGCAACGAGCAGTGTGACGTCAAGATAGGAGAGGAGATCGGGCAGAAACTGAACGATCTGCCCGAAGTCAAAGACACGTGTTTCCATCGAATGCCGTCCTCCTCATTATTTTACTTCAGGTAGTCGGAAAGGCTCTCACCGAAGTACTTCTGCTCAAGCTCCGCGATTTTTCCCTCGGCGCGCAGCTCCTCAATCGCCTTGTCGTAGTCGTCCGCAAACGCCTGCTCCTTCTTGTTGAAGATCGGATAGGTCGGGATACCCTTGTAGCGGACGTATGCCATCTTATCATCGAACTGATGATACGGCGCGTCTTCCTTCGCGATGTTGTTCTTGTAGCTCAGCTCAACATCGAGGTAGCCGTCATAGCGCCCCTCGAGCACCCAGCTGTACGCATCCGCCACCTGGAATGCCTCCGAGGACGTCAGCTTGATCTGGTTGTCGGGATTCTCCTTGTTGTACTCGTCGATGACCATATAGCGCGCATCCTGCGGAGCGATCGGGACAATCTTTCCGCTGAACTGGGCAAAGGTCTCCAGATCTTTGATCTTGTCTGCCGTATCCTTGCGGATCGCAAGGCCGATCACGCTCGCACCGATGTTGTTCTTCGGGAACACATACTTCTTCCTGCGCGCATCCGTGATCCAGATCCCTTTGGTGCCGACGGTGTATTTCCCGGACTCAACGCCGATCAGGAGATCATCGTCCGAGGTCGGGACGAACTTGAACTCATACTGCGGCAGCTTCTTCGCCACTTCCTTCATGACGGCAACCTCGAAGCCGTCGGATTCGCCCTGCTCGTTCACATAGTCGTAGGGAACATAGTAATTCGTATGGGCAACGGTGACGATCTTCTTCCCGTCTGCCGACTTCGCGCTGTCCGCGCCGCTCTTTCCGCAGCCCGCCAGCCCTGCCGCAAGTGCTGCGGCGAGAAGCCCCGCGAGTGCCGCCTTCGTGATTTTCTTCAGATTCATGTCATGCTCTCCTTTTATTGCGGCCCTGCCGCGTCGCGTACCCAGTCAAAATGCTTCCAGTCAATGTCGCGCGGCACGGTGCAGTCCGCCCCCAGCAGAATTCCTGTGCGCCCTGCCGCATCGAGGATGCGGTGCGTCTCCGCCGTGATCTCCGCCTGCGTGCCGCGATAGAGCACATCGGATGCGAGATTGCCGAAGCCGCCGAGCAGTGCGTGCTGCGGGAAGATCTTCTGTCCCTCCTCGAGGGGAACCCCCTCGACGACCGACGCCCAGTTGATCGTCTTGGCATCGTAGTCACGATACCAGTCCAGCGCGTTGCGGTGTCCCGCATAGCCGCAGATATGGAGGATGTTGTAGCTGCTCTCGGCGTTTGCCGCGCGCAGAATCTCCTTTTCCCCGGGGGCGAATACCTCCTCGTAGACCGCGCGGCTCGCGCCCTCGCCGATGAGGTTCTGCAGGCTGAAGTAGATGCCCGTCACGCCCGCCTCGGCGATGATGCGGCGTGCCAGCTTCGCAAGATCGGCGGAGATCACATCGAACGCCGCGCGTACCGCTGCTGCATCCTCGCGGACGAGCTGTGCGAGGAATGCCTCATCCTCGGCAAGCGTCCCGGGCTGCATGAACTTCACCGTTGTGCCCGCACAGAAAAGATTGTAGAATGTTGCGACCTCATTTCCATACCGCTTCGTGATCTCCTTCGCATAGGCGATCTGCCGCGTAAAGAAGGGGTGGTCGTCGGGCAGCGGCTGCACCTTTGCCAGTTCCTTTGCCGTGCGTGCGGTCTGCACGGCGGGATTCGGATAGGAGAAGAACCCGTCCGTCATGATCTTTACGAAGTCCGGCTGAAAGCCATCGATATAGCGCAGTTCCCCATCCAAAAGCGTCTGCTCGAGACGCGGGTCAGCATAGGCATCGGCGTGAATCTCATCCGCAAGAAAGTGGAACCAGAATCCCGACGGGACACGCTCGACCTCCCTGCGGTCCATCGCCCTAAGAACAAGCTCCTTTTTTGACTGAGCCATTGTATTTCCCTCCAATAACCATATTTGCATATATGTTTTTCGTTTCCGATGTCGCTATCTTACATGGAATTATCATATTTGTCAAGTATGTTTTATATATTTTTTGATTGACAAAGTATCCTGACAATGTTTATAATGAAACAACCAAAGCGGTTCTGCGCTGTGCACAGACAGTATGGGCTGGGCGTAATCACGCCGTCCATACTGTCTGTGCAGAATACAAACGATACAGGGAACAATGGGAGGAGATACAATGAAAGATTACACTGCAGAGGTACATGGCTGTCACGAGTTCGATGCGACGGGCGCACTCACCACGCCCGTCTATCTCTCGGCGACGTTCCGCCACCCCGCATTCCGCCAGAGCACGGGCTATGACTACAGCCGCGTTGCGAATCCGACGCGCAGCGATTTTGAGAAGGCGATTGCCCTCCTCGAGGGCGGCGAACGCGCATGGGCACTCTCCTCGGGCATGGCGGCGATCAATCTCGTCTTTGCCCTCTGCGCCCCTGGGGACCACGTACTCCTGCCTGAGGATCTCTACGGCGGAACGGTGCGTCTCGCGAACGACATCTACAGCCGTTACGGCATCGACTTCGAGTACATCGATATGCGCGATACGTCACTGGTCGAGGCAAAGATGCGTGAGACGACGAAGATGATCTTCATCGAGACGCCCTCCAACCCGATGATGTTCATCACGGACATCCGTGCGCTCGCCGCCGTCGCTCACGAGCACGGCGCACTCCTCGTCGCGGACAATACATTCCTCTCACCGCACGCGCAGAAGCCGCTCACGCTCGGCGCAGACATCGTGGTCGAGAGCGCGACCAAGTACCTCTGCGGCCACAACGACGTGATCTGCGGCACGCTCGCAGTCCGGGACGCGGACTCCGATCTTGCAAAGCGGATTGAGCTGCTCGTAAAGTCCGAGGGGCCGAATCTCTCTCCCATGGATTCATGGCTCATGCTGCGCAGTCTCAAGACGCTCGGTGTGCGCGTCGAACGCCATGCGGAAAATGCACGCGCTATCGCAGAGTGGCTGCTCACCCGCCCCGAGGTCATGGAGGTCTACTACCCGGGGCTCGCAGGCCACCCCGGGCGCGCCCTGCACGAGAGTCAGAGCACGGGCTATGGCGGCATGATTTCGTTTAAGGTCAAGACCTCCGCCATCGCACAGAATGTCCTCGCCCATCTGCGCCTCATCGCGTTCGCCGAGAGTCTCGGCGGGGTCGAGAGTCTCCTGACCTATCCACTCGTGCAGACACACGCAGAGATGCCCCGCGAGCTCATCGCGCGCACGGGGCTCGACGACCGCCTCCTGCGTCTCTCCGTCGGGCTGGAGGACGTAGAGGATCTGAAGGAAGATCTGGCGCAGGCACTGGAGAAGGCAGCACGGGCGTAGCAGCAGGGTTTGGTTTTGGAGGACACTGTCCCCCCCCCCCCCGCACCGTTCCCCTGTCTGCCCCAAAGAGGAAGGAAAAGAAAACATTATGTCCATCAATTTTGACGAAATCATCGACCGCCGCGGCACGTCCTGTCTGAAATACGACTTTGCTGCTGAGCGCGGCTACCCCAAGGATGTCCTCCCGTTCTGGGTCGCGGATATGGACTTTCGCGCGCCCGTACCCGTCATTGACGCCCTGGCGGCGCGCACGGCACACGGCATCTTTGGCTATACGCAGATCAAGGACGACTACTTCAACGTCCTGCGCGACTGGTTCCGTACGCATCACGCGTGGACGGTGCAGCGCGACGAGCTCGTCATCACACCCGGCGTCGTCTTTGCCATCGCCACCGCCATCCGTGCCTATACCGCACCGAATGAGGCCGTCATCATCCAGCAGCCCGTCTACTATCCCTTTGCGAGCATGATCCGCCAGAACGGGCGCACGCTCATCGACAGCCCCCTGCAGTTCGCTGACGGACGCTACAGCATCGACTTCGCGGATTTCGAGCAGAAGATCATCGACCATAAGGTAAAACTGTTCATCCTCTGCAGCCCGCACAACCCCGTCGGGCGTGTATGGACGCGCGCAGAGCTCGAACAGCTCGCTGCCATCTGCCTGCGCCGTCACGTCATTGTCGTCGCGGACGAAATTCACGAAGAGTTCGTGCGCCCCGGCTTCCGCCACATTCCCTTTGCCTCTCTCTCCGCGGACGCCGCCGCCATCACCGTCACCTGCACTTCCCCGAGCAAGACGTTCAACCTTGCGGGACTGCAGATTTCCAATATCTTCATCAGTAACGAATCCCTGCGCCGCCGCTTCAAGGAAGAACTGAGCCGTACCGGCTACGATGAGCCGAACACGCTCGGGCTCGCAGGCGCGAAAGCAGCATACGAACACGGCGCTCCGTGGCTGAAGGAACTGCTCGCCTACATCGAGGAGAACTACGCCTTTACGAAGGAATACCTCGCTGCGCATCTGCCGAAGGTAAAGCTCATCGAGCCTGAGGGAACCTACCTGATCTGGATGGACTTCTCCGCCTACGGTCTCTCGGACAAGGAACTCAACGAGAAGGTCATCCATGAGGCGAACCTCTGGCTTGACGACGGCCCGATCTTCGGTGCGGGCGGCAGCGGCTTCCAGCGCATGAACCTTGCCTGCCCACGCAGTACCCTCCAAACGGGTTTCGCACATCTCGCCAAGGCATTCGGATAAATAAGCATACAAAAAGAGAAAACACAGCATCATCGCTGTGTTTTCTCTTTTTGTGTCGTTCTTTGATTCAGCTGACCTTCTCGCGTTCCCTGCGGTGTGCCCGCAGCGTCTCAAGCCCCTGCGGATATTCCTGCAGGAGGAGCAGGAGGTTTGCCATCGTGCGGCTCGGCAGGATGTCACCGGACTCATATTTCTGGAATGCCCGTGCCCCGCCGCCGAGGATCGTCCCTGCCTCCTCCTGCGTCAGTGCGAATTTCTTCCGAATGGATCGAATCTCCGTCGGGAGAGGAAGCCCCTCCACGCGTGCCTTCATCACGTGCAGAGCACGGTCAGACACCTTTGTATCCTCATACGAGTGCACACTCCGTGTCCCATCCGCTGAGTACCACCCCGGCATATCCACCGTAACGCTCTCCCCTTGGTACGTGAATGTCATCGGGCGAATATCACGATGCAGTTCTTCCCCCGTCTCTGGGTCAATCATCATATCATCTTGATTCATCGCAATTCACTCCATTTCATTTTTCCTTAAACGACAGCAGCCAAAAGTCCGACACAATATCGTTTGCCGTAAACTTGATGTATAGTAAATATTCACCAAAAGGCACATGATAAACATCCTGCCAAACCTTGTGGTTATACTTCGAGGTCATGGACTTATAGAAATGCGATTGCTCCATGGAGGCGATTACTTCACGAATCCCATCCGCATCAAATCCCAATTCTGCCGCTGACATGAGCGCTGTTCTCGTAATAAAATACCCAGTTTGCTGAATCTTCCTAAGATCATAACTAGGGAAGCACTGATAAATTCAGCACCGCCATCTTAGCGCATCTTTTTTGCCCGCACTTCGTCGGAAAATCCTCCACATAGCTTTAGCTATGCGTCCGGTTTTCCTCCTTGTTCGGACGAAAAAATCTACGCCAATCTGACGGACTTCATTTTATCAGCGATTCCCTAGGCTTGTATTTATCCATCACAGGATATGTTTTATGCTCCAATGACCTCCCTCCTCTCTTACATTTTACACCACTATGGTGTAAAAAACAAGACTTCCTCCCAGACGGAGGAAGTCACTTGTTTATTTGTTTTCTTTGAAATACTGCCACGCATCCATCACGTCGAGGAAGGCACCGTCAAAGCCCGCTGCCATAATCATGTCCAGATAGGCATCGGGGCTGCCATAGAGGATATCGCACCACTCCTTCGACCAGTAGCGAGCCTTGTAGCTGCCCGGCCACTCAGGATTCGGCTCGGCGAGCCAGTGCGGACGCTCTGTGTTCCACTCTTCCTTCCAGTAGGGACGGTAGTCCGCCGCCTCCCCAACGCTCATGTAGGAGAGCAGAAGACGCTTGCCGCCGTTCGCCTTTACCTTCAGCCGCGCAGTCTCTGCCGGGGTCAGCGGACGGTCGCCGTAGTAGAGATCGACGACGAGGAGGTCGTAGTTCGTTGCTGCAAGGGCGTTGATATAGGCGTCGCGCGCATGGAAGTGCTCGGGGTTCAGCAGGAAGAGGAAGTTTTTCACCTGTTTCAGCTGCGTAACATCGTCCGCGTTCTCGTTCATCGGCAGACGCCTTGGAATCACATCGAGCAGGCGGTCGCCCGCCTCGGCGACATAACCCTGCTCCGCACCGAGCTCCTCTACCTCATGAATTCTCTTGCCCTTCACATAGTCGAGGGTAAAGACTGCCTTGCCTGCCATGAGTGGCTTGCGGAGCATCGCGGTGAGATATTCATCCAGATCGCCGTCGTTGCGCTCCGGCGTGTCGCCGTTCTCCTCATAGCCGTCATAGAAGCGGGACTCCATCAGGATGCCGTCGAGCGCACGCACGAGACGTGCGACATTCTCCTCGGAGTTGTCCTTCGTCACCTCCAGCAGCCCCACAGGTCCGTTGCCGACGAGCAGAAAGCCCGGATGTCGCTCGCGCGCATAGCTGCCGAGCTGCTCCGTGAGGTCGATCATCGCCGTTTCCGGAACGACGTGCTCACGTCCGCCCTCCGCCGAGGGGAGTGCCTGATGCACGCCGAACAGTCCTGCCGCTCCCACGAGGAGTGCTGCGATTCCCTTTTTTACCTTGCCCATAAGCTCCCTTTCTGATCTCTTATCTCAGAGGCTCTCATTGTACCAGAGCGTCATACCCCAGCCGTGGTATCCGCCGCCCCCCTCATCCGTGCGCACATACCGCTCCGCCTGCAAAACGAGCTGCTTGCGGTCGCTCATCCGACACGCGAGCTCCGCGAGCAGGGAGCGGCGGCTGAACCCGCCGCCCGTATTGAGCTCCGTGCGCAGCGGATCGTAGGTCGAATTCACCTTCTGATAGTGCGCCATGACCTGCCATGTGAGGCGTTTCGAGATCGTATGCCGCACGCCGATGCCGTAGTACTGCCGCCCGATGGACGAGGAGCCGGGGGCTGTGCCCGCCTGCGTCTGCGAGAGGATCGTATAGCAGCGCAGCACATCCTTTTTCGTGACACCGCGATGGTAGAAGAAGCGCAGCTCCCAGTCGTCGCCGTCACGGTAGTGGCTCTTCCCCGTGATCGTTCCAGCATCCGTATCGATGCTGTCCTGCACGGCATTCCCTGTCGAATTGTGGTAGAGCTGCACCATGTAGGTTTTCTTCGCATCCGTATGCAGATACTCGAGCTCCTGTGCAAAGATATTGCCGGGTGAGACATGGGCATCCCACACCTCGCGCGAGTAGTTGTAGCCGCCGCGCATCGTATAGCTCATTCGTCCCATCAGACGATCCTGCTCCGTGATCTTATGCAGCACCTCAATGCTCGGGATATACTGCCAGCCTGCGCCAAAGTCGGTAAAGCGCGCAAGGCTCTCCGGCACAACCGCCTTTGCACCAATGCGGCTCTGCCCCGTCGGAATGCTGAGGCCGAATCCGTAGCGAACGCTGTTGATGGGGTTCTCGTTGCGCAGGGTCAGGCTCAGCGAGGTATCCGTCCAGCCCGACACCGCGCCGTTTACAAAGCCCGTATCGGACTTCACATAGCCCGTCGAAATCCCGTAGTCGAGCTTCTGCTTGCCGCGGTGCGTGCGCTTGTAGTAGGAGAGCGGCAGATAAAGCTGATGCCCGCCGCGCTCCCCGCGCCACGCATAGTACTCTGCCCCGGTCTGCCAGCCCGCCCCCTCACCGAAGCAGTTGAGATCATGCTGCGCGACACGGAGCTGCTGTTCTGCCGTGCCCTCATCGCGCACGGCATCGCGCTCCCACGCTGCGGCCTGCTGCAGATAGTTCTCCGCATCCATCACGTAGGATGTTGCCTCCGCGAGATTTGTCGTGCTGTCAGCAAGATCTTGCTGATAGCCCGCAACAGCCTCGCGCGCGTCGCGCTCCGCATCCTCTGCCGCCTCACGTGCCGCCGTCAGCTGAGAGAAATAGTCCTCGATCGCATCCAGCTCGGACTGTGCGGCGTCCACCTCGGCGGAGGCCGCATCAATCGCGCTCCTATCCGACGTCCCCTCCGCCGTCTCTGCCGGTGCTGCACCCGCGAGAGCAGCATTGACCATGGCCTGTGCATCGTTGACGCGGTTCTGCTGGTAGCCGACCTCGTTCAGGACGCGCGCCACCACCGCCGCCCGATCCTTCTCGGCAGCGCTGCCCAAAGGAGCCGACGTGTCACCGCTCGCCGCTGCCATGCGATCATACCGTGCACTTATCGCCTCCACATGTGCGCGCTGCGCATAGACTGTCGGTGCGTAGTCCGCCTCCGCCTGCTGCGCCGCGATCGCCTCCTGCGTACGCTGTGCGCTCAGTGCCTCTGCTGCTGCAAGAGCGTTCTTCACCGCAGCCAGCTGTTCCTCTGCATCGTGCAGATTCGACTTGGCCTGCGTGAGATTCGCCGCGGCATCCGCCACGCCTGCCTTGGCATCGGCGAGGTTCTGCTGTGCGTCGGCGAGATCCTTCTTCGCCTGCGCGAGAGCCTCCTTTGCTGCACGGTAGGAGGCGATCTCATCCTTGACATCCATCATATACGAGTAGTAGCCGTATACATCGTGCAGCGCATCGTTGCTGCCCGCGAGGGCCTCATGCCCCGTCATGGCAAAAAGGAGCGTACACGCCGCCGCAGTCGTGCGCCGCAGGAGATCACGGCGGCGCTGCGCCCGTCTCAGCATACTCATGCCTTCTCCATCCTTTCCAGATCGGGGAGCTTGTCCCCGTACAGCAGATGGGCAATCGTCCAAAAAATCCCCGCGTCTGCCTGATAGAACACCGGCTGCGCACAGAACACATAGTAGTTGATCCCGTTGGAAAAGCATCGGAGCAGCCACACGCCGTAGGCGAGGGCGAGTGCCGATGCGAGGAAGAAGCCAAAACCGTAGCTCTTGTCGCCGAGCCAGAAGCTGACGACGCCAAAGGCGATGTTGCCGACGGCGGCAATTGCGCCGATCCGCCACACGCCTTTCTGGAAGTCAAAGTACTCCAGCATGATCATAAAGATCTGCAGTGTCCCGACGAAGAAGGACGCAAAGAGGATCACGTTGTACATATTGATCGCATTGTAGTCCAGCCCCGCAAACGAGAGGATGTAGTTGCCAAGAGCGAGGAAGATCAGCGTAAAGACGAACTGGAACTCAAGCGCCTGCCGCATCTCGAACCACATGGAATAGAGCAGATCCTTGCGCGAGTCCTCGATGAGGTGCAGGTTCCCGCCGTGCGTGATCGCTCCGAAGTAGTGGGCATAGCGCTCGTAGAACTGCGTCTCCACCTTGACCACAAAGATCGTCATGAGCGGCAGAATCGAAAGCAGTGCGTAGAAGACGACCACATCATAGCGCGGCGCATAGAGGAATGTCCCGTGGATGAGCGCGCCCCATGGCCCCTGCCATATAATGATGTTCGGCAAAAAGAGGCCGAGCGTATAGCCGAACGCACCGATGAAGAGGCGTCCGTGACGCCCGAGATAGGGGAGAAAGGCAAAGAGCATCCCGTCGCGCGGCAGTCCGAAGCGGCTCGTCACATAGAGGAAGAAGAAGAGCGCGAGAACGCCCATCCCCACATCCACGGATAGGAGCGCTCCCTCCGTCGGCGGCAGCCAGCTCGTTTCCAAGAACAGTACGGTCAGCAGGAGACTGATAAGCACGCCCACGAGATAGCCGAGGATGAGATACTTGAACTTCTTAACCGCCGTCAGGTAGACCCCGCCCACCCAGATCAGCAGCAGCTCCGAGAAAAAGACATGAGAGAGCAGTTTCAGCTCGAAGGCGAGCGGCTTGTTCCAGAAGAAAATCACCGCCGCAATCGTCCCGAGTGCAAGGAGAATTGCACTCATGCCGAACATGGACGGCGTCACGTCGCGATAGTGCTGCACCGTGATGCAGTCCGCGAGATAGCGCGTCAGTACAATCGTAAAGCCCGAGGAGAGCAGCTGCGAGAAGATGAAGGAATAGATCACCGCCCCGAGGAACACCGCCGAGGCATCATCGCCTGCGTCGTACGCGATGAAGAGCAGCTGCACAGCGAGTACCATGCTCGTGAGGAGGACGAACGGCCCCGTCGTCACAATGGCGGAGTACGAGTACGCCTTGAGATGTCCTGCCGCCGTCCGCGCACGGAACAGCCGCTTCAGCTCAAACCCGACGCCCGCCATGGGATCCCTCCTCCGCTGCCTCACGATAGGCAGTCCGATACGATGAAATAAACTGTTCGTAGGTATAGTGTGCCTTCGTCCGCGCAAAGCCGACCGCCGCCATGGAGCGGCGCAGCTCATAATCGCGCGCGAGGCGCAGAATCTCGTATGCCATCGCCTCAAAATCCATCGGGGCGACCACCGCTCCGGCGGTGCCGAGCGTATCGTTGCTGTCGCCGTAGATCAGCTCACGGCAGCAGCCGACATCCGTTGTCACGTACGGACGATGCGCCGAGAACCCCTCGAGCACAGCGAGCGGCTGCCCCTCGCTGATCGAGGAGAGCACGAGCACATCCATCTTCGGCAGGTACTCCGCGACGGGCACAGACCCCGTGAACTCCACATCCTCAAGACCGAGCATCTTCACCGTACGGTAGCAGACCGCCACATAGTCGGGATCCTCCTCCAGACCGCCCATGATGCAGAGCTTCGCCTCGGGCATCTCGCGCTTAACGATGGCAAAGGCACGCAGGAGCGTCAGGATATCCTTGATCGGCGCAACGCGCACGACTGCACCGACCTGAAACGCACCGCCGTGGTCGCGCAGCTCCTCGATGTGCGCAAAGCGCTCCATGTGGACGCCGTTCGGCACGATATGGATTCGGTCTGCGGGACAGCCGAGATCAACGGCGATCCTGCCGTTGTGCTCAAAGAGCGTATAGACCCGCTGCGCCGACCGATAGGCGATCCGCGCCAGATGATAAAAATACTGGATCCAGAGGCCCTTGAAATCCGTCTTCACCCAGTCACTCTTGATGATCTCTGCCTCGCGCTCACGCGAGTAAACACCGTGCTCCGTAATCATAAACGGCTTTCCGCTGAGCGTCGTCGCCATGCCGCCGACCACACCGCAGTATCCCGTCGCCACACTGTGATAGACATCGGCCTCGGGCAGCTTCTGCTGCAGCAGGAAAAAGAGCGGCAGCAGCATCGAGCGCATCGTCCAGAAAAAATCAGTGAACGGGAGATTTCGATATTCCTCCCGATAGAAGCGTACAATCACATCGAAGAAATCGCTCGACATAAAGACCGCGAGCGGCGATTTCCACCGTCCGGGGCGAAAGATCTCCGCGAGATGCTCAATCGACACCGTATGTTTTCCGCGAACGAACTCATAGAGCGTCTGCTGCTCCTGCCCCGTGAGGATACCCTCTAGCATATCCGAGGAGCGCAGGGCGAGGATCTCGTCGAGAAAGACCTCCTCGATGCTGATGCAGTTCTTCGGCAGCTTGTACTTGAACTTGCCGCGATCCTTCCCCTCCGCACCGATCGAATAGACGACGAACTCATACTCCGGGAGCCCCTCCATGAGCATCTGTACCCACGACGATACGCCGCCCACAACGTAGGGATATGAGCCTTCCGTCAGCAGACAGATCCGCATCAGGGCTCCTCCTTCCAATAGATATGTGCCTCGGGCTTCGTCACGCGGACGATGTAGACACCGTCCTCCACCGCCTCTGTCTTACAGCCGTCCGTATGGTCGATCTCCTTCTCCGTGCGCAGCAGGAAGCGCAGCTCCCCGCTGTAGCCCCAGGAGTAAATATGCAGCCCATTCTCCTCGTGCACGACGCGGTAATCCATGTCGTAGTAATCCGAGAAAATGGGAATACTGTCCGAGACCGTCTCGGGCGTCAGCCACGGATAGCGCGTACTGAGGCGGTGCATGAACGACTTCAGACCCGTCGACATACTATGCCAAGATTGGTTGGCACTCTCCGCGTAGAACAGCTCATCGGGGTGGATGAAATGCGAGAACACGCCGATGTAGTTCAGCGCTGTGATCTCGCCCCAAAACTGCGCTTCATCGTCCTCATTCCCCGAGCTGATGCGCGGGATATTGTAGATGCCATCCTTGTAGTTAAAGTCCTGATACCACGCATGATCCGTCGCGAGTCCGTCGTAAAGCGAACAGACCGCGATGAGCTCCGGAAACACCTGCCGCACGACAGCGATCCCCTCGGGGCTCGAGATGTTCGACGGCGGCACATAGTAGCGGAAATCATAGTCCGGATAGACGGATTTTATATACCTGCGCAGCTCCGTCAAGGAGTCGATCATATCTGCCTGACTCTCCCACGGCACATAGTCGAGCTTTGCCTGACCATAGCCCGCAGGCGCGAGCGGCTGATGATTGTAGCCGTGCAGCCCGAGCTCCCCACCCATGTCGATCAGCTCGCGGCCATAGATGATGAGCGCGTCGCGCGCCGCACGTCCGCCGAGCGCATGGAAGGGGCCTTTGATCTGTGCGTTATAGTTTTCGATGATCGCCCCCGAGAGGCGGAGGTTCTCGTCCTTTGCGAGTTTGCGCACGAACGGCCACCAGATTTTCCGGTAGAATGTCGCCGTATCCACGCCAAGCTCATTGTAGATATGGGGGAAATCTCCATCGGGCACCGGTGCCGGGAAGTCGTCGAGGATGAAAATCTTGACACCGACCACGGGGTAGATCGGATCCGTTCCGCAGTGCGCGAGCATTGCCATATAGATACCGAGATTTGTCTTGTCGTCGCGCTCCATCCCATTATACATATAGACATGGCCGTCGCCAAGGCTTTTCTCCCAGACGAGCGGCACGCCCTCTGCCGTGGCAATCTGCACCTCGGCATCGGGCGTGAGTGTCGTCAGATTGACCTGTGTCGTGTAGCTGTCACCGCCGTTAAAGCTGAATCCCTTCGCCCCGACGAGAAAGTTCGTGACCACATAGATCCCGAGCGCATCTTCCACCGTACCCACATCGGCAATGCCGACATCCGCGAGCAGTGACGCATCGATCGCATCCTTGTCCTCCTGCCAGATCCGCTGCATGGCAAGGAGCGTTCCGCCGCCGCGCACATAGTCCATGACTGCAGGCAGCATCGTCACCCGCTGGAGATGCCCCGTCGTAATCGCCACGCCCGTATAGGAATCATCGAGCGGGACACTCTCATCCATCGGATGGCTCTCGTATGCCTTGCGCTTTTCCGTCAGCAGCTTCTCCACATTGTGCCGCGTATACATGCTCAGCACATCCGTCGGATCGTAGAGGATGAGGAACTTCTCCTGCGGCATATCCCCGTCGAACGGTTTGTCATACACCGTATGGTTCCCGAGCAAACGATTGGAGAGTGCACCGAGGTGGAGGAAGCCGTCGAGACGGCTGTACTGGAAAAAACATCCGAGGAAGAACGAAACGAAAAGGAGGATGTAAAGACTGCGCTTATTCATGCACTCTACCTCCATCCCAATACCGTATCGCCTGCATTGCCTCGTTGCTGAGACGTACCGGCAGCTTCTTCAGGGCGCTGATCATCTCCAGCAGCTTTTCCCGCCGATGCGACGCCTGATAGACATTCATCAGGAGGAGGAGCGGCAGCTCGTCATTCGGGTGCTGCTCCCGCATCTCCAGACAGGACGCCTCCGCCTCGAGCATCTGTCCACCGTGAATCAGCTCACGGATCTCCTCCGCTCGGTAGGCGGGATGCTCGGGATGGCGCTCCGCGAGGAGACGCAGCATCTCCCTGTAGCGCGTGCGCTGCTGCTCGCGCGTCACCTCGTCGCCGTACTGACGCAAGAGGAACTCGCGCACCTTCTTGACGTACTCGTCCAGCAGGGCGTCGTCGTCCGCGCCGCGCTTGATCTGCTCCTCGAGGGTATAGATCTCCTCGTTCAGCTGCTCCATGTGCGCCGTCATGAGCGACACTGCATAGTAGGCGATCTCACGGTCGCTGTCGTGTACTGCCTCGTTCAGGATCGACTGCCGCTCCACCACATTCTGCTTGATCGCATCGGTGAAGAACTTGCGCTTCAGCTTCGCATCATCGAGCAGAAAGGTATCGCGCAGCGGCACAATATCGCCGCTGTAGGTGGGATCATCGATCGAAAGGCTCAGATCCTCGTCTTCTTCGTCCGGTCTTGTACGGCGCATGAGCCCGAGCACCTGACCGATCAGCTCGTAGAGCAGCAGCAGCACGAGTCCCGCGACCGGTATGGTAAGGGAGACGAGAGCCTTGGACAGTGCCGAGATCCACCCGCGATAACGCCATTCGAGCACGGTACAGACGAGAACCACGACGAGGTATATGGCGACGAAGATCCATCCGCCCGGAAGGCCCTCGTTCATCATAGTGACTGACTCTCCCCCGTTTCAATCCCGACCTTTGCGAGACGTTCCCGCACCATGGCAAGCGTCTTGCCCGTAACATCCGAGAGGAGCAGCGAGACGCCTTTCTCTGTCGCGCCGATCACATCCTCGGCACGAATGCTGTTCGCGATCTTATGGTCGAGCTCGCGATAACTCATGTGATGAATGTGGATCGGGAGCAGCGTGACAGGATAGTCCAGCTGCAGCCGACGGCGCTCGCGGAACTCCGCGACCACCTTATCGAACTCCTCCGCACGCAGGATGCGCGTATCGTCGAGATACTTGCGGTCGGCCGTCTCCTTCTCCCATGCGTAGGCATTCGCGAGCGAGCCCGCGACCAGGCGTGCCGTAATCGAGAGCAGATTTTGCTCGTAGAGGCTCCACTGCTCGAAGTCCAGATGATAAATCTGGACCACCGCAATGACCCTGCCGTCGTGGACAATCGGTGCGGCGAGATCGGGGCCCCCCTTCATGAGGTCGCGGTTGACAAATATCTCGTGATCCTCGAGCACCCGCTTCAGATACGGATGATCCTCCACGCGCAGCGAGCGCGGCAGCTCGTAGGTGCTGTCGCCGAGACGTACCTTCTGGCGCAGATAGTAGCCACCCTCACCCACCACATAGACCACGACATCCTTGACGCTCAAGATTTCTGCCGTCACGGCTGCTGTCTGCGTATAGAGGTTCTCTGTCTCGACCGAGTCCAGACGCGAGGTGATGCGATAGAGGCGGCCGATGCTGTCGTCCGAATTGATGATCTGACGGTAGAGACGATCCTTGATGGCGACGCTCTCCTTGAACAGATTCTCAAGGAAGGAGACACGGTACTGCAGACGACGCTTGACCCGCCCATCCGCACGCTGACGGAACGCCTCACGATCGGCAAAGTAGCCCGTCAGCACGGCGGTAAAAAAGTAGGAAACAAAGTGGAGGAACTCCGGCGGGCTGTAGAGGAGCGCCACGAGATCCCAGCCCTGCCCGAGCAGCGAGCGGATGAGGATCACGAGTGAAAATCCGGCGGCAAGGAGTGCCTGCTGCTTTCCGTAGAGAAGCCCCATACAGCTGATGTAGATAAAGGCAAAGTCCACATAGATGATCGGATTGACCGGCGTTCCGCCCTGCAAATGCGTCACACCGAGCGTCAGGAGTGCGCCGACGATATTCTCCACGAAGGGGACGACGGTGCGCATGATGCGCGCACGCTGTGCCCGACGGATGTGCTCCATGCCCTCCGCCTGCGCCGTCTCGCGCGCCGCCTTCATCGCCGCCCATGTCTCGCGCAGCCCGGGGACAAGTGGGCGGCGTGGCTGCCAGCCCAGCAGCTCCGAAGCTATCGTGCTCCGAAGCACGGCAATCCCGTGCGGGTGATGCGGGGTGGCGGACGTATGCATCGAGGGGAAGAAGTCCGCGCAGATCATATAGAGATCCTCCATCGTCGTCCCCTCTGTGGGGGCAATGTGGAGATATGGCTCATGAAAGTCACGCGCCGTTGCCTGATAGATTGCATAGACCGCGTCACGCGCATCGACCAGCCCGCACATCGTCTCGGCGGGCGCGACGTACTTCGGCAGAGAACGCCCCGTGAGCGCCATGCTGAACAGGTGTCCGATCAGGCCATCCTCCGCCGTCATCCCCGGAGCATAGAGCTCGGGAAGACGGATGACAGAGACGGGAACGCCCTGTGCACGATACGCTATGCCGAGCTCTTCGAGCCGTACGAAAAGCCTGCCGTCCGCATTCTGTGGATTCACCGCATCACGTTCCGTCGGCTGCGTCCCGGCGGCAAACACCTCGTCGTCGGAGAGCAGAAAAACCTGCTTGACCGCACGCTCCTGCGCCATGCGCAGGAGCGCATCCAGACGACGCATCGCAACGGAGGGATCGCGCTCCAGTCGGTAGACGAGCAGATCCAGATTCTGAACCGAAAAGACCTGTGCCGCCTCCGCACTGTCCACCTCGCAGTCATACGTGTGAATCCCCTGCGGAGGACGTTCTCCCTCCACCGCGCGAAAACGATAGAGCTCCCACCCCTCCTTTGCGTAGCATGCACCGAGCAGCTGCTCCAGATAGCGTGGAAGCCCGACGAACATCGCCTTTTTTGTCCATGTACTCATGTCATCATCCTATTCTTGCGACAGTCGGCATCTCACCAAGGGATAGTCCATACAACCCATGCCATTTCCGCCAAACAACAAATAACAAATAATGGCACGATATGGAAATAGCAACTATATCGATGAAGATCCGAATTTTCAGCAGCTACATTTTATCGCATTTTCTTAAGAAACAATACAAAGAGAGCAGGAACAAAATTATAAATTCCACTCTCTTGGTCTTATATCGCACAAATCCTTCTTCAACACCCGATATTCCAATGTTTTGTGATGTGTCCCGCACGGTATCAACCTAAAGAATAGGCTCTATCACATAAGAAGAAAGCACTGGGATAAACATCCCAAGGTATATATCGAAAAAAGCATCTCCTATTACAGTCATTTTTTGTAATAAGAGATGCTTTTGCGTATTTTTTACGAAGGACTAATAAGAAGTAATTTTTTACTTACCTGCAAAGAGGTCCGTTGAGAGGTAGCGGTCACCGCCATCGGGCAGGAGGGCGACGATCGTCTTACCCTCATACTCCGGACGCTTTGCCAGCTCCACCGCCGCTGCGAGTGCTGCACCTGAGGAGATGCCAACCAACGCGCCTTCGCGCCGAGCGAACTCGCGCCCGTAGACAAAGGCATCGTCATTCGACACGCGGATCACCTCATCATAGACCTTCGTGTCGAGCGTGTTGGGGACGAAGCCCGCGCCGAGTCCCTGCAGTTTGTGCGGGCCGGGCTTGCCGCCCGAGAGCACGGGCGAGTCCGTCGGCTCCACTGCGACGATGTATACGGCGGGATTCTGCTGCTTCAAATAGCGGCCTGTGCCCGTCACCGTGCCGCCCGTACCGACCCCGGCGACAAAGACATCCACCTTGCCGTCCGTGTCCGCCCAGATCTCGGGGCCCGTCGTCCGCTCGTGCGCGGCAGGATTCGCGAGATTCTCGAACTGCGAGGGGATGAACGAATTCGGGATCTCCTTCTGCAGCTGTTCTGCACGCGCAATAGCGCCCTTCATCCCCTGTGCCCCCTCCGTGAGGACAATCTCTGCGCCGTATGCCTTCAGCAGGTTGCGGCGCTCCACGCTCATCGTCTCCGGCATCGTGAGAATCGCACGGTAGCCGCGCGCCGCCGCCACCGAGGCGATACCGATGCCTGTGTTGCCGCTCGTCGGCTCGATCAGCGTCGCCCCCGGCGCGATCCTGCCGTCTTTCTCTGCCTGCTCAACCATTGCAACCGCAATACGATCCTTCACCGAGCCCGACGGGTTGAAATACTCGAGCTTCACGAGGAGATTCGCCTTGAGATCATGCGCCTTCGCGAACGACTTCGCCGCGAGAAGCGGCGTGCGACCGATGATCTCCGTCACACTCTGATATACCTTCCCCATTGTATCGTCTCCTTCATCTTTATATTATTAGCAAACATACCGAAAAGCTATGTTTGTAGTTTACACGATTTCAAGTACTGTGTCAAGGGAGGAAATGAAAAAAGACTGCTGTACGATATTTGCAGCTTCGTACAGCAGTACTATTTTGAGTTGTTTTTTATGGAAGCACTGATAAATTCAGCACCGCCATCTTAGCGCATCTTTTTTGCCCGCTTTTTGTCGGCAAATCCTCCACATAGCTTTGGCTATGCGTCCGGTTTGCCTCCTCAATCGGACGAAAAATCTACGCCAATCTGACGGACTTCATTTTATCAGCGATTCCTTATGTCGGATGGAAGTAGACCTTGACGCGTTCGCCCTGGTCGACGATGTCGTTGACGCTGAGGCTCTGGCTGACGGCGGCACCCGTGCCCTCGCTCTCGAAGGTAAGTCCGCGCAGCTCGGCGAGGCGCGCCGCCTCGCGCAAGGAGAGTCCCGTAAAGTCGGGCACGACAGCCTTGCCCTCGGGCGGTGTCGCGGCCGCTTCCATGCGCTTTTCTTCGTCGTCGCTGCGCCCCTTCTCCCTCTCGCTCGTCGTTTCGGCAAAGGTGTTGCTCGACGGCTCGACATGGGCATAGCGCAGGAGCTGGGTAAAGATGCGCGAGGCGACAGGTGCGGCGATCTGTCCGCCGTAGAAGTCTCCGCCGCGCGGATCGTCAATCATGACGAGGACGGTGAAGATCGGATCCTCGACGGGCGCAAAGCCACAGAAGGAGGCAATATAGCGGCCTTCAAGATAGCCCGCCGTCTCACGGCGGATCTTCTGTGCCGTACCGGTCTTGCCTGCGATGCGGTAGCCCTTGACTCCCGCCTTCATGCCGCCGCCGCTCGCGACGACCTGCTCCAAGAGCCCGATCAGCGTGCGGTCAACGGTCGGTTCGAGCACACGCCGTATCTCACGCGGTGTGCGCTCCTCGTAGACAGAGCCGTCGGGGTTCCGAATCTCACGCACGATATAGGGGTGCATGAGCGTGCCGCCGTTCGCGATGGCCGCCATGGCCGTGACGAGCTGCAGTGGGGTCACGGCGATACTCTGACCGATCGCCGTCGTCGCGATATCCGAGTCGCGCATATCATCCGCACTGAAGAGGATGCCCTCCTCCTCGCCCGGGAGGTCAATGCCCGTGCGCTCGCCGAAACCAAAGACGCGAGTGTAGTGCATCATCTTCTCCGCGCCGAGGGAGAGCCCCACCTGTGCAAAGCCCGTGTTGAGGGACTTCTTTACGATGTCGGTGAAGGTGACCGCGCCGTAGCTTTCGTTGCTCCAGTTCTGGATGCGTCGTCCCGAGACCATGACGTAGCCGGGGTCAAAGAAGACCTGATTCGGCGTAACGATGGCCTCCTGCAGTGCCGCGCCCGCAATGACGGCCTTAAACGTCGAGCCAGGCTCATAGATAAAGGCAACGGCGCGATTCTTCCAGTTCTCCTGCGGATACTCCCAGAAGCGGTTGGGGTTGTAGGAGGGGCGTGATGCCATGGCGAGGATCTCGCCCGTCTTTGGATCCATGACGATCGCCGTGATGGAGTCGGGGTTGTTCTCCGCCATCGCACGGTCAAGTTCCTGCTCGACCATGAACTGAATTGTGCTGTCAATGGTCAGTGAAACGGTCTTGCAGTAGTCGCTGCCGTAGACGCGCCGTCCCGCAAAGATGGAGTCGAGGATAGGGCGGCGCTGTCCGTCGACGGTGAGCCGCTCCTCGCGCACCTCGCCTTTCAGGAGCGGGTCAAGTGCCTGCTCCACGCCGTCAAGTCCCTCGTCGTCCGTGCCGACGAAGCCGATGACGTTCGCCGCGAGCGCGTCGTTCGGATAGTAGCGCTTTGCCTCGTTCTGAAAGCCGAGGCAGTCGCTGTAGCCCTTCTCACGAATGACGGCGCGCACGGCCTCGTACTCCGTGTGCTCCAGCCGCCGCTTGACCCAGACGAATCCGCCGCCGCGCGCGATGTCGTCGAGGATGTCCTGCTCCGTGAGGCCGATAAGCGGTGCAATATCACTTGCGATCTCCTCGGGGTTGTGGGTGTCATAGACGTGGTTTGGGTCGACGAAAAGGGATTTCGTCATGCTGCTGACGGCGAGTTCCTTGCCGCCGCGGTCGAGAATCGCCCCGCGCAGGGACTGGATGTGGAACTCGTAGCCGCTCTGGTCGCGCATCCGCTGGGCGAGCGCATCCCCCTGCACGATCTGCAGATAGGCATAGCGGAATACCAAGATAACGAGAACGCCGATCATTACGAGCGCGACGTAGCCGATGCGCCCCTGCACGGTCGACCGAATATTTTTCATCTGTCCATCTCCCCATGATGCACTGCGATTGTGTTACGGGCAACAGAGACCGTTACTCCATATACTCTGTCATGATACCATAAACGGGCGGGAAAAAAAAGACACGGCTCTGCGCAGGCAAAGCCGTGTCTTTCGTAGGGATTACGGAACAGAGAGGAAACGCCTCAGTGGTTTCCCTCTGCCTTTTCCGCCTCGTTGATCTCCGCGCGCGTAACGATGCCCTCGGAGATGAGCTCGTTCACCCATGCACCATGGTGATGGTCGGCGTACGATGCCTTGATCGTGCCGTCCGTCATGCCGTGCAGGGAGTCGGGGTTGACGCCCGCCGCGAGATAGATATGCCCGAGCGCTGCGGCAAAGCAGACTGCCGCCGCAATGCTGTGGACGGGGATGGCATACGCCGTGATCGTCGCGGGCAGGATACTGTCACCCATCCAGAGGATGAGACCGGTGACGACGATGACGACCGACAGCGCAAGCTGCAGGGCGATGTTCATCTTCTCGCCGCCGTTGTAGAACCCCTGCGGGGGCATGTGGGGATCTTTGCCCATCAGCTCAAGGGGGAATTTCTGCATGAATTCCATGTCCTTCTTGCCGAAGCTGAAGATCTCCTTCAGCATGATGATGTAGCCCTTGCGCGCGATGATGAACCCGATGATCGGGGTCAGGATGAACATGACGCCGAACACACGGTGCGCATACATAAGCGTCTTATCGCCGAAGATGTTGTAAAGGAAACGGAACGTGTCCGTGTAGAGCGGGAGTGCCGTGAGGAAGAGCATGAAGAACGCAAATGCGTTTAGCCAGTGGCACATGGCAAACGCCTTTTCATGGCGCGGAACGTATTTTTTGTCGATCAACATTGTGCTCACTCCTTCCCCTGCTGGTCATTCTTGCTGCCGCTTGCCATCTTGCGGAGCACCATTGCACCGACGATGCCGGCAGCCGCGCCGCCGATGGCGAGCTTCGTGAGGGTGCGCCCCACCTTCCAGACATCAATCGATGCCGGGGTCACGGGGTTCGCCGGGAGGCCGAACACCTCGGGCTTCTCCGGCAGGACATAGATCATGTGCGTGCCGCCGACGCCCGATGGGCTGTAGATGTTCGCATCGGGATGCGATGCGCGTGCAAGATCCACGCGTTCCGCCGCGAGCTGCTTCATCTCCTCCAGCGTGCCGAACTCAAGCGCATGCGCGGTACAGGTCTTGGCGCAGGCAGGCTTCAGCACCTCGCCCGTCGTCTCATAGCCATGCGCAATGCGGTCATAGCAGAGATCGCATTTGTACGACTTATGCTTCACATCGTCGATCTTTGGAATGTGCCATGGGCAGTTGTGCTCGCAGTAGTGGCAGCCGACGCATTTGTCCTGATTGATGACGACGGTGCCGTTCTCGTTGCGGTCAATTGCGTTCTCCGGGCAGCCCTTCGCGCAGGCGGGGTCGCCGCAGTGGAAGCAGTTCTTCTTGAAAAAGTCCCAGTGGAACTTCCCCTTGTCGTCAACGCGCTCTTTCATCTCGATGAGCGTGAAGACGGTCGGGGTCAGATCCTTATGCGACTGGTACTGTCCCTCGAAGGGCGTACTCATATCGGGCGGCAGATCATGCCACTGTTTGCAGGCAACCATACAGCCGCGACACGCTGTGCAGCGCGTCATATCATGCAGCATTGCGATTTCCTGTGTCATGACGCTTTCTCCTCCTTTTATCTGTTGTCTTTTATTCCAGAATCGGATTGCCCTTTTTCTGAAGTCCCTGTTCCTCCGCGAGGAGGTCAAGGTGCACCGTTGCCCAGTCCTGCCGATAGATGAAGTCACTCGTATCGTCGTCGACGGGGCCGCGATAGGTCTTGATGTAGTGATGGCAGGCATCACAGACATCAAGGCGCATGATGTCGCTGTCCTCCGGCTCGAGCGTGTGCATCTTCTGGAGATCCGTGTTGCCGCAGTAGACGCAGCCGACGCGCGTATAGTGCCAGCGCGTGCCGCAGCCGCCGCAGACGAGGTCGCGTGCGCGCCCCTGACGGTACTTCCTGAGATCGGCGATGACGGGCTGCCGTCCGCAGACGGGGCAGTAGTTCTCACTGAAACGCGGACGGTCGCGGTCGGGATTCCACATCGTGGGATCCTTCAGCTCCGCAGGGACGAGCGCGGCGATGATGCGCCAGATCGTGCTGCGGATAAAGCCCTCGTTCAGGTCATAGCGCTGGCAGAGTGCTGCAAACGTCTTCTTGTCCTGTGTGAGCACGGCAATGATGAATTCTTCCTTTGCCGCCTTGCGCAGGGGCTTCAGCGCGGCGAGATAGCCGCGCGCCGACTCCTGCATGAGGGGCGGCACATCCGCTTCGGCGATGCGAGCAAAGACGTCCTCCTGCATGAGGTAGACCGCACGCACCATGCGTTTGCGATATGTCTCCTGCTTCAGGATCGGCAGCTTCTCCGCGACCGTCTTCGTGACGGCACGCGCGGGGAGCTGTATGGGCTCCGGCGTACCGACCGCCGCGTCGACGAGGCGATGGACGCGCTCAGTCTCGGCGAGGAACGGATGCTTCTTCAGGAAGCGCCTCATCGGATCGGTGTTCTTCGATTTCATAAAAAGGGGTTCTCCTCGTCTTTTCAGACGTTCGTTGTTGTGAATGTTCGTTCGGCGGTCAGCCCCCATACGCGGCGTACCGCGGGGAACTTACACGCGTTCGACGTTGGCGAGGCAGGCCTTGAACTCCTGCTCCTGCACGTTCGGATCGAGTGCGTCGATGGTCAGATAGTTGCCGGAAGGACCCGTCGAGAGCCCCTTGAAGCCCCAGTTGTAGGGCATCCAGATCATGTGCGTCTCCACGCCGTTGATCGTTAGCGGCTGCGCGCGCTTCGTGACCATTGCCTTGACCTGGATCGCAGCGCGCGTCGTGCTGACGCGGACGAGATCGCCCGGGCGAACGCCGAGTTTTGCAGCGAGCTGCTCCGAGATCTCGACGAACGGTTCCTTGACGAGCTCGTTGAGGTACGGGATGTTGCGCGTGATCGTGCCCGAGCACCAGTGCTCCGTCAGGCTCGATGTGCAGAGGACGTAGGGGTACTCATCCGGCGTGCCGATCTTCTGCAGTTCGGGGACACGCGGATAGATAACGCAGGGGTTGAACTGCGCCTTCTGCCCCTCGTTCATCATGTTCTTCGTCGGGCTCTCGACAGGCTCATAGAACTCCGGCAGCGGGCCGTCCACGGGGACGTAGGAGTGATCGCGCGTCTCGCCGCTCTCCACGTCGCTGTACTCGGCGGCGAAGAGGCGGCCAATGCCCTCACCGTTCATACGGAACGGTTTCTGTCCGCCCGGGGTGTTGGGTCCCTGTGTGCGATCGCCGACGTCCGGGACGTCGTAGCCATCCCAGATGCCCTTGGCCTCATCCCACCAGACAAGTGCCTGATCGGGGCGGGTCGGCTTGCCGTTCTCGTCGCAGGACGCACGGTTGTAGAGCATGTGAATGTTGTCGGGCCACGTCCATGCGTAGTTCGGGAAGATGCCCATGTTGCCGTTGTCTTCCTGTCCGCGGCGCTTTGCCATGTGGACACCGTCACCGTAGATGCCCGTGAAGATCCACATGCCCGCCATCGTCGTGCCGTCGTCGCGGATCTCGCGGATGCCGCGCAGGAGATGTCCGTCCTTCAGGTCGTAGCCGTTGCACTCCTTCATGATGTTCTCGACATACGCCTCGCCGTTCGCCTCGGGATCGCCGTAGTTCCATGTGAGGAGCTTGATCGTGTTGTCCTTCGGGTCGGTCGAGTCCTTGTAGAGCTCCACGATGCGCTTCCAGAGCTTGTCGCAGATCCAGTAGTCCGGACGCGAGTCGTGCGTGGGATCGGGGCCCTTCATGCGCCACTGGATCATGCGCATGGAGTTCGTCATCGTGCCGCAGCGCTCGAGGTAGGAGGCCGCCGGCATGAAGATGACCTCGGTCTGGATGTCGGCAGGGTTGTCGCCCGGACGCTCCCAGAACGCCGCCGTTTCGTTGACGAAGACATCCTGCACGATGAGCGTACGGACGCCCTTGAGCCCCTTGTTGACGATCGTGAGGTTCGCGTTCGTCATCTGCGGGTTCTGTCCGCAGACGTACAGGCACTTGATCTGCCCCTCGATCGCCTTCTCGAACATGACGTACATGGAGTCGTTGTGCGTGCCGTTGCGGATCGGCAGTGCATTGAACAGGTAGTCATTTCCTGCATTTGCCGCATCGCCGAACCACGCCTTGAGAAGGTTCTTGAGGAACTTCGCACGGAACGTACCGTTGTGGTGTGTCCACTTTGCAAGTGTATCGTCCGTATGCGTCGGATACGAGAGGTAGGATGGGTAGTACTGGAACATGATGCCGTAGTCCGTCGAGGACTGGACGTTCGGCTGCCCGCGCAGAGCGTCAATGCCGCCGCCTGAGACACCGATGTTGCCCATGAGCAGCTGGATGATCGTAAAGCAGCGGATGTTCTCCACGCCGATCGTGTGCTGCGTCATGCCGAGGGCGTACATCATGACCGTCGGCGTAATGCTCGAGAAGAGCTCTGCCGCCTTCTTGATGTCCGCGACGGGCATGCCCGTGATCGCCGAGGCCTTCTCGAACGTATAGCGCGAGAAATGCGTTGCGAGGCGATCCATGACCGTGCCCGGCTCCGACATCGACAGAGCCTTTACCGGCTTGCCGTTCGCGTCGACCTTGTAGCCCCACGTCTCCTTGTTGTACGTACGCGTCTTCTCGTTGTAGCCGGAGAAGATGCCTGCGTCGAATTTGTAGTCATCACGCAGCAGGCAGTAGGCATTCGTGTTGCGGCGCAGATAGTCGGCATCGTACTTTTTGTTCTGAATAATATAGTTGATAAGTGCTCCAAGGAAAACGATATCTGTGCCGGGACGCAGCTGGAAGAAATGATCGGCAACGCGCGAGGTGCGTGTATAGCGTACGTCTACGTGAACGATGGTGGCTCCGTTGTCCTTTGCCTCCATGACGCGCTTCATCGCGAGCGGATGGCATTCTGCGAGGTTCGAGCCCTCGATCCAGACCAGCTTTGCCTTCTTGAGGTTGTACCATGAGCCCGTCATCGCGCCGCGTCCAAAGGCGGCGTTCAGCGCCGGCGGCGTCGTCGCATGGCAGACACGCGTCTGGTTGTCGATGTAGACAACACCGAGCGCACGCGCCATCTTGATGAGCTGATAGCACTCCTCGTTGTTGACCTGCGATCCGCCGACAAAACCGATGGCATCCGTACGGTTGCTCATGAACTTGTAGCCGTTCGCCTCGTCCTGCCCGATCCAGTTCTCATCACGCGCCTTCTTCATGGCACGCGCAGAGCGGTCGATGGCCTCCTCCCAGCTGATCTCCTCCCAATGGTCGCTGCCGGGTGCACGGTACATCGGGCACTTCGGACGCAGCTCCGCGTTCGGGATGTGACCATAGCCGATTCCCTTCGGGCACAGGCCGCCGCGATTGACGGGGTTGTCTGCCGCTCCTTCGAGGTTGATCAGCTTGCCGTCCTTGACGTAGCCGATCGTTCCGCAGCCGCAGCCGCAGAAGTGGCAGACGGAGGTAAATTCGCGACCGCCTGTCAGCTTGTACTCTTTTGCCGCCGCCGAGACCGTTGCGACGTCAAGTCCGAGACTGGCGAGTGCCAGCCCGACGCCGCTTAGCCCGGTGGCTTTCAAAAAGTCACGTCTGCTAAGGTTCATCGTGATTCTCCTTTCGTATCGGCGGGATTCCGCCGACAGGCTCTCCTAAACTTCTATATGAAACGAGGATATCCCCGGTTTCAGCAATGTACAGAGGTACACCGTCAGAGGGTGATGCGCTCAGGGTTTGCGTAGATGCAGAACGAGCCCGGCGCCATGCGCGCGCAGAGCGTGATGCCGAGTTTGCGCGCGATGTTGAGCGAGAGGGTGGTCGGAACGGACTTCGCCGCAACCGTGGAGATCCCCATCCGCCCCAGTTTGAGCATCATCTCCGAGGAGCAGCGCCCGCTGAAGATGATGATTTTATCGGAAATCTCCACGTGATTCCTGAGCGCCCAGCCATAGAGCTTGTCAAAGACGTTATGGCGGCCGACGTCCTCACGGAAGACAAGGATTTTCTTGTTTGCCTGATCGAACAGGACGCCGCTGTGGACGCCGTTCGTCGTATCGTGGGTCTTGGAGAGATGTGCGAGCAGCTCATCCGCTGTCGCGAGGATGTCCTTCGCGCTGAAGCGCACGTCGCGCGGCCGCTCAAAGATTTCCTCGGGGCGCAGTTTCAGGATGCGCCGTGCCGAGAAGTAGCGCGGATTTTTCACTGCGTCCGCCGCCCACCACTGCGCATCCGTCGTCGTCTTGACCGCGGCGCGCAGATGCTCTGCGTCCACCGTCATTTCCACGATATCGTCAAAGCTGCGGATGCGTCCCATCTGAGCGAGCATCCCAACGATGAGATCCTCGAAGTCGACGGGTGAGCAGAACGCCGTCGTAAAGTTCTCCCCGTTGAGATCGATGTCGAAGAAGACCTCCTCCGAGGTATATTTATGATCCGCGACAAACGCATTCTCCTCAGAGACATAGCGGGTCACGGGTACGTCGATAAAGTCACTGCGCTGAATTTCCATCGTTTCTATTCTTCCATTCGTATACTGCATGCTCTCACGCGAGCACCTACATCGTCAAAAACATTATGCCGTCTGCCCCATAGAGCGGCCGCCCCATAAGAAAGAGAGTGATCTGCGCCGCTGTCTCCATATCATCGAGATCATAGGAGAGCAGCCCGTCATGCGGTGCGGCATCCTTTTGAAAAAGTGCCGTCACACGTGCATCAATCTCCGGCGCGGCAAGTCCGCGGTCGAGCATGAGAGTCGGCAATGCGCCGCGTGAACGCGATTCCGTAATAAAAAGATCTATATCATATTCTATTTTCGATATAAGATTCTGAAAGTCCTTCCTTTGATCTTCTATTTTCTGAATGAAATAGCCATTCGGCGCACTAATTGCCGTTGCCCGCGCCCCCGCCGTCATGAAACGCGCCGTATCCTTTCCCTCCGTATCGAGCTGAAAACCGTGGCTGTCGCTCTTGATGACCGCTGTACGCACGCCATGTACCGCAAGGCGCGGGATAAGCCGCTCGATGAAGGTTGTCTTGCCCGTCCCCGAAGCAGGGGCTGCGACGGAGAGAATGGGCCGCTCACGCCCCTCGTTCGCAATGCGTCCGCATGCGAGGCGGTAGGCAGCAGGGGTGTTCACGTTGAAGAAGAGTCCCGCATCCACCGCGAGCGGCAGTTCGCGCACGGTGAGGCCGCGCAGGATAATGCCGAGCTTGCGGTCGCCGCGTGCGATGGCAGCGGCAAATGCCTGTCCCGCATCGCGCCGATAGAGCGCGGCGAGCGGCTGCCAATAGCCTGCAAGCGTCGGCAGGACGACCTGCACCGCACCATGTGCTTCGGGCAGCAGTGCCCGCACAAGATCGAAATCGTAGAAGGGCATATCGCCTGAGAGGACGAGCGACCATTCCGTCTCCGCCGCAGCGAGCCCCGCCGCAATTGCCGCCGCCGGGCCCTGCCGCGGGCAATCGTCCGTGACGAGATGCGCCCCGTACGCCGCAGAGAGCTCCGTGAGCTCTCTGCGCTCCCCCTCTGCCGCGAGGACAATCGCGTGAAACCCTGCCGTACGGCCGCGCCGCAGGGTACGGGAGAGCAGCGTCTCACCGTCCGCCATGGGGAGGAACCGCTTGTCCTCGCCCATGCGCGTGCTCATGCCGCCCGCCGCGACGATGAGCGTCAGGTCGGCGGGCGTCACCGTGCGCACTCCCCCGCGTCGCCGCGCAGGATCTCGATGCCGTGCTGCAGCTGGGGCAGGATGAAGCCGAGACACTCGCGCACCGCTTTCTCACTGCCGGGCAGGTTGACGATCAGTGAGCGTTTCCGCAGGCCCGCCGTCGCACGGCTGAGCATGGCACGCGGGGTCACCTTCATCGAGAGCGCGCGCATCGCCTCGGCGATGCCCGGTGCCTCGCGGTCGATCACGGCACGCGTCGCCTCAGGCGTCACGTCGCGCACGGAAAAACCCGTGCCGCCCGTCGTCAGGATCAGCCCGACGCCGCGGTCCGACCAGAGTGTCATCTCACGCTCGAGTTCCTCACGCTCGTCGGGCACGATGCTGTACCCCGCGACATCGTAACCCTCCGCCGTCAGGATCTCGCGAATCGCCGCGCCGCTCGCATCCTCGCGCTCGCCGCGCGAGCCCTTGTCGCTCGCCGTGATGACGGCGGCGTCGAGCGGGATCTTCTCCGTCGTGATCTCCAGCGTATCGCCGACCGTTACCCAGCCGCCGTGCAGAACACGGGCAAAAACGCCCTCACGCGGCATGATGCAGTCGCCGACGCGGTGAAAGATCTCGCAGTGGCTGTGGCACTTCTTCCCGATCTGTGTGATCTCAAGAAAAACCTGCCCCACGCGCAGGCGTGTCCCGACGGGGAGCTCCTTGAAGCGGAACCCCTCGGCGACGACGTTCTCGCCGAACGCGCCAAACGCCACATCTGCACCGCGCGCACGGAAATCCTCGATCTCGCCGAGGCCGAGCAGGCTCACCTGTCGGTGCCAGTCGCCCGCATGGGCATCGCCGTCGATGCCGTATTCCGTAATAAAGAAGGCGCGGTCCGTCGCCTGTTTTTCCGTGCCGCGCTTCTCACTGATGCACAGCGCCCGAATCTCTCCCATATCCGTATTAGCCTCCCACTTGGTACATAGCGCGGTGATCGCGCGTCTCCTGATCGATTTCAAAATGATGTTCTTCGGGCTTCTGCCACACCGCATGGGCAATGGCATCCGCGAGCTGTGCATCCGACATTCCGCCGCGCAGCAGTGCACGCGTGTCAAGCCCCGCACTGCTGTAGAGGCAGAGCTTCAGGAAGCCCTCCGCCGTCAGGCGCACGCGGTTGCACGTATGGCAGAATTTGTGCTCCATCGCATCGATAAAGCCAATGGTTCCCGTAAAACCGGCAGGCCTCACATAGGCGGCGGGCCCCTTCGGCACCGCGCCCTCATGTGCCGCCTCCCCCACGGGCAGGAGTGCGCCGAACGCATCCTTCAGCCGCGCGCGCACCTCATCCATCGGTACGCCGTGATAGTTCTCCGTGCGCGCACAGCCAATCGGCATGAGCTCAATAAAACGCACATCAATCGGATGTGTGCGGGCAATCGCGGCAAGCGCGGCGAGTTCCTCGTCGTTTACGCCCATGATCGGCACGCAGTTCACCTTGACCGTGAGGCGCTCCTCCTCGGCAAGCCGCGTGAGTGCCTCCATCACCGCGCCGAACATCGGCCGCCGCGTGATGGAGAAGAATGTCCCGCCGTCGAGTGTATCGAGGCTGAGATTCACCGCGTCGAGGCCGGCATCCAGCAGCTCATCCATCATCGTGCCGAGCAGGACTCCATTTGTCGTGAGCGCCACCGTCTCGATGCCCGGGATCTCTTTCAGCCCGCGCACAAGGCGTGTGATGTCACGCCGCACGAGCGGCTCACCGCCTGTCAGGCGCACCTTGCGCACGCCCAGTGCCGCGAGCACACGCACATCGCGCAGGATCTCCTCATAGGTGAGCACATCCGCGTGGCGCAGCTTCTTGACCCCATGCGCCGGCATACAGTAGCGGCAGCGCAGATTGCAGCAGTCCGTCACCGAAACGCGCAGATATTCAATTTTCCGCTGAAACTGATCCTGCATGATGAACCTTCTATCTATCTTTCTATCTTTTTCCTATACGTTGACGTGAAAGGCAGAAGTTGATGCGTCGAAGCAACCGGGAAAAGTGCACGTTTGCTTCGCGGGGGGATTGCTGCAGGACATCACCACAGCACTGCTTCGTCAGAGAATCACAACATCCACTTCCGCCCCTGCCGCGAGCGGCGGCATCCCCGCCGGCACATCCACAAACGCGTCGCAGCCTGCCGCCGAAAAGAGCGAGCCGGACTCATGCTGATCGGGCAGCGAAACGCGCCCATCCGCCTCCATGCGTGCACGCAGGAAACGCCGTCCGTGGCAGGGCTTGGGGAACGCATCGGCGAGCACGGCACGGCGGCGCGGCATGAGCACATCCGTCTCGCCCGCAAGCCGTGCAATCGCCGGACGCGCCATCAGCTCGAACGTCGCATAGGCGGCGAACGGGTTGCCTGAGAGCGCGATGCCGAGCATGCTGCCGCGCGTATAGGCAATGGCGGGGGCGCCCGGCTTCATGCAGACGCGCCAGAACAGCCGCTCCGCCCCAAGGGCGGGCACAACGCCGTGCATGATGTCCTTCTTGCCCACGGAGACGCCGCCCGACGTGAGAAAGAGATCCACACGATCCGCATAGGAGGCGATTACCTCCGCCGCGCGTTCCACATCATCAGGCACCGAGCCGACCACCGTCACCTCTGCGCCGAGTTCCTTCAGGCGTCCCGCAAGGAGGTAGAGATTGCTGTTGTAGATCTTGCCGGGACGCAGCGGCTCGCCGGGCTGCATCAGTTCGTCGCCCGTACTGGCAACGGCAATGCGTACGCGCCGATGGACACATACCGCAGCATAACCCTCACTCGCGAGTACCGCAATCTGCGCCGCATGGATGCGCTGTCCCCGGCGCACGAGCAGATTTCCCTTTTTGATATCCTCGCCCGCATAGCAGTAGTTCTCGAACGGCTGCGACGTAAAGGGAACAAAGATCGCATCCCCCTCCTCACGCACATCCTCCTGCCGCACGACACAGTCACAGCCCTTCGGAATCGCGCCGCCCGTCATGATGCGGACACACTCGCCCGCGCCGACTGCGCCGGCGAAAAAATCGCCCGCGCACTCCTCGCCGATCACCGACAGGCGCACAGGGTGCTCTGCCGAGGCGTCCGCCGTACTCGCCGACGCAAAGGTATAGCCGTCGAGCGGCGAACGGTCAAACGGCGGATTGTCAAACGCTGCGTACACATCCTCCGCCGCCACGCGCCCCACCGCCTCCAGCAAGGGAACGCGCTCCGTCTCCGCGACGGGTACTGCATGTGCGAGCAGTACCTCGATTGCCTGTTCAAGTTCGATATCCTGCATGGAATTCTCCTTACTTTCCGAACGGGCAAATGGGATAGTGGCAAACCTTGCATCCCATGCAGAGCCCGCCGATCCCAAGGCGCGTGATCTCCTGCCGCGTCCACGCGCTGCCCGCCGCGACACGCGGCAGAATAATATCAAAGATCGTCGCGGGCGAGTACATCACGCAGCCCGGCAGCCCCATGATCGGCACCTGCCGCCCATCCTTCTCATAGTAGGCGAGCAGGAACATCGCCCCCGGCAGCACAGGCGCGCCGTACGTCACGATGCGCGCCCCCGTCGCTTTGATCGCCGCCGGCGTGCGGTCATCGGGGTCGACGCTCATGCCGCCCGTGCAGAGCACCATATCCATCCCCGCGTCGAGCAGCTCCTCAATCGCCGCACGCGTGTGCTCCGTCCCATCATCCGAAAGACGGTGCTCATCCACCTTCAGGCCGAAGGCACGCAGCTTGGCGTCGATCACGGGCGTGAACGTATCCTTGATGCGCCCATGGAACACCTCAGAGCCCGTCGTCACCACGCCGACCTTCATCTTCTGATACGGCAGGATCCGCAGCATCGGCTGAGTGCCCGCCGTCTCACGCACCCGCTCCATCACCGCCTTGTCGATGACGAGCGGGATCACGCGCATCCCCGCGAGCTTCGTCCCCGCCTTGACAGGCATGTGCTGCGCAATCGTCGCAATCATCACATCCTCGATGTCGTTGACGGCATTGAGCGCATCCTCGTTCACCTCGAACACGCCCGCCGTCGTCGCGGTCAGCTCTATCTTGCCCTCGCTCGGCTCACTCGCCGCCATGTGCTCATTCTGACAGACATCACGCAGGATCGCCGCCGCATCGTTCTCATGCAGCAGATTCGGATCGTCCTCCCAGACAAAGATATGCTCTTTGCCAATGCGCAGAAGAACGGGAATATCCTCCGCGCGGATGATATCCCCCTTATGGAAACGTGCGCCCTTTCGTTCCCCGCGCACAATCTCTGTAATGTCGTGGCAGAGCACCATCCCCACCGCATCCTGAACACGAACCTCACGCATACTGCTCCCCCTGCTATGGCAGCGCTGCACATACGCTGCCCCTCCCCAAAGGCAATCACCCCGTATAACGATTCTCAACTATGAATATCTATTATTGATTATACCACAAAAAATAAATAACCTCTATGAGTTTTCCTAAATTATAGATAGATTCATTTAATGTTAGAGAAACACAATTGATTTTCTACGCTGATTCCGCTATGATAAAATTATTTCACGAGGAAAGGAGGATATCTATGCCAGAAACAGGACTGACGCATTTCGATGCAGGCGGTGCCGCCATCATGGTCGATGTCAGCGGCAAGAACAAGACACATCGCGAGGCCATCGCGAGCGGACGGATTTGCGTGAGCGAAGCGGTCTATGCGGCGATCACGGCGGGCACGGCAAAAAAGGGCGACGTCCTCGGTGTCGCGCGCATCGCCGGCATCATGGCGGCAAAGCGCACCGCGGACATGATCCCGCTCTGCCATCCGCTGCCGCTTGCCAAGTGCAGCATCGACTTCACGCTTGAGGAGGTGCCGCACCATGCGGTATATGCTGCGGCGACGGTCAAGGTCACGGGCGAAACGGGCGTGGAGATGGAAGCACTGCACGCCGTGAGCACGGCGCTGCTGACCATCTACGACATGTGCAAGGCGATCGACAAGCGCATGGAGATCACAGACATTCGTCTCGAGCGTAAGTCCGGCGGCAAGAGCGGCACATTCGTCCGCTGAGAAGGAGGGCAGCGCCCTCACCCTCTCCGAGCAGAGCACGTCTAAGGAAACATCTATGGCACTCTGCCTGACGCATATCGTCACAGGGTATGTCGGGAAACGGACATACCTCCCATTTGCAAAGGAGAAACATCACATGAACATCAAAAAGACACTCACCGCCCTCTTGGCGGGCACGGCTCTTCTCACCGCCGGCTGCATCGGCGGCGGCAACAGCGCGAACAAGATGGAGACGCCGCAGGAGAGCCCCATCGAGCTGCAGGTCTCTGCGGCAGCGAGCCTCACGGACGCGATGAAGGAACTCGCCACGATGTACGAGGAGAACAACAAAGAGGTTCATATCGTCTACAACTTCGGCAGCAGCGGCGCCCTACAGCAGGCGATCGAGAACGGCGGAGCCGCCGACGTATTCGTCTCCGCCGCACAGAAGCAGATGAATGCGCTCGACGAGAAGAAGCTCCTCGCGGACGGTACGCGCGTCGATCTCCTCGTCAACGACATCGTGCTGATCACGGCAAAGGACAGCAAGCTGAACCTTCCCGACTTCAAGGCAGTGCTCGACCCGCAGGTTGCGCACATCGCTCTCGGTGAGCCGAAGGGCGTTCCTGTCGGACAGTACAGCGAGGAGGTCTTTACGAAGCTCGGCATCCTCGACCAGGTCAAGGCGCGTGCCGTCTACGGCTCCGACGTACGTCAGGTGCTCGCATGGGTCGAGACGGGCGATGCGGACTGCGGCGTGGTCTATGCGACGGATGCCGCCATCTCGGACAAGGTGAAGGTCGCCGCCGTTGCCCCTGCCGACACGCATAAGCCCATCGTCTACCCCGCCGCTGTGCTGAAGGACTCCAAGAACGAGATGGCCGCGAAGGAATTCCTCGCCTTCCTCCAGACGGACAAGGCAGCCAAGGTCTTTGAGAAATACGGATTCACCGTCAAATAATGGCAGACGAAACATTCTCCCCGCTCATCATCTCCCTTGAGGTGGCGGGGCTTGCTACTGTCCTCACCTTCTTCGTCGGTATTGGGCTCGCCTACGGCGTGCTGCGTATCCGCAGCCATATCGCGGCGACCATTGCCGATGCTGTGATTACTCTGCCGCTCGTCCTGCCGCCGACCGTCGTTGGGTTCTTCCTCCTGCTCTTTCTCGGAAAGCGCAGTGCCATCGGGAGCGCCCTCCTCGCCATCGACCTGCCGCTTGTCTTTACGTGGCGTGCGGCGGTCATCGCAGCGGTCATCGTGAGTCTTCCGCTTATGTACCGCACGGCGCGCGGCGCATTCGAGGCACTCGACAGCAGCATGATTCATGCGGCGCAGACGCTCGGCGTCAGCAATGGGCGCATCTTTTGGCGCATCATCCTGCCGAATGCACGGCACAGCATCCTCGCAGGGCTCGTTCTCTCGTTTGCCCGTGCCCTCGGCGAGTTTGGTGCGACCATCATGTTCGCGGGCAATATCCCAGGGCGCACGCAGACCATGTCCACCGCCATCTATGCGGCGGTGCAGGCGAACGACTACGACCTCGCCTTTCGCTGGGCAGTCATCATCTCCCTGTTCTCGCTCTTCTTTATCGGTGCGATGAACCTCTACCTCAAACGGGAGGTGCATGAATGAACCTCGTCGTCAACATCGAAAAACGCCTGCGTGACTTCACGCTCTGCGCGAACTTCACGCTCACGAATACGACGCTCGCCCTGCTCGGCGCGTCGGGCAGCGGCAAGAGCATGACGCTGAAGTGCATCGCGGGGCTTGAGACGCCGGATCGCGGACAGATCATCCTCAACGGCCGCACGCTCTATGACAGCAGTGCAGGAGTCAACCTCCCGCCGCAGGAGCGCAGTGTCGGCTACCTCTTTCAGAACTACGCGCTCTTTCCGAATATGACCGTCCGCGAGAACATCATCTTTGCACTGGACGGATCACAGGAGGAAAAGGAACGCATCCTTGCCGAGAACGTGGCGCGCTTCTCCCTCGACGGACTCGAAAACGCCTACCCGGCAGGGCTCTCAGGCGGACAGCAGCAGCGCGCTGCCTTTGCGCGCATCCTCGCGCGCGGCGCAGATGTCCTGCTCCTCGACGAGCCGCTCTCCGCACTCGACACCCATCTCAAGTGGCAGATCGAAACCGCACTGCGCGAGATCCTCATGGGTCAGAACATCGCGGCGATCCTCGTCACACATGACCGCGACGAGGCATTCCGCATCGCGCAGGAGATCGCGACCGTCGACCGCGGACAGCTCACGCCCCCGATGGATCGGCACGAGCTCTTCCGCAGTCCCGGTACGTGTGCAGGTGCACGCCTCACAGGATGCAAGAACATCTCTGCCGCCCGCCGCCTCGACGCGGCACACATCGAGGCGACCGACTGGGGCATCACGCTCGCGGTCACAGACGATGTGACGGATGCGCACCATATCGCCATCCGCGCACATTACTTCGTTCCCGTGCAGGAAGACGGCGAGAACGTCTTCACCGCACAGATCGCAGAGATCATCGAGAGCACCTTCAGCATGATCGTCATGCTTCGCTTCGCCGATGGTGCTCACCGCGTGCGCTGGGAGGTGGACAAGCCCGCATGGGATGCGCTTCGTGTGAGCGAAAACGCAGCCCTGCGCATCTGCCTTCCGCCTGAAGCACTGATGCTGCTGCGGGATTAGGGGAGACAGACAAACGCATACAAAAACGCCCTTATGGTGCATCGCGCCATAAGGGCGTTTTTCTGTACTACGCAGAGCGCGTCAGCCGCCCCTCTGCCATCGTATAGCAAATATCCGCATATGATGCTGCCTCGCACTCATGTGTGACGAGGAGGACTGCCGTGCCTGCATCGGCGGTCTCGCGCACGAGATTAAGCACGTGCCGTGTATTCTCCGCATCGAGGTCGCCCGTCGGCTCATCAAGGAGCAGAATCTGCGGCACGCCGGCAAGAGCCCGCGCGATCATCATGCGGCGCAGCTCCCCGCCCGAAAGCTCCGACGGACAGACATGCGCGAGCGGTGCGATGCCAAGCCGCTCCATCAGAGCATCCGCATGTGCAGATACGTCCTGTTCCCTGCCATAGAGAAGCGCCGAGAGGAGGACATTCTCCCGCACCGTCAGCGCGCGAAGCGACATCAGCTGCTGCGGTACAATGCCGAGCGTACTGCTGCGCAGCTCCGCACGCGCATCCTCGGGCAGTGCGTAGAGATCCGTCTCCCCTATGAGCACCTTCCCCGTCACGGGCGGCAGGAGCCCGCCCAAGATATGCAGCAGCGTACTCTTGCCGCTGCCCGAACGCCCCATGACCGCCGTCACCGTACCGGAGGAGAGGCACAGATCCGTCTCCGCCACAGCGACAATGTACCCTTCCCGCGCACTGTCGCGCAGGAAATCCTGACTGATTTTCTCCGCCCGCAGTTCCATCATCCATCCTCCCGCAGCAGTGTGCTGATCGGCGCCGTACATACGCGCCCCACCGTCCACGCCGCCGCCAGCATCCCAGACAGTGTCACTGCGAGGAGCGTATTCACCGCCAGCAGCAGAATCGTCCCGCCGTCGGGGAGAATATAGGGGCGCATCAGCCCCGCCTTCATCAGGCCCGCGAAGGGCAGAATAATCAGTGCGCCGAGTGCAACTCCTGCCGCAGCGCCCGCCGCCGAGGCGAGTGCCGCCTCCGTCAGCATCATGCGTGTCAAAAAGCCGCGCGCCGCCCCCGCGATGCGCAGCATCAGATACTCGCGCCGCCGCTCGCGCGCCGACAGGTGAAAGGCGATGCCGAGAACGATGACGGCGATCACCCAGACCACTATGACGAGCCCGCCGATCGTCTCCAAGATGCCGCCCAGTCCCTGCTCCACTGCGTGCACCATTCCGTGTGCAGGGCGCGCTGTAAGCGCGGGATATGCCGCATTGACCGCCTCTGCCACGCCCTCGGGCGAGAACCCGTCCGCCGTCCGTATCATCACGGCAGAGATCGCATCCTCCGTCGGACCCCCCTGAAACACATCAAAGCCCCTTTTCGCCGCATTCGCCATCATTGCACGGATCGTCTCCATATTCGTGTAAACCGCCGTATCCATCCCCGTTCCCGTCGGCGTGAGCCGTCCCACAACGCGGCAGGGCAGATCGTAGAACGTCAGCATCCCATCCGCAGGCACGGAAATGCCGCTGCCGACGAGAATATCGCCATAGCCGACCGTACCGCCATAGCTCTCGCGGATCCACGGCTGAATGGTCTGATCCGAGGCGGGATCAAAGCCGATCAGCTGCACCGCTACGGAGCAGCAGCCCGCATGTGCCGAGGCAAGGAAGAACTGCGGCGTCGCATGCGCCACCCCCGCCATGCTGCGCAGATCGGAGAGATAGTGCTCCTCCATGTAGAACTGCGCGGGAACGCCCTGCACGAGCACCCCCTCCAGCGAGCCCGCTCCCTCTGCCGCCTTCGGCAGGACAATGACATCTGCACCGAGCCGCTGCTGAAACTGAATCAGACCGCCCTGCAGCCCGAGCAACATCTCCGAGCCGCCGAAGATCACGAGGGCAAGAATCCCCGTCAGCACAGCAAGCGTCGCGGAGCGTGCCATATTCCTGCGGCAGGAGCGCAGGGCAAGTGCTTCACTGAACTTCATTCATTCTCCCCCTTTCGATGCTGCCACAGATACAGAGCAGAAAGGATGATGTTCAGCACGGCAATCACGCTGACCGACGGCTGCATCAACGTATGACACCGCATGGTCTCCATCATGCAGAGCGGAATAAGATGTCCCGGAAGACAGATCACCAGCACAGCGAGCGGAATCATCGCAATGGCCAGCCCTGTCTTTGTTCCTGAGCGCAGCGGCACAAGATGCAGGAGGGACAGGATGAGCATAACCGCAGCAAGCCCCGTCAGCGCCTCCCCTGCCCAATGACAAGTCATCCACGTTCCATCCTCATGCGGTGCACATGGTGCAAAAGTCGTCTGTATGCCAATGAAAAATATCGTATTCAGCACAATCTGCAGAAGCGGACACACGCCGATTCCCTTTTTCTCGCTGCTCATGATCATTCTCCTTATCTGCCATTTTTATCTATCCTACCAGAGATGATAAAAAGTTTCAATAAAAAAAGAACTGCCCCTCAGGGCAGCTTCTCAAAATTCAAATGGCAGGGGTAGCTGGACTCGAACCAACGCATGCGGGATTCAGAATCCCGTGCCTTACCAACTTGGCGATACCCCTATCGCTTTCTCAGCAACATAGCGAATTATAGCGGAAGAAGAAAATCTTGTCAAGAAATTTTTTTCTGCTCCTCCTCTGTCTCTTCCTTCTCCAGGGCAAGCACCGCCTGCACAAGAATCGCGCACTCCAGACGCTTCTTCTGAATCGCACAGCCAATCTCGTACGGCTGCCGAATGTCCCCATGAAAGAGATCGGCGTTGGCATGACAGCCGCCGCTGCAGTAGAACCGTGCCCAGCAGTCGCGGCAGAGCGGCTTGTTCAGCACATGTGAGTTGCGGAAGTACGTCGGCAGCTCCATGCTCTCAACGCCCGTAAAGACCGAACCAAGGCGATAGCCCTCACGCCCTACGAACTGATGGCACGGATAGAGATCGCCGTTCTCCGCGACGGCATAGTACTCATGCCCCGCCCCGCATCCCGCCAGTCGTTTCGCCACGCAGGGACCATGGTTGAGATCCATGTTGAAGTGGAAGAAGAAGAAGCCCTTCCCCGCGTGCACGCGATCGAGATAAGTCTGTGTCAGATGATCATACTCGGCGAAGATGCGCGGCAGATCCTCCTCGGTAAAACCAAGCGGGCTGTCCTTCAGCACAACCGGCTCCATCGACAGAACGTCAAACCCCGCCTCGTTCATCGCGAGCACATCCTGCGTGAAATCGAGATTTTCGTGCGTGTATGTCCCGCGCAGATAGTAGTCATTGCCGCCGCGCGCATCGACGAGCTTCTTAAAGTTCCGCATGACCACATCATACGTTCCGTGACCGCCCGCATCAGGGCGCATCGCATCATGCACCCTGCGCCGTCCATCCGCTGAGAGCACGACGGAGAGATGGTTGTCGTTCAGCCATGCGATATTCTTGTCGGAGAGCAGCATCCCGTTCGTCGTGAGCGTCAGTTTGAACTCCTTGCCCGTCTCCTGCTCACGCTGACGCACATACTCCGTCACCGCCTTCACCGTGCTCAGATTCATCAGCGGCTCGCCGCCGAAGAAATCAATCTCACAGTGCTTGCGCGGACCGCAGCCGCCAATGATAAAATCGACTGCCGCACGCCCCACCTCGGGCGACATCACCGCGCGCTCACCGCCGTAGCTGCCGCCGTCGCCGAAACAGTACTTGCAGCGCAGATTGCAGTCCTGTGCCACCATCAGGCACAGGGATTTCACCAATCCGCGCGACTTGAAGGTCGGCGGCACGTCAATATCGGGGGCAAAGAGCGCCCCTGCCGCCATCAGCTCATGCAGCTCGCCGCACGCCTCGCGCAGATCTCCCTCAGGATAACGCCCCCTGAGACGTGCCACGACCGCCTCATCGTTCGTCCCATCGAAGTCATCCATCATATCGTAAATCATCTCGTCGATCACGTGAACCGCGCCGCTGTTCACATCGACGAGGATGTGCATGCCGTTCTGCTTGAACTTATGCGTTCGGACTTTCATTTGTTCTCCTTCATAACCACTCTTGGAAATGTAATACGCTTAAGCAAACCTTAGTGGAGCAACACATAGAAAAAGCCCCTCTCGCAAACGAGAAGGGCTGTGCCGATTTCCCCGTCTTACTTCGCGCAGGGCTGATTGCCCACCGTGCAGGAAGTCTTGCAGGCAGACTGGCAGGATGCCTGGCATTCGCCGCAGCCGCCCGTGTAGAGCGTGGACTGCATCGTCGGCTTGTTGACCGTCTTGATGTGCTTCATCCTTCATACCTCCTCAATCCATCGTTCTGAATTTATTCTATCGCATCATTCTTTATTATGCAAGCAATTTTTACACGCCTGCCCATTCCGCATCCACGCGCTGAATATCCGCCCCGAGCGCCACGAGCTTTGCCACGAGATCATCATACCCACGGTCGATGTGATGGATGTAGCCGACACGCGTCTCATCCGACGCGACCAGCCCTGCAAGCACCATCGCCGCACCCGCACGCAGATCCGTCGCCCGCACAGGTGCGCCGCTGAGTAGTGCGCCGCCCTCGACCGTCGCCGTCCGTCCGTCCACACGGATCCGTGCGCCCATGCGCACGAGCTCATCGACGTGCATAAAGCGGTTCTCGAACACCGTCTCCGTCACGACACTCGTCCCCTCGGCGACGGCGAGCATTGCCATGAACTGCGCCTGCATATCCGTCGGAAAACCGGGATAGGGCATCGTCTTGAGATCAATCGCCTTCATCGGGCGGTCGGCAGAGACGCGCACCCCGGCGATATCCTCCTCGATCTGTGCGCCCGCTTCCTTTAGCTTCGCAATGACTGGCTTCAGATGCTCGCTAATCGCGTTCTCGATGAACACATCACCACGCGTCATCGCCGCCGCGACCATGTACGTCCCCGCCTCGATGCGGTCGGGGATGATCGTATAGTCCGCCGCGTGCAGCTCCGGCACGCCGTCGATCTTGATGCGGTTCGTTCCCGCGCCACGGATGCGCGCCCCCATCACATTGAGATAGTTCGCGAGATCGACAATCTCCGGCTCGAGCGCAGGATTCTCGAGGATCGTCTGGCCCTCGGCGCAGGACGCCGCCATCATCACATTCTCTGTCGCCCCGACACTCGGGAAATCGAAGTAGATGCGTGCCCCCTTCAGCCCATGCGGCGCACGCGCGTGAATGTCGCCCTGCGTGATCTCGATCTCCGCCCCGAGCGCCTCAAAGCCCTTGAGATGCAGATCGATCGGACGTGTCCCAATGGCACAGCCGCCCGGCAGCGAGATCTCTGCGTGCCCCTCGCGTGCGAGCAAGGGGCCCATGATGAGAAATGACGCGCGCATCTTGCGGACGAGGTCGTAGGGGGCTGCGACCGTCGCAATATGTGATGCATCAATGACCAGACGATGCTCCGATACCGTGTAGTCCGCCGTCACGCCAAGGGCACGCAGCACCGCCGTGATCGTATAGACATCTTCGAGTGCAGGCACCTCATCCAGCACACTTTTTCCGTTTGTACCGAGCAATGCCGCCGCAATGATGGGCAGCACCGCATTCTTCGCCCCGCCGATCTTCACATGGCCGCGCAGGGGATGCCCTCCATGAATGACCAGTTGTTCCATTCGTCCTTATTCCTCAACCTTCAGCGTCGCGTGGATCACGTTCTCGATCACATACGGCGCATAGAATTTCTCGCGTTCATCCTTCTTCTTCGGATCGCCGAGCAGCGTCACGCGTTTCGGCTCCTCGCGCTCTGCCGCGCGTGCCGACGCCTTTGCCGCCGCACGCATGCGCTTCTTCATTTCCTTCTCCGAGGACGGAGCCGGGGCAGCTCCAGGCGCGATAATGATCTCATTGTTCTGCCCCTGAGCGGCGAGATCGTCCAGCTTTTCCGCCGTCGACTTGAACTTCTCCTCGTCGTCGGGGATCTCGAGCCCCGCCTGCGCGAGGAGTGCCAAGGGGTTCACGGGGACAAAGCCTCCGCCGCGAATATCGAGGTTCAGTGTCCCCGCCGGCTGCGCCTTCGGCACGCGATAGGGGATCGACAGCGTCTCCTCCGGCTTGCGATAGGGGCGAATCTTCGTCTTGAACGTCACCGTGTCGCCCGGCTTTACCACCAGCTTATCCGGCACCGCCGAGACCAGAACGGCCGTCTGACGTCCGCCCGTGAGCTCCACATCCACATCGAGATCGAGAATATCGGACTCCTCCTGCGGATTCGTCACGATCATATTCATCGCCTGCAGCAGCTCGGTCACGGCGACCTGCCCGACATCCGCCGCGCTGTAGTACATATTGCGCCGCTCAAAGACCCCGCTGTCCACGGCGTTCGTACGGATGGCAAAGCGGATGCGCGCCGTGCTGCTGCCAAGGGAATCCGACACGCGGCTCATCGCCGCATAGGCAATGCTGCCCGAAAGCACGGGCAGGAAATCCTCATCGTAGGCAATCTGCGCACCGAAGGTCTCCTCCGTGCCAAGCGCGTCGTCCTTCACGTGAATGCGAATGGGAACCGCTGTTGGGAACATCCCAAGGATCCCCGCAACGCCCGTCTCACGATCCTGATTGATGCGCCCGATCACACTGCCGATGTTCGCGATCTTCACGCCGTTGCTCTGTCCTGCAATCGTCCCGACCACATCGGCATCCGTCATGAAGTAGTTCACGTTTCCCTTGTGCATAAAGGAGTGACCGAATGCCAGCACTTTCTTGCCGTCCACCGCCGTCACCGTTCCCGTCGCGCCGATGCTGAAGTCGCCGTAGACAATGGCGACCCCGACGGGCTGACCGCCTGCAAGAGAGGCATCATAGCGCGTGGGAAGGGGCGTATTTGCACTGACCGTTCCCAGCGGAAAGAACGTACTGCCTGCAGGCATATTGTTCTCTAGATAGCGCAGCCCCGCCGATCCAAATCCGCTCACGAAGAAGGTAGACTTCTCCTCGGCAGCATGCACATTCTCTTTCTTAGCTGCAGGAGATGATGTGACGGGATCGGTCGACGTTTGCTCACCTTTGTCCGTACTCTGCACAGCATCAGCGGTCGTGTCATGCGTGTCGTCCGCAGCCTTCTGCGCCTCTGACGCACCTGCACCGCTCGCAGATGTTTCCTCTGTCTTCTCTCCGCGCAGGGCTGCGAGTGTATCACGCCACTCCGCCTCACGCTCGGCGTGTGTCATCTTGCCGACTTTCTTCTCGCGCTCGCGGAGCTCGTCCTTTTCCTTTGCCTTCTTGCGCTCCTCAACGGCGCGCACGACATCCACCGTGTCGATGCGCGTCTTATTCTTCGTGTCGGGCATCGACCAGAGCGGAATCATGTCCTCGATCGGCGTGATGAAAAAGGTATAGGGGCTGAGATCCTTCAGCCCCGCTGCAAGCGCTCCTACGAGACGACCGTCTACATAGATCGGACTGCCGCTCATCCCCTGCAGGACACCGCCGACGTGTTCGATGAAATTGCCGCTCGTCCGCGCCATAATCATCCGCTGAGAGCCCTTGCCGCCCTCCATCTGACCGACGATCTCCACGGGGAATGTGCGCACCTCACCCGTCGTATCGAGCACGGTATACGCCGTTCCCTGCATCCCCTCCGTCACCTCATTGTACGGGAGAATCGGAGGCATCGCAAAGGACGGCGGTGCGTAGAATTGTACCGCCAGCGCAAAAAGAGATGCCGCCGCAAGGCGCTTCCAGTTATATCGCAAAATGTCACCTCAAAATATAAGTACCGTCATGTTATCTGCCCTATTGTAGCATACACAGAGAGATTTCGCTAGTGTTTTCGCGTGCATCCACAGCAGGACTGCTCACAATAGAAAAGAGCCGCTGCACGAAGACCGAACCATCTTCGTGCCGCAGCTCTCTTTCATACATCTTATAGTTTGAAGCGCTCCACCTCGCGCTGGAGGTCGGTCGCGATCTCTGCGAAACCCTCGCTCGCCTTCGCGATATCCTCAAGCGCATTCGACTGTGCCTCCACGGACGCGCTGCCCTCTTCGGTTGTCGCAGCATTCTCCTCGGCGAGTGCGGATAGGTTCTGCACCACATCCGAGATGGATGCGTGCTTCTCGCCCATCGTCTTCGCTGATGTGTTCAGCTTCTTGACGACCTCACCCGTCTCCTCGACCGTCTCAGAGATACGGTCGAAGCACTCCTTCGTGCTCTCAAGCCCCTGATGCGACTCCGATGCGAGCTTCGTCGATACGTGCATCGTATCCACCGCCTGCTGGCTCTTCGTCTTCATCTCGTGGATGATGCCGCGGATGTCATCCGTAAAGCTCGAGCTCTGCTCCGCGAGCTTGCGGATCTCCTCCGCCACGACGGCGAACCCGCGCCCGGCCTCACCCGCACGCGCCGCCTCGATGGCAGCGTTGAGCGCGAGGAGGTTCGTCTGGTCGGCGATGCTCTGGATCATCGTACTGGACTCGTCGATCTTGTCCGCGCCCTGATTCGTCTCCTCGACGACCTTGGCGACTTCCTCTGTCGCCTTGAACATCTCCTCGGCGCGGCCAAGCAGATCGTTTAGGATCTCCGAGCCCTCCGCCTTGCGGTCACTGATCTTCTGTGTCGTCTCGTTGAGGACATTGACGATACGCTCCGTCTCCTGCTCGATGCGCAGCACTTCACTGAGATAATCGGCGGCCTTCTGCGCATCCTCCGGCCCTCAGCGATGTTCTGGATCGCCTTCGAGACCTCCTCAGAGCTATGCGCCGTCGTCTGCGTTGTCGCCGTCAGCTCCTCGCTCGTCGCTGCCACGGATTCCGACGAGGCGTTGATCTTGCCCATCGTTGCGCGCAGATTGTTTGCGAGCTCGGCGAGATCCCCCGTCATCGCTCCGATCTCATCCTCTCTGCCGAGATAGCCGCGTGCACGTACATTCGCGGGGTTATCTGCACGCAGATCGAGGCGGGCAAAGTTCTCCACCACGCCCTGCAAATCGCTCATCGGCGTCGAGATCCGCTTCGTGACAAAGGAGATCAGTGCCGCCAGAAGCAGGAGGATACCGATGATGCCAACGGCGACGAGGATATAGATCATGTGGCGTGCCACGGCGGTGAACACGTCATAGTTCGTCGCTGAGCCGATGCCCCACTGCGCCGTAACGCCGTCAAAGGAAATCGGTGCATACACATAAAGTGTCTCGTTGGCAGTGCTGGAGGAGTCCTTGCGGATCGTGAAGGGATGCTCTGCCGTGCTCTTAAAGACATCCTCGCCCTTAATGCCCGACAGCTCATAGAGATTCTTCATCACCACGCTGTCATCCCGGCCCTGGGCGACAATGCCGCCCTTCTGCCCGAAGAGGACATAGTACTGATCATCCGAGCTGAGCTTTTTCAGATCGCCCTGGAAGCCGCCCATGTCGATATCGACGAGGATCGTACCGAGGAACTTCCCGTTCTAAACGATCGGGTAGGACAGCGCTGCCGCCATATAGTGCTCCCCATCGGCCGTCGTAAAGGCGAAGGGATCAGTGAGCACAGGCTTCATCGTCTTCTCTGCAGCCGTGTACCACTCTGCCGTCTCATAGCCAAAGAGCGGCTCGATGCGGTCCGGCCAGACAAAGGGAAGCAGACGTCCGCTCACATCCGAGTACTCCGTATTCACCTTCTCGGCATCCTTGCCGTCAAAGGCATCCGGCGCGAAGCAGACGCCGACGCCGAGAATACCAGGCGTCGCTGCCACTGAGTCCTTGAGCACCTTGACAACCGCATCGCGGCTGCATGCCTCCGGCGGTGCCTGCAAGATATCCTGAATCCGAACCTCGGTGATCGCAGCTGCCTGATACGCCTTGTCATAGCGCAGCTCAACTGCGGCCGAGATGCTTCCGAGCTCTTAGAAACGCTCAGACTTCGCACGCTCCTCGAGTGTTCCAAAAGTCATGTAGCCGACAATCCCCAAGATGATCGCCATGACGACCACAACGCTGACAGCCACAATACAGTTGATCTGGAAGCCGATCCCCCGTCCTTGGGCGACGCTTCATGACTCCGTTCCCGCTGGCATAAATACCCCCTCTTTTCTTAAGTAAGCACGGATAAATTCAGCACCGCCATCTGACGGACTTCATTTTATCAGCAATTCCTTAGCTCCCCAAAACAAATGCGTACCATACCGGTACGCATTTGTTTCAGACGCTCCATCGTCAAACGAAATCCCCCGGTAAGAAGCAGCCGTGTTGCTTCTTTTGTCCTGCAAGTATACCACAGAGAATTTCATTCGGAAAGGGTTTTTACTATAAATTTTTAACCTGTCTGACTAATTTTTTATACAAGTCTAACGATGTTTCTCTATTCGTTGCGCAGTGCCGAGGACTCAGCAGCGCCGAGCGTCTGCTCCAGCTCCTCGAGCGTCTGCTGCTTGCTCTCACGTCCGAGAAGGAGCACCGTCCCCGCGATAACGACAAAGACCGCCGCGAACATCATAAAAATGCCGCTCATCGGAAATGCATTGGCGAGCATCACGCCGACGAGCATCGGTGCAATCATGCCGCCGATGCGGCCGAATCCTGCCGCCCAGCCGCTGCCAAGCGCGCGCATCGCCGTCGGGTACTGCTCGGGTGTATAGGTATAGATGACGCCCCACGCGCCGAGATTGAAGAAGCTCATCGCCGCGCCCCAGCCAAGGAGGGCAGTGACATCACCTGCATTGCCGAAGAAATAGCTGCATACGCCGCTGAGAAGGAGGAAGAGCCCGAGCGTATAGCGGCGGCCGATCACATCCACGAGGTAGGCCGCCGCATAGTAGCCCGGCAGCTGAGCGACCGTCATAATGAGGACATACTCGAACGTCTTGACAATGGCAAAGCCCTGCGCATAGACCATCGACGGCAGCCACATAAAGATGCCGTAGTAACTAAACACAATACCGAACCATGCGAGCCAGAGCATCACCGTGCGGCGGCGCATTCCCTTCGCCCAGAGCGCAGAAAATCCCGGTGTCTCCACCTGCTCCGCCTGCATACGGTGCGGGGCAAGCTGATCGAGGAAGGGACGCTCCGGCATCTGGAGCTGGCGCTCGATATCGCGCACAATCGCCTTCGCCTCGTCCACACGCCCCTTGGCGAGGAGATAACGGATCGACTCCGGCATGTGCAGGCGCAGGAGGAACACATAGAGCGCGGGCAGGGCGCCGATAAAGAACGCCGCCTGCCAGCCAAAGACAGGGATGAGAAGATAGGCGATGCATGCCGCCGCAAGCCAGCCAATCCCCCAGAAACTCTCAAGGAGCACAATGAAGCGTCCGCGCAGGCGTGCCGGTGCATACTCGCTCATCAGCGTCGCTGCGACGGGCAGCTCTCCGCCCAGGCCGAAGCCGACAAGGAAGCGAAACACGAGCAGCGACTCATAGCTCCACGCAACGGCACAGAGCCCCGTTGAGATACTATAGAGGAGAACCGTGATCGTAAACACCCGCTTGCGGCCGATGCGGTCGGCAATCGTCCCCGCGAGCACCGCTCCAAGCGCCATGCCGATCAGCCCAATCGAGCCAATCCATCCCACCTGTGCCGGCGTGAGACTCCACTCGCGCGCCAGTACCGGCAGGACGAAGGCGATCAGCCCCGTGTCCATCGCATCAAACAGCCAGCCAAGCCCCGTGACAACAAGCAGTTTGTACTGGAATCTGCCGAGCGGCAGATTTTCCAGACGATCCAGAATCATGAAAGTACCTCCCGAAGAAATCATGGATTTCTTTCACTGCATTGAAAAAGATAGCTGACACATATTATAGTCAAAGTATACTGACGATACAAGGATATTTTAGGATTTTTCCTCAGAATCTTCCTTTTTTCCACTCATAAAAACACCGTAGCCCGCTGTGCCGAATCCAATGCCGACAAAGAGATAAGCGACCGTGCTGTAAACAACATCCTTTTTGTTATTGGCGGAAATCGCCGCCGCCGCTTCCTGAGCATTCGAGGCTTCCCGTGCCAGCTCCAGGTTCTCAGCCATCGGGTCGGGGGAGAGATGCAGCAGCAGCAATCCGATGCCAAGGGAAATCAGCCCAAACAGAATTACCGCGAGTTTTTTCTTCATCATATACCTCCATATATAGCAAAAGGGACTCGTGAATCATCACGAATCCCTCGTTCTTGCGGCAACTACCTACTCTCCCACGTCGTCTCCAACGAAGTACCCTCGGCCTGTGGACGCTTAACTACTGTGTTCGGAATGGGAACAGGTGGAACCGTCCAGGCATCATCACCGCATCTTGTTGAATGAGTCTTGCTCACTCAAAACTTCACAGAAGAAACGTCAGCAAATTAAAGCGAAATACTTACTCTCTACTTAGCAAATCACACGATTGAGCCACGGTCGACATTTGCTACGCAAACGTCGACTAAGTGACTCACACAAAACTGCTCGTTCGCTCTCGCTCACGCAGTTTTGGTTCGCTA
>NZ_GL397087.1:1368937-1372624 GCF_000146365.1 Selenomonas sp. oral taxon 149 str. 67H29BP
TTTTTTTGAAAAAATCGGTGTCAATGTCCCATCATGCGTTCGAGGAGCAGGACGATGACGCCCGGGATACCAAAGAACCCCGCGATCAAGGCGCGCAGGAAGTTGATCTCGATCCCCGCACCAAAGAGGTTGACCACCCAGAGAATGATCGCGCCGACGACGCTGTTCGTGATGAGCTTCCACACGATGCGGAACGGCAGAGAAATCACCTTGCCGAGGACGGCAAAAATCAAAACGGCGAGTGCGACACCTGCAACCATATCCAAAGTTATATCTCCCTCCTGTTTTCCATGGCGCGCGAGAGCGTCACCTCATCTGCATACTCGAGATCACCGCCCACAGGCAGCCCGTGAGCAATGCGCGTCACACGAATCCCCATCGGCTTCAGCAGTTTGGCAATATACATCGCCGTCGCCTCACCTTCGACGTTGGGATTGGTCGCAACGATGACCTCCTGCACATTTTCCTTGCCCGCACGCAGGACGAGCTCGCGGATGCGAATATCGTTCGGCCCCACGCCTTCGAGCGGGGAGAGTGCGCCATGCAGGACGTGGTACACGCCGTCATAGTCGTTCATGCGCTCCATCGCCGCAACATCCTGCGGCTGCTCGACGACACAGATCGTCGTGTGGTCGCGTTTTTCCGCCATGCAGATGGCGCACGGGTCACTGTCCGTGAGGTTGAAGCAGACGGAACAAAAGCCGATCTTCTCCTTCGCCCCCGTAATGGCAGCGGCAAGACGATGCGCTCGCTCCATATCCATGTCCAGGATATGGTAGGCGAGCCGCGTCGCCGTCTTTGCCCCGATGCCGGGGAGGGTGCGCAGCTGCTCGATGAGCTGCGCGAGGGGTGCAATCTGCTGCATATTAGAGCAGTCCGGGCGGCAGGCCGAGGCCGCTCGTCAGTTTGCCCATCTCCTGCGCCATCATGTCGTCCACCTTTTTCGTTGCCTCGTTGAACGCCGCCGAGATGAGATCCTGCAGCATCTCGATGTCCTCAGGATCAACCGCCGCGGGAGCGATAATGAGGCTCTGTACCTGCTTCTCGCCATCCATGACGACCTTTACCGCGCCGCCGCCTGAGGAGACCTCGACCGTTTTCTTGCGCAGCTCGTCCTGCATCTTCTTCATGTCCGCCTGCATTTTCTGGACTTTCTTCATCATGCCGGCCATATTTCCGCCGCCGTTAAACATAGTATCTCTCCTTTATCTTGGGAATCGCTGATAAAATGAAGTGCGTCAGATTGGCGTAGATTTTTTCGTCCGATTGAGGAGGCAAACCGGACGCATAGCGGAGGCTATGTGGAGGATTTGCCGACAAAAAGCGGGCAAAAAAGATGCGCTAAGATGGCGTGCTGAGTTTATCAGTGCTTCCCTTGTATCCTATGGCGTGAATTCTTCTATTGCTTCCCTAGCCTAGCAAAATCCGTCCGCAACGTCAAGCCTGCGTATCGGGTGGAAGCTCATCATCAAACATCTCAGCTTCCTCATCGGGCGTCGGCTCATACGGCTCGTAGTCACCCTCTTCCGCTGCGCTCTCCTGCGGGGGCGTGGCAGGCTTCTTCTGCGCCGCACGCGGCGGCGCCGTCACTTCCTCCACACGAGCCTCCTCGCCTGCGACTTCGAGCAGCGCCGCCACAGGCGCAGGATAGTCCGGCTCTTTGGGGGGCGGAGGTGGCGGGACATCCTCCTCCTCGCCACCCGTACAGACGACGGAGAGCGGGCGTCCCGCGAGTTCCGTCATCACCTCATCAAAGACGGCACGATGGCGTTTCTTGATATAGTCACGCGCCATATCCGAGGATGGACGGATGAAAAAATGTGTCTCCGTCATGCCCTCGTACGCCGCGCCCGAGAGGAGGGATGCGGCGAGCCGATTTCGCTCCTTGAGCCGTGTCTGAAAGCTCTGCCAGACCTTCATGTCGAGCTGACGCGGCGCACCGTCCGCCACTTCTTTTGCGGCAGACGATATCGCTTTCTTCGGCGCAGTTTTGGCTGCTGCGCCGTCCGCCTTCGCTGCATGTGGGCGCAGCGAAGGTACAGCATTCGCTGTGGCAGAAGCGGAGGCGGATACAGGCGTGGCACCTGTGGCAAGGCGCGCCGCCAGCTCCTCGACCTGTGCCTCGAGCCGCGCGATCCGCGCAGCATCCGCGCCGCCCGTAGGGGGCGCAGTCGATTCTCCCGAAGGAGCAGCCCCCTCCGTATGGCAGAGGCCGATCAGCAGCGTCTCCACCGCAATGCGCGGCTGCGGCGAGGTACGCAGCTCCTGCATCGTCTCATTGAGACGACGCAGAATCGACATGATCTCCTCCTGCGTGAACTGAGCCGCGTCCATGCGCAGCTCCTCCGCATCGCCCGCGCAGAGCTCCGCTGCGCTGACCGCGCCGCCGACGCCCGCGATCATCAGCCGGCGGAAGTACTGCGCAAGCTCGGCGAGCACCTGCTTCAACTCGCGCCCGCTCTGCAGGAGCTCACTGAGCTGTGCGATCAGTGCCGCCGCATCGCGCGCAGCGATCTCTCCCGCCATGTGCCGAATCCACGCACGCCCGACAAGCCCCAACGTCTCCTGCACGCGCTCCGCCGTCAGCGTCCCCTCCGCGAGTGCCATACACTGGTCGAGAATCGAGAGTGCGTCGCGCATCCCGCCGTCCGCCTGCTCAGCGATGATACCGAGCGCATCCTCCTCCGCCGCAATGTCCGATTCCTTACAGACATAGATGAGACGGTCGCGGATCTCCGTCACCGTAATGCGGTGAAAGTCATAGCGCTGGCAGCGCGACTGAATCGTCGCGGGCACTTTGTGCGGCTCCGTCGTCGCGAGGATGAAGATCACACGTTCGGGCGGCTCCTCCAACGTTTTGAGAAGAGCGTTGAACGCCTCCGTCGTGAGCATGTGCACTTCGTCGATGATGTAGATCTTATAATGCCCCTCCGTCGGAGCGAACTTCACCGACTCGCGCAGATCGCGGATCTCGTCGATGCCGCGGTTGGACGCTGCGTCGATCTCAAAGACATCCATCGACGAGCCGTCGCTGATGCTGCGGCAGGAGTCACAGATGCCGCACGGCGTGAGCGTCGGCCCCTCGGCGCAGTTCAGTGCGCGCGCGAGGATCTTTGCCGTGCTCGTCTTGCCCGTGCCACGTGGCCCTGTAAAGAGGTAGGCGTGGCTGATCTGCCCGCTCGTCACTGCGCGGGAAAGCGTGCGGCTGATGTGCTCCTGTCCCACGAGATCGGCAAAGCGCTCCGGCCGCCACCGCCGATAGAGTGCAACGTATGCCATCGCGCACCTCCTTTTTGACAAACAAAAAACAGCCCACACGGGCTGCGCTGTTCCGATTTCTCCCACGGCAGACCGCAGTTCCCAGGCACCCTCGCGGCACATGAAACGATCCGCTTACCGCTGCTTCCTTCCGGACCTGACGGGGTTCACAGGGCTCCATTGCGCGAGACCAAGGCACTGCAGCCCGCCCTGAGAAAAATCAATAAAAATGGCGGAGAGTGAGAGATTCGAACTCTCGGTACGGTATCACCGCACACACGCTTTCCAGGCGTGCTCCTTCAACCACTCGGACAACTCTCCACAGTGCTCTCACATGAGAAGCTATTCATTTATGGGATAACAACATAGGGTAGTCTACATGGTTTACGAAATCTTGTCAAGAGGAAAATAAAGGACTGCGGCACATGG
>NZ_GL397087.1:1373688-1397291 GCF_000146365.1 Selenomonas sp. oral taxon 149 str. 67H29BP
GAGGACTGCGGCACATGGGCACCGCAGCCCCTCAAAAGCATCATTATGCCAGCACGCGCGAGAGCCGCACGAGCTCTGGATCGAGTGTCTTGCTGTTATTGACCGCCTCGAAGAGGTTGACCCCCACGACCTGCCCCTCGTTAAAGCTGTAGACCACGTCGGTTACTCCCGAAATGATCGCGAGTGCCGCCTTCTCACCGAGCATCGACGCCTTGATGCGGTCCTCCACCGTCGGCGAGCCGCCGCGCTGAATGTGTCCGAGCACCGAGACGCGCGTATCGATCTGCGTCTTTTCGCCAATGATCTTGCCGATTTCAACGCCCGAGCCCGCGCCCTCTGCAACGACGATGATGCTGTAGCGCTTGCCGCTCTCGTACATCTCCTTCAGCTCAAGACTGATTTCCTCGAGATCGAATGCAACCTCCGGTACGAGGATATACTCCGCACCGCCCGCGATGCCCGACATCATTGCCAGCCAACCCGAGTGACGTCCCATGACCTCGACGATGATGATGCGGCGATGCGCCGACGCCGTATCGCGCAGCTTATTGATCGCATCGACGATCGTATTGCACGCCGTATCGCAGCCAATCGTATAGTCCATGCCCCAGACATCGTTATCGATCGTGCCCGGCAGCCCGACGATCGGCATTCCCGTCTCCTTGCTGAGGAGTGAGCCGCCCGTCAGCGAGCCGTCGCCGCCGATGATCACAAGCCCCTCGATGTTGCGTTTGCGGAGATTCTCGTAGGCCGTCTTGCGCCCCTCGGGCGTCATGAACGTCTTGCTGCGCGCCGTGCCGAGGAATGTGCCGCCGCGCTGGATGAGATCGCTGACGCTGCGCGATGTGAGCTGCTCAATATCATCGTGCACCATACCGCTGTATCCGTTGTGCACACCGTAGACATCGACGCCCTCATAGAGCGCCGTACGCACCACAGCGCGTGCCGCCGCATTCATGCCGGGGCTGTCTCCCCCCGACGTGACGACCGCGATTGCCTTTTTCAGCATAAAACCATCCCCCGTCTCGATCCTGCGCTCACGCGCGTATTGTTCTTGCTCTCTATTCTACGAAAGCACGCATCAAAAGTAAAGACTTTCATAGAAAAAAGAAGGAGGAACTGCCGCACGAAGTTTTCGCTTCGCAGAGCGCTCCCCCAAATATTTTATTCGTATTTCTGTGCGCGGAACTCATCCTCGTTCCATGCCATCACACCGCGCTGATTGGGGAGAATGGCCGGATCAAAAATTGGATTCTTCCCTGCCGCCTTCTGCGCGAAATAGTCCCGCAGTGCCATCCGCGCATAGGGCGCGAGCCGCGTAATCGCGTATAGGTTCGTGAGGCAGATCATCGCCATGAAGAGATCCGCGAGGTTCCAGACGAGCTGGAACGCAGCGACGCAGCCGAAGAACACCATCGCGACCACGGCGGCGCGATAGAGATTGAGCGCCGTCTTTACATTCGCACCGAAAAAGTGGATGTTGATCTCGCCGTAGTAGTAGTTGCCGACGACCGAGCTGAACGCAAAGAGGAAGATCAGAATCGAGAGAAGCGACGAAGCCCACGTGCCGAAGACGCTCGCGAGCGAATCCTGTGCAAGTGCGATGCCACTCACGTCGCCGCCGATCGTGTACTGCCCCGTGAGGAGCACGATGAACGCCGTCGCCGAACAGACAATCCACGTATCGACGTAGACACCGAACGCCTGCACCAGTCCCTGCTTAACAGGATGGGTCACGCTCGCCGTCGCCGCCGCATTCGGGATCGAGCCTTCGCCCGCCTCATTCGAGAACAGACCGCGGCGGATTCCCGTGAGGATCACCGTGCCGATGCCGCCGCCGACCGCCGCCTGCGGACTGAACGCATCGTGCAGGATGAGGGCAAACATCCCCGGCACCGCATCGATGTGCATGATGACAATGGTGAGCGCAATGAGGAGATACATTCCCGCCATGATCGGTACGAGGAACGTCGTAAACGTCGCAATGCGGCTGAGCCCGCCAAAGATCACGAGTGCCGCCAGCACCGAGAGGGCGATGCCCATGATCCACGTCTCCACGCCGAATGCCTTCTCCACCGAGAGCGCAATCGTATTTGCCTGCACCGAGACGTAGATCAGACCGAACGTCACGGAGATCAGCACGGCAAAGAGCTTTGCCACGGCAGGCTGACCGAGCGCATTCTGGATGTAGTAGGCAGGGCCGCCGTGAAAGAGCCCATGTCCACGCGGAATCTTGTAGATCTGCGCGAGCGTGCTCTCCACGAACCCCGTCGCCGTCCCGACAAAGGCAATCGCCCACATCCAGAACACCGCGCCGGGGCCGCCCGTCACAATGGCGATGGCAACGCCTGCGATATTGCCGACGCCGACGCGCGACGCCGTACTGACGCAGAACGCCTGAAACGACGAGATTGCCTTGCGCCCGCTCGGGCGGCGACCGAGATCCCCCGTGAGGAGGCGCACCATCTCGGGCAGCGCACACAGCTGGACGAGCTTCGTCGAGAGTGTGAACCACAGCCCGCAGCCAACGAGGACGACGATGATGATATAAGTCCACAAAAAGTCATTGATCGTCCCCACGGCCGAATTGAGAAAATCCATCGTATCACCCTTTCCTATAAAAACAGTTTCAATAATAAGCGAAAAAAAAGGTTCTTGTCAAATTGCATCCGTGTATTCTTTCATTGTCCAGATAAATAAACCTCCATCAACTAGCGGCATGTGTACGCATAGTATCTTTACTTCTCCTCAAAAAGAGTGTAGAATATCCATAGATGTAAACTCAGGGACAAAAAAACGGGGGATATGTCATGCTGAAAAAAACAAAAATTATCTGCACACAGGGTCCTGCCACGGATCCGGACGGCATCGTCGATGCACTCATCGAGAACGGGATGAACTGCGCACGCTTCAACTTCTCCCACGGTACGCATCCGGAGCATATGGAGCGCATCAAGAAGGTACGCGCCGCTGCGGAGCACGCGGGGAAGGTGATCTCGCTGATCCTCGACACCAAGGGACCGGAGATGCGCCTCGGCGAATTCGCCGCCGGCAAGGTGCACCTCGAGAAGGGCAACAAATTCACGCTCACGTACGACGATGCGCCGGGCGATGAGACGCACGTCAGCGTCAACCACAAGATGCTCTACAGTGAGGTCAAGCCGGGCGACAAGCTCCTGCTCTCCGACGGACTCGTCGAGCTCGTTGTCGATGAGGTGCGCGGCAAGGACATCATCACCACCATCCAGAACAGCGGTGCGATGTCCACGCGTAAGCGCGTTGCAGCGCCCGGTATCGAGCTGAGCCTGCCCGCCATCTCCGAGCAGGACGAGCGCGACATCATCTTCGGCATCGAGAACGACATGGATTTCGTTGCGGCATCCTTCATCCAGCGCCCTGCTGACGTGGAGGAGATCCGCCACCTGATCGCCAAGCACGGCGGCCACATGGAGATCATCCCGAAGATCGAGAACCTCGCGGGCGTCAACAACTTTGACGCGATCCTCGCCGTCTCCGACGGCATCATGGTCGCGCGCGGCGACCTTGGTGTCGAGGTGCCCGCTGAGGATGTGCCCGTCATCCAGAAGGAAATCATCCGCAAGTGCAACGCCGTCGGCAAGCCCGTCATCGTCGCTACGCAGATGCTCGAGTCGATGACCGAGAATCCGCGTCCGACACGTGCCGAGGTCTCCGACGTCGGCAACGCCATCTTCGACGGTGCGGACGCCATCATGCTCTCGGGTGAGACCGCAAGCGGCAACTACCCTGTCGAGGCGGTCAAGATGATGAACACCATCGCCCAGCGCTGCGAGGAGTCGCTTGAGTACGACTCACTCATCCGCTCACGTCAGATCCGTGAGCGTTCCTCCACGACGGATGCCGTCTCCCATGCGACCGTGCAGCTCGCCTACGAGACGAGTGCCACCGCCATCCTCACGCCGACCCAGTCCGGCTACACGACGCGCGTCGTGTCGAAATACCGTCCGAAGGCGACCATCGTCGCCTATGCGCCGAGCCCGATGGTCGCACGCCACATCAACCTGCGTTGGGGTGTCTACTCCATCCAAGGACGCAAGTGGTCGAGCGTCGAGGAGATGATCGAGTCCTGCACCAAGAGTGCTCTCGACAACGGCTATGTCGACCACGGCGACAAGGTTGTCATGGTTGCAGGCATGACCTACAACGAGGGCGGTTCCATCGCCGTCCGCGTCACGACGATCCACTAAACAGAGAAAATTCCCACACCGCAAAACAGTGCTGTGAGAATCGTGAAAGGGCTGGTGTACGAAACAGAACGCTTCGTACACCAGCCCTTATTGATGAAAGGAGCCTCTCTATGGAAATGATTCACAGCGACAACGCCCCCGCCGCCCTCGGCCCCTACAGTCAGGCAATGCGCGTCGGCAGCCTCGTCTACACCTCGGGACAGATCGGCATCGACCCCGCCGCAGGCAAGATCACCGCAACGGACGTGGCAGGGCAGGCAGAGCAGGTCTGCAAGAACCTCGCCGCCGTCCTCAGTGCTGCCGGTACCGACCTCTCGCACACCATCAAGACCACTTGCTTCCTCGCGGACATCGCGGACTTCGCCGCATTCAACGATGTCTATGCCCGCCACTTCACGGGCAAACCCGCCCGCTCCTGCGTCGCTGCAAAGGCGCTGCCGGCAGGTGCACTCTGCGAGATCGAGGTCATCGCCGAGGTATAATCGAGGGGTAATCAATAAAAATGCGGTGATACGAATTTGACATTCGTATCACCGCATTTTTCTATTGCGTTACTCCATCACCATCGGTTCGATATGCTCATCCTTCATAAAGCGGCTGAGCTTCTGCACGCTCGCCATGAGATTGCGGTAGTTCTCCGGCGTCAGCGACTGCGGTCCATCGGAGAGGGCTCGTGCGGGATTCGGGTGCACCTCGATGATGAGCCCATCCGCTCCTGCCGCGATAGAGGCGAGGGACACGGGCTTAATCATGCGCCACTTTCCCGTACCGTGACTCGGGTCGGCAATGATCGGCAGATGCGAGAGGTGCTTGATCGCGGGAATCGCGCTGATGTCAAACGTGTTGCGCGTATAGGTCTCATACGTGCGGATGCCGCGCTCACAGAGAATGACGTTTGGATTGCCCTCATTCATGATGTACTCGGCGGCGTTCAGCCACTCGTCGATGGTCGCTGCGAGTCCGCGCTTCAGCATGACGGGCTTGCCCGCACGTCCGACCGCACGCAGAAGGCCGAAGTTCTGCATATTGCGTGCGCCGACCTGCAGAAGATCGGCGTAGGCGGCGACCGTGTCCACTGCCTCGACCACCGTGACCTCCGTCACAACGGCAAGCCCCGTCTTCTCACGAGCCTCGGCAAGATACTTCAGCCCCTCCTCCTCGAGGCCTTGGAACGCATAGGGCGAGGTACGCGGCTTGTACGCACCGCCGCGAATAAACTGCGCACCGCCCTCCTTGACGAGCTGCGCCGTCTCTAGGAGCTGTTCGCGCGACTCCACAGCGCACGGCCCCGCCATCACCACGGGCGTCCCGTCGCCGATCTTAATGCCGCGGATATCCACCACCGTCGAGGCGGGATGGAACTCGCGGCTCGCGAGCTTGTAGCTCTTCGAGATAGCGACCGTCGTCTCAACGCCGTGCATCGCATCCAGCGGCGTTGCGGCAAGTTTCGTCTTATCGCCGATCACACCGACAATCTTCTGATGCGCGCCCTCCATCACCTTTGCCTCGAGCCCTTTCTCCTCGATAGCACTGATGACCCCCTCAATATCAGCCTGCGTGGCATCTGCATTCATAATAACAACCATCGTAAAACTCCTTTCCCGAATCCCTAAAAATAGCAGTGCTCTCTATTCATTGTGGGCGAGATGCACCGGAAATCGTCCCAGCTCCTTCAGCCAGACGCTTCGCCGTGCGACGGCGGCAATCGCCTTCGCTGAGGCACCGCTGTGCGCATCGAGATCGAAAAAGAAAAGATATGCGCCCAGCTCCGTTCGTGCGGGACGCGACTCAATGCGCGTGAGGTTCACCTCGCGGCGGGCAAACTCACCGAGGACATTGTAGAGTGCCCCCGGCCGCGAACCATCGATCTGTGCCACCAGCAGGATCGTATCGGGTGATGCGAGCGGCAGTATCTCCCGCGCACGCACGACCTCAAAGAAGCGCGTGCAGTTCGCCCCGCTGTCCTCGATCCTGCCCGCGATCTCCACCAGACCATGCAGAGCCCCCGCACGCCGCGTACAGATCGCCGCCGCCCCCGCGTCCAGAGGTGCTGCCCCCACCATCTCCGCCGCGCGTGCCGTGCTCGCCGTCTTGATGAGCTCCGCCTGCGGATAGCGGCGCAGGAGAAAATCCCTGCACTGCGCGATGGGCTGCGCATGGGAGTAGATCGTACGGATCTCCACATCCGCGCGCCGGGCCATCAGATAGTTATGCACGGGCCAGATCACCTCACGCTGCACGCGCAGCACATCCGAGCGCGCGAGCACATCGAGCGTCACAGCGATCGCCCCCTCAAGAGAGTTCTCCACAGGGACAAACGCCGCATCCACCGCACCTGTCTCCACTGCACGAAGGCACGCCCCGATATCGCCATAGCAGACAATCTCGTGATCGAGCCCCTGCCATTCCATGAGATAGCGCGCCGCCGCCTCGCTGTGCGTCCCCACGGGGCCGAGCACCCCCATCGTCTCTCTCACCTGCACGCCCTCCTCTTACAAAAACGATGTACCATATCATACTATATGTACGGCTCGTTGACAAGTCTATTGCGAAACACTTTCATTACTATAGCATCTCCCCCAAGGTTCACCAATATGTTATAATCATTCAAGGAAACAGTAAAGGAGCAGCTATGACCCCAAACGATTATCTGTCCATCCTGCACGTCATCGCAGGCCTCAAGGAGCGTACGCGCCACGCTTGGATGAAATCCGGGCGACAGGAGAGTGTCGCCGAGCACAGTTGGCGCATGGCGCTGATGGCGTATTTTCTGCACGACCAGTTCCCCAAAGCCGACCTCACGCGCGTCCTCCTCATGGCGCTCTTGCACGACGTAGGAGAGGTATTTACAGGCGACATCCCAACCTTTGAAAAAACAGACGCCGACCGTGCCCGTGAGCACGAGCTCCGCGACAAATGGATCGCCGCACTGCCCACTCCCTACACGGAGGAGATACGTGCCCTTTTTGACGAGATGGATATGTGTGAGACCGAGGAAGCCCGCCTCCTCAAGGCACTCGACCGCATGGAGGCAGTCATCACGCACAACGAGTGTGGTCCTGCTGCATGGCTGCCCCTCGAATACGACCTGCAGCACACCTATGGCGTGAAAGAGTCAGCGTTCTCTCCCGTGCTCAAAGGGCTGCGCGCAGAGGTAAACCGTGAGGTCGATGAAGTGATCGCATCATTGCAAAAGGAAGATGAAAGATGAAAACGAACTATGGCAATTGGATCTCCGCACCGATGATGAAAACTCTCGCATCCATTGCGGGCGGACTCTACATGTTCACCGCGCTCTATGCGCTCATTTTCGACCACGTGACGGCCCCCTTCTTCATCCTTTTCATTCTCTCCTTCGTCGCAACCGTTGTCGTCATCTATATGTACTACTGCCGCCGTGTATTCGACTTCGAAGGCGGCGGGCTCATGCGCCGCATTCACAGCTATCTGCTCGATCATCTGCCGTGGGACGGCCGCGGCAGGGTGCTTGAGGTCGGCTGCGGCTCGGGCGCGCTCAGCATTGCCGCAGCGAAACGCTTTCCGCTCGCTGCGGTACAAGGCATCGACTACTGGCCGCCAATGTGGAACTATGGGCAGGCACAGTGCGAGACAAACGCCGCCGCCGAAGGCGTCGCAGATCGCTGCACATTTCAGCACGGTGACGCAGCGAAACTCGACTTCCCCGACAATCATTTCGACGCTGTTGTCAGCAACTTTGTTTTTCACGAAGTACGCACGCAAAAGGACAAATTCATGCTCGTTGAGGAAGCTCTGCGCGTACTGAAAAAAGGCGGTGCGTTTGCCCTGCATGACACCTATGGGAACAAGGATATGTACGGCAGCATGGATGAATTCGTTGCCTGCCTCAAACAGCATGGCATTGCCGACGTATCCTACCTCCCGAATACCGAGCGAAACATCCCCATGCCCGCCCTCCTCCGCTTTATGCTGCGCGGTGTCGGCATGCTTTATGGAACAAAGTGACTTGTGCCGTAGACGAACGTTTTACTGTAAATTTCGAAAGGAAACGGTCACCGCATCCATAGAAAGGACGATCACCATGAAACTCTCCACACTGCCCGCTGCCCTCGCTGCCGCCGCTCTCCTCTGCGCCCCCCATTCCTTCGCTGTGCCTGCGCCCGCATCAAAGGACAGTGCACCAAGCATCCCGCGGCCTGCGTTCCCTGCCGAACTCCCGCAGACGAAAGTGATTGACGCGAAACTCGCTGCGAGTCTGCCCTTTGCTCTTCCCGCCCCACATCTCGACATTCTCACCGTCCCCACACAGCCCCCCGCCGAGGTCACCATCCTCGGTGAGCCCACTGCATCCGAGGAGCAGATGCTCGCCTGCCTCCTCGCCCGCAACCCAAAGCCAAAGCTCACGGGCTCTCCCAAGGAACTTGTCCATGCCTACTACGAGGAAGCAGAGCGCGAGGGCATCCGCCCCGACGTCGCCCTCGCACAGGCGTACAAAGAAACGGGCTTCTTCGCCTACGGCGGCGACGTGGACTGGCGGCAGAACAACTTCTGCGGACTCGGCGCAACGGGGAACGGCGCAAAGGGACTCTCCTTCCCCGACATGCGCACGGGCGCGCGCGCGCACATCCAGCATCTCCTCGCCTACGCAAGCACAACGCCGCCGCACAGCCCCATTGTTGATCCGCGCTATGACCTTCTCCGCACAAAACGCCCCGACATCTTCGGCAAACTCACGCACTGGGTACAGCTCAACGGCGTCTGGGCCGTCCCCGGCACCACCTACGGACAAGGCATCCTCGCCATCCGTGACCGCGCTGCTCTCCCTGACGGCTCCGACATCGCCCTCCACGCCGCGAATGCGCGCATCATGCAGGCAGCCGACGCTGACAGCTACATCTATCGCGGCCTCGTCTACCTCCACCGCGGCGACCTCCCCGCCGCGCGTGCCGACTTCACCGCCGCACAGAAACGCAATACACGTCGCCCCGAGCCATACCTTGGCATCGCCCTCACCCATACCGCAGAGGGCAGCACCAAGGAAGCTCGCCGCGCCTACGAAGCATACCTGAAACTCGCGCCCGACGATGCGGGCGCACGCTACAACTACGGACTCACCCTCCTCGCAGAAAACGCCGCAGCAAAGACCCTCCCCGTCCTGCGCGACGCCATCCATCGTGACGCTGCGAATGCCGACGCACAGAACGCCCTCGCCGTCGCCCTCATCCACACGAAAGACTACACGGGCGCATGGAAAACCCTCGCAGGTGCCGCCGCCATCGCCCCCGCAAACACCGACATCCTCGTGAATCAAATTCTCCTGCAGGCATGTCTAAAGGACATAAGCGACAAGAAGGGGAAAAAGAAATAATATCCTTGAGAATTACCGATAAAATGAAGTTCATCAGATTAGCGAAGATTTTTGGTCCGATTCGGGCAGAAAACTAACGGGGGTGTGCTTATCTTTAGCACACCCCCATTTTTTTGTATTTTCGATTCTCCCAATCCGGCCTCGGTTCAAAATCATCCATTGCAAATACCGCCGTGACAAGCTCAAATACCGTCAGCGACACGCCGCCTTGGTTCACATTCTCGAATACTTGGCATACGGCTTCCTTTGGTGTTTCCTTGTCCAGCGTAATGACAGGAATTTGATAGTGTGATACCGTTTGAATAATTTCACTCATGAACGTGAGATATTCTTGGCAGACAGATGGATCTGCCTGATAATATTACATATATCCGATTTGCCACTGCGTTGCTTTTACGCTGTCCAACATGATATTCAACGGGAACAGCTTATTTTCGTATTCCTTCTCGGCTGTCGATACATCAAGGTCAATCTTCCTGCCGAAATTGGACGTCATTTGTTTATTTTCCGGGACGGAAATAATGGCATCCATACGGTCAACGGAGGGATCAACAGCCTTCGGAATATCTATGTAGTAAAAACGCGTGATAGGATTGCCCTTATCTGTTTTGGTCTTTACCGCACGAGAGCTGCACAAAGAAGAATAGATGGACGTCAGGCGCTGCTGACCGTCCAGTATCAGAAAATCCGGCTTAGCATCGGACTTTGGTGTTCCCTCTATCATACGATACTTGAAATGAACATTGTCGTTGCCATATTCTAAGAACATGGCCGCTCCCACCGGAAAATTTTGTGTAATACTGGCGATAAGGCCGCAAATAATGATTATTATATCATACGCCGCCTGAAATCAAAATCTCTCCATGACACAAAAAACCGTACCAAGGTGTTTCCCTCGTGTACGGTTCTTTTTTTATCGGTACTTTTACTCCACGAGCCGCAGGAGTCCCGGCTGCTCAATGTTCCACTTGTCGTTGCGTTTGCTGAAGAGTGCGGGCATATCGACGCTGACGTGATCGTAGGTCGTGCCGGCCTCATAGCGTGCAGCAAAGGTTTCCTTCATGCCGCCGCTCTCATGCAGTTTCTGATCGTAGGGGAACATGGGGCTTGGAACGACGGCAAAGTCGTCCGGCTGCCCTGGGATGTCATACGCCCAGAAGGTCGCCTCGTTGAGATCCTCGACCTCCTCAAACTTCGGCATCGCCTTGCCGTTCTCGACGGCGGCGTGGTCGGAGCAAACGAGAAGGTGCAGCCCGTACTTCGTGATGATCGGCATGCACAGCTCCGCACCCTTCGTGCGGTCAAAATTCTCGCAAAGGGCGTGATAGTCGTCAAGGAGATCCTGCCATATCGGCTTACTATCGAGCAGTGCGTCGAGGTCGAGATCGTCGTCCTCCTCTTCCTCCGGTTCGGGTTCGGGTTCAGGCTCCGGTGCCGGGGCCGGCTCAAGTTCCGGCTCCGGTTCGGGCAGCTCCGGCTCTGGCTCCGGTGCCGGCAGCTCGGGCTCGGGCTCAGGGGCAGGCAGCTCCGGCTCCGGTGCGGGCTCCTCGGGCGGCGGTGCCGCAGGCCGCTCCCCCGCCTCCGCCAGCGCCGCCTCAAGCTGTGCGATCTTTTCCTTGAGCTGCGTGATCTCGCTCGCGGTCATGCTGTCCTTTGCCGCGACGCTTTTGATCTCGTTCGAGAGACGCTCCGCCTCTTTGCGCAGCCACGCGACATCCTTTTCCACCGCGTCAATCGTGCCGCCCGACTGCCGCCACGCATAGTACGTCGCCACGGAGGCGATCCCGACACTCGCGACGACGAGGACGAACGACAGGATGGTCATAACATCCGCCATCACAGGATGAATAAAGCCTGCCGTCTGCACTGCCACAGACGCCGCTTCTGTTTCCATACATCATCATTCCTTTCCCTTAGGAAGCACTGATAAATTCGGCACTACCATCTTGACGCATCTTTTTTGCCCGTACTTCGGCGGAAAATCCTCCACAGAGCACCACTCTGCGTCCGGTTTTCCACCTCGTTCGGACGAAAAAATCTACGCCAATCTGGTAGACCTCATTTTATCAGTGCTTCCTTGCTCAGTATACACCCCTCATGTATATCTTGTTAATTTCTCTATCATGTGGCAAAATTCCTGCAACAACTCCATAGAAAAAGAGCCGCCCCGCGCGAAGCGACTCTTCTCGTCAAAAATATGATCAGGGATACCGATCAGCATGCACCGGCGATGGCTGCGCCGAGCTTCTTGCTGCCCTCGATCCCCTCGTCGTCCGGCTCGTTCTCGACGATGAAGGTATCGACGAGGTTTGCGCCTGCATCCTTCGTGCGCTCAGACCACGTCTCCATCCAAGCACCTGCGCCCCAGCCCCACGAGCCGAAGAGCACAACGGGCTTGCCGGAGAGCTTGCCGCTGTCCACCGCAGCCGCGAAGAACGGCTCGTACGAGCCCTCCTCGAGCTCCTCTGCGCCCATCGAGGGGCAGCCGAGCGCGAGACCGTCAAAGCTGTCGATCTGATCGACGGAGAAGCTGTCCACCTCGAAGCACTCGACCTCAGCACCTGCGCCCTTTGCGCCCTCGACAACAGCCTCTGCCATCTTCTGCGTGTTGCCCGTGCCGGACCAGTATACAACTGCTACCTTTGCCATGTGAAATCCTCCTCATGAAAATATCTCCTCTGCTCCGCTGCGGCAAGAGCTGCCGTACGGTGCAGATACTCAAGCAGAATCATTCTATGTCTATTATAGCGAAAATACGCATCACTGACAACCGAATCTTTCCTATCTCTAAATAGATAAAATTTTTCAGGAAATAGTTTCTGTGCATCAGAGGGGAGCAGCATCTGCCCACTAAGGTATTCCTCCTTGCAAAATTCCCCTCCCTCATGTACAATACGGATAAATCTCAATCCGAATTTATGGGGTCAAATCTAGGGGAGGTATACTATGTTCACTACGCAGTACATGCGCACAATGCTCGCCGCAGTGACGCTTGGCTTGCTCGTCCTGACGAGCGGCTGTTTCAGCGGCGACGTGAACGTCACAGTCAACAACGACGGCTCTGCCGATCTCAAGACGACGCTCGTCAGTGCGCCGATGCTCGCTCAAATCGTCGAGCAGAGCAAGACGTCCATGCTGGCAAAGAACCCCGACGCGCAGGTCGCGCCCGTCACAAAGGAGAATATGTCGGGCTACGAGATCACGGAGCACTACGACTCGGTGGACAAGCTGTCCGATCAGGAATTCTTCGCCGCACATGACGGCAAGAACACGGGCATTACGGTGAAGAAGAGCCTCTTCTACACGGACTATAACTTTGACCTCCTGTTTGAAGGGAGTCAGAACGGCGGCGGTGCAGGTGCATTCGCGAGCAACATCACGTTCACCTATCAGATGACGCTCCCATCCGCACCATCGAGCTCCAACGCCGACCGCGAGGAAGACGGCGGCAGGACGCTCACGTGGAACCTTGGCAAGACACTCGTCACGGGCGAATCTTCGCCGATTCAGGTCTCGTTCCGCATCTGGAACAAAACGGCCATCATCGGTACGGTCATCGCTGTACTCGTTCTGATCGGCGTGATCGCCTTCCTGATCTGGCGCCGCCGCAAGGGATCCGAGCCCGAGGAGCAGAAGCTGATCGACGGCCCGATCATCGATGTGAAGGCAGAAGAAAAGCACTGATTGCGAATTGAATACGAAAACATCCCTGCTATGCGGCAGGGATGTTTTTTGTGTCAGCCGTAATGTCCGCGACAGGCAAAGATCAAAATGCTCTCGTCCTCAACAAGATAACCAGTCGATGCTCACCATCAATGCGCCGACTCCAAAATCCTGCAAGATTTCCTCGCAGAGGCTCCGGCTTTCCCATGCCGCAAAAGGGATCGCGAACCACTTCTCGGATGAGTTGATTGATACGCTTTAGGATTTTCTTGTCGTTTCTCTGCCAATCGAGATAGTCTTCCCACGCATCAAAATCCCACTGAAGCCTACGCTTTCTCATCATCAATTCTCAATGAGATCATGTTCGACAAAGCGCAGCTTTCCCGCTCGGTATGCTTCCAGCTTTTGTTCGAGATAGTGCAGATTCCGCTCATCATAAAACGGATCCACAGAGACATCAAATGGGATTCGGCGTTCCCGTCCCACTTTCTTGGCAAAGATCGTAAACGCCGCACTCATGGAGAGCCCAAGTTCTGCACAAACCTGCTCCATGTTCTTCTTTACCGCTGCGTCCAGTCGAAAGTTTACATTAACTGCCTGTTCCATCGCACTCACTCCTTTACAAGGATAGAATACGCAAATATAATGATTTTTGCAAGCGTTTTTCTTTATCTTTCATCCACACTGCAAAATCAATCGGACGTGATGAAAGTTCCGCGCAGCAAGGTCTTCCTTCCGAATCCAGAAGTAGATCAGACCGCAGTCGCCGTACATAAGCTCCGTTTCACCGTCCTCGACGGTGCCCATCTGAAACAGCAGCACCCAGCGATCTGCAGCATTTCTCACAAGTTCCGCTTCCTCTTCTTCGGAAAGCTCTTCCTGCATGTCTCCGTCAATGCCCCTGCTGTAGAGTTCGCACTCCGGCTCCATTTCATTCTGAATCTCGTCGGCATAGCCGAGCATCTTCATGGGATTGTCCTCGTGAGCGGCAGCATCGTATCCGAACTCCGCCCGCAGTTCGTTGTAGGTATCCCAATCCACCTCTTTGCCGCAGCTGCGGCTGTATGCAAAAGACGACAGAAGACTGACGGCATCCGCAAAGGTCAGCGCCTGCTCGCCCACGCTCCACTCCTTCGTTTCCTCCGGAATCTGTGTCGGGACAAGCCCCTCCGTCTCGGGGAAATAATAGACGCGTGCATATCCCTCAGACTTTAGTTCAAATCCCCACTCCATCGACACGGTCTCATAGAAGAAGCTGAGCACGCCCGTCTTCGGCAGGAGACCTGTACGGTCATACGGCGCGGCTTCGCCAAGGTTGATCTGCGCGAGAAAGGCAAGCGGGCGGTTCTTCGTCACGCCCTCGAAGTCCGTTCCCTTATAGTGCGGCCAGTCAAAATCTGCGGGCAGATCGGGCGTTCCGTAGAACTTGCTCGCACCGACGGGGAGTTTCTCCTGTGCAGGATGATGCGAGATCGCAATCTCACGCCGCTGCGTGCGTTCAAAGAACGCCGTCACCTCACGGCGCACACGCTCGCGCTCTGCCTCAGCCTCACGCACGAGCTGCTCCACACTCATAGAAACGGGCTCCTCCGCATACCAGCCGTGCTTGTTTTCAACCGCCTCTTGGCACCGCGCCGTCATGCCGCCGGGCTTTCCATAGAAGACGCGCTCGATCTCTGCCTTGCTCTCCGCATCCTCGTCTGCACGCTCCAAATAGCCGAGAGCCAGACGCAGAACACAGAGCTTCGGATACCGATTGACCGCAAAAAAGTACAGGGCATAGCCCATGCGATAGTTCCAGAGCGCATCGCGCTCGGCTTCCGGAGCTTCGTACAGTACCTTGACTGCATCGAAGAAGCTGCGTTCCTCGATGTATTCCTGTGCCGTCTTCATGCTGCCTCCTTTGCCCGCCGATACTGCATAACGAGAATAACGACGAAGAGAGCAAGTCCAACGAGGTCGGTGGTGCTGCCCGGCGCGATCATGAGGAGCCCTGCAGCGATAAGAAGCAGCCGCTCATACGGGCGGCAGTGATCGGCAAGGAAACCGCAGAGCGCGGAGCTGACGGCGATCATGCCGAGGAGGGCAGAGAGCGTGACTGAGACGAGTGCGAGCGGTGTCGCATTAACCATGAGGAGGACGGGCGAGAGGACGAATACATACGGGATGATGAATGCCGCTATCGCCAGTTTTGACGCGTGCACGCCTGTTTTCAGCGCATTTCCTCCGCTGATGCCCGCCCCCGCGTACGCAGCGAGGGCAACAGGCGGCGTGACATCCGCGATGATGCCAAAGTAGAACACGAACATGTGCGCAGCGAGCACAGGGACGCCCATCTGCTCGAGCGCAGGCGCGGCAATGGTCGAAGTGATGACGTAGTTCGCCGTGGTCGGCACGCCCATGCCGAGCACAATCGCCGTAATCATGGTGAAGAACATCGCAGGCAGGAGCATCCCGCCTGCGAGATCAATCAGTCCCGATGCGAGACGCAGGCCGACGCCCGTCTTCGTGACGACGCCAATGATGATGCCCGCCGACGCGCAGGCGACGAGCACGCCGAGCACGCCTTTCGCGCCGCGCTCAAGGCCGTAGACGATCTCGATCGGCTTCATGCGCGTCGATTTGCGCAGCATGGCGCAGAGGATGGAGAGGAAGATGGCGACGAGTGCCGCACGCATGGGCGTATAGCCCGAAACGAGCAGATAGACGATCACGACGAGAGGAATCGCGAGATGCCCGCGTTCCTTCAGGAGCGTCAGTGGATTCGGCAGCTCGGCGCGCGGGATGCCCTTCAGCTTCTTGCGCTTTGCCTCAAAGTGAACGCCGAGCCAAACCCCTGTGAAATAGAGAAGCGCGGGGATCGCCGCCGCCTTGACGACATCGATGTAGGGGACGCCGACGAACTCTGCCATGAGGAACGCCGCCGCGCCCATGACCGGCGGCATCAGCTGTCCGCCCGTGGAGGCCGCCGCCTCGACCGCCCCCGCAAAGTTCGCGTTGTAGCCGAGTTTTTTCATCATCGGGATGGTGAGCGAGCCCGTGCCGACGACGTTCGCGACTGAGCTGCCCGAGACCGTGCCCATCAGCCCGCTCGAGAGAACGGCGACCTTCGCCGGGCCGCCGCTCGCCCAGCCCGCGAGTGCATTGGCGAGGTCGATGAAGAACTTGCCGAGCCCCGTGCTCTCAAGATAGGCACCGAAAAGAATGAAGAGGAAGATAAACGTCGAGGAGACGCCGAGCGGGATACCGAAGATGCCCTCCGTCGTAAAGTAGAGATGTCCGATGAGCTGCTCCGGACTGAGTCCGCGGTGTGCGAGCACGCCCGGCATGTAGGGACCGAGGAAGGCATACGCGATGAAGGCGAGCACGACCGTCACCATCGGCAGCCCCACGACACGCCGCGTCGCCTCGATAACGAGCAGGATGCCGAGTCCGCCGACGACGGCATCCGTGGTCGATACGATCCCTGCACGTGTAATCAGCTCACGGTACTGGATGACAAGATAGGCGGGCGTCGCCGCGCCGAGGACGGCGAATGCGATGTCGATCGGGTGGAAGTAGTGATCCCGCGTCCACGCACGCCGAAAGGGATAGAGGAGATAGGCAAGCGCGAGCCCAAACCCGAGATGAACGGCACGCTGCAGCTGTGCATCGAGCACGCCGAAGATCGCCGTGTAGAGCTGAAAGATGGAAAATGTAATGGCAATCGCCGCAATGATCTTCTTCGGCCAGCCTGTATAGTGGGCGGTGTTGGATTCGCGGTCATACGTTTTGAGTATTTCTTCCGCATTTGCAGCATGGTCAGTCATAGCGTTTTCACATCCTTAAATAATTCTTTCGGCAGCGGCAAGCCCCAAAGATTTTCACGATACATAAAATATTTGCGGAAAAAGAAATACGAGGCCACGATCCGCAGCCCCGGAAATCTTATAATAGGCTTGTATAGAGCGGTGCAGCGACGAGGTCGATGCGCGTGCCGTCAGGACAGCGCTCATAGAGGGGATAGTCCGTGCCGCCCGCCGTAATGGTCAGCTCCGTCCCCACACCTGTGCGCAGGCTCAGCGTGTCATAGTCGCGATCCATATCGAGGATGAAATGCCCATCCTCCTCGTGAAACGTCCCCTCCTCGGGGAGAAAGGGCAGCCCCACGCCGTGTGACTGGTAGCGCGTGCCCGTGAGGTGGAAATGTCCGTCCGGATAGACGGTGAGGAACTCCTCGACGGGCGTCTTCTGCACGGAGTGGATGAACCGCACGGTGAGCGGCGTGCCCTCTCTGCCGATCTCCCGTACGAGGACAGTCGTCTCTCCGCCCGCGTGCATGAGAAGCGCCGGCGCAGAGAGAATATCAAATGCGATGAGGAGCACCGCCGCGGCGAGAGCGATCAGATAGGCTCTCATTTCTCGTTAAAGTACTTCTCCGCCCCCGCATTCATCGGCAGAGACATTCCATCCTCCGCCGTTGCCTTTGTGATCTGCTTGCCGACAGCGTGCGCGGCCTGCAGGCGATCGAGGTTCGAGAAGATCGCCTTCGTGATGCTGTAGCCCATGTCGGCATCCACCGAGGGCCCCGCAACGAGCATCGCCATGACAGAGACCGAGGGGATGTCCTCATTGAATCCGCCGTACGTCCCCGCAGGGATCGTGGTCTTCGTATAGAACGGATACTTTGCGATCAGCGCATCCGCAGCCTTGTCCTCCACGGGGAGGAGACGTACGGGGTTCTGTGAGGCGATATCCTGCACAGACGCCGTCGGATAGCCCGCCGTCAGCACGGCAACATCCACGTTGCCGTCCTTCAGCGCGCTCGCCCCCTCGGCGAACGAGAGGAACTTCGCATCAATATCATCGTAGGAGATGCCGTATGCTGCGAGGATCTGGCGCACATTCGCCTCAACGCCCGAGCCGGCCGCGCCGACCGCGACACGCTTGCCCTTCAGCTCCGAGATGTTCTTGATGCCCGAGGACTGGAGCGTCACAAACTGGCAGGTCTCGGGGTAGAGCGAGGCGATCCCCTGCAGTCCGTCCACCTTCTTGCCGTCGAACATCTCCGTGCCTGTCACGGCATAGTATGTAATATCGTTCTGCACTGTCGCAAGGTCGATCGCCTTGTCGCGCAGCATATTGATATTCGCCACCGACGCGCCCGTACTCTGCGCACTCGCGTTCATCCCCGGGATCTCCTTGTTCAGAATCTCGGCAATCGCGCCGCCGATCGGGTAGTAGGTACCCGCCGTGCCGCCTGTGCCGATGTTCAGGAACTTCTTGCCCGATGCAGAGTCGCCGCCGCAGCCGGTAAGGAGTGCAGCAGAGAATACAAGGACTGCACCTGCCGCAAAAATTTTCTTTACGGTAGAGATGTTCATGTTCTTTCCCTCCTAAAATGAGCGATTTTCCACAAAAAAACGGAATAACAGAAATATAGTAACATAAACGCCGCCCTGCACGCAAGCAGGGCGGCGTTTGTATCGCGGTATACAATCGTGTTCAGAGGGTCTGCCGGCAGGAATCCGGCGTAAAGATCAGCACGCGGTTCGCAAACGAGCACTTGGCATGCATCTGCTCAAAAAGCGCGCCGTCCTTGCGGAACTCCGCCGTCCCTATCAGCAAAAAGCCGGTGCCCATCCCGCGACGGCCCTCGACCTCGTGGCTGCCGAGCGTCAGTGCGAGGCGCGGATGCTCCGCCGCATTGCACTCCGTCTTGCGGAACCCATAGCATGGGATCAGAATCCGCTCATCCTCCGTCACGATGATGTACTTATTCCACGTATTCGCGATATGTGCCTCGTTCTCGGGCGTCACCGACGCCACCGACACAATGCCGTCGTGTTTCAGGCATTCAAAAAATACATCTGTCAGCATCGTTTTCTTCCTTCTTCAATTCTTCACAATCTCTGCCGGCTCGCCGTTCGCCTTGGCGCGCGCAATGCACTCCTTCAGGCGCGCGATATTCTTCACGTGGAGGTCGATCGCAAAGCGGATGCGCTTCTTCTCCTCCTCGGTGAATACAGGGTCCTCGTAGGCAGCGCGGATGCGGACGAGGCGTGCCTCCACGTCGCGCAGCTCATCCTCCATCGGCCGTACATGCTGCAGCGCACAGCCGTAGACCGAACGCATCGCATCCTCGACGTACTGGGCGTAGCCCGGTTCGCCCGAGGCTTTCTCCAGCCACTGTGCGACGTGATAGATCACGTCATAGGGTGACTCACCGCCGTGGATCATGGAGACGATCTCCATCTTTATCTGCTGCTCTTTTCCGTGCGGCTGGCGGATCAGCTCCTCCGCATCCGCCATCAGATGACCTTCTCGCCGTGGTAGCGTTCGCCGCCAATCTCGGGATAGACGCCGTACTCCACCGACCATTCGCATTTGTACTTGATTGCTTGGGCATGGATCGTCTTGATGCGGTCGATGTTCTCACGCACGATCTTGCCCGGGACGCCCGCGACGAGCGAGTTCGGCGGAATGACGGCATTCTCCTTGACCACGGCGCCCGCCGCGATAATCGAGCCGCGCCCGATCTTTGCCCCCGTGAGGACAATCGCGCCCATGCCGATCAGCACATGATCCTCGATTTCGCAGCCGTGGATGCACGCGCTGTGCCCGACCGTCACATAGTCGCCGATGATGCACGGATTATCGTCCGCGACGTGCAGACACGTGAGATCCTGAACATTGGAGCAGACGCCGACCGAGATATAGTTGACATCGCCGCGCGCGACAACCCCCGGCCAGAGGCTCGCGTACTGCCCGAGCCGCACATCACCCGAGAGGAACACCTGCGGCGCGACGAACGCCTCCTCGTGAATCTGCGGCGTAATGCCGTGAAAGGCATGGAATCCGTCTCCTTTGAATGTAAACATAGCAGCTCCTTTCAAACAGATGCGCACAATTTATTTTATCGCATTTCGGACAAAAAGAAAAGCTGGTGATCCTCACCAGCCTGTATTTCCTGCCATTTGGTCGTCGATGCACGACGCGCTCGTGCGCGTCTCTCCCGTGCAGACACTAATCATCCCGCCAAGTCTCAAGGTATCCCTCGCCAAGGCCAGCTAATTCTTCCAAATGTGCCGTATGCCGTTCCCCCCCATTCCCTTTCGAATGTTGGCACACGTACAAGAAATACGAGTGATAATTTACCATATCCCCCGTGCTATTGCAATAGTTCTGCGCCCTCCAGGAAAATTTAATAGAACACAGCATTACGAAAAGACAGACGATTATTTCTTCAAAGGGCAGGCAAAAAAATTCCTTAAAAATCGCGCTGAATTTATCCGTGATTTCCACATCTTCGCTTGACTTCATCGCGCTTCTGCGCCATAATCAACGTATGAATAACTGTTCATACAAAAGCAGAAAGCGGTGATCCATCATGGACTCAGCAGCACAGTCTCATGAATGCGGGTGCGGATGCATGCATGCACAGGCGGAGCGGAGCGCGTACCTGTCCATGCGCATGCGCATCGCGGCGGCAGCGCTGCTCTTTCTCCTCGGCATGCTCTGCGGCGAGGGAACGGCGGGCACCGTTCTCTTTCTCGCGGCATATGTCCTCGTCGGCGCTGATGTTCTCTGCCGTGCCGCTGTGCATCTGCATCGGGGGCATATCTTTGGCGAGCACTTTCTCATGAGCACCGCCACGATCGGCGCACTCGCACTCGGCGACTATGCCGAGGCCGTCGCTGTCATGCTGCTCTACCAGCTCGGCGAGTTCCTTCAGGATCGTGCCGTTCAGCGTGCACGCCGCTCCATCACAGCGCTCATGGACATCCGTCCCGACACGGCGCGCGTCCTCATGGACGGGCGCGAGGAGATCGTACATCCTGCGGCGGTCGCCGTCGGCAGCATGATCCGCATCTATCCGGGCGAGCGCGTGCCGCTCGACGGGACGGTGACCGCAGGCGAGAGCACGCTTGACACTGCCGCACTCACGGGCGAGTCCCTGCCGCGCACCGTGCGTATGGGAGATACGCTTCTCAGCGGCTGCGTCAACATCACGGGTGCACTGACCGTACGCGTCACAGCCGCCTATGCGCAGTCCGCTGCGGCGCGCATTCTGGAGCTCGTGGAGGAGGCGTCGGATAAGAAGTCGCGCACGGAGGCGTTCATCACACGCTTTGCGCGCATCTATACGCCCGTCGTCGTATGCGCCGCTCTCGCCATCGCCGTCCTGCCGCCGCTCGTCATGGGAGAGCCCTTCGCTCCGTGGGTCTATCGTGCACTGACCTTCCTCGTCATCTCCTGCCCCTGCGCCCTCGTCATCTCTGTCCCGCTCACCTTCTTCGCGGGACTCGGGGCAGCATCCCGTGCGGGTCTTCTCGTCAAGGGCAGTTCCTATCTCGACGCGCTCGCCCGTACGGACACCATCGTCTTTGACAAGACGGGCACGCTCACCGAGGGCAGCCTCCGTGTGACGCGCATTCTCCCCGCCGCAGGCACTACGGAAAAGGAGGTGCTCGCCCGCGCCGCCGCCGCAGAGCAGCACTCGTCCCATCCGATGGCGCGGGCCGTCATGCGTGCCTTCGCGGAATGCGGCGGCACCCCTGCGGCTGTCCATGACATCGAGGAGCGGGCGGGACGCGGCATCACCGCGCGCAGCGAAAAGCGCGTCATCTGCATCGGCACTCACGCATACCTCAGCGAGAGCGGTGTCGCCGATCTCCCGCCTGCCGCACCTGCGGGTGCGATCTGGCTCGCCGTGGATGGAGCGTATGCGGGCATGATCTGCGTCGCCGACACGGTCAAGGAGGATGCAGCAGACACCGTCCGCGATCTAAAGGCATGCGGCATCCGCAAGACCGTCATGCTCACGGGCGATGCCCGCCCCGCCGCACAGAGCGTCGCTGCGGCGGTCGACATCGACACGGTATACGCCGAACTCCTGCCGCAGGACAAGGCGGCGCATCTTGAGCGTCTGCTCGCCGCCGAGCGCGCGGGCAGGACACTCGCCTACATCGGCGACGGCATCAACGACGCGCCCGTCCTTGCACGTGCCGACATCGGCATCGCCATGGGCGGCATCGGTGCGGACGCCGCCATCGAGGCGGCAGATGTCGTACTCATGACCGACGAACCGCGCAGGCTCGTCTCCCTCCTCGCCCTCGCACGCCGCACCGTCCGCATCGCACGGGAGAACATCGCCCTCGCCGTCGGCATCAAGGCGGCCGTCCTCCTCCTCGGTGCACTCGGCTGGGCAAGCCTCTGGGCGGCGATCTTCGCCGACGTGGGCGTCACCCTCCTCGCCGTCCTCAATGCCATGCGTGCCATGCGGGCGCAGAAGGACTTCATCCATATTTAAGGAAACACTGATAAATTCAGCACAACCATCTTGACGCATCTTTTTCGCCCGCTTTTCGTTAGCAAATCCTCCACATAGCCCTCGCTATGCGTCCGGTTTGCTGCCTCAATCGGACAAAAAATCTACGCCAATCTGGCTGACCTCATTTTATCAGTGCTTCCTTAAGCAATCTCCCCTCCATACGATATGATAGATAAAGAGATCGTTCTCTGCGGAGGTGCTGATCATGCAAACACAGCGTATCGATGAAAAACTTTCCTTTCTGCACACGGACAATCATCCCGCACGTCAGGCCACGGGACAGGCAGCAGGGCAAAACACAAAAGCTGCACCGACCATCCTCTCCCGTGCCGCCGAGGTCTATATCAGTGCGAAAGGCCGCGAACTGAGTGCAATGGATGCCCCCGATGACCGCCTGACCCCTGCCGAGGCAGCACTCGCCGCCGAACAGAACGAGCTGGATGAGAAACGCGCGAAAAAGGACGAAGCCGCCGCCATCGAGCAGCGCATCGCGACCGACGAGAAGCTCACAGACGACGATAAGGCGCTCCTGCAGAAGGAAGCGGACAAGCTGAAGCGAGCGGGAATGACCGATGAGGATTGGCTCAGCGCATTCTACAAGAAGGGGCGCGAATTAGAACGGCAATACAATGCCGAAGGGCTCACAGGAGAGGATAAGCGACTCATCGGCACACAGATAAGTGAGAACGCAAAAAACATCGGTGAGTTCCAAAATATCATCAAGGAAAAAGCAGAGCATACCGACGCCCTGCGGCGTCAGTCCGTGCAGGAGCGCGCCGACCTCGACGCCGCTGCGGCAAAGGAAAAGGAAAACGCCGCCCCCAAAGAGGACAATGCGACGGCGAACGCCGTCACCTCCCTCACTGCCGCACTGACGAAGAAGGCACTCGATGATGCGGAGAGCAAAGACAAGGACGATGCAGGGCACAAGGATGCAGCCCGCAGCGAATAAATCTTGCACGTTACACGGCTCTCTGATATAATAGAGACATAAAAGGGGCTGTTACATATCCCCCATCGGCTCGCTGCGCTCGCCACTTCCCCCGTTAGCGGG
>NZ_GL397087.1:1397644-1438464 GCF_000146365.1 Selenomonas sp. oral taxon 149 str. 67H29BP
CGTTAGCGGGGGAAGCTAATATGCCGTTATCCTAAGCCTTCCCCGTTATCACGGGGAAGGGGGACCGCGCAAGCGGTGGAAGGGGCACAAAACGGATATGGATTTAGCCGCACCGTTTCTCAGGCAGGGCGGTTATTTCTTTTTTACAGCGAGGATGTAACCCGCAGCGAATAAATCTTGCACGTTACGTGGCTCTCTGATATAATAGAGACATAGAGAAGAGACCCTGACAAGGCGTCTACTTCTTCACGCAGAGGATATAACCGCCACGCTAGGGCTAGTAGGGGCGGTTATTTCTTTTTTATCGCAACAATGTAGCCAGTGACGAGAATCAACGCAAAGATGAACTCGTAGTAACCCATGTGCACCACCTCCTTTCCCGTAGGATAATGGAAGTGGAGAAATAGACGCCCTGCCTGTTAAGGTCTCTATTCTTATTATACAAACATCTGTTCAAATCCGCAACTAAAATCTCACACAAAAGCCCCCGACGATCGTCGGGGGTTTTTCACATCTCTTTATGCCTCACCACGGCGTCCGTGGTAGAGACACCACGGCTCCTCCGCCATGAAGTCACCGCCGTGGTAGTACGCGGCACGCGCACGGCAGCCGCCGCACGCCTTCTTATAGCTGCATGAGCCGCAGCCGCCGCCGTAGTCGAGCGTGCGCAGCTCCTTGAACACCTCGTTCTTCGCCCAGATCTCATCGAACGGCGTCTCGCGCACATCGCCGAGCTCACGGTTGAGATAGGCACACGGCTGCACCTTGCCGCGCGGACTGATGATGCAGTACGTCAGCCCCGCGAGACACCCGCGCGAAAAGCGCGTATCCACTCCGAGCTGGTCGGCAATGCGCAGGAACTGCGGCGCACAGGTCGGCTTCAGCTCGATGTCCACCGTCTCCTGCTTCTTCATGATGCGCGTGAGCACATCCTCATACGCCTCTGCGCGCAGCGACTCCTCCTCGATCGTCTCCGCGCGCCCCGTCGGCACGAGGAAGAAGAAGTGATGCGCCTTTGCTCCGATCTCCACGGCGAAATCCGTCATTGCCTCAAGCTCGTGCGCATTCCAGTCCATCACCGTCGTGTGGATCTGAAACGGCAGACCGACGGCACGGCAGTTCTCCATCCCGCGCACCGCGCCGTCCCAGCCGCCCGGGAACGAGCGGAATGTATCGTGCTTCTTTTTGTCGAGCGAGTCGAGCGAGATGCCCATCCCGCATGCGCCCGCCTCCTTCAGCGCCTTTGCCGTCGGCAGGTCGATCAGCGTGCCGTTCGTGCCAAACACGGGGATCAGACCCAGCCCGCGCGCATAGGCGACTAGCTCAAGAATATCGGGGCGCGACAGCGGCTCACCGCCCGAAAAGATCATGATGCGGAAGCCCGCCTTTGCGATCTCGCGCAGGAGCTTCTTGCCCTCCTCGGTCGAGAGTTCCTCGTCCGCGCGGCAGCCCGCGTCACGATAGCAGTGCGCACAGTACATATTGCAGGCGTTCGTCACGTTCCACGAGATGATCTTCACCCCGCCGCCAGCGACGCCCTTCGGGTGCCCGCCGGGGTGACCGCCCTGTCCCATGCCATGCGGATGTCCACCGGGATGCCCCATCCCATGCGGATGTCCTGCCGGGGCACTCTGTGCGGCGTGCGCCGCTTCCATCGGCGCGCTCACAGTGCCGCCCCCGTGACGCCGATCTCCTCATCCGTCAGATAGCAAGACGGATCGGACGCCCAGAAATCCCCCGTCCGTGCCTCGGCACGCGTGCGGAAATTTCCGTTGCACCAGTCGAGATACTGACAGCGCGCACAGCGTCCCTTCAGGAGCGGCTTACGATCCTTCAGCCCCGCCATGATCGGATTCGTCACATCCTGCCAGATATCGCCGAACTTGCGCTCGCGCACATTGCCGAACGTATGATGCTGCGTAAACTGATCGGGGTGCACATAGCCCATCGGATCCACCTCACCGAACGCGATCCCGGAGCGGTTGCCGCCGTTCGCGCCGATCAGCTTCTTGATCTGCTCCGCGCCCGCGTCGTTGCCCTCGGCGAGTGCCTTCAGATACATATAGACCCCGTCGCAATGATTGTCCACCGTCAGGATTTCCTTCTTGAGACCGCGCGCCTCAAAGTCCTTCGTCCGCGCGATAATCGTATCCATCGCCCGCCGCGACTCCTCGGGCGTCACATCCTCATCCATCATCTGCCCGCCACGCCCCGAGTAGACGAGGTGATAGAAGCAGACGCGGTTGATCCCCTTTTCCTCAATGAAATCGAAGATCTTATCGAGCTCCATGATGTTGTGGTGATTGATCGTAAAGCGCAGCCCCACGCGCTGACCGACGGCGACGCAGTTCTCGATGCCCTCCATCGCCCGCTGGTACGCGCCGTCCACCCCACGGAACATATCGTTCACATCCGCCAGACCGTCGAGCGAGATGCCGACATAGCCCACGCCGAGATCCTTGATGCGCTGTGCCACATCGCGCGTGATGAGCGTCCCGTTCGTCGAGAGCGTCGGACGCACGCCGCGCTCTGCCGCGTGCTCCGCGAGCTCGAAAAAGTCAGGACGGATCAGCGGCTCGCCGCCCGAGAAGAGCAGCACGGGTACGCGGAACTCCGCGAGATCGTCGATGAAGCGCTTTGCCTCCTCCGTCGTCAGCTCCCCGTCGTACTTCTGCCCGTCCGACTCCATATAGCAGTGGCGGCAGCGCAGATTGCACGTACGCGTCGAGTTCCAGACCACCACGGGGCCCATGCCCTCTGCTGCACCGCTCTTCATCCGATGCGCATTGTGCGAGTAGCGCAGCGCATCACCATAGTACTCATCCATAAAAAGTAGTTTCGTTACACTGATCATTGGTACTCCTAAATACACAGATTGGAACACGGCTCGCGCCGTCACTCCGTAGGGAAAACAACACTCAGCCCTCTGACTGCCCGTCCCGCCTGCGGATGCCGTCGAGGAGGAGGCGCGTCTTGAGCGCGATATTCTCCTGAAAACTCAGCTCCAGCTGGCTGAACGCCGCCGCCTGATACAGCGAGTGGAACATCTCCGCGATCAGATCGACAGGAACGTCGCTGCGGATCTCGCCCGCCTTCTGTCCCTCGCGGATAATCTCGGTAAAGACCCGCTTTACCTGCGGCGCCATGCGGCTCGGATGCGGCTTATCCTCCGCCCCCTCCTGCGGAGGGGCCCCCTGCGGCTTATGATGTGACACCGAGAGAAAGAGCGGCATCACAAAGCGGTTCTCATCGAGGAACTTTGCCGTCACGCGCGCACCGACCTCAAGCAGCTCCAGCGAACTGCGCTCCGCCGACCGCGCTTCGGCAAGCGCCATGCGTATCGTCTCCCCCAGCCGTCCGAGCAGAGAGAACAGCAGCTCCTCCTTCGAGGCGAAATAGTTGTAGAACGTGCCGATGCCGAGATCCGCCGCCGTCATGATGTCCGCAACCGACGTCTCCTTGTAGCCCTTCTTCGAGAACTCGCTGATCGCGGCTTCGAGAATCATCTTGCGCGACTGCAGCTTCTTTCGTTCACGGCGTCCCATCTTCTCTTCCAAACGAATCGCACCCTCTCTCGTTAGTAATACTATTATAACGAAAAAAAAGCCATTTGAAAAGCAAAATATGAACCTCGTTCATATTTTCATTCTCAATGACAAAAATATCATCCATGTACAAAAAAACGCCGATCTTCATCGGCGTCTGCGTTCAAAATGGTGACCCAGGAGGGATTCGAACCCCCGACCCTTTGATTCGTAGTCAAATACTCTAATCCAGCTGAGCTACTGAGTCACGTGTCTTGCGACGGTGATTATAATAACATCTTTGAGGCAGACTGTCAAGGGGGATTTTCCGGAAGTTGCAGGATTGCCATAGACATGCTGCACAAGCAAATAAAAGGGAGCACCGCATTGTGCTCTGTGCAGTCTCCTAGACGCGCTCACCCCACACGCCGTCGCGGCAGAGACGCACGAGACGCATGGGGACGAGCTCGCCGCGCGGGACGGCGGCATCTGTATAGACGCGGATGTATGTCCCTGTCAGTCCGTCCGCCACACCGTCCTGCTCCGTCTCAAAGAGGACCTCATCCACCGTGCCGAGCGCCGCACGATGATACGCCTCCGCCATCTCCTCAGCGAGTGCCTGCATCCGCGCTGCACGCTCCCTGCGCACCGGCGGGGCGATCTGATCCGTGCGCCGTGCCGCCGGCGTACCGCGCCGCGCCGAGTACGGGAAGACGTGCATCCGCGCAAATCCCATCGCGCGCACAAAGTCAAGACCTGCCGTGAAGTCCTCCTCCGTCTCCCCCGGAAATCCGACAATGATGTCCGTCGAGATCGCCGCGCCCGGCACGGCGCGGCGCACATCGGCGAGGAGCTGCGCAAACGCCGCCGTATCGTAGCGGCGGTTCATCGCACGCAGGACGTTGTCGCTCCCCGCCTGCAGCGGCAGGTGCAGATGCGGCGCAAAGCGCGGCTCTGTCCGTACGAGCGAGAGGAGATCCTCCGACAGCTCCACCGACTCCAGCGAGCCCAGCCGCAGCCGCCGCACCTCCTTCGTGCGCAGCGCTGTGCGGCACGCATCGGCGAGCGTTGGGCGCTGCGGGAGGTCGATGCCGTACGCGCCGAGATGGATCCCCGTCAGCACCACCTCGCGAAAGCCCGCCGCCGCGAGTTTCTCCATCTCGCGCGCCACCGCCGCGAGCGGACGCGACTTCACCGGACCGCGCGCATAGGGGATGATGCAGAACGAGCAGAAATTCTGACAGCCATCCTCGATCTTGAGAAAGGCACGTGTGCGGTGCGGTACGCCGTGCAGGGGGATATCCTCAAAGGCACGTGCCTGCATCACATCCGTGATCTCCTCCACCACACCGTCCGCGCGCAGTGCCTCCTCCACATAGTCCACAATGCGCGCGCGCTCCTCCGTCCCGATCACGACACGCACCCCTTCGAGGCCGCGCACCTCCTCGGGCGATACCTGTGCGTAGCAGCCCGCCACAGCGATGCACGCCGTCGGATTCATGCGCGCGGCACGGCGGATAATCTGGCGGGACTTGCGGTCACTCAGATGCGTCACCGAGCACGTATTGATGACGTAGACATCCGCCCGCTCCTCGAACGGCACGATCTCGTAGCCGCGCGCACGGAACAGCCCCTCCATCGTCTCCGTCTCGAACTGGTTCACCTTACAGCCGAGTGTCATAAATGCTGCGCGCACCGCACACCTCCTGTTTTCATGGGGCCGTTGCACGAAGTCGCAAACTTCGTGCAGCAGCCCCTTCTTTGTGCCCCTTCCACCGCTTACGCGGTCCCCCTTCCCCGTGATAACGGGGAAGGCTTAGGATACCTGTATATTAGCTTCCCCGTTTGCGGGGGAGGCTTGGAGGCGCGGCAGCTCAGCCTCCTCCGCCGAAGCGGGGGAGGTGGCACACGCAGTGTGCCGGAGGGGGCGCCTCTGTCTCGTGTGACGTTTCGACAATAAAAAAGAAATAACCGCCCTGCTTTTGGCACGGGAGCGGTTTATTTCCGTCTGCTGGTGAGGGAGAGCATCCCCCATGAGAGGTTCTCCTTCTCTATACTTTTATCTTAACAGATTTCGCCCGCCTTTGCAAGGCACACGCGCAGCACGCCCGCCGTGATAAATTTTTGCCCTCACCTAATGACATTTACGAAAAAAACGATATAATAGGTGTAGAAAAAAATCCCTACCATACACACCACGGAAGGAGGAAATTCATGGCAACGATTACACAGATGACCAGCGCGGCGAGCAGCATCTACCGCTCGCTCTACGCCGGCAACTCTCGCACGGATGCGACGCGTGCCATCTTCGGCGGCCCCATGCAGCGGCAGGGCAACAGCAGTCTCTACTCCGCACAGTACCGCGGGCAGGACTCGAGCGCAGAGGAGCTCAGCTCCATCCTCGCCATTGCGAATCAGGCGGCAAAGCTGCGCAAGACCTATGCGGAGACCAGCTCCAAGTTCTATGCTGAGTACGACGGCAACATGAAGGATCTGCGCAAGGCGGCACGTGCCGTCGAGAACACGGACTTCAAGTTCAGCCGCAGCGACATCACGACGAATGCCGACGGCTCACGCTCCTACAGCGACCGTCTGAAGAGCGCGATCTCGGACGTGAAGGACCTCGTCAGCAAGTACAACGAGACGAGTGACTTCCTGCGCGAGAACAAGGAGCTCGGCAAGGGCGTGCAGGCACTCTCAAGCGAGTTCTCCGACACCACCTATATGGCGGGTTCGTATGCGAAGATGGGCATCTCCGTCGACGGCGCAACAGGCAAGCTGCGCGTCAACGAGAACCTACTCGCCGACGCACTCATCGACTCCCCCGCACGCTCCGAGGCGATTCTCGGCCGAGGCGGACTCGCGGGACGCGCCGACCGTCACGCAGAGGCGGCACAGTTTTCGCGCCGCAGCGTCATCCCGACCATGGAGCAGGCGATCGGCGGGCAGCTCAGCTACGCGTCAAACATCCTGAATGGACGCTCCCTGCCCACCATGTCGCGTTACTCGAACATGCTGAATCTCTTCAGCATCTATGTCTAATGAGAGGAAAATGGAGTATGGATATTGCACAGCTTTCCGTCAGCATGGCGGCACAGCAGACTGCACAGAGCGTCGGCATCGCCGCCGCAAAGATGGCGATGGACTCGAGCAGTGAGGCACTCGACCTGATCGAGCAGAGCACCGCGAGCCTCGACCCGAGCCTCGGCGGCAGCATCGACGTATCCGTGTAACAGAGTAGGGGCTGTGCAGTAGCACAGCCCCTTTTTTATAAGGAAGGAGTGTCACTATGTTTGTCACCACCGTTGACTTTCACGCCAATATGGATAAATACTTGGCTCTCATTCCACATGAGGATATTTTCCTCACCGTCGAGGGAAAACCCGTCGCGCACATGGTCGCCCCAAAAATGAGTGCAGTGGACCATCTATATGGTCTGCTAAAAAACGCTCCTGCGGAAACAATGGCAACGGACATCCGCGAAGAAAGGCTGCAACGTCATGAACATCCTATGTGATACAAACATCATTCTCGACGTTCTGCTCGCCCGAGCACCATTCGCAGCATCATCCGCAGACGTTCTCCGTCTCTGCGAAAGCAGACAAATCAAGGGATATACGACAGCCTCGTGCATCACAGACATATTCTACTTTGTACGGAAGAACCTGCACGATACAGAGCTTGCCTATCAAGCGATAGAACACATTCTGGATATTCTTTCTGTCTGTGACGTTACGTATGCACACATCCAGAAGGCTCTGCACAATCGGACGCCTGATTTTGAGGACGGACTTGTCGCCGTTTGTGCGGAATCCCTCCACTGCGATTTTATCATCACACGAGATGCAAGTGGTTTTACTTCGTTACGTGTGCCAGCGCTCACGCCACAATCTTTTCTAAAAAAATTGCCTCAATAAAAAACACCCCTTTTTTACTTTGATGCATATTTTTTCGTCCGCTTATTGTTGGCAAATCGGACAAAATCTACGTCAATCCGGCAGCTCCCATGTTTCACTGATTCCTCAAATATGCACACGCGAGGACGGATTCTCTCCTACGCCGAGATAGGATTTCAGCGCACGCTGGAGGAGCTGAGAGTAGTTCACCTTCTCTCGCCGCGCCAGTGTATCAAGCCAACGTGGAATGGTCACCGTCTTATTGGTCGCCCTGTTATCCATCCGCTCACGGAAGGGAGGCATCCACGCCTCAATCATAGCGATGGTTTCTCCTGCACGAAGCGGAATCTTCCCGACGGGCGATGAGGCAGGGATTGTCTCACCATCCTCCTCCATCCCGTAAAGATGCAGCTGCAGTGCCTCCTTCGCACGCGAAAATGCCTGTTCCATTGTATCTGCGCACGAAAAACAGCCCGGCAAATCAGGAAAAAATATCGAAATACCGTCCGCTTCTGTATGGAAAACGGAAGGGAACACATACGTATCATTCATGGGAATTCCCTCCTTAGAGTGCGAGCCCTGACTGTTCGGCAATCGACTTTACAAGATACTGGGGAAGATCCTTGACAGGGTGCGGCACGGTCACACGCCCCTTCTTCGTCAGATGTTTGAATTGGTGGTGATCCCCGACACAATGCACCTCATACCATCCATCAGATTTCAAAAGCTTAATGATCTCTCGGGATGAATAACTGCGCATTGTCTCCCCCTCCTTTGGCGTATTATAACACGTGGAATCACCCATGGGCAAGAAAAACACAACACAAAAATCCCCCTCTCGCAGGAGGGGGATTTTATTAGGCGGTGTTCTGCCGCTGACCGAAGAATCGATCAGAAGAAGAACTCAACCGTGCCGTAGAGCTTCTGAACCTTGTCGTTGCTGCCGCCGTCGATCTTCTTGCCGTTGAAGTACTTACCCGTCAGAACAACGTTCTTGAGCGGTGTGTAGTCCGCACCGACCTCAATGCCCTTCGTGCCGAACTGTGCACCATCCGTTGTTGCAGCAACCGATGCACCGCCGAGGTAACGATAGGAGAGGTATGCGCCCCACGAGCCCTTATCCATCATGTCTGCACCCTTGTAGGCGTAGGTCACCTGATAGGACTTCTTGTACTTATTGTCTACATCCAGCTTGTTCGCATGTGCATAGGCACCCGAGAGGAAGCTGTTCTTGTCGAAGTGATAGCCGAGGTCTACGCCCCAAACGTTAAGCGTATCCTTGCCGTTCGACGTGTAGGAACCGATGTCCTTCGATTTGAAGTGGTAGTAGCCCGCACCTGCGACAAAGTTGTTCTTCTCATAGTTGAGCTTCGCACCATAGTAGTTCGCACGCTCGCTGAGGTTATCCTTATTAAGGAATGCCCCCTTGTAGCGGCCAGCCTCGAGCGTTGCCTTCAGATCACTGCCGAACGTGACCTGTGCGCCAGAGAAGTTGTCATCGAGGACGATGGATCCCGGTGCCTGATAGCCCTCTGAGGAGAGGAGCGCCATCTTGCCGAGACGAACCTGGAAGTTCGTGTAGTCACCCTGCACGTAGGCACGCTTCAGCGTAACCTTGCCATCCTTGCCCGTGTCATCTGCAACGTTGAGGTCGGCGTCGAGACGTGCGATCGCATGCCAGTGATCGTTGATCTCAGCCTTCGGCTCGAGACGGAACTTCACCTCATTCGTGGTGTCCTTTGCCTGTCCCTCGGGACGGAGGCTCTCATACTTATACTGGAGCTTGCCGTTCCACTTTACCATGTCAGCGTTGCGCTCGAGGTTCGAGACGCGGACGCCGAGGTTGTTGAGCTCATCAGCGAACTCTGCTGCGAGACGGTCAACGAGCGCACGATCCGATGCGGACATATCGCCCTTTGCCATTGCCTTTGCCACCATCTGCGCCATCTCGTAGCGCGTGATGTTGCGGTCGCCGCGGAACGTGCCGTCGCCGTAGCCCTCGACAACGCCGTCAGCAGCGAGCTGCGTCACAGCGTCGTATGCCCAGTGGTCACGGGGCACATCGGAGAACGGGTTCGCAGCTGCGAACGTGGTGGATGCTGCGCCGACAACGAGTGCCGTCGCGAGTGCGGATACGAGTGTCTTCTTCATGAGAAACTCCTCCTTCAATAAATGAGAAATACTCGATTTCCATTCGGAGGAATACGCGGGTGAAAGTATCCATGTTTCCTTTGCCCTCTGTATCCTCTCGTTTGGAACGTCTTTATATTACCATGCAGAAAAGCAAAATGCAAGTCCTATTGTGAATTAATTTTATACTAGGTGATGAAATTCAGATTGGATTCAGATTCTGTGCGTGGCTGCTGACTTCCTATGGCAGAGACATCCCCGCGTGCGTGGCGCCCCCTCCGGCACACTGCGTGTGCCACCTCCCCTGCTTCGGCAGGGGAGGCTGGCGTTGGCGTTACGGGGTCAAGGCATTCAATGATTGTTGATGCATCTCGACCACTCTCACTCCCCCACGAGGGCGAGGGGGACGGGGATGCGGGTGCCGCCCGACGCGCGCAGGAGCTCGACGCGGACGCCGAATACGTCGGCGATGCGCTCCTCGGTGAGCACCTCGGCGGGCGTGCCCGTGGCGGCGACAGCACCGTCGTGCACGAGGATGATGTCGTCGGCGTACTGCATGGCGTGCGCCATGTCGTGCAGTACCATGAGGATGGTCATGTCATGCTCCGTGCTGAGGCGGCGCGTGATCTCCATGACGCGCAGCTGATGCGCGATGTCGAGGTAGGTGGTCGGCTCGTCGAGGAGGAGGAGGCGCGGCTTCTGACTGAGCGCCATCGCGAGGAAGACGCGCTGCCGCTCGCCGCCCGAGAGGGTGTGTACGTCGCGCGCGGCGAATGCGCCGACGTTCGCCATCTCCATCGCCCACGCGACCGCGTCACGGTCTGCCGCCCCCGTGCGCAGGGAGAACCGCCCCGCGTGGGCAAATCGGCCGTAGGCGACGAGCTCGCGCACGGTGAGCCCCGCGGCCGCCGCGCGCTCCTGCGGCAGGATGGCGCGCACGCGTGCCAGCTCCCGCGCCGTATAGCTGCGCAGCTCGCGTCCTGCCAGCTCGATCGTCCCCGTATAGTGTGGGTTCAGTCCCGCGAGGGCGCGCAGGAGGGTGGTCTTGCCCGCGCCGTTCGGGCCGATGATCGCCGTGCGCCGCCCCGCCGGGATCTCGATGTCCACACCGTGCAGGATCTCCTGTCCGGCGGCGGAGACGGTGAGCCCCGCCGCCCGCAGTACGGCGCTCATAGCTGCCTCCGCAGGAGATAGAGGAAGAACGGTGCGCCGATGACCGCCATGAGGATGCCGACGGGCAGTTCAAGCGGGGCAAAGAGCAGCCGCGCCGCTGTATCGCTGAGGGTGAGGACGGCGACGCCGAGGAGTGCCGCCGCGGGCAGGAGCACGCGATGATCCGCGCCGACCATGAGGCGTGCGGCGTGCGGGACGATGAGCCCGACGAAGCCGAGGAGCCCCACAACGGAGACGGCGCTCGCGGCAAGCAGGGCGGCGAGCGCCGTGAGCATGACGCGCGTGCGCTCGACGGCGAGCCCCACGCCGCGCGCCATGTCGTCGCCGAGCAGGAGGATGTTGAGCCGCCCCGCCGCAAGCAGGGCGCAGAGCCCCGCACCGACGGTGTACGGCAGGAGCATCTCGACGTGCGGCCAGCTCCGCGCAGAGAGTCCGCCGACCATCCACATGAGCGCGCTGTGGACGCGGTCGCTGTAGAGAATCATCATGGCGGAGATGCCAGCGCCGAGGAATGCCGAGACGGCGACGCCCGCGAGGATGACGCGCGTCGGTCGGATGCCGTCACGCCACGCGAGGAGATAGATAAGGAGGGCGGCAAACATCGCCCCGCCGAACGCCGCCGGCGTGATGAGCCATGCCGCTCCAGGCAGGACGAGCATGATAAAGATGCCCGCCAGTCCTGCGCCGGAGGAGATGCCGATGATGTGCGGGTCGGCGAGCGGGTTGCGCAGGATCGCCTGCAGGATCGCCCCCGCGAGGGCGAGGTTTACGCCGACGAGGGCAGCAACGATGGTGCGCGGCAGACGGATGTTCCAGAAGATCTGGGCGTGCGCCGTGTCACGCACGCCGCCGAGGGCGGCGGCAATCTCCGCGCAGGGAATGTCCACCGACCCCTTTGCCGTCGATACGATACAGCCGATGACGGCGAGTGCGGCAAAGAACACGAGGACGAGGATGCGTTTTCTCATGGATAGACGAGCCCCGCCATGTACTTCGCCGCCGCGGGGTAGTCAAGCCCGGGGCTGAAGAGGAACATCTCCTGCGGGAGGTAGTAGACTCTGCCCTCACGGATGGCCGTGACGGTCTGCCATGCGGGGTTATCCGCGAACATTGCCTCCATGGACGCGCGGATCTCCGCCTCGTCGCCCATGCTTGTAACAAAGAGGATGTCGGGGTTCTGTGCGACGAGGGTCTCCATGCTGTAGGGGGCGGCGTCGGGGTTCTTGTCGAGGGCAGGCATGCCTGCCGCCGTGTTCTCCCAGCCGAGCATGTTTGCAATGCAGCCCGCGATGCTGCCGTCGAGCTGGACGGAAAGTCCCTGCCCTGTGCTGTGGATGATGGCGACGCGCTTTTTCTCCTGCGGGATGGAGCGGCGGACGGCGTCGAGGTCGCTGTCCATCTTCCGGACGAGCTCCTCCCCCTTTTCCTTCTCCCCCGTGAGCGCGGCGAGGATGCCGATCTCGCGCTTTACGTCATCGTAGCTCTTGCCGTCGAGGACGAGGGTCTTGATGCCGTTCGCATCGAGCGTGTCGATGAGCTTTTCGTTCATGCCGCGATTGAGGAGGACGAGGTCGGGCGAGAGAGAGATCAGCTTCTCTGTGTCGATCTGGTAGGTTTTTCCGATGGAGGGCGCCGCCTTTGCTGCGTCCGGGATCTTCATCTTGGAGTCGGGGCGTCCGACGACCTCGCCGCCGACGGCGTAGAGCGGCGCGATAAAGGAGGCAGAGGTGACGGCAATGCGCGCAGGCTTTTGGTCAAAGCTGACCGTGCGTCCGTTGTCATCCGTCACAGTGGCGTAGCTGCCGCCCGCTCCGCTGTCAGCGGAAGGGGCGGGCGCACCGCACGCGCTGAGGACGAGGGTGGCGGCGATGAGGAAAATTGTTCCCAATGCTCTCATGTCAGTTCCTCCGTGCAAGAATAGTGGAAAGGTAGTTCAGCGGTTCGCCGCGCTGCGCACCGATGTCGCGGATGATCTTCTCATCGTCGAGTCCTGCACGGCTGACAAGGACAGCATCCTCCGCCATGTGGTTTTCTGCGAGAAGGTCAATGATCTCGGGGGCGTTGCGGTAGACCTTCATGACGACAGCGCTCTGCACGGCGGAGAGAATCTTCTCGATGTCTGCGCGGTCCGCCGTGCCGGGAATGATGGCGAGGATGTCATCGCCCTCCACGACGGGGCGATTGAGACGGCTGCCGATCGCGGCAAAGGCGGGTACGCCCGGGATGGTGACGATCTCGACGTCCTCCTGCTCCATGAGACGGAAAACGTAGATGTAGGTGCTGTAAAACATGGGGTCGCCGAGGGTGAGGAAGGCGACGTTCTTCCCCGCGTCGAGGAGAGCGAGGATCTCTGCTTTGTTTTCCTCCCATGCTTCGGGATTTTTCGCGAAGTCCTTGACCATGGGGAAGACCTGATAGACGATCTCGACGCCCTCTTTAAGGTAGGGACGGGCGATCTTGAGGGCGACGCTGCCGTCCTTCTTCTCGGTCTTGGGGGCAATGAGGACATCTGCTGCCTCAATTGCCTTGATTGCCTTGACGGTGAGCAGTTCGGGGTCGCCTGGACCGACGCCGATGCCGTAGAATGTGCCGCGCATAAATTTCCTCCCATGATAAAAGCCCGCGCCTTTCTTTTGTCTTGGGCGGTACTTTTCTTTTCCCACTTGTTCTTATCGGTTCTTCGGTGGAAGTGTGCGAAGAATACAAAAATCCTTCCCCCATAGTACAGAGGAAGGATGATTTTGTCAAATATAGAGTGTTCGCCAACAGCCCCGTCTTTGTGCCCCTTCCACCGCTTGCGCGGTCCCCCTTCCCCGTGATAACGGGGAAGGCTTAGGATATGGGCTTGCTTCTCGGACAGGTCAGTAAGCGGCGAGCGCAGCGAGCCGATAGGGGGATATGCAACAGCCCCTTGGACTTTCAGCCAACAGGCGCACGCATTACATCAGCATCGCGAGCATCGCACCTGCCGCAACCGCCGTGCCGATAACGCCTGCGACGTTCGGCCCCATGGCATGCATGAGGAGGTAGTTGCCCGGCTTTGCCTTGATGCCGACGATCTGGCTGACGCGCGCCGCCATCGGAACAGCGGAGACGCCCGCAGAGCCGATGAGGGGGTTGACCTTCCAGCCCGTCGCACGGCACATGATCTTGCCGAGGACAACGCCTGCCGCCGTACCAAAGATGAAGGCGACAAAACCAAGGAAGATGATGAGGATGGTCTCAGCAACGAGGAAGTTCTCTGCACTCATCGTGAGACCCGTGCCAAGCGCGAGGAAGATCGTGACCGTATTGATGAGCGCGTTCTGCGCCGTATCGGAGAGACGATCCGTCACGCCGCTCTCACGGAAGAGGTTGCCGAGCATGAGCATGCCAAGCAGTGCCGTGATGGAGGGGAGCAGCAGACTGATGAAGATGGTCGAGACAATCGGGAAGGCGATGCGCTCGAACTTCGTGACCTCACGTGCCTGCTCCATGACGACCTCACGCTCTTTCTTCGAGGTGAGGAGCTTCATGACGGGCGGCTGGATGAGCGGCACAAGCGCCATGTAGGTGTATGCCGCGACCGCAATTGCGCCGAGGAGGTGGGGTGCCATCTTCGTTGCGAGGTAGATCGAGGTCGGGCCGTCCGCACCGCCGATGATGCCGATGGAGCCTGCCTCCTGTGCCGTGAAGCCAAACCACATCGCACCGAGGAGAGCAACAAAGACGCCGAACTGTGCCGCAGCGCCCATGAGAAGGCTCGAGGGACGTGCAATCAGCGGGCCGAAGTCCGTCATCGCACCGACGCCGAGGAAGATGAGCGGCGGGAAGATCTCGTATTTGATACCCATGCCGATCGCGGACATGACGCCAGGCTCCTCAAAGCCGTTGAACGGAATGTTCGCAAGGATACAGCCAAAGGCGATCGGGCTGAGGAGCAGCGGCTCAAAGTCACGGGCAAACGCAAGGTAGAGGAGCACCAGTCCAACGAAGATCATGATGAGGTTGCCGGATGTGAATCCTGAGAATCCACTGCCCTGTACAATCGCCTGCAGGGAGACGGAAAATGCATTGATAAAGTCCATGATGATCCCTCCTTAGCGCATCCCGCGCTCGCGGGCATAACGGCTCCACGAGGGCTGTTCCGCCGGACGCACGGCCTTGATCTGTGCAGGGCTGCAGCCGCAGGCGGCGACGGCGGCGGCGATGACTGCGATGGTCTCCGCGCTGACGCCCTCATCCGCGGCGGCAGGTGCGGCAGCCATAACGGGTGCAGCAGGTACGGCAGCTGTCTGCGGCGGCGCTGCCGGCACTTCCTTTTTCTTGGTTGGATCAATCAGATGGACAAGCTCAATGAGCCCCCACACCGCCGTCAGCACAGCAAAGACAATGACCATGTTGATGACCATAATGACGAAGGGGTTGTCCGTGACCGGTTGATGCATACAATCACCTCATCCTTTTCAGCTGCGCATTTCTCCATAGGAATGCGCTAAATCTAATTCGCTGTTTATTATGCGTCATTTCAAACAATTTTACAAGTTTTATTTCGTTTTGAGAGCAAATTCTCACGTATTTGTGCCGCAATTCACGAGCCGATGTGGCTGCCGCCCCCATCAGCTCGCTGTGCTCGCCACTTCTCCCGCAAGCGAGCTACTATGCCGTGATCCTCCAAAGCCTTCCCCGTTATCACGGGGAGCGGTCAACGTCAGCCAATCACACATCGCTGTCGCTCGTGTTCTTGGGACGTTTTCCCATACGACCTGTTACCCAATCAGCTTCGTCCTGTGGACTTGCTTCTTGGACAGGTCAGCAAGGGGGAGCGTGCAAGCGGTGGAAGGGGCACAAAGGCAAAGCTGTTACACAAGATTGTCAGCCTCGTGTAAACCGCGTCCCCTTACTCAGCGCTTGCCGCATCAAACGCGTTCTTTACCTCAGCATAGATGGCCTCGTAGCTCTGGCCCGGCTGCGCCTCGTAGAGTTTCGTGCCGTCCATAAAGATGCTCGGGACGTAGTAGTACTGCCCGGCGTAGGGCTGGGTGCGCGCGGGCTCGCGGTTCTCGTCGATGAAGGTGAGCGGAACATCCGCGTACGCGCCGCCCTCTGCGCGCAGTGCGTCGATGGCGCGATGTGCATTCGCACAGTAGGGGCAGCCCTGCATTTCGATCATGGTCAGTGTTTTCATGGAAATTTCTCCTTTATTGATAATTGATTTACAGTACGCCAGCTTCCCCCTCCGAGGCGGGGGAAGTGCCGAACGCAGTGGGGCGATGGGGGCGCTTGTGACTTGCGTGGTTATCGCTCGATGCACAGGTATCGCCATCGTCTCCATGGCGCCCCTTCCGGCTCGTGAGGCTCGCCACCTCCCCCGTCGTGACGGGGGAGGTTTGGAGAGGGCAATATTTAGCTTCCCTATCATACCACAGCTTTAAGGAAGCACTGATAAATCCAGCACCGCCATCTTGGCGCATCTTTTTTGCCCGCTTTTTGCCCGCGATCCTCCACATAGCCTCCGCTATGCGTCCGGTTTGCCTCCTCAACCGGACGAAAAATCTACGCCAATCTGACGGACTTCATTTTATCAGCGATTCCTTACTCCTCAAGCAAAAATGCGGCAAAGACCTCGTTGCCGCGTTTCATGCCTGCCGCCGTCAGCGCAGCGCCCGCCGCCGTGCGGCGGAGGAGGCCGAGCGCAGCGTAGTGCGCGATCACCGCGCCATAGACCTCCTCCAAGTCTCGCCCCCAGCGGCGATGAAAGTCCGCCGCGTCGATGCCCGCCGTCGTGCGCAGGGCGAGGAAGGCATACTCCTCCATCGCACGCTCTCGTGTGCGCGCGCCGTCCTCGGGCGTGCGGACGCTCGTGCCCGCGCGCATGGCGCGGATGTAGGCGGGGATGTCCGCCTCGTTCGCCCAGCGCTCACCGTCCACATAGCCGTGCGCCGCCGCGCCGAGGCCTAGGTAGGGGGTCATGTGCCAATAGCCGCGGTTGTGACGGCTCTCAAAGCCCGGCTGCGCGAAGTTCGCGATCTCATAGCGGGCGTAGCCGCGCGCGGGCAGCTCCGCCATGAGGAAGTCATACATCTCCTCGGCCGCGTCCTCCGTGGGGAGGTCGAGCCGCCCTGCTGCCTGCATCGCCGCGAACGGCGTTCCCTCCTCGACGGTCAGCCCGTAAACGGAAAGGTGCTCCGGCGCGAGGGCGGCGGCTGCCGCGACGCTGCGCCGCAGGTGGTCAAGGGTCTGCCCCGGCAGGCCGTACATGAGGTCAATGCTGATATTCTCAAAGCCCGCTGCGCGTGCCGCGTGAAAGGCCTGCGCCGCCTCCGCAGCGGTGTGGATGCGCCCGATGCCATAGAGGAGCGTGTCGTCAAAGCTCTGTACGCCAAGGCTGAGACGGTTCGCCCCCGCCGCGCGGAGTGCGCCGAGGTACGCTGTGTCCACGGTGCCGGGATTCGCCTCGACGGTCCATTCCACAGGCGTTCCCGCCGCCGTGCGGAGCGTCTCCAGCACTCCCATGAGGAGCGGCGCGGGCAGTGCCGTCGGCGTGCCGCCGCCCACGTAGATGGTCGCTGCCGCACCCCGCCGGGCACGAAGCGGCGGCACTTCGCGCAGGAGCTCTGCCGTCAGCGCCGCCGCATAGTCCTCCATCTCCGCCGCACGCGGCGCGGACGGAACGGAGACGAAGTCGCAGTATGCACATTTTTTCACGCAATAGGGGATGTGGACGTAGATGCCCCACGGCTCTCCCTCTGCCCCGCGTACGTCAGTCGTCAATTTTCAGCACCGCCATGAATGCCTCCTGCGGGAGCTCGACACTGCCGACGGCCTTCATGCGCTTTTTGCCTTCCTTCTGCTTTTCGAGGAGTTTGCGCTTGCGCGTGATGTCGCCGCCGTAGCATTTTGCGAGGACATCCTTGCGGCGGGCGCGCACATTCTCGCGCGCGATGATTTTGCTCCCGATGGCCGCCTGGATGGGGATCTCGAACATCTGCTGGGGGATGATTTCCTTCAGCTTGGCCGCGAGCTGGCGGCCGCGTGCGGCGGCACGGTCACGGTGAACGATGGTTGAGAGGGCGTCCACGGGGTCGCCGTTGAGGAGGATGTCGAGCTTGACAAGATTGCTGGTCTGGTAGTCGATCAGCTCGTAGTCGAGGGAGGCGTAGCCGCGCGTGGCGGATTTCAGACGGTCGAAGTAGTCGTAGAGGATCTCGTTCAGCGGGATGTGGTAGATGACGGTGACACGCGTCGCGTCGAGGTAGTCCATGGTCTGGAACACGCCGCGTTTTTCCTGTGAGATCTCCATGACGGCGCCGACGTAGTCCTTTGGCACGATGACGGTCGCCTTGACACACGGCTCCTCGATGTGCTCGATCTCGGTCGCGGGCGGGAGGTCGGCGGGGTTGCTGACCTCCCGCATGGTGCCGTCCGTGCGGTAGACGTGGTAGACGACGGAGGGCGCGGTCATGATGAGGCCGAGGTTGTACTCGCGCTCGAGGCGCTCCTGGATAACGTCCATGTGGAGGAGCCCGAGGAAGCCGCAGCGGAAGCCAAAGCCGAGGGCGATGGAGGTCTCGGGCTCAAAGACGAGGGCGGCGTCGTTGAGCTGGAGTTTTTCGAGTGCCTCGCGGAGGTTGTCATAGTCCTTGCTGTCCTCGGGGTAGAGGCCGCAGAAGACCATGGGCGTAACGCCGCGATAGCCCGGCAGCGCCTCGGCGGTGGGGCGCTCGGCACCCGTGACGGTGTCGCCGACGCGCACGTCGCGTACGTCCTTGAGTGCCCCCGCGATGAAGCCGACCTCACCCGTGCGGAGTTCCCCCGTATCGACAGGACGCGGGCGGAAGCAGCCGACGTCCGTGACCTCGAAGGTCTTGCCCGTCGCCATGAGTTTCAGCTTCATACCCTTTTGGATCACGCCCTCCTTGACGCGCACGTGAGCGATCACGCCCTTGTACGCGTCGAAGTAGGAGTCAAAGATGAGCGCACGCAGCGGTGCGTCCGCGTCGCCCTCGGGCGGCGGGATGTAGGCGACGACAGCGTCGAGGATTTCCTTGATGCCGATGCCGGTCTTGGCCGAGGCGAGGACGGCGGCACTCGTGTCGAGGCCGATGCTGTCCTCGATTTCCTCCTTGACGCGCTCGGGCTCGGCACTTGGCAGGTCGATTTTGTTGATGACGGGCACGATCTCGAGGTCGTGCTCGAGCGCGAGGTAGACGTTCGCCAGGGTCTGTGCCTCCACGCCCTGCGCCGCGTCCACAACGAGGAGTGCGCCTTCGCACGCGGCAAGGCTGCGCGAGACCTCGTAGTTAAAGTCGACGTGTCCCGGCGTGTCGATGAGGTTCAGCTCGTACAGTTCCCCGTCCTCGCCGCGATAGTCGAGGCGCACGGTCTGTGCCTTGATGGTGATGCCGCGCTCGCGCTCGAGATCCATGCTGTCGAGCACCTGCGCCTCCATCTCGCGCTCACTGAGTGTCCCCGTGTACTCGATGAGGCGGTCGGCAATGGTGGATTTTCCATGGTCGATGTGGGCGATGATGGAAAAATTGCGGATATGCTTCTGCTCCATAGATTCCCTTTCCTATATAATGACGTCGAATACGTCGCGCTGTGTCTCGGTCACGTGGATCTCCACCGTCCCGTGCTCCGCCGCGAGCTCCGCGCGCAGGAGGTCGGCGAGGACGGGGAGAACGGGGCGCTCCGTGCCGAAATGCCCCGCGTCGATGAGGTGCATGCCCTGCTCGGCGGCGCGCTGTGCCTCGTGGTACTTGACATCCCCCGTGAGGTAGACATCTGCGCCGCGCCGCACGGCTGTGTCGATAAACTCCGCGCCCGCACCGCCGACAACGGCCACGCGCCGTACGGGGCGATCGGCGACACGTACGAGGCGCACGTGGGAGACGCCGAGCCGCTCGCACACGCTATGGGCAAAGTCGTCGATGGCGACGGGGGCGGGGAGCGTGCCGATGCGTCCGAGGCTCTCCGCGCTGCCGTCCGCCTGCGCGACCATGATGAAGCTGCTGAGCTTTTCCAGTCCCAGACGCTCTGCGAGGACGTCGTTCACGCCGCCGCGTGTGATGTCGAGGTTCGTATGCGCTGCCGCGACGGCGATGCCGTGCGTAAGGAGCGCGGCGAGCCGCCGTCCGAGCGGGAGGTCGGTGCGCAGCTGCTTCATGCCGCGAAAGATTGCGGGGTGATGCGCGACGATCATGTCCGCTCTGCGTTCGATGGCCTCGGCAACGACAGTGTCGTCCACGTCGAGCGCGACGAGGATGCGCTCCACCTTCTGTGAAAAGCTGCCGACAAGCAGGCCTGTGTTGTCCCAGTCCTCCGCCAGATGATGCGGAGCGATGCGTTCGAGGGCGTTCATGACGACCTGACAGCTGAGCATAGGTGACCTCCTTAGATGCGTGAGGGAAGCACTGATAAATTCGGTACAACCATCTTGACGCATCTTTTTTGCCCGCACTTCGGCGGAAAATCCTCCACAGAGCACCACTCTGCGTCCGGTTTTCCACCTCGTTCGGACGAAAAAATCTGCGCCAATCTGGCAGACCTCATTTTATCAGTGATTCCTTAGGTTTTCGATGGGGGGCGACGGGGGAGGCTTAGGAAGCGCTAGGTTTCTCCCCCCATTTCGACGGGGCTTAGGGTGTTCGTCGATCCGCATGGATGAGCGCCTGCATTGTCCGCAGTGCCGCCAAGAGTGACACCGTTTCGCGGTACTCCGCACTCCGGCGGGCCTCCGCGCTCCCCTCCATGCCCTCTGCTGCACGGGCGAGCCGCGCCGCCTTGCGCGCGATGTGCTCGCCGAGGAGCGGGTCGCGCTGCTGGACGGGCTGCGTGCCGATGTGGAGCAGCGCCTCATCGGGCATCGCCGTGTGTCCGTGCACGGCGCGGATGATCTCATAGAGATGTCCCCCCGCACGGGCGAGCGTCTCCTTCTCGATCGTCCAGTCATGCGCATAGAGCCAGCGGCGCAGCTTCTCCGCACCGTTCATCGGCTGGAGGACGAGCGTCCCGACATCTCCGAGGATGTTCTGCGCCCCCGCAAGGATATCGGCGATGAGCGCGCCGCCCATGCCCGCGATAACAATGCTCTCCGCCTCGCCCGGGAGGAGGACGGAGAGCCCGTCTCCCTGCCGCACGTCAACCTGCTGTGTGAGCCGCTGTGTGCCGACCGTCCGCCGCGCCGCCTCGCATGCGCCCGCGCTGAGGTCACCGACGACCGCACGCGGCGCGTGCCCGTGCAGGACAAGCGTCGCTGCGAGGTAGGCATGGTCTGCGCCGATGTCCGCCAGTGTCGTTCCGTGCGGAACAAGCGCCGCAATCGCCGCCAGCCGCGCATCGAGCTGCATAGCCCCCCTCCTTGTCGTTTCACTACGCGGGGCACATCCCCGCAAACAAATATAAGAAAGGAGTGTAACCTCTCCGTTACACTCCAAAAATTCAAATGGCTCCTCGAACTGGACTCGAACCAGTGACATTCTGATTAACAGTCAGACGCTCTACCGACTGAGCTATCGAGGAATGTGTCAGACAAGCGTATTATAAAGGCTGTATGCCCCGCTGTCAAGAAAAATGTTGGCTGCAGTTTCGCCAACTACTCAAGGAAGTCCCGCAACACCTTACTGCGGCTCGGGTGGCGGAGTTTGCGCAGCGCCTTTGCCTCGATCTGGCGGATGCGCTCGCGCGTCACGCCGAAGCTCTGCCCGACCTCCTCCAGTGTGCGCGAGCGCCCGTCCTCAAGGCCGAAGCGCAGGCGCAGGACATTCTTCTCGCGGTCGGTCAGTGTCTCCAAGACCTCCTCAAGCTGCTCCCGCAGGAGCATGAACGATGCCGCCTCCGCTGGTGCGGGTGCCGCCTCGTCCTCGATGAAGTCGCCGAGGTGGGAGTCCTCCTCCTCGCCGATCGGCGTCTCCAACGACACGGGTTCCTGTGCGATCTTCATGATCTCGTGGACGCGCGCGACGCTGATGCCCATCTCCTTTGCGATCTCCTCGGGGCGCGGGTCACGGCCGAGCTCCTGCAGGAGCTGGCGCGAGATGCGCACGAGCTTGTTGATCGTCTCAACCATGTGCACGGGGATGCGGATGGTACGCGCCTGGTCGGCGATGGCACGCGTAATCGCCTGCCGGATCCACCACGTCGCATAGGTGCTGAATTTATAGCCCTTGCTGTAGTCGAACTTCTCGACCGCTTTCAGGAGCCCGAGATTCCCCTCTTGGATGAGATCGAGAAAGAGCATGCCGCGTCCGACGTAGCGCTTCGCGATGCTGACGACGAGGCGCAGATTCGCCTCCTCCAGACGATGCCGCGCTTCCTCGTCGCCCGCCTCCATGCGCTGAGCGAGGGCGACCTCCTCCTCGGCCGTGAGGAGGGGGACGTGTCCGATTTCCTTCAAATACATACGGACGGGGTCGTCCAGTGAGATACCCTCGGGCACGGAGAGGTCGATCTCGACCTCTTCCTCCTTGTCGGGGCCATCATCGTCTGCCGCATCCCCCGCCGCCGCCACATCATCGACAATCTCCACGCCCTCATCGCTGAAGCGTTGGTACATATCGTCCATCTCGTCGGGGGACATATCCTGTTTTTGCAGCGCGTCGATGAGCTCACCAAAAAGCAGCGACCCACCGTTCTTCTTACCCTTGGCAAGCAGTCGCTCAATGATGTCGGTGCTCGGCGCTTTCTTTTGCTCCGTCCCCTCTGGCATAGGGCTGTCCTCCTGTCGATGTTGGGTAGGCTCTCCCACCTTACGCGTCAAAATTTCCCTGTAGTTTGCGCAGGCGCACGGGATGTCTGAGTTTCCGCAGAGCCTTTGCCTCGATCTGGCGGATGCGCTCACGCGTCACGCCAAAGTTCTGTCCAACCTCCTCGAGGGTGCGGGAGCGTCCGTCCACAAGGCCGAACCGCAGACGCAGCACCTCCGCCTCACGCGGGGCGAGCGTCGTCAGCACCTCCGAGATCTGTTCCTTGAGCAGCAGCATGGACGCCGCATCTGCGGGGTCGGGTGCCGCCTCGTCCTCGATAAAATCGGAAAGATGTGTGTCCTCCTCCTCGCCGATCGGCGTCTCAAGGGACACGGGTTCCTGCGAGATCTTCATGATCTCACGCACGCGCGCCACACTCAGTCCCATACGGTGCGCGATCTCCTCCGGCGTCGGGTCGCGGCCGAGCTCCTGCAGGAGCTGACGCGAGACGCGGATATACTTATTGATCGTCTCGACCATGTGCACGGGGATGCGGATCGTGCGCGCCTGGTCGGCGATGGCACGCGTGATCGCCTGCCGGATCCACCACGTCGCATAGGTGCTGAATTTATAGCCCTTGCTGTAGTCGAACTTCTCGACCGCCTTCAGGAGCCCGAGATTCCCCTCTTGGATGAGATCGAGGAACATCATGCCGCGCCCAACGTACCGCTTCGCGATACTGACGACGAGGCGCAGATTCGCCTCCTCCAGACGGTGGCGTGCCGTCTCATCGCCCGCCTCCATGCGGCGTGCGAGATCGACCTCCTCCTCTGCGGTCAGCAGGGGAACGCGCCCGATTTCCTTGAGGTACATGCGAACGGGGTCGTCGAGCGCAACACCCTCGGGTACGGAGAGGTCGATATCGACATCGGCGTCCGTCTCGTCCTTATCCTCCAAATCATCGGCGAAATCCGCTGCGTCATCCTCTGCACCGACATCGGCATCGTCGATGATCTCGATGCCCTCATCCATGCAGCGCTGATACAGCGCATCCATTGCGTCGGGGGTCACGCTGTCCTGCGCGAGCGCATCCATCAGCTCACTGCAGGTGAGTGTCCCGCCGTTTGCTCTGCCTTTTTTCAGCAGATCCATGATCTCTACAGGCGTAGCCGTCTGCTCCGTTTCTTTTCGTAATGCCGCGATCTGCACTCTGCCCCCTCCTTTCAGTTCGTATTTTTTCTAAATAGTTACTATTACTTATTATATCGTTCACCGCAGGTCGTTGTTAAAGGAATCTGCATATTTATTCCTGTGTGCCGATGTGGGCAAGCTCATCCTGAATGCGTTTCACTTCGTTTAATTCGTCAACGTAGCCCGCTTTTCCTTCCTGCATCATCGTTTCTGCACGATGTGTATGCTGTGCGAGGGCAGCGGTCAAATGCGCCCGTCGAAACACCGCGAGCGCACCCGCGCGTGCCTCCGACGTGGGCGGCTCCTCGACCAGCGCACGCGTGATCTCCGCGCTCTCCTCCGCCGGCTGCGCCGCGATAAAATCCGCATCAATCACGCCCCCCGCCGCGATCTGCGCAGCAACGGCGCAAAAAATCGTACCGAAGAATTCATCGGGAAACGCATCGAGCGGCACGGCCGCCGTGATCTGCGCGAGGAAATCGGGATCCTGCCGCACGGCCGCGATGAGCTGTCGCCCTGCGCGCTGCAGGGCACGATCCGCACGTCGTACGGGCGTGCCCGCAGTGGGTGCGGCAGGTTTCTCTGCAGCACCACCGCGCCGCAGCCAGCGGCGCAGAGCGTCGGCAACGACCCCCTCGTCGAGAAAGAGCTCCGCCGCCGTGCGGCGCACGTATGCAGCGCGCTCCACAGGATCCAGCTCCGCGAGGACAGGCAGCATCGCGCGCAGCGCCGTACGCTGTCCCTCGATGCCGTCCGCCATCTGCGCGCGGATATGGCGCAGGTGGAAGGCGGGCGCGGGCACGGCCGTCTCGACGAGGGCGCGGAACGCATCCGCACCGTGCGTGCGCACGTACTCATCGGGATCCTTGCCGTCGGGCAGGAGGAGGACGCGCAGCTCCGCCGCGCGCCCATGCACCGCCGCGAGCGCGCGCAGGGTCGCCTCCTGTCCCGCGCGGTCGCTGTCGTAGCAGAAGACGATGCGCGGTGCGCGGCGCAGGAGCAGGGCGGCGTGGTCGCTCGTAAACGACGTGCCGAGCGTCGCGACGACGTTGTCAACGCCCGCCTCCCACGCAGCAATCGCGTCCATGTAGCCCTCGACGACGATGGTATAGCCCGCGCGGGCAATCGCACTGTGCGCACGATCCATGCCAAAGAGAAGCTTTCGCTTGTTAAAGACAGGCGTCTCCGCCGTATTGAGATATTTCGGCTGGGCATCGCCGAGCGCACGTCCGCCGAAGCCGACAACGCGCCCGCGCTCATCCGCGATGGGGATGATGACACGTCCGCGAAAGCGATCGTAGATCCCGTCCCCACGCTCACGCCGCACGGCAAGCCCCGCATCGACGAGGACGTGCTCCGCGACGCCGCGCTTTTGGAACGCATCGGAGAGCTTTGACCACGCATCCGGGGCAAAGCCGATGCCGTAGCGTTCGATGGCCGCGTCCGTGATGCCGCGCCCCGCGAGGTATGCCTTGCCCGCCGCGCCGTAGCGCGTCATGGTGAGGCAGTTGTGAAAGAAGTCACGTGCGAGCGCGTTTACGCGGCGCAGGTCGTCGAGGGCGCGCAGGCGCGCCTCCTCCTGTGCGTCGCGCTTGCGTGCGGGGCGCTCGATGCCGAGCTGCTCCGCCTGCCGCAGGATCGCCTCAAACGGGGTGATGTGCTCGATGAGCGAGAGAAATTTGAACGCATCGCCGCCCGCATGGCAGCCGAAGCAGTAAAAAAAGCCCTCCGACGGCACAACGGAAAACGATGCGGTCTTTTCGCTGTGGAACGGGCAGCAGCCCCAGTAGCGGTTGCCCTTGCGCTTCAGAGATACATAGCTCTGCACGACGGCGAGGATGTCCGTTCCTGCGCGCACCTGCTGCACGAACGCCTCCATCCTCGGGTCACGCATAGGTTTCTCCTTATATTGGTTTGATGGTCATCTGATCGACGGGCGGGATGTAGATCTCGCGGAACAGCGCGACGGCGTAGCTGTCCGTCAGCCCTGCCACGTAGTCCACGACGCACTGCTCGCGCCCCCACCGCTCCGCCCGCGCGATAAACTCGCGCGGCAGCGTGTCAAAGTACACGGTGAAGTGATCCATCAGCGCACGCAGGACATAGCCCGCCTGTGCGCGCTCGTGCGCGAGCGTCTTGGAATGATAGATGTGCTCGAACATAAAGCTGCGGAACGCATCCATCACATGCTGCACCTCCGGAGAGAGCGCCGCGTCGCCGCGTGCCTCCGAGGTGACGATCATATCCGACACCATGTTTGTGATCATTGCCGACGTATCCGTACCGAACGCGTCGCGCACCTCCGCCGGCAGATCGTCCGCCGTGAGGAGTCCCGCGCGCAGGCTGTCGTCATAGTCGTGGCAGAGGTAGGCGATACGGTCGGCGATGCGGACAATGCGTCCCTCAAACGTCGACGGCATCCCCTTTCCCGTGTGGTTCAGGATGCCGTCGCGCACCGCGCCCGTAAGGTTCAGCCCGTGCCCGCCGCGCTCTAGGATCTCCACCATGCGCAGGCTCTGCTCGTTGTGGGCAAAATGCCCGAGGATCTCCTCCATCACCGCCTCGCCCGCATGTCCGAACGGCGTATGTCCGACATCGTGCCCGAGGGCGATCGCCTCCGTCAGATCCTCGTTGAGCCGCAGACTCCGCGCGATCGTGCGCGAGATTTGCGCCACCTCAAGGCTGTGCGTCATGCGCGTGCGGTAGTGGTCGCCCGCCACGATGTAGACCTGCGTCTTGTGCTTTAGCCGGCGAAAGGACTTGGAATGCAGAATGCGGTCACGGTCGCGTTGGAACTTTGTGCGAAAGGGGCACTCCGCCATCGGATGACTGCGCGATGCATCCACGCTGCGCGCCGCCAGCGGCGACAGCAGAGCCGCCTCCTGCTCCTCCAAACGCTCACGTACCGTCATGGCTGCACCTCCTATTTGACGACCATGACGGGGATCTTCGACTCCTCCACCACCTTCTGGCTGACGCTGCCGATAAATACGCCCTTGAGGAGGCCGAGACCACGGCTGCCCATGATGATGATATCCGCCTTCTCCTCATCGGCCAGCTCCAGAATGCACTTGGCGACGTGCCCGCTCTTGACGTGCTTGCGTGCCGTCAGGCTCTCGGGCAGCTTCTCCCAGATACGGTCAAAGATGATATGGCTCGGGATATCCTTGTTGATGTTGCTCGCGACGTAGACAAAATCCAGCTCCGCACCGCATTTTTCCGCGATCGAGAGCGCCTCGTCCACAGCCTTGCAGCCGTTGACCGAACCATCCACAGGGACGAGAATCTTCTTGATGTCACTCATCATAATCCCTCCTAATTTGCTGCATATTGTTAGTTACGTTATCTGTATATTTCGATGATAAAACGGCAAATCCTTTTTCTGTGAAAAAAAAGTATTACAGCAGCCCCTCCTCGGCAAAGCTGAAGAAACCGTCCCGCGCGACGACGACATGATCCGTCACAGGGATGCCGAGCAGTTTCCCCGCCTCGTACAGACTGCGTGTGAGGCGGTGATCCTCCGCGCTCGGCGTGGGGTCGCCGCTCGGGTGGTTGTGTGCGACGATCACATGCGCCGCGCCGCAGCGGATCGCGGGCTCGAATACCTCGCGCGGGTGCACCAGCGCATTCGTGAGCGTCCCCGTCGACACATCGGCGAGCATCAGCAGCTCGTTCTTTGCCGAGAGCGGCAGGACGAAGAAGTGCTCGCGTCGCTCCGCATGGCAGCGCGCCGAAAGGAGCGTCATCACATCCGCCGCCTCGTTCAGGTGCGGCATCCCGTGCGTCCCCGCGTAGGCGCGTCGGCCGAGCTCTAGGGCGGCGAGTACCGTCGCCGCCTTTGCCCCGCCGATGCCCGGGATGCGTGCAAACTCGGCGGCTGGCATGCGCAGGATCGCCGCGAGCCCCTCCTCCCGAAACTGCGCGACGATGCCGCGTGCGAGATCGAGGACATGCTCTCCCGTCCGCCCCGTCCGCAGGAGAACGGCCAGCAGCTCCGCGTCGCTGAGCACTGCTGCCCCATGCGCCAGAAGTCGCTCGCGCGGCAGCTCCCCGTGCGGGAGGTCAGAGAGAGGCATCGTCCGCTGCCTCCATGACGACGCCCGCCGTGCGCGCGAGTGCCGCCACGGCGTAGAGAGGCAGCCCGACGACATTCGAGAACGAGCCGTGGATCTCCTCGATGTAGACGGCCGCGCGCCCCTGAATCGCATACGCCCCCGCCTTGCCCATCGGTTCGCCCGTCGCCACGTATGCGGCGATCTCCGCCGGCGACATCGGCGCAAAACGCACCGTCGTCTCCGTCGCGTCCGTGACCACGCGTCCATCCACGACCCACGCGATCCCCGTCAGTACCGTGTGCTGACGCCCCTCCAGCAGGGAGAGGATGTGGCGCGCCTCCTCGGCGTCGCGCGGCTTGCCGAACGACTTGCCGCCGAGGACAATCGCCGTATCCGCCCCGAGGACGGCGTGGTCGGGGTACTCCGCCGCCACCTTGCGCGCCTTCATCAGCGCATTGTAGATCACATCGTCGCGCGGGTGCTCCCCGTCCTTGCGCTCCGCGACAGCGGGCGTAATCGAGACGAACTGCGCCCCGATCTGGCGCAGGAGCGCGCGGCGGCGCGGTGATGCTGATGCAAGAATAAACATAGCTCCCTCCTGCCTGATGATACTCCCTGCTCTCCATGCAGAGCACAGAAAGCAAATATTTCTCGGTCAAAAAGAGAGACACCGAAACTGTGTCGGTGTCTCCCACAATTTTCCTGTATTTAATTGATTCGCGCAAACGCTCTATTTTCCTGCAAAGAATAATTTTCTTTTATAGGAATCGCTGATAAAATGAGGTCTGCCATATTGACGTAGATTTTTTGTCCGATTGAGGCAGCAAACCGGACGCATAGCAAAGACTATGTGGAGGATTTGCTAACGAAAAGCGGGCGAAAAAGATGCGTTAAGATGGTAGTGCCGAATTTATCAGTGCTTCCTATATTTCAGAGCAGATAGCGCACGTAGACGTAGACCGTCGAGAGGACGATCGTGAGCAGCATGAGCGGGAAGCCGATCTTGAAGTAACGGACGAAGCTGATGTGTACGCCGCGCTCCGCCGCCATCCCCGCCACGATGAGGTTCGCCGATGCGCCGACGAGCGTCCCGTTGCCGCCGAGGCACGCGCCGAGTGCGAGCGACCACCAGAGCGGCTCGAGGTTCGCGATGCCCATCGCGCCCATGTTCTGAATGAGCGGAATCATCGTCGCGACGAACGGAATGTTGTCCAGCACGGACGAGATGATCGCACTCATCCAGAGGATGAGGAGCGACGTTGCCGTCAGGTCGCCGCCCGTCGCATTGACCGCCGTCTCCGCGAGCTGGGCGATGATGCCGACCTCGATCAGACCGCCGACCGCGATAAAGAGTCCGATGAAGAAGAAGATCGTCGGCCACTCGACCGCGTGCATCGCCTTTTCCACGAGGTGCTCGCTGCCGCCCGCGAGGAGGAGCAGCAGGAAGCCGCCCGTGAGGGCAATGAGCGAGGACTCAATATGCGTAAAGGAGTGCGTGAAAAATCCGAGGATCGTCAGTCCCAGCACGAACAGTGCACGCTTCAGCAGGGCGTGATCCGTGATCGCCGCCTTCTCGTCCATCTGCATCAGCTCTGCCTGCAGCTCCGGCGTCGTCACGAGCTGCTTGCGGTAGATCGTCGCCATGATAAGAAGCACAACCACCATACAGACAATGGCGATCGGTGCGAGATGTTCGATGAACATGACGAAGGTCAGTTCCTTGACCGCACTGCCGATCATGATGTTCGGCGGGTCGCCGATGAGCGTCGCTGTTCCGCCGATGTTCGAGGCGATGATCTGCGTCAGAAGATACGGCATCGGATCGAGTTTCAGAATCTTTGTGATGCTGAACGTCACCGGCACCATGAGCAGCACAGTCGTCACGTTGTCGAGGAAGGCGGAGAATACCGCTGTGATCACGCAGAGGTAGACGAGGATGCGGCGCGGCTCCGCCTGTGCGGATTTCGCCGCCTTGATGGCGACGTAGTCAAAGAGCCCCGTCTCCTTCGTCACGCCGACCAGCACCATCATCCCGACGAGCAGCCCGAGCGTCTCAAAGTCCACATGGTGCAGCGCGACCTCCTGCGAGAGGATGCCGAGCAGCATCATGAGCACTGCGCCGATCATCGCGGCGACCGTGCGGTGGATCTTCTCCGACACGATCACCATATACATCACGACAAAAATGATTGCGGCCAAGGTTTCCATAGATGCGCCTCCTTTGTCTTGAGAATCGCTGATCCGTTCGGTACCTCATTGGATCAGCGATTCCCTGGGGGTGTTCTGCTGACGCGCGGCACAGCCGCCGCACGCACGACTTTGTTCATCTTATCACAAGCCTGTGATTAGTGACAAGTTTTTTCCGTGTACAATTTTTTGTCGTGTTTACGCGTGTTGTGTGGTGTTTTTTTACGAAGCGGGGGTAAACTGTGCGTGTGCCGCACGGGCAAGGGAGCTCTGCGCCTCATTTTACTGTACGCTGCAAACAACCGCCATGGGTCGCGATCACGTTCCTATACCAGTGGAACGATTTCTTGCGGTACCGCGCGAGCGTTCCCGTCCCGTCGTCATTTCGGTCGACGTAGATGAAGCCGTAACGCTTGCTCATCTGCGCGGTCGACGCGCTCACGAGGTCGATGCAGCCCCACGTCGTATAGCCCATGACGGGCACGCCGTCGGCGATGGCCTCCTCCACCTGCACGAGATGGTCGCTTAGATAGTCGATGCGGTAGTCGTCCTCCACCGTCATGCCGCCCGCGCCGTCCGCGACGAGCACGTCCTTTGCGCCCAGCCCGTTCTCCACGATGAAGAGCGGCTTCTGCCAGCGGTCATAGAAGCGGTTCAGCACGGAGTTGATCTCGTTGAACGTCAGCCAGTATTTTACCTTCTCCCGATAGCGCGTAAAGATCGTGCGCACGTACCGCTCGTAGAAGCCGATGAGGTCATGACTCATCCAGCCGTTGTATGTTTTGGCAAGGTGGAACGGCGTCTCGTAGTGCGAGATCGTGACGAGCGGCTCGATGCCGTATCGCAGGAAAATACTTCCCTCACCGTGCTGCTTTATCCATGCGACGAACAAATCGACGCATACAAAAAGATGCGGCATAAACGCATACATGACACCGGACTCGCTCTTGGCAATTGCTTTGATTAAGGAATCGCTGATAAAATGAAGTCCGTCGGATTGGTGCAGATTTTTTGTCCTGTCAAGGAGACAAACCGGACGCATAGCGAGAGCTATGTGGAGGATTTGCTAACGAAAAGCGGGCGAAAAAGATGCGTCAAGACGGCGGTGCTGAATTTATCAGTGCTTCCTTAAGGAATCGCTGATAAAATGAGGTCTGCCAGATTGGCGTAGATTTTTGTCCGATTGAGGCAGCAAACCGGACGCATAGCGAGAGCTATGTGGAGGATTTGCTAACGAAAAGCGGGCGAAAAAGATGCGTCAAGATGGTTGTGCCGAATTTATCAGTGCTTCCTTAAAGCTATAGCCCCTTTTCCCCCGCTGCAGACATGGTCTCAGGAAGGAAGTGTACCTCTACACGGTGTTTTGCTTTGTCCGAAATCCATTCGGTCAGGCGATGGCGCGACGCTTCGTCCATATCGGCGTTAAGATAGATAAACGCAATCTGGTTTTCCTTCAGAGCTGTCGATGTATCCCCTCCTGTTCCGGCAGGTTCGCGTACACTCCCGACGGCGATGCGGGAGATCTCCGGGAAAACGATGCGCGCCTCACGATTCCAGTCCAATATGTGCATTCCTTGCTTCTCCCCTTCCTCGCGGGCAGATTTGAGTGCGGTCACGGTCTGCTGCTCCTGAACAGAGGGAATAGCACTTTTTCCTGTCTCACTGAGTCTCTGATCGATCATCGCCTCCATTTCTTCACGGTCTTCCGAAGAAAAGATTTCTAGGTGAAACGGTTTGAGCTGTGTCTTTTGATGCAATTTCTCCGTCAATTCCTCAAGATCATCCTTCGATATTCTAGCGATTGTAAAAACTGTCAGCGTTTTCTTCTCGTTATCCAAGGTATAGGAGATGGCAATGTGCGGAGGTGTTTTGAAATTCTCCTCAAAAAATATTTTCGCCTGCTCGTTCTCCAGATTTTCCTGCACGCTCTGATACGCCGCGAAACAGCTGGGCAGCGTGACAAGGATGGCTAAGGCCATCAGATATCTTTTTTGTCTTGAAAATTCTACGGAGTCCCGCTCAATCTTCGATGGGATGTCAATGAGTTTCAGGACAACAAATGCAGTCAGACAGATAAAGAAGCTATTGATGAAGAACAGATAGAGTGCCCCAACAGCGTACGCCGCTACTCCCGCAGCAATCCCATATCCTGCGGTGCAGAGCGGAGGCATCAGAGCCGTTGCAATCGCAACCCCCGGAATAACATTTCCGCCCTCCTTGCGTGTTATCCCGATGATGCCTGCCAGCCCGCCAAAGGCAGCGATTAAAACATCCCAGATGGTCGGCGATGTCCGTGCAAGCAGCTCCGAAGAGGGGGCATCGATCGGCGTGAGGGAAAAATAAAGCGTCGATGCAGCAACTGAAATGAGCACTTGGGCGAATAGATTACCTGCACCGGAACGTATATATGCGCTGTCATAACGGGCAAGCCCATAGCCAATCCCAAGGATCGCCCCCATCAGCGGCGAGATCAGCATCGCTCCGATAACGACCGCCGTACTATTCATATTGAGACCGATGGAGGCAATAAAGATCGCCAGTATCAAAACGCTGAGATTCGTCCCCCGTAATCGGATACCAGCGTTGACCCGCTCCGTAATTTCCTGTGTCGAAGCAATATCACCACGTAAGTCAAAGAAAAATTTTAGCTTATTCCAAATCAAAATTTATCTCCTTCGCTTTCTGTCAGCTGCAAGTAAAATGGTTGCTGCACGGCCTGTTTTGTTCCCTGCAGCAGCTCCATTGCTGCGCGCTATGCTCTTGTCATACGCAAAAAGATGCGGCGTGCTGCCGCATCAAATCATCGGTATTTCCTCAAGCATCCGCCGCGCATCTCTTACGCGATCACGATTCCGTTGTCCTGTGCCAGCTTGCGGATAATCAGCTCCGGGAGTTCTGCCGCCTCGGCGATGACCGCAGGGGCGATGCCCGCGCGCAGGAGATTCATCGAGACGCGGATGACCGCTTTTTTGCTGCCGCGCAGTTCACCCTCAGCGAATCCCTCCGCCTTGCCCGCCTCCGCACCATGCTTCCACACGGTCTCCAGATCCGCCTCCATGGCCGTGCACAGTGCCTGCGTCCGCCGCTCTGCCGTCATGCGGATCAGTTCTTCCATTTTTGTCTCTCCCATTACACGTCAGCCTTTCCTTTCATTTTTTCTCTTATTATATCGGCTTCTATGAGATTGGTCAAACAGAAAACGCCCCCGCATCGCAGGATGCGGAGGCATTCGGTATATCGTATATCCCGTTATTTTTTCCGATAGATGATCGGGCTGCGCCAGAGATACTCGAACGGTGCACTGAGGCAGTGGACGAGACGCGAGAACGGGAAGAGAATCGCGACCGACATCCACGCGAGCATGTGCAGGCGGAACATGAGCGGCACGTTTTCCATGTAGGAGATGTCGGGGCTGAGCATAAGGACGGAACGGAACCACGGCGCGATGGTCTCGCGGTAGTCAAAACCGCCCTCCAAGGCGTTGAGACCTGTTGCCGCACAGCCCGTGAAGATGGCAAGGAAGAGGAAGAAATAGAGGAAACGATCCATCGACGACGTGTTCACCGCCATGCGGTCGGTGCCGAAACGGCGGCCGAGCAGGAGGATGAAGCCGAGGAAGAAGAGAATCCCCGCGGGCGTACCGCCGCCGAGGGCGATCATGTGATAGAGGTGCTCGTTGATGCCCACCGCCTCCGTCGCTGCCTTCGGGATGAGCACGCCGATGATGTGTCCGCCGAGTGCCATGACAAGGCCGAGGTGGAACATGGGGCCTGCGAGCGGGAGGTTCCCCTTCGTGAGGAACTGGCTGGACTTCGTCGTCCAGTTCCGCTCAAAGACGGTGTAGCGCACGATCGTCCCCACGATGAGGAACGTGAACGCAATGTAGGGGAGCGCGCCCCAGACAAACTGTTTCATGATGCCGTCCTCCCTTCCAGATGCGCCGCCCCTGTGAGGACGACATCGAGCAGAAACGCGTAGGGCAGCTTCGCCTCGATCAGACGGTCACGCAGGAGCTCCAGCTTCGGGCGCACCGCGCCGAGGATGTGTGCGGCACGCTCCTCGGGTACGGCTGCCGCGAGCTCAAGGATCGCGGGCAGGTAGTCGGGCAGCTCATGGTCGAGGTCATAGCCCGCATCAAGGAAGAGCTGCTTGTACGCGAGCATCTCCTCGGACTGCTTGCCGAAATCGGTGCGGTTGTGCGTCGTGAGGTAGAGGTTCGTGTTCTGGGAGAAGTCGAAGGCACGCACGTATGCGTCCTCATACTCCTTCGGGTCGCTTTCCTCCACGTAGTCAAAGAACTCCTCAAGCACCTCGCGCGACTGCGGGCGCTCGACGGTATGCGCCTCGGCGGCGCACTCCTTCACATCCCCCCACCATTCCTTTGAGGGGTACTCAAAGAGATAGGAGGTGAGGAGCAGCTCCTTTTGAATGCTGTTTGTCTCCATCATCAGCACCCCCCGGGACAGGCATAGCCTGCCGTCCCCTGCAGTTCGCGCAGTTTATCCTGCGATACGTCCTGCACGCCTGCGGGGATGTTGAACCGATCGCGGCGCTTCGCGATGCCGAGCAGACGGTACATCGCCTCGTAGGTCTCCGCATCGTGCGTGAGTCCCTCGGGCAGCGGCTCGCCCGTCTGCTTCGTGCGCATGTAGGTGCGCAGCTCGAGCAGCACGCCGAGGACGCGCTCGATCGCCGCCGTGTCGCCCGCCGTGAGGAGCTGGGCGAGATAGGCGACGGGGATGCGCATCTCTGCTGCGCCGGGGAAGAATACCTTCTCCTCGGCGCGCCGTGCGATCGGACTGAGGGGCGGGACGTACCAGATGTTCGGCAGCGTGCGGTACTCCGGATGGAGCGGGAACGCGAGCTGCCACTCGGCGATCAGCTTATACGAGGGCGAGTTCTGTGCCGCGCGGATCCAGCGGTCAGGGATGCCTGCCTCGTGCGCTGCCTTCACCGTCGCGGGATCGTTCGGATCGCAGAGCGCATCGAGGTACGCCTTGTAGATGTCCTTCGGATCGGGGGTCGATGCCGCCGCCTTCACCTTGTCCGCATCGTAGAGCAGTACGCCGAGATAGCGCATGCGTCCGACGCAGCCGTCGCTGCAGACGGTCGGCAGCCCGTTCTCAAGGCGCGGGAAGCAGAATACGCACTTCTCCGCCTTGTTCGTCTCCCAGTTGTAGTAGATCTTCTTGTACGGGCACGCGGGGACGCAGTGACGCCAGCCGCGGCAGCCGTCCTGCGAGATCAGCACCACGCCGTCCTCGTCGCGCTTGTAGATCGCGCCCGAGGGGCACGCCGCGACGCAGGCAGGGTTGAGGCAGTGGTTGCAGAGACGCGGCAGATGCTTCATGAAGATGTCGTGGAACTCAAGCGTGATCTCCTGTCCAATCTTGCCGAGGTTGTAGTCCTTGCGTGCGGACTGTCCGTCGGCGAGGTCGTCCTCCCAGTTCGGGCCCCATTTGATCTCCATGCGCTTCTGCGTGATGAGCGAGCGCGGACGCGCCACGGGCTGGTGGTTGCGCCGCTTCGTGTGGATCAGCGTCTCATAGTCGTATGTCCACGGCTCATAGTAGTCGTCCATCTCGGGCTGCTGCGGATGGTAAAAGAGCTTCGCGAGGCGCGAGATCTTGCCGCCGGTCTTGAGGCTCAGCTCGCCGTCCTTCAGCTCCCAGCCGCCCTTCCATTTTTCCTGATTCTCCCACTGCTTCGGATAGCCGATGCCGGGTTTTGTCTCGACGTTGTTGAAATACATATACTCCGCGCCGCGCCGGTTCGTCCAGACGTTCTTGCACAGGATGGAGCACGTATGACAGCCAATGCACTTGTCGAGATTCATGACCATCGCGATCTGTGCTTTAATCTTCAAGCCAATCTACCTCCTCCATGCGCCGCACGACGACATACGAGTCGCGCTGGTTGCCCGTCGGGCCGTAGTAATTAAATCCATAGCTGAGCTGCCCGTAGCCGCCGATGAGGTGGGTGGGCTTCATGTGAATGTGCGTCGGGGTGTTGTGCGTTCCCGCGCGCGTCCCGGAGAGCTTCGAGCCCGGCACGTTGATGTGGCGGTCCTGCGCGTGGTGCATAAAGACTGCGCCCTGCGGAATACGCGGCGAGACGACGACGCGCGAGGCGACAACACCGTTGCGGTTGTAGAGCTCGATCCAGTCGTTGTCCTTCACGCCGATCTCCGCCGCGTCCTTCTCACTCATCCAGACGCTCTGGCCGCCGCGGAACATCGTGAGCATCTGCTGCGCATCGAAGTACATGCTGTGCGTACTCCACTTGTTGTGCGGCGTGAGATACTTCAGCGTGATCTCCTTCTGCGGACCGTTCAGCGACCTATTCATCGGGCGGAAATCGAGGATCGGGCGGTAGACCGCCTGTGCCTCGCCGAACTCGCGCATGACCTCATGATCCATGTAGAAATGCTGGCGTCCCGTCAGCGTGCGGAACGGAATCAGTTCCTCCACATTGTTCGTAAAGGGCGTGTAGCGGCGGTTCTGATTGCTGCCCGTAAAGGTCGGCGCCGTGATCGTCTCACGCGGCTGCGCAATGACCTGATCGTAGGTAAAGCGCTCCTCCTCGCGATCCTTCGCGAGCTTCGTGAGGTTCGAAAGTCCCGTACGCTTTTCGACCGCCGCCCATGCACGGACGGCCGTCCTGCCGCAGGTCGTCGGCGACATGCCGAGCACCGCGTCGATCGCCTGCCGTGCCTCGTAGATCGAGGGGCAGCCGTAGGACACATAGTCCTTGTTGTCGATGATGCCGTTGCGCCGGCGGATCTCCTCGTAGTCCTCTGCCGAGTCCCACGTATTGCCGTGGCTCGCCGTCTTGCCGCCCGCATTCGGCCCGAGTGCAATCCACTTCTCATAGAGTTTCGTGTAGTCGATCGTATTCGCGGCGATGTTCGGCATCGTCTTGCCGGGGATCGGCTCACACTCGCCCTTTTTCCAGTCGCGCACGACGCCATCGGGCTGTGCGAGCTCTGCCTCGCTGTCGTGCCCGAGCGGGGTCGCGGCGATGTTCGTGTACGGGGTGAGTCCCGCATCCTTCGCGACGGCGGAGACCGCCTGTGCGAGCGTGCGGTAGATATCCCAGTCCGTCCGCGACTCCCAGAGCGGATCGACCGCCGGCTGGAACGGATGGACGAAGGGATGCATATCCGTCGAGGAGATGTCGGTCTTCTCGTACCACGTCGCCGTCGGCAGGACGACGTCGGAGTAGAGCGCGTTGCCCGCCATGCGGAAATCGAGCGCGACGAGCAGGTCGAGCTTGCCGTCGAGCGCGCCGCCCGGCTTTTCGAGCTCCTCCTTCTCACGCCACTTGACCTCCTGCGGACGGACGGCGGCATCCTCTTCCTGGAAGATGCTGTTCTCTGTGCCGAGGAGATACTTGAGGAAGTAGTCGTTGCCCTTCGCGGACGAGCCGAGGAGGTTGCAGCGCCAGACAAAAAGGTTGCGCGGGAAGTTCTGGGGTGCATCGGGGTCCGCCCACGCAAAGTCGAGGCTGCCGTCCTTCAGACTCTTCACGACATACTGCTTGATGCCGTCCGCGCCCTCGTAGCCCGCCGACTTCGCGTCTGCGGCGATCTGGTTCGAGCCGCGGTTGAACGTCGGATAGGCGGGTGCCCAGCCGAGACGCGCCGCGAGCAGGGCGTAGTCTGCCGGATGCGTATAGCGCGCCGTCTCGTTTGCCGCCGCGAGCGCGTCCGTCTGGATCTCGTCGCTGCGCCACTGATCGGTCGCAAAATAGTAGAACGACGTAGAGTTCAGCATCTTCGGCGGAGCCTGCCAGTCGGAGCCCGACATGATGCGCGCCCAGCCCTCGTTCGGGCGGAGCTTCTCCTGCCCGACGTAGTGCGCCCAGCCGCCGCCGTTGCGTCCCTCGCAGCCCGTGAAGAGCAGGAGGTTGATGATCGTGCGGTAGACGATGTCGGCGTGGAACCAGTGGTTGATGCCGCCGCCCATGATGATCATCGTGCGCCCGTTCGTCTTGATCGCATTGTCCGCGATCTCGCGCGCCGTCTTGATGACGAGGTCGGGTGCGATGCCTGTGTACTTCTCCTGCCATGCGGGCGTATAGGGCGTATCGTCCTCGTAGGAGCCCGCACTCTCGCCGCCGATGCCGCGGTCAATCGCATAGTTCGCGAGCGTCAGATCGTAGACCGTCGTGACGAGCACCTCGCCGTCTGCGGTCTTGACGCTGCGTACGGGGAGCGCGCGCGTCAGCGTGCGCTTTTCGCGGTCGTTGCCGAAGTACGGCAGCTCGACCTCCACCGTCCCCGTCTTGTCGTCCCAGACGGAGAGACGCGGGCAGATCTCCGCGCCTGTGTCGCGGTTCTCCTCGCGGATGTTCCATTTCTCCTGATCGCTCCAGCGCTCGGCGAGTGTGCCGTTCGGGATAACGATCTCGCCCGTCACATCGTCCACCACATAGTAGCGGAACTCCGCGTGCTTCTCGTCGCGTCCCATGTCGCGCGAGGAGAGCATTCGCCCCGGGATATACGTGCCGTCCGCGCGCTTTTCGATGCGCACGAGGAACGGGAAGTCCGTGTATTTCCGCGTGTACTCGACGAAGAACGGGACGGTCTTGTCAACATAGTATTCCTTCAGGATGACGTGTCCCATCGCCATCGCGAGGGCAGAGTCACTGCCGACCTTCAGCGAAATCCACGTGTCCGCGAACATCGACGACTCGGCGTAGTCGGGCGCGATGGAGACGACCTTCGTCCCCTTGTAGCGCACCTCCGCCATAAAATGTGCGTCCGGCGTACGCGTCAGCGGCACATTCGAGCCCCATGTGATGAGGTAGCCCGCGTTGTACCAGTCGCTTGACTCGGGTACGTCCGTCTGCTCGCCCCAGATCTGCGGGCTCGCAGGCGGGAGGTCGGCGTACCAGTCGTAGAACGAGAGTCCTACGCCGCCCATCAGCTGCATGAAACGGATGCCCGCTGCATAGCTCAGCATCGACATCGCCGGGATAACAGAGAAGCCGAAGATTCGGTCGGAGCCGTAGGTATACGCCGTATAGAGCACGGAGGCGGCGATCAGCTCGCTGACCTCTTCCCAGTTGGAGCGCACAAAGCCGCCCATGCCGCGTGCCTCTTTGTACTTTTTCTGCTTCACGGGATCCGAGGCGATGCTCTTCCACGCCTCGTATGCATTCGCGTGCGACGCACGCGCCTCACGCCAGAGAGCCGCGAGCTCCCCGCGCAGATACGGGAACTTCACGCGGTGCGGACTGTAGAGATACCAGGAGAACGTCGACCCACGCGGACAGCCGCGCGGCTCGAAGTCCGGCATGTCCGGCGCCGTCTCCGGGTAGTCCGTCGCCTGATTCTCCCACGCTACGATCCCGTTCTTGACGTGGACGTTCCAGCTGCACGAGCCCGTGCAGTTGACGCCATGCGTCGTGCGTACGGTCTTGTCAAATGACCAGCGATCACGGTACATGTTCTCCCATGTACGTCCGCCCTCGCGCGTCTCCTGATGACCATCCGCAGAAGTCGACGTAGGAATCAGATACTTGAATTTTTGAAAGATACTGCTCACGCCTTCACCCCTCCGCTGTTCTGTTTAGGAATCGCTGATAAAACAGACCCTAAGATGGCGGTTCTGAATTTATCAGTGCTTCCTTTACACAGAAAAAACACATTACATAGGTTCTTTTATGTTACTATAATCCTTGTCTCTAGAATGTGAGTTATATCACAGTTTTAGGCAAATTCTACAATCGAATAATATTCTCAATTCATATATGATGAATCTTGCGTGAGATTCTCATTATTGCTTCATGGCCATGCTAATTGCGTGAACATTTTGCTCATAAAAAAAGAGCACCGCACGAAGCCATTCGCCTCATGCGGTACTCCCGTGAATCGTTTGACTAATGGAATCGCTGATAAAGCAGCCCCTCAGTTTAGCATGGATTTCCGCCGACGTGCGGGAAAAAAGATGCGTCAAGACGATTGTGCTGAATTTATCAGTGCTTCCCTAATGTATTGCCGAACGCTTTGCGGCTTCCCTGCGTTCAAAAATCTTGTCCAGTACCGCCGCTTCCTGTTCACGCCATGGGCGATTTGGATCATCCACATGCATTTGCTTAAGATCCTTAATCACTTCATCGCGCAAAAGATCAAACAGTGTACTCGATTGCACATCTCCCGCTGTTCGCTGCGACTGACGGCGCAGGAACGGATGAAAGGGAGAGAAGCCGAACATATCGGAGATGAGATTGTTCACCTGATAGCGTTCCTCGCGTGAAAGCCCCTTCATCGCGTTGACAAACGCGCGTTTTTCCTCAAACGAAGCATCCCGCGGCGGGTAGTAGAAAAGCGAACCGTCAGGATTCTTCTGACAGACAACAAGGCGTCCGCCGATACGCGGCTTCGCCATGGTGGAATAATCACGCAGATCATCGTTATAGAGCGCCGCAATGAGTGCCTCATCATCTGGTTCCGGATAATGCTCCGGATCAACAGACCACTTGCAAATATTCTCCACTGAGTTCCGCTTTGCGTCGGAATCGGATGTCGACAACGCCTCGCCGAGCATCGCGGCAAAAACTTCTCCATCAGCTGCCTTTTTCGACGGTTTGGCGGCAGATGAGTGGACGCGCGCCGCATCATCTGTTCCATGTACACTCAAATATGCCATATCAAGCCTTCCTTTCTTTTCTTCTAAGGAATCGCTGATAAAATGAAGTCTGCCAGATTGGCGTAGATTTTTCGTCCGAACAAGGAGGCAAACCGGACGCATAGCAAGGGCTATGTGGAGGATTTGCCGACACAGTGCGGGCAAAAAAGATGCGTCAAGATGGTAGTGCTGAATTTATCAGTGCTTCCTTAACAATATTATCGTAAAAATCGACCCCCCCTTAATCCAAAATCAATTTTTATTGATGATATCCATCATCCGCCATGACGCATTGACAACAAATGTCCTTCTTATTGTATGAATCCTTCAACTATACTATAATATAAGGAAACACTGATAAAAT
>NZ_GL397087.1:1438955-1477217 GCF_000146365.1 Selenomonas sp. oral taxon 149 str. 67H29BP
ACCGAATTTATCAGTGCTTCCTTAAGATAAGTTATTGTATCTTTTCGATACGAAAGGCAGGGTTATGCAGGTACAGGTGAATGTAAAGCATATCGGCAAGCGCAGGAATGCCATCGAGACGCGCCCGTATGAGATTGGCGCGGTGCACGATATCGGCGAACTGATCGATGCGTTTGTGACGGCGGAGGTCACGCGGTTCAACGCGCGTGCGGAGGCAGGCGAGACGGCGCTTCGCTATCTGACGAGCACGGAGATCGCGGATGCGAGCACGGTCGGCAAGGTCGGCTTTGGCGTGGACTATCGCGGGCAGGTGCAGAGTGCGGCGGCGGCGATTGAGAATGCGCGGCAGTCGTTCGAGGACGGCATCTACCGCATTTTCGTGAATGGAGAGGAGCTCGGCAAGACGTGCGATACGCCCGTCACGCTGAAGGAGAACGATGAGATCACCTTTGTGCGCCTGACGATGCTCGCGGGACGTATGTGGTGAGGGAGGATGTTATGCGTATAGTAACTGGAGGAATACGATGATCAACTGGTATCTGGGCGATGAGGACATGGCCGCCCTTCTCGCGGAGCTAAAGGCGGCGATGCCCGCGCTGAATGAGCAGAGCCAAAAACTGCTGAATTTTCTCTTTTTCCGCACGGACAAAAAAGGCGAGCCCGACTATGACTGGGATGTCGTTGTGGCGAATTTCCGCCGCAACAAGAAGGACGTGGTCTGTACGGTGGACGATGATGTCTTGCCGCCCGCGCTCTACCCCGCCTTTGACCTCATGATGGGCGAGGCGCTGCGGAAAGACCTCGTCGCTATCGCACACAATCTCGCCGACTATCCCTACACGACCCGCTATACGCGCCGTCTCGTCCGCTCGCGCGACTATCATCAGCACGTCGGGCGCATCTGGGCGCTGGTAGAGCAGCTGATTCGCCAGCGTTTCTCCGGACTGACCGTGCCGCAGATTCTGTGCGGCGCCTACGATGTGGAAAAGTACGGCAGCAGCTTCCTCGTGCCCGAGCAGATCGCCGTGTGGATTGATCGCGGCGATAAGGAAGTCCTCTCCATCATCCGCGAGATGCTGCTCAGCGAGAACAACACGAAAATCCTCACCTACGATGTGTTCCGCGCCATCTTCAAGGCACGCAATACGGAGCTCGCAGAACTCGTCGGCAAACTCCTTCTCGCGGGGAAACTGCAGGAGGGTCTGCGGCAGGCGATCTGCGAGACGATGGACTGTGGGCGGCAGGAGCACTTCGTCTACATCATGGGGCTGATCGAGGCGCAGAATCTCATCCGTTTCTCGTCCGTGCGCCGCGCCATCGCGACGACCATCGGCATCGGCACGGACAGCGAGCGCGTGGACAAGAAGCTCCTCGCGCTCATCATGCGCGTGCTGCGCGATCCCGCGGAGGGAGATGTCTTCGTCTACAGCGCGGACAATGTCGAGGCGATGGTCGGGCTGTGGAGCAAGGGGCTGCACGACGTAAAGGATCTCATCGCTGCCATGGAGGAGATCATTGGGGAGGGGCGTCCGCACTCCGTCCTGCTCGTCTCGTACTTCCTGCACGCCCTGCAGGACGGCGCATACGAGCGGCGCATTGCAAAGCGCGTGCTCCTTGGCATCACGGACGCGGAACTCAGTGCGGCGGACATGCAGAAAATCGCCTGCTATCTGTCCTATGTGACGGGCGATTTCTACATCCTGCGGGAGCTCGACGACTTCGTCAAGAAGTTCGACGCACAGGCGTATTTCGCGAACGCAGAGGAGGCCACGCGTTTCTTCGACCTCTGCGAACGCGCCCATGCGCGCATGAAGCGCAAGGAGGAGGAATACCGTCCGTGCATTTTCCCGTGGTACGGGGTGACGCTGACGAAGGAAGCACTGTCCAATGCGATGGTGCTCGCTGCCCTCTGTGCCGGCACTGCGCTGACGGATCGCGTCGCGCCCATCCTCTCCGCCTGCTACACGGGACAGCGGGCTGCACCGCTCCTGCTCAAAGCGCCGCTGAGCCCCGTGCAGGAGCAGGCACTCATCGATCTCCTGCGCCTCGCTCCCGAGACAGCGGCGCGGATCATCCGTGAGAACCCAACGGCGTCGGTGCCCGATACGGAGGTTACCGACACGCTCCGCACGGCACCTGAGACAGCAAAGGGTCTCATGGGCGGGGACTTCGTCACGCGCCACGAGGGCGACATCGCCGCCCTGCTGCGCCTCAAGACGGCGAATGTACGCCGCACGGTGCTCGATCTCCTCTACGGGCAGACCGATGCGCAGCTCCGTGCGACGATGGCAGGCCTCCTCACGCAGCGCGACGTGAACAAGCGGCTCGGCGCGCTCGACCTCCTCCTACGCTGCAAGGCGGACGGACACATCCCGCAGGAGGAGCTGCTCGCCCTCGCACAGACGATCAAGAAGCCGACGTCGGACGAGCAGGTGCTGATCGACGAGCTCGCACGCACGGGCGCGGCGGCAGAGGCGGAGGACGCGCTGTTCGATGCGGCATACGTGCCCGACTTCACCATTGACCTCCATGACACAGCGGATGCGGCGGTCGCGGCGGGCTTTGATGCGGCGACGAACACCGTACACGTCATGAATACTGTCACGCTCGAGGATATTTTCCCGTGCACGGACGAGGAACTGCTCACGATCGTCGAAAGACTCGACGCGCTCTACACGGAACACGAGGACTATGAGTACAAGAGCCGCTGGAACGGCAGGGAGGAGACGACGCTGGCCTCGGGCTTTTACGAGCGCGCGGATACCGAACACACGAAGAGGGCACCCAACAATATCAAAGACTACCCGCTCCCGGAGGTCTGGGAGGAGTTCTATCGAAAGGAGATCAAAGACTTCCGCGTGCTCTATCAGCTCGCCATCGCCGTTCTCATGGCAAAGGCGGAGGATGCCCTCTTTACGGAGGGGCTGACGCGCATCACGGGGCGGGACTGGACGGCGTTCCCCGCCGCCCTTGCCGCGCAGAAGCTGAGTTACTTCGGCGAGGGGTATGTCGGACGGCAGACGGGGAAAAACGTCATCCGCGTGCTCTATGAAACGCACGCCGAGGAGAACCGCCCGTTCGTCTTTGCCGCAGGGCTGCTGCTGATGCGCCGCGCCTATGAATGCTATGATGAAAAGCTCTACCTCGTGGAGCGAAAGGGGCGTTGGAGTTCGAGCACGTATCGGATCACGCACGACAATGCACTGATGCAGGCCGCCCTGCACGGGGCGCGGCTCTACGCGGACGATGCGGAGTTCGCACAGTCCTACGCCCTGCGCCTGCGGCTCGCGGAGCGGATCGAGGATGTCCTTCTGCGCGCGGGAGGGGAACCCGAGGGCGGTCTGACGGGCATCATCGAGCATGCAAAGGCACACCTCCTCGGCATGGAGAAGAAGGACGCGTTCTACAAGATGCTCCTCGGCGTGCAGGCGGAGGATATGGATGAGGACGCACGCCGCAAGCAGAAAAAGGTCGAACAGAACCGCGTCCGCGTGCTCGAGCGCTATCGGAGCGGTGCGCTCCCCGACCACAATGACCCCGAATGCCGCGGCGCACAGACGGCGGATGTGCTTTCCTTTGTCAAGGAGGAGGGACAGCGCGTCGTCGACAGCATCGTCACGGCAGAGCTGCGGCGCGGCGATACACCCGCGCTTCACTCCGCCGCCGTGGACAGTATCCTACGTGTCGAGGGCATCCAGCTCTTCGTGCGCATCCTGCAGGCGCTCGGTGCGCTGAAGCTCGACCGCCGCAGCTGGTACGCGGGCTCGGACGAGGCAAAGGCATCGACGCTGAGCCACCTGCTGAAGGTCAGCCACCCGCACGCGGGCGAGACGGCCGCCGACCTGAAAGCGGCGCTGAAGGACGCGGGCATCGCCCAGCAGCGTCTCGTCGAGGCGGCGATGTACGCGCCGCAGTGGATCCCGCTCATCGAGGCATACCTCGGCTGGCGCAGTATGGCGAGCGGCTGCTACTACTTCCAAGCGCACATGAGCGACATCCCGAAGGATCGCGAGAGCATGATCGCAAAGTACACGCCCATCCCCATCGAGGATCTGAAGGAGGGCGCGTTCGACATTGGCTGGTTCAAGGCGGCGTACAAGGAGCTCGGCAAGGCGCATTTTGAGAGTCTCTACGACGCGGCAAAGTACATCTCGAACGGCGCAAAGCACGCGCGCGCACGCAAATTTGCCGATGCCGTACGCGGTGCGCTGAACCTCGCCGATGTGGAGAAGGAAATCACGGCGAAGCGCAACAAAGATCTCGTCATGTGCTGCGGCCTGATCCCGCTGAAACGCGCACGGGATAAGGATATGCTCGCACGCTATGTGTTCCTCCAAAATTTCCTCAAGGAAAGCAAGCAGTTCGGGGCGCAGCGCCGTGCGAGTGAGGAGAAGGCGGTGGAGATCGCCCTCTCGAACCTCGCGCGCGCCTGCGGATTTGACGATGTGACGCGCCTCGTGTGGACGGCGGAGACGGAGCTCATCAAGGCGCACGCCGATCATTTCACCCCGAAGGAGGTCGAGGATGTCGCGCTCTCCCTCTCCGTCGCAGAGGACGGCGCGGTGTCGCTCATCTGCACGAAGGGCGGGAAGCCGCTGAAGGCCGTCCCCGCGAAGCTGAAGAAGAACGCCTACGTGCTCGAGCTGAAGGACGCAGAGAAGAATCTAAAGGAGCAGTACCGCCGCGCAAAGAAGATGCTTGAGGAGATGATGGAGGACGGCACGCCGCTCCTCGCACGCGAGATCGTGAGTGTCATGACGTACAACCCCGTCATTGCGCCGCTGCTGAAGCCGCTCGTGTTTCAGTCGGGCGCAGCTCTCGGCTTCTATGCGGACGGTGCGCTCGTCGCTGCGGACGGCACGCGCACAGAGCTCGCGGCGGACGCAGAGGTAAAGATCGCCCACGCGCTCGATCTCTATGAGAGCGGCACATGGGCGGACTACCAGAAATATCTTTTTGAAAAGGAGATCCGTCAGCCGTTCAAGCAGGTATTCCGCGAGCTCTACATCAAGACGGCGGACGAGCACGGCAAGGAGTCGAGCCACCGCTATGCGGGGCATCAGGTGCAGCCCGCAAAGACCGTCGCCCTGCTCAAGACGCGCCGCTGGGTCATCGACGGCAGTGAGGGGCTGCAGCGCATCTACTACAAGGCGAACATTATCGCACGCATCTACGCACTCGCCGACTGGTACTCGCCCGCCGACATCGAGGCGCCGACACTGGAGTGGGTGGAGTTCTTCGACCGTAAAACCTTCCAGCGGCTGCCGATCGACGATGTCCCTGATCTCATCTTCAGCGAGGTCATGCGTGACGTCGATCTTGTCGTCTCCGTCGCACACGTCGGCGGCGTCGATCCCGAGGCGAGCCACTCGACCATCGAGATGCGCCGCGCCATCGTCCAGTTTAACCTGCCGCTGTTCAAACTGGACAACGTGCGGCTCGAGGGTGCGCACGCGCACATCCACGGCAAGCTTGGCGACTACACCGTCCACCTCGGCAGCGGCATCATCCAGCAGAAGGCGGGCGCGATGATCAACGTTCTGCCCGTCCACAGCCAGCATCGCGGGCGTCTCTTCCTCCCGTTCCTCGACGAGGATCCGAAGACGGCGGAGATCCTGTCGAAGATCATCCTCTTTGCCGAGGACGGCAAGATCAAGGATCCGTTCATCCTCGACCAGATCCGCGTGAGGAGGTAAGGAAGAAGCACAGCACAAAAACAGCGGCAGGAACAATCATGTTCCTGCCGCTGTTTTTTGCTTTCAGTTCTGCTGTGCAAACGCAGCGCGGTACGTCTGTCCCGCCGCCGTGTTCGCCTGCTGTGCCTTTGTACTCAGTTCAACCACATACGCATCACCGAATACCTCACGCGACGCCTCCTTGCGGATGTCCTCCTCCAGCGAGTGAAGCGAGCGCGCCAAGGACTCGATGTCTACTGCGTACGCATCTTCCCCCATACGTGCCAGCAGGCGGATCTGCTCACGCTGAGCAAAGTGCTGCGAACGGATATCGCCGACGTTAATCCCATCCTGTGCAAGCGTCGGTGTCGCCGTCCGCATAATCAGCGGAACGGGGATCTGCCGTGCAGGATCGTCGAGTACGGATGCAAGTGATAATACAGACATCACAATCGCCTCATTTCCTTATGAGTTGTTTGGACAGTTCCTTTGTCCTACGTACATTATAAAATCTTTCCCGTTTCTTGCCTACAGACTTTTTTCCCAATTTGTCACTGTTTATGACACATTTCAATGAAAGTTTGATAAAAATTCTTTTATATGCTATTGAAATTCATTCTCTTATATGCTATACTTACCTCACAGTTTTGAGGAACGCCTGAGGGATTTCCTGTCAGCCTTCCTCAGGAGCCGTTCTTCACCGTACGGCTTCTCCCATACTCTCCTACAAATACACAGCAAAAAGACCGCACAGCTGCTCACTGCGCGGTCTTTTTGTCTGTGCTTCCCTCTGTTTTGCGCTCACGTCCCGCCGTCTGCGTGCGGCAGATGGCAGTCACGCCCCTTGATGTGGTCAAAGAGCCAGCGCGCAAGGAAATCGAGGATGTTCAGGAGATACTCCTGCTGATTCTCGTCCACCTTGGCGAGGTCAATCTCTCCGACCTTTTTCATAAAGCGCAGGTGCAGCGCGCGATGGCTGAAACGGTGCGGGTCGCCGACGCGCTCGGCATACGCCTCCTCGCTCGCAAAATGCGTGCCGGCATAGGCGGCAAGCTCATCGAGGATCGCGACGATCTTATCGTACTTATCCTCCGACGCATCCTCCATCACGAGCTCGTAGCACTCGTTCGTCAGATCGAACAGCTTTGCGTGCTGCTCGTCCACCGAAGCGATGCCCGTCAGATAGTCATCCGTAAACTCATACTTCATGGCGCATTTTCCCTCTTTCGTCTGCTTTGAGCGGCTACTCCTTTGGTATGAGAAATATGCTAATTACTTTGCTGCGGCGTCCTCTTCCTTTGGGATACGGCAGTCCATCCCCTTGATGTGCCCATAGAGCCAGCGTGCGAGGAAGTCGAGGATGCCGAGCAGATACTCCTGTTGGTTCTCGTCCACACTGTCCAGATCGACCTCGCTCAGTTTCTGGATGAAGCGCAGGTGCTGATATCGCTCGCTGAAGCGGCGCTCGTACTGCACACGCTCCATGTACTCCTCCTCGTGAGCGAAATGCGTCGCCGCATAGTCGCGCAGCTCGTCGATGAGCTCGACGATGCGGTCGTAGTGGTCGGTGGATGCGTCATCCATCACGAGCTCATAGCACTCGTTCGCGAGATCAAAGAGCTTTGCGTGCTCTTTGTCGATCATGTCGATTCCAGTCAAATATTCTTTCGTCAGTTCGTACTTCTTCATCGTCTGCATTTCCTTCCTTTTTTATTAGTCCCAGCCCTGAAGAGCCCAGTAGCGCTCCGCCGCATCGACGAAGGCAAAAAAGCCATGCTCATCCGCCGCCGTCCGTACGCGCACGAGTTTCCACCGCCTGTCCTCCGCACGCACCAGTTCAAACGTAACGGCTGCCGACGGCAGGAGCCTCCCATAGGTGCTGTCATTGCCGCGCAGAACGGCATCTGCCTCTGCACGATCACCGTCCGTGCGCACCGCTCCCACGGTCACGGTATATGCGGCGGCAAAGGCACGCATCTCGTCGGACGCCCACCGCGCCGTGCCGTCTGTGCGCGAGATCGGTACACGCGAGGAGTCAAAGTAGTAGTCCAGCGCGGCACGCACAAAGGCAATGTCCGCCGCGCGCCGCTCCGCCATATACTGCTCCATAAAGGCGGCATCGTGGCGAAAGAACCAATCGCTCGGATGGCGCGTGTGCAGGGCGTCGATGTTCTCCGTGAGCAGTGCCACCGCATCCTCAGAGAGCCCCGCAAGGACGGCATCCGTATCGACGTATTGATCGAAGGTCACGCGGTCCTCCGCCACAACAGCATGGGCGATATGTGCAAGTGCTGCCTCGGGCGTATGTTTCTTCCAGTATCCGAAACCCATATATGCACAGAACATGAGCAGCACGATCAGTAGTACAGCGGCACTGCTGCGGCGCAGGTGTCGCATGACAGAGGCTCCTTTCATCATTTTTATATTGTATCTCATACGCCATAGGGAAGCAAGCGGCGCAGTGTGTGCGCCCTATCCCTACTCTCCCGTCTCTTTGTAAATCCGAAGGCGGCGTTCCGCCGCGCCCACCGCATCAGCGAAATTCCTGCGCAGGTAGGCGTCCACCGTCTGCCCGATGTGATTTTTCCCCATATAGTCGGGGTGCAGTCCATCCGTCGTGTACGCTGCCTCGAGCTCGCCATTCGCGTCCGCAAGCGTGGAGGAGACATCGATGCTGAACTCCTGCTGACGCACCCAGTCGTTGATGTAGTCACGGTGATCCATCCAGTCCGAGGGCGGCGTCATGATCGTCATACGCGTCGTCATCCACACGGGGCGGATCGGCGTCACCGTCAGAAAGATCGGCGTGATGCCGTGCGCGCGGCATTTCTCCCCGAGGGCGGCGAGGTTGCGCACGGTCTGTGCACCGTAGACGCCGGAGCGGTAGTCGTTCACGCCGCCCATGATGATGAGAACGCGCGGCGCGAACGGCAGCACATCGCGGTCAAACCGCGCGAGCATATCCGCTGTCGTGTCGCCGCTGTGCCCGAGGTTTTTGACGGGCACGGTGCAGTACGTCTCCCAGTCATAGAGCGTGTAGGAGGGCGGCAGTGTGATCGCCCCGCCACCATGCGTGATGCTGTCCCCGATCGCGGCGATCGGTGTATGCAAGATGACATCGAATGTGCCGCCCGCCGACCAGTCGGAGATCGGCGTCCCCGCCGTCGTCACGCCGCGAACGCGGTAGACATAGTGTCCCGGCACGGTGAACGGTGCGTCATCGTAGACATCCTGCTCGCCCGCCTGCAGGGTATGCAGGAAAACATCACGCCCATCGGCCGCGCGGCGGTAGACCTCGACCTCATGATGGGTCTGCCCGCTGAGCGGGATCCACGAGTAGACGGGGTAGAGCGGCGCGTATGCCATCTTGTCATACTCCGCCGTGAGGACGGGCGCAGGCGGGTCGGCGAGCGCCTTGCGCACCGGCTGCGGCGCCGACGCCGCAGCAATCGGCGTGCCGTCGTAGCCAAGCGGCTGCACTGTCCAGTAGAGGTCGTCCTGCGGCAGAAGCCCTGTAAAGGGGATGTGTACGCCCGTCGTATAGACACGGCTGAGCTTCTGCTGCTCGACCATACGCCCCTCCGCCGTGCGCACGAGGATGCGCACCTCATAGCGTACCGCACCATTGTAGGGCTCCCAGCGCAGGAGCACGGAGGAGGGCAGTGCTGCCGCAGGCGGTGTACGTACGCCGCTCCGCTCCGCACCACGCTCCACAGATTTCCCTGCGGCGGATGCCTGTGTCATACTCACAATAAGAAAAACGGCAAGGAGTACCCCCAGCCCATGCCGAAAAAATCGCAGCTGCATTTAGTCCTCTTCCACCAATCTGATATGCTCTTCCCCAATCGCCGCTCTGACCTCTGCGAGCGTCGGCACGAGGAGCGCACGTGCCTCCTCCGTCGTCTTTGCCGCCGCCGTCACGCGGACGAGGCAGCCATCCTCCTTCGCGTATGTCGCCACCGTCGGGTTTTCTCCATCAACGAGTGCGCCGAGGCGGTCGGCGACCTGCGCCTCGCCGACAGGAAACCCCTGCTCCGCCATGGAGTAGAGCTTGATGTTCATGGAGACGAACGCCTTGTCACTCTGCTTGCGCAGGAAGACGTCACACGCCGTTTCAAACATCGGCTTCATCTCCTTCGGCGGGCCGGGGAGCATGATGCAGACGCGCCCGTCCTTCTCGATGATGACGCCGGGCGCCGTGCCGTGGTCGTTCTGCAGGACCATCGCCCCCGAGGGAACGGTCGCCTGCTTGCGCATGCTCTCCGAGAGGGGGACGCCGCGCTTTGCCGCGCGCTCCTCCAGACGGCGCAGCGCCTCCTCGTCCTCGACGGGCGTGCAGCCGAAGTAGGAGATCAGCATCTCCTTCGTCAGGTCGTCCTTCGTCGGGCCAAGACCGCCCGTGGTGATGACGCAGTCTCCGCGCGTATACGCCACATCGAGTGCGGCGCGCAGGCGCTCGGGATTGTCCCCGACCACCGTCTGATAGTAGGCATCAAGCCCCATGTGCGCGAGTTTCTGCGCGATGTGCTGTGCGTTTGTGTTCACGATATTTCCCATGAGCAGCTCTGTGCCCACGCTGATGATTTCTACGACCATGTACTTGCTCCTTTGATGGTTTTCCCACTGATAATCAGTGCTTCTATTTATTCTACTACAAAAATCCCGCCTAGAAAAGGTAATTCGCCCTTTTTTGTCGAAATTACTAAGGAATCGCGTTTCTGCGTGAAGGAATCGCTGATAAAATGAGGTATGCCAGATTGGCGTAGATTTTTTGTCCGATTGAGGCAGCAAACCGGACGCATAGCAGAGGCTATGTGGAGGATTTGCTAACGAAAAGCGGGCGAAAAAGATGCGTCAAGATGGTCGTACCGAATTTATCAGTGCTTCCTGAATACGATGAAAATAATTGGATTGACGGAAGGAATACCCATGACCCCCACGAAACTATTCGCTGCCCTTCTCACGGCCGCCCTCCTCGCCCCTGCCCTCGCCCCCGCGGCGGAGGCGGGCATCGGCGGAGGCATCGGCATCAGCATACCGACCTCGCACACGCCCGCGGTGCACGCGGCATCGAACACCTACGCGGGGGTGCGCATCGGCGATCTCTCCGAAGAGCTGACCGTGAACGAAAAGAGCGGTCGTCTCCTGCTGAAGCTGACCGTGCGCAACGAGGGCACGGAGGCGTATACCGTCGCGCATCCGACGGGGCAGAACTATGACTTTGCCCTGCTCGATGCAAAGGGGCGCGAGATCTGGCGCTGGTCGGACGGCATGGCGTTCACGCAGGCACAGCAGACGTATACGCTCGCGCCGGGCGCGTCCGAGGAGCTGACCGCCGAGATCGACCGCAAGACGTATAAGGAGCTGCGGGACCGCGCCGTCCTCGTCGCGGCGGGGCTGAAGGACACGAACGTCCTCGTCTGCGCCGTCGTGCCCGACCCGCGCAGTGCCGGCACATCCCCGCGCATCCACGGCGACATCGTGATCGGTACGGGCGGCTGGGATCGCTGGTGATGTTTCCGCGCTTCACGGCAGCTCCCTTGCCTGCAGGCGGTCGTGTGCTCGTCCGCCTAAATACCTGCGGATTCCAAACGCGCTGCGCTTGAATGAATAAAATCCGCAGTGGGCGGGTCGCACACTATTCCCGCCTGCTCCGCTAGGGATTGCCGTGAAGCACCGTTGCACTAGGGTTTTATAGAACGATCAGCAAAATAGGGAAAGCACAAGGATAGCAGACTTGAAACAGATTATCATCAATGCGGACGACTTCGGGCGGCACGTGCTCATCAACCGCGCGGTCGAAACAGCCGTGCAGGAGGGCATGCTGCGCTCTGCAACGATCATGGCAGGCGGCGCGGCATTCGCAGATGCGGCGGAGCTGGCCGTGCGGACACCCGCGCTCGGGGTCGGCATCCACCTCACGCTCGTCGACGCTGCGCCCGTCCTGCCGCCCGCAGAGATCCCGACGCTCGTCACGGCAGAGGGCAGGTTCGTCCCCGACCACACAGCGCTGACCGTGCGCGTGCTGCGCGGCAGGGTCAGCATGGATGAGGTGCGTGCCGAGCTCGGCGCACAGCTGCGCCGCGTCACAGCGGCGGGCATCCGCCCGACGCACGCCGACAGCCATCAGCACATGCACGTCCTGCCCGGCGTCATTGACGTCGCGCTCGACCTCTGCGTGGCGGCGCATATCCCCGCCATGCGTGCGCCCTACGCGCCGCTCTTTGCGGGACAGTTCGGCGGCGTGGGACAGTTCATCGGGCGCGCGGGGCTCGCTGCCCTCGCGCATCGTGCGGCGGCAAAGGCGCGGCGGCGCGGCATCGCCGTCCCCGATCACTTCGCGGGCATCGTCGCGGGTGAGGCGGTTGATACCGCCGCCCTCACACAGATCGCCGCACAGCTCGCGGACGGCACGACGGAGGTCATGCTCCATCCCGGTACGGACAGCAATACGCTCATCCGTGACTGCCGCTGGCAGCATGACTTCGCGGCGGAGCTCGTCGCCGCCTGCGCCCCCGAGGTGCGCGCGGCGCTCGCGGCGAAGGGGGCGGATATCGTCAACTTTCAGGCACTGGCACAGTAAGGAGGGCACATGGACAAGATCACCATCATCGTGCCCTGCTACAACGAGGCGGAGGTCATACAGCGTTTCTACGAGGCGGTGACGGCAGCAACTGCTGCTGTCGAGGACTGCGTCTTTTCCTATCTCTTCATCGACGACGGCAGCCGCGACGGGACGCTCGACGCGATTCGCACGCTCGCCGACGCACACGACAATGTCCGCTATCTCAGCTTTACGCGCAATTTCGGCAAGGAGCCCGCGATGATGGCAGGGCTCGACTTTGCGGACGGTGACGCCGTGCTCATCATGGACGCGGATCTGCAGCATCCGCCCGCCCTCATCCCGGCGATGGTTGCGGCGTGGCGCGCGGGCTACGACGATGTCTGTGGCAAGCGCACGGATCGGAAGGACGAGACCTTCCTCAAGCGCACGATGGCGAATTTCTTCTACCGCTCCATGCAGGCGGTCAGCCGCTTTACCCTGCAGCGCGACGTGGGCGACTTTCGCCTGCTCGATCATCGCTGCGTCGCGGCGCTGCGCCTGCTGCGCGAGAATCAGCGGTTTACGAAGGGGCTCTTTACGTGGGTGGGGTTCAAGAAAAAGGAGATCCCCTTTCAGGTGCAGCCGCGTGCGGCGGGCAAGACGACGTGGAGCTATCTCGCGCTGCTCTCGCTCGCCGTCGAGGGGATCACGTCCTTTACGACCGCGCCGCTGCGCCTGACGACGGTGCTCGGGCTCATCGTCTCCGCGCTCGCGCTCTGCTACATGGTCGTCGTGCTCGTCGATGCGCTCGTCTACGGCGACCCCGTGGCGGGCTATCCGACGCTCATGACTGTCCTGCTCTTTCTCGGCGGCGTGCAGCTGCTCTCGCTCGGCATCATCGGCGAGTACCTCGGGCGCGTCTTTACGGAGAGCAAGCAGCGGCCATGCTATCTGATCGATGAGCTGGACGGGGAGAAATTTGACAATGCAACGTTGGCAAGGAGGAGATACATTGACACAGGCGAATGACGGAGGGCACCGATACGGCGCGACGGCACTCACAGCCACCGCCATTTTTGCCTTTATGCTCGCGCTCAATCACTGGATGCCCCTTCACCGCGACGACTACGACTATCTGATGGTCTGGAAGACGGGCGTGCCCATCGCATCGCTCTCCGATGTCCTCTCCTCCGCCATGCAGCACTATCTCCTGCACGGCGGGCGCATGGTCACGGTGTTCTGTCTCGACCTCTTCCTCTGGCTCGGCAAGCCGCTCTTTGACGCGGCGAACGCGCTCATGTTCCTCGCGCTCTCCGTGCTCGTCATGATGCACGCACGCCGCTCTGCCGCACTCACCCGGACGCCGGGGCTGCTTGCATTGGCGGCACTCCTCCTCTGGCTCTCTCTGCCGCATTTTGGCGAGGTCGCCGTGTGGAAAAGCGGCTCGACGGTCTATCTCTGGTCGGCGGTGCCCGCCTTTCTCTTTCTCCTGCCGTACAATCTCACGCTGAAAGCGCTGGGGGATAGACAGCGGGCGCGTCATGCGTGGGCGATCCTGCCGATGTTCCTCCTCGGCATACTCGCGGGCTGGTCGATCGAGAACCTCGCCGTGACCGTGACCCTCCTCGCGCTTGGCTGCACGCTCTATGCGCGGCGGCACGGCGCGTTCGCACCGTGGATGCTCACGGGTGCCGTCGGCGCACTCGCGGGGCTCATCGGGCTCGTCGCCGCGCCCGGCAACTACGTCCGCTACGACGCACAGGGCGCGGACAAGGGCATCCTCATCCACCTTGGCAATCAGATCGCGGGGCAGGGCGAGATGCTGCTCTACCTCCTGCCCGTCCTGCTGCTCATATACACGGCATATCGTCTCTGCCAGCGCCGTCTGTCTGGGCTGCCGGTAGAGCGAGATGGATCGCTCATCCTCTACGCCAGAAAAAAACATGTCGCGGCGTTTGACAAAGGCGGCATCACCGCGGCCTCTGCAGTGCTCTGGAGCCTGCTTCTGCTGCTCACCGTCTCCTATTTTACGGGCGGATGGGTCGCGGCCGCCATCCGCGACACAGTCATCGCGGGGGTACTCACGCCGCTCGGGCAGACCAGACCAAAGACCATTTTCCTCTTCACGAATGTCATGAACGGCTTCGAGGAGATGGCGATCTACTGGCTCGTGATTCTGCTCTGCTACCATCGCATGAAAGCGCTGCTGGGACTGACGAAGGCCTCCATCCGCGACGCTGCGCAGCAGGTCTCTTGGTGCGAGGTGCTGCGCGCCTCTCCCGCCGCGCGTTACGCCGCATGCCTCATCGGGCTCGGCCTCTGTAACAATCTCGTCATGATCGCCGCGCCGACCTTCCCGGGACGTGCCACATTCAGTTCCACCGCCATGTGCGTCGCGGCACTGCTCGCCCTGCTGAATGATCCATCGGTGCGCAGCGAATTCTCCCCCCGGGCAGGCCGCCTGCTGCGCACGGCGGCGTTCCTCCTCCTCGCCTATACGGGCGCGGCGGCGCTCCTCCTCACACACGAGATGGGGATAGAGGACGCGGCACGGATCGCACAGATCGAGGCCGCCCGCGCACGCGGCGAGACCGTCGTTCACTTCCCGCGCATCGAGAACACGCGCCGCGCCCTGCGTCACGTCTACTACGAGGACTGGGACAACGGCGTCACGAAGGACGGTGCGATGGAATACTTCGGGCTGACGGATATAGAGGTTCCCCCGCATAGGCCCCAATGACATTTCCTTCATCTTGTGGTAGAATGAGGGGCACGTATCGTATGACGGCACCATACGCCAGTGCCAACGCTCCGCTGCGTTTTCCTGCGCAGCATGGTGTTCGCATCGACGGCAGTGTCAAGCAACGCATCAACATTTGAAAGGAGCTGCATCAACTCTTGGACAGTCCTTTATCCGACGCTCTCTGTCTTTTCCTGCTCGTCGTCGCCCTCATGGCAAACGCCTACTTTGCCCAGATCGAGACTGCGCTCACGGCCTCCCATCGCGGGCGTCTTGAGCGTCTCGCCGAAAGCGGCGAAGCGGGTGCGGCCGAGGCGCTTGCCCTCCTAGAGCACGCCGACCGCCCCATCGCCATGGCGCAGGCGGGCGTCACCTGCATGAGTCTCTTTACGGGGCTCGGCATCGGGCTCTTTGCCCTGCCGATTTTCAGCAGGGTGCTCACGCGGCTCCTCCCGGGCATGGAGGTCTACGCCGCCGCTCTCGTCCTCAGCGTCCTCATCATGACGACGCTCACCCTGCTCTTTGGCGACTTTCTGCCGAAACAGATCGCCCTCCAGAACCCCGAGGCGATGCTTCTGCGCAAACACCGCACCATCGCCCTCCTCACGCAGCTCACCGCGCTGCCGAGTGCTGCGCTCATCTCCATCTCGCGCGGCATCCTGCTCATCTTCGGCATCAACCCGGAGAACCGCGTCTCCGCCACGGAGGACGCGGTCAAGGATCTCATGGAGCAGGGCACGGAGGACGGTACATTTGAAAAGACCGAGCAGGACATGGTCGACCGCATCTTCCACATGAGCGATCAGACCGCCTCGGCGCTCATGACGCCGCGCACCCAGATCGCCTGGGTCGACCTCGCGGAGCCCCGCGCCGAACAGCTGCGCATCGTCCGCGCAGAGGCGCACGACGTATTCCCCGTCGCCTATGAGAACCTCGACGACTTCCGCGGCGTGGTCTACGCCAAGGAGCTGCTCGACGCGGCACTCGACGGGACGGAGATCGACATCACGGACTACATCCGCAAGCCGCTCTTCGTCCCGCGCACCATGGAGGGGCTGCGCGTCCTCGAAAAATTCCGCAGCGGTGCCATCCACGAGGCCGTCGTCCTCGACGAGTACGGCGGCGTCGTCGGCTTCATCACCATGGACGACATCATGGGCGAGATCATCGGCAGCGCGGATGAGGATGCGCCCACGGGCACGCGCACCGGGGCGGAGAAGGCGCAGACATGGATCTTTGACGGACTGTTCCCCATCGACGAGTTCAAGGAGGAATTCGGCATCGACGAACTCCCCGACGAGGATCACGACCACTTTCACACCCTCGGCGGCTTCGTCACCGCCCAGATCGGCCGCATCCCTACCGTCGGCGAAACCTGCACATGGGAGGACTACACCTTCGAGGTGCTGCAGATGGATCGCGCGCGCGTCGCCCAGATCCGCATGACGCGGGCAAACGCTGTGGAAACCGGCGACTGATCGAATACTGCTTCCTTCGCCTCCCCCGTCGCAACGGGGGAGGCGGCACGCGCCAGCGTGACGGAGGGGGCGCCCAATGGAAATGATAGGATATAGAGGGAGACACAAAATGAACGAACGCATCTATAACTTTAACCCCGGCCCCGCCGTCCTGCCCGAGGACATCCTGAAAGAAGTCCAGAGCGAGCTGCTCAACTTCCACGGCACAGGCATGTCCATCCTCGAGATCAGCCACCGCGCCCCTGCCTACGACGAAGTACACCAGCAGGCCAAGGCGGACATCAAAGAACTGATGGGCCTCGGCGACGACTATGACATCATCTTTACCGCCGGCGGTGCCAGCCAGACCTTCGCCCTCATCCCGCTGAACTTCGCCGCCGAATCGCGCCCCGGCAGCTACGCCCTCTCCGGCTCCTTCTCCCAGAAGGCATACGAGGAGGCAGTCAAACTCGGCGTCGGCACCGTCGCCGCCTCCACCAAGGAGGAAAACTACGTCCGCGTCCCGCGTCAGGACGAGCTGAACATCGCGCCGGGCGCGGCATACCTCCACATCTGCCTCAACAACACCATCTACGGCACAGAGTACCACTACACGCCGCAGACAAACGGCGTTCCCCTCTTTGCCGACATGTCGTCCGACATGCTCTCGCGCCCGTGGGACTTCTCCTCCTACGACTTCATCTATGCAGGCGTGCAGAAGAACCTCGGCCCCGCCGGCGTCGTGCTGAACATCGCGAAAAAGGAGCTCCTCGCGAACACCCCTGCCGAGCTGCCGACCATGCTGCGCTACAGCACCTTCCAGAAAAACGACTCCCTCTACAACACCCCGCCCGTCTTTGCCATCTACATCGTCGGCAAAGTCGCCCGCTGGATCAAAGAGCGCGGCGGCCTCGCCGCCATGGGCGAGGCAAACGCAAAGAAGGCGGCGCTCCTCTACGACGCCATCGACAGCTCCGACGGATTCTACCGCGGGCATGCCGACAAGGGCAGCCGCTCGCGCATGAACGTCACCTTCCGCCTGCCGACCGAGGAACTCGAAACGGCATTCGTTGCCGAGGCAAAGGAACACAACCTCGGCGGCATCAAGGGACACCGCAGCGTCGGCGGCATGCGCGCCTCCATCTACAACGCCATGCCCCTTGCGGGCGTCGAGGCGCTCGCCGCGTTCATGGCAGAGTTCCGCAAAAAACACTGATGCTCGTGGTCTGTGGAAAGAGGTGACATTTTTGGCAGGAAATCGCGCATACCGCAGCGGCGGCACGCAGGAGATGGGCGTTCCCGCGCGGCGCGGGGAGAATGCGCCCGCAGCTGTGCGCCGCATGGATGCGCCGTCCATCAGCGTGCGGCAGGACGCCATTACACCGGAGTTCTTTATCGCACATTTCTACGAGTACCTCCCGCGCTACATCGCGGGCGGCGCACCGACGTCGGACACGCGCGACACGTATGAGCTCGCCATCCGCCTCTTTCTCCACTGGTGCATGGAACAGGGGCTGCATCCGCTAAACGACATGCACGACTACCAGATTCGCGTCTACATGGAGGAGATGCGGACGCGCGGCTACAGTGCTGCCACCCTCATGATCAAGGGCGCGGCGATCCGCGCCTTTTACAAGGTCGCCCAGCGGCTCTCCTTCATCGCCGAGAATCCCTGCGCCGACCTCCAGCTGCGCAACCCGCAGCACCTCGACGAGGACTATAAGTATCTCACCGTCGATCAGATCAAGGAGATCTGCGAGGGGCTCGCCGCCGACAAGAACGAGCTGCGCCGTCTGCGCAACCTCCTCATCGTCTACCTCATGGGGGTCGAGGGTCTGCGCGTCGTCGAAGTCATGCGCCTCTCCGACGAGGACATCGACTGGCAGCGCGGGCGCATCGAGATCCGCGGTAAGGGACACGCGGGCATCATCTACCCCTGCGAGGAGACCTTCGGCATCCTGCGCGCATACATCGAGACGCGCGGCGCCGTCCCGCCTGAGAGCCGCCTCACGCCGACCATCATCTCCTGCGCGAACAACAACCCGAAGGGGCGCATCTCGCGCGTCGGCATCCGCTATGTCATCAACAAGGCACTCACCGAGGCGGGGCTCAAGCAGCCCGGCTACGCCTGCCACCTCTTCCGCCACAGCTGCGGCACGAACCTCTATCAGGAGACCAAGGATCTGCGCGTCGTACAGGAAACCCTGCGCCAGCGCAGCCCCAAGGTCACGGCGAAATACGCCCATGTCCACGACCGCATGGAGCGCCGCTACACACGCGGCATCACACCGGGGCTGAATGTGGAGAGCGTGCAGGGGACGCCGCCCGCGACAAGGGAAAAGGAATGATGCAGAGCAGGAAGGACAGCTCCTGAATCTGAGACAGAAGATACGGGACGATCTCTTCCAATTTATATACGATAAACACCCAACGGATGTAAATGACTCCGTTGGGTGTTATTTTCTGTTTACCACATTAGTCGAACCAAGAACCGATAAAATGATGTATGCAACAACTCTGTTCTGATGCCTGTTTACCGGGACAGAAATATGCCGCAGGATAAATATGAACATCACCATCCAGAACCATCGGCTGTCCATCCAGCTTTACACGATAATAACGTCCAATAATCTTGGAAATAATTCGTGTATTTGGCATAAATGTTGCGTATCCGCTAAAGTGCTTTCCTTCATACCATCGTAAAAGCAGCTCGATCCAAGGGTGATGCGGGACTGCCCCCATTACACCCGACTGGATCCGTGCGCGGACATTGCCATAGGTCTCAAATCCGGTAAATGCGCGGTGCGATAAAAACGGGTCGAATGATTTCAGCATCTCGATGTCTGTATCAAGGTAAATTCCGCCATGTTCATATAAGGCAGCGAGCCGTGCAACATCCGAAGTGAAGGCATATTTCTTCTTGTCGTACGCCTCCTGTGCAAAAGGATATTTTTCAATGGGGAAGTTATCCTCATTCCAGAGAACAAATTCATAATCCGGCAATACACGCTCCCATGTTGCCATACATTTTTTGATCAGCGAAGAGTACTCTCCGCACCCAAACCAGCAATAATGAATGACCTTAGGAATAGCAACGGGAGGACACTGTGACTGCCAATCCGTTAGCTTGATATTGCTGCAGTAACTGTACAGATCGATATAGAACTGTATCTTATCTCTGTAGTCTGTCAGGCGATATGCCATCTTATCTTTCAAGGTATCCAACATCATGTCTTCTCCCCCACATCTTTAAGCAACCGCCCCATCGACGTCTCTATTTCCTCATCCAATGCATCAAGAAATGCAAACCGCCGCCGATAGACCGCACGCTTTCGCGTCGGAACCTCCTCCATCGTCTTGCGTGGATAGACGAGCGGAAGCTCGTAGAAGCGGCGATCGTCCGTCTCCCATCCGCCAACCTCCTCCCAGAATGCGCCGAAATCCGTCTTCAGCTTGCGGTCAAGGCGGACGTGGTTGTTAGCGTAGTAGCCTGCATTCGAGACAGCAAGCATACGTTTTATGCCGAGCGCACGTGCCACAGCCTGCGTCATATAGAGGATCAGATTCTTCGTGCGGAAACGATGGGCGCGCTTCGTCATCTCACGGACGAAGTCCTGCGCGTTCTCTGTGTTCGGTCCCTGCATCGCTCCGATCACAAACGTCGGCTGATCGTCTCTCTGCTCGATCCAGAAGATGATCTGATAGAGATGCTCCCCATCCACGTCCATCATCACGGAGAGCAGCCCCTCCTTGCGCTGTCCGGGTTCAAACTTCAGATACGCATGCCATGTCATATCCGTCTCTGGCGTGCGCCAAATCTCGTATGCCGTATCATAACCAAGCGATACAAATGCCGTAGGTTCTAACTTCTGCTCAAGATAAGCATAGTGCTCTTGGATGAGTTTCACCCGCATACGCACCGTCGAGCCTGCATAAAAAAAGGCGCGCGTTGCCTGTTCGAGGGGAAATGGATTGCGCGCATAGAGGGCTCTGCGCACCTCTGTCTCTTGGAAGAACTCATAGAGCTCACGCAGCTGCCGCCGATGCAGCAGCCCGCGTACCATAAAGACGAGAGCGCGATGGCGCTCTCGCAAGATATGAAAACGATAGGCGCGATGCGCAACATCATAGATCTCAGTGATCATATCGGCTCCCTGTCCTTATCTTCCCCTCCAGCAACAGCTGCGATGCGCGCGGCGAAACGTGATGGTGCATAGACTGCGGCGGCATCACTGAGTGCCTTATGCCATTGCGGCGCACGCACATCGTACTCATTAATAAAACGCTCCAGTGTTTTCCGAAGGGCGTCCATATCGCCGCTGGGAAACGTCTCCCCGATGGCGTATGCAGCAAACACCTCAGGATTCATATCGTCACTCGTAAGAACCGGCTTCTGAAAACCAATCGCCGTAAAGAGCATTGCCCCCCAATGATACCGATACCGCGGTGCAGAGTACGGCAAAAGCAGTGCATCCACCTGCATGATTGCACGCTGCCACTCGGCTCCGATCAGCCCACGATGCAGGAACGTAATGCCTTTTCCCTCATAGCAGGAGATAATGCGCTCAAACTCTGCCGCATCCTCCTCGTGCATGGTCGATCCCTGCACGAGCAATTTGACGGGACGCGTATAATTCCCCGCCAGATACACTTTCAGAAGATCCTCAAGGCGTTTTTCCCGGCGAAATTGACCAAAGAAGCCAATGGTTATCGCTTCATCTGACCGTATCGGGGCATATTGTCCGTGCTCTACATCGCGCGGGACAAACGCCGGCGGCGGCATCAGGTGCACATTCGCTCTCCGTTCGCCAAAGAGCTCGTCTCCAAACGTCAGCACGACGGGGCGGATATTTGGATATTTCGCCAAAACATCTGCCGCACTAAAAAATTTGGGAGCCTCGCTTGGGTTGATGCCGTGCTGAATAAAGATGACCGGAACAGGTGATCGACGCAGAACGCTTCGACGCAGTGCGCGAAGATAACGATAGGTGGAGGTAGGAACAATCAGCGCATCAAACGCCCCCCTCTGTGCCTCCTCATAGAGAGCGCGATACCAACCGAAGCGTCTGCGTTCCCGGCGGACAGAGCGGAGGAGTTTGCGAATCCCGCGTGCGTTTGTATAGGAGACCGATGCACCTGGCAGATAGTGAACGTCCGTATGGTAATCCATACCAAAATGAAACCCCTCCGGCACATAGAACACGACCTCATGTCCAAGAGCCCGCAGTTCTTCCGTAAGAATGCGGTCAAAGTCGACCTCATGTCCTCCCGGCGTCATGATATTTTCAAATATGGCGATCTTCATATACGTTCCTATCCCCGTTCATGGTCAAATCATGCAGTTTCACATACTTCGCCATCGTATAGAAACCGTGAAACATGGCGAGAATAAAACCAATCCGCCCATCGAGAAAGCCGCACTGCAGGATATAGTAGCGAAAAAAGGCAAACGGCGGATCAAGGAGAATTTTCAGGAAGGACGCGTGCCGCCCCTCTCTATGCTGCCGTTCTGCCATGAGTGTTGTATATTGATTGAACTTCTGAAAATACTGTTCCCAGCTTTCGTATGTATGGTGCAGGAGGCTCCCTCCCATACGGCGTACGGGGAGTTCAGACTCCGTACGCTCGTGCACCAGCCCTGTCCAGTGCACTGCATCGCGCGGAAAAAATCGCCGAGGGTAGTCGGGGCGATGCCCGCCGCAACACATACGCTGTCCAAAGACGACGTTGATGCGTTTGATCTCGTACACAGCACGTACATCTGCCGCCATAATGCGGCGAAGCTCCGCCTCTGTCCCCTCGTTCACGCGCTCATCCGCATCCACATAGAGTACCCAGTCCGCATCCGTCTGCGTCAGGGCAAAGTTCCGCTGACCCGCGAAATCTCCCGCGAGAGGGTGCGTGACAACACGTGCGCCGAGGCTCTGTGCCAGTTCTGCCGTACGGTCCGTGCTCATATCGTCGATCACAAGGATCTCATCAGCAAACGATGCACTCTGAATGCACGCCTCGATGTGATGTTCCTCGTTATGTGTAAGAATGATAACGGCAAGTCTCACCCGTCTCCCCTCCCCTATATTATGCCGGCGCATAGTGATCCAGACGCAGCCATTGCAGACAGAGCCCCATTAGTACCCAATACAGCTTCATCACCGCGGCATTCCCCATATTGTATTCCGTCAGTCCCTGCAGAATGAGTCCCAGAAGAATGGCAGGTATAAGCAGTGCCGCAATATGACGGGTTGCCATCCATGTGCGGAATCCATAGGATAGGAACGTATACCAGAAGAATAGCAGAGCGAGAAGACCAACTCCTCCACACTCTGCAAGCATATGCATTACATTGCTGTGGGCATGTGCCAGCCAAGGTTCCTTTGCCTCGGGGGAAACGTATTCCCTATGATATGATGTCTGAAACTCGGCAAACCCAACGCCAAACAACGGATGATCTACGAACATGTGATAGGCACTTGTCCAAAGAAGAAAGCGCTCTGAGTTACTTTGATTATGTGTATCGCCGATGGAGACAAACCGTGACGAGAGTGACGGCGACATCATAAAGATTCCTGCAAACACGCTCAACGCAACGACCACACCGATAACAAACCGCCTCTTTTGACGGACGAAAACGACAGTACAAAGACACATGGCAACGGGAACAGCAAGCCATGCTCCGCGCGTACCATTGTACAGCAAAGCCCCGCAGCCAAGGAGGAATGAGCCTGCTGCAAGGGTGCGCCAGCGTACATCAAGATGATCACCGAGCGAAAGAAGGAGCAGGGCAGGGAGCAGCATGGAGAGGATTCCTCCCACTGTCATATAGGAAGAAAATCCGACGGCCCGATAATCACCCTGCACGACACCTTGAAAGACAACAGCCACATCGTTGATGAAGAGTGAAATGCCGATACAGACCGCAATCCAAATCAGCTGTTTTCGCTGTCGAATCATCAGTAGGACAGCAAATAGTCCGACCGCACGCGTTCCATACTGATGACTGAATACGCGCAAACTATGCAGGATATCGCTGGAAAAAAAAGAAGACAAAACGACTGCTCCCATCAGCAGCAAAAGTGCCAGACAAAGCTGCCCATCGGGCAGCGCATCTTGCCAGTCATCATGCTTCACCCACAAGCGGAAGAGAAGCAGCGCCGTGAGCAGGCTGAGAAAAATACTGGTAACCGTAGTCGAAACACTACTAAAAAGTCCAAACCCGCAGAGCAGATAGAATGCCCACGTATGGAGCCGTATAACAGGAGTTCCCTTGAGTTTCTGCAGCATATTACAGACCATCTTCGCTTTCTCTGTATGTTACCATCGCTACGATGCCAGCGCCTCCCGCACACAGTCCGCGAGGCTCCCGCCCACATAGCGCACGCCGCGCACCCCCGCCTGCTTTGCTGCCATGACGTCACGCGCCGCATCGCCGATCATCAGCGATGCGGCGGGGTCAATATCGTGCTCCGTGATCGCACGCAGGAGCATCCCAGGCGCAGGCTTGCGGCAGCCACACACCCGTGTATACGCCGGCACGCGCCCCTCAGGATGATGCGGGCAATAGTAGAACGCATCAATATGCGCACCATGCTGCGCAAGCTCAGCATTCATCCAGTCATGCAGGCGGCGAACAGAATCCTCACCGTAATAGCCGCGCGCGATACCGCTCTGGTTCGTGACAACAATGACAAGAAAGCCGTGTGCGTTCGCCCAGCGGATCGCCTCGACCGCCCCCTCCGTCCACGCGAATTCCGCGGGATCGTGGAGGTAGTGCACATCGACATTGAGCGTCCCGTCGCGGTCGAAGAAAATGGCCTTATTCGGCATAGGAGAAGTAGCCGCCCGCATTCAGGAAGTCGCAGTATTCCTTCACCGCCTGCTCCATGGGGGTAAAGCCGCCCGTATAGCCCGCGGCGATCAGCGCTGTCGTATCCGCCTGTGTGTAGTTCTGATACTTGCCGCGCAGCACTTCGGGGAAATCGCGGTAGACGATCTGCCCCTTGCCGAGTGCGGCGATCACGGCATGTGCCGCCTCGTTATATGTATGTGCCGTACCTGTGCCGCAGTTGTAAACGCCGCTCTCCCCGCCATTTTCAAAGAAATGCAGGTTGACGCGCACGACGTCGCCGACATAGACAAAGTCGCGCCGCTGCTCGCCGTCCTCGATGCCGTCCGTCCCACGGAAGAGACGCGCCTCGCCCACATCGAGAATCTGATGATAGAGCTGATAGAAGATCGACGCCATCTTGCCCTTGTGATGCTCCTGGGGACCATAGACGTTGAAGTAGCGCAGGCCGACGATGGGGCTGCGTGCCTCGGGGATGACCTGCCGCACATAGCGGTCGAATGCGAGCTTCGAGAACGCATAGGGATTGAGTGCGTCCTCACACGCATCCCCCTCGGTGAAGCCATGTGCCCCGCCGCCGTAGGTCGAGGCTGAGGAGGCGTAGAAGAACGGGATGCGCGCCCCCATCGCAAAGTGCAGGAGCGCCTTGGAGTAGGAGTAATTGACCTTCATCATATAGTTGACGTCATACTCCATCGTATCCGAGCATGCGCCCTCATGGAAGATCGCGTCGATGTCCGTCCCGTCGAAGTCACCCTCCTCGACGAGGTGGAGAAAGTCGTCCTTGTGCTGATAGTCGATGAAATGGAGGCCGCGCAGATTCTTGTAGTTCTCGCCGTCCTCCAGATCGTCGACGATGAGGATGTCGCGATAGCCGCGCGCATTCAGCGCATGGACGATGTTGCTGCCGATAAAGCCGGCACCGCCGGTAACGATAATCATAGATCTTCCCCTTCCTGCCAATCGAGCACGCGGAGCAGTTCCTCACGGCTCACGGCATACGTACCGAGTTTCGAGACGACGACGCTCGCCGCGAGGTTGGCGAGTGCCGCGCCGTCCTCGGGCTTCAGCCCGCCTGCGAGGGCGAGCCCGAAGACGGCGATCACCGTGTCGCCCGCACCCGAGACATCGAATACCTCCTGTGCGCGCGTCGGGATGTGGACGGCCGCCTGCCCGTGGATGAGCGAGATACCCTTTGCCGAGCGCGTCAGGATGACGTTCTTCACGCCGAACTTGCGTATGGCATAGTGTGCCGCACGCTCCGCCGCGCCGTTCTCGTTGACGATCGGCTCCAGGAGGATCTCGTTGATCTCCTTCAGGTTCGGCGTCACGTAGTCCGCGCCCTTGTACTTCGCCCACTGCGGCCCCTTCGGGTCGACGATGACGGGAACGCCGTGATCGTGCGCCGCATGGATGATGTGCTGGCAGGCGTACTCCGTGCATGCGCCCTTGCCATAGTCCGAGATAATGACGCAGTCCATGCTCTCGTTCAGTTTCTGATCAATGTAGGCGAGGTACTGCTCCGCGTCTGCGCCGTCGATGGGCTTTACATCCTCGAAGTCCAGCCGCATCATCTGCTGATGCCCGCCAATGATGCGGATCTTCGTCGTCGTCGGACGCTCCGTATGGACGAGCCCCGCATAGTCAATGCCGCGCGATTTGAATTTATCCAGCAGACTGTCGCAGTGCGGATCCCTGCCGACATAGCCCGCGATGCTGACGTTCGTCCCAAGGAGCGCCAGGTTGTGCGCGACGTTTGCCGCCCCGCCGAGCGTCTCGCGCGTCCCCGTCACGTGGGTGATCGGCACCGGTGCCTCGGGTGAGATGCGCGTCACCTCTCCCGTATAATACTTGTCGAGCATGACATCGCCGACGACGAGGATGTTGCTGCGCGCGCTCTTTTCGGCAACGACGCTGCGGATTTTTTCCATATCCATGAAAATGCTCCTATCTGCTCTGCGGTAAACTCGAACGAACGACCCGCCCTGCCGCTCCGCGCGGTGCGAGGGCAAAATGCCCGTCTGCCATCTCCACCACCCGCGTCTCAAAATCCGTCGGTGCGGGCAGTTCGCACGCGGGACGCTCGCCCTCCTCGCACAGGATCTGATCGGCATACTGCAAAATGAGGTCAGGCGGCATCCGCTTCATGCACATCATGTGCTCCTCTCCTGCGAGCGGGCACTCGTGGATGCGGCACGGATGACATGAGACGGGCGCGCGGACGGAGATGCTCCGTGCATCGTAGGGGTAGAACCCGGGAATCGGCGACGAGCCGAACATACAGATCACGGGGACGTGCATTGCGACGCCGACATGCATTGGCCCCGAGTCCGTCGTGATGAAAAGGATGCAGCGGGAGAGGATTCCCGCGAGCACGCCGAGGCTGACCTTCCCCGTAAAGATATGGAGGTGCGGATGCTCGCGTTCCTCCATGCGGGCACGGCATTCCTCCACCATCTCCATATCCATCGGGCCGCCCATGACGGCGATGTGATAGCCGCGTCGGAGATAGGTGTCAGCCACGACGGCGAAGTACGCATCAATCCATCGCTTGGTCGCCCAGCTCGCACCGATGTTGATGGCGATCACCTTGTCGGTCGGGGCGAAGTGCTCCCTCCAGAGGCGCTCTGCCTCCTCTGCCGCGGCAGGCGGAATCCACATCTCGAGCCCCGCCGTCCCGTCCGCATCGAGCACGCCCGCCGCGCGCAGTGCCGCATAGTGCGAGTGCACCTCGTGCATCACCTGATTCTGACTCGGGCTGACATGGTCAAAGGCGAGGGAGAAGCCGGGCTTTGCGTAGCCGACGATGCGCCGTCCGCCGCTGAGCGCGGCGAGCGCCGAAGAACGCTCGTTGCGGTGGAGGTTGATGACGAGATCGTAGTGGTTTTTCCGCAGGCGCATCGCATAGCGCAGGATGCCGAGGATGCCGCCGTCTGCGCCCTTCTTGTCGATCAGGAGGCATTCGTCGAGATGCTCGTTCATGACGACGACATCCGCGAGCTTCTTGTCCGCGAGGAGCGTGATGCGCGCCGCAGGATACTGCTGACGCAGGGCGGCGAGCACGGGCGTGCCGAGCATGAGATCCCCGAGGTGCATGAGGTGGATGACGAGAATATTTTGATACAACTCTTTCCCCCCATGTCCGTTCGTCTGTCATGACACAACAGCATGCAGAACGTCCGTAATCTTCTTCTCCACCTCATCTACTGTGATCAGCGCGAGGCAGTCGAGTCCCTTCGGGCAGGCGCGTTTCCAGCAGCCGCGGCAGGAGCGATCCACCTCGATGGCATGCTCCTGCTGCCCGTACGGGCCGTTGCGGTTCGCATCCGTTGGCCCCATCAGCATAACGGTCGGCCGTCCGAGCCCCGCAGCGAGATGTACGGGTCCCGTATCGCCGCCGATGACGAGCGCGGCACGCGTAAAGAGATGTGCGAGCTGCTTGAGGTTCGTCCGCCCGACGAGATTCACGGGCGGGATCCGCGCCGCCGCCATGATGTCGGCGGCAATCGTCACATCGAGATGCCCACCGCCGACGAGCACGGAAACGATATGCGCCTCATAGAGACGGTCGCCGAGCGCGGCGAAATGCTCCGCCGGCCAGCGCTTGTTCGGCCAGTTCGCCCCAACGGCAAAGGCGACAAACGCGCGCCCCTCCGGCACCCCCTCGCGCTGCAGCAGCGTCTCTGCCGCCATGCGGTCACGATCCGAGACGGTGATGGGAAAGCGCACCGCATCCACACGACAGCCGATGGCGCGTGCCACGTCGAGATAGCGCTCGACGATGTGTCCCTGTGCGTGCGGCCCGCGCACGGGGCGGCTCACACGGTCCGCGCCCTCGCGCATATTTGCCGTGCCGACGCGCTCCCTCGCCCCCGCCGTATAGACGATCGCTGCCGACTTGAAGAGTCCCTGCAGATCGAGCGAGACATCGTAGCGGCGCGCGCGCAGACGGCGGCGCAGGGGCGGATATTCACGGAGGAATCCGGCGATGCTGCGGAACTTCGCCTTTTCAAAGAGGATGAGCTCATCGATGTACGGATTTCCCTCAAGCAGAGGATAGGCAGGCGGCTCGACCACCCACGTCAGATGCGCATCGGGATAGGTCTCCTTGATGGCATAGGAAACGGGCAGCGCATGAATCACATCGCCGATCGCACTGAGTTTGACGACCAAGATATTCTTCATGGACTGCCCTCCTTTCTTTCGCTATATGTTCGCGCATACGCAGCGTGTCTGCCTGTAGCCAACGCCGTGTGATTCCCTGAGCGAATCCTAGGGAATCACTGATAAAATGAGGTCTGCCAGATTGGCGTAGATTTTTTGTCCGATTGAGGCAGCAAACCGGACGCATAGCGGGGGCTATGTGGAGGATTTGCTAACGAAAAGCGGGCGAAAAAGATGCGTCAAGATGGTTGTGCCGAATTTATCGGTGCTACCCTAAAGAAGCAAACGGCGCAGAGCGTGCGACCCGCCCCCTGCGGATTTCTATCGTTCAAGCGAAGCGCGTTAAGGAATCCGCAGGTATTTAGGCGGACGAGCACACGCCCGTTTGCGTAACGAGGCACTCGCGATGGGAATCGTACGGCATCACGGTATCACAGTATGTGCGATTACCCGCGGCCCGCCTTCTCAATAATCCCCGTCGTGGACTTACCCGCGACGAGCGGGACCAAGGCGACCTCGCCGCCGTACGCCTCGACGATGCGCGCCTCGGGCAGCGTCTCGCGCGTGTAGTCACCGCCCTTGACGTAGACTGCAGGACGCACCTTTGCGATCAGCGTCTCCGCCGTATCCTCGCCAAAGATCACCACCGCATCGACGGCGGCGAGCGCCCCGACGACCTCCGCGCGATCCTGCTCATTGTTAATGGGGCGCGACGGCCCCTTGAGCCGCCGCACAGAGGCGTCGCTGTTCAGCCCGAGGATGAGCACATCCCCCTGCGCGCGCGCCGACGCTAGGTAACGCACATGCCCCGCATGGAGGATGTCAAAGCAGCCGTTGGTAAAGACGACGCGCGCACCTGACGCGCGCAGTGCCGCCGCGTATGCCTCGATGTGTTCGTCAGGAATGAGCATGAGCGTCTCCTTCCGCTGTGAGTGCCGCGTGCAGCTCCGCCCACGCCACCGTCGCCGTCCCGCGTTTCCGCACGGCAATCCCCGACGCCGTATTGCTGAGCCGCGCCGCCGTCACGGGATCCACTCCCGCCGCAAGAGCGAGTGCCATCACGGCAACGCACGTATCGCCCGCACCGGAGACATCGAAGATCTCACTGTGGTCGCTCACGGGGATATCCGTCGCTGACCCATCTGCGAGAAAGAGCGTCATGCCGTCCGCCCCACGCGTGATGAGCACGCCGTCCGCCGAGAGGCGTGTGAGGAGTTCACGTCCCGCCGCATGGATGTCGGCCGCCGAGCGGAGTTCACGCCCGAGTGCCGCCGCGAGCTCCGCGTCGTTCTGCTTGACGTAGCCGATGCCCGCATAGCTCAGGATGTCATAACGTGCATCCACGATACTCGGAATCCCCGCCGCACGTGCCGCGTCAATCACCGTACGGCGCACGCTCTCCGTCACCGTACCCGACCCATAGTCGGAGAGCACCACCGCGCGCACCTGTGGGAGGAGGCGCGTGATCTCCGTGAGGAGACACTCCTCCACCGCTGCCGCAAGCGGCGTATGCCACTCACGGTCAACGCGTACAATCTGCTGGCTGACCGTCGCGCGTCCGCCCGCAATGATACGCGTCTTCGTGATGGTCGGACGCGCCGCGTCGCGGACAAATCCCGCCGTATCGACAGCGTTTTCCCCAAGCACGGCGCAGAGCGCATCAGCGCCCGCATCCATCCCGCAGACGCCGACGGCATACGAACGCCCGCCAAGCGTCGCTGCATTGTTCGCCACATTCGCCGCGCCGCCTGCCACGACGCGCTCCTCCCGCTGCTCCAGGACGAGCACGGGAGCCTCACGTGAGATGCGTGCGATCGTCCCGTCGAGATAGACATCCGCCACCATATCCCCGATGATGAGCACCGGGGCATTCTTCAGGCGTTCCAGTGCACTCACCATGGCGTGAACTCCCATTTGATCTGCCACGCATCCTGCTTTGAACGGTAGCGCAGGATGATCTGCGAGCAGTGCAGGTCATGGAACCAGTAGTAGTCCACATCCGTCCACGCGCGCGGCTCGACGGCGTACTTTGTGCCGACGGCAATGCGGTCACGTTCACCGAGGCGATAGCTCAGCCCGCCCATAAAGACCTTGGAGTAGTCCTCCTCGTTGTAGGAGAATAGTGCATTTTCTTTGGAGCTTTTCGTGTAAATACCGCCGGCGTATGCCGCGAATCGGTCGTTAAATTTTTTCGTCAGGAAGGCACTGGCACTGAGTCCCTGCACGCGTGAATGATCGTAGCTCTCACGCGTCACAGAGTAGCCCGCCGAGAGATCGATCTCATAACCGTGCAGGAGAATCGTATCGTGTGTAACAGAGACACCATACCTAAAATGGTTGCTGTGGATCCCCCCGCCGTACCAGCGTCCGTATTCCGAATACAGGCTGTAGGTGATGGGGGACTGTCCGACGCGCTGCCCATAGCCAAGAGAGAGCGACGGCATCTTTTTGACCCACTCGTTGTCGCCGTCCTCAAAGACGCCGTAGGTCAATGCGGCACTCGCGCCCCCGTTCGCCCAGCCGAGATCATAGGAGCTGCGCCATCCGCGCTTCGTCGTCACATGGATATTTGCTCCGACGGTCACGCGCGGGGCAACGTTCTGCTCAAACCGCTGTTCCAGCCAGAGCCCGTCGTCACTGTCATAGCCCGCGCGCGGGAAATTGTTCTGCATCGGGTGCGAAACATCGACCTCATGCCGCTTTTTAGAAAAGATCACCTTGTTCTTTACCCAGAACTTCACGTTGTGCAGGATGAGTCGGTCGCCGGGATAGAGCTCCGCCATCTCCGAGCTGAGATGATAGTCAGGGCTCTTCGCCCCGCACTTCGTCTGCGTGCCGTCATAGACAACGATCTTGTCGGGGTAGAACTCAAAGCGCCTGCCCGTCATATAGTAGGCGCCGACCTTGCCGTCCGCCCGTTCCATCGTCCCCGTGTGTTTCTGATAGTTGTAGTTAATGTGATAGCCGTCGAGCGTCACGCGCGACGTCCCCTCCGTCAGCTGCAGCACGTGCGCGCGATCCGGCACGGACACCTCACCGCGCACCGTATTGCCCGCCACATAGTCCCCCTGAAAGCGACGCGCCTCCAGCTGGACAATATCCACATGCCCCGTCGCCGTAAAGTCGCCCGTACTCTCGTCATACGTCAGGTCATCGCCCTCAAACGCGATCGGAGAGGGCTGATCTGCCGCCACGGGGTGACGCAGATGCTCTCGCATCGCCGCCACGTCGGCAAGCAGCTTTTCCTGCTCCGGCGTGAGGCGATTGGCACGCTCCGCACGCCGCTGATTTTCGATAAAATCTAGGCGCTCGATCCCCGTATCCGAGTCTGAGCTGTACGCCGCGTGCGCCGCTCCCGGAAAAATCGCACAGGCGGTGGTCAGTGCGAGCAGAATACGGGTGGTGTGGGCTGTACTCATCGGCGCGTTCTCCTGTCCTTTAAAAGTGATTTGACGTTCTTATACTACATCATAAACGGAATTTTCGCAACTGAAAAGAGCGCACGCGCCCTGCTCGTTCCGAGGGAAACACTACGACAGAAAATCCCCCAGCATTCGTTTTCCCGCAGTCCTCAAAAAATCTACACCAATCTGAGAAACTTCATTGTATCCATACGTCCATAGGATTTGACGTGTAAAAATTTTTCCTCTATAATAGAGCGAAATCAGAGAGAAAGACAGGTACGGAAGGAGTCCTGCGGATGCGGCGTATTGCAGTGTGTGGATTTTGGGCGGTGCTGATTGGCCTTTTCACTGGCCTCAGCAGCGTCGAAGCGGCAGAGGATATGCGCTTTGTCGACGCGAACGGCGACACGGGCTACTACGTGGATGCCGCGAGCATCACACGCCTCTCGGATGCCGAGCGCGAGGCAGGCGTCGCCGTGGTCAAAGCAACGGAGAACCGTCGCTTCCTCTACCGCATCCGATTCAATCGGCAGATGCGCACCTACCAGATTCTCTCCGGTCAGGTCGGGGTCTACGACACGAAGGAGGTACTGCGCACGACGCCGGGCATGGCAGCACCACAGGTCTACACGCCCACCTCGCCGATGCAGAGCATCGAGGACTTTATCGAAGAACTGCTCGCAAAGCAGAAGACGACACCATAAGGAGGATGAATCCATGCGACAGAAAATCTGCGCTCTCATGCTGACGCTCGCTCTGGCACTCACGTCCATCGGCACGGCATTTGCCGCGGAGCCGCCAAACGCCGTCCAGTCAAAGCTCGCCCTCATCGAGCAGGACACTTACGGACGCGAGCAGACGGGTGCGCTCATCGACCGCATCAACCGCCTCGAGCGCGACTATGACGGCAAGCACCGCAGTGGCAGCCTCATGGCGCGTATCGACGCACTCTACGAGGAGATCTACACGAACAGCACATCGCCGTCCGTTCTGATGGATCTCAACGCCATCGAATGGAACATCAACCACGAGACGAGCATGCGCTCCGTGCAGGAACGCATCGGTGCACTCGAGACATCGCTCCTCGGCAAGAACGCCGAGGGGACGTTCAAAAAGCGTATCGCTGCGCTCTCCACAGCCTCCTTCGGACGTGCGGAGATTCCCGTGACCCCCGTCACCGTTTCCGCCGACACGCTCATCAAGGTTGCGCTTGTCACGCCCGTCAACGCGAAGGAACTCAAGGTCGGCGATACGATCGAGTATCAGGTCGCCGACGATGTATTCGTGAACGACGTGCTCGTCTTTACGAAGGGCTCACGCGGCGAGGGCACGGTCACGAAGGTGCGCCAAGCGCGCAACTTCGGCCGCAACGCACAGGTCGAGATCGACTTTAAGGAGACCAAGGCACTCGACGGCACGTACGTGACGACCTTCATCGGTGAGGAGTCAAAGAAGGAGATGACCCATCTCGCCATGGCAGCCGGTGCATCCCTCGCTGGCATCGCCGTCCTCGGCCCCATTGGTGTTGTCGCGGGTGCGTTCGTCCACGGCAAGAACGTCGACCTGCCCGCCGGCACGGAGCTCTATATCCAGACACAGCACGAGACGACTCTCTTCGGCGTGCAGACCACCTACGACAGCGCGGCACCGTTCCAGCGCGACGCAGAGGCACCTGCGGCCAAGGCAGACGGCACAAACGACCAGAGCGTCTACCACGACGCGGCGTAACACACGGCATCATAAAAGCCCCCACGGCACAGCCATGGGGGCTTTCTGCTGCAATCAAGGGATCCGTCAGCGGATGAAGAATCCTGCGAGCTTCATGTTCTGGTCGTAGCTAAGACGGTAGACCACAGCCGTCGCCTTGTAGCCGACAGCGATCTCGCAGACCGCGAACCATGCATTATTCTCCTTGCCTGCCGTCATATACGGCTTGCCAACGGAGACGCGTGCGCCCCAGTCCTGTGCGAACTGAGCCTTTGCCTCTTTCAGCTGATCGGCCGAGAGATGCGCCTTCAGATCGGCGGTCGCCTCATTCTGCAGGCCTGCGATATCCCCCTTTTCGAAGCGGTCAATCGTCGCCATCATGTGCTGCTGGACGACATCACCCTGGAACGGTGCCTGCTCCTCCTGCGCCTGTGCAGCGGGAGCATCCGCCGCATAGACCACCGGTGCGGCAACAAATGCGCTGCCCGCAACGAGCGCGGCAGCAAGGAAACGGGAAAGGGTACGAGACTTCATAAAAACGTCCTCCTTCTAGTAGGCATCCCCCTACTTTACACAGGAAAAACAAGCGAGCGATTCCACGCACTCCACAGAGACCTCCGCATAGAGCGCACGCAGGCGCTCCGTCAGGCTCTCCCGGGTGTCATACGGCGGCGTAAAGAATCCCATGCGCGTGTAGAGCTGCGTCACGACGAAGTCCGTCCGCGCATTCTCCCCCAGGACAAACACCGACCCCGTCAGACGTCCGCCGGGACGCAGTACGCGGTGTACCTCGCTCCATGCCGCTTCCTTGTCGGGAAACGCATGAACCCCATTGATCGAAACCGCCGCATCGAACGCAGCGTCGCCAAACGTCAAATGCCCGACGTCCCCCTCGGTAAAGGTGACGTTCCGAATGCCGAGTGCCTCCGCACGCGCACGCGCCGCCGCAAGCATCGCGGGCGCGTAGTCGAGACAGGTGATGTCCGCCTCTGGGAGCTCCGCATAGACGGGCAGCGAGAGACATCCCGTCCCGACGGGTACCTCAAGCAGGCGTCCTGTAAAGCCCTCGTGCGCCGCACGCAGCGCAAGCGTCACATAGCGGCGCACGCCGCTGCGATCCAGCCCCCACACGAGCCGTGAGACCAGCTTCCCCGACCACGTCGAGTACGTCATCATTCCGTCATAGAGGCTCGCGAGCCGCCCGACCGAACAGTACGCTCCGCGTATCTTCTCGTAGCGGCGCAGTTCCTCATCCATCATGGCATCCTTTCTCCGATCCGATCGCAATTTATTCTAGCACAAAAAAATGGCGGTTTCAATGACCGAAAATATCTTGTGCAGCGCGCTCTTTGCATCGTCGGCACAGCCGATGTCCATAGCGCTGCGGGTGTAGTAGGTAATGCGCACTTCCTGTGCAGCTGTTCGCGGCGAGAGATCACTGCACCGTCGGTGGGACGCTTGTCCTTCATGAACCGTTTCACCTGCGATACACCGATATCCGCTGTCACTTCTCTGTGCCGTCGCGAACTTCAACATGCGGGGAAGGCTTTCCCCACGATTTGATGGCGTCCATCATGCGGCGAAAATTCCCGCCCCGGCTTTCGTCGTTCGTACACACAGAAAATTTGGGCATAGAAAAGCCGTCCTAAGTACCATTATCACGCCCGAACAGTTCGCCGTCATCCCCACAGGCGGCACATATTATCCTGCGCCCCAACTCATGTATCGTATCTTTGAACGGCTTGCAGACAAATGATTTTTGTAGGCAATCGGTAGACAAGCAGATGTATACACGCGCGAACCCCCTTTCCTATCAGGGGATATATCCTTTTTCTGTATTTTCTGTTATAATGATAAAATCGTTTTTATAGAAATGATAGGATGAGCTTTTGTGTATGTGAGGATGTGTTTCCGCATCCCGGCGGGAGAGAAGTGCCATGAAAGGTGAGCTGTATATCAAGGAAAAGCGGTGCAAGGGCTGCGGCATCTGCGCGGCATTCTGCCCGAAGAAGGTGCTCGAGGTGAGTCTGCTCGGCAAGATTGTGCCCGTCCGCCCCGAGGACTGCATCGCGTGCGGACAGTGCGAGATGCGCTGTCCCGATTTTGCGATATTCGTGGAGAGGAGGGCGTAGGATGGAATGCACAAGACTGATGCAGGGGAACGAGGCAGTCGCTGAGGGTGCGATTGCCGCCGGGGTCACGTTCTTCGCAGGCTACCCCATTACGCCCTCGACGGAGATCGCCGAGCAGATGGCAAAGCTGCTGCCGAAGATCGGCGGCACATTCCTCCAGATGGAGGACGAGATCGGCGCGATGGGCGCGATTCTCGGCGCATCGCTCGCAGGGGCAAAGGTCATGGACGCGACGAGCGGCCCGGGCTTCTCACTGAAGCAGGAGCTGATCGGCTATGCCGCGTGCGCGGAGATCCCCTGCGTGGTGGCGAACGTCCAGCGCGTCGGCCCCTCGACAGGACAGCCGACCGCGCCCTCGCAGGGCGATGTGATGCAGGCGCGCTGGGGCACACACGGCGATCATCCGATCATCGCGCTCTCCCCGTGGAGCGTGCGCGAGTCATTCGACATGGCGGTCATGGCAGTGAACTATGCGGAACGTTTCCGCACCCCCGTCATTTTGCTGACGGACGAGATCATCGGGCATCTGCGCGAGAATGTGACACTGCCCTCCCCTGAGGAAATCGAAATCTACCCGCGCCGCCTGCCGAAAGCAACGCGTGCCGAGGGCTATCAGCCCTATGCCGTGGGCGAGGATCTCGTCCCCGATGCGGCGCGTTTCGGCGACGGATATCACATCCACGTCACGGGACTGCTCCACGATGAGACGGGTTTTCCCTCAGGCTGTCCTGCCGTCACGGAGCAGCTCATCCGCCGTCTCCACGAGAAGATCAGCCGCGTGGGTGAGGAGATTATCCATACAGAGGAATCCTTTATGGAGGACGCGGAGTACGCCGTCGTCAGCTACGGCGGCACGGCGCGTACGGCATACGAAGCGGTGCGCACGGCACGCGCCGAGGGAATCAAGGTCGGCTTCCTGCGGCTCCAGACGATCTGGCCGTTCGCGGATGCGGCAGTCGCACGGCTCGCGGCACGTGTCAAGGGCATCCTCGTCGCAGAGCTGAACTACGGGCAGCTCGTGGGTGAGGTCACGCGCGCTGCACACGGCACGCACGTCCGCTCCTGCCTCAAATACAATATGCTGGACTTCACGCCGCAGGAGATCACGGCGGCGATCCGTCAGATGAGCGAGGAGGTGCGGGCATGAGCACAGCACATACAAAGACCGACATACAGCGTCCGTTCGAGCAGTATTTTCGTCAGAACCGCCTCCCCCATCTCTGGTGTCCGGGCTGCGGCAACGGTACGGCAATGAAGTGCATCGCGGAGGCGGTGGACGGTGCGGAGGGATTTTCGCAGGACAACACGGTCATCGTCTCCGGCATTGGCTGTTCCTCACGCGGCTCGGGCTATATGGACTTTGACACCGTACACACGGCGCACGGGCGAGCGATTCCCTTTGCAACGGGGATCAAGCTCGCACGACCCGAGCTGAACGTCATCGTCATTACAGGAGACGGCGACTGCACTGCCATCGGCGGCAATCACTTTCTGCACGGCTGTCGACGCAACGTCGATCTCACCGTCGTACTTTTCAACAACAATATCTACGGCATGACGGGCGGGCAGTCCTCGCCGACGACACCGCCGGGCAAGATGACGGCGACCGCACCATACGGGACAATCGACCGACCGCTCGATGCGTGCCGCATTGCCGAGGCAGCGGGTGCGACCTACGTCGCGCGCTCGACGGCCTTTCACGTCAAGCACCTCACGCAGATGATTGCGGGCGGGCTCAAAAATCACGGCTTCGCCCTCGTCGAGGCGATGGTGCAGTGTCCGACCGCCTACGGGCGCAAGAACAAGATGGGGTCGCCCGCTGCGATGCTTGAGTGGATGCGGGACTCTGCCGTCATGAAGGCGGCATGGGACAAGCTCCCGCCCGAAAAGCGCACGGCGGAGAAGTTCCCCATCGGACTGCTCTACGAATGCGCGGGCGAGGAGTACGGCACGGCAAACGCCGAGATTCAGCGGCGTGCGGGAGGGCTCTGATATGCAGAAGGAACTTCGTCTCTCAGGCTCGGGCGGACAGGGCGTGATCACCGCCGCCATTATCTTCGCCGAGGCGGCGGCTGCGTGCGGCAGAAACGTTGCACAGTCACAGTCCTATGGCCCAGAGGCGCGCGGCGGTGCGTCCCGCTCCGAGGTCATTGTGAGCGACGGCGCAATCTATCATCCGCACGTCGAGCACCCCGACATCGTCCTCGCCATGACACAGGCAGCAGCGGACAAGTACGCGGGCGATCTTGACCCCGCGACGGGCATCCTGATCATTGACAGCGAGCTTGTGCCAAATGTGCCACAGGCAGCACACATCGTCTCCGTTCCCATCACCACGCTTGCCATCGAAAAAATTGGCAAGTCACTCTTTGCCAATATCGTCGCCCTCGGCGCGATCACGCGCGTCTCCGGCATCGTCCCGCTCGACGCTGTGAAAAGTGCCGTGGCGAACCGTGTCCCGCCGCACACCGTCGACTGCAATATGCAGGCGCTGATGGTCGGCTATGAGGCGGCGAAGGGATAGGAACAGAACATAAGATAGAGAATCCCCGCTCGCGAGTCCAATCGTGAGTGGGGATTTTTGACATAGAAAAAC
>NZ_GL397087.1:1477972-1535326 GCF_000146365.1 Selenomonas sp. oral taxon 149 str. 67H29BP
ACATAGAAAAACGCAGGATAGATGCTATAGATTTCTTGACAATGCACGTATTTTGCACTATCTTAATAAAAAGGAGTGATTCAGATGGGACAGACCAACGTCAGCATTCGCATGGACAATGACCTGAAGGAGCAGTTCAATGCTTTTTGTACGGATATGGGGATGACAATGACGACAGCATTCAACATTTTCGCCAAGAAGGCTGTACGTGAGTACCGCATCCCCTTTGAGATTGGTGCGCCCCGCCCCAACGCAGAGACACAGGAGGCTCTTGACGAAGTGCGCCGTATGAAGGCAGACCCTAGCCTAGGCAAACGCTACACCGACGTTGACGAGATGATGAAAGACCTGCTCTCATGAAATACATTATCCGCCCAACCTCACGTTTTCAGCGGGATCTAAAACGCGCTGCCAAGCGAGGCTATCACACGGAACTCTTGACCGCTGTCATCAAGAAGTTAGCGGATGGAGTGCCTCTGGAACAACGATATCGTGACCACGCGCTCGCGGGAGATTATGCAGGATGTCGGGAGTGTCACATCACGCCGGACTGGCTGCTCATCTATGAGATCGATGGAGATACACTTCTGCTCTACCTGATGCGTACAGGCACACACAGCGATCTGTTCAAAATGTGACAGAACTGCTGACAGCAATTCGAGGTGTTTTTTCGCTGGTCTTTCTCGTTACAATTTGTATTGCAGCGATCAAAGCATAAGAAAAGCCGCCCTCTGTCTCCAAACTTAGGCGGCTAATCTTAGTTCGTTTTTAGCAGAGGAGCTGACCGTTTACCGGCAGCACCTTTTTCTGTGCTCATTTATACGACGTGTGAACCGTTCCGTCAAGCCTGATGGGTGGGAGCGTTCACTGCAAAGGACATAACAGCCTTTACTTCACGCCCGCACCGTCGAGTGCGGCACGGACGCTCTTCTGCGCACGGGAAAGTTTTTCCATCTCATCGTCGGCAAGGCGCACCTCGAGCGAGCGGACGATGCCGTCCTGTGCGATCATGCGCGGAATGGAGAGTGCAACATCCTTCATGCCGTACTCGCCGTTCATGACGGCGGCACAGGGCAGGATCGTATGCTCATTGTAGAGAATCGCCTTGATAAAGCGGCAGGCAACCATAGCAATTCCTGTGTTGGTAAATCCTTTGAGGTTGATGACATCGTATGCCGTCTGTATGAGTCCCTGCTCGATGTCATGACGATTCAGCCGCTCCTTAAAGTGGAAGTATTCGTCAAGATGATCGATCCCGAGTCCCGCACAGTTGACCGTCGACCACGCAACAAAAGCATCGTTGCCATGCTCTCCGAGGACATAGCCGTGGATATTCTTTGGATCCATATCATAATGCTCCGCGAGAAGGTAACGGAAACGATAGGTCTCGAGCATCGTGCCCGTGCCGAGGATCTTCTCGCGCGGGTAGTCGAACTCGGTTGATACGACGTAGGTCGCAACGTCAAGCGGGTTCGTAATCATGATGACCATGGCTTCCTTCGTGTATTTCACGATCTCAGAGAAGATGGAGCGCATGATCTTCGTGTTCGTGCTCGCGAGCTTTAGTCGGTCGGGCTTCTCCCCGGGCAGGATCGAAGGTCCCGCCGTAATGACGATGAACGCCGCATCGCGGCAGTCCTCATACGTCCCCGTATGGATCTTGATGTTCGTACTGTACGGCGAGGACATGGCGTGGCTCGTATCGAGTGCCTCGCCGCGCGCACGATTCATATCGAGATCGATGAGGGCAATCTCCGAAGCCAGCTGAAAGTCTGCGATTTTGTTGAGCACGGCGGAGCCAACATTGCTCGTACCGATGATGACGACTTTTCCCCGGTTGATGGACATAATAATGACCTCCTAAATAATAAAAAGCCCGAACGCGAAAACGCACTCGGGCACTACGGTCGAAGAAGAATTTGTACAGATAGTAATTGTTTCATGGCGAATCACCCCTCTTCTCGGTCAAATCATCGCCGCAGGATCTCCTGCGCCATCATAGTAGCACCACAGGGAATCATTGTCAATGGATTTTTCACGGAGTATAACGTGTATACAGGAGAGTTCGTATTGCCAACCTGCCAATATGAAACAACAGTTCACAGGCAAATATTTTCGTGTTATAATGCACGCGGGTGTTGTCACGAGCGGTAGGCGGTCAGTCTCCTCAAGAGAGGAGGCGATACTTATGACTCTGTACGATTTTCTGTCGTTCATCTTTCTTGTAACGATCTGTATCGTAGCCTTGAGACCATAAGAACACCCGCCTGCAGTCACCAACTCTAGGCGGGTTTCTTATAACCATTTCTTAGATTACGGGGGCTGACCGTTTACCGGCAGCACCTTTTTCTATGTCTATTATATGATGTTCGGCGTTTTTCGTCAACCCTTATCCGACTCCGCGTTGTAGACGTCCTTGAGCAGGGTCTCCTTGCGCAGGCTGCGGCATTCACAGGCGCTCTTTTCGGCGGAAATACTGCGAATCGTCGCGAGGAGGATGTCGCCGATCATCGGTGCATCGTCGTAGAAAATCTGCTCTAGGGTGTTGTGCGACCACGGGCGGATGCCCTCGCCATAGTTGACGACAAAGTACAGCCCCGCATAGCACGCGCCGATCTCGCGCGCAAGGTAGACCTCGGGCGCGAGGCTCTGCCCCACGATGTCCGCGTGCCCTTTCAGCATCGCGATCTCGGCAGGGCTCTCGAAATGCCGCCCGTCGGTGACGGCGTAGATGCCGCGGTCAAAGATGCGCCCCGTATAGCGCTTCCTCGTTTCCTCAACGAGTGCCGTACGCAGCTCGGAGCAGAGTGCATCGCGCATGACAAGCAGATAACGCCCGTCGAGCATGACATCCTTGCGCACGGAGAGGTCAAGATAGTCGTCGGGAATGAGGAAGTCGCGCGGATCGAGCAGAGGGTTCACCGTCCCGACGCCGCCCTCGGAGAGGATGCGCCGCACGCCCGCTTCCCGCAGTACCCAGAACACCTGCCGCGACGCGTCCGCACGCGTCACTCCGCTGCGCCATCCGTGCATCCGACAGGTCAGCACGCGCCGTCCTGCGACGGAGAAGAGGCGGAACGCGGGGCTCTCGCCATACGGCGTTGCAAAGTGCAGCCCGTCGGCGAGGATCTCCACATCCGCCGCCATCGACGCACGCGGGAAATCGCTCGACAGCGTCCCCGAGCCGCCGATGACGGCATAGCTCGCTGCCGGAATCTGTTGCTCTGCCATACTAAAACCTCCGTATCACGCGATACTGTGTGTCGCGCTGCGCCGGCTCTCTTCCCGCACCGCGAATCAGATCAATCATCTTCTTGATCGACATATTGTACCGCGTCCCCGCCGCACGCACGACATTCTCCTCAAGCATGATGCTCCCGAGGTCGTCCGCACCGAAGCCGAGCGTCAGCTGTCCGATACGCTCGCCCTGCGTGACCCACGACCCCTGGATATGCGCTACATTGTCCATGTAGAGACGCGTGACGGCAAGTGTCCGCATATAGTCCCAGCTCGACGTCTTTTCCCCGCCGAGTGCGGTATTGCCCGGCTGAAACGTCCATGTGATGAATGCGCGGAAACCGCCCGTCTCCTCCTGCAAACGGCGGATGTGCTCCATGTGCTCCACGCGCTCCGCCATCGTCTCGCCGAAGCCGATCACCATCGTTGCCGTCGACTCCATGCCGATCTTGTGCGCCGTCCGCATCACGCGCAGCCAGTCCTCGGTCATGATCTTTTTCGGTGCGATGAGCTTTCGCACGCGATCCACGAGGATCTCCGCCCCGCCGCCGGGAAGCGACGAGAGCCCCGCATCCTGCAGCCGCCGCAGCGTGTCCTCAATCGTAATGCCCTCCTTTTCGGCAAAGTACAGAATCTCCGTCGCCGTGAAGGAGTGGATCACGATGGAGGGATAGCGCTCACGGATCGCACGCAGCATATTCTCATAGTAGGAAAGCGGCAAATCGGGGTGAATGCCGCCCTGGATCATAACCTGCGTGCCGCCCGCCTCCGCCGTCTCGCCGACCTTTGCGAGAATCTCCTCCATCGGCAGGAGGTATCCATCCTCCGCACCTACCTTTGTATAGAACGCACAGAAACGGCATTCGTTCACGCAGATATTCGTGTAGTTGATATTGCGGTCGACGATGAACGTCACCGTATCGCCGAACCGCCGCCGCCGCTCCGCATCCGCCGCACGCCCGAGGTCGATGGGGTCACCGTGCGTGAGGAGATCGGCAGCCTCCTGCTCCGTGAGTCTCATGCGCCCTCCCCTGCCGCAATCGGCTGATAAAACGTATCGCGCTCCACAGGCTCGTAGCCCGCCTCGCGGATCATCGCGTCGAGCTCGCGCCGCGTGATGCCCGTCTGCGTCTGTGCCCCCGCCGCGTGAATGATCTTCTCCTCGCCTATCGTACCGTCGAGATCGTCCGCACCAAAGCCGAGCGCCAGCTGCGCAATGGGCTGCGTCAGCATGACCCAGAATGCCTTGAAATGCGCCACGTTGTCGAGGACAAGGCGAGAAAGGGCGAGCATCTTCATATCCTCCCACGAGCCGACGCGCGCGAGTTTCCGCTCCGCACCGAGCGCCGTATTTTCGGGGTGGAAGGGGAAGAGCATAAACGCCTGAAAGCCGCCCGTCTCATCCTGCAGTTCGCGCAGAGCAAGCAGATGGTCGATGCGCTCCTCGACCGTCTCGATGTGCCCGTACATCATGGACGCATTTGTGCGGATGCCGAGTTCGTGGGCCGTACGCATACAGTCGAGCCACTCCGCACGCGTCGCCTTGTTCGGGCAGATGACGGCGCGCACACGGTCGGACAGAATCTCCGCACCACCGCCGGGGAGGGATGACAGTCCCGCCACCTGCAGCGTACGCAGAATGTCGCGGACGGAGGTCCCCTCCGTCTTTGCAAAGTTCACAACCTCCACGGGCGTGAACGCCTTGATATCCGCGTGCGGAAGTGCCGCACGCACCTGCCGCACCACGCCCTCGTAGTAGGAGAAGGGACGATCGGGATGCAGGGCACTCACGATGTGGATCTCCGTGAGGCGCGTCGTATTTTTCGCCGTCTCCAGCACGCGCGCCACGTCGTCGGTTTCCATAATATAGCCGCGTGCATCGCCCTGTTCCACCTGGAACGCACAGAGCGGGCAGTTCGCGCTGCATATATTCGTGAGGTTGATGTGGCGGTTCACCGTATAGTAGACGTTCTTCCCGCTTGCGCGCTCCTTCGCCGCACGCGCCCATGCGGCGAGCGCGAGGAGGTCGTTGTCCTCATAGAGGAGGAGTGCATCCTCCCTCGTCAGCCGCGCCCCGCCCTCGGCAGCGGCACGGGCCGTTCTCAAATCGCTCATGTACTCTCCTCAAAGGAATGTCCGAAAATCTGAAAAAAATCGAGCAGGCGCCGCATTGTATCCTGCCCATCATAGCAGGTATCCACGAGATACCCGCGCTCGCGCTCATACTCCTTCAGTCCACGGTAGTAGAATGCCTTCTTTGTGTCCTCAATGATGAACGGAACAATATTGTACTTCAGGCACTCCTTGAACGCGATAAGCCGCCCGACACGCCCGTTGCCGTCCTGAAACGGATGAATCCGCTCAAAATGGTAGTGGAAGTCCACAATGTCCTCAAAGGCGATCTTCTCTTTGGCCTGACAGCGGTCAAGGAGCCTCCGCATCGCCGCTGCAACCTCCTGCGGCGGAGTCGTTTCCACGCCGCCCACCATATTGGGACGTTCCTTGTAGTCGCCCACGCGAAAGTAGGGGAGCAGCTCGTCAGACGTTCTGCTTTTCAGCAACTCATGGAGTTTTTTGATGATCTCTTCCGTCAGCGGCTCCTCCGCACAGTCGATGCAGTAGTCCATCGCCCGAAAGTGATTGACCGTCTCGATGATATCATCCACATGCGCATCCCCGCCCACGGTATTCGTCTCAAAGATGCGCCGCGTCTCCTCTTCACTGAGGCGGCTCCCCTCGATGTGGTTTGAGTTGTAGGTCATGCGCACCTGCAGCTCATGGTAGATGCCGCCCGAGAGGCGATGCGCCTTCTCCTCCCGCAGCCGCAAAAGGAACGGATTCTCCCCTGAGCGCATAGCATCACCTCCAAAACTTGGGAAATACGGATAAATTCAGCGATTCCCTTCTTCTATTATATATAGATTCAGCGAAAAGGTAAAGGAAGCGCGGGGATTTTCGCCGCCTTCTCATTTACTTCCCCAAAAGGCCTATTGAAGCCGCTCCGCATCCGTATTATTATCAGAATGAATCGATATGTCAAAATGGGAAAGGAGCCGCCCATGAATCTACCCTACCAATGCCCCGACTGCGGTACGGAGCTCGGCTACGAGGGGCTGTGCTGGCGGTGCAGGACAGCGGCACAGCGGCGTGCTGCTGCGGCATGGACACCTGCGGAGATCGCGGCGAAGGAGCAGGAGATCATCGCGCAGATCGACGATGTGCCCGATGATTTCTGGTATCTGCTCTGCCGTGAGGACAGCGTCACCCCCGCGATTCCGCGTGCAGCACTGGCGGCGCGTACCTTCTGGCCGCCTGCGCTCTACTATCATGCGCCCGCCGATGTACGGGACGGGCTGATCGCGGCACTGATGGAGACGGAGGCCGCGCAGGAGGCGAACGAGCTGATGATGTGCCTCGGCATGCAGGGGGACGACCGTGCGCTTGCGGCACTCCTTGCACTGGAGCGTGCGCCGCGTCCGTGGCGCGGACAGCTCTACGTCAACCCCTCTGTCTATGCGCAGTGCGGCGGCTGGACGTTCGACCGCGAGGGACGGCGGCGCACGCTGAACTTCGACACCTGCTATCCCATCGTTCACGCCGCCTCGGCAGAGGAGCTCGATCGCTCCCCCGTCCGCATCGCCCGCCCACGCGAGGAGCACTGCCCGCACTGCGGCAGCCGCATGGCGGATATGCTCGTCCTCGACGGGCGGGACGCGCGCCTGCACTTCCTCGGCATTGACGGTATCCTCTCAGCGACCTGCTGTCCGAACTGCGTTGCCTATGCAGAGCCGATACTGAGTCGCTATACGCTCGACGGCGGCAGCACTGTCCTGCCCTATGAGAATGCGGATCCCACGGCGTACATGGAGGAACTCGACACCATCTTTGACAACGATCTCATCCTCGGCGCGTCACCCGTCCCACGGTTCTACGGTGCATTCTTCGACGATGTGAGCACCCTCGGCGGATTCGCTCTCTGGGAGCAGGACTGGGAATATACGACCTGCCCCGACTGCGGGCAGCCGATGAAATACCTCATGCAGATCCGCTGGAACGAGCTGGCGGACTATATGGAGGGCACGCTCTACATCGAGTTCTGCCCCGACTGCCGCATCGTCTCCATGCAGCACCAGCAGACGTGAGGTGCGCCATAATCGACCACGACTGTTCCGTCGATTTCTTCAACAAAACGATCACGGCGGAGGGATTCGTCATCACACCGACCGCCCTAGTGGAAACGATGCTGGAGCGCCTGCTCCTCAGTCACAAAGGAGAACACAATGAAAAAAATCGTCCGCAATAATTCTTCGTATGGAAAAAAGCCCGTGCCCACGGAGGTCTACACCGAGGAGGAGATGACTGCCGTCGAGGACTTCATCGAGACGAGCTTCGGCACGTACGCGAACGTCTTTCACGAGATTGTCTCGCCTGACATTCATCTGGACATCTGCATCGTCGATCCGACCGAGGAACGGAACTACTACATGCTCGTCACCCTCGGGATGGGGGCGCACCGCATGAACGTACCAAAAGAGCTCGCCGAGTACAAGCTCGAACGCGCGGAACTCGCGATTGCCCTGCCGTCCGACTGGAAGATCCACGAGGACGACGAGGAGCACTACTGGCCGATCCGCCTGCTGAAGAGCCTCGCACGTCTGCCGATCGAGGATGATACATGGCTCGGCTGGGGGCATACCATCGACAGCAGGACAAACAACTACGCCGAGAACACCAAGCTGACCGCCTCCCTGATCATCGGGGCGCAGGTAAAGGGAGACAACACGGTCTGTCCCCTGCCGGACGGCGACGAGGTCAATTTCTATCAGATCATCCCGCTCTACCGCGACGAGCTCAACTACAAATTCGACCGCAGTGCAAAGGAACTGCTGAACCTCTTTGACGAGCGGCACGTGAGCTTCGTCATTGATCCACAGCGGCGCAGTGCATGCGCCCCTGAGGACTTCGAGGATCTCGTGATGGACAATGCAGAGTGGCATCTCTCCAGCCTGCACGAGAAAAAGCTGCCCGTGGACGAGATCACGGCGTACAGCCACATGGCGGTCTACCTGCGGTGGTGCATCCTGCATGACCTGATGGCAGACTGGTTCATCCGCGAGTACGAGGCGACCGTGCGTGCCGTAAAGGAACATCCGGCGGAGACAGATCTGCGCCCCTTCCTCCGCGACGAGCTGCACGGAATCCTGATGCGCGGTTTCTTTAACGAGGAGGGCGCGGCATTCGCGCGTTACTATTACGATGGCGAGGCTCCCTCCTACCCATCGGACGTCGACAATCACGCCCTCGCATATTTCGGGGCGGAAAAATACTACTCGAAGGAGTTTGACGACGAGGCATATCTCTTCGTCCCATTCGACGAGCAGCTCTATCGGGAGATGGCGCAGCTCATCGAGCGCCACTGGGATGCGTGGAAGTGCAACACTGAGGAGCAGGTGGACGCCGATCCGAGCTACGTTGCCATCGCAACGATGCAGTACCTGAACGCCAGCAGGGCGAGCTGCTCTCTGATGTACCTCCCGCCGCTGGCGGACGACGACCCGATCGCCTCATGGTACAGCTACGCCACGCGCACAGCCGCGCGCGACGGCATTGTCCCCGTCATCATCGTCCCGAGCGACACGCTCTGGGAGGCACTGACGATGAATGCTGAGGCCGAAAGGGGTGCGTTTGAGGACTACGAATTCGATCGGGATGCCGTCATCGCGTTCCGTGAGCGCATGGCGCAGAAGGCGGTCAAGGACGGCAAAACGGTGCTCATGCAGCGGCGTGCCGAGCGCACGGAGGACATGACGGTGAAAGAGAGCACGATGGGTGACACCAATGACCGCCCCATCGGCTACTGGAACTGCGAGACGGGGAAAACGCATCCCGTAATCCTCGCCAAGATCCCCGTCAAGCACCCATGGGAGATCTTCACCTACCTGCCCTTCGGCGGGTGGAACGACTGCCCCGACACCGCCGCGCATACGGCGGTCGCAAAGTACTGGTACGAGACGGACAGAGCCGTCCCTGCCGTCCTCACCTACGACACGCTTGAGTACCGCGTCCCCGCGCCCGTCGCGCCGGAGCACGCCGCCGCGCGCGCCGTGGAGCAGTACGCCTACTGCAGCGACATCATCGAGCAGAGCACACCCGGCATGAGCATCAGCAGGCTCGCCGACGGCCTGCGGAAATCGCACATTTGGTATTTTTGGTGGGATTAGGAACAAGCGCCCCCACCACCGCTTCGCGGTCCCCCTCCCCCGTGTCGCACGGGGGAGGCATTGGATGACGGTATATTCGCTTCCCCCGTCGCGCGGGGGAAGAGGCGAGCATCACGAGCCGATAGGGCGCCCTGAGCGCAACTTAGACCCAGACAAGAGGAGCAGCAGATGACATTACTGGAACAGTGTCAAGCATGGCACAATCACGGAGATTACGAGAAGATCATCACGGCGATTGAGGAGATCCCCGCCGCAGAGCGCACGCCCGAGCTCGATGGCGAGCTGGCGCGCGCCTACAACAACTTCGCGCAGCCGAGCGAGTGGTGGTATTTCAAAAAAGCGATCGACCTCCTCGCGCCGCACGCAGAGGATTCTGCCGACGATCACGTCTGGAACTTCCGCATGGGCTATGCCTACTACTACCTCGATCAGGAAAACCGCGCCCTGCCCTACTTTGAGGCGGCGCTTGCGGCGCTGCCGGGCGACGAGGACACCGAGCAGATGATCGAGGACTGCCGCCGCGGACTCTCTCTCCCGCTCTTTTCGCGCCCGTTTCGCATCCGCGTGCAGGAGGCATGGCTCGCGTTCTCCGAGGCGGAGGAGGAGCTGCGCGCGCTGATGGATGCGGGACCGGATCACGGCGAGGAGCTCATCGAGCGGTGCAGCTCCGCTCTGCACATCGCCTTTGACGATGTCTCATTCGAGCTCGGAAAGGGCAACGAGAAATATGAGCTCATCCTCACGCCCGAAGGTCTGCGCGCAAAGCTCTTTCCGCTCGTCTATTTCGCGTGCCATGCCCCTGCCTCTGTGCGCGAGCACTGGGACATCCACGTCGGGCGCACGTCCTCTCTTGGCTTTTCCCTGCGCACGGACGACTACAGCATCGAGATGACGGATGTCGCCGTCTGGTTCGCGCCGGACGGCGACGGGATCGCCCTCACGGTCTACTGTGAAAAGCTCCTGCCGCTCCTGCAGGAGGACGAGAGCCGCGCGTGGTGGATGCTCTCCACGCTTGTCGATCAGGCACTCGGCGAGATCGCCGCCATCCGACTCATCCATGATTTTGATCTCCTCGATGCGCCGCGCGAGGAGCCGTCGACCCTGCTGGCGGATCTGCCGCAGGCACTCGCAGAGGCGGGGTACTCCCTCGCGAACGATGCAGAGGAGTACCTTGACCACTACTATCTCGCCTACGAGCGCGAGCCGGACACATCGGACGATGCGGATCTGCGGCTCGATGTCTATGCGGGCAGCACGCGCCTGCCCTCCCTCCTCAGTTCCTATATGGATAACGATGCGACGCTCGTGGACATCTACCATGCGGATGGGATCGCGGCGGGCTTTATCGCCTATCCGCTGACGGATGAGATGCGCGAAAGTGCCGACGGGATTCTCGATTTTCGCGATGCGCTCATGCAGGCGATTGAGGAGGAGACCGATTGTCTGCACGCGGTGACCTTCCTCGGCGGAGCGACGGGCACGAACTACGGCTATCTGGACTTTCTCGCGTGGGATCTGCACGCCGTCCTCGTCGCCGCAGAAACCGTTCTCAAGAGGACGAATCTGCCGTGGGCGGTGTTTCACTCCTTCCGACGAGACGCGGCGGGCACCGTCAACATTTTTGATCGCGACGAGGAGGAGGAGGACGCCGCCGACGCGCCGGAGAGCTCCGACACAGAAAAAGGCCCCCTGCTCACAGCGGAGGCCGTCGCCAAACTCGAGGCGATGGAGGATGGATCCACGGGCTATTTCTTTAAAATGCTCAGCTATCTGAACAAATACATCAAGAACGGCATCATCAAGGGGCGGTTCACACGCGAGGAGGCGCATCGTGACCGCGACATTGCGCTGTGGTATGCCTATGCGTGCAACAATGTCGATCAGTACCCCTACTTCTACCGTGCGATACAGTGGATGCCGGACTCCGAGCCGAATGCGTGCGGGTGCGGGACGTGGTACTATCGCTACGCCGTCGCCCTCATGCACTGCGGCTATCTGGAAAAGGCGCTCCGCTATGCCGCGCAGGGAACGCGTGAGGAGCCAGACTATCCGTGGTGCTATCTCGTGCTCGGCAAGCTGCGCGCCCATTTCGGCGACCGTGACGGTGCGCTGGACGCCGTGCGGCGGGGGCTTTCCCTCGTGCCGGACGACCACGAGTTCCTGACGCTGGAACGTGAGATCGAGGAGGGTGCAACGATTGAACAGATGTGCTTTCACTGGGTCGACGGAGCGTATGACGAGGAGCTGCAGCAGGCATCGCGTGCGGCCGAGGTTCCGCAGGAGGGCGCGGCGGCGGATGCCGTCGATGACATGTACCAAAAGCAGCGATCCATCCTCTGCATCCGCGTCGACGAGGAGGGACTCTCCCGCGTCCTGCGCCTCTTCTCCCCCATATCGGCGGGCAGCTACACGCGCAACGCGCCCTACTGCCATTTCCCGCGCAAGGCCGGGGATACAGAGGTGGAGATCGTATTCCGCATGAATGAGGCGGGCATGTCCAAGCTCCCCATCACATGGCTGACCGAGGTCAGGGATCACATCGACAGCGGGGCATGGGTAAAACATACGGATGAGCACGGCACGGCACAGCTCATCGCCGTGCACATCTTACTCGATCACACCGTCGTGCTCGAGTACAAATATCCGTGGAAGGAAAAAAGTGCCTACTTCGAGGTGGATGCCGACTGGAATGTCGGCGAACGGAAGGGATAAGGCGAGCACCTCCATTGACACTCGCCTAAAAAAACATCCGCCCTATTTATACATGGCAGACGAACTGCCCGCAAAGATATTCCATGCTGGAGGTTGGCTGCACCTGCTTCGATGGGATGAACACATAGTCCCATGGCTTGTAGTGCAGCTCACGGCACACGGCAGTGGCTGTCTGACAGTATCTAATACCCACTTCCTTCTTTGCCAGCACCCCAGTATCGTTCAGCTTGTCCTCCCCCTTGATCTCCACCAGATAACATCTGTCGGCGGTTTCCACCACGAAGTCCGGCTCGTAGTTGTGTCCCCTGCCATACTTGAGATCAAAATCGGAAGGAGCAGGACGAAGCCATTTCAGCACTTTGACATCCTGTTCACAGAGTCTGGCAAAAGTCAGTTCCGGAATACTGTCGAACTTTGCCCTATCGAAGACTCCCTTCTCTATCCCCGTGAAGACCACGGAGCGGATGCCGTCCGCTTTAGCGTCTGGGGAGAACAGATCCAGCTCAGAGCTGCCAAACAGTTCCTGAGGCATATTGAAATCATTGACCTTCACGATATCGTAGGAGAACATTTCCTCCGTCTTATGAAAGTGCTGCATCATCTGCCTGTAAATCTTTCCTGCAATGTCCTGCCGGTACATCATGACGATGTTTCGCATATCCTCGCAGCCATGTCGCTCCGTATAGTGCCGGCAGATGGACTGAACAAGACTCACGATAAGCTCCCCGCACTGCTCGTAGTCGATGACGGGCTTTCCTCGCAGGATTTCGACGATGCAGTTGACAGGGCGCTCAGCGATAAAGGTTATTTTGCTCGTAGCATCCCTCTCCGCATCCCGTGCGTCCACTAGATTCTGTCTAATCAGTTCGGTGGAGATGGGGGCATGGTTGAACTCTGCCAGATCAAGATCGAACTCATCGAAAATGTATGCGCCGCCACCCGTGCTGGTCATGGCAAGCTGAGGGATGGGGATGAACCGTTCCTTTGTCCTCACAGTGTATTCCTCGGTCTGCTCCGCCACAAAGGCTGCAAAAGCATCCTGGTTGTGCTGGAAGACATAGCCGTAGTCCTCTTTGGCTTTGATTTCCTCGATGACTGCTTTAGCAATGTCCTGCTTGTCTTTTACTTCCAGTCCCGCAGACTTTTTCTCCTTCATCTTTGACTGTACGGCCTTTTGCGCCACAGCGTTCACAGCCTGGATCGCCTTGCGGGTCTCGTCCGTTTCCTGCTCGATCCCAAGCTTTCTGTGAGCCTCGGACAGATCCTCTGGTTCCGGCCGGATCAACGGTATCTGCTGAGGGCTTTGCTTCTCATCGGGCAGCTTGTCCGCCTCGATGAGGTTGCCGCGGCAGAAGATGCTCTCGCCGCTTTGGGCTTCCCGGACAAGCGCAGCAAAGTTGTCATGAGCAGTGAGCATGACCATATCCGCCAGGCGGTCGCCGGTGCGTTCACCGTAGGGTAAGCGTAGTCCGCGCCCCACCATCTGCTCTCGCAGAATACGCGATGCAGCAGTACGCAGAGGGATGATGGTGTAGAGGTTGTTCACATCCCACCCCTCTTTGAGCATGTCCACATGGATGACAATTTCTATGGGATTGTCTGCCCGTTCCACATCGGCAAGCAAGGTGACATTCGACGCCTTGGCTGCCGCTCCCTGCTTGGAGTGGATGAGCAGCGTCTTTCCCTTGTAACAGCCCTGCCTGAAATCGTCGGAGGTGACGTAATCATTGACGGACTGGGCATGCTCGGTATCCTTACAAACGATCATGACAAAAGGCTTCACGAGACGGGCGTTGCTCTTGTCGGCATACGCGGTCAAATGCGCCTTGACCTTCTCATGATGCCGTATACCATCATCAATCATAGCACGATCCAACTCTTTTTCACCGAAGCCGAAACTCTCAATATTGCTTCTGGTCATAGCATAGGGTGTACGTGTATATCCTGCCTCGATGGCTGCTGAAAGAGGATATTCATATACGACGTTCCTAAATTTCTCCTGCCTTCCTCCCTTGCCAGCCACCAACGGCGTGGCTGTCAGTTCCAGTCCCAGCACGGGCTTCAGATCATTGAGTGCCTGCATTCCAGCTTTCGCACGGTAGTGGTGAGACTCGTCCATGATCAGCACCAGATCATCCAGCCCCGCCAAGTAGTCGATGAAGGATTCTCCCCGCCGCTCGTTCAGACGTCGCATATTGGCCGTCTCAGAGTCGAACTTCGAAATGTTGTAGATGTAGATGGAGATGCTATCCCCTAAGAAAACGTCGCCATTTTTCTCCTTGTAGTCATCGTCGTGATAGATGATGGGCGGCCAACTGAAGCAGGACAACCCCTTAAACACATACTTGGTACTCGATGACTGTGAGAGATCGTTGTGCAGCTTGTTGTATATCGTGATGTTGGGCGCAACCACGAAGAAATTTTTCAAACCGTATTGCGTATAGAGATAGGTGATGAACGCTCCCATCAGGCGCGTCTTCCCCACGCCGGTCGCCAGTGCAAAGGTGAGGGAAAGGAACTCCCTCTCGAAGTCCGTGCATGTGGGATAAAGGCCATGCACCTTCTGCAAGGCGCCCTTGAGGTCGATGCCCTTCTCCGGCGGCACGACCTGAAGAATATTTGCCAGCACCTCCAAGGAAATCTTTTGCGGTTCTCGCAGGGACATCGTGCCGCTGATAAAATCCGGTGTATATTGGAGGAAACGCAGGTCAGCCTTCATCATCTTCGCCCTCACTTTCCTCGTCCTCGTACTGTGGCGGGCGCACAATGTTCAGAGCGTAGTCCTCACGTCCAAACGCACAGCTGCCCAAAAGCATCTGGGGAATTTTCTTGATGCGAATTTGAGGCGTTCCCTTGTCAGCGCCCTCATCAAAGGACTTACAGGCAACAATCAGGAATTCATTTTCCGCCATTATCTGCTGAATACCGGCAAGGTAGGCGGCGGTGATATGCTTGGTGGTGACATAGAGGAAGGAATGCTCCGTCCCCTGCGATTGTTTCCAGAACATCTTCTGGTCGGGGCAGTAGGTGTACCCCTCATGGAGGGCCACTGCCGCCGCCAGCTTGTCGGCATCGTATTCCTTATTGATGACGAGTTCCCCGATGGCATCCTCTTTGAGGAGGGTAGGTGCAAGTTCGTAAAAGTCATAGCCGCCCCCGCCGGTCCAGCTCTGTGCCTTGGAGATACCGCCCTGCTCGCCGTCCACCACCTTATCTAGGCGCGCCTTACAATGGGTATAGCAGTGGTCGCCCATTTCAATTCCAATATAGCGGCGGTTCATCTTGTGGGCCACGGCGGCGGTGGTGCCGGAGCCGAGGAAGGCATCCAACACCAGATCGCCTTCGTTGGAGGCGATCTGTAAGATGCGCTGAATCAGGCGTTCCGGCTTGGGTGTATCAAAAGGACTTTCAGGCCCAAACAGGGCGATGACTTCCTTCTTGGCTTCTTGGTTGTGCCCTACCTCTTTATTCGTCCACCAAGTCCAAGGAACGACACCCTTTGCTTCTGACAGAAATTTCTTTTGTCTGGGACGAGACGTTCCGTCTGCGCCAAGCCAAATCCTGTTGTCCTTCAATAGAGAGTGAAAGGTTTCTTCGGATAAAGCCCAGCACCTGCCATCAGGAGGAGGCAATTTTCGTCCGTCCGGGAGTTCGATTTCATAAAACTGGCTGGCGGTAGCATGACCGACCTGTCCGGTCAAATCAATCGAACGCCATGGCCCTCTGGGATCGTTATCTGGATTCTTGTAACTGGATGCCTGCTCTGGACTGAGTGGCAAATAATTGCGGGATGCCTTGAATGCATCTTTGTCTTTGGCATAAACAAGCACATAGTCATGACCATCGCTGATGACGGATCTCATGTCCGGAGAAGTCCGTTTTTGCCAAACGATGGAGGCGATGAAATTCTTGCGTGAGAATATCTCATCCAGCAAAACCTTGACGTATGCCTGTTCGTCATCGTCAATGCTAACCCACAGGCTGCCATCCCTATTCAACAGCTGGTAAAGGATTTCCATACGTGGCCTGATGAGGTTCAGCCATGTACTATGTTCCAGATTGTCATCATACTGAGAGAACGCCGATCCCGTATTATACGGGATATCTGCATACACGCACTTCACCTGCCCGCCGTACCTCGGTAGTAGTGCCCTGAGGGCCAGCAGATTGTCCCCGTGAATCAGCATATTTCCTGTCCCCGTCTCACCGTAGGACTTATCTTTGTGATGCAGCAACAGGCGCGGCTCTATCTTCTGCATGGGTTCGTCTTTTCCCACCCATGTCAATTCCAGTTTCGTTACCGCCAAGAAAATCCCTCCTACTCATTTTATATCCGTTATTATACAATAGAAAGTCAAAAGCCTCTTTCTTGGTTGGGTATCCACTGTATATAGACAATAAAAACAGCCCCTCTCGAAATGAGATACGGCTGAATTCGTGAAAATTCCGTCTTTTTTGTTGTTCATTTGTCCCGATAGTGCGAGCCGCATTGTGCAATCTCCATGCGGTTATCCACAATCCGAAAAACAATGCGATTCTTCGCGTCGATGCGAACACTCCAAAAGCCCGAGAGATCCCCCTTGAGCGGTTCGGGCTGTCCCTGGCAGTCATAGCCGCTGCGGTCAATGCTCTGAAGAAGACGATTGATTTTCTTGAGTGTCTTCTTATCCTGCATCTGCCAGTACAAATAATCTGCCCATGCCGCATCCTGCCAAATCTTATCCATCAGTCAGCCTCGATGAGTTCATGCTCCGTCAGATTGCGCCCCGCTTTGACATCCGCAATCGCCGCACGGAGACGCGCCATGTTCTCCTCGCTGTAGAACGGATCGGGTTCTGCCGTTACCTCGAAGGGAATGCGGCGATCCTGTGTCACCTTTGCCGCAAACATCGTAAATGCAGCGGTCAGCGTCAACCCCATCTTGCGACAGGTCTCCTCCATCTCGCTCTTGAGGTTTGCATCCATCCGAAAATTCACCATTGCCTGGGCCATATCAATCGCCTCCTTTTTTGTAGAATATCATATTTGTAAAGACATATCAATCTTTTTCGTGTCATTTGCTTTACACCTATAATCCCAGTTCCTCCTCGATCAGTACCAGCTCCATCGGGCGGTAGCTCATCTTCTTGTAGTGGATGGTCAGCGCATTGCAGATGCGCTCCAGTGCCGCGCAGTCATAGCAGCGATCTCCCACTGCGGCGCAGGGCGTTTTCTTCCCCTTGCGATGGGCGTTGCGCGGGGCTGCGATGTTGTGAATGCGGTCGATGCCCGCCTCGATGTCGGGGACAAGCTTATTGATGCCGACGACGAAGTAGGTCTTTTCATGTCCGAAGAGCGAGCCCGCGACACGGTTGCCCGCGCCGTCCATGTTGAGGATGTGTCCCTGCTCAGTGATTGCATTCGCCGAGAGTACGAAGATGTCCGTCATGAGTGCCTCGCGCCCTGCGGCGAGGAATGCCTCGATGCCGCCGACGTGCCCTGCGCGCGGCGGGTCGATGACCTCGTTGTGCTCACTTAGCCGCTCGTAGAGGGAGAGCTCCCGCAGCGTCTCGGAGTCGCCGAATCCGACGCGCTTGCCGCGAATCTCACGGGTGAGATAGTCCGCCGCCGCAGTGCGCTCCGCGAAGCGCGAGACATCGTAGTGGTTCCTGCGGAACGCCTCCATCGTGCGCACAATGCGCTCCTCATAAGCTGTGTCGGACATTGTTCCCACCTCCTTCGCAACTCCATATCCCCTGATTCCAAGGTGTTCGCGGGGGACATATTGGCGAAATCCTCAGTACGTCTCAATAATATTAAAGTTCGAATCGCACGCGGCGGGCGTGCGGCCGATCTCGCGGATGATGCGGATGATGTGATCCTCGGAGAGGGCGCGCGGACTCTTCGCCCCCGCGTCATGGAGAATCGTCTCCTTGTGCACCGTCCCGTCGATATCATTCGCGCCGAACCCGAGCGCGACCTGTGCCACGGGCACGGTCAGCATCACCCAGTACGCCTTGATGTTGCGGAAGTTGTCGAGCAGGAGGCGCGAGATTGCAATCGTCCGCAGATCGTCCCACATCGACGTCTGCCGCACCGTCCGCCCCAGCTCCGTATGTGACGGCAGGAACGGGAACGGGATGAACGTCTGAAAGCCCCCCGTCTCGTCCTGCAGGTCGCGCAGGCGCATCATGTGCGCGACGCGCTCCTCGAGCGTCTCGATGTGTCCGTAGAGCATCGACGCATTCGTCTTGATCCCAAGTTCGTGCGCCGTACGGTGCGTTGCGAGCCACTCATCCGCCGTCGCCTTGTTCGGGCAGAGCTCCCCGCGCACGCGGTCGGAGAGGATCTCCGCGCCGCCGCCCGCGATCGACTGCAGCCCCGCCTCGCGCAGGCGCAGGAGCACCTCGCGCACGGAGAGCCCCGACGTGTGGGCAAAATGCGTGATCTCCACGCCCGTGAACCCCTTCAGGTAGAGTGAGGGGAAGGCCTCGTGCAGCGCGCGCAGACGCAGGAGATAGTCGTCAAACGTCCACGTCGGATGCAGCCCGCTCACGACGTGCAGTCCCGCGAGATGCGGGTCGCGCATCGCCTCCGCGACGTGTGCCACCGCCTCCGACGCGCTCATCTCGTAGGCGCCCGCATCCTCTGCGTCACGCCCAAACGCGCAGAACTTACAGTGCGCCATGCAGATATTCGTCAGATTCACATGGCAGTTCACATTGTAGTAGACAATATCGCCGCATTTCTCCGCGCGCGCATGGTCGGCGAGCGCACCGAGCCACGCGATATCGTGCGAGGCAAAGAGCGCCACTCCGTCCTCATACGTCAGCCGCTCTCCGCGCTCTGCTTTCTTCTCAATATCGAGGTATTTACTCTGCAATTCATCGTCTCCTAAACACACAAGTTATCTCTTTATGATTCGATACACAGCGCAAAAGTCCTGCCGCAGATGCAAAAGGAGCCGCCTGCAACTCCGATAGGTATCGGCTTTGCAAAACGGCTCAAAGACGACGGCAGCACCTCTGCCACAGGTCATTCCCTTACTCTTTCGGCGTAATCGCCAGCGCGCGTACGGGCAGCCCCGTCGCGCCCTCGATGTTCGGCCACCCGAGGAAGAGCAGCGCCCCTGCCGGCGCCACGCGGTCGAGATTCGTCAGCACCTCGACCTGCAGCTTCCCCTTGCCGAGGACATAGCGCTCACACGCGAGATCCCCCGCCTTTGCCGCCTCCGTCGAGGCATCCGTGTCGAGCGTCTCGTGTCCGTTCGCCGCTGCATTCCGCGTCTCGTAGATATACTTCAGTGCATCCATCGACCAGCCCGGGAAGTTCTCGCTGCCGTCCGCGGCGATGCCGGAGATCGCGTCCATATCCGGCCAATGCCTGCTCCACCCCGTATAGAGTGCGACAAACGCACCGTCCGGAATCGCGCCGTACTTCGCCTCGTACGCCTGGATGTCCTCCACCGTCACCGCATAGTGGACATCGTGCGCGACCTGCTCGGTGACGTCGATCACACACAGCGGATAGAGCATGTGGCGCGCACCGAAGTCCTCCGCGAGCGGGAGGTTGCGCACGAAATGTCCCGGAAAGTCAATGTGCGTCCCGAACTGCCCCGGGAACTTGAACGTCTGGATGAGGCAGTCGAGCATCGGATTGCCCCAGTCGAAGCACGTCTTGCTGAGTTCCACAGAGCCCGCCGGAATCCCCGCCCAGCACGGGCTGTCATTGTTCAGCGGATGCGTCAGATCCACCCACTCATACGCATCTGACTTCAGCTCCTCGAGTGCGTTCCACAGCTGATATCCCATATCCCCATCTCCTTTATTCTATAGGCCAATTTATATGTTATATGGCTGTAACAAATGTCAGAAAGCCTAAAATCACACCAGCTAAATTCGGGACGATAAGGATAAAATCCTTTTTTGGCTCTTTCGTCCATCCATAAATAACCCAGATTAGACAGGAAATCGAAGCGGTAAGAGGCTGCCACGGTTGAGCCTTTACCCCTTCTAAATTAGCGATAATTTGAGGAATATAGGTGATAAACACAAAAACACCGATAAACGCTCCGATTGAACCCACGATAAGATTGATTTTCTTTTTTTTCATAAATTACCTCCCGTTTTTATATAATGTATACTTTTAGTATATTATCATAGCCTTGCATTTTTTCAAATTAAATTCTTTTTTGGTGTTGACAATCTTCTGAAGTTTTACTATACTAAGGATAGTTAAGGAGAACGTAAGATGGCAGGCTGATTCAGGACAGGCTGCCCCCATGTGATCCATAAACACATGGCTGTTTCTCCTTTGGGATTTCCCACCGTGTTGACCGACGGTTGTTGGAGAGGGACACGGGATGCACCTCGCTGGCTGAGTGAGGAAGCAGCCGCAGCGTCCACGACGGACTGGGAGGAGATTCCGATGGGTTACTGAGTGGCCGCAAAGGTCTGCACTGTGCGCCCCGCCCCGGTGGATCGGACGGGATGCCGAGCGAAGGTGCGGCAGGGAATGCGGCAGCCCGCATGGGGTGGGCACAAGAGGGCATGGATTAGCGCATGACAAGGAGGACATCCCCGGTGACAGCGGGGGGCAGGATGTGCGCACAGAGAACATGTCGTGGTAGTTTCTCAGCGTTTTTGCCGGAAAGTTCCGCATCTCATGCTAGCGGCGATGTGGAATGAAGCATGGATCGTTTGAACGAAAAGAGTTACCTATCACTTCCCGTATTTTCCTCAGAACCGCCGATGCGTGACGAGAAAGCGCGTCGGCGGTTTTGTTCTGCCCTCTGCACGTGCCGCCGATAGTGTCAGACGCATACACGTCCCGAATCAGCACTCATTGCTATGTTATTTTTGCTATTTTTGATTTACGTGCTATAATACAGATGTTTTTCATTTTTCATTGAGTAAGGTGGTATTGGCATGACACACTCCGAAAACGAGTTCATGCAGCACGAACTGCGGCTCCCTGAGCTGACGGTGCGCGGCATGATCCTCGGCGCAATCCTCACCATCATCTTTACCGCATCAAACGTCTACCTCGGCCTCAAGGTCGGTCTGACGTTCTCCTCCGCCATTCCGGCGGCGGTCATCTCGATGGCGGTGCTCAAGATGGCAAAGGATGCAAACATCCTCGAGAACAACATGGTGCAGACACAGGCATCGGCAGCAGGTACGCTGTCCGCCATCATCTTCATTATCCCGGGCATGCTCATGATCGGCTACTGGCAGGACTTTGAGTTCTGGCAGACGCTCGTCGTCTCTGCCTGCGGCGGCTGCCTCGGGGTCCTCTTCACCATACCGCTGCGGCGCGCGATGGTCGTCCACAGCGACCTCGCCTACCCGGAGGGCGTTGCTGCGGCAGAGATCCTAAAGGTCGGCTCGCACGACGACAACCGCGAGCAGCACGGCTCTGGACTGAAGGAGATTCTCTCGGGCAGTGCCGTTGCGGGCGTGATCGCTTTCCTCACGAACGGTCTGCAGGTGCTCGGCGGCAGTCTCTCCGCATGGTTCCACGTCGGGCGCGGCATGACCCAGTTCCCGCTCGGCTACTCGTCGGCACTCGTCGGTGCGGGCTATCTCATCGGCATCACGAGTGGACTCGCGATGCTGATCGGTATCGCCATCGCGTGGGCGGGCTTTGTCCCCTATTTCACCATCACCGGTGCACTCCCCGACGGCATGACCCTGCAGAAATTCGCGGGTGCCGTCTATCAGCAGAAGGTGCGCCTCATCGGCGCCGGCGCAATGGGCGTCGCCGCCATCTGGACGCTGCTCTGCCTCGCACGCCCCGTCATTGACGGCGTAAAGGAGTCCATCGCAGGCGCACGCGCAGACAGCGCAGAGCGCGGTCTGCACCGCATGGACATCGATATGACGATGAAGAGCGTCGGCCTTGTCTTTGCCGTCACCGTCATCGGACTGCTCGCGATCTTCTACGCCTTTGTCAGCCCCGAGCAGATCCCGGGCAGTCAGAAAGTCATCTTCACCCTCGTCGGCGTCGGCGTCGCCGTCCTCATGGGCTTCTTCGTTGCCGCCGCCTGCGCCTATATGGCAGGTCTCGTCGGCACATCCTCCAGCCCGATCTCGGGCATCGGCATCCTCGGCATCATCGTCGCGTCGCTCGTCATGTACTCCCTTTGCTCTATGTTCGGCATCTTCACGCTGCCGGGCGGTGAGAAATTCGCGACGGCGACTGCCATCTTTACCACGTCGATCATTCTCGCGATCGCCTGCATCTCGAATGACAACATGCAGGACCTCAAGACCGGTTATCTCGTCGGCGCAACGCCGTGGCGTCAGCAGGTCGCGCTCCTCATTGGCTGCGTGATCGGCGCGCTCGTCATCGCCCCCGTGCTCAACCTCCTCTATGAGGCGTACGGCTTCTCGGGCGCACTGCCGCGTGCCGGCATGGATCCCGCGCAGGCACTCGCCGCCCCGCAGGCGGTGCTCATGACGACCATCGCACAGGGCATCTTCTCGCAAAAACTTGCATGGGAGTATATCTACATCGGCATTGGGGTCGGCATTGTCCTCGTCCTCATCGACCTCTTCCTGCGCCGCTCGACGAAGAACCTCGCCATGCCGCCGCTCGCCGTCGGCATGGGCATCTACCTCCCGCCCGTCATCCAGACACCGCTCATCGTCGGTGCGGTCCTCGGCTACTTCCTCAACCGCCGCCTGCGTCAAACGCACGGCGAGGATGAAGAGCTGGTAGGACTGCGGCGCGGCACGCTGTTTGCCTCAGGGCTCATCGTCGGCGAATCCATCATCGGCGTCCTCCTGGCAGGCATCATCGTCGTCTCCGTCTCGAACGGCGGCAGCGAAAGCCCTCTCGCCGTCGTCGGCGCCGACTTTGCCGGCACTGCCGAGATGCTCGGGCTCCTCGTCTTCCTCGGCGTTCTCGTCCTCTTCAGCAAAGTCGTGCTGAGCGGGAAAAAGGAAGCATGAATTTTTTCGCAAAAGCGGAAACGCCATCGGCAAACATGACCGATGGCGTTTCTTTTCATATCTTTCAAACGAAGAATATTGCATCATCATCAAAGAGGTGAATGAGATGAATCTACGGGACGAATTTGAGCGCATCATGCGCGAACAGCGCGAGATCGCGCTCGCAACAACGACGGACGGGCTGCCGCATGTCCGCATTGTGAACTTCTACTATGCCCCCGAGGAACACTGCGTCTACTTCGCCACGTTCAAAGACAACGAGAAGGTCGTCGAGATCGCGGCAAATCCGAATATTGCATTCACTACCGTTCCGCACAACGGCACAAACGAACACGTCCGCGCGAGCGGACGCGCCGTGAAGTCTGCGCGCACCGTCTACGATCTCGCGGCACTCTTTGCCGCAAAGATCCCACGCTATCAGGAGACCATTGATGCTGTCGGCGACGACCTCATCCTCTACGAAATCTCGCTCGACACAGCGGTTGTCACCATCGATATGGAGCATATCGAGCGCATCCGACTCTGAGAATGGGCCGGCAATCGAGGCTGCCGCACGAAGTTTTATGCCCTGCCCTCCAAAGGTTAGATGAGAAGATCGGCCTTTTGGGGGGCAGGTTATATTCCAATCGGAACAAATTAATCTTCATTTTTTAGCACGCCCGCATGCTGTAAAACTTTTTCTTTCACCGCACTCACATCGTCGATTTTTATGTATCGCTCGGGCGCCCACGCGACCGGGGATAAATGCTCGTTAAATGCATCGATTTTCTCGTCGTTGAAGATATTATTGACCGCGGTAAACTCCGTGCCGCCAAATACTTTGACAAAATCTTGATACGTCCTTCCGTCGATATCCGCGACATTATTTTCGGCATATATTTTCGAGTTTTTTCCGACGCCCAACGAATACGCATAACGGTATGCGCCGTTTTCATCGTCCGTTTGGTAGTAATTATTATACACGTGAACCTTGCCAAATCTCACTCTCGGTGCACGCTGAACCAAATTATGGAAGTAGTTATGATGCAGCGTCACATTCAGTTTCCCGTCATCCGCCGTTTTTGCATCGCTGTTCCCGATCAAAATCGCTTTATTATGCCGTTCAAAAACATTGTATGACATCGTGATGTCGTCCGCCTGATTTACGATATCGACCAAACCGTCCCGATGCTCGTATTCACGATGAAAATACGTTTCCGTCGGCTGCTGCCCATCCTCGAAATGGCAATGATCGATCCAAATATGCGTGCCGCCGCGGATCGTAACGCTGTCATACTGAGAATTCCAGCTGCCTTCCGGCCCGTCGTTTGGATCCCACGACGGGAAATAATCATACGGGGACTCAAACATAATATTTCGGATGATAACGTTATCCGCGTCGAGGACTAAATCCACGCCCTTTAATTTCGCATGTTCAATCCCAATGATGCTCGTATTGGCGGGGACATGAACCATGATGTTTTTTTCCTGATTTTTTTGAGATTGTTTTCTTTTTGCCTCCTGCTCTTCTTTTCGGCTTTGCGGCGCATTACTATGCGGCGCATGCGATTCCAGATATTGCTGAAAATCATAGCCCTCCGCCATATAATCTTCCTTCGTCAGGCGCTTGCCATCCGCATCCGTATCGAAGTCGATCGTACCGTAAATCATCAAAATCCTAGGTTCTGTGTTCTTTCGATTCCCCAATGCGGCAATAAACTCCTGTCTATTGGTCACGCGAAAAATATTGTCCTCTACGGCAGCAGCCCCGCCGGTCGTCCCGCTGCCCTCTGCGGCAAATCCATCATTTTTAGCGAGCACCTCCCGTATAAAATCCGTCTTCCCCATCGAGCTCTGGATGAACGGCAAGAGGAAAACAGCCGCTAACGCGCCGATGCAGGCAATCAGTAAAATTATTTTTTTCATATTCTTCTCTTCACCTCCTAGAAACAGAATATCGCGCAGCGAATCGACATACAAGGTATTCAATCCCGCCGCAGCTTTGGCAGCAGGACGCGCAGAAGGATGTAGGCGAGGAGACTGCCCGCGCCTGTGGAGAGGAGGAAGGGGACGATGTAGACGGTGTAGCTCGTGGGGTTCAGCCCCATGAGGAGGGCAGCGACGGGATAGGCGGCAAGTGCGCCGATAATCCCCGTGCCGAGTGCCTCGGCGATGCAGGTGATGCCGAGGCGCTTCGTATAGTGGTAGGCAAGCCCGCATGAGAGCGCACCGATCATGCTGCCGGGGAATGCCATGAGGCTGCCGAGCCCTGCGATGTTCCTGAGGAGGCTCGCGGCGAAGGCGACGCCGATGCCCCAGAGAGGACCGAGAAAGACGGCGGCGAGGATGTTGACGAGATGCTGGACAGGAGCACAGCGGCTGCCGAGCACAGGGATGCTGAACAGTCCGCCGAGCACGGCAACGGCAACGAGGATGCCGGCGAGGGTGAGTTTGCGGTTTTTTGAATCAAGCATAATACTCTCCTTACTATAGAGCGCCCCTTCCACCACCCTGACGAGTGATTCTCCTCCTCCCGTCGCGAGACGGATCTAGGTTTTTTTGATGTTCATTCGCGCAGCGAGTCCTTCGCCCGTCATGCGATAAATGGCATCAATGATGCGCGTCCGATAGGTCGCGTTTCCATCGCACTCCCCCATCTGCGCCCATGCGATCTCCCCTGCAACGCCCATAAGTGCAACGGTCTCGGCGACTGCCGCGAGGGGTTCCAGAGGCTCAACAGCGAGAGCCGCCGCAAGTAGGGCGGAGAGCTGACAGCCCGTGCCCGTGACCCGTCCCATCTCCGCGCGTCCGCTGCGGACGACGTACGTAGTCACACCGTCCGTCACAAGGTCGATTGCCCCTGTGACGGCAATGATTGCCTCCGTGCGTGCCGCAAAGCCGCGCAGGAAGTCCGCCGTCGCCGCAAGAGTCTCCTCGATGACGGCATCCGCCGCGTTCGCATCAACGCCCTGTGTCGCACCGCTCCCGACGGCAAGCGTTCGCACCTCTGAGATATTCCCGCGAATGACGGTGGGCTGCACCTCGTCCAGAATGCGAAGCGCGGTCGCCGTGCGCAGTCTGCTTGCGCCCGCGCCGACGGGGTCGAGTACGACGGGATGTCCGAGAGCGCGGGCACGTTTGCCCGCCGCAATCATGCTCGGGATGGTACGCGCGTTGAGTGTGCCGATGTTGAGGCAGAGTCCCGCGCAGAGGGCGGTGATCTCCTCCACCTCCTCCGGATCGTCCGCCATGATGGGACGCGCACCAATGGCGAGCAAGACGTTTGCAACGTCGTTGACGGTGACATAGTTGGTGATGCAGTGGATGAGCGGGGATGCCGCGCGGATTTGGTTGAGGGTTGATGTAGGCATTTATATTTTCCTTTCATTGAGGAGGGGATGCGTGCCCAACGCGAACGCTTAGTTACGCAATCGCCCGCGTGCTTGTATGCTCAAATACCGGCGGACTTCTTAAACGCGCTTCGCTTGAACGAAAGAAATCCGCCGGGGCCATACCGCACGCTTTTCGCTCTTGCTTCACTAGGGTTCGCTTTTGGGCAGCGCACCGCCCTCTTCGCCATTCCCCCTCTCACTCCGCCCGTTTTCCCATCGCCCGATGCGCAGCGAGCGCAAGCAAAAGCGTGATCGCCATGGTCGGGAGGGTACTGCCAACGGGGGTGTCGAGTGTCATGAGCCAGCGGTAGCAGAGGAAGCCGATGAACCAGACGGCGAGGTTGACCCTGTGGACAGAGCGTCCCGCCGCATCTTCGTGCAGGAGGAAGTAACTCGCGATCTGGACAGCGATCATCGGTGCAAAGACCGAGCCGATGATGTAGAGGAAACCTGTGATGTCGTCCATCGGGTAGAGCGATGCCGCAACCGCACCGAGCGCAGTCACGCCGATGCCGACGGTGCGCCCCGAGACAGAGCGCACGATGCTCTCGCTTGAGACCCCCGCCGAGTACGCATCGAGATACGTTGTGGTGACGGTCGAGAGGATGACAACACCGAGCCCCGCTACGCCAAGTCCTGCGTGCAGCATGATCTGTGCGATGTCACTCTCGCCCGTGAGAATCGCCGCCCCCATGCCGATGAAGTACATCCAGCAGCTGACGAGCCCGTAGACGAGCGCACTCACGGCGGCAGCGGCGACGGGCTTCTCCGCCTCGCGCGTGTAGTCCGAGATGAGCGGCAGCCACGAGAGCGGCATCGCAATCGAGAGCTCGAGTGCCATCGCAAAACTCATCGCCTCACCTGCTGCAGAGGACTCCGCCGTCCCCCCCATGATAACGGAGCAGAGGAGCACGGTGAGCAAAAACAGTCCCGTCATGGCAACGGCGTTCACGCGCTCGATGCGCAGGATGCCAATCCGAATCCAAACGATAATCAGCACGCCGATGACAAAGCACCAGAGCCAATGTCCCACATCCATCATGGAGTTTGCCGAGAGTGCTCCGTCGTAGATCATGATGCTCGTTCAACCGATGATCTGCATGACGTTGAGCACGGCAAAGAGCAGCCCGCCGCACGCCCCGAACGCCATCTTGACCGTCTCCATCGCACTGCGGCGTGTGCGTGCGCCAATCAGCCCCGCGAGGAAAAGCAGCGCACAGCCGATGATATGTCCGACCACAATGGCAATCCCGCCGTCGCAAAAGCCGAGCGGTGCAAAGAATGTACCTGTTAAAATCTCCGCCAGTGAAACACCCGCACCGAACCAGATCAGTGCATTTGCAGGGATGCTTGTACGCTTGTCCATGGGAACCTCCTATCCATGTACCCTTTCCACCATGCTGCGCATAGTCCTCCTTCCCCGCATGTGGGGCAGGCTTAAAGAATCAAAAAACGCAGCTATGCCAACTGACATAGCCGCGCTATCTGCACATATATCCCTACGTTGGCATTATCCAAATCAGGTTATGGGTCGGGACGCATAATCCCCTCTCAGCTGACTGCTGTCAGCTCCCCTTATTCTGTTGTACTTACTGTGCGCTCATCGAGAGCTCGATGAACTTGTTGCCGAGTTTGGCCTTCTGGAGGACTTCCTCGGTGATGTCCGCGCCCGCCTCGACGATGACGACGCCGTTGTCCATCTTGATGGTGCGCGTCGCCTTCTTGCCGAGGAGGAAGCGGCGGTGACGATCCTCGTTCGCGCGCTCTGCGTCCTTGGCCTCGTCCTCTGCCGATGCCTCAGGGGCAGGCTCCTCTGCGGCAGGTGCGGGCTCCTCTGCCGGTGCCTCGGGGGCAGCCGTCTCCTCTGGAGCAGCCGGCTCTTCGGCAGGCGTCTCCTCCGCAGGGGCGGTCTCCTCGACCGGCTCAGCCGCAGCGGGCTCTGCTGCAGGGGATGTCACAGCGGGTGCCGCCGGTGCAGACGCTGTGTCAGATTTTTTTCCTGCATCGCCCTCCGGTGAGATGACCGTAACTTCCTTACCGAAGATCGCGACCTGATCTGCCGTGACCTCGGAGGTTGACCCCTCAGGCGCAGTGATCTCGCATTTCTCGATGCTGCCGTCGTCACCGATGTAGATCTCTGTGATATTGCCCTGAATGACACCCGTGCGCGTGATCGCCTTCGTGCCGATGACGCGAATGTTGTCGTCGAGCAGGGTTTCAAAATCTCCCGCCGCATCGAGCGTGAGGATGTTCTCACTGTTGTTGATGGTGACGGCATCATCGCCGACGGCAATCACGTTATCATAGGGGATGAGCTTGACTCCGCGATACCAGTCCTCGTCCTCAATCGTGATCGCTGCCACGATGCGGTTCGGCGCATCAATGAGGAGGGTCTTGCTCATGCCGAGCTCGCGCCCCTCTGTGATGCTGATGACGGGAAGTCCAAGGATGTCAACGCTTTTCTTCATATTTATTCCTCCATTTTAATAAAATGTCAGGTGTGATTGCCCGCCTGTCGGTCAGCCTCCGCCAGCACGTCCTCCGGCACCTCGCCGAAGGGGAGCGCAGGGGTTCCCCGCGCGCGGAGCATATCCGAAACGGCGTGCAGGGTGCGGCGGGAGTGTCGAAACTCCTGCACCATGACGGCGTTCTTTGCAATGATAGGCAGTGCGAGCGCCTCGTCAAAGAGGTGAAGCGCCTCGTCGTAGTTCCCCAGACGCTTGTAGAGTGTGGAGAGCTCGATGATGAGATATGGCATGTAGGAGTCCTGCGGGTACCGTGCGAGTGCCTTTCGGTAGGCGGCGACGGCGCGCTCAGGCGCAGGCTCTGCCGACACATAGGCGATGTCGAGCAGCGCATCGAGCCCATCCGGCAGGTGTTCTGCCGGCGAGGGAGCTGGCGGTGGACTCTTCGCGGGCGGTGCCGCCACTGGGGGCGGTTCTGCCGCCAAAGGCAGTACTGCCGCGAGGGGTGGAACCGGCTTCGCTGCGTTCTTCTCCGCGTGTGCCTTTGTCTTTTTCTTTTTTGCCGCCGATTTCTTTCCCGCCGGTTGGGGCAGGGCTTTGGGCATGGCAGCTGCCTTTGCCGGGAAGACGGAGACGGACGGACGCTCCGTCATGGCCTCTGCCGCAGCGGGCATGGCGGTCTGTCCCTCCTCAAAGGAGAGCGGTGGATTCTTTGCCGCACGCCGCCGCGCCCGCGCCGCCATCAAGCGGTCAAAGAGGGTGACGAGCAGCCCCGCGCCCGCGATCAGTCCGCCGAGTCGCCAGTAGTACGTCTGCGTCAGCGGCGGAGCATAGTGGATCAGCCCTACCACGAGGGCAACACTGATGAGGACGGTGAGAATGAGTGCAGAAAGCCGTATCTCCGAAAACATCGCCGCCCTCCTTCCCCTAAGGGCATCCCCATCACCGATGAGGTACTGCGCGTCCATACCGCGTGGTGCCCGGTCAGAAATTCGAAGCATCCACATATAGGTACTCTAGGACGCTTTCGACGTAAATGCGGAAAATCCTTCTATCATATACAAAATTTTGCGAAAAACATTAAAAACTTTTCCAACAGAGCTCATACGGAGCGACGATCAGTGTATCAAAATGATGGATGTCCCAGTGAAGCATCGACACAAACAGGCAAAATGGATGACACCCAACACAAAAACCTCTGCACGACGGAAAGCCTTCGCGCAGAGGTTTTACTTTTACAGAAGAACGACTCAGACCGCATCGAATGCCGTCGTGAGGTCGGCAAGGAGATCGTCGATGTGCTCGATGCCGACGGAGAGACGGATCGTGCCTCTGCCGATGCCGGATGCCGCAAGCTCGGCGTCGTTCATCTGGGAGTGCGTGGTGGTCGCGGGATGGATGACGAGCGACTTCACGTCAGCGACGTTCGCGAGGAGCGAGAAGAGTTTCAGATGATCGATGAAGCGGAATGCCGCCTCCTGACCGCCCGCGATGTCAAAGGTGAAGATCGATATGCCGCCCTGCAGGAAGTAACGCTCGTAGATGGCGTGATCGGGATGGTGCGGGAGCGAGGGGTGATTGACGCGCTCGACCTTCGGATGCTTCGCGAGGAAGTCCACGATTTTCAGTGCGTTCGACACGTGCCGCTCGACGCGCAGGGAGAGTGTCTCAAGCCCCTGCAGGAAGAGGAATGCGTTGAACGGAGCGATCGCCGCGCCCGTGTCACGCAGGAGGAGGGCACGGATGTACGTGACGAAAGCGACGGGGCCGAGTGCCTCGACGAAGTTCACGCCGTGATAGCTCTCGTTCGGCTGCGTGAGGTGCGGGAAGCGTCCCGATGCCTTCCAGTCGAAGGTGCCGCCCTCGACAATGACGCCGCCGAGGCTGGAGCCGTGCCCGCCGATGAATTTCGTTGCGGAGTGCACGACGATATCCGCGCCGTGCTCGATCGGGCGCAGGAGGTACGGCGTCGCAAAGGTATTGTCGATAACAACGGGTACGCCCTGCGCATGTGCCGCCTGTGCGACGGCCTCGATGTCCACGAGATCGGCGTTCGGGTTGCCGACGGTCTCGATGAAGACGCATTTCGTGTTCGGGCGGATGGCGTCGGCGAAGCCCTGCGCGCCCGCCCGCGGCTCGACGAAGGTCACGTCGATGCCCCAGTCCTTCGCCGTGTGCGCGAGCAAGTTGTACGTACCGCCGTAGATGCTCTGCTGCGCGACGACATGATCGCCCTGATGGGCAAGTGCCTGGATCGTCGCCGTGATCGCCGCTGCCCCCGAGGCAAAGGCGAGGGCCGCCGTGCCGCCCTCAAGCGCCGCGATGCGCTTTTCAAAGACATCCTGTGTCGGATTCATGAGCCGCCCGTAGATATTGCCCGGATCCTTGAGCGCGAAACGGTCGGCAGCGTGCTGCGCATTGTGGAAGACGTACGAGGTCGTCTGATAAATCGGCACAGCGCGCGCATCCGTCACGGGATCGGCTTCCTCCTGTCCGACGCGCACCTGCAAGGTCTCAAAATGATATTTCTGCTCACTCATGGCGATTCCCCTCTCAGCCAAAACGATATAACATATTTTATTGCTATGTATTATATATAAAATATGCTGTTTGTCAAGCAGAATTTGCCTTCTGATACTTCAGCGGTGAAATGCCCTTATACTTTCGGAACGTCTTAATGAAGTAGCTGATGTCGTTGAACCCCGTCGCAAGCGCAATCTCCGTGATGCTCTCTCCACTGCGCGCGAGGCGGATGCACGCCGCCTCGATGCGGTAATGATTCAGGTAGTCGATGGGGCTGCGGTTCGTGATCTTCTGGAAAAACCGGCAGAAATAGTTCGGCGTCAGTCCTGCCGCTGCCGCGAGATCGCCGAGGGTGAGCGGCTGATCGTAGGCATCGTCGATGAGCTGAAATGTCTTCTTGAGCTGCATGACACGCCGCCGGCTGCTCTCGCGCAGTGCCGCATTCGGTGCGTGGCAGAGTCCATGCTGCAGCACCGCACCAATGAAGCTGTAGAGCATCCCCGTGACGATCAGCTCATACCCCTCTCGCGCCCCCTTCATCGCCGTAAAGAGCGCGGCAATCATCTGTGGTACATCGTGTGTCTCGCCGGGGATGTATTTATTGATGAGAAGTTCATGCTCGAGGATCTTGCTCACGCGCTCCCCCGTGCATTGACTCCCGTGCAGGAGTTTCTTCATATCAAATACAATGCACTCGTAGACGGTCTCCTGATCCAGCGGCGCACCGCCGTGAACGATGCCGTCACGGATAAAGATGATGTCGCCCGCACACGCCTGCACGGTGTCCTCGTTGAGGGAAAGCGTCAGCCCGCCGTGCAGAACGTAGACGATCTCGTACTCGATATGCCAGTGATAGGGCATGTGAAAGCGCGGGTGACAGCAGTCCACATGATGGAATTCGATCGGAAAATCAAAGCGTCCGCGCGTACGGAATTCGTTGTATCCCGCAGGTTTCATTGTATTCTCCTCTATTTCACAAAAGATAATATCGTCGCATTTCTAGTCAAGATCGTTATATCCCTCCCCATTTACCGTTATTGGTAATATTTCTCAAGTTATATCCATTTTATCAAAAAGATAAAATCGTTCTATTTTTACATAGTATAACACAAGCACTGTACTCTGTTCAACGCTATAATACAGACATAACAGAAAAAAGCAAATATTCATCAACACGATGAATCACATGTGAAATGGAGGAAATTATCATGGCAGAAGCAAGATGCATTGGCGGTTATCCGGTGATCGGCATCCGTCCGACGATTGACGGGCGGCGCGGTGTTCTCGATGTGCGCGGCGCACTTGAGGAGCAGACCATGGGTATGGCACGCGCCGCGAAGAAGCTCTTTGAGGAGAACCTGCGCTACTCGAACGGCGAGCCTGTGAAGGTCATCATCGCCGACTCGACCATCGGCCGCGTCCCTGAGGCGGCGGCGTGCGCAGAGCAGTTCCGCCGTGCGGGCGTAGACATCACGCTGACGGTCACACCGTGCTGGTGCTACGGCTCGGAGACGATGGACATGGATCCGATGACGATCAAGGGCGTCTGGGGCTTCAACGGCACGGAGCGCCCGGGCGCGGTCTACCTCGCCTCCGTCCTCGCGAGCCACGCGCAGAAAGGGCTGCCCGCATTCGGCATCTACGGCCATGACGTGCAGGAGGCAGACGCCGAGGGCATCCCCGCCGACGTCGTGGAGAAGCTGCTCCGCTTCGGCCGCGCTGCCATCGCTGCCGCCACGATGCGCGGCAAGTCCTACCTCCAGATCGGCGCAATCACCATGGGCATCGGCGGCTCGATTATCAGCCCCGAGTTCTTTGAGGAGTACCTCGGCATGCGCGTCGAATCCGTCGACGAGGTCGAGATCATTCGCCGTATGACGGAGGGCGTCTACGATCCCGAGGAGTACAAGAAGGCTCTCGCATGGACGAAGGAGCACTGCAAGGAAGGTTTTGACAAGAACCCCGAATTCGCGCGCAAGAGCGACAAGGAGAAAGAAGAGGCGTGGGAATTCGTCGTCAAGATGATGTGCATCATCAAAGACCTCTACAACGGCAACAAGAATCTGCCGAAGGGCTGCGAGGAAGAGGTCCTCGGACACAACGCAATCGCAGGCGGTTTCCAGGGGCAGCGCCAGTGGACGGACTTCTACCCGAACGGCGATTTCGCCGAGGCGATGATGAACTCCTCGTTCGACTGGAACGGTGCGCGCGAGCCGTACATCCTCGCCACGGAGAACGACACGCTGAACGGCGTTGCGATGCTCTTCAACAAGCTGCTCACGAACCGCGCCCAGATCTTTGCCGATGTGCGTACCTACTGGAGCCCCGAGGCGGTCAAAAAGGCGACAGGCTACGAGCTCGAGGGGCGTGCCAAGGAGGGCAAGGGCTTTATCCACCTCATCAACTCCGGCGCAGCATGCCTCGATGCGTGCGGTGAGATCAAGGACGGCGCAGATTCCGTCATCAAGCCGTTCTGGGAGCTGACGGAGAAGGATCAGAAGGCCTGCCTCGATGCGACGGAGTGGTGTCCGGCGGACAACGGCTACTTTCGCGGCGGCGGCTTCTCCTCCCGTTTCCTCACGCGCGGCGAGATGCCCGCGACCATGGTACGCGTCAACCTCGTGAAGGGTCTTGGCCCCGTGCTGCAGCTCGTTGAGGGCTGGACGGTGAATCTGCCCGACGAGGTCTCGGACAAGCTCTGGAAGCGCACGGACTACACCTGGCCGTGCACCTGGTTCACCCCGCGTCTGACGGGTGCGGGCGCCTTCCGCTCCGCCTACGATGTGATGAACAACTGGGGCGCGAACCACGGTGCGATCAGCTACGGACACATCGGCGCCGACCTCATCACACTCTGCTCCATCCTGCGCATCCCCGTCTGCATGCACAACGTCGCAGACGTCGATGTCTTCCGCCCCGCCGCATGGAACGCATTCGGCATGGACGCGGAGGGACAGGACTATCGCGCCTGTGCCGCCTACGGGCCAATGTATAAATAACATCGGAGGCTTCCATGGCTACGGAAAAACATGTGCTCTCCTTCGACCTCGGAGCCTCGGGCGGCAGAGCCGTCCTAGGCGCGTACGACGGCAGCCGCATCCGCATGGAGGAACTGCACCGCTTCACAAACGACCCCGTCCACCTTGGACGCACGATGTACTGGGATATCCTGCGCCTCTTTCACGAGATGAAGCAGGGACTGCTGAAGGCACGCGGGCATAACATCGCGAGCATCGGCACAGACACATGGGGCGTGGACTTCGGGCTTTTGGACGCTGACGGCTGTCTCCTCGAAAACCCCGTCCACTACCGCGACCGCCGCACCGTCGGCATGAGCAGCACGGCATTCCAAAAGATTTCACGCGAGGAACTCTACCGCATCACGGGCAATCAGATCATGGAGATCAACACCGTGTTTCAGCTGCTCGCCCTCAGGCAGCAGCGCCCCGAGCTGCTCGCACGGGCAAAGACGCTGCTGCTCATGCCGGATCTCCTCAACTACTTTCTCTCGGGGGAGAAGAAGACCGAGTACTCCATCGCCAGCACAACACAGATGCTCGATGCGCAGAGACGCACATGGTCGCGTGAGGTACTCACCGCACTCGACCTGCCCGCGCACATCCTCACGGACATTGTTCCCACGGCGACGCCCATTGGGCGCATGACGGAGGATCTGTCCGCCGAGCTCGGCATGGGCAGACCCCAGATCATCGCCGTTGCGGGGCATGACACGCAGAGTGCCATGGCGGGCGTGCCCACGGGCGAGGAGGACTTCATCTTCCTCTCCTGCGGCACATGGTCGCTCCTCGGCACAGAGCTGCGGGAGCCGATCATCAACGAGACCTCCGCCGCGTGCAACATAACGAACGAGGGCGGCTACGGTGCGCGGATCTCCTTCCTCAAGAACCTCATCGGCCTCTGGCTCATTCAGGAGAGCCGCCGTCAGTGGATGCGCGAAGGGCACGAATACTCCTACGGCGAGCTGGAGCAAATGGCGGCGGCAGCCCCCACACAGCGCTCCTTCATTCGCCCCGACGATCCCGCATTCCTGCCCTCGGGCGATATGCCGCTCCGGATCCGCGCCGCGTGTGAGCGTACGGGACAGCCCGTCCCCGAGACCGTCGGCGAAGTCGTCCGCTGCATCGACGAGAGCCTTGCCCTTTCCTACCGCGCGGCACTCACGGAGATCGAGACCTGCACGGGCAAACACTACGACAAGATCTATCTCATCGGCGGCGGCGTCCAGAGCCGGCTCCTCGCCCAGCTCACGGCGGATGCGTGCGGACGCACCGTCCTCGCGGGACCCATCGAGGCGACCGTCCTCGGCAATATCGCCCTGCAGCTGATTGCAGCGGGCGAGGTCAAGGATCTCGCTGAGGCACGGGCACTCATCCGCGCCTCCTCCGACATCACGGCGTACGAGCCGAAGAACACCGACCAATGGGACACACATTTTGAAAAATGGAAGGGGCTGACCCCATGCTGAAAGGAATCCCGAAGATCATCTCCCCCGCGCTGCTCAAGGTACTCGCCGAGATGGGACACAGCGACCGCATCGTCATCGGCGACGGCAACTTCCCCGCCGAATCGGTCGGTAAGGACTGCATCGTCATCCGCGCCGACGGGCACGGCGTTCCCGAACTCCTCGACGCAATCCTCACGCTGTTCCCGCTCGACCCTTACGTCGACAAACCGATCAGCCTCATGGAGGTCATGCCAGGCGATCCCGTCAAAACACCGATCTGGGACACGTACAAGGAGATCATTGCAAAGCATGACGCGCGCGGCGCGGCAGCCGTCGGCACGATCGAGCGGTTCCGCTTCTACGATGAGGCGCGCACGGCGTACGCCATTGTCACCACGAGCGAATCCGCGCTGTACGCCAACATCATACTGCAAAAGGGTGTCGTCACAGACGCCTGAAAGGTGAGAGAAATGGATAATATAAAGGAAACCAAAGACGCCATCTGCGATGTCTGTCACAAGATGTGGCAGCTCGGCTGGGTCGCTGCGAATGACGGCAACGTCACCGTCCTCCTGGACGACGACACCCTGCTCGCAACGCCGACCGGCATCAGCAAGAGCTTTATCACACCCGAAAAGCTCGTCCGCATCGACCGCGAGGGCAACATCCTTGAGGCGAACAAGGGCTATCGCCCCTCCTCCGAGATCAAGATGCACCTGCGCTGCTACAAGGACCGCGCAGACGTGCGCTCCGTCGTGCACGCGCATCCGCCTACGGCGACTGGATTTGCCGTCGCGCACATACCGCTTGACCGCTACGACATGATCGAGACCGTCGTCTCGCTCGGCTCCATCCCCATCACGCCGTACGGCACGCCGTCCACATACGAAGTCCCCGAGGCGATTGCGCCCTACATCCAGGAGCACGATGCCGTACTCCTTGAGAACCACGGCGCGCTGACCCTCGGCGCGAACCTCATTGACGCCTACTACAAGATGGAGACACTCGAACTGTTCGCCAAGATCAACCTCACCGCCTACATGCTCGGCGGACCGAAGGAAATCTCGCGTGCAAACATCGACAAGCTCATCGATCTACGCAGCTACTATGGTGTCAAGGGACGCCACCCAGGCTATAAGCACTACGCTGAGGAATAACTGAGATCAAACCGAACAGAGGGTGATTCACATGACCAAAGATACTGCCGCCTTCACGGCGGACGTGCGCGACGTGGACGATACCCCCGTCGTGCCCCACCAGTACCGCGTATACTTCTTCCTGCTCGTCTCCTGCTTTGCACTCTGGGGACTGCTCAACAACATGACGGACAACCTCGTCCCGTCCTTTGCCAAGATCTTTATGATCAAGGCAGTCGACTCCTCTCTCGTGCAGGTAGCATTCTATGGCGCATACGCCGTTCTGGCACTCCCCGCCGCCTACATTATCAAGCGTTACTCCTACCGCATGGGTGTCCTCGTCGGACTCGGGTTTTACATGATCGGCGCTTTCGGCTATATCCCGGCGGCGATTCTGCAAAGCTATAATCTCTTCCTCGTCTCCATCTTCATTCTCGCGGGCGGTCTCTCCGTCCTCGAGACAACATGCAACCCCTTCGTTCTCTCCCTCGGCGACGAGTCGACCAGTGTGCGCCGTCTCAACTTTGCTCAGGCGTTCAACCCGCTCGGGTCCATGGCAGGGCTCTTCCTCGCGAAATATGTCATCCTCGCGCACCTGAACCCCGCCACGCTCGACGACCGCCTCGCCATGAGTACGGAGGCACTCACCGCCGTCCGCGATACCGAGCTGTTCTGGGTCTGCGTCCCCTACGTCGGACTCATCCTCATCGCCTTCATCATCTGGTGCTTCTTCTACCGCAGCGGTCTCAGTGACCGCGATGCGGACGACACCATGAGCGTCGGTGAGGCAATCCGCCGCCTCGTCGCCCGCCCGCGCTATGCGTTCGGCGTTGTCAGCCAGTTCTTCTACGTCGGCGTACAGATCGCCGTCTGGACATGGACGATCAAGTACGTCATGGCGAACATGAACCTCATCGAGGCGGAGGCAGCGAACTACTACATCTACTCCATCTTCCTCTTCATCGGCTGCCGCTGGATCTGCACGTGGCTCATGAAGTACATCGTCCCCGCAAAGATGATGGCGGTCTTCGCCCTCGGCGGCATCCTCTGCTGCCTCGGGACCATCTACCTCCCGATCGAGATCTCCATCTACTGTCTCGTCGGTATCTCGGGATGCATGTCCCTCATGTTCCCGACCATCTACGGCATTGCTCTGCGCGGGCTCGGTCCTGAAGTGAAGTTCGGTGCAGCGGGACTCATCATGGCAATCCTCGGCGGCGCGATCATCACCCCGATGATGGGTGCACTCGTCGACGGCGGCACACTCACCGGCCTCGTCAGCGGATTCTCCCCTGAAATCGCCGCCATCCGCAGCGCATTCTACCTCCCCGTCCTCTGCTTTGCCGTCGTCCTCCTTTACTCGCTTGCATTCCGCAACGTAAAGGATTGAAGATACATATACCCCACCTTCCATATCTCTGCGGCAGAAATTACCGTAGAGATATTTTTTCGCAAAACTATTTGATAATAACTATTGACAAACAAAATACGTTGGGATATAATAACACACGTAATGAGATATGAAACAGATGCTGCGGCATCTGCAGAACAACAAGGTGAAAGGGAAATTACTATGAACAAGGAAATCACAAACGCACTCAACGGCTACATCGCCAACGTCGGTGTCGGCTACATCAAGCTGCACAACCTCCACTGGAACGTGGTTGGCTCGCAGTTCAAGGCGGTGCACGAGTACCTTGAGTCGCTCTACGACGCATTCGCGGATGTGCTCGACGAGAGCGCCGAGATCCTCAAGATCTGCGGTGAACAGCCGGTTGCAAGCCTCAAGGGCTACCTCGCGATCGCAACGATCAAGGAGCTCGCCGATGAGAAGGTCGATCAGAAGAAGGCACTCCAGCTGACGCTCGCCGACCTCGAACTCCTCCGCGACCAGGCGGCATCGATCCGCACCCTCGCGGACAAGGACGATGTCTTCGGCATTGCCAACCTCATGGAGGATCACATCGCGAACTACGCAAAGCAGATCTGGTTCCTCCGCTCCATGCTTGCATAATATTCTTCCCGACAAAAAAAGCCGCCGTGCAGCTGCACGGCGGCTTTTTTTGTTGAGAAACGAGGTGCAGCGCATTTCTGAGCCGCATGCCCGCCCGTTGATCCGATCCGCTATGATTGTTCCTCCTGCCCTCTGTGCTGCGTCTCCTTCATAAAGAATGCAACGACGACGAGCACCGCCTCGAAGGCAATGACAATGATATCAAGTGCCGCCGCATGGCCGAGCGTACTCGTCAAAAAGCCCATCAAAGGACCGGAAAAGAACGAGAGGAAGTAGCTCGATGCACCGACGATGCCGGTCGCAAGCCCGATCTGCTGATGACTGACGCCATCCTGTGCGATCGTGTAGCCGAGAACATAGACAGCATGAAGCCCGATGCCCATCATCGCACCGACGATGTAGAGGAGCGGTGAGTTCTGCGGCATAATGTGGAAAATGACGAGGGCGCAGAGCGCGTTAAGTGCCGAGAGGAAGAGCACCGTCGGCCGCCGGCCGAAGCGATCGGCAAAGAATCCCAAAAGGACGCCGCTTAGTCCGCCGATCCCATAAATTGCGCCGAAGAACTGCCCTGCCTCCGTCGCACTGAATCCCTTATAGGTCATAAAGAGATACGGTCCCATCGAGGCGAAGCCCCAATATGGGATGATGTTCAGAATCTGAATCAGCACGGCGAGCCATACGACCTTGTTGAAGCCGACGGTGCGCACTGCCTCACACAGGTGAAGGCGCTTGACATCCTTGGACGTGTCTGTGTACCGCGCCCGCAGTCCTACGATGAGGAGAAGGCCGAAGATGACGGTCACAACGCCCATGTGCTGAAGGCCGACACTCCACTCTCCCGTGCGCTCGAGGCTCCATCCGTAGTAGGCGGGGCCGACATACGCGCCGATCGAATAAAAGGTCATCATGAGACCGTTGAGCATTGCGCGTGCCGCAGGAAAAATCGAGCCCGCCACGGAGTACATGACGATGTTCCAGCAGCCCTCTGCGACACCGAACATAAAGCGCCAGAACGCCGCAGCAGCGAAACTCGCCGAGGTCGTCACAAGAGCCGTCATACAGCCGAGCCCAACCATCCCCATGACAAGCATCCGCTTGCGTCCAAAACGGTCTGCCAGATAGCCTGCAGGAATGTCAACAAGTGCCTGCCCAAGAGTAAATATCGTGCCGATCGTGCCGAGCTGAACGGCGGTCAGTGAGATGCTCGCCGCGACGGCTTTGAGTCCGACGCCGAACGACAAACGGTTGGCCGAGTAAAAAGCATAGCCTAGAGCCAGCAGGAAAAGCTGAAACCACACGATTTTGGGGATGTTGGAAAGACTTTTTTTCATGATAGGTCGCTTCTTTCGGTTTGTATTTGTGCGGGTAAAGCTGCATTCCCACAGTTCATATCATAATGCCTCATCAAAAAATTTTCAATCACGGCTTTTCTTCCTCCCCCTCCGGCGTCTCGGTTTTCTGCTCATGATAGATGTCCGTCACAACGATCTTGACAATAACCATGAAGGGAACGGCGAGGAACATTCCTGCGGCACCGAGGATCTCACCGCCGAAGACGACGCCGAGAATGACGGCAACGGGGTGGAGGTGAAGGCTCTTTCCGACAAGGGCGGGATAGACAATGTTGTGATTGATCTGTGTCAATGCAAGGTAAAAGAGTGCGGTCTGCACAGTCAGGTCATGGGCTGCCGAGGCGGTCATGATTATGCCGAGTGCGGATGCGGCGGTGGGGCCAAGAACGGGAACGAACTCACTGATCCCGGAGAGCAGAGCAAAGACGGAGCCATACGGCAGACCCATGAGGACAAAGTAAAGAAATACGATAAGCCCCGTGATGATACACATGACAAGCTGACTGCATACGTAGATGCGCAGAGCGTGGAGCAGACGGTCAAAGAGGCTCAGGACGCGCCCGCGTGATCCATACGGAAAGAGCCCCGCAAGCCAGCGTTTGATCATCTTTCCGTCCTTCAGGAGGTAGAAGGAAACGAAGATGATGATGACGAAGTCCATGATTTTGCCGACGGCGGCAAGCAGGAAGGAGAGCGACGCGCGCAGGAGCTCCGCGCCGACGCTGCGCAGCTTGTCGAGGAAGCTCTCCATCTCCTGCTGCAGATCCATCTCTGTGAGAAGAGGCATCTGCTGGAGTCCCTGCCCGATGCTCGGCAGCTCCGTGACGAAACGCTGCAGGGACGGGACAACAGAGCGTGAAAGGACGGAGAGGAGGACGAGGACGAGCAGGAGAAAGAGGAGGATCGCCCCCGCCGACGCGATGCCGCGCGGGATGCGCCGCCGCTCCATCGCATCTACGACGGGCTGGAGGAGGATCTGCAGGAGGAGCGAGAGAAAGACGATAAAGGCGAAGTCCTGAAAGAACCAGAAGGAGGAGAGCAGTGCGGCAAAGACGATGGCAAGGATGATGGAGGTACGGTGATTCGCGAGGTTCATAGATGCCTCCTTTCGCAGTCATGTGTGGAGCTATGATAGCATATTCACGGCGCATCGTCCACAAAAAGGTACAGCGGCTGTCTATTGACCGCAGTCGCACGCATACGTATACTATGGATGAGGAGGGAGTATCATGAAGCACTATTACAGCACGATTGACGGTATTGTCACGACGTTTTCGGATATTCACCGCTCCGCGCTGCGCGGTGAGAGTATTCTGGTCTGCATGGAGCGTGCCAACGCGCACGGGTTTGATACGGCGGAGTTTCTGCTGCCGAGCATTACCTGCACAAAGTACAGTGGCTTCAACGAGGAGGAACGCGCAAAGCTGACCGAGTTTGTTAGAAACAACAGCTCTCTCATTTGGGAGATCGCACGCGAGGACGGTGAAGTCATTGCCGACGTGGGGTGATTTATTCGGCTATCGTATCTTTGGGGGAATCACTGATAAAATGAAGTCCGTCAGATTTGCGCAGATTTTTTCGTCCTGTCAAGGAGACAAACCGGACGCATAGCCAAAGCTATGTGGAGGATTTGTCGACACAGACAGGGCAAAAAAGATGCGTTAAGATGGCGCGGCTGAATTTATCAGTGCTTCCTTGGGTCGCGCGAGGAAAACGAGCCTGTCCACGTTCATGTCTGCAAGGGTGCGCCTTCCCCGAATGCGACAAAAATTTGGATACCGGCAGACGGCAATCCCGTGGTCGCACATAACCATGGAAATATCCCGTCAAAGGATCTAAACCGTCTGCTCAAGGGCATTGCAGCGAATAAGGAAAGTATTGTGTTCGCTTGGTATCAGCATTTTGGACAGTTATAAAAATCAAAACCGCCCCAACCAATATGGCTGAGGCGGTTTTTCTATCCCGGTGAATCATGCACCGGGCTTCACTGTCTTCGCGGTCTGCAGGCGTGCTGCGGCGCGTTTCAGTGCGAGGGAGGCGCGCTGCTCGTCGATGATGCTCGCCTGTGCATCGGGATCCTCGCGCAGACGCTGCAGTCGCTCCTGCGCACGCTCATAGGCACGCTGGGCGCGGTTGATGTCGATGTCGATCGGCTCCTCCGCTGCTGTTGCGAGTACGGTGATCTTGTCGGGGGTAACCTCCATGAAGCCGCCCGCCACAGCGACGAGCTGTTCCTTGGCGTCGACATGAATCTTCATGGCATGGGGCTCAAGTCCCGTGACGAGGGGAATGTGCTTCGGCAGTATGCCGATCTCGCCGCCCGTGGAGCGGGCGATGAGCATGTCGATGTCGGCGGCATAGACCACGCGGTCGGGAGATACGATCTCCAGCTTGATGGTCGCCATCCGTCATTCCTCCTCTTTGAGCTTCTTCGCCTTCTCGATGACTTCGTCGATGCCGCCGACCATGTAGAAGGCAGCCTCGGGGAGGTCGTCGTGCTTGCCGTCGAGGATTTCCTTGAACCCGCGGATCGTGTCCTTCAGCGCGACGTATTTTCCGGGCGAGCCCGTGAATACCTCGGCGACGGCGAACGGCTGCGAGAGGAAACGCTGGATCTTGCGTGCACGCGAGACGGTCAGCTTATCCTCGTCGGAGAGTTCCTCCATACCGAGGATGGCGATGATGTCCTGCAGCTCCTTGTACTTCTGGAGCACCGCCTGTACACCGCGCGCGACTTCGTAGTGCTCCTGCCCGATGACGTGCGGGTCGAGGATACGCGAGGTGGAGTCCAGCGGGTCAACGGCGGGGTAGATGCCGAGCTCGGCGATCTGACGGGAAAGAACCGTCGTCGCGTCGAGATGGGTGAATGTCGCCGCCGGTGCCGGGTCGGTGAGGTCGTCCGCGGGGACGTAGACCGCCTGCACGGACGTGATCGAGCCCTTTTTCGTGGAGGTGATGCGCTCCTGCAGGGCACCGACGTCGGTCGTCAGTGTCGGCTGGTAGCCAACGGCGGACGGCATACGTCCGAGCAGCGCCGAGACCTCGGAACCTGCCTGGATGAAACGGAAGATGTTGTCGATGAAGAGCAGAACGTCCTGCCCCTGCACATCGCGGAAGTACTCTGCCATCGTCAGACCCGTCAGAGCGACGCGCATACGTGCTCCAGGCGGCTCGTTCATCTGGCCGTAGACGAGGGCGGTCTTGTCGATAACGCCCGACTCGGTCATTTCCGACCAGAGATCGTTGCCCTCACGCGTACGCTCGCCGACGCCCGCAAAGACGGAGTAGCCGCCGTGCTCGGTCGCGATGTTGTGGATGAGCTCCATGATGAGAACGGTCTTGCCGACGCCGGCACCGCCGAAAAGTCCGACTTTTCCGCCGCGCGAGTACGGGGCGATGAGGTCGACGACCTTGATGCCCGTCTCAAGGATCTGGGTCGATGTCTCCTGCTCGTCAAACTTCGGGGCGGCGCGATGGATCGGCCACACCTCTTTATTGCCGACGGGTTCGGGATTGTGGTCAACGGTCTCACCGAGGACGTTGAAGACGCGTCCGAGGGTCGCCTCGCCGACCGGCACGCTGATCGGCGCACCCGTGTCGTCCGCCTCCATGCCGCGCATCAGGCCGTCGGTGGAGCTCATGGCGATGCAGCGCGTGACGCTGTCGCCGAGGTGCTGCATGACCTCGACCGTGAGGTCGATGTCATGGTCGGCCGTCTTGCCCCTGACCTTGATGGCGTTCAGAATCTCCGGCAGTTCGCCTGCCGGAAACTCAATATCTACGACAGGTCCGATGACCTGTACGACTTTACCTTTTGCCAATGGAAAACCTCCTTACCTCCATGCACGCGGCGTACATGGATGTCACTTGAGTGCCTCGGCGCCGCCGACGATCTCGTTGATCTCGTTCGTGATGCCCGCCTGACGTACCTTGTTGTAGTAGAGGTCGAGCTTCCCGATGAGCTCCCCGGCGTTGTCGGTCGCGTTGCTCATCGCGTTCATGCGTGAGCTCAGCTCGCTCGCCGCCGACTGGAGGAGCGCCGCATAGATGGTGGTGAAAAGGTACTGCGGCAGCAGTGCCCCGAGCACCTCCTCGGCATTCGGCTCATAGATGTAGGGTGCCTGTGCGTGTCCCTCGCCTGCCTCTGCGGTAAAGGGCAGGAGTTTCACGGCCTCGGGCACACAGGTAATGGCCGACACGAAACGCGTGTAGACCATGTAGACTTCTTTGATCTCACCGGACTCAAACGCACTGATGAGCGTGCGCGCAATCTTCTGTGCATGACGCGCCTGCGGGCGCTCGCTGATGCCGACGCGCTGACTGATGATGTCAAAGCTGCGGTTCTTGAAGAAGTCGCGTGCCTTGCGCCCGACGGTGACGATCTGCGTGTTGGACTTATCCTCGACGAGCGTCATCGCCTTTTTGAGTGCGTTGCTGGAGTATGCGCCCGCGAGCCCCTTGTCCGCCGCCATGACGAGGATGAGGCGCTTGCCGCTCTCATGCTGCTCGAGGAGCGGATGCGCGATGCCCGTCGCCGCTGCCGCCACGCTGCGGATGACCGCAGCCGTCTTTTCGGCATAGGGACGGTTGCTGTTGGCCGCCTCCTTGGCACGGCGCAGACGCGAGGTCGCGACCATGTCCATGGCGTTCGTGATCTGCTGGATGCTCTTGACGCTGCGGATGCGCCGGCGGATGTCCTGTAAATTTGCCATATACGGTCACCTCTCCCCTTACGCTTCTTTGTAGGAGATGGTTTCCTTGAACTCCGCGATCGCCTTCGTGATGTCTCCCTCGAGCCCATCGTCCAGCTTCTTCATCTCCGTGATCGCCGCTGCGATCTCCGGATGCGCCGTGCGCATGAACTTCAGGAAGTCCGTGTGGAAGGTGACGACCTTGCTGACGGGGATGTCCGCGAGATGGCCGCGCACCGCCGTAAAGATGACGAGCACCTGCTCCGCAACGGAGAGCGGGCTGTACTGCGCCTGCTTCAGCGTCTCAACCATGCGGGCACCGCGGTCGAGCTGTGCCTTCGTCGCCTTGTCAAGGTCCGAGCCGAACTGAGCGAACGCCGCGAGCTCGCGATACTGTGCGAGGTCGAGACGCATCGTGCCCGCGACCTGCTTCATCGCCTTGATCTGGGCGGAGCCGCCGACACGCGAGACCGAGAGACCGACGCTGATCGCCGGGCGGATGCCCGAGTAAAACGAGTCGGTATCCAGCATGATCTGACCGTCGGTGATCGAGATGACGTTCGTCGGGATGTACGCCGAGAGGTCGCCCGCGAGTGTCTCGATGATCGGCAGTGCCGTGATGGAGCCTGCACCGAGTGCGTCGGAGAGCTTTGCCGCGCGCTCGAGGAGGCGGGAGTGTAAGTAGAACACGTCGCCCGGGTATGCCTCGCGTCCGGGCGGACGGCGGAGCAGGAGCGACATGGCGCGATACGCCGCCGCATGCTTGGAGAGGTCGTCATAGACGCAGAGCGCGTGACCGCCCTTGTACATGAAGTACTCTGCCATCGCCACGCCCGCATACGGTGCGAGGTACTGCAGCGGCGCAGAGTCTGCTGCCGTCGCCGCGACGATGATCGTGTAGTCCATCGCGCCGCCGTCCTCGAGCGTCTTGACGACGCGTGCGACGGTGGAGGCCTTCTGACCGATGGCGACGTAGACGCAGATACAGTTCTGTCCCTTCTGGTTCAGGATCGTATCGACGGCAATCGCCGTCTTGCCCGTGCCGCGGTCGCCGATGATCAGCTCGCGCTGGCCGCGGCCGATCGGAACGAGGGCATCGATCGCCTTCAGACCCGTCTGGAGCGGCTCATGGACGCTCTTGCGGTCGGCAATGCCGGGTGCCGGCGACTCGACCGGACGGAACTCCTTCGTATCGATGGGGCCCTTGCCGTCGATGGGGCGGCCGAGTGCGTCCACGACGCGTCCGACCATCGCCTCGCCCACGGGCACCTGCATGATGCGTCCCGTACGCTTTACGGTGTCACCCTCCTTGATGAGGGTCTCGCCGCCGAGCAGCACCGCGCCGACGCTCTCCTGCTCAAGGTTCAGGACAAGACCGTAGACGTCATTGCCGAAGTCCAGCAGCTCGCCTGCCATCGCCTTGTCGAGGCCGTAGATATGCGCAATGCCGTCGCCGACCTCAAGAACTGTGCCGACGTCGTTGACGTTCAGATCGACATCATAGTTCTTGATGCGTTCCTTGATGATGGAAGTAATCTCTTCCGGATTCATTTTCATATTTCGCTGTCACCCCGCTAGTTCGCCATTAACTCTGCCGTCATCGCTGCCAGACGTCCCTTGATGCTGCCGTCGATGCGGCGGTCGCCGATGCGCACCACCACGCCGCCGATGAGCGAGGGGTCGCGGTGCTCGCGCAGGGAAACCTCTTTGCCCGTCACGCGTCCGAGCTTTTCCATCAGCTCTGCCTTCTGCATCTCGCTGAGCGGCTCCACCGTCGTGACATCCGCCACAGCGATGCCGAGCTTCTCGTTCGAGAGCTGCACAAAGATCGCGCTGATCGCCTCGAACACCATCATGCGCCGCTTGTCGATGAGCAGCAGGAGGAAGTTCAGCACCATCTCGCGCACATCGTCCCCGAACACTTCCTTCAGGAGGGACTTCTTGTCCTCGGGCTGGATGTTCGGGTTGCAGAGGTACGCCTTCAGCTCCGGGCAGTCGACGTATGTCTGCTGCACCTTGGCGAGGTCATTTCCGTAGGCGCTGAGCGCGTTCTCCTCGCACGCCAGCTCGAAGATCGCACGCGCATACTTGCGCGCCAGCTCCATGTTTAGCATGACGCGTCACCGACTTTTTTCGCGTCGAGCTTTGCGATGAACTCGCCGATGATGGCGTCATTGTCCTTTTCGTCCAGATTCTTCTGGATGATCTTGCCCGCCGCTGCGAGCGATAGGGCGACGACCTCGGCCTTCAGCTGCTCCACCGCATGGGCGCGCTCGCGCTCCATCTGTTCCTCGGCGGACTTCTTCATCTGCTCGATCTCACGCTTCGTCGCCTGGATGCTCGCCTCGCGCTCCTCGCCGGCACGCTTTTCTGCCATGTCGACGATCTCCTGCGCCTTCGTACGCGCCGCAGCGAGCTGCGCCTTGTACTCGTTCAGCGTCGCCTCCGCTGCCGCGGCATCCGCATCCGCCTTCTCGATGCTCTCAGCGATCTTCGCCTTGCGCTCGTCCATCATGCGCACAATCGGCTTGTATGCCACCGCGCGCAGAAGTGCAACGAGAATCAGGAAGTTGATGATTTGGATGGGCAGCGTCCCGTTGAGATCAATCAGGCCTTGCGTAATTTCACTCAATTCCTATGCCCCCTTTGCAAAATCCGTGCCACATACGTCTTAGTGAATCAGCGGATTTGCATAGAGCATGATGATGCCGAAAACGACGCCGATGATGGCAAGAGCCTCGATCAGGCCGACCGAGATCAGCGTACGCGTAAAGAGGACGCCGCCCGCCTCCGGCTGACGTGCGAGGCCCTCGATGAAGCGGCCCGTGACAAGGCCGTCACCGATGCCTGCGCCGATTGCAGCAAGACCAAAGCAGAGACCCGCACCGATAAGAGCGCCTGCGACCATGATTGCGTTTTCCATGAAAAGATCCTCCTTAAATATGTGAACAAAATCTTCGTGTCCGTGCCTGCTGCACGGTGTGCAAAACCTGTGTGGTCACGACCGATACTGCCGTTAGTGACCGTCGTCCGTCTTGATGGCAGCGCCGATGTACGCCGTCGACAGCATCGTAAAGACCAACGCCTGCACAATGCCGACGAACACGCTGAACGCGAGCCAGATCACCGACGGGATCGTCGAACCGTTCCCGAGGAGCTGCAGCAGGATGTGAATCAGAATCTCACCCGCCAGAATGTTGCCGAAAAGACGGAACGACAGCGTAATCGGTTTCGCGAGCTCCTCGACAATGTTGATGATGATGAACGGTGCGACCGGCTGGAAGAAATGTGCCACATAGTGCATTCCCTTCACCGCCAGTCCCAGGACGTGCATCATGACGATGACCAGCAGGGCCAGTCCCAGGGTGGTGTTCAGATCATTTGTCGGCGATGCCATCGTCGGAATAAGACCAATCCAATTCGACACGAGAAGGAACAGGAACAGGGACACGATGAACGTGGACAGGAATCCACGCCCGCGCGGGCCCATGTTCTCCTCCACCTGGTCATGCAGAGCCTCGATCACCGTCTCCATCATCATCTGCCAGTTGGACGTCGGCACAACCTTCAGATTGCGTACCGCCAGCCAGCCGATCAGGAGCACCACGGCCATCGAGATCCACGTCATGACGAGGGTCTGTGAATTGAAGGTAAATCCGGCGATCTGCACTGCCTCGCGAACACCGATTTCGTGCATAACCTCTACCTCCCTCGGGGGGTTCCCCCCTCCTACTTCGAACCGTCCGTCGGACGGTCCTTTCCATCTGCGTACAGGGCCCTGCCGATCAGCTGCGCCATCATCAACACGTGCATCAGGAGGAATCCTCCCACTGCCGCGAAGAAATGCCGCACGCCCGTTATCGTTGCCGCCCAGAGAACCGCTCCGATGAGGACGAGCATCAGCACCAGCCCGATCTGCACCTGCGCCGCACCGCCTGTCCCGCGCCGCGCCGCACGCAGAAGGCGCCGCGCAAGCTGGACAAAGTAGAGCGCCGCCGCCGCCGCGCCCGCCGTGAGTGCCCCGATGAGCGCAAGCTCTCCCATCATGAGGAGAGCCGCCGCACCGAGGAGAACCGCCGCCGCGAACGCCAGACCGACCTGCCTCCAATACGCCGATAAAACCTGCCTCATATTCCTCCTCCGACCACGCGCAACAAAACCCCGACATCCACCATGAATGTCGGCGCACGCGCCGTCTTCGTTGAATATCAGTACCTTTATCGTATTCGACGCGATACCAAAAAATCCTTGCGAAAGAATACAATAGGCAAGGCACTTTTTCAATATTCCGTCAATACCATAAAGCGGGATTATTTACATTCGCCGTAACGATGTACTTCCCTTATGGTTATTATACGGGGTTCTACGGATTTCCGCAACCGTATTTTAATGTTAAATTGAATTTTATTCTTGTATTGTATCATAGGCTCTGATAAAATGAGCCGATTACAGAGAGAGGAGCGCATCCATGACCATCGAGGGAGCTGTCATTATCGAGAAGGGCGTCACCTTCGCCATCATCCACGTCGCGCCGGAGGTCACGCGCTACACCATCAAATCCACGCAGACCCGCCGCGCCCTCATGCGCTTCTTCCCCGGCATGCCCATCATCCTCATGAGCCTCACACCGCAAGGCAAACCGCAGTACTACGGACGCAAGGACATCGTGGACTTTTTGAATACCGTACGCCTCAATCAGATCCCGTGGAAGAAGTATCATATTGTGTGAAAAGGGCTGTGGTACGAAGTTTTTCGTTCGTACGACAGCCTCTTATTCATAATGCCCCTTGCAGGCGGCAATGTAGATATTCTTTTCATCGAAGGAATAGATAAGCCGATCCTTCTGCGTGATGCGGCGGCTCCAATATCCGCTGAGATCATGGCGCAGAGCTTCGGGCTTCCCGATACCCTCATGCCCGTTGCGCTCGATATCCGTCAGCAGCTCGTTGATTCTCCGCGCGATCTTGCGATCCTCACGCACCCACGCCATGAAGTCCTGCCACGCATTTTCCGAAAACACCTTATTCATCGAGGAGACGCTCCAGCTCTGCCGTGGACTTCTCCGTCACGCGCCCCGCGCGCAGCTGGGCGATGCCCTCCACGATGTGTGCGTGGTTGCGCCGATCGCTCATCAGAAAGACGTTCTCCATCAGATTGTTATAGCTCTCAAGGCTCATCAACACCACATTCTCCTCATTGCGCCGCGTCACGACAATCGTCTCCGCGTCGCGCGCCGCCGCATCGCAGTAGCTCTTGAGGTTGCTACGCAGCGTCGAGAAATTCACCGCCACCATACGATCACATCCTTTCCACTCTATTGTACCATATTCGGTACAAAAGAAAAAGAGCCGTCATGCTTTCGCACAACAGCTCCCTTTTTCTCCGTGTCTTTTACTCCGCCGGCAGGATGAACGACAGCGAGCTGAAGATCTTCTTCGTCACGTTCGGATTGTCCGTCGGGAAGCCGACCTCGACGCCGATCACGTTCAGGCCGTTGTTCGCCACGCGCACGGAGACGAACCCATCTGCATCCGCCTGCGTCTCGGCCGTCAGGTTGCCGAGCACATCCGCAATGACAGGTGCATTCGCGTACGGCTGACCATCCTTATAGATGCGCAGGTTCAGCGTGTCGCCGCGCCGCAAGGTCAGCGGGTTCACCATCGGAACGATCTGGATGGGCACATTGTAGATCCCCGCCGGACGCACCTTGTCGCTCCAGTAGTGGACGTTGTACTTGTAGGCGTACGTCACCGACACGAGGTTCTCGATGTTCGAGTAGTCGCGCGTCGGAATGACCTTGCCGTCCGTCGTCTTGGCGAAATAGCCGTAGTCGAAGAACGTCGCCGTCACGCCGAGATCATCGCCCGGCACAATGGTGATGTTCTTCTCGCCGTCCACGCGCTCCACCGTCGTCGGCTGGAAGTTCACATCGTACGCATCAATGCGCTGGACACATGCGGGGTCGTAGGCATTGTCCAAAGGCCCCTCGCCGAGGACGAGTGCCTTCGTATCGACGCGATTCGCAAAGAACACGCCGTGCGCATCCGTCGATGCCGCGGTCATCGAGAGTCCGATGGCCGCACCGAGTGCCGCCGCCAAAAGCTTTTTCTTCATTAGATTTCCTCCCATCAAAAACAAGGGGTTCTGTGAATGCATACTGCCACTCCTATATTATTATAGTATAATTGATTTCTATTTGCAATAAGAAAAAGTACATACGAACAAAACGGGGGCAGCGCTATCCATCGATCTCCCCCGAGATCAGCGCACTGCCCTTGGGAGTTTCGTCAACGGGGACGAGATTGCGCCCTGCAAGCGGCTCATCGACAGGGATAAGTCCGCGCGCGGCAGGCTTCGTCGGCGCAAGACCATAGGCGGCATCTCCTTGCACGCGCAGAGCATCGATCTCATGGTGCAGCCACTTCAGCTCCTCTGCATGTTCGTGGAGTTCCCGATTTGTGTTGTTATGGTCTTTCAGCCGCGAAAGTTCTGACCGCAGTGCTATGACCTCCCTGCGCAGGGCACCCAGATCATCCTTATCCACACCGGCATCTGACACGCTCGACGATAGGCTTGCGGCAAACTCCAAACCTTTTTCCAGACGATCCTTTTCCCTTGTAATCTCCGCGATGTTTTCGCGCGCCTCCCGTCGGAAGTCTGTAAATCGGTCCTTATATTCCTTCTGCCATTCGTCGGTTTTCACCTCAAGCTGCTCCACACGATCCCCCATCAGAAACATGATACAGACACCCAGATAGATACCAGTCAGCAAAAGCCCTCCCAGAATGTACAGTATCGGTTCGTTCTCTGCGCCATCTCCTTCAGCCCATGATAGACCAGCCCCACGCCGATCAGCAAGGGCAGGAGGAACCATGCCTTTTTAACAAAATACACCCCTGCTGCGAGCATTGCGCCGAGGATCGCGATCACAGCTAAAGCAGTCAGAACAGCATCCATCTTCCGTCATCTCCTCTTCGTCCAATATCTTCACAAAGATACTGTCTCGATTATACCATGTCGAAAGTAATTTTCAACAGGATATGGCAACCATGTTCTAAGGATCTCACAGAATACTAATCCCCTTTTTATTGCTCTCTATTCTTCATCTGAGATATTCGATATAGATTCATGCTTCGGATAACTTCAAGGAGGAATATTTATGCACATTGTAAAAGCCTTTGCCCTTGCCGTCCTCATGCTCGCACTCGCCGTCTGCTTAGCTGACACGGCAGAGGCAGCGACCGACTGGGACGGCGGACGCATCCGCGCGGAGGGAACGGGCATCGCCCCCGCACGCACGGTGAGTGCTGCACAGGCGCGTGCCCTTGCCCGCCGTGCCGCCATCGCCGACGCCTATCGTCAGCTCGCCGAGCAGATTCAGGGCGTCGCCGTCGATGCCTCGACCACCGTCGAGGACATGATGGTCACGAACGACAGCGTCCGTACTCACGTCAGCGCCCTCGTGCGCGGTGCACGCATCGTCGAGGAAAAGGCACTGCGTGACGGTGCCTACACCGTCACCCTCGAGGTGCCCGTCTTCGGTGTCAGCTCCCTCGCGGGCTCCGTCTTTACTCCGAACACTGCGCGCGAACAGTGGACATCGCCGGACAGCGTCTATGAGCCCTACACCCCGCGCGACTACGACACGACGGGCTACGGCACCTACGGCCGCCGCGGCGCTTACGACGGCACGACGACCACGCCGGCCGCGCCTGCGCGCCGCTCCCCCTCCACCAGCTCTGCCGCGAGTGCGCCAAACGGACGCGCCATCGGCGGCTACACGGGACTCATCGTCGACTGCCGCGGCATGGGACTGCGCCCCGTCATGAGCCCTGTCATCAAGACAGAGAACGGCCGCCCCATTTACGGCTACAAGAACCTTGACAGCGACAAAGTCGTCGCAAACGGTATGGCAGGCTACGTTCGCAGTGAAGCGGATGCCACGCGTGCCGGACGGAACCCGCTCGTCGTCCGCGCCGTTCGCGTGGACGGCAATGCGAACCCCGTCCTCTCTGCCGAGGATTCACGCCGCGTCCTCATTGAGAACGGCGCAAGCGGCTTCCTTGACGCGACGAACGTCGTCTTTATCCGCTGAGCAAAAATAAATACACAAAACACCGTATTGCTATGATAAAGATCATAAACAATACGGTGTTTTTATGTTATAATGCGGGGACTATCAAAAAGGGAGGAAACTATATGAAACTTAGTGCAAGAAATCAGCTTAAGGGCAAAGTCGTCTCCATCGAGAAGGGTGCTGTCAACGGCATCGTCGGCATCGAGCTGAAGGGCGGTGACGTCATCACCTCGACCATCAGCCTGAACGCCATTAGCGAGCTCGGTCTTGAGGTTGGCAAGGAGGCATATGCCGTCATCAAGGCAACATCCGTCATGGTCGGCGTCGATCATCACCACAGCTAAGACCTGCCGCACGCAGTATAAAATCCCTGTCCCGCGTATGGGACAGGGATTTTTCATTGCAGAGATTCCTCCTCCTCGTCCTCATGATGCCGCTTGGGCGGACGCGGATGATAGAGACTCCAGTTCCAGTGAATCGCAGCGAAACGGATGAGGAGGACAAGGAGGAAGGCGAGCCATGAGACGGCCTCGATGCCGAGAGTGCCGCCCAGAGCGCAGAACACAAATGCTCCAACGAGGGAGGCCGCTGCATAAACTTCAGCATAGAGGACGACGGGCATTCGCTTCGCGAGCACATCGCGGATCATCCCGCCGCCCACCGCCGTCGTCGCCGCGAGAAGGATGGGCAGGACATAGCTGTCCGCACCGCCGAATCGTACCCCCGTGAGCGCCCCCGTGATGGTAAAGGCGGCAAGACCAATGGTGTCGGAGACGTTGAAGATCGTCAACAGTCGCCGACGCTGCATGTGATGCAGTTCTGTCCACTGATAGAGAAATGAAGTGAAGAGAGCAACGCCGACGGAGAGCAGAAAGTTCGTCGTGTCGCGCAGCGCCATCGGCGGGGTCAGCCCGACGAGGAGGTCGCGCACCATGCCGCCGCCCACCGCCGTCGCGAGGGCAAGCACGGAGATGCCAAAGATGTCCATGCGGCGCGACAGTCCGACCAGCGTGCCCGACACGGCGAAGGCGAGCGTCCCGATGATGTCAAAGAGACGCCAGAGATCGATTTCTCCCATGAGCATAGTTTCGTCCTTCCCTTTTGAAGCTTATTTTACTTGCGCCGCCTAGGACGTCTCCCCTGCTTTTTAGCTTCCCCCGCCGATGCGGGGGAAGTGCCGAACATAGTGAGGCGATAGGGGTGCCTCTAGCTCATTCGACTCTCTCACGGAGAAAACCACGAATCGACCGAGGCGCCCCTTCCACCATGCAGCGCATGGTCCCCCTCCCCCGTGCCGCACGGGGGAGGCTTTCACCGTCCACGGTGTGACGATAGGAGCTCTCTCAATCCTGCGCAAACAGATAGAGAATAACCTCCATCGGCGTAAGCGCTCCTGTCGCCGCCGAGCGTGCCCCCGCCGCAAGGAGATTTCCATCGCGGTCATAGACACTGCGCTCAAGGGTCAGACGATAGGTCTCGTGCGCGTCACGGAGCTTTTCTCCCGAAATCCGATAGACCAGCATCTGCTCCGCCCCCACGGTACGTGCCGCCCTTGCCTGCGCCGTCACATCGAGTGGGCCAGACGTATCCGCGGGCGCAAACACCGTCGCCGCGTTCCGTACGTACTGCGCATCACGCAGCACCGCACGCAGATAGGGCACATCCTCTGCGAGCGCGTCATCGACTTCCACCACAATCGGCGCGAGATAGACCGTATGCCCTGCCGTACGGTTCTCCCGCCCCACGAGAAAGGTCAGCGCGCCGCTGCTGTCGTGCGTGTCATAGAGACGGCGCAGCGCCGCATCCACATAGACGGTCATCGTATGGGGAAATGCCGCCGTCGTCCGCGCGGGCTGCCAATCGATGCGCTCGCCGAAATGGTGAAAACCGAGTGGTGAGGGGAGCGCGTCCTTCACGGGATCACCGCGCATCACAACGCGGCGCAGGGTAAAGCGATCTTTATAGGTGCGGACAAAATCATCGTTCCCCACTGCAGGCGAGCCGAAGGTCGTCACGATAAGCTGATCGGGAGACACGCCAAGGTCAGAGAGACGCGCCGCCGCAAGAATGGCCGCCGCGCCGCCGAGGCTGTGTCCCGTGAGATAGAGCTTTTCCGAAGGATGCGCGCGCAGGTCGGCAGCAAGGTGCTCCCCTGCCGTCTGCCCATCCACTGCATCCGTAAAGAGCGCCGCCTGACAGTAGTCGAGGAACCCACGGTGAACCAGCGGCATCCCGCCGCGCTCCGCCTTTGGTGTATCACGCACGGTGAGAAACTCCGCCGGCGAGTGCCCGCCGAACGCCGCGCGTTTCATTCGCAGATCCGTCCAGACGTCACTGCCGCGCTCCGTCCCGGGAAAAGCGATAAGATGCAGCTCTGCTCCATCGGCATCACGGCGCACCATGTGAAAGAAACGTCCGACTGTTCCGCGGTGCCCCACGGTCTCAGCGCCGACGATCTCCCATCCCGCCGCCGTCAGCCGTGCACGCAAGAGCTCAGAGAGCTCCCCGCTGTAGGCCGCCTCGGACGCCGCCGCCTCGACAAAGAAGAGCGCAGGGAGATCAGGGGCGGCGGCGAAGGCACGCAGCGGAAATGCAAGCACGCAGAGGAGAATCACGAAATGCAATACCTTCATCAGCACACCTCCCACACAATATATCTATCGCTATTATACCTGTTTTCCTTGAAAAATCATAGGAACGACAGATAAAACAACGTGTGAGCATACTTCATGACACAAAATAAAACCGCCGTGGTCGCCCACGACGGTAGATTTTCAGATGGTGCGGTTGATGGGACTTGAACCCATACGTCTTGTGAACACTACCCCCTCAAAGTAGCGCGTCTGCCAATTCCGCCACAACCGCGTATAAAATATGGTGCGGTCGAGAGGACTTGAACCTCCACGATGTTGCCATCACTAGCGCCTGAAGCTAGCGCGTCTGCCATTCCGCCACGACCGCATATTAAGTTGTCAAGGAATATCATCGAGCACAAGCAGCGCATCTGCGCCGCGCTGCCCGTAAGTCTCTAAATGGTGCGGTTGATGGGACTTGAACCCATACGTCTTGTGAACACTACCCCCTCAAAGTAGCGCGTCTGCCAATTCCGCCACAACCGCATAATATAAAAGTTGGTGCCGAGGACCGGAATCGAACCGGTACGATCTTTCGATCGGGGGATTTTAAGTCCCCTGCGTCTGCCTGTTCCGCCACCCCGGCGATAGGCAAAATGGAGCGGGTGATGGGAATCGAACCCACGTGACCAGCTTGGAAGGCTGGGGCTCTACCATTGAGCTACACCCGCATGGAGCTGGCGAGAGGACTTGAACCTCCAACCTGCTGATTACAAGTCAGCTGCTCTACCGATTGAGCTACGCCAGCAGCAAAGCACAAGCGGCGACTGCCGCAGGCGCTGTCCCCAAGGGATAATAAGTGGTGCCTCAGAGCGGAATCGAACCACTGACACGGGGATTTTCAGTCCCCTGCTCTACCAACTGAGCTACCGAGGCATCGAATATATAACACAATAGCGTGTAATATGCAAATGGCGACCCGAAGGGGACTTGAACCCCTGACCTCCGCCGTGACAGGGCGGCATTCTAACCAACTAAACTACCGGGCCGTAAAAGGTAAGCACCTATGGTGGGCGATGACAGGATCGAACTGCCGACATCTTGCTTGTAAGGCAAGCGCTCTCCCAGCTGAGCTAATCGCCCATAAAATGGTGACCCACCACGGAATCGAACCGTGAACCTACTGATTAAGAGTCAGTTGCTCTGCCAGTTGAGCTAGTGAGTCATGATATGTAAAGAAATGGTGGCTCACCCGGGACTCGAACCCGGGACCCTCTGATTAAAAGTCAGATGCTCTACCAACTGAGCTAGTGAACCTTTATCAGCGCCACGTAACCCGCCAAAAAAGGGTATATTTTGGCTGGGGTAGTTGGATTCGAACCAACGGATGCGGGAGTCAAAGTCCCGTGCCTTAACCGACTTGGCTATACCCCAACTATCCACGGGCACACCGATCATACGATCCGTATCCCCAAAGCGGCGACGCCGCTGTAAATACAAAATGGCTCCTCGAACTGGACTCGAACCAGTGACATTCTGATTAACAGTCAGACGCTCTACCGACTGAGCTATCGAGGAGTATG
>NZ_GL397087.1:1538800-1581611 GCF_000146365.1 Selenomonas sp. oral taxon 149 str. 67H29BP
ACTTTTTGTCAACTTTTTTACATTCGCACCATCAGCGCGATGCTGCAGTCATCACCAGTCGCCTGAATAACACTGTTCTCAAAGCTTCTGCGCAGCATTTCCTCCATGTTCGCGCGTTCCTCTCCGCGGGCTGTGTTGAAGACACGGTGCAGGACAGGCGCGAGGGTCTTCTGTCGGCGATCATAGAGGCTCATTTCTGCGCCGTCGGAGAGAAGGACGAAGCCGCATATATCTGCCACATCCCCTTTGACAAGTTTCATGGTGTCCGTCGCCTCAGGCGAGGTGATGAATACCGTGGTATTGATAAACTCACCGTTAAGCGGCTGAGAGAGGACGACGAGCTGGTCTTCGCGTAGGCAGCCAATGACGCCGTCACCAATATGAAGGAGAATGAAGCGATCCCCCTTGACGGCAACAGCGAGCAGCGTAGAGGCAAGAGCATCAACATGACACGCACATTCGTCCGCCCGTGCGGCGAGTGCCGTACGCAGCTGTGTAAGGATCTGTTGTTTGACGAGTGTCCCGTCTATCTCTGCATCAAAGGCATCAAAGGAGCTAGAGAATACCATCGCAATCTCCCGACAAACGGTCTCTGCCCCCTCTTGGGAGAATGCAGCAGAGCCCGCGCCGTCAGCGAGAGCGATGACGGCAGTGCCCCCCGATTCACAGGCATAGGTCTTATCCTGGCACGGCAGGTCTCCGGCACGGTGCCGCCGCCCTGTAACGGCACACTCTGCAAAGTTCCATAGAATACCGCGTTCTTCGCTCAAGAGAGTGTGCTCCAGTCTTTGATACGATCGACATCGAGCTTGATTTTATCTCCTGGTGTGGAGTTCGATACGACCTTGATGCTGCTGCTGAGCCATGCAAAGAATTCTTGGAATTTCAGACCGTCGAGCCGCAGCGGCTCCCATTTCGGCGAGAGTGCAGCAAGCGCGTCCATGCCCGGCTCGCTCCCAATGCCGATAGGGAAGACGGTCAGCTTACCGGCATTCACAAGTTCCGTGACGCGCTGGGTGGCACGGCGCAGCTCAGTAGGATCGCCATTCGGTTCGCCGTCGCTCATGAGGACGAGCCACGGCTGATAGTAGTCGACCCCCTTATCCTGATACTCTTTCTTGCGCTGCGCCAGCAGGTCGAGGGCGAGGTTGACCCCCTCCCCCATCGCCGTGAGTCCATTTGCGTGCAGCTGTGGGACGGTCTGCCGTTCAATGTTGGCGAAGTCAAGCAGACATTTTGCCTCGTTGTCGAAGGTGACGATGCTGATCTCAGCAGAGTCGGCGGCGAGTATGTCGGTACGGATTGCCTCGAAGAACATTTCGATGCCCTTTTGAAGCTCCTGTATGCGGCTCTTCCCGCCCTCGACGATCTGCCAGAGTTTGCCATCTTGGCGGATGGTCTCTCCGGTACCGACGTAGCTGCCCGCCTCGACTGCTGCCATGGAGCCGCTCGTGTCAAGGCAGAGGCAGACGGGTACACGCGGCGTCGGATTGGTGACGAGGTCGTCCATGCGGATGAGGTGCAGGTCTTTCATGGTATTTCTCCCATATTATAATAGAAAATGAACGACGGCATAGGCAATGGCAAGCCCGATGCCGATTCCGGCAACGGTCTCAAATGATGAGCTCTCCTCCGCACGGTCACTTTGCGGGACGGGCGTGCGCGAAGAGGTGTTTTGCTGTGGTGTCGTGAGCCACGTCTCGCGCTCCTTCTTTCGCGCCTCGCGGCATTCCCTGCAGTTCTCGGGCTGAGCCAGCCCCTTATCCACGAAGAAGGCGTGCTCGGCAGCGGTGATGCAGAAACGGCTGCCGCACGTTCTACATTGCTTCCATTCATAAATTTCTCCTCTGCACAAGGAACATACGCCGTGGTCGAGCTGCGTGACCGGCACCTCGCTCTTACAAACGCGGCACGGGCGTTTTTCTGGTGACTTCGACTGCTTCGCTCCAGACTTTGTATGCGGCGTTGAGTGCCCCCATGTCTTCGTTTGCTGCGGGGACTTCGCGTCTGCATTTGGTTCAATGTGCTTGTAGCGATTCGGAAAAATCTCAAGTGAGAGGGCATCCTGCTCCGCATACTTCCCATTCGTGAGGAGGTTCTTGTACTCGCGCAGGTTTGCAAGCCACGCGTTCACATCGAGGCGGTCGCACTCTTCGTAGTGTGCTTCGCCCTTGCGGAAGGTCTGATAAAACGGTTCTTTCATCGCACGGCGCGGGAGATGGCTCCAGATGAATCTCCACGGGCCGTCGGGAGCACGGCGATTCGAGTTCTCTCCGCAGGGATAGGAGAAATCACCGCGTGCAATGTTTTCCTGCAGATCGTTGCCGCCCTGCTGGGAGTAAGGCGTCTTACCCGGAAGCATGATGCGGAAAAGCAGGGTCGCGATAGCAAATGCCTCATTTCCCTTCGTGCGCAGAAAGCTTGAGAACGGTTGTCCCTGCACCTCGGGGGCGGTGTAAACGGGGGTGCCTACGGGACAGGGAAAGCCCTCAATCTGATAACTGTCCGTGTCAACAAAGTAGACCTCGGTCGCGGAAACGACGAGGATATTCTGGTCATTCAGGTCGCCGATGAGAATGTCGTGGTCGTGAAGGTACTTGATCTTCTCAAGGATGGTAATGCAAAGGATAACAAGGTCGACCTTTTTCCAGTGCGGGAAAAATCTCTGCAGCCGCCGCGGACTGAAGACGGCAATCTGCAGGGACTGCCCCTGTGCACGCGGCATTAGATAGCCGACGAAGTTCCCGCTCTTGTCCGAGAGCTCCGCAATGGGCCAGCAGATACCTGCGCAGGAGATGCTGCAGCTGAGCATACGGCGAATCTTTTCCCGCCGCCGTACAGTCAGGCAGTCCCGCGCGTAAATCTTCGCAACGTATGGCGTGCCCGTTTCGTAGATCCTGCCCTCGCCGCCCTTACCGATCTCCTTGCCGAGACGTATGCGCTCCGGCACGCCGTTCTGTACGCGGAAGACAATCTCGCCCTCGATGGGGATGTGTGCTGCAGGCAGCGGATCATCGGCGATGGCCGTGACGACGGTCTTTCGTGCAGTGGTCATGGCGGACGAGCGGCTGTCCGTGCGCTGCGGCGCGGGCCTCTGCCCTGCCGTATGCTCATGCCCACCATGCGGTCGACGGTCACCGTCTGTCTGTGCGCGCGCGGAGTCCGTCCTTTTCGTATGCGGCTTCTTTCCATCCTGCGGGAAAAGGTTGCCGCCGCCATCGATGCGCCGTACATGGATTTTCTTGCCGCGCTGAACGGAACGCTGGTTGACAAGGTTGCGGATGTCCGCGCCGAGGTCTGCATCCTGCGTGATGAGAAGGAGGTTGTACGTCATGCGGTGACGCGTAAACTGCGTGATGAAGACGTTGTCTGCGTGACCTTCCCGATCAACCGGCTCTCCACGAAATTCGAGCAGGTTCTCCTGCTGATACCGTGGCAAAAACTCTGACAAACAGCGTTCCGCATTTCGCACATCCACAGGATCATATACCCCCGCGGCGTTCCTGTAAATTTTCTGCAGTTCGTGAAGCACACGCTCCGGAACGATGACGGGGTTGTTGTACTTCAAAATATAGGGTCTGGCGCGTTCCCAGAACGTCGGCGCAGCCTCCTTGAGCAGACTGCAGGTGTCAATGAACACCTTCCAGTCCTTGAAATACATATCAAGCAGCTTCTCTTGCCGCTCCTTCATGTTGCGTCCCGTCCCTACGCGCACGCGCTCTCCACCCCCTACGTCTTTTCTCATCAGCCGATCTCGTCCCATCCACGCGGCAAAGCACTGCGGTCATGCTCCGGTACGCTGCTCTTCGGCGTGAACGGAGTGCTGTCATTGCTATTATCACCGCATTGCCGGTCCACGAGCTCAGCTGTCGCGACATCGTCCGCTGCGGCGGCGGGTGCGCTGCTCTCTATCATACCTTTCTCGAACGCCCGCATATCCGCTGCCATAGTCTCCAGCTCCGCAGCATCCGGCTCGTCGAAGATAATTACCTCGTCCGAACACGGAGGTATCTCCTCAGCGGAAGGCGGTACACGTTCAATCTCCTCAAGGTTCTCAAGAGGCGCATCGGAGGGTTCCGCAGGCACACCGTCAAGGTCATCCCATCCGATCACCGGTTCCCGCACGTCCGCATCATCCTCCTCGTCTGCATAGGAGGGTATGCCGCAGTCTGCGCCCGAAACCTGCCAGCGATAAAATCCGTGATCGGTCTGATATCCGACAAGGTCGATCTCCGCACCGCCGAGGTGAGCACGATTCAGCAGTGCGATCTGTGCTGCACAGTCAGACGTGTTCGTAAAGAGTACAATCTGATGGGCATTTTTGAATCGCGCAAACACGGAAAAGAAAGTACTGAGCTCCGACCCGTCGTCATCTTCACCGCGCAGGTCGATCAGCCCCTCCTCCTGCAGTTGCACCAAATGCTGCATACCGTGCTTGGCTCTTCTGCGCACGGCATCATCCGTGCTGCGCATATCCCCTTCAAGAGCTCGCACAGTCGCGAGGGAGATGAAGAAAGCACTGCCATGTTCACGCAATGCAGCGATCAGCGGCTCTGCTGCCGCAAAGAAGCCCTCCGATGCGACGACGCTGTGGTCAAGGAAGATGCGGCAGTCCGTCGCGAAGGCATGGTAATCCTCCTCCGTCAGCCAGTCGCGTGTACTGTCCTGTGCATATATATCGAGAGGCGCAGGGAATGTGTCGAGCCACCGCTGTGTGAGTGAGAGCGTACCGAGGTGATCGAAAAGACCTGCGTCCTCAGGTGCGTTGAGTGAGAGAATTGTCTCCATCCGCACGGCAATCTCTGGCCTCTCCCGCACAGCGCCGTCCAACACAGCGGCAATCGCGAGGAACATCGTCGCACCGAGCTCCTCGCCTCCCACCTCGATGTCCGCCATCTCCTGTTCGTGGATCCCCAGTACTGCCGCAAACTGCTTCGCATCCATTCGCAGGAGCCGCCGCAGGTACGGCAGAGATTCTTGCATGGCGGTACACATGAGTCCACGCTGCTCTTCATAATAGGTTCGGATATCCATATCTATTCCTCCTCTATCAGCTGGCTGCGCGCCCCCGCGCAGCCCCGTCCTATAATTTGATCTCCGATATCGGCTGATTCGGCCCATGCGGCTGCACCAGTATCTTTGCGGGAGTCGCTCCCGCGGGCATGGCAAAAACAACACTTGCTGTCATCTGCATCCCTGGTGATATGTTTTCCATGTGGAACGTGGCAACCCTGTTGTGAAAGAGCACGCCCATACCGCTGTCCGAGACTGCATAGCTGTTGCCATCCGTATCAACCATGCGTATGTTAAAACTCACGATGTGGATACTGCTCGAGCCTCGGTTTGCAAGCGTCAGTTTGACGAGAGCAAAAGGCCCCTGCACGGTGCCCATCGAACCTGTCAGCGAGGACGGGCGCGAGATGGACTCCACACGCCCGACAAGCGCAGGCTTCTGTGCAGATGCACTCTGCGCTGCAGGTTGGTCCGTACGCAGAGAGCCCCCCGTGGTTTTCTCGCTGCCCTTCTTTGTGCCGCGCTCCCCATTCTCCTTGGTTTTGGCATCCGTCTTTTCTGTTTGCGTCGCTGTCATCGGCTGTGCAGCAGGCGCATCTTTTTTCCAAAGCCCCAAGCCGGGGCCGAAAAAATAGATGAGCGCTCCCAGAATAAGCCCGAACAGGATCCCCTTCCTCATCTCTCTACGTCCTTTCTCATTGAACGCAAAATCATTTTATCGAGTATGAAATCATTCTACCATAAAACAAGATATGCAGCAGAAAAAATTTTCTATCCATGATTACATTTCCCCAGATGATTGTTCCTTGTTTCTTCCCCCTTCCTGTGGTATTCTATGATAGAATTTATTCTGGGGGAAGTACTGATAAGTTCGGCACGACCATCTTGACGCATCTTTTCGTCTGCTTGTCGTCGGCAAATTCTCCACATAGCCCTTGCTATGCGTCCGGTTTGCTGCCTCAATCGGACAAAAATCTACGCCGATCTGAGAGACTGTTTTATCAGTGATTTCCTAGATGAAATACCCTGAAAGGAATTTGAAATGCCGAAAAATCCGGTCAAGCATCAATGCACCTTCTGCAAGCGCATCATCGACGTGCGCGACCAATACGATATGCCGATCTACGATCCGAACACAGGCTTTGCGATCTGCAAGGACTGCGTGCGTGAGATCAACCGCTACCTCGACGAGCACGACGCATCCGTCTCCTCGGAGGAGCGCACGACGTTCCGCAAGGAGCTGGGCGACGTGCTGGAAAAGACGCGCCCGCACCTCATCAAGGAGTATCTCGACACCTACATCATCAATCAGGACCGCGCGAAGAAAATCCTCGCCGTTGCCGTCTACAACCACTACAAGCGCATGAAATACGGCTACGAAAAGAAAGAGGACGAGGGCACGGAGATCGAGAAGTCGAACGTCATCATGCTTGGTCCCTCGGGCTGCGGCAAAACCGCCCTCCTCTCCCATCTCTCAAAGCTCCTCGATGTGCCGTTTGCCGTGACAGATGCCTCCAGCCTCACCGAGGCGGGCTTCGTCGGCGCGGATGTCGAGGTCGCCGTCCGCAACCTCTACTATGCGGCGGACAAGGACGTGGAGAAGGCGGAGCACGGCATCATCTACCTCGACGAGTTCGATAAAATCGCGCGCAAATCCGGTGCGAACAATTCCATCACTGCTGACCCCGGCCACGAGGGCGTCCAGCAGGCACTCCTCAAGATGCTCGAAGGCAGTGTCGTCGAGTTCACGGCGCGCGGCCAGCGTAAACACCCCGAGGCGCCGACCATCAAGGTTGACACGAAAAACATCCTCTTCATCGTCGGCGGCGCATTCGTCGGCATCGAGAAGATCATCGCCAAGCGTCTCAAGAAAGGCAACGTCGCCATGGGCTTTGGCGCGGAGGTGCGCGGCAAGGATCTCGAAAAGGAATACGACGCACTCATCCATCAGGTCACGCCTGAGGATCTCATGGAGTATGGCATCATCCCCGAGATCATCGGCCGTCTGCCCGTGATCTGCACACTCGAAACCCTCGACGAGGACGCTCTCCTGCGCATCCTCACGGAGCCGATCAATGCACCGGTACGTCAGTACCAGCAGCTGCTCGCGATGGATGGCGTGGAGCTCGTCTTTACCGAGGACGCTCTGCGCGCTGTCGCAAAAAAGGCAATCGAGCGCAAGACGGGTGCACGCAGCCTGCGCGGCATCATCGAGGAGGTCATGCTCGACGTAATGTTCGACATCCCGCGTGAGACCGCCCCGCGCCGCGTCACCGTGACGAAGGAATGCATCACCGAGGGCGCGGCGCCGACCGTGGAGAACGCAGCGGCGGGGTGATAAATTTATCCTTGCAAAACAGCATAAACGTGTTATACTGTGTGTAGAAGTCAACGATGGTCATTGACAACCAAAAGAAAGAAATCCCCTGCGGCTGGTTACCGCAGGGGTCTTTCTTTGCAACTGGTGAGGTCGCATCTGGCTGGTGCCACAACGGCGGTCGCTTCTACCGCCCCAGCCTCTGCAGAATCAGCGCCCCGAGAATACTCCCGAGTACGCTGGTCAGCAGGGAAAGCATAACATCTCCGATGGTCATCGTGACAACCTCCCTTCCTTGCCGGATTGGGTTGGTTGGGCCGTGGCAGCTTCAGTATAACACAACAGACGACAAAACTCCCACTGCGATGCCAGCCGCAGTGGGAGTTTTCATATGGAAATTTATACCCGCACGAAGTCGCCGTCTGCCTCCATACGCCAGATCTCGTCCGCCGCACCTGCATGTGCGGCAAAGCGTTCGACGTTGCGGGCATCGCTCGCCTCGCAGAAGGCGGTCGCCTCCGCCTCGGAGAGTCCCCCCTGCACCTTGCGGGCGATGAGGCGATTCCGCAGGAACGCGGCGGGTGCGTCGATACGGACGGCATAGTCGGCGAGCGGACGGAGGCCGCCCCACGGCTCCTCGTCCAAGAGCAGCCAGTTGCCCTCGACGAGGAGGATCGGCGCATCCGCCGTGACGGCATTGGGCACGACATCGTGAATGCGGCGGTCATAGACGGGGAATGTCACGCTCTCCTCCCGCGCCGCGCCGAGTTTCGCCGCGAGTGCGGCGACGTCAAAGGTCTCGGGTGCACCCTTGATGGATTTCAGGGGGATTTCTTCCCCGCCCTGCCGGATGGTATGCGCCGCGAGACAGCGATTCGGGTAGTGGAAGCCGTCCATGCCGAGTGCCTGCACGGGGGTCAGTCCCTCCTCTGTGTGCGAAAGCCGCTCCAAGAACTGCGCGAGCGTCGTTTTCCCCGTAGCGGGCGGCGCGGCAAGGAAGACGATGCATCGCCGCCCGCTGCGCCGCTGCAGCTCCGTGAGACGACGCAGCAGCGGCAGAAAGAGATGCTCCACCGTGTCGGTACGGTAACGAACACGCTGCGGCAGTCCGTTGACGGTCATCGCGCAGGTACGCCACTCTTTTTCACGCACAGAGATCCCCTCCTCGATGGAATATTTTAGCAAAAGTATGCCCGTGGTTCAACTGTAGACAAGTTTCCATATAAAAAGGACTGCTGAACGAGTCAAGCTTCGTACGGCAGTCCTTTCTTGTGCCCCCACCACCGCTTGCTGACCTGTCCAAGAAGCAAGTCCGTAGGACGAAGCTGATTGGGAAAACAGGTCGTATGCGAAAACGTCCCAAGAACACGAGCGTTAGCGATGTGTGATTGGCTGACGTTGACCGCTCGCGGCCCCCCTCCCCCGTCACAACGGAGGAGGCTTTAGCGAAATCATGGCACAGCAGCTTCCCCATTTGCGACGGAGGCTAGGGAAGCTAAGGATATGCTTGCTCAGTCCTTCATGCGCGGCACGGTCATCGTGCCGAAGGCGGTCTCCTTGCGGTGGCAGTGCGGGCACTCGTTCTCGATGAGTCCCGTGTAGCCGCAGACGGGGTCGCGGTCAACAGGGTGGTTGATGGAGAAGTAGCCCATGTCCGCGTCGTGCATGGCGCGGACGACTTTCTCGAAGGCCTTGACGTTCTTCGACGGGTCGCCGTCCATCTCGATGTAGGCGATATGCCCTGCGTTCTCGAGCGCGTGATACGGAGCCTCGATGCGGATCTTGTCGTAGGCGCTGATGTCGTAGTAGACGGGCACATGGCTTGAGTTCGTCATGTAAGAGCGGTCGGTGACGCCGGGGATCGTCCCATAGACGCGCTTGTTCGCACGCTGGAACTGTCCTGCCGTACTCTCCGCGGGGGTGCCGAACGTCGACCAGTTGCGGTGCTCCGCCTCTGTATACGCGTCGGTACGCTCACGCATGTGACCGACGATCTCGAGCCCGAGTTTCTGCGCCTCCTCGCTCTCGCCGTGGTGCTTTCCGATGAGTGCGACGAGGCATTCGGCGAGTCCGCAGAAGCCGATCGAGTACGAGGCGTGCTTCAGCACTTCCTTGATGGAGTCGACGGGACTCGCCTTTTCGCTGTCGAGCCAGACGCCCTGCCCCATAAGGAAGGGATAGTTGTAGATGTGCTTTTCCTCGATAATCTTCAGCCGATCGAGCAAATAGTCGTGGCAGAGGTCGATGTAGTAATCGTAGAGTTCCCAGAATTTCCCCAGATCGCCCTTGGCCTCGAGCGCAAGCTTCGGCAGGTTGATCGTCGTAAAGGAAAAGTTGCCGCGGCTGCCCGACTGCTCGGGGCCGTTGACGTTGCTCATGACGCGCGTGCGGCAGCCCATGGTCGCAACGCAGCTGTTGTAGTCGCCGGGCTTGTAGTACTGGAGGTTGTACGGCGCGTCGATGTTGACGTAATTTGGGAACAGGCGGCGCGCACTGACGCGGCAGGACTCGATAAAGAGGTCGTAGTTCGGATCCTCGGGGTTATAGTTGACACCCGCCTTAAGCTGAAAGACAGAAATGGGGAAGATTGCCGTCTCGCCGTTGCCGAGCCCCTGCCAGATCGCGCTCAGTACCTCGCGGATAACGAGCCGTCCCTCGGGCGAGGTATCTAGCCCATAGTTGATGGAGCTGAACGGCACCTGTGCCCCCGCACGCGAGTGGAGCGTGTTGAAGTTGTGAATGAGCGCCTCCATCGCCTGATGCGTCTCCTCCTCGACACTCTCGCAGGCGAGCTGGTAGATCGTCCGCACGTCCGCCTCGAGTTCCTGCTCCGCCGGGGTGTCGAATGCCGCACTGTAGACGATGTTCAGTGCACGCATGAGTTCGGCACGGGCGCGCTCCGCACGCGCGTCGTCCTGCTTTTCTGCATAGACGCAGACGGCAAAGTCGAGCTCCGCGCGCAGTGCCTTCTTGAACGCCTCGTGGGTAAAATAACCATGCCCGATGTGGTAGAGCAGTGCCTTCCACGCCTCCTCGAGGATCGCCTTGCGGAAGGACTTCTTTACGCCGTCTGCCATGGCGTAGTCAAACGCGTTGATGCTCTGCCCGCCGAACATGTCGTTCTGGTTCGACTGAATCGCGATGCACGCGAGGCTCGCATAGGCACGGATGGAGTTTGGTTCGCGCAGGAAGCCGTGTCCCGTCGAGAAGCCGCCGCGAAAGAGTTTCAGAAGATCGATCTGGCAGCAGTTGAACGTGATGAGTGAGAAGTCCTTGTCATGGATGTGGATGAAGTTCTCGCGGTCAGCAGTCGCGTAGCGCTCATCGAGGACGTAGTTGTCGACGAAATGCTTCGCCCCCTCCGCACCGAGCTTCAGCATGATGCCCATCGACGCGTCTGTGTTGATGTTCGCGTTGTCGCGCTTGAGATCGGAGTCCACCGCATCGGCAAAGAAGATGTCGCGGTAACTCTCCATGAGGTGCTTCTGCGCGCGGCGGCGCTGGGCATGCCGCTGGCGGTAGGTGATGTAGCGGCGCGCAATGTCATAGTGCCCGTGCGCGAGCAGCTGTTTTTCGACGAGATCCTGGATCTCCTCGACGCTGATCTCCGTGCGGTCGCCAAATGCCTCCTCGACGCTCTTCGTCACCGTGTCGATCTCAAGTGCCGTCATCGGGTGGACGTACTCCTTGCTCGCCGAGGTAATGGCATTGAGGATCTTCGAACGGTCGTAGGGCACCGCATTGCCCGCGCGTTTTGTCACCGTCGTCACTGTCATAGATTTCGCTCCTTTATCCATACATAATACTATATCTTGTGGTTTGCATTTTTGCTACGGAAGATATTGTAACAGAGAGGAAGATTCTTGGCAAGGTATTTTTCACGCAAAAAGGCAGCGGTGCGTCACAATATGACATACCGCTGCCCATGTGCGCAGTGAGGCATCCTCGCTGCTTTTTGTTACTTCTTGCTGACGACGGCAATATAGGAAAACTCTTTGCCATGATCGAAAAAGAAATTGAACATCGTGCGGAAACGGTCGATGTTCTCCGTGCGCAGCCCGTTGCGGATGATCTTCATCGCACCGTCGAACCCCTCGTCGCGCACCAATCCGGCAGGATCGAGCAGCGTCATCCGCCCCGTCTGCACCTCCGTCGTAAATCCCGCCTGTTGAAAGAGCTGCCGCCACATGCCCTCAGAGAGCGGATCGACGTTTACGCGAATCGCACGCGAGATCCCCGCGCGCAGCTCCGCCGCCTGCTCCTCGTCGTCCGTGCGCAGGGCAACGTCATGGGTCAGGAGCACACCGCCCGGCTTCAGCACGCGGAAGTACTCGGCGATCGCCTTTGCCTTGTTCTCGCGCGGCAGCATGGTGAGCATCGCCTCATTGATGACGACGTCGAACGCCGCGTCGGGGAACGGCAGCGCCATGGCGTTGCCCTCGACCACATCGACCACATCGGAAAGCCCGTGTGCCTCGATATTGGCACGCGCCTTCGCGAGGGCGGCGGGATTCATATCGAGGCCCGTGATGCGGCAGCCATGCTCCTCCGCCAGCGCGATCATCGTCGTGCCCATGTTGCAGGCGACCTCAAGGACACGCGTGTCAATGGTAAAATCCACATGGGAAAGGAGCCACTCCGTCGCCTCACGCCCGCCGGGACGCAGGCGCGTCTTGCCAAGACGTGCAAGGAACTCATGGCCCATCTCGTTTTGCTTCTGTTCTGTCATCATAACACCTCCGTTGGTCGATTATAGAACGATTCTCAGCATCATTCTACTGGGTATTGGCAGTCGTTTTCTGTAACGAATGTTACGGGCATAAAATTATTTCCGTATCTTCTATCTCCTTAACGGGAAATTCATTGCTCCGCGGCTTTGCTTATCTTTCTCTCATGAGATATAATGAAAGAGATTCTATGTGTATAAGGAAGGAATATCCATGAACGAAAACGATCCAGCCCGCCGCAGGATCATCCTGAGCGGCATTCAGCCCACCGGCACATTCACCCTCGGCAACTATCTCGGCGCGGTGAAAAACTGGCGCCAGCTGCAGAAGGAATACGACTGCTACTACTTCGTCGCCGATCTCCATGCGCTCACCGTCTATCACGAGCCTGCGATGCGGCGAAAGGCAAGCCGCGCGGCGTTTGCCCTCCTGCTCGCGTGCGGACTTGATCCGGAGGAGAGTCTCGTCTTTATCCAGAGCCACGTGAGTGCACACGCGCAGATGGGATGGATGCTCTCCTGTCTCAGCCCGTTCGGTGATCTCAGCCGCATGACGCAGTTCAAGGACAAGTCGGCGAAGCATCCCGAGGACATCAACGCGGGACTCTTCACTTACCCTGCGCTCATGGCCGGCGATATTCTTCTCTATCAGGCGGACTACGTGCCCGTCGGGGCAGATCAGACGCAGCACCTTGAGTTTACGCGGAACGTCGCCGCGCGGTTCAACCACGTCTACGGCGAGACGTTCCGCCTGCCCGAGGGCTATTTCCCGAAGGCAGGGGCGCGCGTCATGAGTCTCGCCGAGCCGACGGCGAAGATGAGCAAGTCCGACGAGAACGCCAAGGCGACCATCTTCATCCTCGACGATGAGAAGACGATCCTCAAAAAATTCAAGTCCGCCGTCACGGACAGTGATGCCGAGGTCGCATTTCGCGAGGGCAAGGACGGCATCAACAATCTCATGACGATCTACTCTGCCATCACGGGGAAATCCTACGATGCGATCACGGCGGAGTTTGCAGGAAAGGGCTACGGCGACTTCAAGACGGCCGTCGGGACGGTCGTCGCCGATGAGCTGCGCCCCATCCGCGAGCGTTATGCAGAGCTGCTCACGGATAAGGCGTACCTCGACGCAGAGATTGCGCGGGGGGCGGAGCGCGCCGCACACATCGCCGAGAAGACGCTCGCGAAGGCGAAACGCAAAATGGGTCTGTGCTGATGAATGCACATCGTGTGACGCGCGCCGTCATTCTCGCAGCTGGGCGCGGGTCACGGCTCGCACCGCTGACCGATCACCTGCCGAAGCCGCTCGTCCCCGTGAACGGCGTGCCGATCATCGCAACCATTTTAGATGCGCTTAATGCGGCGGGGATTTCGTCGATTACTATAGTACGGGGCTATTGCGGCGCGGCGCTTGACACGCTCAAGGACGCGTACCCGCACATCGCCTTTCTCGACAATCCGGACTGGGCGGCGGCAAACAACATATCCTCCATCGCGCTCGCGGGGCGTGCAGGGCTGCTTGAGGACAGCTACGTCATCGAGGGCGATCTCTACCTCGCGCATCCCGCCATCATCACGCCCACACAGGAGCGCACGAACTACATCGCCTTCCCTGTGGCAGCGACGGACGACTGGTGTTTCGACGCGGATGCCAACGGGAGGATCACGCACATCGCTACAGAGAGCTCACACCCCTGTCACCAGATGCTCGGTCTCTCCTACTGGACGGCAGAGGACGGGCGGCGGCTCGCGGCCTGTGCGGATGCGATGTACCGCGAAGAACGATACCGTCAGCTTTACTGGGACGAGATCATTTTGAAATACAATCCCGACACATGTGATGTGTATATCAGGGAGTGCACGCGCGAGGACGTGTGGGAGATCGACACCGTGGCGGATCTGCGGGCGCTGGAGGCGCGGATAAGACATAATTGAGCACCGTCTGCTGGATGCCCGTCTGCGGGGACGTCCGAAGCGAACGCCTCGTCAGATCACAAATAAACACTCCTCCAACGAAATCAGGGAATAGAGGGAAAGATATGAAGAAAGTCTACACCTGCTTCTGCACGGACATCATCCACGCGGGGCACAAGAATCTCCTGCGCGCGGCGGCAGAGCTCGGCCGCGTCACTGTCGGCGTCCTCTCCGACGCGGAGATGGTGCGCTACAACCGCTTTCCGACGAAAACGCTCGAGGAGCGCATGGCGATGCTCAGCGAGCTGCCCGAGGTCGCGGAGGTCATCGTACAGGATCACATCATGTACGACGAGGTACTGGATCGTCTGCGCCCTGACTACGTCGTCCACGGGAGCAACTGGGCACAGGGTCCCGAGTCCTCCATCCGCAAAAACGTCCTCGCGGCGCTCGCGCGCTACGGCGGAAGACTGATCGAACCATCCTATACCTATAATGACGAGGTGCGCAAGATCGACTGGCAGATGCGCGAGCAGCTCGCCATGCCCGAGGCGCGCCGCGGCCGTCTGCGCCGTCTCCTCGATATTGTCCCCATCGTCAAGACCATCGAGGTGCACAACGGCCTCACGGGACTGATCGCGGAGAAAACCGTCGTCGAGAATGACGGCGGCCTCGACCAGTTCGACGCCATGTGGGTCTCCAGTCTCTGTGACTCGACCTCACGCGGCAAGCCCGACATCGAGCTCGTCGACCTCTCCGACCGCATCCAGACCATCAACGAGGTCATGGACGTCACGACGAAGCCCATCATCCTCGACATGGACACGGGCGGAACGGCAGAGCACTTTGCCTACGACGTCCGCACCCTCGAGCGCATCGGCGTCTCCGCCGTCATCGTCGAGGACAAGACGGGCGCAAAGCGCAACTCCCTCTTTGGCACGGAGGTCGCGCAGACGCAGGACACGATCGAAAATTTCTCCGAAAAGATCGCGGCGGGCAAATCAGCGCAGCGCACGGAGGAGTTCATGATCATCGCGCGCATCGAGAGCCTGATCCTCGAAAAGGGGCAGGAGGATGCCCTCGCACGCGCCGAAGCGTATGTCGCGGCGGGTGCAGACGCCATCATGATCCACTCGCGCGCCAAATCACCCGATGAGGTCATCGCGTTCTGCGACGCCTTCCACGCGAGCCACCCGGACGTCCCCATCGTCGCCGTCCCCTCCTCCTACAACACGATCACGGAGGCGGAACTCGCGGCACATGGCGTCCGCATCGTCATCTACGCAAACCAGCTCACGCGCGCGGCATTCCCCTCCATGGAGAATGCGGCACGCTCCATCCTCGTCCATCACCGCGCCCACGAGATCGACAAGGAGCTCCTGCCGATCAAGGACATCATCCGACTGATCGAGGTCGTCTGAGTACTGCGTCATCTGTATGGGAGGAAGGTCACATGGACAGCAAGTGGAAAGCCGTTTGGAACCGACGGCAGGCAAACGAAGCTGCTCTTGCCGGCAGCTGGCAGGATATCTTCCTCGAGCTCAAGCGCATGAACGGCTTCGACGTCATGGAGGGCGGCATCTCTCTGGACGCATGGCTCGAACTGGATGCCGAGATCCAGCATCGGCTGCGTCTCACGCATGGAGACCGTGCCTTTGAGGTCGGCTGCGGTGCAGGGGCAAACCTCTACCTGTTGCAGCGTGCGGGGATAACGGTCGGCGGAACCGACTATGCCGAGGGTCTTGTCGCGATTGCGCGAGCAGTCCTTCCCAATGCCATCGAGCTCTACGCCGGTGAGGCGGACGCCATTGATACAACGCAGAAATACGATGCCGTATACACAAACAGCCTGCTCCACTACTTGCCCAATCTGGGATATGCGGAGCATGTCCTCTTGCGTATGCTCGAAAAAACGACCGGCACGATTGGCCTGATTGACGTACACGATCGTGACAAAGAAGAAGAGTTTCATGCCTACCGCCGCACCGTAATCCCTGACTACGACGAGCGCTACAAGGGACTCAGCAATCTCTTCTTTCCGCGCAGTTTCTTTGAGGACTTTGCCCGCGCACATGACCTGCACATCGTCTTCACGCCAATGCAGCTTAGGGGCTACTGGAACGCGCCGTTCAACTTCAACGTGTTCCTGTATCGGAGGTAAATTATGAACATCCAGCGCAACGTCCTCCTCAACCCGGGACCTGCGACCACGACGGACACCGTCAAGATGGCGCAGATCGTCCCCGACATCTGCCCGCGCGAGCGTGAATTTGGACAACTCATGCGCGAGCTCGGCACCGACCTCCTGAAGGTCGTCCACGCCGATGCAGCGGACTGGGCGGCCGTTCTCTTCTGTGGGTCGGGCACGCTCTGCATTGATTCGTGCGTCAGCTCGCTCGTCCCCGCCGGGAAAAGACTCCTCATCATCAACAACGGCGCCTACTCCGCACGCGCGGCAGCCGTCGCACGCGCCTACTCCGTGCCGCACATCAACCTGACCTTCCCGGCGGACGGTCTGCCCGACCTCGATGCGGTGGAGAGCACGCTCGCAGAGAATCCCGACATCGCCGCCGTCTACACGACGCATCAGGAGACGGGCACGGGCATCCTGAACCCCGTGCGCGAGATCGGTGCGCTCGCCCACGCGCATGGCGCGGTCATGATCGCCGATACCATTTCGACCTATGCCATGATCCCCTTCTCCGCCGACGAGATGAACGTCGACGTCTGCATGTCCTCGGCGCAGAAGGGCATCCAGGGCATGACGGGGCTCTCCTTCGTCATCGCCAAAAAATCCCTGCTCGCGGCGGCAAAGGACTATCCCGTGCGCTCCTACTATACGAACCTCGTCATGCAGTACGAGGGCTTCGAGGAGACGGGCGAGATGCGCTTTACCCCGCCCGTGCAGACCGTATACGCGGCAAAGCGCGCGCTCGCCGAATACTTCGCCGAGGGAGAGGCGAAGAAATGGGCGCGTCATACACGCACGATCAATGCCATCCACGAGGGAATCGCCCGTCTGGGGCTCACCGAGACCATCCCGCGTGCGATCCAGTCGGGACTCGTCGTCGCCGTCAACTATCCGTCGGCAGACTTTGATTTTACCCGGGTGCACGACTACTGCTACGAGCGCGGCTACACCATCTATCCCGGCAAGATGCAGACGGCATCGACCTTCCGCCTGTGTGCACTCGGCGCGATCGATGTGCCCGACATCGCGGCGTTCTTCCGCGTATTCGAGGACGCACTGAACGCATAGCAACAGGAGCCCTATCGCGGCTTTGAGGAAAGGGATCCACCATGCAGGACGACGATTTCAGCACATTTTGGCGCAATAACGAGCAGGCTTCTGCGCTCTTTTATGATCTCCTCGCACGAGCGGAACAGGGCGCCTACGACGACGACTTTCTCATCCAGCTCGCTACGTATCGTAAGGCGGGTGGGGATGCGGCACACGCCGACATCTTCGCGGCGCAGTATCTCCTCGCAAATGGAGATGCAGAAAGCGCCGTCATCTGCGCGGAACGTGCCTTTCGCCTGCGCTCTGTCGAGCCTGCGGTCTGGGCGGTGCTTCGCCGTGCGTACACAGCGACGGCACGCTATGCCGATGCGCTTGTCATGCAGGCGTATACGGCGAAACTGCTGGACCATCCGCTCACGCTCCCGGCGGATATTCCGCGCAGTGCGCTGACGCCCGAGGTGCTCGATCGCCTGTCTGTTGCCATGGGCTCACCATCATTTGCCCCGCTGGCGCTCAGCCGTATCAGCTGCGATGGGGAACATGGTCTCTGCGCATCTGAAGGCGTTTTTGCGGGTGAATACATTCCCGCACCGCACGCTTTGCACCCCCCCTACTACGTTGCTACGTATACCGAGCAGGAACAGCAGGGGGACAAAGCCTGGCTGCTGCAGACGATTCAGGATGCAGCGGGGTTTGCCTACAATGTCGGCGGAGGGTTCACCTATGAACTCATTCGCGCCAGCCGTGCTCCCGGGTACGCCGAGATTCACTGCACAGGAGAGACCGTTTTCCCCATCATCGGCGTATCAGCCTTTCAAAATCTCCATATAAAGACCTCATCGGTGGATCAGGACACGCCTCTTGCGCCCGCAACACCGAATTTTTTCCGTCTGTGTGAAGACACCCAGCTGTCCTCGGATCATGATTTTCTCGTCGGCGTACCGATCGCAATCGGGCACAGCCCGACGCGCCGTCCGCTCGTGCTGAACATCCTCACCGATGCACTCTCATGGGAGGTTGTGCGTACTCACTTTGCCGAATGGATGCCGAATACGGCCCGCTTCTTCGCGCGGAGAACGATCTTCGATCAACATTTCTCCGCATCGGAGTATACCTATCCGTCTCTCTCGACCATTGAAACGGGGATGTATCCGCACCACAATCAGATCTTCAACGATACGCTTGCCGTCCTCCTCAACCCTGAATATATCCCGCTCTCCGAGCGCATGCGTACATGCGGATATGCCACGGCGAATCTCATGGGGGAGGGCAGCGGAGTCTATAACGGGGCAACGCGCGGCTTTGACCGGCTTGTGATCGCGCCCTATCACCTGTTCGCCTACGAGGCTGCGGAACGAACCATCCGCTATTTGGAGGGGCTCCGCGACGCCGATCATTTCATCTACCTGCACACATTGGATGTGCATCCATGGCCTTATCCGCGCTTTCAGATCACTGCGAGCACGCAGGCACGTCTGCCGCTCGAGGATCGTCTGTCGGGGGCAAGGAGCACCTCTCCCAGTCCCTATCTCCAGTCCACAAAACTGAGCATGGCTGCCTATATCCAGGGCATCCGTGATCTCGACCGGGCTCTCGGCACACTCTTTTCCTATCTGGAGCAACACTACACACCGGATGAGTACCTCGTCAGCCTCTACTCCGACCACGGCGTTCCCATATTCAGCAAGCACCACTACATCGTCAGTCCGGACATGACACACACTGCATGGATGATGCGCGGGGCAGGCGTTCCCGCGGGGATCACGGTGAGCGAAATGACCAGCACGGTGGACATCTATCCGACACTCGCATACCTTCTCCATTTCCCTGTCGGAGAACATGTGGATGGCGTCCTACCGCAGATCTTTGGCGGCAGAGGACGTGAGATCGCGTTCAGCAACTCGCTCTACCCCGGACGTACCTACTGCCTGCGCGCACGTACGCGGGCGCATACATTTCACCTCGAGTCATCAGATGCTCTCCTGCCGAATGGGACGGTGGATCTCGCCCGTGCTGTCACAGCATTCTATCCACGCGGCGAGGAGGGGATCGCGGGACGTGAAATTGACGATCCCGTACTCCGTTCCTTCTTCTACCCGCGTGTGCGGGATTTCCTAACGGGCATCGCAAGCAATGGGGAGGTATTCCCGCCGCCGAAGGAGGTATGAGATGAACGACGATTTCAGCATATTCTGGTACAATGATGAGCACGCACAGGGGCTCTTTTATGATCTCCTCGCACGGTCGGAGCAAGACGCCTACGACGACGAATTTCTCGTGCAGCTCGCCGCGTATCGTGAGGCAGCGCCCGCGAGTGAGCGCGCCGATATCTTTGCGGCGAAGTACCTGCTCCATCACGGCGATGCGGAAAACGCCGCCGTATGCGCAGAGCGTGCCCGCGCAAGGCGCCCGCTCAACGCCGAGATCTGGAAGCTCCTCGCCGCCGCCGATAAGGCCCTCGGCCGCGAAAGCGATGCGGCCGCCATGCAGGGCCATCTCTACGGCCTTTACGGCGCGCCGATGCCATCGCTGGATATGGGATCACCATCGCTGACAGAGGCACTGGATCGACTCTCCCTCGCCATGGGAACATGCCTCAATATACCGACTGCCACGAGCCGTGCCTACGTGGAAAACGGGGAGCTTTTATTTCGTCCCGATATATTTGTCGGTGAGGCACTCCCCCTCACCATGCCGGAGGGAAGCGCATCCTTTTGGGGTGGGATCTACGCCGAGAATGCCTGTCTGTCGGATCAGAGTCATGTGCTGACCGATCTGCGGCATGAGCGTTCCTTCTGTCGTCATGGCTACCACGACTTCTTCTTCGATCTGCAGAAGGCGCAGGAGGTCCGCGGCACGGTGTCCATCCAGCTTCCGCCGGGGGAGGAGGCGATCATCCCCATCGCGGGCACGGCACCGGAGCAGCCGCTCGCCGTAACAACGGCATCCGACGGCACACAGGAAACCTGTTTGGGCAAATGGTCGTTTAATTTCTTTCGCTTCAGTGAAAATGCCACCCTGCACGCGCCTGCGGACAGCCCCTATACCGTCGGCACGCCGATCCGCCTTGGGCACAGCCCGCGGCGCAGAAAGCTCGTCCTGAGCATCTTTGTCGATGCGCTGTCATGGGCCATCGCACGCCCCTATGCAGAGACACATCTGCCGAACATCATGCGTTTCTTCTCGCGCGGAACAATCTTTGATCAGCAGTTCTCGAGCTCTGAGTATACCCTGCCCGCCTACCCCGCCATCGAGACCGGATACTATCCGCATCATACAAATATATTTAATCTGCGCGTCGGATACGAGCTGCCGCTCCGTATGCCGACCATCGCAGAGCGGATGAAAGGACTCGGCTACCACTGCGCTGCCCCCATGGCGACGACACAGGGGATCGCACACGGTCTGCTGCGCGGGTTCGACCGTGTCATCGCCGCCGGATGGACGCTGCACACGGCGGTCGGCGTGGACTCCGTCCTCCGCCACATCGACGCCTTTGACGAGACCGATCAGTTCCTCTTCCTCTATCTGCTGGACGTGCATCCGTACAATGCACGCTGGTTCAAGTGCGATACTGCCGTTGAGGCACACCTGCCGCTTGCGGAACGGTTCTTCCCGCATGACTCTGATGTAGCGAGTGTCCGTCTGCCCAATCTCCGCATCTACCAGGAGCAGTATCTGGAGCAGATGCGGCAGACGGATCGCACGCTCGGGCTGCTGTTCTCCTATCTGGAGCAGCATTTTAACGAGGATGAGTATCTCATCAACCTGTATTCGGATCACGGGATTCCCATGTTCGGTGATACCATCGGCGGCAGCATCGACATCCTCAGCGAGCGCTCCACCAGTGCCACGTGGATGATGCGCGGTGCGGGCGTCCCCGCGGGCACCGTTGTTCACGATCTCACGAGCACGGTAGATATCTACCCGACCCTAGGGCATCTCTGCGGGTTCCCCGTCAATGACGATATTGACGGCCGTCTCCCCGCTCTCTTCGGCGGTTCGCCGCGCGACGCGGTATACAGTGCATCGCAGTATCCCGGACAGACATATAAACTCGCCGTGCGCACCCACGATCACACGATGCGCGTTGAGACACAGGATCCCGTCGATGAGGACGGCACGGTGGACTTTATGATTACGCGCGCCGGTATCTATCCGCGCGGCCATGAGCTCGAGGCAGGCTGCGCTGTTGACCAAGAGGATTTGAATGCGTTCTTCTATCCGCGTGCCCGTAACTTCGTCCGCGAGATCGCGAACAATGGGGAGTTCTGGCCCTCGATGCGCGCCGCACGCCCGGAGTGGTTCGGTGGACAGCCCTAAAAAACGCAGCCGAAAGAGGAAAGAGATATGATGAGCGACGATTTCAGCGTGTTCTGGCGCAATAACGAGCGGGCATCTGCGCTCTTTTATGATCTCCTCGCACGCGCGGAGCAGGACGCCTACGACGACGACTTTCTCGCGCAGCTCGCCGCCTATCGGGAGGCAGAGCCCACGAGTGAGCGCGCGGATATTTTCGCGGCGAAGTACCTGCTCCATCACGGGGATACGGAGAATGCGGCGGTCTGCGCGGAACGTGCCTACCGCAAGCGCCCCGTCAATTACGAAGTTTGGCTGCTGCTGGCCGATCTCTATGCACGACTGAACCGCCCGATCGACGTGCTCATCATGCAGGGATACGCTTATGGTCTCTACGATGCGCCGCAGTTCTCCTTTCACCTCGACGAGGATCAGCTCCGCGAGGGGTTGGGGCGTCTGTCGATTGCACTGGGCATGGGCAAAGGGGCTCCCTTGGCAAAGGTGCGCGCGGTCATCAGAGAACAGGGGCTCCAGTTCTCTACGGATCTTTTCATCGGCGAGCCGCTCCCTCTCACCATGCCGCCGCATTACTCCAGGTTTTGGGCGGCATCCTATACGGACTACTATCTCTCCGACCAGGGCATCATGCTTGACCACAACCGCCACACGGACGCATTCAGCACATACGGCTACCGCGCCGCTTCGTTCCAGCTGCAGCAGGCAGAGGAGGTGCGCGGTCCATCGGAGATACAGATCCCGGCAGAAACAACCGCCATCGTTCCCATCGCGGGCACAAGCCATCTGCAAAAGCTGACCATCACAAATGCAGGAGCCTCCCATCCGCTGTACTTTGGAAAATGGGCGTTCAGTCTTTTTCGTCTGGAGGGATCCGCGCACATCACCCCCGCGGATGACCGTCCTTACGCCATCGGCACACCCATCCCACTGGGACACAGCCCCGCACGGCGAAAGCTCGTGCTGAACATTCTCGTCGATGGACTTTCCTGGGGCGTCATCCGTACATGTTTTGCCGAATGTATGCCGAATACCGCCCGTTTCTTTGCACGCGGCACGATCTTTGATCAGCATTTCTCCGTATCGGAATTCACATATCCCTCTTTGCCGACCATCGAGACGGGACGTTATCCGGCGCATACGCAGGTATTTAACGAGAACGATAGTCACGAACTGCCCCTCGACATCAAGACGCTCTCGGAGTCGATGGCGGATCTCGGCTACTATACCGCCGCACCGCTGGGTGCAGCGGACTGCATCTACAGTGGAGCCATGCGCGGCTATCGGACGCTCAATGCAGAGCCATGGACGCTGCCAAGTGCCGATATGGCGGAACGTACCATCCGCCAGATCGAGGCATTTAACGAGACAGATCAGTTCCTGTACCTGCACACAACAGATGTTCACCCATGGAACCCCAAGGGGTTCAAGTTCTACCCGGCGACAGAAACACACCTCCCACTGACACAGCGCGTTTTTGAGGTGGATGAAAATGTGACGAGTGTGCATCTGGCGCAGCTGCCCGTCTACCAGGATCATTTTTGGCGCAGTCTTTCCTGTGTTGACCGCCACCTCGGTTATCTGTTCTCCTACATTGAGGCGCACTTTGACGAACGCGATATCCTCGTCAGTCTCTACTCCGATCATGGGAATTCGGTATTTACCATGCCTGTGAACGGCAGTGTGGACGTCATCGCCGAAAATGCGACGCACGCTGTATGGATGATGCGCGGTGCGGGTGTCCCCGAGGGACACATCGTAAGCGAGTTGACCAGCTCGGCAGATCTCTATCCGACGCTCGGGACGCTCTGCACCTTCCCCGTCGCAGACGACATCGACGGCAATCTGCCGGCGGTCTTTGGCGGAAAAGAACGCGATGCTGTATATAGTATGTCGATGTTCCCGGGACAGACCTATAAGCTCGCCGTGCGCACCCACGACCATGCGCTGCGCCTTGAGACGCAGGAAAAAGTCGATGAGGACGGTACGGTGGATTTCGCAGATGCGCGTGTGGGGATCTATCCGCGCGGCCATGAGCTCGATGAAAACTATGTCGTGGACAGTGCGGAGCTGCAGGCATTCTTCTGCCCGCGTGCCCGTGACTTCGTCCGTGAGATCGCGAACAACGGGGAGTTCTGGCCCTCGATGCGCGCCGCACGCCCGGAGTGGTTCGGTGGACAGCCCTAAAAAACGCAGCCGAAAGAGGAAAGAGATATGATGAGCGACGATTTCAGCGTGTTCTGGCGCAATAACGAGCGGGCATCTGCGCTCTTTTATGACCTCCTTGCGCGAGCAGAGCGTGGTGCCTACGACGACGACTTTCTCGCGCAGCTCGCCGCGTACCGCGAGGCGGGCGGGGATGCGGCACACGCCGACATCTTCGCGGCGCAGTATCTTCTCGCGAATGGAGATGCAGAGAACGCCGTTATCTGCGCGGAACGCGCCTTTCGTCTGCGCCCGCTCCAAGCGCCGATCTTCGAGGTGCTCTCGCGCGCCTATAAGGCGCGCGGCCGCTATGCTGACGCGCTCCTCATGCAGGGCTACACCAACCGGCTCACCGATACGCCAATCACCGTGGATGACTATCCGCATGAATCGATCACACAGGAGGCACTTGACCGCCTGTCCGTCGTCCTGTCTCATCCTTCGTTCGTGCCGCTCGCCACACGCGCGTCCTATGATCCAGAGGCGGGCATCACCACGATGGACGGGCTCTTTGCCGGCGAGTTTCTCCCCGCATCCGAAAACCACGACCGTGCCTACTATGTCGGTGTCCACGCGGAGCAAGGGCAGCAGGGCGATAAGGCATGGCAGCTGAAGAACATCCGTGATGCACAGGGCGTCGGTTACTTCGCTGCAGGCGACTTTGTCTTTGATCTGATGCGCGCGCAGCGTGCCCCCGGGGCAGCACATATCGAGCTCGCTCCCGGACAGGAGGTCGTCCTCCCCATCATCGGCACCGTGCTCCCCGCTGTCGGCGTGTGCCAGCCACAGCAGATCCACGTGCATTCTGCATCGGTCGACGCGCCCGGCTGGCTGAACGTTGCTACACCCAATTTTTATCGGCTTCGTGAGACGACTGACTTCTCCTCCGATCACGCATTTCTCGTCGGCACCCCGATCCAGATCGGACATCATCCACGACGCCGCCGTCTGGTACTGAATATCCTCGTCGATGCGCTCCCCTGGGAGATCGTCGGCAGCTGCTTCGCAGAGATGATGCCGCAGACGGCACGCTTTTTTGCGCGCGGGTTGATCTTCAATCAGCAATTCTCTGTCTCCGAGTACACCTATCCGTCGCTGGCGACCATCGAGACCGGGCTCTATCCACACCACAGCAAGATGTTCCACGACAAGATCCCCGTGGAGCTCTCCTCTAGCATCGCAACGATCTCGGAGCGTGCACGGGACCACGGCTATGCAACGGCACAGCTGATGGGATTCGGCATGGGGCTGTACGACGGGTGCATGCGCGGCTATGATCGCCTCATCGCAGCAATGTACCGTACGCCTGCCTACGAGGGGACAGAGCGCATCATCCGCCATCTGGACGGCATGCCCGACGCAGATCACTTCATCTATTTTCACACGGCAGATGCCCACCCATGGCCTGCGCCGCTCTTTCAGCAGGCAGCTACAGTGCAGGCCTCGCTGCCGCTTGCCGCACGTATGACGGATGAGATTCACGCGCCGCATAGCCCCTATCTCCGTCCGAGCCCCATCAATCAGGCATCGTTCCGCTATGGGGTGCGCAGTACGGATCGGGCTCTTGGCACACTGTTTTCCTATCTGGAGGAACACTATGCGCCGGAGGAGTACCTCGTAAACCTCTACTCCGACCACGGCGTCTCCATCTTCAGCCCAACGCCCTGCATCGTGGACAGCCCGCTGACCCATACGGCATGGATGATGCGCGGCGCGGGCATTCCCGAGGGGGTTATCACCGAGGAATTGACCAGCACGGCAGACATCCATCCGACGATGGCGCATCTGCTGGGTTTCCCCGGCGATGCCGATGTGGACGGCGTACTCCCGCACGTATTGGGCGGCCCAGGACGGGATGTTTCATTCAGCAACTCCCTCTACCCCGGCAAACCGTACTTTCTCGCGGTCCGCTCGGCATCGCATACGCTCTGCCTCGAAACAGAGGAACCGGTCCACACCGACGGCACCGTCGATCTCGCACGGGCAAACCTCGCCATCTATCCGCGTGAGCACGAGCGGGAAAATGGATATGAAATCGACGACCCTGCCCTGCGCGCATTCTTCTACCCGCGCGTACGGGATTTCCTAAAAGGCATTGCAGATAACGGGGAGATATTCCCGCCGCCAAAGGAGGCATGAGATGAGAGAAGACAACCGCGTATTCTGGCGCAACAATGCGCAGGCTTCTGCGCTCTTTTATGGTCTCCTCGCACGGTCGGAGCAGGATGCCTACGACGACGACTTTCTCATGCAGCTCGCCGCGTATCGTGAGGCAGCGCCCACGAGTGAGCACGCGGATATCTTTGCGGCGAAGTATCTCCTCCATCACGGTGACGCGGAGAATGCGGCGGTCTGCGCGGAACGTGCCTACCGAAAGCGCCCCGTGAACCGCGAGATCTGGCTGCTGTTGGCCGAGTCATACGCCCGGCTGGATCGTCCCGTCGATGCACTCACGATGTATGGATATGCCTATGGGCTCTATCTCTCCCCTGAGATTCCCATGGAGCTGCTCATGCGCGGCGGAAAGGACGGTCTTGACCGGCTCTCCGTCGCCGCAGGCATCGGAACAGGTGCCCCGATGACACAGAACCGCGCCTTCCTCGCAGGCGCAGATCATGCACTGGCGTTTCAGCTCGACGCCTTCGTGGGAGAGTATCTCCCGCTCACACCGCCCGAGGGAAGTGCACGCTACTGGGTCGCTACCTATGTCGATAATGCGTTCCTCTCGGATCAAAGTCAGCTGATCGAGAAAATGCGGCATACCGACGTCTTCGTCGATAAGATGCAGCGGGATTACCCGTTCTGTCTGCAAAGGGCACAAGAGGTACGCGGCCGTGTGACGATCGAAGTGCCGGAGGGGGCGGAGGTCATTCTCCCCATCGCAGGGACGGAGCCCCTGCAGGAGCTGACCCTCGCATCCAAGTCCCAACCGCCGGCATCCGCCTTTCTCGGCAAGTGGGCGTTTAGTCAGTTCCGCCTCACGGAGACGACCGAGATCACGCCTGCCTCTGATGCCGTCTATGCTGTCGGCACGCCGATCCGCCTTGGGCACAGCCCCGCGCGGCGAAAACTCGTGCTGAATATTCTCATCGACGGGCTCGCGTGGAATATCGCGCGCACGCACTTTCCCGATGCGATGCCGAACATCGCACACTTCTTCGCGCGCGGCACGATCTTCGACCAGCATTTCTCCACATCGGAGTGCACCTATCCATCCCTCCCCGTGATCGAGACAGGACGGTATCCGATTCATACGCAGGTATTCAACGAGCGGGACAGCCACGAAATCCCGCTTGCCTTTATGACGCTCTCGGAGTGTATGACGGATCTCGGCTACTATGCCGCCGCTCCGATGGGGGCAAGCGACAGTCTCTGCTGCGGTGCTCTGCGCGGCTATGATCAGCTGAATGTGACGGCGTGGAAGCAACCCTCGGCGGAGTGTGTTGACCGCACCATCATGCAGCTCGAGACGTTCGACGAGACGGATCAATTCCTCTATCTGCATCTCTCCGACGTGCATCCGTGGAATGCCAAGGGGCTTAAATTCCACCCTGCCGTAGAATCGCATCTGCCGCTCTCAGAGCGACTGTTTGAGATCGATGAGCATATTGCCAGTGTGCGCCTGCCCAAGCTCAAGATCTATCAGGAGCAGTTCTGGCGGAGTCTTCGCCGCGCGGACCGCAATCTGGCACAGCTGTTCACCTACATCGAGGAGCACTACGCAGAGGAAGAGTATCTTGTCAGCGTCTACTCCGATCACGGCAACTCGATCTTCAGCGCGCCCGTGAACGGCGTGATGGACGTGATTGCCGAGAACTCAACGCGTGCCCTCTGGATGATGCGCGGTGCCGGTGTCCCCGAGGGGCGCATCGTAGACGAGCTGACCAGCTCGGCGGATCTCTATCCGACACTCGGTGCGCTCTGCGGTTTCCCCGCGGCAGAGGACATCGACGGCAATCTGCCGGCGGTCTTTGGCGGAAAAGAGCGTGATGTGGTATATAGTATGTCGATGTTCCCGGGACAGACATATAAGCTCGCCGTGCGCACCCACGACCATGCGCTGCGCCTGGAGACGCAGGAGAAGGTCGACGAGGACGGTACGGTGAATTTTGCAGATGCGCGTGTGGGGATCTATCCGCGTGCCCACGAGCTCGAGGAGGACTACGCCGTCGACAGCGCGGAACTGCGCGCATTCTTCTACCCGCGTGCACGCGGCATTGTCCGCGCGATCGCGAACAACGGGGAGTTCTGGCCCGCAATGCGCGCCGCACGACCGGAGTGGTTTGGCGGACAGCCCTAAAAAGAGCAGTCGAAAAAGGAAAACGATATGACAAGCGACGATTTCAGCGTATTCTGGCACAACAACGAGCGGGCTTCTGCGCTCTTTTACGATCTCCTCGCACGCGCGAAGCAGGACGCCTACGACGACGACTTTCTCACGCAGCTCGCCGCATATCGGGAGGCAGGCGGGGATGCAGTGCACGCCGATATCTTCGCGGCGCAGTATCTTCTCGCGAATGGAGATGCAGAGACCGCTGCCGTATGCGGAGAACGCGCCTACCGCAAGCGCCCCCTAAATCCTGCTGTATGGAATGTACTGGCCTCGGCCGATGAGCAGCGTGGCGACGGCCTGAGCGCTGCGATTTTTAGAATCTATCTCCATCGTTTTACACATACGCCGCTCCCCGCTTCCCTGCCGCAGGGACTGAATGCGGCTGCCCTTGCCCGGCTCACACGCGCGATGAACGGTGCGCTGAATGCACCGCTGGCAAAGTCTCGTGCCATGTGTGATGGCGGTGTACTCGTATTTCGTCCCGATGTCTTTGTCGGAGAATACGTCCCGATCACCACGCCGGAGGGAAGTGCTAGCTATTGGTGCGGGACCTATGCCGACGGCGGTTTTCTCTCCGACCGCTCCTATATGATGGCAGACGCACGTTCAAAGGATTGGTTCCAGGACAATATCTGCCGCGATTTCCCATTTGATCTGCAAAAAGCGCAGGAAGTACACACGACGGTGAATATCGACGTACCAGAGGGACGTGAGGTACTCCTGCCCATCGCAGGAACAAAGCCGCTGCAGGAGCTCATCATCAGCACGCCCACCCACGCAGATCAGCTCGCCTATCTCGGTCAATGGTTCTACAGCTATATGCGTCTCTCCGCCCCTACGACGATCACCTGTGAGGAGCCCGCGCCATTCGCTGTGGGAACGCCGATCCTCCTCGGGCACAGCGCGCGGCGGCATAAACTCGTACTGAATATCCTCGTCGATGCTCTGCCATGGAATATCGTGCGTACGCATTTTTCCGAATGGATGCCGAATATCGCGCGATTTTTTCCAAGGGCACGATTTTCGATGCACATTTCTCCACATCGGAGTACACGTACCCCGCACTCCCCGCAATCGAAACGGGACGATACGCCCACCACACACAGCTTTTTCAGGCGGATGCCAGTCACGAGCTCTCACGCGCGTTCCTGACGCTGGGCGAATGCATGAAGGATCTCGGGTACTACACCGCCGCCCCCATACTGACGACAGACAGCATCTACAACGGAACCATGCGCGGCTACGACCGGCTGATTTCAACGGTATGGAATCAGCCCTCCGGCATCGGTGCAGAGCGAGCCATCCATCACATCGAGGCATTTGGCGAAGCGGATCTCTTCACCTTTCTCCATTTCTCTGATATCCACCCGTGGGATGCGATGGGGTTCAATTTCCATACGGCGGTCGAGACGCATCTGCCGCTCGATCAGCGCCTCTTCGCTTGGGAGAAGGCGACGGCGAGCGTCCGCCTGCCGGATTTTGAGATCTACAAAGCGCAGTTCCGGGCAGGTCTGAGGGATGTTGACCGCAATATCGGTATGCTGCTTTCCTATATCGAAAATCACTACGAAGACGATGAATACATCGTCAGTCTCTACTCCGATCACGGCAGCTCTGTCTTCACCCCGCGCCGGGATGAGGATCCGCTCGACATCATCGGAGAGAACTCGACCATGGCGGCATGGATGATGCGCGGGGCGGGCGTGCCAAGAGGCGTGATCGCAAACGAGCTGACCAGTGCCGTCGATCTCTATCCAACCCTGGGGGCTCTTTGTCATTTTCCCGTCGCCTCTGACATTGACGGAAATTTGCCCGCTGTCTTCGGCGGTACGGCACGCGACGCTGTATACTCTTTCTCCCTTTACCCAGGGCAGACGTTCAAGCTCGCTGCACGGACAGCCACGCACGCGCTGCGGCTGGAAACAAAAGATGTCACGCAGCCGGACGGTACGGCGGATTTTGCGGAGGCATGCGTCGGGATCTATCCGCGCGGGCATGAGCTCGCGGCGGGCTGCTCCTTAGACAGCGCAGAACTGCAGGCGTTCTTCTACCCCCGCGCACGGGATTTTATCCGCGAGATCGCAAACAACGGGGAACTCTTCATGTGACTTCCACGAAAGGGATATGTATGCCAAACGAGCTCACATCTTTCTGGCGCAACGATGAATATACGCAGGGGCTCTTTTACGGTCTCCTCGCACGCGCGGAGCAGGACGCCTACGACGACGACTTCCTCATGCAGCTCGCCGCATACCGCGAGGCGGGCGGGGATGCGGCGCACGCCGATATCTTCGCGGCGCAGTATCTTCTCGCCAATGGGGATGCGGAGAATGCCGCCCTATGCGGGGAGTGCGCCTTTCGGATGCGTCCCGCTGAGCCTGCGGTCTGGTCTGTCCTCAGCCGTGCCTATCTGGGGGCAGGACGCCATGCAGATGCTCTCGTCATGCAGGGCTACGCACTGAACTTCTTTCACGTCCCGATCGCACTTAACATCCCTGCATCGGTGCTGACACAGGAGACACTCGACCGTCTGTCCATCGCGGCCGGAAAGGCGAACTACGCCCCCTATGCGCTGAGCCGAATGCACTACTCGCCAGAGACGGGGCTGGAGGCTGAGTCCTCCGTGTTCTTTGCGGAGTTCCTGCCCGTCTCCCAGCACATCACGCCTGCGTACTATGTCGGTGCCTACGCAGAGCAGGAGGTGCTCGGAAACAAGCACTGGCTGATGAACGCCATGCGCAATACGCCCGGCCTTGCCGAAAATGTCGGCGGGGATTTCACCTTTGACATCATGCGCGGTACGCGTGCGCCAAAGGAGGCAGCGATTCACGTTGCGCAGGGGACGGAGATCATTGTCCCCGTCATCGGCACGGCAGCAGGGCAGACACTCTGTGCGCAGACGACGACGGTCAGCGACGTTGCGCCGCTCAATCCCGATGCGCCGAACTATTTTCGGCTGAATGAAGACACGGCGCTCTCATCGGAGGAGGACTTCATTGTCGGCACACCGATTCATATCGGTCACAGCCATACGCGCCGAAAGCTCGTGCTGAACATTCTCCTCGATGCGCTCCCGTGGGAAGTGATGGAGGCTTCTTTCGCGGATGATATGCCGCACACGGCGCATTTCTTTGCACGCGGCACGACATTTCACCAGCATTTTTCCGTTCACGAGTATACCTATCCCTCACTTTCGACCATTGAGACGGGGATGTATCTGCAGCATACGGGAATATTCAGTGAGTGGCAGGCCATCGAGCTGCGTGAGGAGATCATCACCATCGCAGAGCGCGCACGCAGCGCGGGATATGCGACGTCGAACCTCGTCGGCGATGCCATCGGAATATACAACGGTGTGACGCGCGGCTATGACCGCCTCGTCGTTACGCCCTATTGTACCTTCGCCCACGATGGGACGGAACGAACCATACGCTGTCTGGAGGGCTGCGGCGATGCAGATCACTTTATTTTTCTGCACCTGAACGATATCCATCCGTGGAACAGTGGACTTTTTCAGATTCCTGCTGCGGCACAGATGCGCCTCCCCCTCGTGGATCGTCTCCCTGAGGCCAAGGCACACGTCCCCAGTCCCTATCTGCGTCCGAGCGGATTTTACCAAGCAGCGTTCCGGCAGTCCGTGCATAGCGCGGATCGTACGCTCGGCATGCTGTTCTCCTATATCGAGGAGCACTATGACCCCGCTGATTATCTCGTGAGTCTTTACTCCGACCACGGAGTATCCATCTTTAGTCCGAACCCCTATATCGTCGATGCCCCGCTGACGCATGCCGCATGGATGATGCGCGGGGCGGGGGTGCCCGAGCGTGCGGTTGTGGACGACCTGACCAGTGCCGTGGACATCTACCCGACGCTGTGTGCGCTCCTCGGGTTTCCCGTCGATGCCCCGGTGGACGGCATCCTCCCGCGTGTCTTCGGGGGAGCAGGACGGGAGATTGCATACAGCAACTCCATCTTCCCTCGTAAGGAATACTTTCTCGCGGCGCGCAGCAGGGACTACACCCTCTGTCTGGAAACACCGAATGTCGCCTCCGTCAGTGGGACAATCGACCTGCAGTATGCCAAGGCGGAGATCTACCCCCGTGCACACGAGAAAGAGGCTGGATATGAAATCGACGATCCTGCCCTGCGAGCCTTCTTCTACCCGCGCGTGCGGGAGTTCCTAAAGGGCATCGCGAGCAACGGGGAGGCATTCCCGCCGCCGAAAGAATCAAACGCATGATAACAGGAGGATACGATGAACGCAAACGATCTCATTGCCGCCCTTGGAGCAGAGTTCTTTACGGGCGTGCCCGACTCGAAGCTCCGCCCGCTCGTCGACGCTCTGATGGATACCTACGGGGCGAACAGCCCGTCACACATCATCGCGGCGAATGAGGGGAATGCGGCGGCACTCGCGGCGGGCTATCACCTCGCGACGGGCAAGGTGCCGCTCGTCTACCTGCAGAACAGCGGGCTCGGCAACATCGTCAATCCCCTGCTCTCCCTCCTCCACGCGGGGGTCTACGGCATCCCGTGCATCTTTGTCATTGGCTGGCGCGGCGAGCCAGACCTCCACGACGAGCCGCAGCATCTCGTACAGGGGCGCCTCACGCTGCCGCTCCTCGAGACGATGGGCGTCAAGACGATGGTGCTCACGGAGGCGTCCCAGCCGGAGGATGTCTCCGCGTGGATGGAGCAGATCCGCCCGCATCTCGCTGCCGGCGGACAGTGCGCGCTCCTCGTCCGCAAGGGAGCGCTCACGCATCCGAAACACAAATACGCAAATAAAAATCCCCTGCGGCGCGAGGATGCCATCGCACGGATCCTCGATGCGGCACAGGGCGCTGTCGTCGTCGCAACCACGGGGAAGACGGGACGCGAGCTCTTTGAGCTGCGCGCGGCACGCGGTGAGGAGCACGCCCATGACTTTCTCACCGTCGGCTCGATGGGGCACGCGGGGGCGATTGCTCTCGGCATCGCCCTCCACCGCCCGTTGCAGCGCGTCTTTCTCCTCGACGGAGACGGCGCTGCCCTCATGCACATGGGGGCGATGGCGACCATCGGTGCCGCCGCTCCGCCGAATCTCGTCCACGTCCTCCTCAACAACGAGGCACATGAGAGCGTCGGCGGCGCACCGACAGCGGCGCATACGGTGGACTTTCCCGCCGTCGCGCGTGCCGTCGGCTACCGTCTGGTGCAGACGGCGGCGGATGCGGCAGCGCTCGCGCAGGTACTCCCTGCAGTAGGGAGGAGTGATGCGCTCACCCTTCTTGAGGTGCGCACCGCCATCGGCTCGCGCGCTGACCTCGGCCGTCCGACAACAACGCCGACGGAGAATAAGGAAGCTCTGATGCGGGCACTACGGGAATAAAAAAAGAGCATTGCATTGGCGAATCACCCGTGCAGTGCTCTTTTAAGGAATCGCTGATAAAATGAGGTCTGCCATATTGACGTAGATTTTTTGTCCGATTGAGGCAGCAAGCCGGACGCATAGCAAAGGCTATGTGGAGGATTTGCTAACGAAAAGCGGGCGAAAAAGATGCGTTAAGATGGTAGCGCCGAATTTATCAGTGCTTCCTTAATATGTGATGTTGTTAATAATCAAGTTGGAACGTCCCAGCAAAGAGGCTTTGTTTTTCCCCATTACTGTTTCCCGTGAATTAGTCCCAATGCGAGCTCGGCGTTGCGTGCGGCGAGGCTGCGCATCTGTGCGAGGAGGTCCGCGTTCGCCGCCGTAAATTCGCTGCGTGCCGCCCATTTGCGGCGGACTTCCTTGAGGACGCTCGCGGTGGTGATATCCTGCAGGTCGTTGACGGGTTTTTCCCCGATGGAGCGCAGGAAGCGGTCGACCTTCGGATCGTAGGAGATGCCGATCATGGGGACGCCCATGACACCTGCAAAGATGAGGGCGTGCAGGCGCACGCCGATCATGAGGTCCATGTTCGCGACGAGGGAGAGGAGCTCTGCGGTCGTGTATTCGCCCGTGAGGACGGTGCAGTCCTCCTTTGTCCATGCGGCGACGGTCTCCGCCGTCCGCACGTCTTCGGGGTACTGCATGGGGAGAAAGATGACGCGTGCATCGAGCTCGCGGACGATGGCGTCGCTGATCTCGGCAAGGATTTCCTTGTAGTGCTGCCAGCCCTGCCAGTCGCGTACGGAGATGCCAACGACGGGGCGCGCGCCGTCCGCTCCGCAGGCAGCGAGGATGGCGCGCCCTGCCTCGCGCCCGACGGGATGGATGCCGAGTACGGGGTCGGCGGTGCACTCCATCGGCGGACGGCGGATGCCGAGGCGGCGCAGCTCTGCCATGGAGCCCTCGTCGCGCACGGTAATGAGGGAGACGCGGTTGCCGAGCCAGCGCATGCAGCGGCAGGCGAATTTCCCCGTGACGGGACCGATGCCCTGCGCGTAGAGCATCGTGCGTTTGCCGAGGAGGAAAGCCAGCAGGATGACCGCCATGTAGTAGTAGAGACTGCGGCGGCTCGTGACGTTCTGGAGCAGGCTGCCGCCGCCGCTGATGAGGAGGTCGGCGTGCCGCATGGCGCGGAAGATTCCGCGCGCGTCAAGCGAGCCGACCGCATGGACGCCGTGGCGCCGCTCAGTGTCGGCAGGGTTGGCTGAGATGACCGTGATATGAAGTTCCGGGTCCAAATCTCCGAGCACCTCGAGCATCGCCGCGAGCATGGCCTCATCGCCCGCGTTCTTCGCACCGTAGTACCCGGATACAACGATCCGCTTCATCAGGTAAAGCGCCCTCCGTTCCGTTTTCCCATTCCTATGACGATTTTCCTGCGCCGCCCATGGCGCCCCTTCCACCATGCTCCGCATGGTCCCCCTCCCCCGTGTCGCACGGGGGAGGCTTTTGTTTCACCGTAATCGCAGCCATGCAGTACTCCGTAGCAAACCCTAGTGGAGCGAGCGGAAGAGAGGGCACGTTCTGCCCCCCTGCGGATTTTAACCGTTCAAGCGAAGCGCGTTTGGAATCCGCAGGTATTTAGGCAGATAAGTGCCCGACCGCTTGCGTAACGAGGGTTCTGCGAGGAGTAGCAGGGCACTCATACACGGATGCCGAGCGAGGTCCTCTCGCAGGGGAGGCTTCGTTTACGGCAGCAGTTCAACCAGCCCGCTTCACCCGCTCCAAGAGTCCATTCCACGCCGCGACGAGGGCGACGAGGACGGCACCGATCGCACCGCCGAGGAAGATGCCGCCGATGCCGCGCACGAGCGACATCTCGATCGGCGTGCGCATGTGTGCGAACGTCTCGACCATGGAGCCCTGTCCGATGGTTGCCACGAGGACGAGGGCAAAGATGATCCACGTCCGCCACCGCCGTACCGCCGCGCAGAGTGCGAGCAGGAAGGCGGGGTGTCCGATCATGAACTCCTTCGTGCGCGGACGTGCGTAGAAGAGCTGCTCGAGCGCGGCACGCATTTTCAGCTCGATCCCGGGCACGGGCATTCCTGAGGTGTGCCCACTGCGCAGGACGAGGACGATGAGCGCGCCGATGAGGACAAGGCCGCCGAGGAGCGAGCCGATGCGCACGGGGGTCGCGAGTATCTCGCGCACCTGTCCGAGGACGCCCGCCGACGCGTCGAACTGCCCATCAAAGATATCAAAGCGCTGCATGAACGCAATCGCCACGAGCACCATCGGCAGGACAAAGGTCAGCTTGATCCCGCGGAAGATGTCGAACTCGAGGAGATAGCGCGTATCGACGAGTGAGCCTGAGAGATAGCCCGCGCCGACGAGGGAGAGCGCACTCGTGATGCCGAGGAGCACCCAGCCCGCGACGATGATGCGCCATGTGGGCGTATCCTTTGCGAAACGCCGTCCGCCGAGGAGATCGAGCAGCCCCGTGATGGCGAGTGCCGGAAAGAGGTTCGCGCTCGCGAGTGCCGCGAGCATGCGGATCTTGCTCCCCGCGCCGAGCAGGACGGGCATCATACCGATGAGCGCAAGCACGACGAAGGCGAGGAGCACTGCACGACGGCGGCGGTTCAGCGCCGGAATGACGAGCGAGAGATAGAGCACGCCCGCCGCGGCGACACCCATGATGACGAGTGCGCGCAGGAGGCGGGACGGCGCGTAGTCCGCAAACGTCCCCGCATGGCCAATGGCAAAGCCGTGTGCCTCAAGTGCCTTGCGCGTATCGGTGAAGTACTTCATATTCGTCTCAAGGAGAGACATATTGGGCGCAGGCGTATCATAGATGCGCAGGAGATTGATGCGGATGTTGCGCTCCTCATCCGTCGTCACCCAGCGCTCGACCGCCTCGGCGATCTTGAGTTTTTTCTGCTCATCGGGCGGGATGGCGTAGAGACGCGCGACGTGCTCCTCTCCGAGCCCCTTTGCGATCTCGTCCATGCCCTGCTGACGGTAGAACTGCAGCTGCGTGATGCCCTCGATCAGGCCGAGCGTCAGGCGGCGCTCCTTCATCTCGTCGATGGTCGTCTGCAGTGCCTTCGGCGCACCGAGCGTCTCCTGTCCCGAGAAGACAATGGCAGAGACGCGGATGCCCTCCATGCGGTCAAAGACGGCGCGCACATCGTCCGGCGTGCAGTCGTGGTAGTTCGACGGGCGCGCGAGTACGTCAAAACCTGCTGCGTTGACGGCGCGCATCTCGTCTGCCGGCATCCCAATGTTCTGTTTCAGGAACGCCTCGTAGAACGCCTTGACCGCGATGACCTCCTCGTCGCCGACCGTATCGACGGTGACGCGATCCGCACCGAAGCGGCGCAGGAGGTCATCCTTTAGCTGTGCGTAGGTCTCGGGGTCGCTCCCCACGACGTAGACCTCCGTGCCGACGATCTTCCCCTCGTCCACCAGCGTGCGCCAGCGCGGATCCATGAGCATCCCGCTGTGATAGCGCGCGAGGATGTCCGCACCCGAGAGGACGGCCGCCTTGCCGTTCGCGTTGAACTTCTTGAACGTCGTCTCATAGACGGCGAGCGAGGTGATGCCCACCTCCTTTGCCTGAGCGAGCACCTCATCGGCGGGGAGCCCCTCGCGCTGTGCGAGCTCCAAAAGCCCCTCGTAGTCGATGGCGAGCTCCACCGTGCGCGAGTTCACCTCGACGGCGTGCCGCTGGAAGCCGATCACGACACTCGCGACAAAGCCGATGAGAATCGCCGCCAGCAGAATCGGATGATAGTAAAATTTCTTCATCTAAAATAAGTCCTTCGATATAATGCAGCGTCCATGCTGCGCGCTCTGTACCAAATAAGTGTGAAAATGAGGGTGAAAAATAATGGTATCTATTCCCACGCAGGCTGCGGTGACAGCAGCAAACCCTAGTGGAACGAGCGAGGAAAACGTGCGGTACCCCCCGACGAATTTCTTCGTCCAAGCGAAGCGCGTTTAGAAATTCGTCGGTATTTAAGTGTACAAGCACGTGATCGCTCGTGCAACGAGGCGTTTGCGATGTTACCGCACCGAAGCCTTACTTTCCAGCCGTCAGCACCACCACGCCGTCCCGCGCCTCGACGCTCTCAAAGGCGAGCCCGAGAGGCAGACTGTTGGCACGCGCGACAAGAATGTCGGGGAGGATGCTGTCGAGGCTCAGTGCATTCAGTCCGAGCCCGCGCGCGGAGATGCGGCGTGCCTTGTAGTAGAGATCGCCGTCCGCGACGCTGAACGCGCCGTCGATGGTCACGTCAAACGTCTGCCCGAGCGCCTTCGTCTCTGCCGTTGCGAGCACCTTGCCGGGCTCCACCTTCACCTCGACGCCCTCGAACTTGCCCGAGGAGCTGCCGATCAGCTCGCGCACGGCATCGGCATCGACGACGCCGCGCATCTGGACGCTGTCGGCGGAGGTGAGTTCCACCTTGTGCTCGCGCAGGAGGGTCATCATATCCACCTTGAGTCCCGTGCCGCTGACGGTAAGCTCTCGCACGAAGAGCTTACCGACGCGCCCCTGCCGCATGACGCCGTCGACGGCGCCGATCTCGCCGAAGACAAGACGCGGGCTGTCCGTAATGGAGATCTGCACATCCTCCGCCGCCGTCTGCTGCTTCAGCGCATCGACGATGTGCTCCTCGACGACGGTCGGCAGGACGAATACCGCTCCCGCCGCAATCAGCGCGAGGATGAGAATGGCCGTGACTGCCTTCCACATGATGAACCCTCCTGTCAATAATCGCCTCCCCTGCCACAGCGGGGGAGGGGAACCGCGCAAGCGGTGGAAGGGGCACCTCAGACGACTGCAATGATGCGTCTGCATCGATGCAGATGTTCCTCAGGCACCGGCGCCCCTATCGGCACGCGAAGCGTGCCACATACTGACCTGTCCGAGAGGCAAGTCCATCGGACGCAGCCGATTCGGGTAACAGGTCGTACGGGAAAACGTCCCAAGAGTATGAATACGATTGGTCGACGTTGACCGCTCCCCCATTGCGATGGGGGAAGCCAAACTTCTCTTAAAACTCGTGATTTGCCTTGGCGTTGAGATACGCGCGGATGAATGGGTCGAGTTCGCCGTCCATGACCGCCTGCACGTTGCCCGTCTCGGCGTTCGTGCGCACGTCCTTCACCATCGTATAGGGCTGGAACACGTAGGAGCGGATCTGGCTGCCCCACTCGATCTTCTGCTGGACACCCTCGAGCTTTGCGATCTCCTCTTCCTTTTTCTCCTGTTCGAGCTCAAAGAGCTTCGCGCGGAGCATCTTCATGCACTGCTCCTTGTTCTGGAGCTGTGAGCGCTCGTTCTGGCACTGCACAACGATGCCCGTCGGCTCATGCGTCATGCGCACGGCGGACGAGGTCTTGTTGATGTGCTGTCCGCCCGCGCCGCTCGCGCGATAGTAGTCGACGCGCACATCGTCCATGTTGATCGGCACCTCGACCGCGTCGTCGATCTCGGGCATGACATCGCACGCGGAGAACGACGTGTGTCGCCGTGCCTGCGAGTCAAACGGCGAGATGCGCACGAGACGGTGAACACCCTTCTCCGACTTCAAAAAGCCGTAGGCGTTGTGCCCCTTGATAAAAAGCGTCGCGGACTTGACGCCCGCCTCATCGCCCGGCTGCAGGTCGGCCGTCTCCACGGTAAAGCCGTGTCGCTCCGCCCAGCGTCCATACATGCGGAGGAGCATCTGCGTCCAGTCCTGCGCCTCCGTTCCGCCCGCGCCAGCATGGAGCGTCAGGATGGCATCGTTCGCATCGTAGTCGCCCGAGAGCAGCACCTCGAGCTGCAGGGTCTCAAGTCCCTCCGCGATGAGATCGAGCTCGGCGCGGATATCGTCCTCCATGGACGCATCCCCCTCCTCGATGCCCATCTCGTAGAGCGTCTCGGCATCCTCGTACTTTGCCATAAGCCCCTTGTAGGTATCGACGCCGCCCTTCAGCGCGGCGAGTTCCTGATTCAGCTTCTGCGCCGCCGCCGCGTCGTCCCAAAAGGACGGCTCGCCCATCTTGTACTCGAGCTCTGCGATCTTCTCCTCCTTCGCGGGGATCTCGAGCGAGATGCGCATCTGATCGAGCTTCTCGCCCAGATCATTCAGTGTCGGTTTCAGATCTTCCAGCATAGTTTATTCCTTAAAATGTAAATCCCTATTTCCTGTTCAACGTGATATAACAGCGGACCGTTCAAAGCGCCCCCACCGGCTCACTCCGTTCGCCACCTCCCCCGTACCGACGGGGGGAGGCTTTCGTATTCAGTAGAATGCGGCAGGATGCTCATAAGCAAACCCTAGTGGAGCAAGTGAGTAAATACTGACCTGTCCAAGAAGCAAGTCCGTAGGACGAAGCTGATTGGGAAACAGGTCGTATGGGAAAACGTCCCAAGAACACAAGCGTCAGCGAAGTGTGATTGGATGACGTTGACCGCTCGTGCGACTCGCCCCCGGCGTACTTCTTTCGTTCAAGCGCAGCGCGTTTAAGAAGTGCGCCGGTATTTAGGCGAACGAGCACGCGATCACTTGCGCAACGAGGCGTTTGCGTTGAGCATCCGTCGCAAAGCCTAATCATCATTTATCCTTCCCGTGGCAGTTCTTGTACTTCTTGCCGCTGCCACAGGGACACGGATCGTTGCGCCCGATCTTTTTGCCGTCCTCATTCTTCTCCGCCTTTGCCTCGGCAGGCGCAGACTCATCGCCGTGCGAGACGCGCGCGTTCATGAGATGGTTCTCGAGCTTCGAGCGCTCGCGTGCGAGCAGCTGCTCGGCGCGCTGCTGTGCCGCCGCATCCACGACGGGCGCGGGCAGGGGCGCTGCCCCCTCCGCCGCAGCCGGCGCACTGCCGTCCACCGTGCCCTCCTGTGCGGGCCCAACCGGCGTGACGATGCTCACATGGTACATGAGCGAGGCGATCTGATCCATGATCGCCGCCTCCATCTCCTCGAACATCGTGAGTGCCTCAATCTTGTACTCGACGAGAGGATTGCGCTGGCCGTAGGCGCGCAGGTTGATGCCCTCGCGCAGCATGTCCATGTGATCGAGGTGATCCATCCACTTCTGATCGACGACGCGGAGCATGACGACCTTTTCGAGCTCGCGCATATTCTCCTCGCCGAACATCAGCTCGCGGTTCTTGTAGCCCTCCTCGGCGACCTTCTCCAGTTCCTCTTGGATCTCGTCGCGTGCGAGTGCCTCGAGCTCCGCCTTCTTGAGGCGGCCCTTCGGGGCGTAGACCTTCTCCGCGTCCTCGATGAGGGCGTCGAGCTGCCATTCCTCGGGATAGAGTTTCTCGTTCGCGTACTGCGCCATCTCGTCCTTGATGATGTGTTTGACCATCGCGAGGATGTTGTCGCGCAGGTTCTCACCGAGCAGGATCTTCTTGCGCTCGCCGTAAATGACCTCGCGCTGCTGATTCATGACGTCGTCGTACTCGAGGACGTGTTTGCGGATGTCGAAATTGCGTGCCTCGACCTTTTTCTGCGCGTGCTCCACCGAGCGCGTGATGATCGCATGCTCGATCGGCTCGTCCTCGTCCATGCCGAGGCGATCCATGATGCCCGCGATGCGGTCGGAGGCAAAGAGGCGCATGAGATCGTCCTCCAGTGAGAGGAAGAACTTCGACGCACCGGGGTCGCCCTGACGGCCCGAGCGGCCGCGCAGCTGGTTGTCGATGCGCCGCGACTCATGCCGCTCCGTGCCGATGATGTAGAGGCCGCCGAGCTCCTCGACGCCCTCGCCGAGCTTGATGTCCGTGCCGCGGCCCGCCATGTTGGTCGCGATCGTGACCGCGCCCTTTTGTCCTGCATTGGCGACGATCTCGGCTTCCTTTTCATGGAACTTCGCGTTCAGCACGACGTGCGGGATGCCGTTTTTCTTCAGGACGTGCGACATCTCCTCGGACTGCACGATGGAGGTCGTACCGATGAGGACGGGCTGCCCCGTCTCGTGGATCTCCTTGACCGCCTGTCCGACGGCGCGGTACTTGCCCGCCTTGGTCTTGTAGATGACGTCCGGCTCGTCGACGCGACGGATGGGCTTATTCGTCGGGATGACGATGACTGGCAGCTTGTAGATCTTGAGGAACTCGTTTTCCTCCGTCTTTGCCGTGCCCGTCATGCCCGCAAGTTTGTCATACATGCGGAAATAGTTCTGGAATGTGATGCTCGCGAGCGTCTGCGACTCGCGCTGGATCTTGACGCCCTCCTTCGCCTCGATCGCCTGATGGAGACCGTCGGAGTAGCGGCGCCCCTCCATGAGGCGGCCCGTGAACTCATCGACGATGATGATCTCATCGCCCTTCACAACGTAGTCGCGGTCGCGGTGCATGAGTGCCTTGGCGCGCAGTGCTGCCGTAAAGCAGTGCGAGAGCTCGATGTTCTCGGGGGCGTAGAGGTTCGAGATGCCGACGATCTTCTCGATCTTCGGAACGGCGGAGTCCGTCGGTGCGACGGTCTTGGCCTTCTCATCGACGGTGTAGTCCTCGCCCTCCTTCAGGTGGCGGACGGCCTCCGCCATGACGCGGTAGTTGTCCGTCGACTTCGTGCCGGGGCCCGAGATGATGAGCGGCGTGCGCGCCTCGTCGATGAGGATGGAGTCCACCTCGTCGACGATCGCATAGTGCAGATCCCGCTGCACCATCTGGCTCTCGGAAAGCACCATGTTGTCGCGCAGATAGTCAAAGCCGAACTCGTTGTTCGTGCCGAACGTCACGTCGGCGGCATACGCCGCCTTGCGCTCGGGGAAGTCCATGTTATGTGCAATGAGGCCGACCGTCAGCCCGAGGTAGCGGTAGAGTTTGCCCATCCACTCGCTGTCGCGGCGTGCAAGGTAGTCGTTGACCGTGACCATGTGGACGCCCTTGCCCGCGAGTGCGTTGAGGTAGACCGCCGTCGTCGCGACGAGCGTCTTGCCCTCGCCGGTACGCATCTCGGCGATGCGCCCCTCGTGGAGGCAGATGCCGCCGATCAGCTGTACGTCAAAATGCCGCATGCCGAGCACGCGGCGCGAGCCTTCGCGCACGACCGCAAACGCCTCGGGGAGGATCTCCTCCATCGTCTCCCCCTGCGCGAGCCGCTCACGGAATTTCTGCGTATAACCCGTCAGTTTGTCATCCGTGAGGTTCACCATCGACGGCTCGAGCGCGTTGATCTGCTCCACGATGCCGCGGTAGCGCGCGATCTCCTTGTCGTTGTTGTCGCCGAGGAATCGCTTGAGAATCGAAGATATGCCGAACAAATATTTCACACTCCTGTGCTGCTGGTCACCATAAACCGATTGAAAGACAGTATTCGTTTCATTATAGCACACGGTAACGTCTTTGCACAAGAAATCTTCAAGAGCCCCCGTTCGTGG
>NZ_GL397087.1:1582746-1612755 GCF_000146365.1 Selenomonas sp. oral taxon 149 str. 67H29BP
TTACGTCCGAGCGGGATGAGTTCGGCAGCCGTCGTCCCATTGATGTAATCAGAAAATGCCGTCCGATTGTGATATTGGATGAGCCGCAAAAAATGGGCGGAAAAGCTACGCAGAAGAGCCTCAAGGAGTTTGATCCGCTCCTTTGCCTGAACTATTCCGCGACGCACAAGGATTGTCATAATCTGGTCTATGTATTGGATGCTCTGGACGCCTACCAAAAGAAACTGGTCAAGCAGATCGAGGTCAAGGGATTTGACATCAAGAATCTCGGCGGGATGAACCGCTACCTGTTTTTAGAGAGCATCGTCATCGCGGGGGACAAGCCGCCCACGGCGCGTCTCGAGTTTGAGATCAAGCATCATAAGGCCATCAAGCGAGAAACACGTCTCGTGACAGCAGGCGACGATATTTTTGCGATGTCGGAAAACATGGAACAGTACCGTGGCTACCGCATCAATCAGATCGATCCCATCGGGAGAATGCTCTCTTTTACCAATGGTGAGGAAATCCATGTTGGGCAGGTGCAGGGGGATGTATCGGAGGAGACGCTTCGCCGCGTGCAGATCAGGGAGACCATCCGCTCTCATTTTGAGAAGGAGAAGGAGCTGTTCGGCACGGGCATCAAGTGTCTGTCTCTATTCTTCATCGACGAGGTGGCAAAGTATCGGAAGTATGACGAGGACGGCAACGGGATCAACGCATTGTACGGCGATATTTTCGAGGAAGAATACACGGCGATCCTCAATGAATACCTGACTCTTTTTTCTTCCCCCTACGAGGAATACCTGAGGGATATCGAAGTGGCGAAGACGCACGCCGGCTATTTCGCCATCGACAAAAAAAGCCCTAAGGTAAACAGCACGCTGAAAAATGAGAGCGACGAAAGTACCGATATTTCTGCCTACGATCTCATTATGAAGGACAAGGAACGACTGCTCTCCTTTGAAAATCCCGTGCGGTTTATCTTTTCGCACTCGGCACTCCGCGAGGGCTGGGACAATCCCAATGTGTTCCAGATCTGTACGCTGAAACACGGCGGCAGCAGTGCCACGCAAAAGCGACAGGAGGTCGGACGCGGGCTGCGGCTGTGTGTCAATCAAAACGGCGATCGACAGGACGTCCATGTTTTGGGCAGCCAGGTGCAGAGGGTGAACCATTTGACGGTCATCGCCGCCGACGGGTACAAGGAGTTCGTCGCGGATTTGCAGCGCGGTATTCGAGAGGATCTCTACGACCGTCCCACCGAGGCGACCGCAGAGTATTTTATCGGCAAGACGCTGATACTGAACGGTCAGGATGTAACGATCAGTGAAAAACAAGGACGCAGCATATACAATTATCTCGTTCGCAATGACTACGTAGACGATGACGGGCATATCACCGACAAGTACAGAAATGATAAGGAAGCGAATACGCTCGTCCCTCTGCCGGAATCCGTCGAGGACATCAGTGACGGGGTGCACGCCCTGATCGGCAGTATTTTCGATCCGCATGCACTGGATGGCATGATCCGAGACGGACGCGAGACGACGGTGATGGAGAACCCGCTCAATGATAATTTCTACAAGGCAGAGTTCAAACGTCTGTGGGATCTGATCCATCACAAGTACGCCTATACGGTGGAGTTTGATGACGAGGAGCTGATCCAAAAGGCCATTGCACACATTGACGAAAAAATGTTCGTGACCCGCCTCCAGTACACGGTGACAAGCGGACAGCAGGAGGAACACCTTACGGCAGACGATCTCAAAAATGGAACCGCCTTTAAGGAAGATCGACGTCAGACTCTTACGCTCGAGCGTAGTGGAGGCTCTAGCGTGAAGTATGATGTGATCGGCAAGATCGCCGAAGGTGCGAAATTGACCCGCCGCAGTGCTGCAAAAATTGTGGCGGGGATAAAGCGACCTGTCTTTGCGATGCTCCAGAACAACCCAGAGGAATTTATCGTCAAGGCGATCCGATTGATCAATGAGGAAAAGGCTGCGATGGTTGTGGAGGAGATTACCTATAATCGGACGAATGAGGTTTTCGAGAGCTCCATTTTCACCGATGAGAAGAACCGAGATTACGCCCGTGCCTACCGTGCGAAGAAGAATGTGCAGAACTACCTCTTCGCCGATGGCTATGCAAAGGATGGCCTAAGTGTCGAGCGTCGCATGGCGGAGGACATGGACGTCGCCGAGGAGGTGTGCGTCTACGCGAAGCTGCCCAAGGGGTTCTATCTCCCGACGCCGATGGGAAATTACTCCCCGGACTGGGCGATTGCCTTCAATAAGGGGGCAGTGAAACACATTTTCTTTATCGCAGAGACCAAAGGGACGATGGAGAGCCTGAATCTAAAACCCATCGAGCAGGCAAAAATCAAATGCGCCAAAAAACTCTTTGCCAGGCTCACCGATGATGACGTAGTGTATCATGAGGTGGACAGCTACCAGAGTCTCCTGAATATCATGGGAAAACTATAGAACGATAGAAAAACCCTGTGGGCCATGACACCCACAGGGTTTATTTATTCGTCTTTCTTGTCGTCGCCCAGCAGTTTCTTCGTCAGTGCGCGCAGGTAGTTCATGACGAGGCGGACGTCGTCGAATACCTGCCGTCCCTTTTTCGTGACGAGGCCGCTGTTGATGAAGAGGGGGTCGATGAGGGGGATCTGGACGAAGCCGTCGGTCGGGAGGACGGACGGACGCGCGAGGAAGGTCGAGCCGATGCCCGCGTGAACGAGATTTTTGACGGTGTGGAGGTAGGGCGAGTAGTGGACGACGTTCGGCTTTTCGCCAGCACGCCCGTACGCGTCCTGCACGAGGCGATCGACGAAGAATTTGCTGTCGAGCATGATGAGCGGCTCGTCCTTGAGTTCGCTGATGCTGAGCGCATGCCGCGCGGCGAGCGGATGATCGGGGCGCGTGACAAAGGTGCACTCGCAGTCAAAGAGTTTCGCATAGGAGAGCCGCGCGCTGAAATCCGCCGTATAGTTCGTCAGGGCAAAGTCGAGTTTCTCCTCCTCAACCATCTGCAGGGCGCTCACGCCGCCCGTCTCGATGATCTCGAGCTCGATCTCGGGATGCTCCGCGCGGAACTCACCGAAGATGTGCGGCAGAAAGACGACGCCGAGCTGCAGCGGCATGGCAACGCGCACCTTTGCGTGGCGGTGCGCCATGTCGCGGATCTCATCGTCGAGCCGCGCGACCTCCGTGAGGATGTAGGAGACCTTGCTGAGGAGCTTTGCCCCATCCGCCGTTACGGTGATCTTGCGTCCCTCGCGGTGAAAGAGGTTCAGCCCCGTCTCCGCCTCGAGCGCCTGCATGGCGACGGTGACGGTCGGCTGTGAGACGTGCAGATGCTCTGCGGCCTTTGTGATGTTTTGCCATTGGCATACCTCGTAGAAATACCGCATCTGAACCAGCGTCATCCGATCATCTCCTTCCGCGCCTCTGCGGCGACAGAACGTAGTGTATTCCTATATCATCATTAGTCTACTATATAAAGAACCGGGACAATATTTCAAATATCACATTTGTCCAATAGATTTTTTTAATAAAGTTACACTATTATTTTATCAGAAAGAAATATTTTCCACAAGTCCCAAAAAATGATATGCTCGGTTCGAAATAAAGATCACCATCAACGGTCATAGGAAGGGGTTTTACGATGAAGGTATATTGTGCAGATGCAGTGGAGCGTTTTGTCGAGGATATGCTCAAGGCGAACGAGGACAATCTGAAGGCGTATGAGACGAAGCCGGGCGTGTATGCCAACGTCGACCCGGACACGCATCATGATACGGTCGAGATTCCCGACGTACATCTGACGAAGTAAGACGTTTGATAAAAAGCGAGCGGACGATCCGCTCGCTTTTTTGTTCGTAAAAAATCATGTCAGTAAAAATCATGCAAACATCATCCATGGAGGTGGGTGCTCCTGCCGTATCCTAGCAAATGCGCGGCACCAGTTCCCCGAGCGGCAAATCCACGACGCGGATGCCGCCGAGTGCCGTCCTGAGCCCCACCGTACCGGGCGCATCGGCCGTCGTGTGTCCGATCACGCACGCCTCGCGTCCGTAGGTGTTCTCGTGCATCACATCGAGAACACGCGCCGTGAGCTCGGGACGGACGAAGGCGAGGAGTTTGCCCTCGTTCGCGAGCGTCAGCGGGTCGAACCCGAGCATCTCACAGACGCCCTGCACGGCGGGGCGCACGGGAATGGCGTCCTCCTCGAGCAGGACGCCGACGCCCGCCGCGCCCGCCAGCTCGTTCAGCGACGCCGCCACACCGCCGCGCGTCGGGTCGCGCAGGACGGCGATGCCGTCGCCTGCCGCCGCGATCATTGCCGCCGTCAGGTGACAGAGCGGCGCACAGTCGCTCTGTATCTCGGGCGGCAGGGTGAGACCGTGGCGCGCCGCCATCACGGTCGCCGCATGGTCGCCGAGCATGCCCGAGACGATGATGTCCATGCCCGCCGTGATGTTCGTCGGCGCGATGTCCGCCCCCGCGAGCATCGTCCCGACACCTGCCGTATTGATGTAGATGCCATCGCCGCAGCCACGCGGCACGACCTTCGTATCGCCCGTCACGATGGAGACACCCCCCTCCTCTGCCGCCGCCGCAATGTCCGCGACGATGCGGCGCAGCGCGGCGATGGGAAAGCCCTCCTCAAGGATGACGGCGAGCGAGAGATATGCGGGCGCCGCCCCCGTCATGGAGAGATCGTTGACCGTCCCGCAGACGGCGAGCCGCCCGATGCTCCCTCCGGGGAAGAAATGCGGCTGTACGACATAGGAGTCCGTCGTAAACGCCGTGCGGCCCGTGAGCGGCAGTACCGCACCGTCGTGCAGAACGTTCAGCAGCGTGTTGCCGAGCGCGGGCAGAACGACCTCCTCCATGAGCGCATGGGAGAGCTGTCCGCCCGCCCCATGTGCCATGGTAATCACATCATGCTCCATAGTGGAACCTCCCTCCGCCGTACTTGTACCACGCGGCGCACGTCCCCTCGACCGACACCATGCAGGGGCCGACAGCGTGCTCCGGCACACATGCTTTGCCAAAGAGCGCACATTCCTTCGGCAGGATCGCCCCGCGCAGCACCTCACCGCAGCGGCAGCCGCGCCGTCCCTCGATACGCGTCTCGATCGTGAGCGGGCGCACAGCGGCAAAGTCATAGGCATGGTACGCCTCGCGCATCGCAAGGCCCGAGGCTGGGATCATGCCGAGTCCGCGCCATGCCGTCTCCGCCGGCTCATAGACGCGCTCCATCGCCGCGCGCGCCGCCGGATTCCCCGCAGGCTGCACGACGGACGGGTAGGCGTTCTCGATGCGCGCCGCCCCCGCTGCGATCTGGCGGACGAGCATCTGCAGGGCGATGAGAATCTCCATCGGGGCAAAGCCGCCGACCACACCGGGTACATGGTAGTCCTCCGCGAGAAAGGAGAACGCCTCCGTCCCCGTCACAACGGCGACGTGCCCCGGCAGGAGAAATCCGTCCACGTGCGTCTCACCGCCGTCGAGCAGGGCGCGCATGACGGGCGGCACAAGTTTCTGCGCCGATAGCAGGAAGAAGTTCGAAAGGCCCTGCTGCTCTGCCGCGAGCACTGCCGCCGCCTCGGTCGGCGCGGTCGTCTCAAAGCCGACGGCGAGGAAGATCACCTTTTTCTCCGGATGCTCTGCCGCAATGGGGAGCGCGTCAAGCGGCGAGTAGACGATGCGCACGTCCGCCCCCGCCGCCTGCGCCTCGGTGAGACTTGAGCGCGTTCCGGGGACTTTCAGCATATCGCCGAACGTCGTGATGATGACATCCTCCATCCCTGCATACGCAATCGCCGCGTCGATGTAGCTGTCGGGGGTCACGCAGACGGGACAGCCCGGCCCTGAGACCAGCTCGACCTCGGGCGGAAGGATCTGGCGCAGCCCCGCGCGAAAGATCGCGACGGTATGCGTCCCGCAGACCTCCATGATGCGGATATGCCGCCCCGCGAGCAGACAACGCATCTCATCGAGGATCGCCCGACTCTCAGCCTGCATCTTCTGTGCGCGGGTCATGCCATGTGCTCCATGCGCGGCGTATCGATGTGCGTCACCGTACGCGGCGCGCCGTTCATCTCCGCGCGCAGTGCCTCAATGCGCTCCATCTCCGCGGGATCGACGATCTGCATCGCAAAGCCCGCATGGACGAGCACGAAGTCTCCCACCTTCGCCTCGGGCAGGAGCATGAGGCTCGCCGCACGGCGCACCCCCTGCACCTCCACCGAGGCAAGCTGATCCTCTATTTCAACGACTTTCGCCGGAACTGCTAAACACATGTTGTTTCCTTCCCTATATGATGAAAATTTTATCTACAAGGACATCGCATCTAAAGCGTCCAAGGTGCCCCCTCCGTCACGCTGCGCGTGCCACCTCCCCCGCTGTGGCAGGGGAGGCTTTCGGTTTACGGCATGCAGCTTCCCCCGTCCAAGACGGGGGAAGTGCCGAGCAGCGTGAGGCGATAGGAGCGCTCGTTGCTCATACACATTTCTCACGATAGAACACCGATAGCGTCCAAGGCGCCCCCTCCGTCACGCTGCGCATGACACTTCCCCGCTGCGGCAGGGGAGGCTTTGGTCTGCCGCAAATTTCCGCTATGCGTGCTGCGAATGAACCATCCGCGCGAGCGCCACAGCCGCCTGCCCGTAGGCAATACCGCCGTCGTTCGGCGGAACGCGGTGCGGCAGGAGCACATGATAGCCGCCGATGCGCGGCAGAAGCTCCTCCAGGAGAAGCGCGTTCTGGAACACGCCGCCCGCGAGGGCGACCGTGCGCAGCCCCGTCCGCACCGAAAGGATGCCAAGCACCTCGGCGACCGCCGCCGCCATCGTCACGTGAAAGTCCAGCGCGCGTCCCGCACGCTCCTCCACGGTCAGCGCCTCCGCCCCATCCGCGAGCGCATAGAGCGCCGGCAGAACGTCCACGGTCAGCCGTGCCCCCTCCGCCACGGTGTACGGCAGGACGCGTCCTGCCCGCCGCGCCGTGCGCGCGAGACGCTCCAGATCGATCGGTGCCTGCCCCTCGTAGGCACTGCGATACGCGACGCCGAGCAGCGCCGCCGCCGCATCGAAGAGCCGCCCCGCACTCGACGTGAGTGGTGCGGAGAGCCTCGCCGCCGTTGCCTGCATCAGGAGCTCCCAGCCCGTCGGCAACTGCGCCGCAAACTGCGGAAACTGCGCCGCAAAGCCCGCGCCGTCGCGCCGATAGAGCACCCAGAGGGCAAGCCGCCACGGCTCCTCGGCCGCGCGGTCGCCGCCCGGGAGCGGCATGGGGGCAAAATGCGCAAGACGCTCATAGCCCGCGAGATCGGCCGCGAGGAACTCTCCGCCCCACGCCGTCCCATCGTCGCCCCAGCCCGTCCCGTCGAGCGCGGCGCCGAGCACGCGCGCGTGGCAGCCGTGCTCCGCGAGCACCGCCGCGATATGCGCGTGATGATGCTGGACGCGCACGAGCGGCAGGCCGTCCCGCGCCGCGCGCGCCGCCAGATGCCGCCCCGAGAGATACGCAGGATGCAGATCGGCGGCGAGCACCTCCGGTGTTACCTCAAAGAACTGCTCATACTGCGCCATCGTCTCTGTGTATGACGCGAGCACCGCCGCATTCGTCAGATCGCCGATGTGCTCACTGAGAAACGCCTCCCCGCCGCGCGTCAGGCAAAACGTATTCTTCAGTTCCGCACCGCCTGCGAGAACGCTCCGCCCATCCGCAAAGGGCAGGGCGAGCGGTGCGGGCGCATAGCCGCGGCTGCGGCGCAGAATCTGCGGCCCGCCCGCCCCGATGCGCACGACGGAGTCGTCCACGCGGTGCACGATCTCACGGTTGTGCACGAGGATCGCATCCGCGATCCCCGCCAGTCCCTCCTCTGCCGCCGCATCCCGATAGAGGATCGGATCACCGCTGAGATTCGCGCTCGTCATCACCCAGAGATCATCTGCCCCGAGCAGGAGGAGATGCACGGGCGCATACGGCAGCATCACGCCGAGGTACGCATTGCCGGGCGCGACACTCTCTGCCGCAGGGCGGACGGCATCCACGCGCCGCGCGAGGAGAACAATCGGCGCCGCAGGAGACGTGAGGAGGCGCTCCTCCTCCGCCGACAGGAGACAGAGCGCGCGCACCGCCGCGAGACTCCCCGCCATCACGGCGAGCGCCTTCGCCTCGCGGTGCTTGCGTCGGCGCAGACGTGCGACCGCCGTCTCACTGCGTGCATCGCACGCGAGATGATAGCCGCCGATGCCCTTGACGGCGAGGATGCCGCCCTCCGCCACCACACGCCGCGCCGCCGCGAGCGGATCGCCCGCCTGCACCCCGCCGTTGACGAGGAGGCGATAGGCGGGACCGCACGCGGCGCACGCATTCGGCTGCGCGTGAAAGCGGCGGTCGCGCGGATCGTCGTACTCACGCTGACAGGCGGGACACATCGGAAACACCGCCATCGAAGTCAGCGGACGATCGTACGGAACACCGCGGATGATCGAGTAGCGCGGGCCGCAGTTCGTACAGTTCGTAAAGGCATAGCCATACCGCCGATCCGCTGCCGACAGGATCTCGCGCCGACAGTCCGCACAGACCGCAAGATCAGGCGATACAAGTGTCGCTGCCCGCGTCCCCGCGGGGCTCGGCAGGATGCGGAACGTCTGCTCCCCGCATGGCATGACCGCCTGCCACGTCACCGCCGTTACCACTGCCGCACGCGGCGCATCGTCTGCGAGAGCGACGGCAAAGGCGTCGAGTGCCGCCGCCGTCCCTTCCGCCTCGATGCCGACTCCCGCGCTGTCGTTCAGCACCCAGCCGCTGAGCGCATACTCCTCCGCGAGACGATAGACAAAGGGACGATAGCCCACCCCCTGCACAATCCCCGAGACACGAAAGGCGCGCCGCTCGGCGGCGCCCCCCTCCGTATGTACTGCGGTATGTGCCGCGTCCGCCATCTTAGGCATGCGCTGCGGCACGCGGCGCGAGCCGAACGCCCCACGCGCGCAGCTCCTCGGCCGCACGCTGTGCGAACGCGGGCAGGGCCGCCTCCATCGCACTGCTCAGCGTCAGCCCCGCCGACAGATCGTAGGGCTGCATCCCGAGCACGACCACGTTCGGGATCGCCCGATCCGTCACCGTCAGCCACGCGAGCACATCCTGTATGCCGATCTCGTGCGATGAGACCTTTTCCTGAAAATGTGCCATGATCGCATCATCCTCAAAGCGGTACGCCGTCCCCGGGGCACCGTCGCCCGAGACCGCGTCGAGGATCAGCAGATGCTGTGTCCCCGTGACGAAGTGCAGCAGCTCGGGTCCGAGCGTCCCGCCGTCGAGCAGGCGCACCTCATCCTCGGAGAACTCCCAGTGCTGCTCCAGATACTCCATCGCGCGCACGCCGAACCCCTCGTCGCGCAGAATGATATTGCCGATGCCGAGTACGGTCACAGGCGCAACGGGTACAATCGACTCCTCCATCAGCGCACCTCCTTCCCCGCCTTCTTTGCCGCCGCCTGCGCACGCAGCCACGCATACCAGTCCGCGAGACCCTCGCCCGTCTGACAGGAGACAGGAAAGATCGCGATCCCGGGATGCAGGGCTGTGATGTCCGCACGCGCCGACGCCATATCGAAATTCGTATACGGGAGAATATCCACCTTGCTGAGGACAGCCGCCGCCGACTCCTTGAATACCAGCGGGTACTTCAGCGGCTTGTCGTCCCCCTCCGTGATGCTCAGAACGACCGCCTTCTCATCCTCGCCGAGCGCGAACTCGGCAGGGCAGACGAGATTGCCGACGTTCTCGATCACGAGGAGATCGAGCGCGTCGAGATCGAGGCGGTCAAGTGCCGCTGCGACCATCGCCGCGTCGAGATGACAGCCGCCGCTCGTATTGATCTGCACCACAGGCGCACCGCAGCGCTCGATGCGTGCCGCATCCTTCGTCGTAAAAAGATCCCCCTCCACGACTGCCACGCGCAGATCGCCCGTGAGCTCCTGCAGCGTCCGCTCGAGGAGCGACGTCTTGCCCGCACCCGGCGAGCCGAGCAAATTCAGCGCATAGATCCCATACTGCGCAAAGAGCGCCGCATTCTCCGCCGCCGCTGCATCGTTGCGCCCCAGAATGTCCGCTTTTACAACTACTTTCATCGCTCTATTCCATCTCTATATAATCCACGCGCATCTCGCGGCCGCCGATGATCTCCATTCCGCCGCCGCAATGGGGGCAGAGGTAGTCCTGCGGACGGATGTGCTGCTCCCTGCCGCAGTCGTGACAGCGTCCCGTGAGGGGGACGCGCTCCCACGTGAGCACGGCATCTGCCGCGATCGTGTCCGCCGTAAGGGAGGAAAAACACAGCGAAAGCGCATCGGTCTCCACGCCCGACAATTCGCCGAGCAGGAGGCCGATGCGCTCGATGCGCGCTGCGCCATTTTTCTGTGCATAGTCTAGGGCAATATCCAAAATGCCCTCGGCAATCGCCATTTCGTGCATCTTAGAGCTCCGCCGAAAGCCCATGTGCGGCAAATTTACTGATGAGCTCCGTCATCTTCGTCTTTGCCGGGTCATAGTCCACGGTCGTCTCCCCATCATGCGTGTGGATGTGCACGTAGAGGACGCCGGGCAGCCCCAGGAGCGCCTTCTCCACAGCGGCGGCATTCTCCTCGGTGTAGCCCTTCACAAAAAACTGCAGATGCGTCGTGCTCTCTGCGAGCCCGCAGCCGCATTCTTTACACATAGAAAACTCCTTTTCTGCAAACGGAAGCAGGAACGTCTTCTGCGCCCCCGCCGCCGTTATCCTATCCCAAACCTACTCCACGTCGGCGGCATCTGCCGGGGTATGGCGCAGGAGCTTCGAGCCTGCGAACATGCTCGAGACCTCTGCCTCGCCCTCCATGAACTCAGCGCGGATGACCATGTAGAAATGGCCGATGGCAAAGAGAATGATCGCCCATGCCGCATAGTGATGCACATAGTGCGAGATCATCTCGCCGCCGAGCACGCGGTTCACCCAGCCGAAGAGCGTCCCGCCGATCGCGGACGGCTCCGTCATGTAGTACATGGCAAAGCCCGTCAGCACCTCGATTGCCACGAGCACGTAGAGCCCTGCGTACGATCCGCGTGCGAGCGGATTGCGCAGAAACGGCTTGTGCGTCGCCTTGATCAGCATATAGTGCTGCGCCACTTCCATCGTGTCCGTGTAGTACTGCTTCTCCCAGAAATGCGGGAAAAGGCGGTCGCCGCGGTTGATGATAAAGCCGTAAACGCGGCCGATGAAGCCCGCGCAGAATGCAAACGCCGCGATGAAGTGGACGTTGCGCGTCACATTCATCAGGAGCGGCGACGCATCCGGCTCCGCATAGAGCATCGCAGGCGGCTTCGTGATGAGGAAGCCCGTGATGAAGAGCACGATGATCGCAATGACCATCAGCCAGTGGAAGATGCGCAGAAAGGGACTAAAGAGATAGTACTCCTTGCGTACTTCTTGTTTCATGCGGTTCGCCCCCTTATTTATCGACGCTGACGCCCGCGTATGGATCGGTCGTCACAACGCGGATCTTCTCCCCCTTCGCGTTGAAGAGGTGGGTCGAGCACGCCATGCACGGGTCGAACGAGCGGACCGCCTTGACGATCTCGAGCGGCTTGTCTGCGACCTTGACGGGCGTATCCATCATCGCGAGCTCGTATGCGCCGTGTCCCTCGGCATCGTCGCGCGGGCAGGCATTCCACGTCGTTGGGACGACCGCCTGATAGTTCGCGATCTTGCCGTCCTTGATGACCGCCCAGTGGCTGAGTGCGCCGCGCGGTGCCTCGTAGAGACCGACGCCCTTTGCCTCCTTCGGCCAGGTCGAGGGATCCCACTTGTCGTTGCTCACCACGCGCGTATCGCCGCTCTTGATGTTTGCGACGAGCTTGTCGAAGAAATACTTGCTGATCTCCGCCTGCAGCTGTGCATCAAGCGCACGCGCCGCCGTGCGTCCGACCGTGGAGGGCAGCCATGCCTCGACGGGGACGTTCAGGACCTTCGTCACGGCATCGATCTGATCGACGATCATCTGCTCTGCCCACGTCAGGTCACCGAGGAGGCCCTGCTTTGCCTTCGTGTAGAGGACGATGTAGCGTGCCAGGGGGCCGACCTCGCAGAGCTTGCCGCGCCATTTCGGCGTCTTGAGCCAGGAGTACTTGCCCTGCTCGTTGAGCGCCTTCCACTCGGTCTTCGTGCCTTCCTTCGGCTCCGTGTAGTGCGGGGTCGTCTCGCCCTCCCACGGATGGAGTGCCTTGTCGTCGCCACCCTTGTACTCGTACCAGCCGTGCTCGACGCTCTCTGCGACGCCGTCGGCATCCGTCAGATCCTTCTCCGTAAAGTCATAGACCTTCGCATTCATGACGCCCGAAGCGAAGTCCTCGACGACGCCGTTGCAGCGCACGAGGAGGTTCTTGAAGAAGTCGCCGTTCGATGCACCCGAGAACGGCTCCTCGGAGAACATGCCGAAGGCGAGCACGCGCTTTTTCGCGAGGCCTCCGCCCGAGGTGTAGCCCTTCTGGACGTAGAGATGTCCGATGGCGAGCACGTCGGGGAGATAGTAGTCGTTCATCATGTGGCGTGCCTGATTGATCGAGCGGTCAACGATCGCGAGGCGCGCTGCATTGATCGGCGCGTTGCCGTCCTCCATCGAGATGGAGCATGGCATGCCGCCAAGCACATAGTGCGGATGCGGGTTCTTTCCGCCGAAGACGACGTGCGGGACGACGAGATCCTTCTGCTTGTCGAGCATCTCGAGGTAGTGCGAGATCGCCATGAGATGCACCTCGGGCGGGAGGAGCTGATAGTCCGGATGATCCCACCACTGCGCGGAGAAGATGCCGAGCTGACCGCTGTCGACGATCTTCTGCACCTTTGCCTTGATCGCGGCGTAATAGGTGGGCGATGCGATCGGGAAGTCGTGCGGGTAGGCATCCGTGTCGAATGCCGCAGGCCCGCGGAACGGCAGGCGATAGGTCTGGAGCACCGTGTTCTGGAGCGCCGCCGTCGCCGCCGGATCCGCCTTCAGTGCCTCGAGCGGGCTGACCCAGTCGAGCGCGTGGAGGTGGTAGAAATGGATGATGTGATCCTGATGCCCGAGGCACGCCGCAATGATGTTGCGGATGTAGTGCGCGTTCTTTGGGATCGTGATGCCGAATGCGTCCTCGACGGCACGCAGACAGCCGAGCGCATGAGAGGATGTGCAGACGCCGCAGATGCGCTGAATGTATGCCCATGCATCGCGCGGATCGCGGTCGTTCATGACGAGCTCAAGGCCGCGCCATGCCGTCCCGGAGGAGATGGCATCCGTGACCTTGCCCGATGCCTCGTCCACCTGCAGCTCAACGCGCAGATGTCCCTCAATACGGGTGATTGGGTCGACAACGACGTGTTTCATTCATGCACCTGCTTTCCCTCTTTTTCGAGCTGCTTCTCATGGCATCTCTTCTGTACAAGGCTCGCGCCCGCGTGCGCCGCAACACCGACTGCCGTTGCGACGGCAAGGCCTGCGCCGACCATGTCGACATCGATGCCGTTGTACTCCGGCAGACGCTTCGAGAACGGCGCCTGATCCCAGAAGTTCGCGTTGCTGCAGCCAATACAGGGTGCGCCCGACTGGATGGGGTACGAGAGTCCCTGATACCAGCGCAGATTGCCGCAGGAGTTGTACGTCTCGGGGCCGCGGCAGCCGAGCTTGTAGAGGCACCAGCCCCCCTTTGCACCCGCGTCGTCAAAGCGCTCGGCAAACATGCCCGCATCGAAGAACGGACGGCGGTAGCAGGTGTCGTGAATGCGGTTGCCGTAGAACTGACGCGGACGTCCCTCGCCGTCAAGCGGCGGCAGTGTGCCGAAGAGCGCAACGTGCATGACGACGCCTGTCATAACCTCGGGAATCGGCGGGCAGCCGGGCACAGCAATATAGGGCTTCGCGCCGATGAGGGAACGGATCCCCCTGGACTCCGTCGGATTCGGCGCAGCCGCCTGGATGCCGCCCGCCGTCGCGCACGTGCCGTAGGCGATGACCGCCTTTGCTCCCTCCGCGGCGTGCTTCAGCGTATGCTCGAAGGAGTGACCGCCCGACATGCAGGTGTAGGCGTGCTCCCCGATGGGAACCGCGCCCTCGACGGCAAGGATGTACTCGCCATGATACTTCTTGATCGTCTCCTCGAGATGTGCCTCGAACGCCTCACCCTCGCCGGCGCAGAGGAGATGGCTGTATTCGAGCGCAATCTCGTTCAGCACGAGATCCGATGCGAGCGGTGCGCCCGAGCGGATGAACGACTCATCGCAGCCCGTGCACTCATGCCCGTGCAGCCAGATCACAACCGGCAGCGGCTTCGCCTCGGCGGCCTCGACGACCTTCGTGAGGTTGTCTGTGCTCAGCCCCATGAGCGACGTGAGGGTCACGCAGCCCTTGAGGAAATTCCGCCGGCTGAAGCCTTTTGCGAGATATGCCTCCCACAAGCTCTCCCTTTTGTTCACATTATGCCTCCTGTCCCTATGGAAGACTGCCGTCATGCCAAACACCCGCATCCATCCCGCCGCGATCGGCACACAGACACCTTTGCGAGCAGAACGACAGGGCGATTGACAACAGAAACTTGCGTCAATACTTCCCACACATCAGATATATAAAGCCAATCCCGCGAAAGCCAGGGCCCTTCCGTACAAAATAATAAAGGAGGAGCCGTCCGACGCACCCGAGGGCACGACAAACAGTCCCTCGTAGCAGACGAATCCAAGGGATATTTTGCACCAAAATATCCCCTCCTCGCCTTTGCGCGGCAATGTTGTCGTTTCCTTTTCAAGGGAGCGTGGTTTTCTGCAGGAAACCGCGTTCGGAAGGGAGGCTCCGGCATTTCTGCCGAAACCCTGTGCACGGCAGGGATCGCTCCCTGCGGCGCAGGCGCAGCATCATAGGCATCGCCCTTAGATGCTTTTGCTCGGAAACCGAGAGATACAATGTACCTCTATACCTATGTAATTAAGAACAGTTTAACAGAGTGAAAACAACCTGTCAATATACGAAAACTATTCTCAGGATATGCTGAAATTATATTGATTTGTTATAGTTATTGCTTATTTATTCGTAGTTGATAAATACTGTATCTGCAGTTAAGGAAGCACTGATAAATTCGGCACAGCCATCTTGACGCATCTTTTCCGCCTGCTTGTCGTTAGCAAATCCTCCACATGGCCCTTGCTATGCGTCCGGTTTGCTGCCTCAATCGGACAAAAATCTACGCCAATCTGAGAGACTGTTTTATCAGCGATTCCTTAATTCGATCAAAAAGGGGCGCATCCCTCTGGCATCGGTGATGATGCACATGGGGAGATGCGTCCCTCGCTGTTATTTCTTTCGGCGCAGTTCCTGCCGTACGGCGTCGCGCTCTTTCTCTGTCATGGTGTTTGCGCGGATCACGGCGCGGTGCCCCTCGCGGCTGCTCTCCGTGATGAGTGCGCTATTCCCGTCGTAGGCGAGGATCTCGTAGGTGCTGATGGCGTCCTTTTTCGGGCTGAGCACGCGCCGCTGCATGGTGTAGCCGAGGTGCTCGTAGTCCGCATTCTTCATCGCCTCGGCAAACTGTGCCCGACCGAGGTTGTTGTAGAGAATGAGCTGCCAGTAGGAGACGGAGCCGTCGGCGTTGCGCTTCATGTGACTGCGGTCAAAGAACCAGCCGCGCCGCTCGTCGCCCTCGATGAAGACCCAGTCGCCGTCCTTCAGCGTGACGGGCTCGATCGCCGTCTCTTTGCCGTACGCCTCGCGCTTTGCCGCTGCGGCTGCGGCATGCTTTTTCTCAGCTTTTTTATCCGCGGCATCTGCCTTCTTTGCAGGCTCTGCGGACACGGCAGAATGCCCTGCGCCGTCCGTCGCTGCGGCGGCTGGCTCCTTTTCCTTCACAGGTTCTTTGACAAGAACGGCTTCGGCCGTCCCTTCCCCATCAGCCGTTTCTTCTGCCGTCTTCGTCTTCGTCTTTGCCTCCGCATCTCTCGCCGAGGCGGCATTGGTCTGCGGTGTCTGCTCTGCTGGAGGGTTCTCTGTGCCGAGCTCATCCATCTCCGCATCGAAGGCATCTTCCTGCGTGCGCTGTTCCGATGCCGCACGGTCCTTTGCCGCGGGCTCCGCCGTGGTCTGCGCCCTGTCTGTCGTCTTTTCCGTATCCACTGTCTCCTGCGCATCCTTTGCGGCAGATGCGGTGCGCTGTTCTGACGCGGCAGCGTCTCCATGAGACTCCTCTGCCGCCATGACGGCATGGATCTCCGTCTCCTTCTCGGCGGCCGTCCCGCTGACGGGGAGGAGGAGGATTCCTGCGGCGAGCAGGCAGGTGATGGATTGCATAGTGTCTCCTTTGCTTACAAATACGAGCTCGGGTTGACGGGCTGTCCGCTGAGGCGCACCTCGTAGTGCAGATGCGGTCCTGTGGAGTGCCCCGTCGAGCCGACATAGGCGATGATCTGTCCACGCCGCACGCGCTGTCCCGGGGTCACCACGACCGCCGAGGCATGTCCGTAGCGTGTCGAGACGCCGCTCCCGTGATCGATGTCGACCATGTTGCCATAGCCGCCCGCGTTCCAGCCCGCGATGGTCACGACGCCGTCCGCCGTCGCAACGATGGGCGTGCCCATCTCGGCGGCGATGTCGATGCCCTGATGGAACTCTGCGCCATTCCAGCGCAGTCCATACCCTGAACTGATGAAGCCGTCCGTCGGCCAGCCTGTCGGGGTGGTAACGGGTGTATCGACCCCCAGAAAGGAGGATGCCCCCGGCACATCCTTCTGCATCATGGCGGCGAGCTGTCCGATGGAGGTGCGGCGCACTGCGGTGCGTTCCTCTAGCATCGTGAGTGCCTCGCCGACCTCATCCGTCGTGAGTGCGTGCGGTGCGCCGCCCGTCGGTGCCGGTGCGACATCTCCTTTCTGTACCGCGCTGTCCGCCTCCGCCGGCGGTGCGCCGACGAGTGCGCGCAGCCCGTCCTCCGTACGCTGAATGGCATCGACCTCCTGCCCAAGCGCGGAGGCCTTTTTCGCGATCTGGAGGATCTGCTCCTGCTGGATGCGGTTCGCCTCGCGCAGCTGTGCCGTCTCCTCCTCCTGGAGGTAGGCATACGTGAGGGTGTAGATGGAGAAAATCGAGCCGACAGCGACGAGTGCCGCCCCCGCGCCCACGCCCACGGCGAGCAGGCGCAGGGCGCGCAGCGAGAGGCGCACGGTGTGCGTCGTGTCCGTTTCCCGATCCACCAGCTGCAGTTTATAGCGTGATTGTTCTTCGCTCAATGCGTCCCCCTCTTCCCATCGAGATGTTCCTGTCCGATCCCTATTTCCCTATTTCCCTATTTCCCTATCCTATCCGAAGAATATGAAAACCTGCTGTGACACAGCAGGTTTTTGTCCGTTGATATCTTCTCAGTACTGGATGGGCAGCGGTTTTGCCATGGCTTCCTTCAGTACGTCCTTTTCCTCGTCGCTCAGCGGGTAGTCCGACGATCCGTTTTTGATCGGTTTGATGTAGCTGCGCGAGTCCTCGCGGGCAAAGATGCTGGAGAAGATCACGCCGTCGTTGTTCGCATCGAGCAGGGCGACGGCATAGCTGAGGTCGCCCCCCATGTCCTCAAAGGCGCGGAACCGCACGGAGGCGACGCGCACGAGCGACTGGCGGATGAACTGTCGGATTAGTTCGTTCTCCTCGAGGATGCGTGCGTTCGTTGCCGCGACCTCCTCCACCGTGCGCACGTGCTGGATCAGCATCCCCTCGAGATCGTCCTTGCTCGAGCCGCGCATCATCGCGCGGTAGCGGCTGCTCATCGTCGAGAGCCGTACCATGACGTAGATGACGAGGATGAGCAGGACGAAGATCAGGAGCAGCGCGGTGAGCAGGAGGGCTGCATCATGTGCTTCGATCGACTTCACTAGATTACTAAAAAACAAGTTCTCTCTTCCCTTCTTTCCTCCGTCCCCCATGGGGCGGAGGCGGATGTGCCCCAGAGGGCGGCAGACGGCACGCCGCACATCCTATACGGTGAATTTCTGCGTGGAGAATGCGCGCAGTGCCGCACGCTTGTCCTCTTTTGCCACGCCGTCTGCCGATACGGTCAGGAGCGACAGCAGTCGCTCCAGATCCTCGGCGGAGAAGTAGCTGATTTCGAGCCGCCCCTTCCCCTCCTCGCGTCCCGTCTGGATGCGTACCTTCGTGCCGAGGCTGCGCGTCAGGCGCTCCTCTGCCTCACGGACGAAGAGGTCTGGCTTTTTCTCTGGCTTTGGCGGCGCTAATTTTTTCAGTGCGTTCGGATCCTTCGCCAGGCGTTTGACGAGCGCCTCGACGCCGCGCGCCGAGAGCTCGTGCTCCTGGATGTACTCTGCCGCCTCACGCTGCAGCGCGGCGGTCTCGAGCGCGAGGAGCGGACGTGCCTGCCCCATGGTGAGAACGCCGTTCGCGATGAATGCCTGCACCTCTTTCGCGAGGCGCAGGAGGCGGACGCTGTTCGCGATTGCCGAGCGGCTGCGTGCGACGCGGCGCGCGAGCTGTTCCTGTGAGAGTTTGAACTCGGTGAGGAGCCGCTGATAGGCGTGTGCCTCCTCGATTGGGTTGAGATCCTCACGCTGGAGGTTCTCGATGAGTGCCATCTCTGCCATCTCCGCGTCGTTCGCCGTGCGGAAAAATGCAGGAACGGTCGTGAGCCCTGCCATCTTGGCGGCGCGCAGACGCCGCTCGCCCGCGATGAGCTCGTACTTGCCCGCGCCAATGTCGCGGACGGTGACGGGCTGGAGGATGCCGTGCTGTGCAATGGACTCGCGCAGCTCCTCGAGTGCCGCCTCGTCGAACTCGCGGCGCGGCTGAAAGCGGTTGGGCTGGATCACGTCAATGGAGAGCTCCGCCGGGACGCCCGCGGAGGCTGCAGCGGTTTCTGTCTTTTCCTCCGGCGGCGGGTCGGTCGGCAGGGTGAGCGCGTCTTTTCCGAGTCCGAGTGCGCCGAGCCCACGCCCGAGGCCGCCTGTTTTAGCCTTCTTCACGCCGTATGACCTCCCTTGCGAGTGCAATATACATCTCCGCCCCGCGCGATGTGATGTCGTACGAGGTGATCGGCTGCCCGAAGGAGGGTGCCTCCGAGAGTCGGACGTTGCGCGGAATCATCGTCTGATAGAGCGCGTCGCCAAAGACGTCGCGCACCTCGTCGACGACCTGCCCCGCGATGCGCGTCCGCGAGTCGTACATCGTCATCACGACGCCCTGGACACGCAGTTTCGGATTGGCGCGCTCCTTGACAAGGCTGATGGTTTTCATCAGCTGCGCCACGCCCTCGAGGGCAAAGAACTCACACTGGATGGGGATGAGGACGGCGTGTGCCGCCGTCAGTGCATTCAATGTCAGAAAGCCGAGGGAGGGCGGGCAGTCGATAAAGATGTAGTCGTAGTCGGTCAGCACCTCGGCGATCGCCTTGCGCAGGCGTGTCTCACGATGTTCCAGCGACGCCAGTTCCACCTCGGCGCCCGCAAGCTCCACATTGGCGGGAACGACGTCGACGAGGTAGTCCGACTCGATGATGACCTCGCGCATGTGCTTTCCGTCGATCAGGACGCGATAGGTCGTCGCGGGGAGGGTGCTCTTGTCGATGCCAAAGGCACTGGTCGCATTTCCCTGCGGGTCGATGTCGATGAGCAGAACGCGCCGTTTCGCACGCGCGACGGCGGCGGCGAGATTGACCGCCGTCGTCGTTTTGCCGACGCCGCCCTTTTGACTGGCAACCGCAATGATCTTTGCCACGGGATCATCCTTTCTACGGGTGCTGTGGTGGATGTTCTAGAAAAGTACCTTTGCGAGGTGCAGGTACTCGGGATCGAGTGTTTTCTTGTTGTTGACGGCGTCGTAGAGGTTGACGGAGACGACGTGTCCCTTGTGGTAGCCGAACACAATGCCCGAGAGCCCCGAGATGAGTGCGAGTGCCGCCTGTTCGCCGAGCTGGCTGGCGCGTACGCGGTCGATGACCGTCGGTGAGCCGCCGCGCTGGATATGGCCGAGCACCGAGACGCGCGTCTCGATGTCCGTATGCTTTGCGATGTAGTCGCAGACGTCCTGCCCCTTGGCCGCGCCCTCGGCGACGACGATGAGGATGTAGCGTTTGCCGTGCTCGTATGCGTTGGTGAGGTCGTTGACGATCTCCGCGAGGTCAAATTTCTCCTCGGGGACGAGGATGTACTCCGCACCGCCCGAGATGCCCGAGACGAGAGCGAGCCAGCCGGAGCCACGCCCCATGACCTCGAGCACGATGATGCGCCGATGCGCCGATGCTGTGTCGCGCAGCTTGTTGATCGCGTCGATGATCGTATTCGCCGCCGTGTCGCAGCCGATCGTATAGTCCATGCCCCAGACATCGTTGTCAATCGTGCCCGGCAGGCCGACGATGGGGAAGCCGAACTCCTCGGCGAGCAGCTGTGCGCCGCGCAGCGAACCGTCGCCGCCGATCACGCAGAGTCCCTCGATGCCGCGCTCGATGAGGTTCTCATGTCCGCGGCGGCGTCCCTCGGGCGTCGTCCACTCCTTGCAGCGCGCCGTCCCGAGGAAGGTGCCGCCGCGCTGGATGATGTCGCCCACATCCTTGGACTCAAGCTCCCACATATCCTCATCGAGGAGTCCCTGATAGCCATCGTTGATGCCCCACACACGGACGCCTTCATAGAGGGCTGTGCGCGCAACGGCACGCGCCGCCGCGTTCATTCCGGGGCTGTCTCCCCCGCTCGTCATGACTGCAATACTCTTCAACACAACGCATCCTCCCCCTGCCCATCATTTCCATGCGCTCCGTGCGCGGTCTTAGCTTTTTCTACCCTTTTATCATAGCACAAACGGCAAAAAAAATCCCCTCTTTTTTTGAGGGGAATGAGGAAAATGTTTCACGTGAAACAATCTACTCATGCGCGAGATCGCGGAAGCGCGTGTATTCCTTCTGAAAATACATGCGCACGGTATCCGTCGCTCCGTTGCGGTGCTTGGCAATGCTCAGTTCCGTGATGTTTGCATTCTCTGTATCCTGATTGTAATAATCCTCGCGATACAGGAACATGACAATGTCCGCATCCTGCTCGATCGAGCCAGACTCGCGCAAATCGGAGAGCATGGGGCGTTTGTCCGAGCGCCCCTCGGTCGCGCGGGAGAGCTGCGAGAGGACGATGATGGGGACGTTCAACTCACGGGCAAGCACCTTCAGTGAGCGCGTCATCTCTGCCACAGCGAGGGTGCGGTTCTCCGCGCGCCCCGGCGCCTGGATGAGCTGAAGGTAGTCGATGGCGATGAGATCGAGTCCATGTTCCGCCTTGAGGCGGCGGGCACGCGTGCGGATATCGAGCACTGTCGTACTGCTCGTATCATCGAAGTAGAGTTTTGTCTTCATGATGCGGTCAGCGACCTTGACGAGCCGCTCCCACTCCTCATCATCGAGCTCGCCGCGGGCAAGGCGCGTCGCGTCGATCTGCCCCTCAGCGCAGAAGATACGATGCATCAGCTGCTCGCGCGGCATCTCCAGAGAGAAGAAAGCGACGGTCCCACCCTGCAGGGCGACGTGCGTGGCGACATTCAGGACGAACGCCGTCTTACCCATGGCAGGGCGTGCCGCAACAATGATGAGATCTGAGGGCTGGAGACCGCGCGTCACACTGTCGAGTGTTGCGAGCCCCGTCGAGAGCCCCGTGATACCCCCCTTTGCCTTGGCGAGTTCACTTACGCGATCCACGGCGTCAAAGACGACCTCCTTCGCAGAGATAAACGCCCCCGTCGTCTGTCCTCCTGCGATCGCAAGGATCTTGCGCTCTGCATCGTCGAGCTGCTCGGCGATATCCTCGCTCGCCTCATACGCTGCCCCCGCAATCTCCGTGCTCGCGTCAATCAGTGCGCGCAGGACAGCCTTCTCCTTGACGATCTTTGCATAGTGTGCGAGGTTCGCCGTGCTCGGCACGGTGTTCGTCAGATTGGCGAGGAACGAGATTCCTCCCACCTGTTCGAGCAGTCCCGACTTTTTCAGCGACTCGGTCACGGTCACGATATCTACAGGCTCACCGTTGCGCAGAAGCAGCTCCATCGCCTCAAAGACGGCACGATGTGCCTGACGATAGAAGTCCTCTGCATGGAGCAGCTCCACAGCCTGCGACACCGCCGCAGGTTTCAGCATCATCGAGCCGAGCACCGAAAGTTCCGCCTCGATGCTCTGCGGCGGCACACGTCCTTCCGGCATATTATACTCCTTTTCGTATCATCATCCACATGAGGGAGGGATTCAACGCGACCCTCCGTCATGCTCTGCATTCTCTTTCCACTTCTCATCGGCGAACAGCACGCCAAAGGCCTCCTCAGCACTCTTGAGGCGGTAGATCTTCAGCCTCAGATGATCCTCGGGGATGTCCTTCTTGTTCTCCCATGGGATGATGAGAGTTGAGATCCCCGCCTGTCGTGCGCCGTATGCCTTTTCAAAGACGCCGCCCACCGGGCGGATCTCCCCCTGCAGAGAGATTTCCCCCGTGACTGCCACATTCTGCCGGACTGCCGCACCGGTCACAGCACTGACAATCGCCGTCAGGATGGCCGTGCCCGCACTCGGACCGTCGATATTGCCGCCGCCAATAATGTTGACGTGGAGGTCATAGTCATGTAGGTCACGTCCCGTCAGGCGACGCATGACTGACGCCGCATTGAACACAGAGTCCTTTGCCATGCTGCCTGCTGTCTCGTTGAAGCGCACAGTTCCTTTCCCCTTTTCTACCGCAGGGAAAGCGACGGCCTCAATCTCGATGATCGAGCCGAGGAAGCCCGCCACACCGAGGCCGAACACCCTACCCACGGCAGGTGTATTCGAGGCCTTCTTTTTCCCAAAGGGATAGAGGCGGCTCACCTGAACGACCTCATAGATGTCTTCCTTTGTCACAGGGATACACGGAGGATCTGTTTCACGTGAAACATTTTCCACTTTCTTCCCATCGTCTTGTGTGGAGGAAGGCTCCATGCCGAGGAGTTCTTTTTCTTCCGCGATGGATGTTTCACGTGAAACATCTACATTCGCATCTCCCTGCGTCTCATGTTGTTCCACAGAGGATGTTGGCTCGATTGTTTCACGTGAAACAATGCGCTCCACCTCTGCATCATCCATGCGGTTCAGTGCGAGGCTATAGGCATCGGCGAGGATGTTAATCGCCTTGCGCCCCTCAATCGTGTATGTGCTGATGAGCTCCGCTGTGCGGGGGGCGAGCGCGACGTGGAGGCGTTCTGCCGCATTCTCCACAATCGTGCGGATATGCGCCGGTGTCAGCGGCTCAAAGTAGATCTCCGCGCAGCGCGAGCGCAAGGCAGGGTTGATGTGATCCGGCTCGCGTGTCGTTGCCCCAATAAGTACGAAGTCTGCCGGCGCGCCCTCCTCAAAAAGTTTGCGGATGTACGGAGGGACACGCTTGTCATCGGGGTCGTAGTACGCCGATTCAAAGTAGGCGCGTTTGTCCTCGAGTACCTTGAGCAGCTTGTTCTGGAGCATCTCATCCATCTCACCGATCTCGTCGATAAAGAGGATACCACCGTGTGCATCGGTCACCAGCCCTGGTTTTGGCTCGGGAACGCCACTGTCGGCAAGGTTCTTCTGCGCGCCCTGGTAGATGGGGTCATGCACCGAGCCGAGCAGAGGATTCGTCATGTCGCGCGGGTCCCAACGCAGCGTTGTGCCGTCTGTCTCAACAAAGGGCGCAGTCTCTGCAAAAGGCGATACCGCACGTTTCTTCGCCGCCTCGAGAACAAGGCGTGCCGCTGTCGTCTTGCCGACGCCGGGCGGTCCGTAGAGCAGGAGATGCTGGGGGTAGGGTGAGGAGAGCTTTGCCATAAGGGAGCGCACGGCACGCTCCTGCCCGACGATCTCATCGAACGTCTTTGGGCGCAGGAGCTCCATCACCGACTGTGTGAGATGCACCTTTTCCAGCGCCTCAAGCGCCTCACGCTTTTTCTTGTCATGCGGAGACTCTGCGCCGGGGCTCTCCTCCGAGATTACCTGACGGCGGATGTCGTCCACATACTCCTCATGATCCTTTTCGAGCTTTTCATTCACCTTGCGCTCGATGCGATCCTCCAGATCGCGCCGTGCGAGGATGCCCGCGACCTGCTCCGTCATGCGCGAGAGGATCTCGGGCAGCTCTGTCTCCGCGGGCGGGGGAGAGAGCAGCGGATCCTCCTCAAGAATGCGCATGAGTGCGAGGACGCGCTCACGGCGATCCTCCGAGCGCATGAGTGCCATTGCATTCATCTTGCCCGCTTGGATGACTAGGCGCTCCGTTCCCATCGTATCGGCGAGCATGCGAAAGATCGTCGCGATCTCCTCGTCGATCTGCGCGTCCCGTGAGAGCTTCGGATGCTCCTTCCCCGCGTCCTTGCCGCCGAATAAATCCTTAAAAAAAGACATAGTCCTCCTTTTGAGAAGGGCTGATGAGACATGCTCATCAGCCCGCTGTATTGTATTCAATCAATATGAGTGCATCGTTCATCAATATTTGCGCAGAGCACGCAGCGATTACTCTTTGCGCACGTGAATCTTGATCGTGGTGGCAATGTTCGGATGCACCTTGACGACGGCCTCATAGATCCCCTCGCCCGTCACCTCTCCATTGATCGAGATCTTGCGGCGATCCACGTCGATGTTCTGCTTCTTCAGCGCCTCCGCGACATCCTTGCCCGTCACCGCACCAAAGAGCCGTCCGTTCTCGCCGATGCGTACGGGGATCTCCACCGTAACCTTTTCGAGCTGTGCGGCCATGAGCTTTGCCTCATCGACCTCCATTGCGTTCTTGCGCGCCTTTGCACCCGCCTGTGCCTTTGCCACGTTCACGTTCGACGTGTTTGCGGGCAGCGCGAGCTTCCTCGGCAGGAGGAAATTACGGCCGTAGCCGTCCGCCACCTCCACGATCTCGCCCTTTTTTCCGATATTCTTTACATCAGCCTGCAGTATGACTTTCACGTTGGTCACTCTCCTCTATATATGCCTTTGCTTTTTCTACCACCTGTGCGCGCACCTCATCCAGCGGGACGCCCTTGACCTGTGCGCCTGCGACATTGGCGTGTCCGCCGCCGCCGAACGCCTCCATGATGACCTGCACATTCATCTCTCCCGACGAGCGTGCACTGATGCCCACCACGTCGCTCGCGAGCGGGAACACATAGATGCTCATGCGCACGCCATCGACGCGGAGCATGCCGTCCGCCGCCTGTGCGGCGATGATCTGCCCGTTTGGCAGGAGATCGGGGAGGCTCCCCACGATCAGCCCGCCCGGGTAGTAGACAGCGTTTGCCTTCGCCCGTGCGAGCGATACCGTCGTCTCGTAGTCGCTCTGGAAGAGCGTGCGGACGAGTACGGGATCCGCGCCGGCGCGACGCAGGTATGCCGCCGCATCAAAGGTGCGCACGCCCGCACCGACGTTGAAATTCTTCGTATCCACCACGACACCCGAGTAGAGCGCCGTTGCATCGAGGCGCGTCGGGCGGACGTTGTCGCCGAAGTACATGAGCAGCTCCGTCACGAGCTCGCTCGCCGAGCTGGACGCCGTCTCGATGTAGACGAGCAGCGGGTTCTTGACGAAATGCTCGCTGCGGCGGTGATGGTCGATGACGACGACCTTCGGAATGCGTTCGAGCAGGGCAGGGTCGGCGAGGATATGCGGGATATGCGCGTCCACCACGACGAGCAGGGAGGACAGTGACGGCGTCTCCGTGATATCGCCGGGACGGAGGAAGAGTCCCTCGTAGGCCTCATCCTTGCGCACGAGATCCACGATGCGGTCAATGCCCTCATTCATCTCGCTGAGGACGATGTGTACCTTCTTCCCGAGAGAGCGTGCCATGCACGCGACGCCCATCGCCGCACCGAACGCATCGTAGTCCTCGTTGTGGTGTCCCATGACGTACACCTCGTCCGAGTTCTCCATAATATCGCGCAGTGCGTGCGCCACGACGCGTGCCTTGACGCGCGTGTGCTTCTCGACTGCCTTTGCCTTGCCGCCGAAGAACTGCGTCTTGCCACTGATGTCGAGCGCCACCTGATCGCCGCCACGCCCGAGGGCAAGGTCGAGCTTTGCCTCCGCTTCCTCACCGAGCTCGCGCAGGGTCTGCTCGGCGGCGAGGGAAAGGCCGATGGAGAGCGTCACAGGCATGCCCTTCGTGTTGATGATCTTGCGTACCTGATCGAGGATGTCGAACTTCTCCGCGATGGCGTGGTCGAGTGACCTGCGGTCCAGCAGCGCCACGTACTCACCGTCGGAGATACTGCGCAGGAAGCCACCGAGCCCGCCGACCCAGCCATCGATCTTTTCGCGGACGGCGAGGAGGAGCATGGACTTTTCCGTCTCGCTCTGTCCCTGCATGATCTCATCATAGTTGTCGATCTGGATGTAGAGGAGGGCGGTACGGCTCCCGTAGTAGCGCTTCTCGAGCGCCGCATACTCCGTCTCGTCCTCGACGTAGAGCGCAATCAGCGGCTCACTATGGTACGATTCCGCGACCATGCGGTGATAGACGCGATAGGAGTGTCCCGCGTGGGAGAAGCGGTGCTCTCCCTCCGTCCCCCAGATGGACTCAAGGTTAAAATGCGGCCAGAAATCCGCGACCGCCGTACCGGGCTCGGGCATCTCGCCGAGCGCATCACCGAGCTGGTGATTGCACCACTCCAGATGCCCCTCCTGATTGACGAGGAGGATCGCCTGCGGGAGACGATCCACGGCGTAGTTCATAACGTCGTTCACATTACGGATGACGCTCATACAGTAGCGTTCAAATCGCCGCTCCCTGTCACGACACCGTTCCCACGCAAACGCGGCCAGCATCGCCCATAGGAGGAGGGCCGCCGCACCGACAAACGTGCTGTAGCAGAACGTCACGAGCGCAAGCGCAAGCATGACGATCAGATGGATCGTCAGATCGACCCACGCGGATAAGTTCCGCGGCATAGTATCACCTTCTTTACGTTATTTTATCTATATCGAATATGTATTTTCATCGCATATACAGTATATATAAACCATTAGTATTATTGCCGTTCACGAATGCGTCGGCGATAGTCGTAGACCATATCGAAAAGCCCCGTCCACGAGATGATCTGTGTCATCACGCCGTTGACGAGAATGAACACGTAGATGAGCGCGCGCACAAAGGGCGAGACACGGAAGCGCAGGAGCAAGAAATGCAGGAGTGCAAGGCCCTGCACGAGCCCTGCGAGAAACGCAATCACATAGCCGTTGAGCCCCACCTGATAGAGCAGCACGATCTCGCGCGTCGAGCCCCAGTAGATACCGATCAGAGAGAAGGCAAAGAGATAGGGGAAAACGACGGGCAGATGCCACGCGGCAAACGGCGGAAGCGCCGTAACGGCGACACCCATGCGGCGCAGCACCTTGCGCATGACAGCATAGCAGACGCCCACCTCGATCAGCGCACTGCCCACGAAGAGCGCAGGCAGCATCAGGAGAAAGAGCTCCAGCACCTCGCTCGCCGCCGCGCGCGTCTCCTCGATCTGTACCTCGGTCATGCCGAGCGAGCGGTAGATCCCGAGCGTCTCATCCATCGCCTGCTGCATGACGGCAGGATCCATCGCAAACGGATTGATGCCGAAGAGCAGGAGGATGAGCAGGCCTGCCGCCGCCTTTCCGAGGAGCGAGGCGAGCGTGCCGCCCACGAGTGCACGCAGGGTGCCGCCCTGACGGCGCAGGAGCAGCCCGAGGGCAAGCCCCGTCGGCGCAAAGGAGAGGACAAACGTCGCCCCCGCCACGGGGGTGGCAAAGAGCATCGTGAGGAGGAGTGCCGCCACGGCCGCGAGCGCGCCGAACCGCCCCCCCGCGCGCACCGTCACGAGCGCGATAAACACGGGCCAGAGCATTCCCATCATCATGGTCAACATGGGCAGATAGATCGCCGCGAGCGCATAGACCACGGCGGCGGCAGTCATGACCCCTGCCGTGGCAGTGGGGCGTGCAGCATGCTCGTTCATTCTGTATCCTTTCAGCGGAGGGATCCCCCGCACTGCCATTTAGGAAGCACGGATAAATGCAGCGCCAATCCGAGGGCTGTTTTATCAGCGATTCCTTTATTCTCTTATCGCAGGAAAGTATTCCCCATTATAACAGATTTCCGCCGCGCTGTCACCGTGTCCGCAAAGCCAAGAGAAATCTTCGCCTCACTCCCCCATAATGCCCGCCATGCGCAGGAGATACTGCGCGTTCGTCGTGTGGCAGCGCCCCGCGCGCATTTTGAAGTCAAAGAGGATCTTATCCCCCTCGTAGTGCTCCTCAAAATGCGCATTCGTCACGGGGATGCCCTCGCGCCCGAGATCGCAGAGCTCAAAGTCGTGCGTCGTCACCACCGTAATCGCGTGCGGCAGTGTCAGGCGACGGATCGCCTCGCGCGCACCGACAATGCGGTCGGCAGAGTTCGTCCCGCGGAAAATCTCATCAATCAAGATCAGCATCGGCCTGCCGCGCTTGCTGTAGACCATCATCTTCTTGATGCGCAGTAGCTCCGCATAGAACGTCGAAATCCCGCCCGCGAGATCGTCGCTGATCTGAATCGACGTATAGACCGCCATCGGCGTGAGCGTAAAGGAGCGCGCACATACCGGCGCACCCGCATACGCGAGGACAGCATTCGCGCCGAGGCAGCGCATATAGGTCGTCTTGCCGGACATATTCGACCCCGTGATGACGAGCGTCCCCGCCGTGAGCTGCGCGTCGTTCGGCGTCGCCGTCTCCTCCGTCAGGAGCAGCAGCGTCGCGTCCTCCGCCATGAGCTGCGGCGCGCCCTCCTCCGCAAAGCGCGGAAACGCATGCACCTCACGCGTATGCCCGACGCGTGCGAGCGAGAGCAGCACCTCCGTCTCCGCCCACACCTTCAGCCAGTCGGCAGCCGCCGCACCGTAGCCCTTGCGCCAGTGGGAAAAATACGCCATGCAGTGAAAATCCCAGAGCAGAATCCCATTTGCCAGAATAAAGAAAAAGAAATTGCGCCGCATCGCCGCGCAGTCGGCGAGAATCGTCAGACGGCTCAGCCCGATGGTCGCGCGCACGGGCGCAAAGAGCGGCGACAGAATCGCGTGGAACGCAGCACTGCGCAGCGGGGCGCGCTCGAGCGCACGAAAGATCCGCCCATAGAGCCGCAGCGCACTCGCCATGTGGCCGAGCGGTGCGAGCTCGCGCTGCGTCCGCGAGAAAAACGCCATCGCCATCGTGAGATTGAACGTAAAGAGCGCAATCGGAATCGCCCAGCTGCCGCCAAAGAAAATCGCCCAAAACAGCGACCAGACGCAGGCATTGGCAAGAACGATGCCGATGCAGGAAATGAGCTTTAGCGACCCCTTGAGCGGCTGCGCGAGCTCCTTGGCAAGCACACGCGTATCATGCGCATCGGGCAGGAGTGCACCGCGCGCCTCCAGCTCCAGAGCGAGGAGCGGATGGGCGAGCAGCTCCGTCACCGCCGCCTGCCGCCGCCGCGTCCGCGTGAGATCCTGCGGCGTCGCCGAGAGCGCAGCGGCGAGACGGTCGCGTCCCATGCGCGTATGCGCCGCGCAGAGATACTGATAGAGCGACGCCGCGCCGAAAATATGCAAATCCCGATCGGGCGGACACTTCTCGCGCAGATAGGCGGCACCGTCCACCGGCGACTTCTTCCAGCTCCCATCAAAGCGCGCGAGATACTCCCCCACCACGCCGAGATACGCCTGCGTAAAGATGCGGCGCCGCTCAAGCCGCCGATGCCGCAGCACGAGCACCGTAAAGAGCAGGAGGAAAAACCCGCCGAGCATCAGCTCCTCCACCGAGCCGCGGTCATAGCCGTGAACAAGGGCGACAAGCATCAGCGGAAACACCGCCGTGCGCGCGAGAATGAACCGCGTCCGCCACGTATCCTGCGTATGCGCATGGGCGAGAGCATGCTCGCGTACATTTTCATAAAAGTCCTTCTTCATAAGGAACTCCTTAAGGGAATCCACAATTCTGGGCAACATT
>NZ_GL397087.1:1613231-1656463 GCF_000146365.1 Selenomonas sp. oral taxon 149 str. 67H29BP
CATAAGGAAACACTGATAAAATGAGGTCTGCCAGATTGGCGTAGATTTTTTCGTCCGAACGAGGTGGAAAACCGGACGCAGAGTGGTGCTCTGTGGAGGATTTTCCGCCGAAGTGCGGGCAAAAAAGATGCGTCAAGATGGTTGTACCGAATTTATCAGTGCTTCCTTAACAGTCATATTATATCATAACGATAATAGGAATGTAGACAGTTTCTGCCAAAACTGTTAGAATACTTATCAAAGGAGGGATGTGCATGGCACAGGATCCATCGGACGCCATACGGCGCATCGAGGCGGAGATCCGCACCCTCGACGCACGGATGCTCCGCGCATCGGGCGACCTCGACTACGAAACCTGCCGCTACGAAAAGCGCGCCCTCGAAACTGCCCTCCATGCCCTGCGCAAACAGAGGGAAAGCGGTGCAGATGCAGCATTCAGCCAAAATTCAGCATCATCGGATAGGATAAAAGGCAAATAGTCAAAGCAAAGAAAGGAAAATACTATGTCACAGCGTATGACCACGGACGAAGTCCTCAAAGAATACGGCGTCCCCCAGCTGCGTCTCGACGTGCACGCGACGCGCAGCGACCTCCTGAAGCTCCGCGAAAAGCTCATGGCGATCCGCGACCTCTCCGACGGGCGCGAGCAGGGCTACCTCGACATCAATTGCAAGCTCTACATCGACGTGGACGACATCGACCGCTACCTCTCAGGCGAGCTCGACACCGTCGGCGAGATCTACGCCTTCCCCGAGGACATCAAGTCCTATCAGGAGTAAGGCATCTTCGTGTGCTCCTCGCAGAACACCTCGTTACGCAAGCGGTCGTCAAGGTATAAATCTGCGTTCTTCAATCCGGTTACGAATACCGGGGCTATCCCCGTATCGAATGATATATGAAGGAGAATATGGAATGAAACTAAAGAAACTCATCGCTGCGGCAATGGTCGGCTCGCTGGCCTTTACCGCACCCATCATCGTCCCGAACGCCGTGCAGAGTACGCTCGGTGCACAGGCAGAGGCCGCCAAGGGCGGCGCGCGCATCTCACCGAAGGCGACGCCCAAGGCCGCACCGAAGGCATCCGAGGGACAGAGCAGCAGCGGCAAATCCGTCTCGGGGAACGGCAACAGCTACGCCCCCTCGAAGAACGCGAACCAGCTGGAAAAGAATGCCCCCGCGGCAAACAGCAAGGCGAATGCAGCAAACGCCGCGACCCCCGCTAAGAGCAGCACAGGCTGGGGGAATACCCTGCGCAACATCGGCCTCCTCGCGGGCGGCATGATGCTCGGCGGGCTCCTCGCGAGCCTCCTCGGCGGCATGGGCAGCGGCCTCCTCGCCGACATCCTCGGCGTCCTTGTGAACGTCGCCATCGCCGTCGTCGCCTTCATGGTGCTGCGCTGGCTCTGGAACCGCTTCCGCTCCCGCAAAGAGGAGGAGAACGTCTACCAGCGTGCAGAGCAGCCGCGCGCTGCCGCACCGCAGCCGCCCATCACGGACATCCGTCCGCAGGGCAGCGCACCGCAAAGCGCCGCGCCGATGGACATCACACCGCCGACCTCGGCACTCGATGCAGGCGACAGCCCGCGTGCCATCGCCGACCGCTATCGCAGCCGCTGAGATACACAGAGAAACGAGGGACACTGCACGAAGCTCCGACTTCGTACAGCATCCCTTTTCTTATGCCCATACACTTACGCAAGAATCCCATCAGAGAGATTTCCCACCCTGTAAAAACACAAAAGCAAATCAGTAAAACAATACAGATAAATTCCATAAAATAACGATAAATAACTATAAATTAAGATCAATAGTATCAAAATAGAGCATTTCGCACATCAAAAAGCAGGATTGTGCACAGAAAAATCCATCTAACCCCGCGTCATTCCTTCCTCACAGCGATTTTTTATACGCTGAACGCCCCAGCACGACGACAAAGCCTCCCGCATCGGACAACCTGCCGCATTTCCCTCCCCTTTCCCTTGAAAAAGGCAGCATTTTCGTCCATAATAGAAGGGAACGGAGCCTAAAGGAAGCAGCGTTTTCTTTATCCGCCCTGCGAATACAATGTACACGGTACATTTCTTCACCCCTCGCGCGCAGCTAGGGAATCACTGATAAAATGAGGTCTGCCAGATTGGCGTAGATTTTTTCGTCCGAACGAGGTGGAAAACCGGACGCAGAGTGGTGCTCTGTGGAGGATTTTCCGCCGAAGTGCGGGCAAAAAAGATGCGTTAAGATGGTCGTGGCGAATTTATCAGTGCTTCCCTAACTGTCCGCGTGAGGCTCGCATCAATCGTAAAAGAATCACAAAGGAGCAACAACTATGAAATCATCCACCCTTGCCGCCGTTGACACGCTCATCGCACGCTATCCCGCACTCGAGGCCTGCGGTACAGACATCCGCGCCGCCATCAAGGCACTCTGCACATCCTACCACGCAGGCGGCAAGCTCATTGTCTGCGGCAACGGCGGCTCTGCGGCAGATGCCGAGCACATCGTCGGTGAGCTGATGAAGGGCTTTCTCCTGCCGCGTCACCTCGACGAGGACATCCTCGCAAAACTCCACGAAGCGTGCGACGCCGCTGACCCCTTGACCATCGACTATTTCATGCGGCACCTGCAGGGTGCACTCCCCGCCATCTCCCTCCCGTCCCAGCTCGCGATCAGCACAGCGTTCGCGAACGATCAGGCACCCGATCTCACCTTTGCCCAGCAGGTACTCGGACTCGGGCGCGCGGGCGACGTCCTCCTCGGCATCACCACCTCGGGCAACTCGAAAAACGTCCTCTACGGCTTCCGCATGGCAAAGGCACTCGGCATGACCTCCATCGCCCTCACGGGCGCATCGGGCGGCAAATGCGCGTCGGGCTTCGCCGACATCGTCATCAAAGCCCCCGAGGAGGAAACGCACAAGATCCAAGAGTACCACCTCCCCATCTACCACACCCTCTGCATCGCCGTCGAGGAGGAATTCTTTGGCGCGGAGTGAGGATGTGTCACTCGCGGTGCAGGCTGATGTCTATGGATAAAAAGCTGTAGCCGCTCATGGCGCCCCTTCCACCGCAAGCGGTCCCCCTCCCCCGCACCGGCGGGGGAGGCTTTTAGGGCGTTCGTGGCGTAGTAGTATCCCCAAAGCAAACCCTAGTGGAACAAGTGAAGATAAGCGCACGTTCTGCCCCCTGCGAATTGCGTCGTTCAAGCGCAGCGCGTTTCGGAATTCGTCGGTATTTAAGGAAGCACTGATAAATTCAGCACTACCATCTTGACGCATCTTTTTCGCCCGCACTTCGGCGGAAAATCCTCCACATAGCCTTTGCTATGCGTCCGGTTTTCCACCTCGTTCGGACGAAAAAATCTACGCCAATCTGGCAGACTTCATTTTATCAGCGATTCCTTAAGCGTACAAACACACGAACGCTTGCAAGCGAGGTGTTTGGGAGGCGGCGTACAAGAATCCTACATTTAAATCATTACACGCATAACACATAAACACACCATCACACACAATCATACGCAAAGGAGGAATCCCCATGCCACTGACCTACGAGGACTTCAAGAAGCTCGCGAACGGCAGCGACATCCGCGGCGTCGCCGTCCCCGGCGTGCCCGGTGAACCTGTCACCCTCACCCCCGAGGCAGCAAACCGCATCGCTGCCGGCTTCGTCCGTTTCCTCAGCGAAAAGACGGGCAAGAGCCCCGCAGAGCTGCAGATCGCCGTCGGCCATGACTCGCGCATCTCCGCGCTCGCCATCAAGGACAGCGTCCTCACGGGACTCACCTACACGGGCGCGCACGGCATCGACTGCGTCCTCGCCTCCACCCCCGCCATGTTCATGGCGACCATCTTCGAGGACACGGCGGCGGACGGCTCGATCATGATTACCGCGAGCCACCTCCCATACAACCGCAACGGACTGAAATTCTTCACCGCCGCGGGCGGCACAGACAAGGCGGACATAGAGAAGATCCTCACCTATGCCGCCGAGGCACCCGAGGCGCACGGTACCCTCGAGCACGTCCTGAAGTTCGACCTCATCGGGCGCTACAGCGAACACCTCGCGAAGAAAATCCGCGACGCGTTCGGCGGCGCAGAACGTCCGCTCGAGGGGATGCACATCGTCGTCGATGCGGGCAACGGCGCGGGCGGCTTCTTCGCGGGGCGCATCCTCACCCCGCTCGGCGCGGACACGACAGGCAGCCAGTTTCTCGACCCGGACGGGCACTTCCCGAACCACATTCCGAACCCCGAGAACGCCGATGCCATGCGCGCCATCAAGGACGCCGTGGTGAAGAACCATGCCGACCTTGGACTCATCTTCGACACCGACGTGGACCGCATGAGCGCCGTCCTCGCCGACGGCACGGACGTGAGCCGCAACGCCCTCATTGCCATGATGGCCGCCATCCTCGCGCCCGACTACCCCGGCTCCACCATCATCACCGACTCCGTCACCTCCGACGGGCTGCACGACTTCCTCGAGGATCACCTCCATCTGAAGCACCTGCGCTACATGCGCGGCTACAAGAACGTCATCAACGAGTGCATCCGCCGCAACGAGGCGGGCGAAATCTCCCCGCTCGCCATCGAGACCTCAGGGCATGGCGCGCTCAGCGAGAACTACTACCTCGACGACGGTGCCTACCTCGCGGTAAAGCTTCTCATCGCAGCGGCAAAGGCACACGCCGAGGGCAAAACCCTCAGCGACCTCATCAAGGATCTGCGCCATCCCGCCGAGGCACGCGAGATCCGCATCAAGATCACGGGCACCGACGACGTCAAGGCATACGGAAAGGACGTCCTCGCCGCATTCGAGCAGCGCGCCAAAGACAAGGGGCTCAGGATCGCCGCTCCCTCCTATGAGGGCGTGCGCCTCATCTTCCCGAGCGGCTGGGCGCTGCTGCGCATGTCGCTGCACGATCCGAACATGCCGCTCAACATCGAGGCGGACGCAGCGGGCGGCGCGGACAGGATCGAGCACGAGGTCAGGGAGCTCCTCGCGGGATTCGACGCGCTCGACCTCTCCGGCTTTCACGCATAGAACACATCCATGTCAGCCGCCCACGTGAGGGAAAGGCACAAGAGACTGTCGTACGAGGTGGACACCTTCATATCGCAGTCTCTTTTCTCTTGGTAAACGTACGACCTGCTCTTTTCTCATTTTTTTCCCACACGCACCCGTATTTTATGATATAATGCAGTGGTATATTGACATTTATTTCATTTATCCCTTATTGGAGAACAACGCAGGAGAAATGAACCCCTATGAAGGAAGCCGCACAGCACGCGCTGAAAAATGCCCTTGGACTGGCTGCGTTCGCCGCAATCATCGGGTCCATGGCCTTTGCCTGGCAGCTGCTCAATACCATGCCGTATACTGATCTGGCTCGCTCGTACGCCCTCGTCGGCAAGGATCTCACACATAACGACATCCTTGGTTTCCACGCGGCGGACCATGACTGGCAGTCCTATACGTCCCCCGTGCCGCCCCTTGCCGACGATGTGAAGGCGGTCTATCTCTCGTGGGAGATCCCGCAGGATATACCTCTGTCCATCGATCACATCCTCGCGGCGACGACGAATCAGAACCTCTGCGTCTACCTCGATGACCGTCTGATCTACACCACCGGTCAATGGGACGGTTTCCACAACCCCTATGGGCGCACACTGCACTTCATCGACGCGAAGGAGTCCCTCGCGGGGAAACGCATCACTTTCCTCCTGCATACAAACTATGCCCGGTGGCTTGGCAGCGTAGACTATTTCTTCATTGGCAGCGAGCTGACCCTCTTCCAGAAAATCAGCATCAGCGATGCCATCTACACGGCGAGCCTTGCCATCGCCGCTGCACTCATCGCCTTCCTCGTCATGGATATCATCTGGCGCGGTTATATCCGACGACGGCATCTGCAGCTTTACCTCATTGCCTTCCTCCTGAGCATCATCTTTTGGGCGACGGGCACCTCCTCACTCTTCCCCCGACTCTTCGGCACGACGCAGGTCTGGGCGGAGCTCCACTTCATCATGCTCTACCTCATGCCGATGCTTTTCATCAAAATCATCAAACACATCAGTCCGCCGAACTACAAGCATTCTCTGACCGGCATCTTTGGTCTCTACGGCGCACTCTTCGCCGTCGCAACGGCGGCGGAGGCACTCGGGCTGAACGGCTATATGAATATGCTCTTTGCCTTCTACCCCATCCTCGCCGTCACCTTCCTCTACCCCATCTTCGTTCTCCTGGGCACCTCATGGGCAAAGCATCCCGCCTGCCGCTACGGAGTGATCGCAGCGGTCTCGCTGATGATCTTTGTCGCGATCGATGCCCTCCATTTCGAGTATCATCTCTTCACCTCGACACTCTCAGCAACAGTTTTCTCGATCTACGCCATCATCCCATTCGTCTTCTACCTCATCCGCGAGCAGATGATGCAGGAAGCGGAGCTCGTCCGGGAGAACAGCATCCTCTCACGCGAACTGCAGGAGACGCAGGACGAGGCAAAGCACGACTTCCTCACGGGATGCTACAACCGTTTCCAGCTTGAGCCGAGCTTTGAGCAGTTCGCAAAACTTGCAGAGGAAAATAGCTTCCCCTTCTCCTACGCCATCTTCGACATCGACCACTTCAAGGAGGTCAACGACACGCGCGGCCACCTCGGCGGCGACCATGCGCTGCGCGGCGTCGCCGAGATCGTACAGGAGAAGATCGACCGCCGCCACATTTTCATCCGCTACGGCGGCGACGAGTTCATCCTCCTCGCCCTCCATCACGACCTCACACAGATGGCAGAGTTCTGCGAATCCCTGCGCTGTGCCATCGCAGAGACCATGGACGGCATCACGATGAGCTTCGGCGTCTCCACATGGCACGGTGCAGATGACTCGATGCACAGCCTCATGGAGCGTGCCGACCGTGCGCTCTACTGCTCCAAGGAAAAGGGACGCAACAGCGTCTCCACCGAGAGCGAGGCAGCGTGCTGCGATATCTGTGCAAACGCGAATGCGGAGCACCATCGCTGACGAGTAATATAAAGGCAGCGCTGTTAAAATAAGGTCTGCCGGATTGACGCAGATTTGTCCGAACGCGGCGAACGCCGATGATACCAGCGCATCAGAGGACTGCTGTGCGAAGCGCAAAACTTCGCGCAGCGCCTTTTTTGTATCCCTTCCACTGTATACTTAGATCACTGATCCTGCGGGAATCGTCTTTTCTATTGTTTTATCGCACCTAAATATGCTATAATGTTAGAAAATCCACACAAATTCCTACGAAAGTCCTTCTCTTCCCCAGAAGGAAGGTGCTCCCCATGATGAAACTCCGCACATTCCTGCAGGACAATGCCGCTGCTCTCCTCTGCACGGTAGCGCTCGCCGCCATTTGCATCATTTCATGGCGTCTCCTCGCAGCGCCCCCCGACCGTCAGCTCCCCCCCACGTATGCCCTCGCGGACACGACCTCCCCGATGCTCCGCGACTTTCGCGCTGACGCGCTCGACCGGCAGTCCTATGACTACCCCGTCCCGCCGCCGCTGCCAACGGATGCATCGGCGGTCTATCTTTCGTGGGAGATCCCGTATTCCTCGCGATTCATGAACTGCAACCTGCTCTTTACCACGACGAATCAGGATATCGCCGTCTACCTCGACGACGACTTCCTCTACCGCTACGGTGACTGGTCGGGGCGCACGGAGACGCGCGGCCGCACGATCCACTATATACCGCTCGACAACAAGGCGGCAGGACGGCGGCTCACGATCCTCCTGCACACGACGGATATGGGGCGGCGTGGGAGCATCGACGACTTTGAGATCGACACAACAACGCAGTTCATGAAGAACATCTCCTTTGCCGACGCGATCTACATCTCGGCGCTCTCCATCGCCCTCGCGATGATCGCGTTCCTCAGCCTCAACCTCTCGTGGCGCGCCCTGCAGGACATCCATCGCCGCGCACTCATCTACCTCATCGCCTTCCTCGCTGCATTCGCCCTGTGGACGACGGGCAACACCTCTCTCTTCCCGCGTCTCTTCGGGATGCCCGCACTCTGGTGGGAGCTCCATCTCGCGATGATCTATGCGCTGCCGGTCTGCTGGGCACTCGTCGTGCGCGAGATCGTCGCTCCGCAGTACCACGCGCGCGTAAAGAACATCCTGCACATCTTCGTCGGCATCTTCGCAGCGGCCACCCTCGCCGAACTCATCGGACGACACGCATACAGCAGCATGCTCCCGTTCTACAATGTCCTGATCTTTTCGTCAGACCTCATCCTCATCCATGCACTCGTCCGCTCCCACTGGGCATACCACCCCGCGTGCCGCTATGCCGCCTTTGGACTGATCGCCTTCGTCGCGCTCTCCCTCTTTGACGTACTGCACTGGGAGCACCATCTCTTCACGGGGATTCTCTCCATGGCCGTGTTCTCTGTCTACGCCATGGTTCCACTCATCCTCCACCTCATCCGCATCCAGATGATGGAGGAGGCGACACTCGAGCGCCGGAACGAGCGCCTCTCACAGGAGCTCGCCGCCTCGCAGGACGCCGCCAAGCGCGACTTCCTTACGGGCTGCTACAACCGCCATCAGCTTGACGTGGGCTTTGCGCGATTCTCTACCCTCGCGCACGAGCGCGGGTTTAGGTTCTCCCTTGCCCTCTTTGACATTGACCATTTCAAACAGGTCAACGACACGCACGGGCACCTCGCAGGCGATCAGGTGCTCAGAGACATCGCCGCCATCATCCACGATGAGATCGACCGTCGCCACATCTTCATCCGCTACGGCGGCGACGAGTTCATCCTCCTCGGCCTGCACTACGACCTCGAGGCGATGACCGCGTTCTGCGAGAGACTGCGCGCCATCCTTGAGGAGCGCATGGGCGGCGTCACGCTCAGCTTTGGCATCTCCACATGGCACGGGGGATGCGACTCCCTCCCCGGGCTCATCGCGCGCGCCGACCGCGCCCTTTACCGCTCCAAGGAAAAGGGGCGCAACGCCGTCTCCGACGAGAGCGAGATCGATGCGGCTTAGGGGTATGCGTTCGCCGCCAAGTCAAATGCTGCCGACAAGGGGGCTGTTGCACGAAGCTGCAAACTTCGTGCAACAGCCCCTTCTTTGTGCCCCTTCCACCGCTTGCGCGGTCCTCCTTCCCCTCCTTTTTTACTCTCTCTTTCTCTTTTAATACTAGGTCATATATTTTTCTTGTGAATCACAGGCAACTATGCTACAATTTCCATATACTTGGGAATCGTTTTCCATTAGGGAATCACTGATAAAATGAGGTCTGCCAGATTGGCGTAGATTTTTTCGTCCGAACGAGGTGGAAAACCGGACGCAGAGTGGTGCTCTGTGGAGGATTTTCCGCCGAAGTGCGGGCAAAAAAGATGCGTCAAGATGGTTGTACCGAATTTATCAGTGCTTCCTTAGACAGTGATTCCCTCATCAACGAAAAGGAGAATCATCATGTTCCAAATCGACAACATTCGGGAAATGTTCTTCTCGTGGGAGGGGCGTCTCAACCGCAAGCCCTACATCCTGCGCTGCCTCGCCCTCGGTCTTATCATGACGGCGATCTACATCCTGCTGATGGTGATCGCCTTTACCACGGCGGCGGCACAGGTCGGGAATGACCTCCCTATGATGGGCGCATTCAGTGCGACCTATATCCTCTACCTGCCCTTCATCATCTCGGGCTACCTCCTCGCGATCCGCCGTCTGCACGACCTCGACCTCTCGGCATTCTTTATCCTGCTGAGCTTTGTCCCCGTCGTCAGCTTCTTCTTCGCGCTCTACCTCATCTTCAAGAAGGGCACAGAGGGACCGAACGCCTACGGCCCGGATCCGCTCGGCACGGGGGATGAGATTCCCGTATTCACGGCGCCTGTCGCCCATACGACGAACAGCACAAAAATAGATACTGCACAGACAGACAGTGATACATCGCATGACAGCGGCGTATCGCGCAGCTGAGGACTGCGTATGAATCACGCACTCTTTTCTCGCACGGGCAGGCTCACGCGGCGCGACTTCGCTCTGACGCTCGGCGTCATCAGCGGCGGCGTCTTCTTTGCCATGCTCGCGCTCTGCTATCTCCTCTTCCCGCTCACCGCATCCGCTGCGGTGGGCTTTTTCCGTGATTCGACAGAGGTCTTCTTCGCCGTCTACGTCGCGACGTTTCTCGGGCTCAACCTCCTCCTCTACGCACTCATCCCGCCGCTCGCCATCCCCGCCGTCGTACGGCGTCTGCACGATCTGGGACACGGCGGCGGCTGGGCGGCGCCCATGCTCCTCCTCTGCGTCCCCGTCCTCCTCCTCATGCTCCTGCCCGTATGCATCTTCATCGGCATCCTCAACGAGATGATAGGGCCGTCTTTTCCCCTCTGGAACGGAACAACGGAGGCATTCGCCTCCGCCGTCGCCGCGAGCATGGGCATCGCGCTGCTCCTCTTCTTCCTCCTCTTTCTCCCGCTCGCCTGCTGGCTCGGCTGGCTCTTCCTCAAAAAGGGAAAACCCGAGGCGAACCGCTGGGGCGATCCACCTGTCGAGGAGGTACTGCCGCCCACGCGCGCAGCGTATTTCTCCTGTGCGGGGACGGTGACGCGCACGGCGTTCATCCGCCGCAGCCTCCTCCTCCTCCTCGTGCTGGGGCTTGTCCTCCCGCCGGCGGCACAGCTCATCCTGCAGTCCATGGCCGGCGTGTTCATGATCCTTGTCGCGGCGATTCCGGAGGCAGCGCGGATCCTTGCCACGGTCATCATCATTCTCTTTGTCCTCCCCTTCGTACTCTTTCCGCTCCCCCTCCTGCCGCTCGTACGGCAGCGCCTGCGCACGCTGGGACATTCCCCCTATGAGGCGTTCCTCCCCTTCGCCGTACTGCTCCCACCCCTCATCACACCGCTGCCGTTTGCCCGACTTTTCTCCTACGAGGTTCTGATGGAGGGCAGCACTGTCACGGACGGCGTGCTCCAGTCGGCAGTGGACAGCATGATCGGCGTGCCGAGCATCCTCCTCTGGACACTCTGCGGCATCCTCTCGTTCATCGGTATTATCCGACTGCTCGCAAATGACGATATATCCTATAGAAGGGAATCATCCGACGAAAGCGAGGTCCATGATGTACTGCCCAAAATGTGAAAAATTCGTCCCCTCCACCGCCACTGCCTGCCCGCACTGCGGCATCCCCATCATCTCGGGATTCTCGCCGAACTACGGCGCGGGCTTCTCCCTCGGCGACGATGAGACAGAGAGCCGCAACGACGCGCCCCCGGCGAAGGTCGTGAACGCCGACCTCTACGACGACGTGCCCGACACGGATGCACCGCCCACAGAGGGCATCGGCAGCAAGCTAAAGTCGCTCTTCGGATTCGGGAAGAAGTAACAAGGCCACATACAGAAAGCCCCTCGGCTGCATGCCGAGGGGCTTTTACACGCAGGGAAGCGAATAAAAAAGACTCCTCACGATGAGAAGTCTTGTCTGCTTTCATGGTGCGATTGGCGCGAGTCGAACGCGCGACCCTCTGCTTAGGAGGCAGATGCTCTATCCATCTGAGCTACAACCGCAGGAAACGTATTGATTCTACCAAAAACACACGAAAAGTGCAAGCCGTTCCCCGCCTCCATTCACAGAAGCGGCGACAGAGCACAAAAAGGGACTTCGCACGAAATTTTTCACTTCGTACAACGTCCCTCGTCATGTCCTGCCGATTCAGTACTCAGGCAAGCTGAGCACTGTCTACCGTCTGGACACTGATGTCCTTGATGGAGACAGGGTATGCCTCACCGAGCATGATCGCCTTCTTTGCGATGACATCCTGCAGGCAGGTCTCCACCGCCGCCTTCGTCAGATCATCCTTCGGATCCATCAGACTGACCGTGTGGTTCTTGCCCGTCGAGAGTGCCAGCGTCATGCGGAGCTGTTTCTTCGTCGACATAGTCGTACCTCCTTTCTATGTCCTCACATCATCTGCCGCGCGGGGGCTCAGTCCGTCAGGACAGCCGTATCCGTGCGCATCACCTGATCGAGCCCGTGCTTCTGCAGATTCGCGAACCCGCGTCCGACCGCGAGCGCATCCGCATCCGTGAGCACAGGCGCAAGCCCTGCGATCGTGCGGTTCTTATAGAGGTTCTTGCCGTCTGCGCCGACCCCCGTAATCACCTTCAGCGTGAGCTTGCTCGCTGCTTCTTTGCGTGCCATAGATGTCACTCCTTTCCGTTTTGTTCGTCCGCTGTAAGCTGCTTACACCCAAATACCTGCTGCGGCGAAAAAAAAGAAGAGCCTCCATGCAAAATTTTCTTTACATACGAACATATTTTCTCTATAATAGCATTCAGAAAGGAACAGGAGATCCAGAATCGTGTCCCGTGCCTGTGCGCCCCGCCAGCGGCAGGCAGGAGTCATGGAGTCACAGCATTTTGCCGTGATTCCCCCAAACAAAGGAGATCCACTATGAATCGTACGAAAAGAGAATGCCTGATGCAGCGCCTGCCCGCTCCGGCGGACATCCTCGCCCTCATTCCGGCACAGGAGGACGCGACGCGCACTGCCGTGATCTGTGCGCACGGGAGCAGCCTGATGCTCGGCGCCACACCGGAGCACGTGCTCGCCTGTCTCGCCGAGCGCGAGGACAAGGCACTCCGCCTCATCCGACGCAACGCCGCCCGTCTCATGGCACGGCGGCGCAACATTATCCTCCCCATCCTACATGGCTGCGTCCTCACCCCGATCAAGATGTACAATGCGCGCCGCGGCGGCATCGGCTACATCAACACAGCATACGCCGCCCTCGTCCTGCAGCGGCGCGGCACGGGGAGCGACATCGCCCTGCAGAACGGTGACATCATCCACAGCCTGTGGGCGTTCGGCACACTGGAGCGCCACGTGCGCGAGGGGCGCGCCCTCCACTACAAACTTCTCAACGACGTGCGCCGCCAGCTTCGCTTTGCCGAGAACTTGGCGTAGAGAAGTCCCTTGCATTTCTCCTCCATCCATTGTATGATACGAATATCGAACAACGGAGGGTACAATATGCAGATTTCGAGCCGCTTTACCATCGCCGTCCACATCCTCATCTGCGTCGATCTTTTCGGCAAACGTGAGCCCGCGACAAGCGAGTCGCTCTCGGGAAGCATCGGCGCACATCCCGTCGTCATCCGCCGCATCCTCGGTCAGCTCCGCCGCGCGGGGCTCATCACCGTCGCGCGCGGGCGCGAGGGCGGCGCACATATCGCCAAGGAACTCACGGACATCACGCTCGCCGACATCTTCTGTGCCGTGGAGAGCATCAGCGGTCAGTCCCTCTTCAGCTTCCATGAGAATCCGAACCCTGCCTGCCCCGTCGGCAGCCACATCCACGATGTACTCGACCATCGCCTCGCAGACATCCAGCACGCCATGGAAAAGAAAATGGAGGAGACCACTCTCGCCGACATCATCAAAGAGGCACGAGAAAGAGCAAACACATAGTTACTTAACAGCTGTTGTCTGCACAATATCTATCCGTATAGATTCGATGCCCGTCCCCATTTTCAGAGGAGGAAATACGCCATCATGACATGGGTATCGCACGCTGCACTCACGGGTACGATTGCCTATGCGGTGAGTGCCGATCCACTCGCGGCGGCGGCGGCATGCGTCGGCGCCGTCCTGCCGGACAAGGTGGAGGGCACCCCCGGCAGTGTCGGATGGCGTACATGGCGCAGCCGTCATCGCGGCTGGTCACACTGGCCAATGCTCTATCTCGCCCTCATCGGTGCGCTCCTCCACAGCGAGACGTACATTGGGAGCAGGATGTTCCTCACAGTACTCCTATGGATCTTCCTCGGTGCACTTCTCCACATTGCAGAGGACGCGGTCTGTGGCAAGGTGCCCGCCGTCCTCCCGACACAGAAAATCGGGATACGCCTCTTTACCGTCGGCTCGCTGCGGGAATATCTATTCACAGTTCTATGTATTGGCATTGTCTATGCAGGAAGTTGTTTTCTAGGGAATTAGTGATAATTAAAAGACCTGTCCAACGAAATCACAGACTTCGTCGGGCAGGTCTTTTTCGATTGCTTAGTGATTTGCCGCCGTGTAGATGGTGATGACGTCGGCGCGTGTGAGCGGGTGGAATACGCCGATGCGGATGCGGTCCTCCTGCGTCGCATCGTCTGCGAGCTGTTCGATCGTCCCCGCCGAGAGGGTGCCGATCCCCAGCCCGCCGATGCTCGTCGGCATCCCGATGGAGGTGAAGAACTCCTCCATGTGACGGATGCCCGCGCGCGCCCGCTCCTCATCCGTGCCCGCATCAATGTCGAAGAGGTCGGCAGCGAACTGGGCAAAGCGCGCCGGGTCGTAGGGATAGGCAAACCGCGCCCACGATCCCCAGAGCGCAGTGAGCGCACGCCCGTGCGTCACATCATAGTGTGCAGAGAGCGGATGGCTCAGCTTGTGTACGGAGAAATCCTTACCACGTCCAAGTCCTGTCAGGTCATTGTGTGATACACTGCCGCAGAACATGAGCTCACTCATCGCATCGTAATCCTTGCGCGAGACGAGGAGGCGGCGCACGGACTCCATCACGGTGCGCAGGAGGTCAATCGCGACGCGGTCGGTGAAGACGTTCGGCTCCTTGACGTCCGTGAAGAACCGCTCCATCGTGTGCATCATGATGTCCGATGCCCCCGCGGCGATCTGCTCACGCGGCAGGGTAAAGGCGAGCGTCGGGTTCATAAAGGCGAAGACAGGGCGGTTGAGCGGCGCGTTCAGCCCCAGTTTCTGCCCCGTATCCTCATTCGTCAATACGGCGGAGTCGCTCGTCTCGCTGCCTGCGGCAGGGATGGTGAGCACGGACGCAACGGGCATCGTGCGCGTCAGCTCTGCCTTTTTCGTCCAGATATCCCAAATGTCCACGTCAGGATTTGCGATGCCGTGAGCGACTGCCTTCGCCGAGTCGATCACGCTGCCGCCGCCGATGGCAAGGATGAAGTTCACATCCGCCGCGAGCCCCTCGCGGATCGCCTCACGAACGAATGTAACGCGCGGGTTCGGCTGTACACCGCCCATAACGAGGAACGCCAGCCCCGCCGAGGTCAGATTCATCTCGATGCGCGAGAGCAGCCCCGAGCGCTCCGCACTGCCGCCGCCGTGGAGAATGAGCACGCGGCGCGCCCCCGCCGCACGCAATTTTGCGGGAACGGCATCCTCCGCCCCCCGCCCGAAGATGATCTCCGTCGGACAATGATAGGTAAAGCTCTGCATGAAACTCCTCCTTTAATTTGGAACGAAACATACCGTATCCTTCTTTATTATAGCAGAATAATCAGGAAAAAATCATATTGGTGTGAAGAAAAGTGTTGCAAAAAGACTTCAAAATTTCGTATAATAAAATACACATAGAAATTATCATTACTTCCGGTAAGGAGGCTGAAAAAATGAGTGGAGATCAAAGCAAAGAAGCCCAACAGATACATGAGGCTGAGCAGAAATTTGATCGCACGCGTCGTCTCGTCGGCTTGTTTGGCGCGCCAATCCTCGCGATTCTGGTGCTCCTGACGCCGATTGACGGACTGACGCTTGCATCTCACAAGCTGCTCGCCATCATGGTTCTGGTGGCACTCTGGTGGATCACGGAACCCGTACCCATCCCCGTCACGTCCCTCATCGGGCCGACGCTCGCTGTCGTAACAGGCGTGGTCACGGCAAAGGATGCCTATGCGGCATTCGCCAATCCGATGATCTTCCTCTTCATGGGCGGATTCATCCTCGCCAAGGCGATGATGGATCATGGACTCGACAAGCGTTTTGCCTACTGGCTGCTCTCGCGCTCGTGGGTCGGCTCGAATCCGCGCCGCATTTTCCTCGCGATCGGTCTTGCCGCAGCACTCTGCTCCGGCTGGGTGAGCAATACGGCGACGGCCGCGATGATGTTCCCGATCGCCCTCGGCCTGCTGTCTGCCGTCAAGGAAATGATGGCCGCGAACGGCAAGGAGATCGACCTGCACGACTACAAGTACGCGACCGGGCTGATGCTCATGACGGCGTATGCCTGCTCGATCGGCGGCGTTCTGACTCCGATCGGCACTCCGCCGAACATCATCATGCTCGGCTTCCTCGATCAGATGGCAAACATCCACATCTCCTTCTTCGAATGGATGACGTGGGGCGCCATTGCAATGGTGGCGTACTTCATCATCGCCTATATTGTTCTCATCCGTATGTTCCCGCCCGATGTCGAGCGCATCGACGGCGCGGAGGAGTTCATCCGCGCGCGTGTCGCCGAGCTCGGCGGCTGGACGCGCGCCCAGAAGAACACGCTCTTCTGCTTCCTCGTCGCCGTCTTCCTCTGGGTGTTCCCGGGCATCCTCTCGATGGCGCTCGGCAGCACCTCACCGCTCCTCAAGATGTACAACCACCTCTTCCCTGAGGCGGTCGCGGCAATGGCCGGCGCGCTGCTCCTCTTCCTCCTGCCGATCAACTTCAAGGAGCGCAAGTTCACGCTCGAGTGGAAATCGGCCGTGCAGGGCATCGAGTGGGGCACGCTCATCCTCTTCGGCGGCGGCCTCGCGATGGGCGGCATGATGTATAAGACGGGGCTCTCGCAGTGGGTCGGCGACCGCATTGTCGGGATGCTCGGCGGTGAGCCGTCCGAGTTCGCCCTCGTCGCAATCTTCTGCGTGATGGCGCTGCTCCTCTCCGAGCTGACCAGTCACACGGCGGCGACGAACATGATTGGCCCGCTCGCCATTACCGCAGCGGTATCCGCAGGGTTCAGCCCGATCCACGTCGCGATCGGTATCGCCCTCTCTTCGTCGCTTGGCTTTATGCTTCCTGTGTCCACACCACCGAATGCAATTGTCTATGCATCGGGCTACATTCCCATCACAAAGATGATCAAGACCGGTGTCTACATCGACTTCATCGGCATCTTCTGCGTGACCATCCCGCTCGTGCTCTACTTCGTGGTATGGCTCGTCGGGTAACATCGATACAACGGAACAAAAAAGGAGCTGCTGTGCAGCTCCTTTTCCATGCATGTGAGGAAACATGACCCCCTTTCTCTTCTTTTCCATCATCGCCGCCATCCTCTTCGGCTCGTTCTTTCTTGCCGCCTATCTCTACAGTGTAAGACAGCGGCGCAAACAAGAGGCACATGATGCATATCTCCGGCAAAAGAAGGAAGAACTGTCCCCCTATGCGTTCTACCGTACGGTGCAGAGTGCCGACAATCAGATATTTTCCTTCGGACACATACAGGCAGGAGACCGTTTTCGTATCCGACGGGACTTCGTCGATCACGGCGGGCAGACGTTTCATGCGGGAGAGACGTATGATTTCGCATCAGCCTTCTTCCTCCCCTATGAAGGCGTCTATACCCTCTTTCTCTCAAGTGACGGCAAAGAGATCACCCGCATGTATCTCCATATCCCCTACGCGAGCATCAAAATCTCCGTCTCTGACCGCAGAGGAGAACTCACACATGAAGAGCTCCCTGCCGAAGAGGACATCTGCTGTCATACGGAGGAATATTTTGAGCTGCTTCTCCCGAGAGAATGACCGCCGCAGCGCCGCATACAAAAAGAGCCGCAGGGCGGCTCTTTTTGTACAAGGGAACGACTTACTCCTCCGGCGTAAAGCGAACCGGCACCTCCGTCAGCTCCGTCTCCATGCGGCGGCAGGTGACATTCGCCGAGGCGAGCATCCGCTTCGATGCCTTCGTACTGTCGGCGGCGGCGTACTTGTCCGAGAGATAGATGACCTCACGAATGCCGCTCTGAATGATCGCCTTGCAGCATTCGTTGCACGGGAACAGTGATGTGTAGATACGACAGCCTTTTAATGACGTGCTTGCGTTGAGGATGGCGTTCAGCTCTGCATGCACGACATAGGGGTACTTTTGCTCGGCGAACTCCCCCGTCCGTCCCCATGGATACTCATGGTCGTCGCAGCCGTTCGGCATCCCGTTGTAGCCGACGCCGACGATATGCTTGTCCTCGTTGACGATGCAGGCGCCGACCTGCGTATGCGGATCCTTGCTGCGATAGGCGGAAAAGAGCGCCACGCCCATAAAATACTCATCCCACGAGATGATCATGACGATTCCTCCCTGTATTGCATGGCATACATTTGTTTGCTATAATCACAGCAGGCACTGTACGCAACGGCAGGCGGCTAATCTTGCCCCCGAAAGGGGGTGATGGCATGGGGATCTACGATCTGTATGTTTTCCTCATTCTGCTCATCACCTTGATTCTTATAATCAAGTCATAAACAAGAAAACTCCGCCGAACGCTTCCAAACAGTAGGCGGAGATTTCTTCCTATTCTACGGGGCGGCCGCCCATCGGCAGTGCCCTTTTTCTATGCTTATTTTACTTCAATTCGCGCAGTTCGTCAAGCGTTGCGCTCACTTCACGAAGAGGCCGCGAGCGCGGCGTGACGGAATGAACGAGTCATATCATTTCCTCCTTTTGTATCGGGGCATAGGAAGCGCGGATACACGCAGTCCCCATCATCTTGGCGCATATTTCCACCTGTACTGCGCTCTCGATCCTCCCCACAGCTTTAGCTTTGGCTATGTGTTCGACCGATCTCTCTGACGGGAAAAATCTGAACCAATCCGATAGACTCCATTTTATCAGTGAGTTCTTAAAATATTTTCTATTTTCGCAAGGAAATGATAGCATATTTGGCGATAAAATTCAAATATTTTTCATATTGTTCATGCGTTCTTCGGAACTTTCGTGTCGCGCCGTGATCACGCCGTTCGTTTCGGTAACGATGATCCTCTTTTCCTCCGATTTCAGTGTGTCAGGGTGATCCGTGCGGTAGTGTGCGCCCCTGCTTTCCCGTCGGAGCAGAGCTGCTGTCAGAACTGCCGTTGCCGTCCGCAGCTGGGCGGACAGGCGGAGGGATGCGGCGGCATCCGCTGCAGCTGTCGCGGGGGCATTACGCTCCATTTCCTCCCGTGCGTCCGTGCAGAAGCGGATTGCCCGCGTCAGCCCCTCCGCGCTGCGTGCGATCATGGCGTTCTCTGTCATCACGCTGCGGAGACGGCTGCGTATGCCGTGTGCATCGGGGATGCTGCGCGCGCGCAGGAGGATCTCATCGTCTGCAGCCATCGTGCCGCCCGCCTCTGTAGCGGCGGATTTGCCCGCGATCTCTCCGAATACAAGCCCGTTTGCACTGGACAGCCCGCCGATCCGATCCGCCCCGTGCATCCCGCCGGTCACTTCACCGCAGGCGTAAAGGCCGGGGACATCCGTTGCGGCATTGCTGTCGATCACGATGCCGCCGTTCGCTGCATGGGCGTACATCCCGATTCGCACGGGATCGTTCGGGGTCAGCCCCTTTTTCTCGCGCAGCCAGTCGAAATAGGCCGCGATAAACTCGGGCGGATTTTGCTTCATCTCGTCCGAATAGCTTGCATACGCCCCGCCGCTCTGCTCCGCGCGTGCAATGGCAAAGTCGACCGCGCGATCCGCGCCCGCAGCGGTAAACGGCCCGTGCGTGGAGCGCTGCGCCAGCAGTGCGGCGCGGTTCGGCAGATGCGCCAAGATGTCGTTTCCGTCCACGTCGCGGAACGTGGCAAAACGAAAGGTCTTTTCATTGAATACGGTCTTTGGCGCAGGGGAGAGGAAGCCGGGCATCATCTGCATGAACTCCATATTGATGAGCCGCGCCCCTGCCCGCAGTGCCAAGGCGTGTCCCGTCCCCGTGACATCGGCGGTCGTGAGGCAGTTCTGAAACAGCCCGCTGTAGCCGCCCGTGGCGAGGACGACCGCCTTGCTGCGAATGGCGAGGAGGCGGTTCTTCGCCGCGAACACTGCGCCGCACACGCGCCCGCTGCGCTGAACGAGTTCCAATGCCTCATGATGGGGGCAGAGCCGCACCCCGTATTCCGACAGCTCCTTTTGGAAGACGGCACGCATACGGGCGGCTTCCAGACCGTTCCAATTTCGCCGCTTGTGGTCAAAACAGGGGATAAACTCTTTTTCATCGGATTTTTCCGCCGTCCTCAGCCGGATGCCGCGTGCTTTCAGCGCGTTGATCGCGGGATTGATCTTGTGTACGAAGGTTTTGACGAGTGCGGGTGTCGTCATCCCCGCCCCGACCCGCGCAATGCTTGCGGCAAGGTCGTCCTCGTCCGCCGCGTCCACAGGACCGATCAGCCCCAGTCCCCATGTCCCCGGGAAAAAGCTGGAGCCGGAAAAGATCTCCGTACTGCTCGTGAGCACGACGGCGCAGCCCTCTTTTGCCGCCGCAATCGCCGCACAGATCCCGGCGATGCCCGCGCCGATCACCAACACGTCACAGTGGTCTTTGGATGGAACAATCATGTGGGTTTTCTCCTCCTTAGGACAGGTGTTCAGTCAGAGGGACGACACGCCCCCGCAGTTCGGCGTATGCTTTGCGTTTACACCACATCGACGCGCAGCACGCCGTCCACCTGCCGCAGGGCATCGGCGATGAAGGACGGCTTGATGTTCTCACGGTTGTAGACCTCAAAGGTCAGGTAGATGCGCCGCTCTCCGCCCGTCTCTGTCTCCGCCTCGTCCTCGTCCGTCCTGACCTTCATCCCGCGTGAGCGCAGATGGAGATCCTCAATGCAGGCACTGACGCGCATGATCTGCCCGGGCCGATCAATCGTGTGGATGGAGAGCGAGAGCAGGCGTTCATGATCGACCCATGCATCGAGCCGCGAGAGATTCCCGAGGATGAGGAACACAATCGCGGTCGTCACGCTCGCGCCGAGGTAAAACCCCGCGCCGACCGCAAGCCCGACCCCCGCGACGACCCAGAGCGTCGCCGCCGTCGTCAGTCCTGTGACCGTCAGCCCCTCCTTCATGATCGCGCCCGCACCGAGAAAACCGATACCTGAGACCACCTGCGCCGCAAGGCGCGCGGGATCGGCATTCGTCTTTCCCTCCACATTGTCATAGATCGCCTGCGACATAATCATGATGAGGCATGAGCCGAGCGCAACGAGCATATTGGTCCGCAGCCCCGCCGACTTGTTCCGCATCTGCCGCTCATAGCCGATGATCCCGCCCATCACACACGAAAGCACGAGCCGCAGACATACCTCCCACTCCGCCATCAAATCTTCCTCCTAAAATAAACAGAATATATCGTATACGACCTTTTCCATAAGTTATCCCCAACTGTGTAAAACTCTGTGGATAAAATTGTTCAAAAGCCCCCAACTGCCTTTATCCACACATCTTTACACAATGTGCATAATTTTTACGAACGATCCTCCGATTTCTGTGGATAACGTGGATAAATCAGTGGATAACCCCATATATGGGAGTTGATCGGCTGACATTTTCCATATTTTGTAGCAGAATCGGAGCTACTTTTCCACAGGGACACGTGGATATCCGGACTTCTCCTCCGCCGTCCAAGAGTGATAAGGGTGCACAATCAGTGACGAATTGTAGTAGCGTTTTTCCCCCGTCACCTCGCGTTTCACCCACGCAGGCAGCGTGACCTCCGCCGTCTCCGACGGCAGCTCCACCTCGGCGACGACGAGACCATCGTTCGCCCCATGAAAGACATCGACCTCCCATCGGCGCCCTGCGACATCCACGACATAGCGCGTCTTCTCCACGAGCGGCGGATCGCAGAGCGCGAGCATCGCCCGCGCATCCGTCGGGGGGATCTCATACTCATACTCCGCGCGCACCATCCCGCGCGTCTCCCCCTTGACCGTCAGATAGCCGCGCCCGCCGGCGAGACGCACGCGCACCGTCCGCTGCGGATCGCGCGAGAGATAGCCCTGCGCCATCTCCGTCCCCGCACCCTGTGGGCAGAAGTCCACCCGCACCGTAAACTTGCGCTCGATCTCAACGCCCATATTTTCCCTCCTTCATTATAGTAGGTTTTCTTTCAAAAATGATGCGGCAAAATAATTTTCTCGGCACGAATCGGCATTTCATCCGACCATGGAAAAAGTAGCGCAGGCTGCATGTTTTTTGCGATTAAACCGAATGGAACAATGAATACAGCCCCATCCTGCCGCCTAGCGCCGGCAAAAACAGCAGATTTCCGCCATTTTCCAAGGAACAATCCCTTGCATATTCGCCGCGTTTGCTATATATTATGTGATACTGAGTAGATATGTACCATCCCTGTGATTTCTACAGTATAATCCACACGCACGCGAAGCGCAACCGCACGGCGCGGAATACACGCGCCCTCCTGCGATGGGGGAGGAAAGGACAGATTCTGCATTGACGACACTACCACCGAAGAGACCAACGGCGAAAAAGAAACGATGGCCCTACATCGTGCTCGGCACGATCCTCATCTTCGTCCTTGCGGCGCTCGCGGGCGTCTTCTTTGCCCAGAGCAGCCTGCTCGACCGCGCCAAGGAGATGCCGAAGGACGAGCTGCTCACCGCCAAGGACAAGGCAACCATCATGATCATGGGCGTCGATGAGCGCTCCGACGACGTCGGACGCAGCGACACCCTCATGGTCGCGACCATCGACCCGCAGAAGAACGAGGCCTCGCTCCTCTCCATCCCGCGTGACACGCGCGTCGCCATCCCGAAAAACGGCTACGACAAAATCAACGCGGCATACGCCTACGGCGGCGAAAAACTCACCCAGCGCACCGTCGAGGACTTCCTCGGCATCCGCATGGATCACTACGTCATCATCAACACCCACGCCTTCCAAAAGATCATCGACGCCATCGGCGGCATCGACATCGATGTCGAAAAGCGCATGTACTACGAGGATCCGTGGGACGACGACGGCGGCCTCGTCATCGATCTGCGCCCGGGACTCCAGCACATGGACGGCAAGACCGCCGTCACCTACGTCCGCTACCGCGACGAGGAGGGCGACATCGGCCGCGTCAAACGCCAGCAGAAATTCATGCGCGCGTGCGTTGACGCTGTAACCACCCCCGCCATCCTGCCGCGCCTGCCGGGCATCATCTCGAGCGTCATCGACAGCGTCAAGACCGACCTCAGCGTCCGCCAGATGCTGGAGTTCATCGGCACACTGAAACAGGCACAGGCAAAGGGCCTGCGCACCGACATGGTGCCGGGACGCCCGCTCTACATCGAGGGCATCAGCTACTGGATCCCCGACATGGAGCAGCTGCGCCGCAACATGGTCAACACCCTCGGCCTCAGCCTGAACGCGAACGAGCGCAGCCGCATGGAGCGCGCCATCCGCGACTACGAGAACTCCATCCCCGCCGGCGCCACCGAGGTACCTGAGGGCGACAACAGCATCGGCCGCCGCGTCAGCGGAGACGAGGCACTCGACACACGGAGCCGCAAACACTCCTCCTCCGAGGACAGCAGCAAGACCGAGCGCAAATCCACCGAGCGAAAGAACAGCGACAAGGAGAGTAAATCCCAGAGCACCGACACATCCCCACCGAAAAAATCGGCCAACACCGACACTGGAAGTGGAAACGGGAGCAACAGCCGCCACGCGAGCACGCGCCAGAGCAGCAGTGCCGACAGCGGCGGCGACACCGCAGCACCGCAGCGCAGCGGCGGCAGCCCCGGCAAGGAAAACTAAGAAATCGCTGCACCGATCCAATCACAAAGCATAACGCCCTCTTGCCTCCCCGATGGGGAAGGGGCACCCTAGAAACGGCGGCAGAGGACATATAGAGAGGACATCCCCAAGGAAAGGAAAATGCACTATGGGAAGCAAATTTGATGCAGAATCACTCGACCTTCATAAGAACCACCACGGCAAGCTCGGCATCACGCCGACCGTCCCGCTGAAGACGCGCGACGACCTCAGCCGCGCCTACACGCCCGGCGTCGCCGCACCGTGCCTCGCAATCAAAGAGGATCCCGAAAAGATCTACGACTACACGAGCAAGGGCAACATGGTCGCCGTTGTCACGAACGGCACCGCCGTCCTCGGCCTCGGCAATATCGGCGCGGGCGCAGGACTCCCCGTCATGGAGGGCAAGGCGATCCTCTTTAAGGGCTTTGCGGGCGTCGACTCCGTCCCCGTCTGCGTGAACAGCGAAAAGGTCGAGGACGTCGTCAAGGTCTGCCAGCTCATCGCACCGACCTACGGCGGCATCAACCTCGAGGACATCAAGGCACCGCAGTGCTTTGACATCGAGAACGAGCTCAAAAAGACCCTTGACATCCCCGTTTTCCACGACGACCAGCACGGCACGGCGATCGTCGTCGTCTCCGCTCTCCTCAACGCATACAAGTACCTCGGGCGTGACCTCAAGACGGCAAACATCGTCATCAACGGTGCGGGTGCGGCAGGACAGGCGATTGCGCGCCTCCTCTTTGCCTACGGCATCAAGACCGTCGTCCTCTGCGACACGACGGGCGCGATCTACGAGGGACGCGAAAAGAACATGAACCCGTACAAGGAGAGCCTCGCCAAAGTCTCCAACCATCAGAAAGAGCAGGGCACGCTCGCCGAGGTCATCAAGGGCAAGGACATCTTCATCGGCGTCTCCGCGCCCGGCAGCCTCACCCCCGAGATGATCAAGAGCATGAGCAAGGACCCCGTCGTCATGGCGATGGCGAACCCTGTCCCCGAGATCCTGCCCGACGAGGCAAAGGCAGCAGGCGCACGCATCGTCTGCACGGGACGCTCCGACTTCCCGAATCAGGTCAACAACCTCCTCGCCTTCCCGGGCATCTTCCGCGGTGCACTGGACGTCCGTGCAAAGGAAATCAACGAGGAGATGAAAATTGCCGCCGCCGGCGCGATTGCCTCCCTCATCCACGAGTCCGAGCTGAACGAGACCAACATCATCGCGAGCCCGCTCGACCCGCGCGTCGCACCGACCGTCGCCGCGGCTGTCGCTGAGGCGGCACTCAACACGGGCGTCGCACGCCGCACCGACATCACCCCGTCCGCCGTTGCCGCCCACACGCGTGAGCTGCTCGGACACACCCTCGGCTGAGCGATATATAGAAACTAAGGGACTGCTGTACGAAGCTGCAAACTTCGTACAGCAGTCCCTTAGTTTATTTCCGATGTTCTCTCACGTACGCCTTCGCCGCCTTCAGCCGCACCTCAAAATACTCTGCCAGCCGCTCCTCTAGGAGCGCGGCATCCTTCTCCCCCGACGAGTGCCCCGGATTCTCGTATAGCGTCCGCGCCCAGTCCTCTCCCGCCCGCAGATAGAACGTCATGATCGGCACCGCGCGCGCCTGCTCCTCCGTGCCCTCCGGCAAACAGCAGAATGTTATCCTGCGCCCATGTGCCTCCGTGAGGAGTGTATCGTCGCCCTGCGGGCGATAGAGCGCGTGCAGTGCACGGCACAGATCCACAGCATCCGCTCCGCGTGCCTCATGGAGAAAGATAAAATCGCCCTGATCAAAAAGCGCCTCTCCCTCGTGCATCACATGACTCCCGCGCAGCGCTGCCGCCTCCTCGGGGGACGCCACCGTGAGATGAACATCAGCCGCGGCAGCATTCACTGCGGGATAGAGATGGGCGAAATAGCCTTCCGCATACGCCGCAGCGGCATCCGTATCGCGGTAAAGGAAGGGATAGGGGAACTGTGCACGCCGAATCTCCGCCGCAGCGGTAAAGCGGATCCCGTTCCCCGCATCATAGAGCGCATAACGATTCCTCTGAAACGGCTTTTCCCGCAGCGTCTGCACTCCCTCCGGCACGACCTGCGCCCCATAGGCATGAAATTTTCCATTCACCATCGCGGCGACCTCATCCGCCGTATAGGGATCGCTGTTTTCCGTGACGAAAAAATCGCAGCCCGACAGCACGGAGCAGAACAGAGCGAGCACCGAAAGACAGAAACGACGCTTCATATCACACCTCTCACGTACCGTCTGCCGTACGCACAAACCTCGCCCAGATCGACCGATACGCGTCCTCCACATCATGCACATAGCCTGCGGCATCCGTCAGCGGTGCGTGCCGCAGCATCGTGCGCAGATTCATCCGCAGAGCACGCAGGGTCGCAGGATCGGAGGCAAGCCCCGCCGCGATCCGCACATAGTCCGCCGGCGTCTGCGCGACGAGCTCGGGGAGATGTGCATTCGTGAGGAGGCTCGCACCGAACCGTGCGCCGTGGCTCGTCCCTGCAAGCGTCACCACGGGTACGCCCATCGAGAGTGCCTCACAGGTCGTTATGCCGCCCGTATAGGGAAACGGATCGAGCGCGATATCCACATCCCCGTACTCTGCCAGATAGCCGCGGCTGAACCCGCGCATCTCGACACGCACGGCGGGAATGCCACAGCGCACGAGACGCTCCGCGACCATAGCGCGCCCCTCCCCATGGTCAAAGATCCTGCTCTTAACGAGGAGACGCGCCCCCGGCACCGCATCCAGCAGCTGCCGCCAGAGGCACAGCACCTCATCCGTCACCTTATTGAAATTATTAAATGAACCGAACGTCACGTGTCCCCTCTGCTCCATCGGCGGAGGCATGACAGGGGGCAGATCATCGGGCAGTGAATAGCAGAAATGACTGTGCGGCAGGCGGAGGATCTCCTCCGTCATCGCATCATCTCCCGCCCCCGGCGGATCGACATACACATCCGAGAGCACATAGTCCACCGCAGAGAGCCCTGTCGTGTTAAAGTAGCCGATCCCCGTCACCTGCACGGGTGCGGGGCGAAACGCGAGAACGGGCAGAGAATTTCCCTTTGTATGCCCCGCAAGATCGACGAGAATATCCACCTCGTCACGGCGGATGAGCGCCGCCGCCTCTGCCGCAGAGAGCGCGCGAATATTATGCCACACATCCACAGCGAAACGTCTCGGAGAGCGCATCCTCTGCGCAGCGCGCGTAGCAATGGACGGCAAATTGAGTGCGGTCATACTGCGTGAGGAGCGGGCGCACGAGCCGCCCGACGGGATGCACGCAGAGATCGGGCGAGATATAGCCGATGCGGATGCGCGCATGCCCGCGCACGGCGTCCGCCGCCTCCGCCCGCGGCAGGACATCGGCAAAGAGCGCATCATAGACGTGCGCAAGCCCTGCATAGGCGGGGCGCAGATGGGTCGGAAGATAGTTCACGGCAAAGAGCGCGTTGCTGTACTCCACCGCCCCCTGTGCGCGCTCCGTCTCCAGCTGTGCGGACGCGAGAAACGCCGCGACCGCCTCCTGTGCCTCCCCCGCCTCCGTCAATGCCGAACCGAGGAGACTGTACGCACTCGCAAGAAACACCGCATCGTGCGCACGGCGCTCCTCCTCCTCTGCCATGCGCCGTTTCAGCATATCGATCAGCGCGCGCAGATGTGCGATCTCCGTCGCGAGCCTCCCCTCCGCGCGGTCGATATAGACCTCCTGCCGCGCGGCGCCCGCATGGTCGGGACACACAGCGCGGATGCGTGCGACCTCCGCCCGCGCCGCATCGTACGCCCCCGTCTGCGTCAGCGCGGCGGCGAGAATATAGCGCATCTCCGCATCCTCGGGCAGAACCGTCAGCAGCTCCTGCGCGACCTCCGCCGCACGCGCATACTCCCTCTTTTCATAGAGATCATTGGCACGCAGGAGAATCTCCTGCCGCAGTGCCTGCACATCGTCCATACCATCCCGCCTTTCGCAATATAACCTCTATTCGACGGGAAGAAGAAGAATCCCTTTTCTCCCCTCTCTCAGCAAAGAGCCCCTGACTTTTGACAAAATATCGTGAGACGATGCTGTGCGCGGCTCCTAAGCGAACACCTCGTTGCGCAATACGGTGTTACCCCACGCCCCCAAACATAGACTTTTCCCCGCGAAAATGCTATACTTAGTATGTATTTTTATGAAACGAACACGGAGAGGTGACATTTTGGATCTGGACTTTGGACAGGGGCGCATCGTCCCCGTCAACCTCGAACACGAGATGAAAAACTCCTACATCGACTATGCGATGAGCGTCATCGTCGCGCGCGCCCTTCCTGACGTACGCGACGGCCTGAAGCCCGTACACCGCCGCATCCTCTATGCGATGCAGGGCTCGGGCATGACCAGCAGCAAGCCGTACAAAAAATCAGCGCGCATCGTCGGTGAAGTGCTCGGTAAATATCACCCGCACGGCGACAGCTCCGTCTACGACGCCATCGTCCGCATGGCGCAGGACTTCTCCATGCGCTACATGCTCGCGGACGGCCACGGCAACTTCGGCTCCGTCGACGGCGACTCTGCCGCCGCCATGCGCTACACCGAAGTGCGCATGTCGAAAATCGCCGAGCTCATGCTGCGCGACATCGACAAGGAAACCGTCGACTTTACGGACAACTACGACGGCTCGGAGAAAGAACCGACCGTCCTCCCCGCGAAATTCCCGCAGCTCCTCGTCAACGGCACCGCGGGCATCGCCGTCGGCATGGCGACCAACATCCCGCCGCACAACATGGTCGAGGTCATCAACGGCACCCTCATGCTCATCGACAACCCCGACACCACCATCGACGAACTCATGGGCGTCATCAAGGGACCCGACTTCCCGACGGCGGGACTCATCCTCGGCACCGAGGAAATCCGCAAGGCATACACCACTGGACGCGGCGTCATCAAAATGCGCGCACGCGCCCACATCGAAACGATGAGCAATGGCAAACCGCGCATCATCGTCACCGAACTCCCGTATCAGGTCAACAAGGCACGCCTCATCGAGAAAATCGCCGAACTCGTCCGCGACAAACAGATCGACGGCGTCACCGACCTGCGCGACGAATCCGACCGCAGCGGCATGCGCATCGTCATCGAACTGCGCCGTGACAGCGCGCCGAACGTCATCCTCAACCAGCTCTACAAACACACCCAGCTGCAGGACAGCTTCGGCGTCATCATGCTCGCGCTCGTCGACGGCCAGCCGGTCATCATGAACCTCAAGCACGTCCTTGAGCACTACATCGACCATCAGGAAACGGTCATCACGCGGCGCACCCGCTATGAACTGGCAAAGGCAGAGGCACGTGCCCATATCCTCGAAGGACTGACAATAGCACTCGACCATCTGGACGCTGTCATTACAACGATACGCGAAAGCCGCACGGCAGACATCGCACGCACGGCACTCATGGACGGCTTCAAACTCACCGAGAAACAGGCACAGGCCATCCTCGACCTCCGCCTCCAGCGCCTCACCGGCCTCGAGCGCGAGAAAATCGAAGAGGAGTACCAAGAGGTACTGAAACTGATCGAAGAACTCAAGGGCATCCTTGCCGACCGCATGAAGGTACTTGCCATCATCAAAAACGAGCTCATCGAAGTGCGTGACAAATACGGCGACAAACGCCGCACAGAAATCACCTTTGATGCGAGTGAGATGGACATCAAAGACCTCATCGCCGAGGAGGACGTCGTCGTCACCCTCACCCTGAACAACTACATCAAGCGCATCCCGCTCGATACTTACCGCCGCCAGCGGCGCGGCGGCGTCGGCGTGCGCGGCATGGGGACCAAGGAAACCGACATCGTCAGCGACCTCCTCATCACCACCACGCACCACGATATCCTCTTCTTTACGAACCGCGGGCGTGCCTTCGTGCTGAAATCCTATGAAATCCCCGAAAGCGGACGGCAGGCAAAGGGCACGGCCATCGTCAACCTCCTCGCCGTCGAGAATGACGAGCGCATCACCGCCGTCATCCAGGTCAAGGAATTCCGCGCCGACCGCTACCTCTTCCTCGGCACCAAGCACGGCGTCGTCAAGAAAACACCGCTCTCCGAGTTTGGCAACATCCGCAAGAACGGCCTGAGGGCGGTCAACCTCGACGAGGACGACGAACTCATCGGCGTCAAATTCACCGACGGTGAGAACCGCATCATGCTCGGCACGCGCGGCGGCAAGGCGATCACCTTCCCCGAGGACGGCGTACGCTCCATGGGGCGCGTTGCGCGCGGCGTACGCGGCATCACCCTCGCCGACGGCGATGAGGTTGTTGCCATGGACGTCCTGCGCAGCGACTCCGAGGTGCTCACCGTCACCGAGGGCGGCTACGGCAAGCGCACTACCGCCTCCGAGTATCGCACCCAGACGCGCGGCGGCAAGGGACTCATCAACATGAAGGTCACCGAAAAAACCGGCCCCGTCGTCGGCATCCGCGTCGTGCGTGAGAACCAAGAACTCATGCTCATCACCACCGAGGGAATCGTCATCCGCACCAGCGTCGACGAGATCTCCCTCATCAGCCGCAACACCCAGGGCGTCAAACTCATGACCATCGCCGAAAGCGACCGCGTTGCCTCCATGGCAACCATGAACCGCATCGTCGACAGCGCAGGTGAGTGAGTAAAAACTACATATCAAAAAGCATCGCTTCTTTTCACAGAAAGCGATGCTTTTTTTGCAGAATCACCGATACATCTCTAAATAATCCTCCCAAACCTCTGCCGGCACGAGCCGCCCGCCCGTCGCCCATGCGATATGCGTCGCACAATGGAGGCGTTCCTCCGTCAGACCATGCGCTGCGCAAATGACGTTTTATCTGTATTTTCCTAGGCGAATAAAAGAAATTATGGTATGATGAGAATGAGCGCTGCGCTGTTGGTTGGAGAGAAGAGAAAATGAACATCAATTTAATGGATTTTAAATTTAAAAAAAGAAAAATACTTATCGATAACAATATCCCCATTGTAACCGCCGGAGAAAAAACGTACATCGTTTATGCAACCGTCGAAATAGGAAGTCCTGCCTGTCATATTCTCATAGGAAAATACTCTACTCTTTCCCATCGCCTCCTCTTCGAGATTGCAGTCAACCACGACTACCGTTGTGCAACAATGTATCCCCAACACAAGCTCCTAGACGCGAACGCTCTTCCCGGAGCGGATGGTGTGACAAACCCGCATTCTGATCCAATCAATTATCATCAGGTCGTTATCGGCAGCGATGTATGGATCGGCTGCGCTGCTATGATCCTGAATGGTGTCCGCGTTGGCAACGGCGCCATCATCGGTGCGGGTTCCGTTGTGGCAAAGGACGTCCCCCCATACGCCATTGTCGTTGGCAATCCGGCACGTATCATCAAGTATCGATTTGATGCGGAGACCATCGCTGCACTGCAGCGCATCAAGTGGTGGAACTGGCCCGAAGAGCAGATCGTGGAGGCAGCCCCCCTTCTCTACGGAGATATACAGCAATTCATTGACGCATTCGATGTTCCTCAACCGATCGAGGAGCCAGACGAAATCATGGAGACCATCAACGATCTGCGTGAAAAGAACTATCACATCTCCTACTTCATCCCAGACTTTGAAATCGAACCGAGCGCAGCAGTGTGGCCACGCGTCGTTTATACCTTTCTGAATACCTACCATGCAGAGGATCGGGCAGCACTCATCATGGCGATCCCGCCACACGATCAATGCGGGGATTGCCTCAATATCATCCTGAATGCCATCGCCGAGCACGGCGAACAGGCACCGCTCATTCTAACGCACGAAAGGGACGGCGACCTCCCCTTCTCCATCCCGGCCCTCCGCGCATCCAGCGACTACATCACCACACGTGAACATATCTCCTCCCTTGCCGTGGACTACGCCTCTGACGCCAATGTGCGGATCCGTTACGGCCTCGATCAGGGTACGCTTCTCTTCCCGTCACTGAAATAACAAAAGCTCCGCCTCCACAATGGAGGGGGAGCTTTTCTATGCCTGAATGGAGCGTTTTTACTCCTTTGTCTCCCGCACGGCCGCCGTTGTTCGGATGCGCTTTTCCATGGCACTTGGCGGAAGGATCTTCAGCACCTCGGTGTAGACAAGATCAACGAGGAAGAACTGCGCCGTCTTGGAGGCGATGGAGCCCGTCTCGAGAGGAGTTTCCGCCGCGATGTAGGTAAGACTCACATCGGAGGCGCTGCGGAGCCGCGAGGGATGATGCTCCGTCAGGGAGATGATCCGCAGGCCGCGTGCGCGGGCGATATCGACCGTTGCAAGGATGTCCGCCGTCTCACCCGAGTGCGAAATGGCGACAATAACATCGCCCGGCTCCATGATGGCGGCGATCATCCGCATCGTGTGATTATCGCGCGGCGCGATGCAGTTCATGCCAATGCGCAGAAACTTGAAACAGGAGTCCTGCGCAATGATCCCCGAATAGCCCAGTCCGATGAACGCGATCCGCTGTGCGCCGATGAGAAGACGGGCACAGCGGTCAATCGTTTCATCCGCGATGATGTCCTGCGTCTTTTCGAGGGCAATCACGTTCGCGGAGAGCAGCTTGCGCGCCGTCTCACGCGGTGTCTCCCCATTTTGGATATTCCCGCGGTCGAGATAGCGTCCCAGCTCTGCTCCCTCCGCGGCAAGTGCCGCCTTGAAATCACTGAGTCCCGCAAAGCCCATCTTTCGAACGAAGCGTGTGCAGGTCGCCTCTGCCGTGCCGCTCGCATGGGCGATCTCACGAATGGTCATGCGCGGGATTTCCGTGAGATGAGCACGGATGCAGGCGATAATCTTGCGGTCGCCCTTCGAGACGCGAAACGGCAGATCATCAAGCCGGCTGAGTATCTTCATTGGATCACCTCATGCAATTCTTGCCTTTCATCATAGCAGATTTTTTTGAAAAAGAAAACGCCGTCCACGCAGAGCGGCGTTTTTCCTGTGGGCAGTCCCTTCGTTGGGCTGTCCGAAGGATGCGGCAGGGCAAAGAGCGGCGTTCGTCACTTCACAAACAGTCCGCGATAGAGGCGCGGGCTGCGTACGCCGGGCTTCACCTCACCGCTGATGGAAAAGAGTGCGCCGCGTGCGATGACGAGTGCCTCGCCGCATGGGGCAGGGAACGGCAGCTGTCCGACACTTCGCCATGCGTCGGCCTTTGCGCTGTAGACGAGGATTTCCCGGTTCCAGTGGTAGTCCTCGGGCGGCATTGTGAAGTAATGTGCGCGGAATGCGTCCTTTTCCTCCCCTTGCAGGGTGTTCAGATTCGATACTGCCCAGTCGTAGATCTCGCAGTTGAAGCCGCCGACAACGAGCATCTCGTCCGCATTGAGACGCACGGCACGCGCACCGAGAAGCGAGACGGGCGTGCCGTCCACGTTCGTCCCCTTGATCTCTGTCCATGCGCGTGTCTTCGGATCGTAGGAATAGCCGTCCGTGTACGCTACGTTCGCGCCGCCGCTGAATACATAGAGCCGCCCGTCGAGGAATTCTGCGACCGACTGCTCGCGTGGCTCGCCGGGGAAGTCGGGGAGAGATGACAGCATCCCTGTCTTGACATCGTAGGTGTAGAACTTCTTGCTGAGCACGCCGTCCTGCTTGCCGCCGCCGAGGTACACTGTGCCCTTGTCATAGGCGGCGACACCGTTCTGGAGGGCAAAGGGCAGCGCGGGCCGCGTCTCTGTGCGGAGCTTGCCGTTCGGCGCGGTGAGGCGTGTCACGGCACGCGCTCCCGACTCGTCTGTGCTCCCGCCAAAGTAGAGTACGCCGTCCGGTGTCGTTGCGGATACGCCGTATCCGACGGGGTACGGCATCTGTGCGTGATCCGTCTCGGTGAGTCCTGCCTCCTCGGCACGCAGGACGTAGACGTCGGGATAGGTCACCTTCGCCCCGCCTGTGAGCGGCCCACCATCGGGGAAATTCGCGCCGCCGCCGACGATGATATAGTCGCCAAATGTGCCCTGAAGAAGTCCCGCAACGCCGATATTCTCCGTCCGCCCCTCTGCGGGTGAGAGCGTTCCCATCGACTGCCATGCGAGTGCAGGACTTCCCACGGTGGCGGGAGCAGCCGCAGCAGAGAGCGGCGCAAGTGCAACGAGTGCCGCGAGCGCAGTGCAATGCAATGAGCGTTTCATACTGTTTTCTCCTTTGTGTGCCAATCATCTGCCCACGAAAGCAGCTTGATTGTTTCGGCTTTTGGGGGTCATGTTATACACAATATATGGGTTCCTATGGAAGCACCGACACGCTCAGATTTCCATGTTCCTGAAGGAAGTGATAGAGTGCGCCGAGCATACCCGCGTCGTTCTGTGTAGCGGCGAATGCAATGGTGGTTGCCTCGTAGACGAGGGGCGGAAGGCGGCCACGCAGTGCCTCCTCAAGGGGCGGGCGCAGCACCTCCTCCTGCGCCATGATGCCGCCGCCAAGGACGACGCGCTCCGGGTTCGCGACTGCGATGACGTTTGTGATCGCGTCCGCGAGTGCGTCGATGAGTGCCGTGACCTCCTCGGCGGCATCGGGATCTCCTTTCCTGAGGAGGTCAAAGACGGCGTGCCCGTCGATGCTGCCGGCAGGCAGCCCCTTTGTGCGGCAGACGGAGGCGACGAGACAGGTGGCGGAGCAGCGCTCATGGAGGCGTCCGCCCGGCACGCGCATATAGGCGATCTCACCTGCACTGCGCGAAACGCCATGCACAACGCGTCCATCCATGATGAGACAGCCGCCAATACTCGTACCAACGGTCATGGCAAAGAGTGAGGATGCACCGCGCCCTGCCCCCTTCCACAGCTCACCGAGTGCGGCGCAGTTGACGTCGTTTTCGACAGAGGCCGGGAGATCAAAATTCTCGCGCATGATGGCTTTCCAGTTGACCCCACGATACTGTGGAATAGATTCCTCCAGTGCATAGACAATCTCCCCCGTCGCGGGATCGACCATCCCTGCCGTAGAGATGGCGACACCACGCACATCGTATACCCCGCATGTCTCACGAACGAGGTCCGAGACCTTGCGCACGATGCCGAGACCGCCATACGTCTTCGCCTCGGTGGGGAGGGTGCCATGCACAGCGAACTCGCCCGCCACATCCATGACGCCGTATTTGATATCTGTCCCACCGATGTCAATGCAGATATACAAAGTCTGTTCCTCCCAAGATTACACGCGAACCTTAAAGATGCCCTTTTTGAGCGGTGCCGGTGCATCCACCTTCACCCCTGAGCGATGCACGTCCTCAGGGAAGCAGACAAGGAAATCCCCAGGCCGCATGATGGTGGTCTGTGTGACGGCACCATCGGCGGGCACATAGTCCTTGTCCGCCTCGTACGGGTGCGTCTCCATGCGCTCGATGAGACTGACGTCGATCTTCTCCGTCCCCTCAGCAAGGACGTGGATGTCGATGTAGGCGCGGTGCGCCTCCCAGATCTTTTCGCTGCGCTCCCCCGTCGTATAGTGCGCAATGTTGACATAGACATCGTCGCCCGCGATCTCGCAGCGCCCTGTGGGGAGCGCACCGAGGTCATGCGTGCGGGCAAAGTCAAGTGCCTGACGGATGCGCGGCGGGAGGAAGGAATAGGTATCTTCATGATGGATGCTGCCGTAGATCATAAAACTCTCCTTTGACAAATGCCCGACGCAGCTGCGCCGGGCGTAATGAATAGCAACGAATTATTTATGTACGTGACACACTGCCGCATCCTCCTGCCCATCGCAGCGGGACGCGCCGTTCGTATCATAGACCGTCGTACCCGCAGGTGCCGTATAGCCGGGTGCTGTGAGGCGGCTGACGATCGTACCGACCCCAAGCGTGAGAGCGATGGTGATGAGGGTATACGACCAGAACGAAACGGAGGGGACGAAGTACTTCAGGTAGATGACCACTGCCGTCGATACGAGGAAGCCTGCGACAGCACCTGCCGCATTGGCATGGCGGCTGAATGCACCGAGAACGAAGACGCCTGCGAGTGCACCGAGTGCAAGCCCGATGAAGCTGTTGAACCACTGATACGCCGAGCGGATGTCGCTGCCTGCCATGATGATGGCAACGACGATAGAGAGGATACCGATGCCGAGCGAGATGAACTGCGCGATGCGCGTCTGCTTTTTCATCGGCATCTCAGGATGAAGCACGGACTGGATATCGAGCACCCAGCTTGTCGCCACGGAGTTGATGCCCGTGGAGAGCGTGGACTGCGCGGCGGCAAAGAGCGCGGCCAGCAGGATGCCCGTCAGACCCGTGGGCAGCTCGTATGTGATGTACGCCGCCAGCACGAGATCGCGCCGGTCGGTCATGAGAAGGCCGGGGTTCTGCTGATAGAACACGAAGAGTGCGGTACCGACGAGGAAGAACACCGTCGCGGCAAAGATGGAAATGACTCCATTGCCGAGTGTCATCTTGCGCAGCTGGTTCATGTCGGTCGTCGTGGTGAACCGCTGGACGATGTCCTGACTGGATACATAGGATGCGAACGTGACGAGACCGCCGCCGATAAAGGTAATAAAGACGCTGCTTGATACGATATCGGGGCTGAACCAGACCTCGTTTTCGAGCAGGAACTTATGCCCCGTGGTGAGTGTATCCCAGACCGTTCCCCAGCCGCCGTGGATGCTGCCGATCATGACGACGAGCGAGAGAGCGATGCCGACAATCAAAACCGTGCCTTGGATAAAATCGGTGTAGAGCACCGCCTTGAGTCCGCCGGAGTAGGAATAAATGATGGCGATGACCCCCATGACGACGATCAGCAGGTTGACATCGATCCCCGTAACTTCCGCGAGTGCAACGGACGGCAGATACATGATGATGGACATGCGTCCGAGCTGAAAGACGATGAACATGAGTGCGCCGAGGATACGGAGTTTGCCGCTCTCAAAACGCTTCTGGAGGTAGTGATACGCCGTATCGATCTCCAGGCGGCTGTAGATCGGCAGGAAGTAGCGGATGGTGAGTGGGATGGCGAACAGCATACCGAGCTGCGCCCACCAGAAGATCCACGAGCCGTGATACGAGTTGCCCGGGATGGCAAGGAAGGAAATCGGGCTGAGCAGCGTCGCGAAGATGGAGACGCAGGTAACGTACCAGGGGATGGTGCCGTCGCCCTTGAAGAACTCCTTGCCCTTCATTTCCTTTTTTGAATAGTAGAGACCTGCCAGGAGGACGCCGAGCAGGTAGATGATGAGGACTGCCGTATCAATCCAGGTAAATCCCTCATGCATGAAAATCTCCTCCTATTGTGATGTGAATGGGGGAAGCAGCGCGCCCCTCCCCCGACGTGCGGGGAAGGCTTTGGATGCGGCTGCACACGATACCAATCTTCTCAGAAATACTTCTTGTAGATCTCCTTGGCACGTGCACGCATCTCCGGCGTGTACGGCTTCATCGGCTCACGGCAGCAGCCTGCCTCGATGCCCTGCTCCGCGAGAAGCAGCTTGATCGTTCCGTAGAGACCGTTATCGAGGATATCCGTGATGAGATCGTTCGTAATGTGCTGTACCTCGAGTGCTTCGCTGATCTTGTTTGCACGGGTGAGCTCATAGATCTGACGGGCGCGCGCCGCGTTGACATTGTAGGTCGAGCCGATTGCACCGTCGATGCCGAGTACCGTCGCGGGGAGGAGCATCTCATCGAATCCGGCAAAGATGAGCTTGTCCGGGAACGCCTTGCGCATGCGCTCCAGGAGGTAGAAGTCGCCCTGCGTGAACTTGACGCCGACGATCTTCTTGTTCGCGAACAGCTTCTCAAACTGCGGGATGCTGATATTGACTCCTGTGAGGAACGGGATGAAGTAGATGATCATGCGGTTGTCCACATCCGCGATGATGCTCTCGTAGTAGTGACGTACCTCATCAAAGCTGAACTTGTAGTAGAACGGCGTGACTGCGCTGAGCGCATCATAGCCGAGATCCGTCGCGAACTTCGCAAGCTCGATGGACTCCTTGAGGTTGATCGAACCAACCTGCGCGATGAGGGTGACATCGTCCTTTGCCTCGTCCTTCGCGATCTCAAAGATGCGCTTTTTCTCCTCCGTCGAGAGCATGAAGTTCTCGCCCGTGCTGCCGCCGACATAGAGTCCGTCCATCTTGTTGTGGTCGATGTTGTGGCGGATGATCTGGCGCAGTCCCTTCTCGTTGATCGTGCCGTCCTCATGGAACGAGCAGAGCAGTGCGGAATAAAGTCCCTTAAGATCTCTCATAATAATTTCTCCTTTGAATAAAATAATAACATCTCTCACTGAGCAATATCACTTGCAAGAGATTGCTCAGTAATTTTATCTCTATATATTATGCAATCGCCTCGGTAAAGCGCCGTGCAATCAGCTGGGGACGCGTAATGGCAGAGCCGACAATCGCACCGAAGACACCCGTCTGCATCGCCTGTACCAGTTCCTCCGGCGTGTTGATGCGCCCCTCCGCAAAGACAGGCACGGGCGCATCCTTCGCAAGACGCTGCATCAGCGCGAAGTCCGGCCCCGCGATCTGCGGGCTGTACGGCGTATAGCCCGACATCGTGGTCGAGACGGCATCCGCGCCGAGCTCCGCTGCCTTCATACCCTCCTCATAGGTCGAAATATCGGCGAGCACGAGGCGATGCGCCGCATGAATTCGTGCAATAAGGTCACGCACATCCGTCCCCTGCGGGCGCTCACGATTCGTCATATCGAGGGCGATCATCTCGCAGCCCGTCCCGATCAATGCCTCCACCTCGCGCATGGTCGCCGTGATATAGATCTCCGAGTCCGCATAGGTCTGCTTGATAAGACCGATCACGGGCAGCTGGGTGACGGCACGGATCTCATCGATGTCCGCCACACTCTGTGCGCGAATGCCGACGGCGCCGCCTTCCTTTGCCGCACGTGCCATGCGCCCCATGATGAATGGACTGCAGAGCGGTTCGTCCGCGAGTGCCTGACAGGAAATAATGAGCTTTCCCTTGACCTTGTCAAAGAAATTCATTGAAACAGCCTCCAATTTATTTGAATTTATTTCTATTTTTAGTAATTGTTATATATTTATTCTTCAAAAACAATCCCGCCCGCCAATCACTGTGTGATGTATGTGGAACTGCTCATCGAAGATCGCAATATCGGCATATTTTCCGACCGTGAGCGAGCCGAGACGGTCATAGACACCGAGCTCCTCGGCCGGGGTGCGCGTCGCCGTCTCCACGACAGCGGGGATGGACGCACCCGTGTTCTCACGAAAAATCGAAAGTCCGTGATTCAGGCAGAGCACACTGCCCGCGATGGTTCCGTCCGCGAGTGTCGCAAGCGTTCCCTTGACGAATACCTTCTGCCCGCCGAGCTCCGAGACGCCGTCGCCGAGCCCGCAGGCACGCAGGGAGTCCGTGATGGGGATGATGTGCGCACCGCGCTTCGCCGCGTAGATGATGTGCTGCATGGCAGGGTGGACGTGGACGTTATCGACGATCAGCTCACAGTTCGCATCGCTGTCAAGCGCCGCGCCGAGAACACCGGGACGGCGGTGATTCAGCCCCGTCATGGCGTTGCAGAGATGCGTGATATGACCTGCACCACGGCGAATCGCGGTGTGCGCCGTATCGTAGTCCGCCGCCGTATGGCCAAGCGAGACGATGATGCCGTGCGTGCGGCACTGCGCAATAAAGTCCTCCTCTGTCAGCATCTCGGGCGCGATCGTGATGATCTTGATGACATCTGCATAGGGCGCGATCTTCGCGAATGCGGGCGGCAGAATGTACTGCTCGTCCTGTGCTCCCTTCTTCGCGGGACTGATGAAGGGGCCCTCCATGTGTGCACCGAGGACGCGCGCCCCCGTGCCATCGGCATTCATCGCGCGGCGGATACGCACAAGTGCGCGCTCTACGGCATCAAAGGCACAAGTCATCGTGGTCGGCAGGAAGGAGGTAACACCCGTCCGCGCCTGAAATGCGGCGATGCGGCGGAGGGCGTCCGCATCCTCATCCATCGTATCTGCGCCGTCACATCCGTGAATGTGAACGTTCAGAAATCCGGGAGCAACATACGCACCTGCTGCATCAATCACCGTTTCGGCATCGGCTGCACGAAACTCTGCCGCCGGCAGGATGTTCGTGATGCGTTCATCATAGCAGAGGACAAGCCCCTCCTGCGCGGTAAAATGTCCGTCCGCGCTCGGCAGAATGAGAACGCCGTTTTGGATGGCTCTCATTTCGTATCACTCGATTCCCGCAGCAGCGCGCCCGCCTCACGGTCAACGATGAGTGTGACCTGTGGATGCAGCTGGAGGATGGAGGCGGGGACGCGCGGCGTAATCGTACCGCATACCGCATCACGCACCGCCTCTGCCTTCTCCGCGCCGCTCGCCATGAGGACGATATGACGTGCATGGAAGATCGTACCGATGCCCATGCTCATTGCCTCACGCGGCACCTCATCCGGGGAGGAGAAGAAACGTGAATTGGCCTCGATGGTACTCTCCTTGAGCACCACCTTGTGCGTCGTCCGTGCGAATGCATCACTCGGCTCGTTGAAGCCGATGTGCGCGTTGCGCCCGATTCCAAGAAGCTGCATATCGATGCCGCCCGCCGCCGCAATCGCCGCCTCGTAGCGCGCTGCCTCGGCGTCTGAGTCCTTTGCCATGCCATTCGGGAAGAAGATGTGATCCTTCCGTATATTCACATGGTCAAAGAGATTCTCGTGCATAAAGCGGTGATAGCTCTGCGGATCGCCCTCAGGCAGACCGACATACTCGTCCAGATTGAACGACGTTGCCTCGGAGAAATCCAGCCCCACGGCCTCATGCAGCCAAACCAGATTCTGATAGAGCTCGACCGGCGTGCTGCCTGTGGCAAGCCCCAGAACCGAGTCCGGTTTGACCCAGAGCTGCCCCGCAAGGATCTTCGCCGCTTCCTTGCTCATATTCTGATAGGTGTCGGTATAAATGATACGCAATGCAATTCTCCTTTCGATAAAACTCGTCCGAAATCTCCTACAATATAACATAATCTGTGATATTTTTCAATTATTTTTCACAAAATAATTGAAAAATATCTATTTATCGTTAATAAAAGAAAATATTTTTCGTTTTCATAGGATAAACATATTGCGATCGACGATTCTGCCGATTTTATCAGCGGTACCTTAAGAAAAACAGCAATAAAAAGGACGATCATGCGAGGTCCGGTCACATCCTCCTCGTGTCATCGTCCTTCTTTTATGTTTTTTCCGCCGTTTTGTGATCCCTCAGCGAAAAGATACCACCTCATACCTGCACGTGCCGACTGCCGTCCGCTGATGCCATAAACTGTGCCGGGTTCAATCCCTGCAGGAGGTCAATGACCTTTTCGCTCTCCGCATCGAGCCGCGCGATCTCCGTGCGGTAGTCCACGATCTCCGCGATCACCCCGCGGAGCATCTGCGTACCCTCCTCCTCCTGTTTCTGATACTCCTCCGTAATGCGCGCATGGATGCTGTCCATGCGTTTCTTCGCCTTGATGTACGCGTTAAAGATCACCGCGCCGGCGGCGATGCCGAGTGCCGTCCAGTATACCTCCCCACCGTAGAGACCGAGCAGCACGGGAAGGAGCCATATCCATCGGAAGAGTTTTTCCTGTGAGGACAGCCCATAGGGACGCATGCGGATCATGCGCTGAACGTCGTTCCACGTGACAAATAACCGCAGCAGTTTTTCCTCATTGGAGCCGTCCTCTGTCTCGTTATCAAATGCAAGAATCTTAAATTTGATGGTCTGCGGGATGTCGGCGCGGTTCTCCGCGACAATATCGCGAAAGGCGGAAAGAATCGAATCACGCCCAAGGGCAAGCGCCATTTTCTGCAGTGCGGGGCTCGCCTGCATCTCCTGCGGGTGTATTGCCGCATCCGACAGGAGCTGCATGAAGTCACGCCGCTCGTCGAATGCCTTCACCTTCTCCGCCAAAATGTTGCGCGCACGATCCTCCCTGCCGCCCTCATGGATGACCAGCTTCTCAAGGATCGACTCCATGTGCAGCGGCTTTTCCGCCGCATCGAAATCGGCGGCCAGACGCTCCAGGATGCTGTCCAGCTGTTGTTTCAGCGTGCGGGGCGGCGCCGTCTGCGTGACGATCTGCTGAAAATGTGTGCTGAGTTTCTCATAGAGACGCGCACACGAGAGCGTATGCTCCAGCACCTCCGATGCCGATCTGGCATGCACCCTCAGATAGGGAAAACTGCCCTCTGCGGGCGGCGCGGGGCACATCGCCTTCATCGCCTCATACCAGCGTTTTTCCTGCGCAGCGGCAAAACTATATACCCGGCTGAACCGATCGATCCAGCCGTCGATCCTATGGCGGATGAGCCCGTCCGCATCGCGGCCGAGGAGGCCTGACACATAGGCATCAATGACAATGGCCGCCTTGCGGTCGAGCGCCCCGCCATCCAGTCCGGCAAAGTAGCGCTGCAGCCAGTGCAGGCTTGCCTCTTTTCGTCCAAAACGGCGGCAGACGAGTGCAAAAAAGAGCGACGTTCTCTCATCGTCACGATGGAGTGCCTCCGCGCATGCGCGATTTGCGACCTCCTCCTCGTCGCTGATCCACGCCGCGAGTGCAACGAGTGCCGGTGCCAGCCAGTAGCCGGGCGCATGGAGCATGAGCTCCTCTGCCGCCGCACGCAGCGTGTCCCGCCGCACGACCGCGAGATCATTCGCCTCCAGAATGCCGCGCGCCATGCGGCGGATCTCCGCATAGTGGCCGAATCGATGCTCGATCTCCTGCCGCAGCTTCACCAGACGGATTTCCGCGAGCTGGATGCGGTTCGTCCGCTCCTGTTTTGCCGCATAGGCATGAAAATCCTGCGTCAGAGACGTCACGTCCTCACGCAGATCATTGACACTGCGCCCGACAGCATGGATCTCCGAGTGTGCCGCACCGACAAAATCACCGAGCGCATCCAGACGATCCTCCAGATACGATAGATCCGGCTCGATGTAAATGGTATCGCTCATCCTCTGTCTCCATATTTTGCGTTATTATTTATTATTATTACTTTTATTATTTTTATGGACATCGTGATACAGAAAATAGTATAGCATAGGCACACGCATGGGACAAGAAAATCGATCGGATGCAAAAACTAAGGAATCGCTATCCGCAGCGCATGCCGCACGGGGACGATGAGCACGCAGTCCGCCGCACGGAGCATAGAGGGCAATACGCGCATCAGACGCGACGGACGGGAGCGCCATGACATCCACCACGCCGCGCGTCTCACGCTCCGCTGAGAGCAGCTCATCCTGCAGTGCTAGAAATTCTCCCGAAAGCGGGCGCGGCGGACGCACATTCATCAGCGCGCGCAGAAGCCGCCGCTGCTCTCCCGACACACCGATCTCCGCCGCCTGCGCGCGATACTCCGGCATCTCAGCGAGGAGCATTCTGCCGCCGGGCTGACAAAAACCCACTTTGCATCCTTCCGCGCACGGAGGGCAGCCAGTTCCTCAGTCTGTGCCTTGGCGACTGCGTAGAACGCCGCCGGGAACTCCGGCGTATCCAGGAGCTGCACCTTGTGCGATGCATCGACATAGAGACTTCCTGCACCGCCGACGATGTAGAGACGCGTATTCGTCCCCGCAACGAGATCAGCGAGATGCTGGCTCGTCTTTGTGTGCAGCGGCAGTGTCTCCGGCGTAAATGCACCGAACCCGTCCACCACAGCATCAAAGCCCGCAAGATCTCCCTTGGTCAGATCTAGGGAATC
>NZ_GL397087.1:1656867-1683677 GCF_000146365.1 Selenomonas sp. oral taxon 149 str. 67H29BP
ACTGATAAATTCGGTACAACCATCTTGACGCATCTTTTTTGCCCGCACTTCGGCGGAAAATCCTCCACAGAGCACCACTCTGCGTCCGGTTTTCCACCTCGTTCGGACGAAAAAATCTACGCCAATCTGGCAGACCTCATTTTATCAGTGATTCCCTAGAATGACCTTCTGCACAAAATGCTTCGCCGCACTCTGATTCTCATGACGTGCAAACGCCGTAACCTCATGTCCGCGTGCCACAAGCTCCTCAATAATCGCACGGCTCGCCTTTCCATTGGATGCCACAACTGCAATTTTCATCATAAATCCCTCCATTTGATTTTTATTTTATAATTTCATTAATTACAATAGTAATATAGCACAGATAAAATATAATTTTAATAGGTACAATATATTTTTTACCGACCTCTCTGCATCGACGCAAAAACGTCATTGAAAAAGAACGAAGCGTGTGCTATCTTAAGATAAGAAGAGAAGGAAATGGAAAGTGCTCCGGCACGGGCGCAAAGCCGCATTCCGCCGTTTCGTCTTTCCAAAACGGTGCAGCCCGCACCGCACAAGGGACAGCGCCGATGGCTCCCCCACTTTTCGGGGCAGAGTTCATCCGCAGACGCCAAAAACGGCGCAAAAAAGCGCGTCTTTCCAAAATGCCTTCTCAGCCCGCGCGGGACAAGGGCTGCGGGACACAGCGTCTCGACACACACAATGCTGCGTGCGGCATTGAAACTCTCCAGTGAAGGTAATCTTCACCTTTACAGAGTTGTCTCGACACACACAATGCTGCGTGCGGCATTGAAACCATGAGTGCGTCTCTGATGCTATTGTTCATGATGTCCCAACACACACAATGCTGCGTGCGGCATTGACAGCAAAACGGCTCTGCGTGTCCTTTCGGTCACACAGAGCCGTTTCGTATGCAAAAAGCGCACAGCAATCTTGACGATGCGGCGCACAGATGTTAGTATAGAGATACAAAAGGGCACTGCCGGATAGATGGCTGCCCCTCATTTTTGGCAGAGAACCCCGCCTACAGTTTGGATGCATGAGGCGGGTTTTCTCTTTTATCGTTTAACCGACATGATCAATACGGTGAACACAACGAGAAATGTAAAGGAAGCACTGATAAATTCGGCACGACCATCTTAAGGAAGCACTGATAAATTCAGCACTACCATCTTGACGCATCTTTTTCGCCCGCACTTCGGTGGAAAATCCTCCACATAGCCTTTGCTATGCGTCCGGTTTTCCACCTTGTTCGGACAAAAAATCTACGCCAATCTGAGAGACTGTTTTATCAGCGATTCCCTAGAAATACCACAGACAAAATAGAATTTCAATAGATACAATATCTTCTTTTGAGAAAACTACACGATCACAGAAACACGTATATGGCATAAATAAATCCCCCTGATGCCATGCTGCATCAAGGGGATTTCTGATCGGAGTCAGATGCTCCGCATGGTGGAGATGCGTTGCGCTCCATCCACATCCTCAAAGGCGATGATGAGATCCTGCGTGAAATGTGCCGTGATGCGTGACCCGTGCCACTCGTACGGCGTCTGATTCCAGCGCAGGAATCCCTCGACCAGGAGGCGGTGATCCACATCGAACTGCTGGATGCACTGTGACACCGTCGAAATAAAACGTGGAAAGTCAACGGGATCAAAGACCGCATCCGGCACATCCGAGATACCGACGAAGAATGCGCCGCCGTTATGCGGGCAGCGATAGTAGGCGTATCCGTCCGCCAGTCCGCAGGCAACGATGGAGAGGTTGTGCCCGTTATAGGTATCGTTCAGGTCGAATTCGTCCGTCGTCAGTGCCTCGATCTGCTGCGCTGCACCGAACTCCCTCGTCTCACGCGCGAGGCGGATGATCTTTTCGGGGAAATCATTGATGTTCTCCCAGCCCCAGAGCCATGTGCCGCTCGATGCAGACTCGCTGCCGATGAACTGGAGCGGGTATTCGCGCGTGCCGAAGCTGATCACGCCACGCTCCAGATCGACGTTCCAGTCCTCGTTTTTCACCACGTACTCAGCACAGGCTTGCTGAACGCTGATCATCTTGCCGAGGCAGGCAGAGAAGAGCGCCGTCCAGTCCCCATGCGGCACAGCGAGTTGGTCGAGAAATTGCTTCATCGTAGTTCCTCCATATAGATCATAAAATACGTCAAAAGAATACAACGTATGTAAATCCTTGACGGCGTTATGTGCAGATGATAGAATAGAGATACAAAAGGGCACTGCCTAGCGGTCGCCCCCCATAATGAGCGAGACTTCCCCGCCAGGGTTTGGTAGACGCAAGGCGGGGTTTTCTCTTTTATCGTTTAACCGACATGATCAGCACAGTGAACACAACGAGAAATGTTAAGAACTCATAGGTTCCCATACCAATCGCCCCCTTTCCGGGGGGCAAGATTCGACCGCCCTTTCGACAGTGCTTACATTTAGTATAGCACAGGAACATACGCAACAGAATCCCCTTGACACACATGGCGTCAAGGGGATTTTTCTCTATCAATTTCTAGGGAAGCGCTGCTAAAACAGTCTCTCAGATTGGCGTAGATTTTTTGTCCGATTGAGGCAGCAAACCGGACGCATAGCGGGGGCTATGTGGAGGATTTGCTAACGAAAAGCGGGCGAAAAAGATGCGTCAAGATGGTTGTGCCGAATTTATCAGTGCTTCCCTAACTCAAATATCCAGATTTCGTACGAGTTTCGCGTTCTCCTCGATGAACTGGCGGCGCGGCTCGACCTTGTCGCCCATAAGGATGGTGAAGAGCTCGTCTGCCGCCTCGGCGTCCTCTGCGCCGACCTGCAGCATGGTGCGCCCCTCGGGGTTCATGGTCGTCTCCCAGAGCTGCTCGGGGTTCATCTCGCCGAGTCCCTTGTAGCGCTGGATGGTCACGCCGTCGCGCCCGATCTCGTCGAGCTTTTTCGCCTGCTCATCGTCGGAGTAGGTGTAGAAATGCTTCTTGTCCTTGCGGATCTGATAGAGCGGCGGCTGCGCGATGTAGACGTGCCCGTGGTCGACGAGCGGCTTCATGTAGCGGTAGAAGAATGTGAGGAGCAGCGTGCGGATATGCGCGCCGTCCACGTCTGCATCGGTCATGATGATGATCTTGCTGTAGCGCCGCTTCGCGAGGTCGAACTCCTCGCCGATGCCCGTGCCGAACGCCGTGATCATCGTGCGGATCTCGGCATTGGCAAAGATCTTGTCGAGGCGTGCCTTCTCCACGTTGAGGATCTTGCCGCGCAGCGGGAGGATCGCTTGGAACCTTCGGTCGCGTCCCTGCTTCGCAGAACCCCCTGCCGAGTCGCCCTCGACGATATAGATCTCGCACTGGTCGGGATCCTTGACGGAGCAGTCCGCGAGCTTGCCGGGGAGGCTGGAGACCTCAAGCGCGTTCTTGCGGCGCGTCAGCTCACGTGCCTTGCGTGCCGCCTCGCGGGCGCGCGACGCCATCAGCGCCTTATCCAGCACCTTTTTCGTGACGGCGGGGTTCTCCTCGAAGTACTCCGTGAGCCCCTCGGTGACGATGGAGTCGACGATGCCGCGCACCTCGGAGTTGCCGAGCTTTGTCTTGGTCTGCCCCTCGAACTGCGGCTCGCGCACTTTGAGGCTGATGACGGCGGTCAGTCCCTCGCGCACGTCCTCGCCCGAGAGGTTGCCGTCCTTGTCCTTCAACACGTTCAGGCGGCGCGCAAAGTCGTTCGCCGCGCGCGTGAGGGCGATCTTGAAGCCCGCGAGATGCGTGCCGCCCTCCTCGGTGTTGATGTTATTGACAAAGCTGTAGATATTTTCCTGATAGCTGTCGTTGTACTGCATGGCGATCTCGACGACGATATCGTCCTTCACGCCGTTGAAGTAGATCGGCTCCTCGTTGATCGTTTCCTTTTTGCGGTTGAGGTGGGAGACGAAGGAGCGGATGCCGCCGTCAAAGTGGAAGGTCTCGCTGCGCACCTCGGTGCCGCGCTCGTCGGTGAGGGTGATCGTGATGCCGTGGTTGAGGAAGGCGAGCTCGCGCAGGCGATGCTTCAGCGTGTCAAAGCTGTAGGTCGTGACGGTGAAGATCTCGGGGTCGGGGACGAAATGGACGCGCGTGCCCGTTGTATCAGATGTGCCGATCTCGTGCAGCTTCGTCGTGGTGACGCCGCGCGAAAAGGAGATCGCAAAGATTTTCCCGTCGCGGCGCACCTCGACGTCCATCTCCGTGGAGAGGGCGTTGACGACGGAGACGCCGACGCCGTGCAGACCGCCGGAGACCTTGTAGCCGTCGCCGCCGAATTTACCGCCCGCATGGAGAACGGTCAGAACGACCTCGACGGCGGGCATGCCGCTCTCGTGCATATCGACGGGGATGCCGCGTCCGTTGTCCGTGACGGTGATGCTGTTGTCCTTGTGTATCGTGACGCCGACCGTGTCGCAGTAACCCGCGAGCGCCTCATCGATGGAGTTGTCCACGACCTCATAAACGAGGTGATGCAGGCCGCGCTCTGATGTCGAGCCGATGTACATGCCGGGACGCTTGCGTACCGCCTCCAGTCCTTCGAGGACTTGGATCTGTCCCGCGCCGTAGTCGGCGTCGACGGCGGTCACCTCATCGCCCATCTCCTCCTCCGAGATCGCGATACCCGTAAGATCGGGCGCATCTGCCATCTCAGCGGCTTCCTTTGCCTCCTCGGGGGTCAGCGGACGGATCTCCGCCTGCTCGTCCGTCGTTTCATTTGGGTTATTTTTCTTTGCCATTATGTCCTCCTTGGGGCTATTGAACTTCTTATTTAGGGAATTTCAGAGATTTTACACGAATGATCTCATAGTTATTTTCTTTCAGGATATGGGCGCAAACCTCCCTAAGAATTGGGATATTCTGTTCAATCGTATCCCAAACAATTTCAAAATCAAGGCTATGGTCGTAATCGTGCGCGAACAAGTTTCTCATTTTCTTAATATCTTTCCATGGAATTCCAGGAACTTTCTCAAGAAAATCTGACGAGATTTTTTTTACAACCTCTCCGATGGTCTGAATCAGCATAGAGCAAGAACTATGATATGCATAGTTTTCTATGAATTCTTTTTTTGATTTTCCAAAAAGACGAGAAATTTCTATAATCTCATCACAATGCTTTACGATAATTTGCAGGATCTGCGCATCCTTCTCGCTGACGATCATAAAGAAGTATCTCCTCCCTTTCGACGTACTTCTTGAAGATTTTATTCTCCTCCGGGATTCTCGTAATCAGATCAATTTCTTTGCCCAGGGCTTCTTCGAGGTCTGCATAAATACCACCGAGCCCAAACAGCCCTATCCCCTTAGGAACTTTCATATGAAAGTCAACATCGCTGTCCTCACGCGCCTCGCCGCGTGCATACGAGCCGAAGAGCCATACCTTTTCAATTTTGTATTTCTCGCAGATGGGGCGGATTTTATCACGGATTTCATCAATACTGAGAATCATGGGTGTCACCCCCTACGATTTCTTCGCCCTGCGTTTTTTCATCTCTTCCCAGAACTCACGCGTGGTGATGAGCTCGTTGCGCAGTTCCCAGAAGGTGATCTGTATCTTCTTCGGTGTGACCTGCTCGGGCGGCAGGCCGCGGTGCAGCATGGTGAGGAGGCGCGCATTCTCGCTGTCCTGTGCCGTGTACTCCGTGCGTCCCGCAATGCTGCGGATGAGGTCGGCACGCTCACTGCCGACCATGAGTGCATCCGCCGATGGGATCCGCCGCGTGATGTCCGCGAGCGTTGCCCACGGCTCACGCCGCAGGATGGCACGTACCTCGCGCCGCAGGCCGCGCTCCTCGCTGCGGCGGCAGTCCATGCAGGCACCGCTGACGAACCGTCCGCAGACAGGACAGGGGGTGAGCCCCCGTGCCTCCTTGAGGTGCCGCGCCTTGCGCGTCGTCAGATACGCGCGCTCAATGTGCGTGCGCAGGTCGCTGTCCTCAATTCGGGCGGCGAGCGACGCCCCGCGTGCGATCTCGGCGTCCGACAGTCCCGTCTGTGCGAGCGCACGCCGATAGGCGGCAGGCGTCTCCGCTGCGGCATCGTCTGGCATCTGCAGAGCGGGGCGCATCGTCCGTGCAAAGGCAATCTCCGTCACCATGCGTCCGCCTGCGTAGTTGTTGACGCGCTGGACGATCTCTGGCGCACTCATGCGCATCTCGTTCTTCCAGACCGCATCGGGCGCATAGAGAAAGAGCTTCTTGTCGCGCACCGCGACGGCACGCACGCGGCGTGCGACCATCTCCCCCATGATATCCGGCCAGTGGGAGAGGGTCGTGTGCGTGATGTAGTCGCGCTCAAAGGAGGGGCCGAGGCGACGAATCGCGGCGCGCACATCGTCGCCCGCACCCGCCGTGCCAAGTGTTGTACGCACGTCTCTTCCTCCTCTGTGTCAATCCCGCATCGATACATCGGATTGGGTATCCCATACGTCCATGGCGCCCCCTCCACCGCTTGCGCGGTCCCCCTCCCCCGTATCGTACGGGGGAGGCTAAGGCAACATGGATACATTCCGCTGCATGACATTGACGCATCTTCTCCACACATCAACGGAAAATCTATGCGAATCCTTAAGGAATCACTGATAAAATGAAGTCCGTCAGATTGGCGTAGATTTTTTCGTCCGAACAAGGTGGAAAACCGGACGCAGAGTGGTGCTCTGTGGAGGATTTTCCGCCGAAGTACGGGCAAAAAAGATGCGTCAAGATGATGGTGCTGAATTTATCAGTGCTTCCTTAACTCTCCCGCACCGTCCCCGCCTCCACATACCGATATGTCCCCATACTCTCTGCGGGGAAATACGCCGCATCGGTCGCCGTGATAAAGGTCTGGATGTGCTCGTGGCGGATGAAGTCGAGGAGGGCGCGGCGGCGGTCGGCATCGAGCTCGCTCATCACATCATCGAGGAGGAGGATCGGCGCCTCGCCGATATTCTCCTGCAGGTAAAAGAGCTCCGCGAGCTTCAGCGCGAGCGCGCCCGTACGCTGCTGCCCCTGCGAGCCATAGCTCCTGAGGCTCATGCCGCCGACGCGCAGGACGAGATCATCGAGATGCGGGCCGACGCCCGTCGCCGCCCGCGCAATATCGCGCGCACGCCCCTCGCATAGCATCTTATTATACCATAGATGGAGTGACTCTGTCATGTCGTCTTCGGCAAAGTCCTCTGCCCCCGCGCCTGCGATCTCATAGGCGAGCGTCAGCTCCTCGCCCGCCGCGAGCACCGCCTGCACGCGCGCGGAGAGCGCACCGAGCTGAGCGACTGCCGCGATACGACGCGTCACGATGTAGGCGGCACTCCTTGCGAGCTGCGCATCCCACGGAGGGAGATCGTCCGGTGCGGCGAGACGCTCGCGGATATCCTTCAGCACGGCGTTGCGCTGCTTCAGGATGCGCGTATAGCGCAGGAGCTCACCGTAGTAGGCGGGACTCGCCTGCGAGAGCTCCGCATCGAGATAGCGTCGGCGGAGCGCCGGCGCCCCCTTGACGAGAAAGAGATCCTCGGGGGAAAAGAGCACCATCGGCAGGAGACCGACGAGGTCGCGCTGGCGCAGACTCTCTCCTGCGTAGGTAATGCGCCGCCGCGCCCCACGGGCAAAGGTAAAGGAGAGCTCGCCCGGCACATCGTGCCGCCGAAACGAAAGACCGATGTGTGCACCGTCTGCCCCCGCGCGAATGAGCTCCGCATCGCTCGATGTGCGATGGGAGCGTCCAAAGGCGGCGTAGTAGAGCGCCTCGATGATATTCGTCTTGCCCTGTGCATTCGCGCCGAGAAAGATCTGCACCCCGGGGTCGAACGCGAGGTGCAGCGTCTCATAGCTGCGATAGCTGCGCAGCGTCAGCTCTGTGATCTGCATCGTTACACGCGCACGACGCGGTATGTATTACTGCCATCAATCGTAATGACATCACCGGGGACGAGCTTACGCCGCCGTGCCGTCTCCGGCACATCGTTGCGCAGGATCATGCCCTCTGCGAGGAGTGACTTGACCTCGCCGCCGCTCGCCACGGCCCCCGCCAGTTTCAGAAACTGATCCAGCTGGATCGTATCGGTATGAATCGCGATATCCATTACGTCAGTGCGTCCTCACAGGCGTTACCACATAGATATAGTTCGGATCGGCCTCCTCGCGGATCGTGATCGGCGAGAGGTTGACCCCCTGCTCGTTTGAGCCCTGCAAAGAGAGAATGCACGTATCGCTGTCAAGCGACTTCATCGCATCCATCAGATAGGAGGCGTTGAACGCGATCGTCACATCATCGCCCTCGACCTGCGCCGCGATCGTCTCCTCCGCCTCACCGATCTCGGGGCTGTTCGAGGAGATGCACATCATCCCGTCCGCAAAGCGCAGTTTCACGATATTGTACTGATCCGTACGCGCAATGAGTGAGGCGCGATCGACGGCGGCCGAAAATGCCGCGACATCGAGCGTCACCTTCGTGCGGATATTCGCATCCTGCGGAATGACGCGGCGATAGTCGGGGAATGCGCCCTCAATGAGCCGCGAGGTCATATAGATGTTGTCGAACGATACACTGATCTGATTATAGGAACACGACACATGGACATCAGACGGCACATCGCTGTTCATTGTCCGTGTTACTTCCTCTAAAAAGCGTGCGGGGATGATGACGCGGATCTGCCCTGCCTCCTCCTCGAGCTGCTCGCTCTTGACCGCGAGACGATGGACGTTCGTCGCAGCGAACGTGACCTCGCGTCCCTCGACCTCGAGCTGGCAGCCCGTGAAGATCGGACGCCGGTCGCGCTGCTCCTCCTTGAGACAGGCAAAGGCAGATTTTTTGACGAGACGTGCAAGGACACGATCTTTGATGGTAAATTGCAGCGTCCCGTCCATACGCTGCAATACAGGGAAGTCCGTAACCTCCATCGTGCGCAGGGTGAATCGTACCGTACCCGAGCGGATCTCGGCGAGCCCGTCGGAGCTCTCCGTGTTGATCGAGACCTCCTCAGCAGGCAGTTTGCGTGCGAACTCTGTGAGATACTTTCCGGGGAGAACGGCGGTGCCGGTGCCGTGAATCTCGGCGGGAATGGTGACGATAAAGCCCAGCTCATAGTTCGTGGTCTGGAGTTCGAGCTGTCCTTCTCTGGCGTTCATGTAGACACCGGAGAGAATCGGGGTCTGCGGCTTGGTCGAGAGGCCTTTGCTGACGATCTGCAGCGCGGCGATCAGGTCGCTCTTGGGCAGGGTGATGTTCATGATGAGTCCTTTCGCTTTCTGTGCGGCGTGGGGTTTTCGATGGCCACGTGATGTATATAAATATAGTAACGGTAGTAGTAGGCGCTGTGGATATGTGGAAAATGGGAAAATCTCTAGTTGTGGCGGGCCTGTGCCTGTGGATAATTGAGGCCGAGTTATGCCTGACTTATCCACAATTTAAACAGATCGGTAGTGGATGAGTCATTTTTCCACAGTACGTCCACATGTCATGAGACGTCTCCTGCACAGTGTTGTCCACAGGGGACGTACGGTCGATGGGGTAGAAGAAGCACGGATCGATTCGGCGCGACGGATCAGCGATTCGTTAAATCCCGCGGATCTGGATGGAGAGCGACTTGATGAGTGCATCGGTTGCAGGATCGCTCTCTGTGAGACTCTGGATCTTCTTGTGCGCGTGGATGACCGTCGAGTGGTCGCGGTTAAAGAAGCCGCCGATCGTCGGCCACGATACCTCCGTCATCTCGTGACAGAGATACATGGCGATCTGGCGCGGATAGGCGATGTCGTTGCTGCGCTTCGAGGAGCGGATGTCCTCGCTCGTCACTTTGAAATGCGTGCAGACGATGCGCTCGATCATCTCCATCGTGATGCGGCGCCCCTTCTCCCCGCGCAGATAGTTGCCGAGCGCAGCGACGCAGGTCGTCTCGTCGATCGGCATGCGCATCATGGAGGCGTATTTGATGAGGCGCGTGAGGGCACCTTCGAGCTCGCGGATGTTGCTGTCCACGCGGCTCGCGATATAGGTCACCACATCGGCGGGGATATCGACGTCCTCGCTCTGTGCTTTTTTCTGGAGGATCGCGACGCGTGTCTCGAACTCCGGCGGCTGGATATCGACGGGCGCACCGCCTGCGAAGCGCGAGATCAGACGATCCTCGAGCCCCTTGACATCCTGCGGCTGGCGATCCGAGGTCAGGATGATCTGGCTGCCGTTGTCGCGCAGCTTGTTGAACGTCTGGAAAAACTCCGTCTGCGTCTGCTCCTGCCCCGCAAAGAACTGGATATCGTCGATCAGCAGCACGTCGATATGGTAGTATTTCTCGCGGAATGCGTCCATATTCTTCTCGCGGATGGAGCGGATGAATTCATTCGTAAAGTCCGTGCTCGCGATATAGAGGACGCGTTTTTTTGGATCGTCGGCGAGGATCTTGTGGCCGACCGCGTGCATGAGATGCGTCTTGCCGAGCCCCACGCCGCCGTAGATGAAGAGCGGGTTGTGCGAGGGGAGCCCCGGCGCGTCAGCGACGGCCTTTGCCATGGCGTAGGGGAACTGGTTCGAGCGACCTGTGACGAACGCCTCAAAGGTATACTTCGGGTTGAGCGTCGTCGCGTCGTCCGGCGCCGGCGTATGCGTCTCGGGCGGCGTGAGCGGGAGACTGCCCTGCGTGGGGTATGTCGCCTGCTCGTTCGCGGCGATATGCCCGGCGGCGGCCTCCTCTGCCATGGCGGGTTCCACCGGGATTTCCTTCGCCGCAGGCGGCTCTTTCTGGGATGCTGCCGCCGGATCAATAACGATCCGGAACGTATAGCCGGCACCGAGCGCCTTTTGTATGACATCACCGAACAGTGCACCCAGACGTGATTCTACGTATTGCTTCTGGATATCTTCGCCAACGGCAAGCAGCAGTTCCTTATCGTTGAGTGAAACGGGCACAATGGGCAAAATCCACTTCTTTACTGCGTCTTCGTGAATGATTCCGCTGGTCTTATCCAGCACTTTTTGCCACAGGTCGGCGAGGTTCTTTTCTTCGGACATACAATTTTGTCCCTTCGTAAAAATTTGTTATCAACAGAGTTATTCACACTTGTGGATAACTCTTCCGATGTGAAACGCTAGGTAATCCGTGAAGATCGAAAATTATGCACGATGTTTTCACAGGTTTTCCACAATGAACCAAGAGATATTTTATCAAAAAAAAGCGGACTTATCAACAGGTGCTTTGGTCTTATCCACCAAAAAAAGGGCGAAATCATGCCCGTGTGCCTTGACATACGCGCGTTTTTTCGTCTATAATGTGACCTGATTCACACGCGAGACTACCTGCGCGGCGGTATGTGCCGCGCGTTGCAGCAGAAAAGGAGGTGACGAGAGGTGAAGAGAACATTTCAGCCGAACAATCATTGGAGAAAAAAGACGCATGGATTCCGTGAGCGCATGAAGACGAAAGGCGGCCGCCTCGTACTCAAGAGAAGGCGTCAGCGCGGAAGAAAGAAACTTTCGGCGTAATATCGCTGGACTTTGGGCAGGAGGTCACCGCAGGTGGCCTCTTTTTTACGAATATGGAACAGAAAAGATATACACTGCCGCGCAGCAGGATGATCAAGCGCCGCAGCGACTTTCAGTGCGTCTATCAAAAGGGGCGCTCGGTCGCGGGGCGGAGCATGATCCTCTATGTCCTGCGCGACCCGCGTGTCGCGGGAAAGGTCGGCTTTGCCGCCGGGAAAAAACTGGGCTGTGCCGCCGTGCGCAGCCGCACGAAGCGCCTCCTGCGCGAGGCGTACCGCTGTCTGCAGCATGAGCTGCGCGGCGATGTGGGGATCCTCCTCATCGGGCGCGCGGGACTCGCGGACGGCAAGATGCAGGACGCCGCCGAGGACCTGCGCCGCCTCATCCGCCGTGCGGGGATCTTTGCTGACGGCGCATCGGAAAAACATCGGAGGGAGCACGGATGAAACGCCTGCTGCTCTTCCTCATCCGCTTTTATCGCGCGGCGATTTCGCCGCTTTTTCTGCCGCATTGCCGCTACTACCCGACCTGCTCAGCGTATGCCTTGGAGGCGGTCACGCGCTACGGCGCATGGCGCGGCGGGTGGATGGCACTGCGGCGCATCCTGCGCTGTCACCCCTTTCATCGGGGCGGCTATGACCCCGTACCGTAACGAAACGATTCCGAACATCCGAAATACAGACGACTTCGACTACCAAACGTCCCAATCGTAGGAGGAACTATCCTTGATCGAATTTTTCAGCAATCTGTTTGCGCCCATCATCCACATCCTGCAGGTGATCCTTGGTGCGTTTTACAGCGTTACCAGTGCCGCAGGACTTGAGAGCTACGGCTTTCCCATCATCCTTCTGACCATCCTCATCAAGCTCGTGACCTATCCCCTCACCGTCAAGCAGGTGAAATCCATGAAGGCGATGCAGGACATCCAGCCGAAGATGAAGAAAATCCAAGAAAAATACAAGCACGACCCGCAGATGCTCCAGCAGAAGACGGGCGAGCTCTTCCGCGAGGCGGGCGTTAACCCGCTCGCCGGCTGTCTGCCGCTCCTCGTACAGATGCCGATCCTCATGGGCATGTACTACGCGCTCTTTAACTTTACCTTCCCGAGCGCGGAGGCGGCGGCGTTCTTCTGGCTGCCGAGCATGAGCGAGCCGGATCCCTACTACATCCTCCCCGTCCTCTCGGCGGCGACGACCTTCCTCCAGCAGAAAATGACCTCCAGTGAGATGACGGGTCAGATGAAGATCATGATGACCGTCATGCCGCTCTTCATCGGCTGGATCAGCCTCACCTTCCCATCGGGACTCGTCCTCTACTGGGTCACGATGAACGTAGTCCAGATCGCCCAGCAGTGGTGGATGTACCGCGGTGAGGACAAGACGGCAAAGGGGGCGGCGTAATGGCGGAGATCATCGAGACGACAGGCAAGACCGTCGAGGATGCCCTCGCAGCAGCACTGGAAAAACTCGGCTGCGGCCGCGAGGAGGTCACCTACGAGGTGATTCAGGAGCCGTCGGGCGGCTTCCTCGGGCTCTGGGGCAAACGCGAGGCGCGCATCCGCGTCACGACGCGTCCCATCATCCGTCCGCATCATCAGGAGATCCCGACCCCGCCGCCGCCGACCATCACCGCTGCACCGCGCGAGGAGAGTGCGCCCGCGCGCAGCGAGGACGACGGCTTCGACCCGCGCGCCAAGCGCTACCACACTGATCTGCGCTCCTCCGCACGCCGCGCTGCGGCAGGCGATGGATCGCGCATGGAGACCGAGCGGCGCGAACCTGCCCCGCGGCGAGAGCGTCCTGCACGGGACGACGCGCCGCGCGGCTACGGCAATGCGCGTCCGCGCTACGAGGGGCCGCGCGAGCGTGAGGGCGGCTATCCGCCGCGCCCGCGCCGCGAGCGCAGTGACGTACCGCTCCTCCCGCTCACCGATGAGATGGCGGCGGCGGCAGAGGGCTTCCTCGGCAAGATCTTTGCCGCGATGGGACTCTCCGTCACACTGAACCGCGCGGATACGCCCACGGGCACGATCTTCAACATGCACGGGGAGAACCTCGGCATCCTCATCGGCAAGCATGGTGCGACGCTCGACGCGCTCCAGTACCTCACGAACCTCGTCGTGAACAAAATCCCGGAGACGGGCTTTGCACGGATCATCCTCGACGTGGAGGACTACCGCGCCCGCCGCGAGGAGACGCTCATCCGCCTCGCGGGACATCTCGCGGACAAGGCGTGCCGCATCGGCGAGGAGATCCACCTCGAGCCGATGAGCCGCCACGAGCGCAAGATCATCCACATGGCACTGCAGGACAATCGCCGTGTCACGACCTACAGCGCGGGCGAGAATCCGCGCCGCTACGTCGTCATCGTCCCGAAGCGCCGCCGCTACGGCCGCAGCGAGGACGGCTATGAGGCGTACGAACAGTGACTGCCTCGCTCCACTGAGAAATGGGGACGGCAATGCTCCTAGGGAATCGCTGATCATAAGCGTACAAGCGCACGCCCGCTTGTGCAACGAGGTGTTTGCGTGGAGTATGCCGTCGTAATGTTTTGATGTAGAATTTTGATGCAGATACTTATAGGGTTGTTATACGGAGGGAACCTTCGTGCAGCAGCCTTTTTTTGCACAGTTCATCAAATAATGATAGAAAGGGCGCGTGTCATGACCGAGGACACCATCAGCCAGATCGCGACCCCGCACGGCGCGGGCGGCATCGGCATCATCCGCGTGAGCGGAGAGGATGCGCTCGGCGTTGCGCGCCGCGTCTTTCGGCCTGCGGCGGGCGGCACGCTCGGTGACATCGCGCCCTATACGGCGCGCTATGGACACATCGTCGCGGCGGACGGCACGGTGATCGACGAGTGCATCCTCCTCTATATGCGTGCGCCGCACTCCTATACGGGCGAGGATACGGCAGAGCTGCAGTGCCACGGCGGCGCGGTCGTCCTGCGCGAGGTGCTCCTCAGGACATGGGAGGCGGGCGCGCGTCCCGCAGAGGCGGGAGAGTTCACGAAGCGCGCCTTTCTCCATGGGCGGCTTGACCTCGCGCGCGCCGAGAGCGTCATGGAGCTGATCGCGGCAAAGAGCACACGCGCCGCGCATGCCGCACGGGAGCGGCTCGCAGGTGCATTCTCCCATGCAGTGACGGACATCCGCACACAGATTCTCAGTGCCGTTGCGCACATCGAGGCAGGGATCGACTTCCCTGAGGACGACATTCCCGCGGCCTCCGCCGAACGCCTTGCCGCGGAGATCGACGCCGCTTCTGCCGCCGTCCGCCGTCTGCTTGCGGGCGCGGATACGGGACGCGTCCTGCGCGATGGGGTCAAGACCGTCATCGTCGGCCGTCCGAACGTCGGCAAATCGAGCCTCCTCAACGCTCTCCTCGGCATGGAGCGCGCCATTGTTACCGATGTGCCGGGCACGACGCGTGACGTCATCGAGGAGGAGATCAGCGTGGCGGGTATCCCCCTGCGGCTTCTCGATACGGCAGGACTGCGCGCGGCAGAGGATGCGGTCGAGCAGATCGGCGTCGCACGCACCGAGCAGCACCTCATGGATGCAGAGCTGATCCTTGCCGTCTTTGACGCGTCAGAGCCGCTGACCGCGGAGGATCACGCGCTCCTTGCGCGCCTTTCGGCGGCAGCGGCAGATACCATCATCCTCTGCAGCAAGGAGGATCGCCCCTCCGTACTGAGTGCGGAGGACTTTGCCGCCGTCGCTGCGCCCGTCCTCCGCATCTCGGCGCAGGAGGGCACGGGGCTTGATGCCCTGCGGGAGGAGATCGCCGCGCACATCGTTCGGCAGGAGGGCGACCTCAGCGATGGGGCGCTCCCAAACAAGGAGCGCGAGATCGAGGCACTGCGCCGCGCAGAGACGCATCTCGCGGCGGCGGCAGAGACCCTCGCCGCAGACCTTGGGACGGACTTCGTCTCCATCGACCTGCGTGCCGCCTACGACGCGCTCGGCGAGATCCTCGGCGAGACCGTCGATACCGACCTGATCGACCGCATCTTCAGCGAGTTCTGCATCGGGAAGTAAACATAACACAAATAAAATCAGATTTATGTTATAAAAATAGGGGAAAGTATATTCGTGAGCAGCAATACAAACTATGATATCATCGTGATCGGCGCGGGGCATGCGGGCGTCGAGGCGGCGCTTGCCGCGGCACGCATGGGGAGGCGAACGCTCATCCTTACGCTCTCGCTCGACAACATCGCGATGATGCCGTGCAATCCGTCGGTCGGCGGCCCCGGCAAGAGCCACCTCGTCCGCGAGATCGACGCGCTCGGCGGCGAGATGGGGCTCGCGGCGGACCGTGCGAGCATCCAGCGGCGCCTGCTGAACACGGGCAAGGGACCTGCCGTCCATGCCCTGCGCATGCAGGCGGACAAGTTCCTCTATCAGCGCATCATGAAGGAGACGCTCGAGAACACGGAAAACCTCGACGTGCGCCAGCTGCTCGTAACGGAGCTCATCACGGAGGAGAGCACGGGAGAAAAGCGTGTGACCGGCGTCGTCTGCGAGACGGGGGAACGCCTGACGGCACACGCCGTCATCCTCGCGACGGGGACCTATCTGCGCGGGCGCATCATCCTCGGCGAGACGATCTATGACGGCGGCCCGAACGGCCAGCGTCCTGCCATGGCATTCTCGGACTCCCTGCGCACGGCAGGGCTTCGCCTCATGCGGTTCAAGACAGGCACGCCCGCGCGCGTTGACCGCCGCACACTCGACCTCGCGGAGACGGCACTGCAGGAGGGTGACACTGATGCACCTGCCTTCTCCTTCCTGACGGATACGATGCCCGACGCGCAGACCCCCTGCTACCTTACCTACACGAACGAGGCGACCCATGCCGTCATCCGTGCAAATCTGCACCGTGCGCCGATGGCAAACGGGGTGATCGAGGGCATCGGTCCGCGCTACTGCCCCTCGATCGAGACGAAGATCGCGCGTTTCCCCGACAAGGAGCGGCATCAGCTCTTTCTTGAGCCGGAGGGACTGCATACCAATGAAATATATGTACAGGGTATGTCTACCAGTCTGCCGACAGATGTGCAGGAGGAGTTTCTCCGCACCATCCCGGGAATGCACCATGCACGCATGATGCGCCCCGGCTATGCCATCGAGTACGACTGCCTCGACCCGCTGCAGCTGGAGGCGAGCCTCGCGGTCAAAGAGATCGCAGGGCTTTACTCTGCGGGACAGGCGAACGGGACGAGCGGCTACGAGGAGGCGGCGGCACAGGGCCTCGTTGCGGGCATCAACGCTGCGCGTGCCTGCATGGGAGAGGAGCCGCTCATCCTGCGGCGCAGCGACGGCTACATCGGCGTTCTCATCGACGACCTCGTGACGAAGGGAACAGAGGAGCCGTACCGCATGATGACGAGCCGCGCCGAGTACCGTCTCGTCCTGCGGCAGGACAACGCCGACCTGCGGCTGACGCCCATCGGACGCCGCATCGGACTCGTCTCGGATGCGCGTTGGACGCGCTTTACGGCAAAGCGCGGCGCGATCGATGCGGCGCTCCGTCTCCTGCGGGAGCGGCGGCTCAGCCCGAGCGCCGAGACGGAGGCGCTGCTCGCAGGCGCGGGCATCTCTCCGCTGCGGACGCCCATGACCCTCTTTGCCCTGCTCGCGCGCGAGGGCGACTACCGTGTACTCGCCGCCGTCTTTGACCTCCCGCCGCTTGCCGACGACGTGCGCGAGGAGGTCGAGATCACGGCGCGCTACGACGGCTACATACGGAAACAGGAGGAGCAGATCGCGCGCATGGAGCGCCTCGAGGCACGGCGCATCCCCGCGGCGTTCGACTATGCGGCAGTTACAAGCCTGCGCCTCGAGGCAGCAGAGAAACTCTCCGCCGTCCGCCCGCGCTCCATCGGACAGGCGTCGCGCATCAGCGGCGTTTCTCCGGCCGACATCTCCGTCCTGCTCGTATACCTCGAGAGGGCGCGGCGCACATCGTAATTTCAGATCAAAAGAAAGAGCCTGTCTGCGGATAGGCTCTTTTTGAGTGAAACTATGTTTGTATTCGAATCACAGGAGACAAATTTGAAGACACTGCGGAGCACCAGACCATTTTAATCGCATATCAATTCCTCTGAGCGCACGCCAATGATATACTGTATAAGATTATATGATTTTGCGGAAAGGAGAGCGCTGCATGAAGATGAAGATGGCACGGATCGTTCTGCTCCTTCTCGCGCTTATCCTGCTCGCCGTATTTGCTCATCGCGAATACGCGGCGCAGGAGCTGCGTGCGCAGCTCCTCACGGGGACGGTCGAGGCGACGCGGGTGGAGGTCAGCACGAAGGAGAGCGGCTGCATCGAGGAGCTCTTTCTGCAGGAAGGGATGACGGTGCGTGCCGGCGATCCAGCGGCACGCATCGGCCGGCGTGATCTGGACGCCGCAGTTCTGCGCGATGAGGCGGCGCTCGCTCATGCCGAGACGAGCCTCCAGCGGACACAGAGCGGCAACCGTGCGGAGGAGATTCGCGCGGCGGCGGAGCGGACGAATGCCGCACGCGCTGCCGCAGAGAAAGCAGATGCCGACTATGCGCGCGGCGCGGAGCTCATCGCGGGCGGAGCAATCTCCCAACAGGCATTTGACGGACTGCGCGAGGCGCGCGACGCGGCGAATGCGAACCTGCGCGCGGCACAGCAGGAACAGGCGCTCACGGAGAGCGGCAGCCGTCCCGAGGATATCCGCATGGCGGAGGAGGATGTGCGGCGCCAGCAGGCAATCCTCGAAATCGACGCCTCTGCAGTCAGCGATCTCACGGTCCGCGTGCCGAAGGACGGCATCGTCCTGTCAAAGAACTATGAACGGGGCGAGTTTGTCCGTGCGGGCACGCCGATTGCAACGCTCATCGACCCGCAGGACGTTTGGGTCAAGGTCTATGTGCCAACCGACGTGCTCGGCGATCTGCGCATCGGGGATCCGGCGAAGGTTTACATCGACGGACAGACGGAGCCTTTGGACGGCACGATCAAGGAGATCAGCGATGCGGCGGAGTTTACCCTGCGCCAGAGCATCACGAAGAACGAGCGCGCGAACCTCGTCTTTGGTGTAAAGGTCGCGGTGGATAATGCCGCGGGCATTCTAAAGCCCGGCATGCCCGCGGATGTGGACTTGGAGCCCCGGAATGGAACGTGAGCCGCGCGCGGACGATGCGCCCGTGATCGAGACGCACGACCTCACGCGCGTATTCGGCAGCTACACTGCGGTGGACCGTCTGAATCTCTCCGTGCCGCGCGGGGCGATCTACGGCTTCATCGGCTCGAACGGATCGGGGAAGTCCACGGCCATCCGCATGATCTGCGGGCTCCTCCCGCCGACGAGCGGCACGGCATTCGTGCTCGGCTGCAATACCGCCGTGCATCCGGAGCGCGCGCGGCAGGCGCTCGGCTACATGTCGCAGCGGTTCAGCCTCTATGCGAATATGACCGTTCGTGAAAACATGATGTTCTACGGCGGGCTCTATGGTCTGTCGCGGGAGGAGAGGCGCACGCGCGTCGCGGAGGTGATCGCACGGATGCAGCTCACGGACCGCGCCGACGTGCTCGCGGGCGGCCTCTCGGGCGGGCAGAAGCAGCGTCTTGCGCTCGGCTGCGCCATTCTCCACCGTCCCGCGCTCCTCGTGCTCGACGAGCCGACCTCCGCCGTTGACCCGACCTCGCGGCGGCTCTTTTGGAACCTGCTCTCGGAGATGGCGGGCACGGAGCGGACGACGATCTTTGTCACGACACATTTTATGGATGAGGCGGAGCACTGCGATGAGATTGCCTTCCTGCAGCGCGGGAAGAAGATCGCCTCCGGTTCGCCGTCTGCGCTCAAGGAGGAGCTGCCCGCGCGGCTCTACGTCCTGCCGCAGGACAGTGCGGAGGAGGGGGCGGCGGCGCTGCGGGCGGCGGGTGTGCCCTGCGATGAGGTCTATGTATTCGGACGGCAGGTGCGTGCACTCGTTCCGCGGGAGACTGTGCTGCCGGAGCAGCTGCACGCGGCACCGTGGGATCTCACGATGGAGGACGTCTTTATCTACTACGACCGGCGGCAGAGGGAGGCACAGGGATGACGCGCATTCTTGCACTGCTCGCGAAGGAGCTCATTCAGATGCGGCGCGACCCGATCACGATCGGCGTGACTTTCCTCCTGCCCGTCATCTACCTCGTTGTGTTCGGCTTTGCCATCCGTACGGACGTGCGGCACCAGTCCACGGTCGTGTTTGATCAGTCGCGGAGCGAGGAGAGCCGCAGCTTCCTTGCGGCGATGACGGCAAGCGGCTATTTTGACCTGCGCTATATCGCGTGGAGCTACGATGAGCTGAACGAGCGGATCGAGCGCGGCGATGCAAAGATCGGCGTCGTCTTCCCGCCCGATCTCGTGCAGGAGGCGAATGCCGGACGCACCGTGCCGATTCAGGCGATTGTCGACGCCTCGGACTCCATCGCCTCGACCTCTGCCATCGCCGCCCTGACGGGGCTTGGCATGCGGGTGCAGCCCGTCGCTGTGCGCGGGGCGCCCGTGGCTGCGCCTGCCTACGACGTGCGCATCCGCGCGTGGTATAACCCCGACGCCGTCACCTCGTACTACATGCTGCCCGCGCTCATGGGCATCATTCTCTCGATCACCATGGTGGTCATGGTCTCCATGTCCATCGTGCGCGAGCGCGAGGCGGGCACACTCGAGCAGCTTCTTGTAACGCCGCTGCATGTATGGGAACTGCTCATCGGCAAGATCCTGCCCTACATCATCCTCGGCTACATTCAGACGACGATCTGCGTCCTCATCGCCCTTGCGGTCTTCGGCGTGCCCCTGCGCGGGAGCATCCTGCTCCTCTATGCGCTCACGACCCTCTTCCTGCTCGCCTCGCTCACGATGGGGCTCATGATCGCATCGCTCGCGCAGAACCAGCTGCAGGCAGGCCTCATGAGCATCGCGACCCTCATGCCGGGCGTTCTCCTCTCGGGCTTCATGTTCCCGCGCGAGGCCATGCCCGTGTTCTTTCAATACCTCAGCCTTGCCATCCCCATGACGCACTACATCGAGATCCTGCGCATGATCTTCCTCAAGGGCGGCGGCCTCACGGCGCTCTATCAGCAGACCGCCTTTCTCGCCCTCTTTATCCTCGTCTTCTTCGGCACCGCCGTGCGGAAATTCAAGCGGTCGGTCATATAAAACGCCCTTGGACGCGATGGATCCAAGGGCGAAAATATGTTTGTGCTTTAGGGAAACACTGATAAAATGAAGTCCGTCAGATTGGCGCAGATTTTTTCGTCCGATTGAGGCAGCAAACCGGACGCATAGCCAAAGCTATGTGGAGGATTTGCTAACGAAAAGCGGACAAAAAAGATGTGCTAAGATGGCGGTGCTGAATTTATCAGTGTTCCCTTAGATTCGACTGTGCTGTCATATCATTGAAACGTCCTGGGCGGGAGCAATTCCGCGGCGGTGTCTTTCCCCCGAAAGGGGGTGAGCGGATATGTCTGAAATCGGTGCGATTCTCTTGTTGGTCGCTGCCACAGGCTATATTTTAGCGATAAAAAAAGTAACCGCCCAGCTTTTGACCGAGTGAGCGGTTATTCGAAAGAATATTAAGCAGCCTTGGAAAGATGCCGTCAAGGACGGTTCTTTCTATGCTTACTATAACAGCCCGCCTGCTCCGATGCAAGCGGATTTTTTCTTTATAACACCGCAGTCAGCCGCTCCACGTCCCGCGTGCGTTCCCTCCATATAGCCCGAGGCAAAGGAAAGCCGTTCGCCCATTTCATCGGCTCCTTTTTTGCACGATTCTATACCATCGGACAGCATACGGGGATTCAAGGAGATTTGTTAAGAAAGGGAACTTTTTTTCCGATAGAAATGGTAAGGACAATCGTACAGCACAGGATGCAAGAAGGGAGGGATTGAAATGGAACTTGAGAAAATCTATGGCAGCGGCGCAGCAGTGCCCGCATCATCTGCGCGGCGCACCCGTGCGAAGGAGGACACCTCCGGCACATTTGCACGGATGCTGCAGAACATGCGCGAGGCCAAGCCCGTCAACAGCTATGGACGTGAGGACCTTGAGGGCGATACCGTCGTCACGCGCGTGCTCGCGGACGGCTCAGTCATCACACAGATCTATAAGGGAACGACGCTGATCTCTGAGACGACGACGCCCGGGACGAACCCCGAGGCGGGCAAGGCACTCATCTCCGAGCGTGTCGAGCAGCTGAAGCTTGACGAGGATGCGGCGCAGAACCCCCTGCTTGACTCGCACGCAGCGCAGGGTGCACAGGGCATCGCGGCACTCATTGGCACTGCGGTATCATCCGACTGATCCATACAGCTGACCTCCTATCCTATGCGGACGGGAGGTCGCTGTGTCTCTCCCGCCCCACTTTCTCTGTTTTCCATCTGTGAAACAATACGCGTTTTGTTACATGGACGTGACAATTCCTTAGGATTTAACTAAAGTTTCTGAATCTACTTAAGAATCTCTGCGTCATTCCGATAACAGTGATAGGAGGTTACTATCTCGCAGGGAGCGCGAAAGGAGGGAAGAATATGAAATTCGATAAAATATATGTCGGGCGAGGTATTGCAGCACCGACTCCTGTGCGCCGCACCACGCATCTCGGCGAGGATACGGGCGACACTTTTGCGCGTATCCTGCAGGAAGAACGCGATGCGGCAGAAGCGGAACTCCAAAACCCCGAGAACAGCGAGCCGGATACGATTGTCACGCGTGTGCTCGCGGATGGGTCCGTTGTTACCCGCGCCTACAAGGGAGCGCGTCTCATTTCTGAGACAACGACACACGGCAATCGTCTCACTCCGAGCAAGGCGCTCATCGCGGAGCAGGCGACCTATCTGCCCGGTGCAGCACAGTCCGCCGCTGCAATGCTCGCATCGTTGACACCGCAGGGGGCGGCCGAACGCACGGAACACATCAGCAATACGTTATAACATCATAACATTGCCAAAACGACCTCTCACCCAGTGGAATGTGTGAGAGGTCGTTTTGTGTATGGGGGAGCATGGATCAGTCAGATCAGATCGAGACTTCTGCATCCCTGCCGTGCCTTTTATCCGCTGTAGTACATTGACGATCCCATCATCCACACCACGTCGTATAGCAGTACCGCACTATACTGTGGGGAGACGACAATGCTGCCGCTCCGATCAATGAATCCCCACTTGCCGTCCTTTATGATCGGGGCAATTCCGGCGGAGAAATGCCACGGGAACTCCAGCCCCGCAGGAAGATGAAAGGCAATCTGTCCGGTCTTGTCAATAATGAGGACATCGTCTGCCGCACGTACGCGCGTGAGCCCCTCATGGAAATCGTCTGCTTCATCGTAGGCAGGAGGGATGTGCATGATGCCGTCCCTGCCGACGTAGCCCCACTTCCTGCCGTCGCACACAGCGGCCAGATCATCGCAGAAATAGTGCATCTTGCTGTACTTTGGATGGACGATATAGGTACCACTTCGATCGACGGCACCCCATTGTCCATGCACCTTGACGAGGGCGATGCCGTCCTTGAACATGGTGGTATAGTCGTTCGTGGATGGGATAACCTCCGTGCCGGAGGTATTGATGTACCCGCGTCGAGCCCCATCGTCGATGATGCTGCCGTCATCTTCATAGAGCGGCGCTCCTGCGGCAAGAGAGAGCGCGCTTTTCACTGCCAAACCCAAATCGGCCAGTGTTCTTGTATCACGGGAATGGGACACTTCGGCAAGCCCGTCATAGAAGGAGCGGGCGTTGGACCACTGCATTTTGAACGGCGTCTTTCCTGTCTTGTCGATGTAGGTGATCTTTTTTCCTTTCATGACCAAGGCATACCCCTCATGAAATCCTTTCGGATGGCCCAGTTTGCGAAACTGCGGCGCGATCACCATCGTACCACTCCTGTCGATAAAGCCCCATTTCTTGTCAATATTGACGGCGGCACGCTCCTCGTGGAATGGCTCTGCGCGATCGTACGATGGGGGGATGACCATATTGCCCGTCTCGTCGATGTAGCCGTACGGCTCCCCCTTCTTTCGGATGACAGCGGCACGCTCCTCGGAGAATGGCTCAACGCTGTAGAATATCTCATCCGTCAGGCGGCTCCCGTCGCGGCGGCAGAGATGGTATTGATGATACTCTTCACCGATGCAGAGAATGCCGCGTCCCATCGGCTGGATTGACGCGTATGCGGCCGGCAGCAGCAGTGCTCCGCTGAGGTCGTATGCACCGACATTGCCCTTCTCGTCGCGTACGACGATGATGTCATCCATCGGCGGTTTGATATTCACGTAGGACGCGGGGACGATCTGCGTGCCGTCGGTACGGATGATGCCTAGTCTGCCGTTCTTCTGGACGATGAGATAACCCTCCGCATAGGTGACGATGCTGTCATACACAAGGGGGACGACCTCCGTTCCATCGGCAGTGATGGAACCCCATTTTCCGTTTTTTTGTACTTGGAATACGGTACGTGCGGTGTTCGTCATGATGACGGCGGAGGACAGCTCCTCCTGCGGATTTTCTGCCGCCTGTCCGATGCCCGTGCTGAGGAGGAGGGCGGTGCTGAGCGCGGCGATGGCGGCGCACAGGCGTGTCATGTTCATCCGTGTCATTTCGTTCTCCTTTGTCATGGCGCAATCGTTTCATTTTGTTCTATTTCGCGGAAAAGACGCGCTTTCCTGCATAGGGCACAGGGGGGCTTCTCCAGTTTTTCCTGCGATCCTCCACAGCGCTTCACGCATCACTTTTCCATCGGCGCGATGAACGGCGGCGGTTGGATTAATCAAAAAAGCACGGCAGACGGCAAGACCGTGTTTTTTCGTTAGATCATTCTAATCCGTCGATGCTATCATGACGGTCAAAGTGATTCGGTCATAGGTATTCCCTAGGAGGTATGGCGAAAGATGACGACATCGATGTTTGTCCTGATTCTGTTCGGCGTGGTGGCATGCGGCGCAGCGCTGTGGTCGATGTACCGCGGGCTGAGCGGCGGAGCGACCAAAAAATTCCTCCATTTTGAGAACGGACGCCTGACCGTATACTATTACTCCTTCCCGGGGATGCACGAGAAGACATACGCGCTCGATCAGATCCGTGAGGTGCGCTTTACCCATCACTGGGTGCGCAGCCCCGTCTCGCATACGGGCAAGATGCAGATCGTATTGCACGACGGGACGGTGAGCCGGTCATTTTTCTACGACGGGAGCGTCCACATGAAAAAGATGGTGCTCGCCACCTCGCTGGCGCTGATGAGCCTCACCACGAAGGAGCTCGCCGAGGAGTTCCGCCGGCATGGCGTGCGCCGCATTATCATCGATCCACACCTTTTGGAGTGAGGCAGGGCGGCGGAGACAATCAAAAAGCACGGCTTAGCGATAAAGCCGTGCTTTTTCATTTGCTGTGCTAAGGAAGCACTGATAAATTCGGTACAACCATCTTAGGGAAATACTGATAAACTCAGCACCGCCGTCTTAGTACATCTTTTTCGCCCTGTCTGTGTCGACAAATCCTCCACATAGCCTCTGCTATGCGTCCGGTTTGTCTCCTTGACAGGACAAAAAATCTGCACCAATTCGACGGACTTTATTTTATCAGTACTTCCCAGCGCATCTTTTTTGCCCGCACTTCGGCGGAAAATCCTCCACAGAGCACCACTCTGCGTCCGGTTTCCCACCTCGTTCGGACGAAAAAATCTACGCCAATCTGAGAGACTGTTTTATCAGTGTTTCCCTAAAAATCCGCCAGAGCCCTTATTTCTTCGCCGGAGCGCCAAAGAAGATGCCCGCGTCCTCGTACTGCGGTGCGATTACCATACTGCCGCTGTGGTCGATGTAGCCCCACTTGTCGCCGACCTTGGCGGGCGCAAGCCCTGCGGCGAAGCTGCCGAGCTCCGTCACTGTGCTCGGCGTGAGGAAGGGGACGCGCCCCGTTTTGTCGATGAAGAACGGCTTTCCGCCCTTGACGACGGCGGCCAGTCCCTCGTGAAAGTCCTGTACGGCATTGTACGTGGGCGCGATGGCAACACTGCCGTCCTTTGCCGCGTAGCCCCACAGCTCTGCCGTATCCTGCACGGCGGCGCGGTCCTCGGAGAAGCGGCGCATCATGCGGTAGTTTGCGGGAACGAGATATGCCCCCGTGCGGTCAACGCAGCCCCAGCGGCTCTTTACCTTGACGAGTGCCGTGCCGTCAACGAATGTGCTGTTGTAGTCGTTCTTGATCGAGACGATCATCGTGCCCGTCTTGTCGATGTAGCCGCGCTTCACATTCTCATCGTCGAGCATGAGCGGGTCATAGATGTACTGGCCTGCTGTGCCGGCGACGATGGTGAACACCGCGCCGAGAAAGTTCGTCGATTTTACCTTGCGGCGCACCTCGGCGAGCCCGTCATGAAAGGGCAGTGCGCTGTCGTACGGCGCGGCAAAGACCTGCGTGCCCGTCTTGTCGATGTAGGCGAGCCCCTTCTTCCCGCGCACGGCGGCGAGCCCCTCGCTGAATCCCGTGGGGATGTCCCGATACTGCGGCGCGATCACCATCGTGCCCGTCCTGTCGATAAAGCCCCACTTGCCCCCGACCTCGACAGCGGCCAGTCCCTCGGAGAAAATGCTCGCCGAGGCGTACTGCGGCGCGATCACCTCTGCGCCCGTCTTGTCGATGAAGCCGACGTGCTTCTTGTCCTCCATGACGCTCGCCAGCCCCTCGGAGAAGATACCCGCATAGGCGTACGACTTCTCCGTCAGGCGCGAGCCGTCCGCGCGGTAAAAGCTCCATCGCTTGTCCGTGCCCTGCACGAGGGCGGCGCCGTTATGATAGGGGACAATGTCGCGGTGGACGACGGGGAGGATCAGCGTGCCGTCCGTCCCATAGCAGCCCCATTTCTTGTCCGCATCCTGTACGACGATGCGATCCTCTGTCAGCTCCTCGATGTGACGATAGGCGGCGGGGACGACCTGCTTGCCGTCCGCGCGGAGCACGCCCCATTTCTTTCCCTGACGCACGAGGAGATAGCCCTCTGCATAGGGACGTATCTCATCGTACTCCGCTGCGATCACGGCGGCACCCGTCGTCGAGACGGCGCCCCATTTCCCTGCGGTCTTGACGAGGGCGAGCGGTGCCGCATGGACGGCGGCGGACGGCTCCTGCCCGCGGTCGACCAGGATGCCCATCCCCGTGTAGAGCGGGTTGTCGTGGATGGATTCGGCGGCGGCGTGCGGCATCTGTGCCGCGATCAGGCCTGCGGCGGCGAGCGCGGCGATGGCGGTGCGCAGACGCGACGTCTTCTTCTGTGTCATGTTCATTCCCCTTTATGCTAGGGAAGCACTGATAAATTCGGC
>NZ_GL397087.1:1684112-1705918 GCF_000146365.1 Selenomonas sp. oral taxon 149 str. 67H29BP
CCCTAAAATTTCCTTATCCTGCTGTTATTCGCGCAGAATCAGTGCTTTCCCTGCCATGAAAATGGATAAAATGAAAATCTTTGTCGCATATAAAACTCCGCACACCATGGGGGGGGGGGTACGGGGTTTTGTACATTTACATCCGCGCGGTGATCGCGGCGGTCAGGCCGAAGATGATGCCGGGCGCATTCGCAAAGACGAGCGGCCACTCGGGCTTCTTGCGGAAGAGTCCGTAGATGACCCACAGGGTGCAGTTGACGAATGCGACGGACGGCTGGATCCAGTCGCCCGGATGCCCCGACAGGTTCCCGATGATCTGCGGGATGTAGGACACATACATACAGATCGAGAGCGCGGATGCGACCGAGCCGAGCGTCGACATCTTGTTCTTGGCGACGGTCTCCCCGACGGCAATCGCGTGTTTTCCGACGGTCTCTCCGGCTTCGATGGCGTGCTTTCCAACGGTCTCTCCGACCTTGACGGCATCCGTTCCGACCGTATCTGCGACGGCTTCGGCTGTCTTTCCGACCGTTGCCGCGACCTTGGCGGCGTTCTTTTCAACGGTATCTGCCGCCGCCTGCGCTTTTTTTCCGACGGCCTCTGCGACCGTTTCGGCTTTCTTTTGTTCTTCCATGGCAACCCCCTTTCCCCGTCAGGTGTGTGCAGCACGCGGCTGCGCGATGTGCTTCCCTCGTACGCAGCGCTCTGTTCACTTTAGCACGGCGCGTGAGAAAAAGAAAGGGTTGAACGTCCCGTAAAGTGGGAAGTTCCGTTGGAAATGAATGAGAATTGACCTCGCTTCGGCGTATCGCAGGCTCTTTTTCCTGTCTTGATCACAGGCGTATAAACCTCTGTGCTGCGCAGGCGGTATCAGCAGTTCCCGCGGTGGACATGGCGCAGGTGACGCGCGGCGGCGGCGGTGAGTGCGTCGATGGCCGCGATTGGTGTCGGCGGTGTGTGCAGACGGTGGCGCGGGAAATAGCGGCTGATGTGGAGCGGGAGGTCGGGCGAGAGAGCGGCGAGCCAGCGTGCCTCGGCGTCCATGTCGGCGGGGCTGTCGTTCTCCCCCGGGATGATGAGGGTCGTCACCTCGACGTGGACGCCCGCGCGGACGGCGTGCATGATGGTCCTGCGCACGGTCATGAGGTCGCCGCCGAGCTGTCGGTAGAAGTCTTTGCGCCAGCCCTTGAGGTCGATGTTCATCGCGTCGACGTGCGGGAGGAGGCGTGCGAGCGGCTCCGCACAGATCATGCCGTTCGTGACGAGGACGACCGCGAGCCCCGCCGCGTGGAGGAGCGGCGCACAGTCCATGATGTACTCATAGGAGATGAGCGGCTCATTGTAGGTGAACGCGACGCCGAGATTGCCGTGCGGGGCGGCGCTCAGCTCCTGTGCGAGGGCAGCCAGACGCGCGGGTGGTACGTTCTCTGTCGGTATGGCGGCATCTGCCGCCGCGATGTCCGCATTTTGGCAGAACGGGCAGGCGAGATTGCAGCCATAGCTGCCGACGGAGAGGATCGCGCGGCCGGGGTGGAAGTGATAGAGCGGCTTTTTCTCGATGGGGTCGAGTGCGAGCGCGGTCAGCCGCCCGTAGTTCGTCGGACGGATGAGGCCGCCAACGTTCGTGCGGGCGCGGCAGAAGCCCGTCTCATCCTCCCGCAGGCGGCAGGCGTGGGGACAGAGATCGCAGACCGCCGTCACGCGTGACGCTCCGACGTGAACCGCCAGATGCGGATCTCGGCGTCCTCGGGGATGCCGCCCTTTTTGCGGGCGGCGCGCAGCTGCTCCTCGGCCGTCTCTGTGCCGGGGGCGGCGGGGAGCATGACGCCCTTGCGCCCGCGCGACTCGGCGATGATGCCGTAGGTTTTCGGGTCGAGCGCATCTGCGCCGTCCACGAGTTCCGGCTCGCTGAGCACATCGACCGTGATGTCGAGCGCGTCCAGCTCCTCCTCTGTCACGGGGGCGACGTGAGTGTCGTTTCGTGCGGCGTGCGCGGCATTGCGCGTGATCTCGTCGGCGATGCTCTTTGCCGACGGCTCGAACGTGCCGTACGTCCCGCGCGGCGCACCGTCCCGCGTGAGCGTCACGTAGACTCCCGCGCGCCCCGTCATCTCCTCCGGGAGCTCTGCGGGCACGGGCGGCAGTTTCCCCGTGCGGACGATCGTCTCCACGGCGCGGCGGGCGAGCCGCACGTAGTCGTCCTCTGCCGCGCGGCGTTCCTCGCGGGCGCGCCGCTCCAGCATTTCATACCGCTCCACGAAGCTGCGGCGCGGATCTTCGCGCATCACCTTGAACGATACGAGCCCGTAGCCGATGCCTGTTGTCCCCTGATAGGAGAGCTTTTTGATCTTCAGTGCGCGCGCGTCGAGCACGCCTGCCAGCATCCACAGCCCGCGCAGGGCGCACTCCGCCGCCGGCTGATAGATCGCGGGATCCATGCGCAGGAGTTTTAGAAAGTCGCCCTCCTCCAGATACTTCATGCACGCCTTGTCAAACCGCGGCCCCTCGGGCGCAAAGCCGCGCGGCGCGTCGGGCGTCAGACGGTGGGAGAGGTCACCGCTCGCGAAAAAGACCGCCCGCCGTCCGAGCTCCTCCGCCACGCGGGCGATGCACCGGCCGAACACGTAGTGCTCCTTGGGCGAGAGCCCCGAGATCCCGACGCGCACGAGACGAAAGTCCGTCGTGTGTGTCTCAAGGAAGGAGAGCGGCACCATCACCCCGTGATCGAGCGCGGCACCCCGTCCGCCGACGCCGCCCGCCGCGATCCCCTCGGCGGATGCCGCTTTTGCGAGCTCCTTGGCAAAGGGCTCATCGTAGTCCGCCATGACGCGCAGATCGGGCGCGCCGAACGCGGCGAAGTCCCCCGACGCCATCTCGCCCGGCGCGATGTGGAAGTAGTCTGCGTACATCACCGTGTGCGGGCTCACGACGATCACCGTCTCGGGCGCGAGCTCTGCCGCCTCCTTCATCGCGCGTTCATAAGCGTTAAGTGTCAGTTGGAGCTTTCGCTCCTCGCCCTGCCCGACCTCCGGCAGGAGGAGCGGCGGGTGCGGTACGGCGTATGCGGCAACGATGGACATGGAAAGACCTCCTCTTTGGTATATTATTATATGGATTCGACGCGCGGGGCGAAAGCCCTGCATTTTTCATTTATCCGATGCGTGCAGCACGGTATGCTGGGAGGGGTGAAGGAAGCACGAAGAGATAAAAAACCGCGATGCTTTGGAGGCGGACGGGACATGGTGTATAAGCATCTCTCTCGCCTCAATATAGGGATGAGGTGCGCTGGAAAGAGGAGTACGTGCGGCGGCGCAGAAGGTGCGATAAAAGGGCCTTATCACTTCGATTGGAATTGTCGGATCGGAGTGATTCGACCGATGTGTCGACATATGTATGAAAACAGCCTCCTGTATCGATCATGATGCAGAAGGCTGTTTTTCACTCACCCCATCCCCCAGAGAGCGGCGATGACGAGGGCGGGGAGGAAGTTCGCGACGCGGATGTTCGGCAGGCCGAGGAGGTTCGTCCCGATGGCAAAGATGAGGATGTTGCCGACGCAGCTGAGCCCGGCGAGGGCGCTGTCCGTCATGTAGGGAGCGAGCAGTCCCGCGAGGGAAAAGATCGCGCCCTGAAAGAGCCCGACGGAGACGGAGGAGAAGATGCAGCCCTTGCCGAGGGTCGCCGTGAGAAGCATGATGATGACGCCGTCGAGGACGCTCTTTGTAAAGAGGACGGACGGGTCACCGAGCAGGCGGTCGTTGATCGAGCCGATGACCGCCATGGCGCCGATGCAGACCGTGAGCGAGGCGGTGACGAAGCCGTCGATAAACCGCGTATCGCCCGCGCTGCCCGAGACGCGCTTCAGCCACGCGCCGAACGCGGTCATGCGCGCCTCGATGTTCAGCAGCTCGCCGACGAGACCGCCGACGATGAGGCTCGTGATCATCATGTAGATGCCGCCGAGCCCGAGCTGCCCGTCCGCATTGGCACTGAGCATCGTGCGCAGCGTGCCGCCGAGCCCGAGGAACATCACGGCGAGTGCACAGGCACGCATCAGCGTCTCCTGCACGCGTTCCGCGATAAAGCGGCCGCAGCCGAGCCCCAGGACGCCGCCGAGCGCGATGGCGGCGACGTTGGCGATGATTCCGATACCGGGGAGCATCGTCCCACCCCTTTTCCCATTTCGTGATGGTATATTCTACTCCATTTCACGGTGGATGTAAAATGAAGATATGTGGTGTGACGATCCGTATCAATGACGGAGGGGGGGCAGCGCCTCATCTGGCCGATCCCCCGAAGGGGGGCACGCCCCCTTCGGCTCGCTGCGCTCGCCACTTCCCCGTAGATGGGGAAGCTATTATGCCGTTACTCCCCGAAGCCTCCCCCGTATGACGGGGGAGGGGGACCGCTTGCGGTGGTGGGGGCACACTGATTCCTGTATACATACAGATTCCATAGACATTTAGCGCTTTATCATGGTAAAATGTGCGCATATTTTTATTTTCGGAGGGATCTTGTATGGAATCGTTTCTTCCCGTACTGAATGCGGTGGACTCCTTCCTCTGGGGGGCGCCGCTCATCGTCCTGCTCGTGGGGACGGGAATCATGCTGACGCTGCGTCTCTCGCTGCTCCAGGTGCGCCGCCTGCCGCGTGCGCTCGCGCTCATCCTCAAGGCAAAGAACCGCGGAGAGGGCGATGTATCGAGCTTTAAGGCACTCTGCGTCGCGCTCGCCGCGACCATCGGCACGGGCAATATCGTCGGTGTCGCGACGGCGGTCAAGGTCGGCGGCCCGGGGGCGATCTTCTGGATGTGGATGGCGGCGTTCTTCGGCATGGCGACAAAGTACGCGGAGGGGCTGCTCGCCGTGAAGTACCGTACGACGGATGAGCGCGGCGAGATTGCAGGCGGCCCGATGTACTACATCCGTCACGGCATGGGGGAGAAATATCGCCCGCTCGCAGGATTTTTTGCGTGTGCGGCGGTGCTCGTCGCATTCTTCGGCATCGGGACATTTCCGCAGGTCAACGCCATTGTGGACTCGGCAGAGCTGTCCTTCGGCGTGCCGCGTCTCGTGACGGATATCGCCCTCACGGTGCTGATCGCGGCGATCACCATCGGCGGCCTTCGGAGCATCGCCGAGGTCGCCGCGCGCATCATTCCCTTTATGGCGGTTCTCTACGTGGTGATCAGCGTCGGCATCATCGCGATGCACATCGACGGCATCCCCGCGGCGATCGGCCTGATCCTCGACGGGGCATTCACCGGCACGGCGGCAGCGGGCGGCTTTGCAGGCTCCACGATCATGATGGCGATGCAGAACGGTATCGCGCGTGGCGTCTTCTCCAATGAGTCCGGACTCGGCTCCGCGCCGATTGCTGCGGCGGCGGCAAAGACGAAGGAGCCCGCCGAGCAGGGGCTGATCTCCATGACGGGCACCTTCATCGACACGATCATCATCTGCACCATGACGGGGCTCGTCCTCGTCCTCACGGGCGCATGGCAGAGTGATACGGCGGGCGCGGCAATGACGGGCGCGGCATTCACGGGCGCGTACGGGCACATCGGCGGCGCACTGCTCACCATCTCGCTCGCTCTCTTCGCCTTTACGACCATCCTCGGGTGGAACTACTACGGCGAGCGCGCCATCCTCTACCTCGCGGGCGTGCGTGCGATTCTGCCGTACCGCCTCGTCTTTATCGCGCTCATCGCCTGCGGTGCCTTCCTAAAACTCGAGGCGATCTGGGTGCTCGCCGACATCGTGAACGGGCTCATGGCAATCCCGAACCTCATCGCGCTCATCGCGCTTTCGGGCATTGTCGTCCACGAGACGCGCCGCTATTTCGAGAAACTCGAGCGCGGGCGGCGGTTTATGAAGTAGGAAAATAGAGGGATCGCTGATAAGATGCAGTCGGTGTTTCTATGAGTAATGGAAAAAGCACCTCTGTACGAAGGAGATAACTTCGTTCAGAGGTGCTTTTGTGTGGTGCAGGAATTATTCCTTTGTCGCGTCAAGTTTTGGCTTTGTAAAGAAGAGAATTAGGACGATGATGGCTGCGCCAAGCAGCATATCGAGCACATACCAGAGCTTCCCGTCCACGACGCCTGTGATGGCGACGACGCCGCCGAACGCGACGATGGAGGTGATGCCGTGGAGCATTCCAATCGCGCCTGCAATGGAGGTGCCGATGGCGCATGCGATCCATGTACGGCGGAAGTCCTTGCCCGCGAAGGGGATAGCACCCTCCGTGATGCCTGCCGACGAGAGGAAAAGGGCGGAGATGCCGAGCTGACGATCTGCCGCATCATAGCGGTTGCGCAGGACAAAGGAGGCAAGTCCCATCCCGAGCGGGGGAATGGCGCAGCACATACGGAATACACCGTTTGGTCCGAGGATCCCCTCTGCCATTAGTGCGAGGGTAAATGCTGTTGCCGCCTTGCTGCACGCACCGCCAAAATCTGCTGCTGCGAGGAGCCCGATGCCGATGCCGAGGGCGAATGCGCCAGCACCATTCAGCTGATACATGACGTGGATCATGAACTGAACGAATGCATTCAGTGGGACGGTTAGCAGGTAAATATAGAAGATACCTAGTACGAATGTCGTTACCAGAGGGATGATGAAGGTCGGCATCATGGGCTGCAGCACCTCGGGGACGGCGATTTTCTTCATCCAACGGACGAAGTAGCCGACGAGGAAGCCGAGGAAGAGCGCCCCGAGAAAGCCTGTAGCAATATGGGACTCGCCCATAGGGGTGTTGGCGGCGTGGCCGAGGATAAAGCCAGGAGCGATTGCCGCCTTACTGCCGATGGCATAAGCGATGTAGGCGCAGAGCACGGGCACCATCATGGCAAATCCTGCCATGCCGAGATCGTATACATTCTGCCAGAACTGATTGCTCGGAATGATGCGGCCGTCCTCCACCGTGCCTGTGATGAGGGTAAAGGAGAACATCATACCACCGGCGATGATGACCGGCAGGAAGTAGGAGATACCTGTGTTGAAATAGCGGAACAGCTCGGTGCCGAGGCTGGTTTTTTCCTCCGGGGCAGGACTCGCCGCGCGGGTACCCGAGGTATGCGCCTCCTGCGGTGCGCTTGCCGCGACGCTTTCTGCGCGGTCGATCAGTGCGGCGGTCTGCTTGATCGCCTCCGTGGGGCTGACCTCGATCACACGGCCCGCCGCGCGTTTCGCGTCAAACCGATCGGCCATCTCGACACTGACGGCGACGGCGAGGATGACGACATCGGCAGCATCGACTTCCTCTTGGGAGAGCTCGTTGTCGATGCCCATGCCGCCCTGCGTCTCGATCTTGCAGTCGATGCCGCGTTTCTTACACTCCTGCTCAAGTGCTTCCTGCGCCATATAGGTGTGCGCAATGCCTGCGGTGCAGGCAGAAATACCGACGATTTTCATTAGAATGCCCCCTCAATTTCCTGCAGCAGCGCGTATATGTCCTTCGTGGAGTTGGCTGTGGAGAGCTGCGCACGGAACTCATCGTGAATCAGCTTCTTGCTGAGTGCAGCAAGGATCTTCAGGTGCAGATTGTTATCTGCCGTACTGCCGACCTTTGGCACGCCGATGAGGAAGACCATGCGGGCATCCTCGCCCTCCTCTGTCCCCCAGCGTACCGGTGTCTTGAGTCGCGCAAAGGCGACAAACGGTGTACTGACCCCCTCTGATTTCGCGTGCGGCATGGCAACGCCATCGATCGTGTAAGTCGCGAACGATGCTTCCCGTTCCAGCACGTCACGCTCATACTGGTCAGCGTCCCGGACGGCACTGTTTTCCCGATGCGTAAGGTGGTGAATGACCTCGTTTTTGGAGGAGAAGGAGTCCTCCAAAAAAACAATTTGATTTTCATGAAACATAGAAACGCCTCCTTTTTTGCCTTTCGTTGGTCAGTATATCAGAATACGTGCAAACCTCCAGTTCGAAAAATTCCGTAAAGGGTTCGGAAGTCGTGCACCTTCTCCTGAGGAAACAGAGCGGGTACTTTCGAATGGAGGGAAAATGCGCTATAATTTACAAAAAGTGACGGAGGAGGAACCTGCATGAATCGATGGCTGCAGCTGATGCTGCTTATGCCAGAGGATGAATTCATTACCTACAAGGCACTCTCGGAGGAGCTGGGGATCTCCGTCCGCACGGTGTATGATGACATCATACGGCTGAATGAAATGATGCTGGAGCATGGAGCGCAGCTCGTTGCGCGTACACATCATGGAGTGACGCTCGACGTGCACGATCGCGCGCGCTTCCTTCACTTTCTGGATGCGCTCGGCAGCGGCGATACGATCCTCGGCGATACGTCGGAAGTCCGCATCGGGAAAATCATTCGAACGCTCTTCGACAGTTCTGCTCCGTGCAAGAGTGATAATCTCTGCGAGGCACTCCACATCAGCCGCTCCACGCTGAAGAAGGATCTGCGCGGCGTGCGCGCATTGCTCGGTATGTATGATCTGAGTCTCGTCCATCAGCCCTACGCAGGGCTCTCGATCAGAGGGGCGGAGAAGGATATCCGCCGCTGTCTGGTACGGATGAAGCGGAGGATCCTTGCGGGAGATGGCGGCATTCTGCATCAGGAAGTTCAGCAAACAGGCCGCGTTTTGCAGGAAATATTCAAGCAATATGACTGCCGTATGGCGGCATACTCCTTTCAGGATTTTGTTCTGCATATCGATGTGTCGATCGAACGCATGCGACAGGGGCACGAGATAAGGGATGAGGATCTTCCGTCACTGCCCGCTGCACCGCAGGATGAGGCGCTGTCGCGGGCGGTTGTCGTTGCTATGGAGACACAGTATCGGATGCGGTTCTCTGCGGGTGAGTGTCGCTATATTTTGCTCCTGCTGATGAGCAGGAAGGTGCTCTCGTGGAAACAGGCATCGACGGCGGCAGCAGATGTCTATGCGGTAGTCATGGAGATGCTCGCCGCCGTACAGCGTACGTTCTGTTATGATTTTTCGCATGATTTCGAGCTGATTGCCAGCCTTTCAACCCACTTGATCCCGCTGCGTACACGTCTCCTGTGTGGGATGCAGCAGGAGAATCCCGTCGGCAGGGAGATTCGCGAGGGTGGGCCGCTGGCGTATGAGATGGCAAATGTGGCGTGCGGCATCCTGCGCAGTGCATATGGCTGTGAGGCCTCTGCCGATGAGACCGGCTATATCGCGCTGTATTTTCATGTCGCCCTTGAGCGCATGCGTGCACAGCGCAGAAAACGCGTCCTCATCGTCTGCGGTGCGGGAAAAGGAGCGGCAATGCTGCTCGCCCACACCATCGAAGAGAACTACGGAAAATATCTCGAGGTGATTGGCACCTATGAAGCGGCGGATTTCTCCGATACTGATCTTCAGGCGGCGGACTATATCCTCTCGACAATTCCGCTTCGTGAGGCGCTGCCTGTCCCTGTCATAGAGCTGGGCGATGTCCTGCCGTGGCAGGCGGGCGGTGACCTTCGTGCACACCTGATGCACGATCGTCAGGAGGCAATGCTTGCGTACTTTGCGGAGCAGCTCTTTCTCCCGCAGGTGAGTGCAGCGACGCGGGAGGATGCCCTGCGGAAGATATGCGCTGCGGCAGAGGCGGTAGAAGAGCTGCCACAGGATTTTTATGATGCAGTCATGGAGCGGGAGAATATTGGCGGGACAGCACTCGGCAACCTCGTGGCGACGCCGCATCCTGCGTGCCCCATGGGGGGGCGCAGCTTTGTCGTTGTCGCTGTATTGAATCAGCCGATCCTGTGGGGGGAGGAGGATGCGCAGATCCTCTTTCTCGTCTCCATGAAGGACGGCGGCGACCGAGACCTTCCTCAATTTTACAAGATGATCGGCCGCTTTCTTACCAATAGGACGCTGGTGCGGCGATTGATTAAACGCCCGACCTTTGACGAACTGCGCACCATATTTTCCACTCTTGCAGACGAGGTATGTCAGATGGACTGATGTGCTGGTTCTGGTGATTTTGCCGGTAAATTATGATATAATTGCCTTAGATAACTCACTCTCCTTTTCTCGTTTCACAGCAACTACTCTCGATAGAGGTACATGTGAGACAGGAAAGGAGAATTTTTTATGCGAAACTATTTGCCGCGTGTGGACTGGATGGTCGGGACGGGGCTGGTCGTCGTTGCGATTCTCTCCGTGTTCTATGGGAGCGCGGAGCTGACGAGCAATATCGCCTCGGGGCTGATCGGCTTTCTCGGGCGTACGGTCATGATGCGCGGGGAAAAGGAGGGGACGCGATGAGTGCAGTGCTTCCTGCGTCTGCCATGCGGCGCGTGACTTGCCGTGAACTGCGCCTCCTCGGGGCGGCGTATCGTCTGCCGCTCGCCTATGCCGCCGCGCGCTGTGCACGCGAGACGAAGCTCTACCTGCACTGGACGGCGGGGCACTACGGGCAGTTCTTCGCGGACTACCATGTGCAGGTCGATGCGGACGGCGGCATCTACGTCATCGGGGACGGTGCACTCGATGCGCTGCACGCCGCGACCTATCGGCGCAACAGCGGGAGCGTCAGCATCGCCCTCCTCGGCTGCGTCGGAGCGACGACGGAGGATCTCGGCGCAGAGCCGCCGACCGCCGCGCAGATCGAGGGACTGGCGATGGCGGTGACGGCACTCGCCGACGGCCTCTGGCTCACGATCGACATCGAACGCATCATGACCCACGGCGAGGCGGCGGACAACGCGGACGGCGTCTGTGCCCACGCGCCCTACGGGCCGCGCACGACATGCGAGCGCTGGGACCTCGAGTACCTCGGGACAGCGGAGAGCCCCGTCTTCGACCCGTGGGCGGAGGACGGCACGCGCGGCGGCGACGTGATTCGAGGAAAGGCACAGTGGTATCGTCAGCACAAATAGACCGTCCTGCCAAGGCTGGGAGGACGCTCATATACGATCACGGTACCCCACAAATTCCGATCCATAAAAATAACCGTCAGTCATATAATGCATTCAGCAAATATGACCGGCGGTCATTTTATTGGGGAAATCAAGGGATGGTCATGGAACAAACAAAACGCAGGCATTCCTTCCTCGTCATACTGAGCACAGTTATGGCGTTCGCCTTGCTCTCAACGGACATCTGCCCGCCTCTCTGCTCGCCCCCTTTTTGCCCGCGGACGACGCGATAAGCTGACGCGGGATTCTCCCGTCATTTTATGCAGTCATAAAAATTAGCAGTAAGTCCTAACAGAACTTAAATTCATTTTATATCCATTTCCCATATGCGCATCGTATTCTATCCACAGAGACCGTGATAGGTTGACGGCAGCACCGTCTGAAAGGATGTGTTTCACATGATGACAACAAAGATGATGAAGCGGACTGCAATCGCCGCGATTGTCGGCGCCATGAGCTACGGTGCCGCAGGCGTGGCCGAGGTATCCGCGCACGCGCTCAGCGTGCCGGCAGAGCGTGCGTCGTACACGAGCTTTGACGGACGTAATGATGTTCAGCAGCTCGCATGGGGCGGACGGCGCAAGAGCGGCAGCAAGCGCTACTCGCAGGGCAGCATGACTACGGCCGCCATCGTAGGCGCTGTCGTTGGCGCGATCATTGCGAAGAATACCTGATATTCGGAGATCATAGGGCACCCACTCCTACGGGGGCGGGTGTTTTTTTGTGCTATAATATCTGCAAAGGAGGAAATCGAATGATATATTCCACTTTTGCCGGGGCAATGCGCACATGTGCCCTGATCGGGGCACTGCTCGGTCTTATGCCGTTCTCTGCCGCCGCACATCCCGTGGACGATCCGGCGGATCCTGTCTACCGGGCGCGGACGGTTCTGCCCGACGCGGCAAAGGCGCGCCGCGACGCACCGGCACTCGAGACGCTCTGCGCCGCTGCTCCGCGTACGGTGCATCTCGTCGATGCGGCGGCGACGGCGGAGACGCGCCGGCTCTATGCGTATCTTACAGCGCTCGGGCGCCTGCAGTACACGATCTACGGACATCAGAATGACGCGCATCATAAATTTTTTCGCATCGACAGCGGTACGAACTCCGATACGAAGGACATGACGGGCGCACTCGCAGGGATCGTCGGGCTCGACGCACTCTCGCTGACGGGCGAGGAGCTGGAGCTGACCGATGCGGAGCGCGCAGCGGGCATGAGCTGCGCGGACAAACTCGAGCGGATCGCGGCGGAGGCGTCGAACGAGGGCGCGATCCTGACGCTCTCCATGCACATCCCCAACCTCGCGCGCGGCAAAGCGTCCGCAGGCGGCTGGCGGCTATGACTTTTCGGGCTATTCGCCGGACGATCTCTCGGGGCATGTTCTGCACTGCGCCGTTCCGGGCGGCGATCTGCACCCGGTCTATACGGCCTACCTCGATATGGTCGCGGATTTTCTGCTGCGCATGCAGAGGCGCGGCATCCCCGTACTCTTTCGCCCGCTCCATGAGCACAACGGAGACTGGTTCTGGTGGGGCATAAAGGGGACGGACGGCGCGGACTATACTGCGCTCTGGCAGTACACGGTCCACTATCTGCGCGATGTGCGCGGCGTGCACAATGCGCTCTACGTCTATGCGCCGAACGCGCCGTTCTCATCGGCGGAGGACTATCTCGACCGCTATCCGGGCGATGCGTATGTGGACGTATTCGGCTTTGACTTCTACGACGATGACGACGATACGCCCGCCTTTTTGAAGCGGCTTGAGCATGCGGCGGCGCTGGTTGTGTCCGCGGCGGATGCACATGGCAAACTTCCCGCGCTCACCGAGGTCGGCGTTCATAAAAACGGCGGCGGGCTCGCGCTCACGGGCAATGACGATCCGCATTGGACGAGTGCGGCGGCAGCCGTCGCGCGGCGTCATCATATCCCGTATCTCATGACGTGGGCGAACTTTGAGCAGGAGGAGAAGAACTTCTACCAGCCCTTCATGGTCAGCGATACGCGCGGGCATGAACTCGTCGACGGATTCATCGACTACTATAATGAGGAGACCTCGCTCTTCGCCGACGGTCTCGGAGACTGGCGGGGATTGCCTTTGCCTGTGCAGGATTAAAGATTGGGGGCTGGGAGAAATCGCTGGATATCTCGGCCGCACGCACTCCCCCATAGACCTTCCTTGCGATAGAAATGATACCTTACCTTTCGTTCTCTTTCTGCAGGTAAAATCCCTACGCCAAGCGGCTGCTTTTCGCAAAAAGCGAACAAGGACGGGCATCTGTGTGCTATACTGAGCAAAATGAGTTCGTATCAATTTTGGGAGGGATTGTTGTGCCCTCGGCATTGTTGGGGGAATGTGTCTTTATATTTGCGATAGGGAGATATAATGGGAAGAGCATATTATTCGGGTTCAATTTCTTCTTTTTTGATGGCAGAAGAAGATCATATCCTCGGGCAGTTGATGATCGAGGATTCGTTTCGGACCGAGGATATTCAAAAGAACGCATGGCGTGCGGAGATCCAGATTTTAAAGGAGCAGCTTGCCTCCTTTCCGGACGGAGAGATCGCCTTTGAATTCACGATTCCGCGCATGGGACACCGTGTGGATGCCGTGCTCATCATCCAGGGAATTATTTTCCTGCTGGAGTTCAAGGTCGGGGATGATACGTATGCAAAATCAACAAAAGATCAAGTGATGGATTATGCTCTTGACCTCAAGTATTTTCATGAGGCGAGTCGGGACCGCACAATCGTGCCGATTATTGTGCCGACGGAGGCGGCCGATCAGGCGAATACACTGGCTCTGATGGAAGATGGAATTGCACAGGTGCTCTGCTGCAATCGGCATAACATCGGGGGCGTGCTTCGGCAGGTCCTGTCGCAGATGCATGCTGCTCCTCTACCCATGGATGCGTAGCTGGATGCGCGCTATGCGCCGACACCGACCATCATTGAGGCGGCACAGGCACTCTACCGCGCGCATTCGGTTCGTGATATATCGCACAACGATGCGGGGGCAGAAAATCTGACTGTGACGACGGCAGCGATCAACCAGATCATAGATGAATGCAAGGTACGCCACAAAAAGGCGATCTGTTTTATCACAGGCGTTCCTGGGGCGGGAAAGACACTTGCGGGGCTTAATATTGCCAATGCGCGTCATCAATTCAATGAGGATGAACATGCCGTATTTCTCTCGGGGAATGGCCCTCTCGTTGCGGTCTTGCAGGAGGCATTGGCACGTGATCGGGCAGCGACGCACAATGTGACCAAAGAGCAGGCACGACGAGAAACGAAGTCCTTTATCCAGGTGATTCATAAATTCCGTGATGAGGCGTTGTCCTCATTGCGCCCGCCCATCGAGAAAGTTGCCATTTTTGACGAGGCGCAGCGTGCATGGGATGCTGATGCACTGATGAAATTTATGAAGCGGAAAAAGGGCGTGGCGGATTTTCACCAATCGGAGCCGGAGTTTTTCATCAGCATCATGGACCGGCATGCAGACTGGGCGGTGATCGTCTGTCTCATCGGCGGCGGGCAGGAGATCAATACGGGGGAGGCCGGCATAGCGGAATGGCTGCATGCGCTGCGTGAACAATATCCGGACTGGGAGATCCATCTATCGGATCGGATGACAGACAGTGAGTATGTGGGGAGCAGTGATATTCAGCGGATGCTGGGGGATCGGGCGTATCGAGTTGTCTCGTCCCTGCATCTGGGCGTATCGCTGCGTTCCTTTCGGAGTGAGCGGCTTGCAGATTTCGTTAAGGCACTGCTCGATGAGGATGTAGCTGCGGCACGAGAGCTCTATGCTGCGCTTTATTTGAACTATCCCATCGTTTTGACGCGAGATCTTGCGCGTGCAAAGGCGTGGGTGCGCAGCAAGGTGCGCGGGACGGAGCGAGCTGGGGTGCTTGCGAGTTCAAAGGCGAAGCGTTTGAGAAGTGTTGGCATTTGGGTGAATGTGCAGCGGGATCCTGTTGCATGGTTCTTGAATGATCCAGCGAATGCAGATGCTTCTTGTTTCCTTGAGGTTCCCGCTACGGAGTTTGAGGTGCAGGGGCTCGAGATCGACTATGGGCTCCTTGCGTGGGACGCAGATCTCCGCTATTGTGATGGTGGATTCGATTATTTTGACTGCCGCGGAGCCCGCTGGATGCACGTCAATAAGGAACAAGGGCAACGTTATCAGAAGAACGCCTATCGCGTCCTCCTTACCCGGGCCCGGCAAGGGCTCGTCATCTTCGTTCCTGAGGGGGACATGGATGATGAAACGCGCAGGCCGGAATACTATGATGGTACGTATGAATACTTGAAGTCGCTGGGACTGCGAGAGATTTAAGAGGGGCCATTTCGCCGCAATGTTCTCCGGCGCCTGTTCGGTGCTGGATGCGTGCCATAATCCTCCTCATATTGAGAAGGACGCGGGATTTTAGAGACGCAGGAAATATTTTCGTCTTTATTATTGGAAAAGTTTGATAACGGGTTTATAATAAAGCGTCTTCAATTTTTTATGATTGCCTTTGGGAGGCGTGTCCAATGAATTCATTCTTTGAGCGGCAGTTTCGGCTGCAGGAGAATCACACAACGGCGACAACGGAGGTCATCGCAGGGCTCACGACATTTGCAACGATGGGCTATGTGCTCGCCGTTGTGCCGCATATGATGGGGGAGGCAGGCGTTCCGACGGGAGCGATGCTCACGGGCATGGTGCTTATGATCTTCGCTGCGACGATGGCGATGGGGCTGTATACGAACCGTCCCTTTGCCCTCGCGCCCGGCATGGGCAGTGTCGCGATTTTTTCGATTACGATGGTGCAGCTGCAGAATGTACCGATTGGTGTGGCGAGTGCGATCGTTTTTCTGAGCGGATTGCTTTTTATCATCGTGACAGTGCTTGGCATACGCAAGGCTATTGTCATGACAATCCCGCGCGGCATCAAGATCTCGATCGGTGCGGGTGTGGGCATCTTCCTCGCCGTGATCGGCATGCGCAATGCAAAGCTGCTCGCAGCAAATGCGAAGAAGGTCGCGCTCTCGTTCGGCGATCTCACACAGCCGGTTGTCCTCCTCGCGGCGATCACGTTCATCATCCTGCTGGTTCTCTCTGCACGTAAGGTGCGCGGTGGAGCTCTCATCAGTATTCTCGCGGGAACGGTGATCGGTATCCCCATGGGCGTCACCAAGCTCCCCGAGAGCATCTTCCGTATCCCGGACAGCATCGCCCCCATTTTCTTCAACTTTGACCTTGGTGGTGCGCTCAATCTCGCGTATCTGCCGTTCCTCTTTGCGTTCTTCCTGCCGGATTTCTTCTCGAGCTTCGGCACGGCGATCGGCATTGGGGGCAAGGCAGGTTTCCTCGACAAAAATGGCGATCTGCCGGGGCTTGACAAGGTCTTTCACGTGGACTCCATCGCCGCGACGATCGGCTCGCTCTTTACGATCCCCGTGCTCATCACCTATCTCGAGTCCGGCGCGGGGGTCGAGGCGGGCGGCCGCACGGGACTGACGGCGTGCACGACGGCCCTCGCATTCCTCCTCATCCTCGCGGTGACGCCGCTCGCACTGATGATTCCTGCAGCGGCGACGGCACCTGTTCTCATCTATGTCGGCGTCAGCATGATGGCGGGAATGCGCAATCTTGACTATACGGATATCGCCGAGTATATCCCTGCATTTCTCTGCGTTGCGTTCACCGCGTTCACGTTCAACATCGCGAACGGCATCTCCGTCGCCTTTATCTCGTTCGTCATTATCAAGCTTGCCATGGGGCGCACGGCGGAGCTGCACAAGGGACACTATCTGCTTGCCCTCCTGCTCGCGTATTATTTCTACGCCATTGCAGGGGTAAAATAGGAGTATGGTATGGATATTGACGTCCTTCTGACTGATGGAAAGATATACAACAGCTATCTCAAAAAATTCATCTCGGGCAATATTGCCGTCAGCGGCGATCGCTTCGTCTATGTCGGCATGGACGAACTGCCGCTCACACCGCAGTGCACGGTCGATCTCGCGGGGCAGTACGTCATCCCCGGGCTGATCGACTGCCATATGCACATTGAAAGTACGATGTGTGCGCCGCGTACGTTTATGAACGGCGCGGTACGAAGCGGTGTGACGACGCTTATCGCGGAGCCGCATGAGATCGCAAATGTATTCGGTCTCGCAGGCATCCGCGCGCTGATGCAGAGTGCGCAGGACGGCCCCTGCGACGTCCGCATCGCCATCCCCTCGTCCGTTCCGTCGACGAACGACGCGCTCGAGACGGCAGGTGCCGCGATCGAGAACGATGATGTCGAGGCGCTCATGCACATGGATCAGGTGGTCTGCCTCGGCGAGGTGATGAACTGCCGCGAGGTCATTGCAGACGCGCACTCCAAGACGAATCGTCTGATCCGCCAGATTCAGCACGGCCGGCCGGATTTCTCCATCGAGGGGCACTGCCCGCGTTTTGTCGGATGGGAGCTGGCGCAGCTCCTCTATCGCGGCATCCGTTCCGATCATACGGATCAGTCGCTCGAGGGGCTCGCACAGCGCGCCGCAAATGGAATGTTCATCCAGCTGCAGGAAAAGACACTGAAGAAAGAGTTCCTCGACTACCTCATGGAGAACCGTCTGTCGGGGCGGTTTGCCCTCGTCACGGACGACACGATGCCCGATGACTTCATGCAGCGCGGACAGCTCGATCATCTCGTGCGACGCAGCATAGCACTCGGTCTTTCTCCCGAGGAGGCAATCTACGCCGCGACCTATGCACCCGCTCAGCATATGGGACTGCGGGATAAGGGCGCGATTGCCCCCGGCCGCATCGCCGACTTCGTCGTGCTCTCGGATCTGCGGGCGTTCGCGGTGGCACAGGTCTGGCGTGCAGGGCGGCAGGTCTATGTACGCGGGGCGGAGCAGGAGGAGGCGCCGCGGGACACATCATTTCCTCCGCATTTTTATCGGAGCGTCCACCTTGCGCCGCGCACAGCAGAGGACTTCGTCCTGCGTGCGCCGATCGCGGAGGGGGCGGTGCTCTGCCGCATCCTCGAGGTGCAGGAACATACGACCTTCGTTGCGGAGGGGCGGGCAGAGCTGCCCGTGCGCGGCGGCGTGATCGACTGGGAGAGCAGCCCCTACAACCTTGCCTGTGTCTTTGAGCGGTACGGCAAAAATGGCGGCTGCGGCATGGCGCTCGTCGGAGGGACAGCGCTCACGCGCGGCGCGGCGGCGACCACCTATGCGCACGACAGCCACAACCTGCTCGTCCTCGGACAGACCGCGGCGGATATGCAGGCGGCGGCGAACGCCGTCATTGAGGCACAGGGCGGGTTTGCTGTGGTGCGGGGCGGCAGTGTGCAGGCCTTTGCGCCGCTGCCGATTGCGGGCATCCTCTCTGACCGCCCGCTCCCCGTCCTCGGAGAGCAGATCGCCGGCGTCCGCCGCGCTCTCACGGAAAACGGCTATCGGCATGATAATGCCATCATGTCCTTTGCGACACTCGCACTCCCCGTCAGCCCCGATATCAAGCTGACGGACAAAGGCGTCGTCGATGTGCGGCCGGGCGAGATCGTGCCGCTGATCGTAGAGCTGCGGACAGCAGAGTGAATATGATTTCACCGACAAAAAGGGACGACGGAGCGAGTATTCTCGCTCTGCCGTCCCTTTGACGTACACACGGCGTCCTCTCCGTGAGTGCGGAGCACGTCCTCCTTATGGAGATGCGGAAGATGGGCGGAAAATGGCCGCGCTTTGATCGGGCCATGGCAGACTACGATGTCGTCGCCTACATGGCGGACAACGCGGGCTGCCTCCCGTGCGGGACGAAGGTTATGAACCGCGCCGCGCGGAATGCCGCCATCGACGCTGTGCAGGAGGAGTTCGGCACACAGTACATCGTCTTCCCGAACCCCGCCTACGGTTCCCGGGTCAGTGCCCTCGCAAAGGACTACATGACCATGAGCCCCGAGGCGCGCGAGGAGTTCTATGCAAAGACACTGACGGAGTAATAGCATACAATGAAAAGAGCCCGTCTCTGCTTTCCTGTTGCACAGGGGAGCAGGGGCGGGCTCTCATATATTCCGTGATGAAAACGTGTCATGCACAGGCACATCAGCACAAAACACCAAAAGAAAAAACCGACTGCAAAGAATCGGCTAGAAAAGATCCGCATGAGAGCCTGTGCGGGAGGCAGTCAGGATCAGTTTCCCTTTGTCGACAGCATATATGAGCAGCCAGTCTGGTGAGATATGACACTCTCGAAAACCAATATAGTCGCCCACGAGGGCATGATCCCGATACTTTTCGGGCAACGATTTTTCAGCACAGAGTATTTGCAGGGCATCATCGAGTTTTCGGATATCTGCCCCGCGTTTTCGCTGCCGTTTTAAGTACTTGCGGAACTGTGCGGTAGTGACGAGCTCAAGCATCAGCATCCTCCGCATCCAGATCATCCATCAGGGCAGATAGTGACGGATAGCGCTTCGCCTCGACTTTTCCGCTCATGATATCGCGTGCCTCCTGCATCGCAAGGAGAGTCTCCTTGTTGTAGCGGGGCTGCTTGGGTTGGAAGGGGAAGCCGCCCTCCATGATGGATGCATGAAGAAAGATGTTAATTGCATCGGTTACAGAGATGCCAAAACTGGAAAAAACATGCTCGGCCTGCGCCTTGATCGTTGGTTCAATGCGCATATTGATCGTTGCAGTCTTAGACAAGGTACCAACCTCCTTTTCCTGATTGTAACGCAAAAGTGAAGTAAGTGCAACACAATGCTTCTTTTCAGCAGCCGATATTTATGATTTTGTCGGTGTGCAAGGCGTCCGAGGGAGCGGCTCTAAAAACAAAGACGTATCTTTTGATTTCTTTGAGATATGTTATAATAGGGACGCAAGGGACATAGAGGAGGAAAAGGCGATGGCAAAGTCAAAAACAAGCAGCGCAAAGATTGGCTTCGAGAAACAGATATGGGATGCCGCAGTTAAGCTGTGGGGACATATATCAGCAGCAGAATATCGAAAAGTGATCGTAGGGTTGATCTTTCTGCGCTACATATCCAGTGTATTTGAGAAACGTTATGCTGAACTTGTGGCAGAAGGTGATGGATTTGAGGATGATCCCGACGCCTACGAGGCAGAGAATATCTTTTTTGTGCCCGAAAATGCACGGTGGAAACTCATCGCCTCCAAGGCGCATACGCCTGAGATCGGTACGGTGATCGATGAAGCGATGCGCGCCATCGAGGCGGATAACAAGACGCTGAAGAACGTATTGCCAAAGAACTATGCAAGTCCCGACCTCGACAAGCGCGTTCTCGGAGAGGTCGTTGATCTCTTTACCAATATGGATATGGAGAGCGCGGAGAATACAAAGGATCTCCTCGGACGTACCTATGAATACTGCATCGCACAGTTTGCTGCATATGAAGGCAAAAAGGGCGGCGAGTTCTATACGCCCGCGAGTATCGTCAAGACGATCGTTGCTGTCCTGCGTCCCTTCTCAAATTGCCGCGTATATGATCCTTGCTGTGGGAGTGGCGGAATGTTCGTACAGAGTGCGAAATTTATCGAGGTGCACGGTGGGCGGCGTGGAGCTGTCACAGTATTCGGGCAGGAGTCTAATCCCGACACATGGAAGATGGCAAAAATGAACCTCGCGATTCGCGGAATTGACGCGAATCTGGGAGAATATCAGGCGGACACGTTTTTTAATGACCTATATGCAAATCTCAAGGCTGACTTTATTATGGCAAATCCGCCATTCAACAAGGATGATTGGGGGCAGCCGCAGCTCAAAGAAGATGCCCGATGGAAATATGGCGTTCCTCCTGCGGGCAATGCCAACTATGCGTGGATTCAGCACATGATCTCACATCTGAAACCGAATGGGAAGATCGGTCTCGTGCTGGCGAACGGTGCACTCTCCACGCAAACCGGCGGCGAAGGTGAGATTCGCCGTAAGATCATTGAGGCGGATCTGGTGGAGGGGATCATTGCGCTCCCGGACAAACTCTTTTACAGTGTGACGATTCCTGTGACGCTGTGGTTCATTACACGTAATAAACAACAAAAGGGAAAGACCCTCTTTATTGATGCGCGCAAGATGGGGGCGATGGTTGATCGAAAGCATCGTGACTTCAGCGATGAGGACATTGATAAAATCGCTGACACTTTTGTGGCATTTCAGAATGGGAGGCTCGACGATGTGAAGGGGTTCTGTGCCTTCGCATCACTTGATGATATTGCCGCGCAGGACTATGTATTGACACCTGGACGCTATGTTGGCATCGAGGAGCAGGAGGACGACGACGAGCCATTTGAAGATAAGATGAAGCGGCTCACAGGCGAGCTCTCGGAACTCTTTGCCAAGTCGCATGAACTCGAGGAAAAGATCCGCAAGAATCTGGGGGCGATTGGGTATGAAATATAATCTGGCTGATATTATGGATATTATAGGTGGAGGAACTCCAAAGACGAATGTTGAAGAGTATTGGGATGGGGAGATTCCGTGGCTGTCGGTAAAAGATTTTAATAATGACAATCGTTATGTGTATAGAGCAGAAAAAACTATTACAAAACTTGGTCTAGAAAATAGTTCTACAAAACTGCTCCGCTATGACGATATAATTATTTCAGCTCGAGGAACTGTGGGCGAAGTTGCTATGATCCCATATCCGATGGCGTTTAATCAGTCTTGTTATGGGCTGCGCGCAAAAGATGAAATTGTTGATAGTACATACCTTTACTATTTAATACGATATAATATCCGTGAACTTCGAAGAAAAAGTCACGGTTCAGTTTTTGATACAATTACAAGAGATACATTTACCAATATTGAGATTGATCTGCCCAATATGACAATACAACGAAAAGTTGCTATCATATTGAAAGAAATAGACGATAAAATTGAGTGTAATCATGCAA
>NZ_GL397087.1:1708001-1812787 GCF_000146365.1 Selenomonas sp. oral taxon 149 str. 67H29BP
TCCACCCACAAGGGAGTGAATCAAATGTCTACATTCTACACAGAGGCGGACTATGAGAAGTCTGTGATGGAACTCTTTGCGGAGCTTGGTTATACGCCTCTCTATGGTCCTGAGGTGGAGCGCGATATCCGAAGCCCTCTCTATGATGCGGTACTCGCGGAGCAGATACGGCGGCTCAATCCCTCCCTTCCTGATGAGGCACTGGTGGATGCCCTTGATCAGCTGAGGAACATTGAAAACGGGGAGCTCGTTCAGCGCAATAGAGTCTTTATGGACTACCTTCAGAATGGCATTTCCGTGCGTTATTTTGCCGATGGTGAGGAGCGTTCTGCGCTCGTCTATCTCGTGGACTATCAAAATCCTGCGACCAATTCATTCATTGCGGCGAATCAGTGGACGGTAGTTGAAAACAGTGAGAAACGCCCCGACATTATCCTCTTCCTCAACGGGCTTCCCGTTGTCGTGATTGAGCTGAAATCTCCTGCGCGTGAGGAGACGAATGCGAGCGAGGCATATCTCCAGCTTCGTAACTATATGCAGGAGATTCCATCACTATTCGTCTATAATGCGATCTGTGTCATGAGCGACATGGGCACGTCAAAAGCCGGCACGATTACCTCGAATGAGGAGCGCTTCATGGCATGGAAGACGGTGGATGGCAGCTATGAAAATACGGCATACGCCCAGTTTGATACATTTTTCGAAGGGATCTTTGCGCGGGCGCGTCTGCTCGACATCATCAAGAACTTTATCTGCTTCTCGAATGAGGGGCAGAAGTCAGTCAAGATTCTGGCGGGCTATCATCAGTATTTTGCCGTGCGCAGTGCGATTGCCTCGACCGTTCGTGCCGCTGACGGCGATGGAAAGGGCGGTGTTTTCTGGCATACGCAGGGGAGCGGCAAGTCTCTCTCGATGGTCTTTTATGCACATTTACTGCAAACGGTGCTTGAGAGCCCGACGATTGTTGTGCTGACAGATCGCAATGATCTGGACGATCAGCTCTATGGGCAGTTTGCAAAATGCAAGGCGTTCTTGCGGCAAGACCCTGTGCATGCGACGAGCCGCGCACATTTGCGAGAGCTTCTGGCGGGGCGGCAGGCGAACGGCATCATCTTTACGACGATGCAGAAGTTCGAGGAGTTGGATGATGCACTCTCGGAGCGGCGCAATATCGTCGTGATGGCGGATGAGGCGCATCGCGGGCAGTACGGGCTGACGGAGCGGATCCGCCTGACACATAACGAGGCGGGTGAGGAGATTGCAAAGCGCGTGGTTGGGATCGCTCGCATTATTCGCAGCAGTCTGCCGAATGCGACGTATATCGGTTTTACAGGAACGCCGATTGCAGCAAAGGATCGCAGTACGCGCGAGGTATTCGGCGACTATATCGATATCTATGATATGACGCAGGCGGTGGAAGATGGCGCGACGCGTCCCGTGTACTATGAGAGCCGTGTAATGCAGCTGAAGCTGGATGCAGAGACGCTTGCGCTGATTGATGCCGAGTATGACCGCATGGCGCAGGAAGCGGATGCGGAGGTCATCGAAAAGAGCAAGCACACTCTCGGTCAGATGGAGGCGGTACTTGGGAATGACACGACGATTGACTCGCTCGTGCAGGATATTCTCTATCACTACGAGAACTACCGCGCCGACCTCCTCACGGGCAAGGCGATGATTGTGGCGTATTCCCGCGCGATTGCGATGAAGATTTATGAGCGGATTTTGGAGCTGCGTCCCGGATGGGGGGAGAAGGTCGCCGTTGTGATGACAGAGAGCAACAAGGATCCCGAGGAATGGCGGAAGATCATCGGGAACAAGCATCGGCGCGATGAGCTGGCGAAGATTTTCAAGGACAATGAGAGTCCGATGAAGATCGCGATTGTTGTGGATATGTGGCTGACGGGCTTCGATGTGCCGTCACTCGCGACGATGTACGTCTACAAGCCGATGAGTGGGCATAATCTGATGCAGGCGATTGCGCGTGTGAACCGCGTGTTCCGCGATAAGGAGGGCGGTCTTGTCATCGACTATGTGGGGATTGCCTCCGCACTTAAACAGGCGATGAATGACTATACGGTACGTGACCGCAAGCACTATGGCGATACGGATGTTGCAAAGGTCGCCTATCCGAAGTTCGTCGAAAAACTGGAGGTTGTGCGCGATCTTTTCCATGGGTATGATTATGCTGCATTCCGGACGGGCAGTGATCTCGCACGTGCAAAAACAATCAGCGGGGCAGTGAACTTTATCCTTGCTCCGTCGAAGGAGGAGAAGAAGAAACGTTTTGTAAAGGAGGCACTTCTCCTGCGTCAGGCGCTCTCGCTCTGTGCCTCGCTTGCACCTGAGAATCTGCGCTTTGAGGCGGCGTTTTTTGAGGCGGTTCGTGTCCTCCTCGCGCGCCTGATGAATGCGGGTGGTGAACAGCGACTCTCTTTGCCGGATATGAACGCGCGCATCAACGAGCTGTTAAAGCAGAGTATCAAGAGTGAGGGGGTTATCAATCTCTTTTCAGATGTGGATCGAGAGTTCTCGCTGTTCGATCCGAAGTTCCTCGAGGAGATCGCGAAGATGAAGGAGAAGAATCTCGCGATTGAGCTTTTAAAACGCCTGATTGCAGAGCAGGTACAAGTCTACCGACGGACGAATATTGTGAAGTCGGAGAAATTCAGTGAGATTATCCAACGCGCGATGAATGCCTATTTGAATGGAATGCTGACGAATGAGCAGGTGATTGAGGAGCTGCTGAATCTGGCAAAGCAGATTTCGGAGGCCAATGCGGAAGGTGCAGCGCTTGGGCTGACGGCAGACGAGCTTGCCTTTTATGATGCGCTGACGAAGCCACAGGCAATCAAGGATTTTTATGAGAATGAGGAATTGATCGCTATCACAAAGGAGCTGGCAGATACGCTGCGGAAGAATCGGACGATCAATTGGCAGCTGCGCCAGAGTGCACGTGCAAAGATGCGAATGTTGATCAAGCGACTTCTCAAAAAGCATAAATACCCGCCAGAGGGTATGGATGATGCCGTTCAGACAGTAATGCAACAGTGCGAACTCTGGACGGACAATACGGATGTGGCTGCTCCCTCGTTCTCATCGATGCAGGGCTATGGATATGTGCCCGCTGCAGATTTGATGGCAGCCGAGGAGATTCATGAAATGTATGGGAAAGGGCATTCAGTGAAATAAAATAACCATTACACGTAAAATAGGGCTGATGGATGAAATGTACTTTGTTCATTATCCTTATTTTGTTTCTGAGTCGATGGTTATGCTGTTCTAAAATGCCTGTCCCTCTGTGGGGCAGGTTTTTTCTCTTGCTGCGGAATATGCTATAATAGGAGAAAAGCAAAGAGAGTGTTTCTCAGACTGTACGCGGCAAAGGAGGTGCATCATGCAGCGGCGATACATTTTTGCGGGACTGGTGCTTGCTTTGTTGGTCGGTTTATTCTTCTCCCTCCGCGCCGAGCAGCGGACACAGATCGATTTCGAGCAGGTGGAGCCGATCCCGGGGTACAAGATGGAGATGCGGGAGCCGCCGCTGCGGGTGGCGATGATCTCGGTGCTGAACCACGCGCGTACGGAGGGCTATCAGAGCCAGATGGTGCGCAGCCTCGGGCGGCTGCTCGGGCGGCCGGTGCTGCTCCTGCACCGCCGCAGCTACGCCGAGATCAATCAGCTGCTGGCGAAGGGGGATGCGGATGTGGCGTTCCTGTCGAGCGGTGCATATATGGTGTATGGGAAAAAGGAGGATGTGCGCCTCTTGGCGATGCCGGAGCGGAGCGGGGCGAACTACTATTTCTCGTATGTGATTGTCCCGCGTGCGAGCAGCGTCACCTCGCTTGCGGAGCTGCGCGGGCGGCGGTTCGTCTATGTGGACCCGATGAGCTACTCGGGCTATCTTGAGCTGCGTACATATCTGCGGAAAATGGGCGAGGATCCCGAGCGGTTCTTCCGCTCCTCCTACTTTACCTACAGCCACGATGACTCGCTGCGCGCGGTGGCGGACGGTCTGGTGGACGGCGGCGTGATCGCGAGCCTGACGTATGACTACTACCGGGAGTATGCGCCCGCGATGCTCGAGCAGGTGCGGATTGTACAGGTGCTGCCGGGAAGCGGGATGGGGCCTGTGGTGGCGCGGCGCGATCTGAGGGAGGCGGATGCGGTACAGGAGATCCTGCTGCATCTGGACGAAGATGCGGAGGCAAAGGAGGCGATGGAGCAGCTGCTCATCGACCGTTTCGTGCCGCCGCAGCCGGAACTCTATCCGCGGTTCTCGCCGGAAGAGGGGATCTGATGCAGTATTTTGCGAAACTCCGCATTGCGGGCAAGCTGACGGTGATCGTGATGGGGATTGTGCTGCTCTTCGCCATTCTCTCGGGTGCGCTTATGCTCGTTACGCTGTCCGACATCATGCGCGCGTCACTGGAGCGGCGCGGGCTGAGTGTGGCGGCAGAGGTGGCGGAGCTCAGCAGCGACGCGCTGCAGACAGGAAATCTCTTTGCGCTCGAGGAGCTGATCCACACAGAGAAACGCAACAATGACTTTGTATCGTATATCTTTCTGCTGGACACGGACGGACGTGTGATGGCACATACCTTTACCAAAGGGATGCCGCTGCATCTGCGCGAGCTGCACGGGGTGGGCGGCACAGAGCCGGAGGTGCTGCGCGTGGACACGAGCCTCGGGCAGATCCAGGACATCCGCTGGCCGATCGAGGGCGGTGCGCTCGGCGCGGTTCGCGTCGGTGTGAGCGAGGATACACTGCGGGAGCTGTTGGTCTCCAATGTACTGAAAATGCTCGGGATAACGCTGGTCATCCTGCTCCTCGCGGCGGTGCTGATCTTTCGCCTGTCGGAGATCCTGACGCGTCCGCTCCATCATCTGATGGAACGTGCGGAGCATATCTCCAAGGGTCATTTCTCGGGGCGTGCGATCACGTTCCCTGTGACGGATGAGATCGGGCGTCTGGCGAATGCGATGAACGATATGGAGCGGCATCTGCGCGAGGGGGCGCAGGAGCGCAGCCGTCTTCTGCGGCACATCATCACGGCGCAGGAGGAGGAGCGCAAGCGGATTGCAATGGAGCTGCACGACGAGAGCGGGCAGACGCTGACGGCACTGCTCTTTTCCCTGCGTGCGCTGGCGAACGAGACGGACGATGAAAATATGCAGAAGGCGCTGCTCGCGATCCGTGACGAGACGGCGGATACGCTCGCGCGGCTGCGGAATCTCGCGGTGGAGCTGCGCCCGCCGGCACTGGATGAGCTGGGGATCGAGGCGGCACTTGAGAAGCTGGTCGCTGACTATCGGCGCAAGCACGCGGTGGACATCGAGCTCGTCTGCGCGGTCGAGGCGGTGCCCGGCGACGTGGAGAGTCTGGCGGTCTATCGGATTGTGCAGGAGTGCCTGACGAACATCGTGCGGCATTCCCACGCGACGCGGGCACAGATTCGCCTGAGCGCAGAGGAGCGCATCGTGCTCTATGTGAAGGACAACGGCGACGGCATCACAAAGGAGCGCATCCGTGCGGCGCGGCGGGAGAATCACATGGGGATCTATGGGATCGCGGAGCGCGTGCGCCTGCTCGCGGGGCGCATGGAGCTCTCCGCAGAGCTGCCGGAGTGGACAACGGTCTATCGCATTGAGCTGCGTGGAAGGGGAGAGCTGACGGATGAATCTGATGATTGTGGATGATCATTTGCTGATCCGCGCGGGGATGAAGCTGCTGCTCAAAAACACGTCCGCCTATACGGTGACGGCGGAGGCGGAGAGCGGCGAGGAGGCACTGCGGCTGCTGGCACAGCAGCCGATCGACCTCGTGATCATGGACATCTCGATGCCGGGGATGGGCGGGCTCGCCTGCATTCGCGAGATCCGCGCACGCTTCCCCGTGGTGAAGATTCTCGTGCTGAGTATGCACGAGGATGAGGAGTATATCTACAAGGCGATGCAGTACGGGGCGATGGGCTATCTGCCCAAGACCTCGGCAGACAATGAGCTGTTCGATGCGCTGCAGGCACTTTCGCAGGGACGTCGTTACCTCAGTCCGAATGCACAGCAGTCACTCATGGACATCATGTTCCGCCCCGCAGAGGAGGCGGCGGATGATCCGCGCAGCGTGCTCACGGCGCGGGAGCGGGAGGTCTTTGACGAGCTGATCCACGGGTATACGATCACGGAGATTGCCGAGCGGCTGCATCTCAGTGTAAAGACAGTGGACACACATAAGAAACATATCTACGAGAAACTCCACTGCAGTCGGCGCAGCGATCTTGTCACGCTCGCCCTGCGGAACGGGCTTTTGCAGTAGCGTGCCGAGACATATCAAAAGAACCCACATCGGAATTTTTCTGATGTGGGTTCTTGTATTTCTGATGGAAAAATGGGGGGAAATCCGAGGGAAAAACAGAACTTTGCCGATGGTCGGGAAATGCTGCATTCGCTATACTGCAGACAGCATAAAATTTTCAAGGGGGATGGATTTATATGTCAATTTTTTCACCGGCACCGCACATCGAGCGGCTGCCCGCCGACCAGATTGACGAGCGGTACAAGTCACTCCGACGGCAGGTCTTTCTCGGGACGTTCATCGGGTACGCGACGTTCTATCTGATTCGCAAGAACTTCAGTCTCGCGATGCCCTACATGATTCAGGACTACGGCTACTCCAAGGCGGATCTTGGCATCGTCCTGACCATGCTTTCGGTTGCATACGGCGTGAGCAAGTTCGTCATGGGCAACATCTCGGACCGCTCGAATCCGAAGTATTTTGCCACGCTGGGCCTCCTGCTCAGTGTGCTCGTGACGCTCGCGTTCGGCGTTGTGCCCGGGGTCATGACGAGCATTCCGATCATGTGCGCCCTGAGCTTCATGAACGGATGGTTCCAGGGGATGGGCTACCCGCCGTATGCAAAGTCGATGGTGACGTGGTTCTCCCAGACCGAGCGCGGCGCGTGGTGGTCGTGGTGGAACGTCTCGCACAACCTCGGCGGCGGGCTGATCGCACCGCTGGCGACGGCAGGTATCGCCCTCTTTGGCACATGGAACAGTATTTTCTTCTTCCCTGCGCTGATCTCCATCGTCCTCGCCTTCATCACCTTCTTCCTCCTGCGTGACACGCCGCAGTCCTGCGGTCTGCCGCCGATCGAGGAGTACAAGCACGACTACCCGAAGGAGCACGGTGCCGTCATGGAAAAGCAGATGACGGCAAAGGAAGTTCTGATGAAGTACATCATCAAGAACAAGCTGCTCTGGTACCTCGCGATCGCGAACATCTTCGTCTACTTCATCCGCTACGGCGTTGTCGACTGGGCACCGACGTATCTCGCGGCGGTCAAGGGCTTCTCCAAGGAGAGCTCGCGCTGGGCGTACTTCCTCTACGAGTGGGCGGGCATCCCGGGCATGCTCGTGAGCGGCTACCTCAGTGACCGCGTATTCCGCGGACGGCGTGCGCCCGCAACGATGATCTTTATGACGTTCGTCATCGTCGCGATCCTTGTCTACTGGTTCAACCCGCCCGGCAATGTCCTCGTGGACAACCTCGCGCTGATCGCAATCGGCTTCCTCATCTACGGGCCGGTCATGATGATCGGTCTGCAGGCGGCGGACATGGTGCCGCGTGTCGCAACGGGCGGCGCGACCGGCCTCACGGGTCTCATGGGCTACATCGTCGGCTCTGCGTTCGCGGGTGTCTACATGGGCTTCGTTGTCGACCACTTCGGCTGGACGGGCGGCTTCATCAGCCTCCTCGCCTCCTGCGTCCTCTCAATCTTCTTCCTCTTCATGACCATGGGCGGGAAGAAAAGAGCGGAATAAAGAAATCGTTACATTCCCACATAAAAATCCCGTCGCGTTCGGGATGCTCCGAATGCGGCGGGATTTTGTGTGCATTTAGGAACCGCTGATAAAATGAAGTTGGTCAGCTTGGTGCAGATTTTTGTCCTGTCAGGGAAGCTGCTGCCGGTGCAGCGGCAGCGATGAGAGTGACTGACTTGTCGAGACGCTGCTCAATGATAAGAGATTACATTTCCATGAATAAGATGATGGGAAAAAAAGGGATACCGCGTCGCTCAAGCTGCTGCGTCATGTCCCTTATGTATGCTTTATCAGTGCTTCCCCATGTCACCGCAGATTCCTGTGATGCACATTTACCGCCGGCAGGTAGACCTTTCGGCAGAGCAGGGCGGCGACGAGTGCGATGGCCGCGCCGATGTAGCCGATGTGGGCGATGTGGTCAGCCCCCGCTGCCAGCCCGCCGATGTACGTTCCGCTGCCGATGCCGAGGTTGAAGATCCCCGAGTAAATCGCCGTCGCGACCGTCGATGCGTCGCGCGGAACCGTGGCGAGCACCTCCGCCTGGAACATCGTATTGTAGAGCGTTGCGAGCACGCCGAGCACCATCGTGAGTACGATCATCGTGCCGACGGATATGGATGCCGCCTGCCAGAGAAAGAGCATGGCGGCAACCCCGACCAGACACCAGCGCAGCAGGGAGAAACGGCACCTGCCGTACATGCGCGAGAACACCAGGCTCGCGATGATGCCGCTCACCCCGAGCAGCATGAGTGCCGCCGTAATGAGATCGGGCGAGAACGACGCGACCGTGTGCAGGAACGGCTCGATGTAGCTGTACATCGTGAAATACGCCGTCGCAAAGAGCGCCGTCATGACGTAGATGCACGCGAGCGCAGGCTGACGCACGAGCGAGGGCAGCTCGCGGACACTGACCCCCGCCCCCGGCGTGCGCTGCGGCAGGAGAATCGCGAGATAGACGAATGCGGCAGCAGCGACCACGGCGAGCAGGAGGAACGTCATGCGCCACCCTGCGGCGAGACCGATCACGCGGCCGAGCGGGAGCCCGACAATCGTCGCGACCGAGCTGCCCGTCACGATCATACCGAGTGCCGTCGGCTGATGCTCGCGTGTCACGAGACGTGTTGCGAGCGGCGCGGCGATCGACCAGAAAATCGAGTGCGCGCAGGCGACAACGATACGCGCCCCGAGCAGCATATCATAGCTCGTCGCTACCCCAGAGATCATCTGCCCGATGCCGAAGAGTGCCACCATCAGGAGCAGCAGCTTCTTCAGCTCCATGCGGCAGGTCAGCAGCATCAGCGGCAGCGACAGCAGGGCCACCACCCACGCGTAGATCGTGATCATCTGACCCGTCGCCGCCTCCGTCATGGAGAACGACTCGGAGATATCGATGAGCAGTGCGATCGGCATGAACTCCGACGTGTTGAAGACAAAGGCCGTAATCGTGATTCCAAACAGCATCATGTACTGGCGCGGCAGCATCGTCATAAAACATCCCTCCCTATCTGTGTTTTCCTTGTGTGACAGTATCCATATTGTAGAGAAAAATAAAAAAAATGCAAGGGGGGAAACGCCCTTTTTTACGGAAATTCCGCGATCTGTATAAAGCTGTAAAATTGTGATAATGGCGCGCGTATTTTACTTGTGTTATAATTAGAAGCAATGAAGTAAAATACGCACAGAATAAGAAGAGAGCGCGATGGAGTATAGGGAGGTGCACACGGCAGAGGCGGTGTGGTGATTGTGCCGGCTTTGTTCGTACGGTAAGAGCGCTGTGCTGAACGCTTTCTCAGCAGGGGGCTGTGCCTTCCTGCCGAGCATCGCACACAGGAGATGGCACAACGAGATTGCTCCTGTGAGAAAAGGAAAAGAAATAGAATAACCTGTGTGATTCCTTAAAGGAGGCCATACGATGCTGGGGGCAGTCATTGGCGATATTGTCGGTTCGCGGTTTGAGTTCGACAATCACCGCAGCAAGGACTTTGAGCTTTTTGCGGAGGGATGTTTTGCGACGGATGACAGCATGATGACGCTGTCCGTGGCGAAGGCGATCATGGAGACGCAGAGGGAGGCAGCGGACGCACCGGCGGCGGATGCCGCGGGGCTCTCGGATACGGCAGAGGCGGAGGAGGCGTTTTATGCGCGTCTGCGCGCGAATGCGGTGCACTGGATGCGGAGCATCGGGCGGCACTATCCTGACTGCGGCTATGGCGGGCGCTTCTACTGGTGGATGTTCATCACCGATAACCCTGCGCCCTACGACAGCTTCGGCAACGGTGCGGCGATGCGCGTCAGTCCCGCGGGATTTGCCGCGCGCAGCATGGAGGAGGCCATCGCCCTCGCCAAGGCGGTGACGGAGGTCACGCACAACCACCCGGAGGGGATCAAGGGCGCGGAGGCGACGACCGTCGCTGTCTATATGGCGCGGACGGGATGCACGCAGCAGGAGATCGCCGCCCATATCGTGGCGCACTACTACGCGCTCGACTTTACCATTGACGGGATTCGGGAGGACTATATTTTTAATGAGACCTGCCAGCATACTGTGCCGCAGGCGATTGAGTGTTTCCTTGAGTCATGCTCCTTTGAGGATGCCATCCGCACGGCGATTTCGCTCGGCGGTGACAGTGACACCATTGCTGCGATCACGGGCGCGATCGCTGAGGCGTACTACGGCATCCCCGGCGCGATCCGCACGCAGGCACTCTCCTATCTCGACGACCGCCTCCGTCCCATCTATGATGAATGGGAGGCGCGCTATGGGACGGGGCAGAGAGCGCACTGAGAGCTGAGAGAACAGAAAAGCTCCCGCGCGCCGACAGCGGCGGGAGCATCAGAAGATGGAGGGCATACAATGAAGAAGGCAATCGTCGTTGTGGATATGCAGAACGACTTCGTGGACGGCGCACTCGGTACGGCGGAGGCGCAGGCGATGCTGCCGCGCATGGTGGAGAAGCTGACGGCGGCGCGTGCAGCGGGGACGGCACTCGTCTTTACCATGGATACGCATGGCGCAGACTATCTCACGACGCAGGAGGGAGAGCATCTGCCCGTTCCACACTGCATTCGTGGCACGGCGGGCTGGGCGATCGTGGAGGAACTCCGCTCCTTCGCCGATGCGGCGGCCGCCGTGATCGAAAAGCCCACGTTCGGCGCGACGGCACTCCCCGCCGCCCTCGCAGACTACGACGAGATCGAGTTCGTCGGGCTCTGCACGGATATCTGCGTCATCTCGAACGCCCTCCTCGTGAAGGCGTTCTATCCCGAAAAGCGCATCAGCGTCGACGCCGCCTGCTGTGCGGGCGTCACGCCCGAGAGTCACACGACCGCACTCAACGCGATGCGGGCATGCCAGATCGAGGTGCGCGGGTAGGATGAAGCGTGTGTTTTGGAAAATGATGGCGAGCCGACAGGAAGAAATTTGTTTTGCCGGCGTTGATTTACAGCGTTTGGTCGGTTAAAATACGGGAAAGGAGGCGCTTGGATGAAGGACTGGAAAGACCTGACGATCAGTGACGACTATATGTTCAAGTTGATTATCAAACGGAAACGCATCTGCAAGCAAATGCTTGAGCGCATCCTGCACATCGAGATTGAAGATCTGTCCTATGTCGGCACGGAGAAGGTACTCATTCCCGTTTATGGGAGCAAGGGCGTCCCGCATGGATGTCTACGTGAAGGACGGAAAGGGCACAGTCTACAACATCGAGATGCAGGTGAGAAAGCCTGAGGGGGACGGTCTCGCAAAGCGTACGCGCTACTATCAGACGATGATGGACGCTGACCTGCTTGCTGCAGGGGCGGACTACGATCGTCTGAACCCGACGATTATTATTTTTATCTGTTCCTTCGATCCATTTGATGCCGGTCGGTACATCTATACATTTGAGAATCAATGCCTGGAGGATAATCACATCCAGCTGAAGGACGGCACGCGAAAGATCTTTCTCAACACCAAGGGAGAGACGGGTGAAATCGACGCATCCATCAAGGCGTTTCTCCGCTACGTCGACGGCGCGGTGACGACAGATCACTTTGTGCAGGAGATCGACAGGGAGATTCATGCGATCAAATCTACCGCAGAAGAGGAGGCGAGTTATATGTGCTACGCGATTAGTCTTGCAGAGGAGAGAAAAGAAGGACGAAGAGAGGGGCAGAGGGAAGAGCGCCTCGCCATCCTCCGTCGACTCGTCTTTATGTCGGGGATGTCGACCGATGAGGCACTCTCGTTGATTGGTGTCCCTGCCGATGAATGGGCGCAGTATCGGCAGGAACTGGAAGAGATAAGATAAAGGAAAAACGTATATTACACAAAAAAGCACCATCTTTTGGATGGTGCTATATTTTCGCTGGAGCGGGCGATGGGAGTCGAACCCACCTCTAAAGCTTGGGAAGCTTTCATTCTACCGATGAACTACGCCCGCAGTGATTGCTATGATAGCAGATTCTCCCGCGTTTGTCAAACGCGCTCACTCCTCGGGCAGGAGCATGGCGAGGTCGGGCATGAGCTTCGTGATGTCGCGGATGAAGACGCGCAGGACGCTCGTCATGACCTCGGGGTCAAACGCCGCGGGGTTATGCGGGACGACGACGTCGGCGTGGATGGCGGTATCGGAGGTGAGGTAGAACTTGATGAGGCGGCTGTCCTGGTTCTGCCGCATGAGCCAGCCCGTGAGCAGCATAGCGTTCGTGTCGTCGACGGCGTTTTGCGCGAGACGGACGCGGATGGTTGCATAGGCGGTGCTGTCGATGACGACGGCGATGGGCAGCCGCCGCTCGCCTGCCTCGATCTCGCTCTCAAAGACGGTGGTGTCGCGGTCGTCGCCCACCTCGCGGATGGCAAAACCGGTGATGTTTTCCTTTTCAATATACTCCTCGAATGTTTTGGCCGCCTCGATCACGACCAACCACCTCCTCGTGCTTATTCCTCTTCGTATGTAAACTGATCTGTGTCCGCATGATAGTCGAGCCGATATCGCACGGCAGGCCTGGCCGTGTCGGTATAGAGCTCGCGTCCGAATGCGAGCGCGATGTACGGATGGTCTGCGCTGTGCTGCACGGATCCGATGTAGACCTGAAAATCGTCAGGCACCGGATTGTAGTAGTCGCTGCTGTCGACGTAGATACGCCATGCACCGTCCACCGGCGATTTTCCGACGATGACCGCACGTCCTGTGGCGGGCGGAGCACCCGGCGGACGCCAGCCGGCACGTGTGTTGATGCTGCAGTAAAAGAACAGATGCCCGTCGCTCATAAACGCTCCGGAAGAGCCGAGCCCCAGACGCGATGCCGGTGCACTAAAGTGAAAGACGTTCTGCTTGCCCTCCCACAGGGTGAAATGGATCTGCGTGCCCATCTGTGCGAGCGTTGCCTTGATCTCCGTACCGCCGACCTGATAGTAGGCGCGGCGGACGTCGCTGCCCTGCTCCATGCGCACGGGCTTTAGGATGAGCTGGGCGCCGGAGACGGGCGGCCGCACCGCAGACACGGATGTGCTGACGCCGAGGATCGCCACGAGGACGAGCAGAAATAGGAGGGGAATGCGTTTGTTTTCCATCGCTGTTCTCCGCAATTTTTTAACTTCTTTTTATTATAGCATAGCGCGCGAAAAAGGGGAAGAGGAAAGAAAACGCCGCGTGCGTTGCGGCGTTTTCGGTAGATGTAGGTAGGTGTAAGTCAATGTAGGTAAGCATATTCGTGCCAATCGGTGGACTTTACCTGACCGGTAATCCTATGAGATTTTCCTTAGAATTTGTAGTTGCTCTTAAACCAGATGGTGCGTCCCGGCTCAGTGATGTGACCTCCAGCAGAGATGCCGAGCGCGGGGATGGCGGCCTCGCTGTAGTTGACGAACTCAGCGTAGGTCTTGTTGAGAAGGTTGTCAACGCCAAGAGAGAGCGTCAGGTTCTCGTCGGGACGGTAGGCGAGGCTGAGCGAGAGAATGCCAAACCCGCCCGTTGGGCCGTAGTCCGTGCCCGTGACGCTGCCGTAGCCCTTATGATAGCGGTTCTGCCTGCTGACGAGGCGCCAGACGGCGTTTGCCTCCATTTTCCTGTGGCTGTACTTCGCTGTGAGATTCGCCTCGAGCGGGGCGATCTGTGGGAGAGGTGCATCGTTCGTGCGGTCATCGCCACGCGTGTAGGCGAGCGATGCGCCGAGCGTCCAGCGCGGGGAGACGGTGCGCGTAACCTCCGCCTCGAGTCCGTAGAGACGCGCATCCACATTGCCGTATCCACCGACGGGCTTGCGCAGGATAAAGTCGTCAACGTGTGCATAGTAGAGGGAGAGGCTCGCATTTGTCTTTTTTCCCGCATAGACCCAACCAAGGTCGAGCTGTGTGTTTTTTTCCTTTGCGGGGCGCGTTGCACCAGGATAGAGCGCCCCATGCATACGCCATGTATGGTAGGACTCCCAATAGTCGGCGGGCCGCTCTGCGTGCCCGAGGCCAACGTAGAATGTCAGCGGGCGATTTTTGGACGTACGCTCCCAGCGGACAAATCCGCTGACGGCATTGTCTGTTGTGTTGCCGGGGGTGAATGTCAAGTAGCGGTGGTAGTGGTTCGTGATACGATCCCAGCGCAGACCGCTGAGGAGGCGGCTGCGCTCCGTAAGGTTGTGGTTGTACTCCATGAATAGGCCGAGATTCCCGATGGTCATGTCGGTATTTTCTCGTCCGCGCGGCACCCCCTTCATCGCGGGGGTAAACGTGTGCTCCTCGTGACCGACGTCGATACCAACCGCACCTGTATCGCGCGGAGAGAACGTCATGTCGAGGACGCTGCGGATGTTGTACTGCGTGCGTTTTACCTCCATTCCACGCGTGCCGCCGGGACGGAAGGTGTAGTTGTCCATGATGTGGTCGATGGTATTGTAGTTGAAATTCAGTGTGAGTTTTTTCACGACGGGCGAGAGATGCGCCCGCTCGAACTTCACGGCGTAACTGTCGCGGTCGAACTGGCTGCCGTCCATCATGCCGTGTGCGTATTTTGCCCAGCCGCGACTGCGGTCGTAGGAGACCTCGAATAGGGTGTCGGTGTCCGGGGTAAGACCGACGATGCCTGTGAGACTATGGCGGCCGTAACCCGAGTGGATGCGGCGCCCCTCGCCGTCGACGTAGTCACGTGAATAGTTCCGCGTCTGGATAAAGCGGGCGTAGCCTTCCTTATCGCCCGCCGTGATGTCGATGAGATCATCAAAGCGATGATTCGATGCGCCGAGGATGGAGACGTTCCCGCGCACGCCGGCACGCTCGAAGCGCTTCGTCCTGCGCTCAAAGACGACGTTGCCCGCGACGCTCGCACCGTAGCGGACGCTCTGCGGTCCCTTATTCACGATGATGTGGCTGAACGTCTCGGGGAATGCGTATGTCGCTGTGGGATCCATGCGGTTCGGACAGCCGCCAGACATCATACCGCCGTTCATATTCATCACAATGCGTGAGCCGCCCATACCGCGCAGCATCGGGTCTCCGCCGACCCCGCCCTTGCGGACGACGGAGAATCCGGGGATGGCCTTGAGATAGCCTGCGCCGTCGGATGCAGGGATCGGCTGGCGCGGACGCTGCGGGTTCGTGGAGAGGGTGAGCGGACGCCTCGTCCGGTAGCCCGTGACGACGGTCTCTCCGAGAGTGGCTTCATACGCACTGCTCTCCGTGGATGTGGAGGCTGCGTTGTGCGTGTCCTCCGGTAAGGGGTCTGCTGCATATACATGTGTGCTAAAGCACGCTGTACCGAACACCATGCTGAGCATGGCAAGGCGGTGCATCGATTGGCTCATTCCATGTACCTCCTAGGATAAGAAAATGAAAATCGTTATCTAAAACATAGAAATAATAACATCGTTTCGACAACGAATCAAATAGGGAGGCTTAATAATAGTCCAATATACATGAATATAGAGCGGGAGAGTTCAACACGGCGATAACATATACATGAAAAACGCCCCATGTCCTTTCACATGGAGCGTTTTTCTCGTTCTCCCATAAGAGAATGTCGTCCTCAGTGATGGAAGAGGCGGATGTGGGTCATTGCCATGGCAATGCCGTATTTGTCGCAGGTCGCGATGACGTTGTCGTCGCGGATCGAGCCGCCGCTCTGCGCGATGTAGGAGACGCCGCTCTGATGGGCACGCTCGACGTTGTCGCCGAACGGGAAGAACGCGTCCGAGCCGAGTGCGACGCCTGTGACCGTGCGGAGGTAGGCGCGCTTCTCTTCGCGCGTAAAGGGGGTGGGTTTTTCGGTAAAGAGCCGCTGCCAGTCCGCCGCGAGCAGGGCGTAGTCGTCCTCATCGCCCGCGGCATAGACATCGATCGCGTTGTCGCGGTCGGGGCGACGCACATCGTCACGGAACGGGAGCGCGAGCACCTGCGGGCTCTGGCGCAGCTGCCAGATGTCCGCCTTGTTGCCCGCGAGGCGCGTGCAGTGGACGCGCGACTGCTGTCCCGCGCCGACGCCGATCGCCTGTCCGTCCATCGTGTAGCAGACGGAGTTCGACTGCGTGTATTTCAGCGTGATGAGTGCGAGCAGGAGGTCGCGGCGGGCGGCAGCGGGGATGTCCTTGTTCGCCGTCGGGCGATCCGTGAGACAGTCCTCCGTGATCTTCACATCGTTGCGCTGCTGCTCGAACGTGACGCCGTACACGTCCTTGCGCTCGATTGCGGGCGGCGTATAGTTTTCATCCATCTGAAGAACGAGATAGCTGCCCTTGCGCTTGGATTTTATGATCTCTAGGGCCCTCTCCGTGTAGCCCGGCGCAATGATGCCGTCGGAGACCTCGCCGCGCAGGAACTCTGCGAGACTCTCGTCGCAGACATCGGAGACGGCGGCAAAGTCGCCGTAGGAGCTCATGCGGTCCGCGCCGCGCGCCCGCACATAGGCGCAGGCAACGGGCGAGAGCGCGCGCTCCGCCGCATGCGTCGCGCGCGCCAATGTCTCGCTGAGCGGCAGACCGAGTGCCGCGCCTGCCGGGCTGACGTGCTTGAAGGACGCCGCTGCGGGGAGCCCCGACATCGCCTTCAGCTCGCGCACGAGCTGCCAGCTGTTCAGCGCGTCGAGCAGATTGATGTAGCCCGGCCGTCCGTTCAGTACGGTAAAGGGCAGTCCGCCGTCGGCAAAGACACGTGCGGGCACCTGGTTCGGATTGCAGCCGTATTTGAGGGTGAGTTCTTCCATGTGAGCACTCCTTTTTGCTGATGAATTCTCCTTTTATTATAGCGGGAGGGGGGCATTTTTTCAACTGAAGAACAGCGGTGACAGGAACGCGGTGCGGCGGATCGCTTGCCTGTAAATTTTCTTTGACAGTGCTGCAAAAGCAACGTAATATGTAGGTGAAAGAAGTTGTAAAAACACTATATTCTGCCATCCGCGAGGGAGGTACCATGGAAAACGAAAACAAACAGCGGTTCATTCAGTTCCCCGAGACGTATGACCGAAGACGCCTGAACAAGATGTACCGTGCGGCAGGTCTGCCCGACCGCAAGTCGTACCTGCTCCGCAACTATTTCTGCGCGATGGCGAATCTCTATGGTACGATTTCGCTGGCGGCGGCATGGAAGCTGATTCATGCGTATCATCCGCGTGGCGCGATTACGGAGGAGCAGTTCTGGACGTTTGCCGAGCTGGCACGCCATGAGGATGAGGGCTATGACATCATGGGGCTGGACGAGTGCTTTGCGGATGAACCGCCGCACACGCCGCAGGAGCGCAGCATCATCAGCGGTATCCTGTTCGATACGGACGAGGGGTATGCCGATATGCTCAACTGGCAGCGGGGAAAGCCGCTCTATGTGCCTGCGACACAGGAAGAGATGCTGTACTATGCGGATTGGCGGTACGTCGAGGCGACGCCGTGGCAGAAAAAGCTCGCGGCCTTTCTGATGAAACGGATGCCGAAGAACTGGTACCTAGGCGAGCGAGAGCGCGCACTCTGGGAGGTCTTTTTCGACGTGCGCGTCGATGGCGATGTTCACCTCCTCCTCGGCGCGGCGGAGGAGTGGGGGCTTGTCATGAAGCGTGACAGCGAGGTCGAGGAATTTGTCGCGCTTTGCGTGGACTACACCAACCACGCGCGTCTGTTTTCCAATCGCGGCCATACGCCGGCCGAGCTTTCCGCCTTGATGCCGCATGACTTCACGCAGCGGCAGACGGCGAGCATCGGCCCGCGGATGCGCGAAGCACTCGCGCGCGGGACGATGACAGTGGAGGAGCTGCGCGAGCAGTTCCGGACGCAGGAATTCCCCCATGAGAGCGTGCGCACGGCATTTTTGGAGGAGCTGGAGCGCGTCGCGGCAGAGCTTGGACTCGCCGCAGGGAAGGAGAAGGTCGGCCGCAACGATCCCTGCCCCTGTGGGAGCGGGAAAAAATATAAGAAGTGCTGCGGACGGTGAGCTGAAAAAACTTTTCATATCGACAGGAGGAACACATGGACGTTGCAACAATGATCGATCATACGCTGCTGAAAACGGATGCGACGAGAGCCGGTATCGACCAGCTGCTCAGCGAGGCAAAACAGTATCGTTTTGCCTCCGTCTGTGTCAGCCCGATTTGGGTGGCCTACGCGGCGGCGCAGCTGCGCGGTACGGGCGTCAAGACCTGCACGGTCATCGGCTTTCCGCAGGGCGCGACGCCAACAGCGGTGAAGGTATTCGAGACGCAGCAGGCGATCGCGGACGGCGCGGAGGAGGTGGACATGGTGATCCCCGTCGGCCGCTTGAAGGACGGGGACTGCGACTATGTGCGTGCGGATATTGCGGGCGTCGTCGCTGCGGCAAAAGGAAAAGCCCTGACGAAGGTCATCATCGAGACGTGCCTTCTGACCGACGCGGAGAAGCGCACGGCCTGCCGTCTCGCGCAGGAGGCGGGGGCAGACTTCGTCAAGACCTCGACGGGGTTCTCCACGGGCGGTGCGACGGCGGCAGATGTCGCACTGATGCGCGAGACCGTGGGGCCCGCGATGGGGGTCAAGGCGTCGGGCGGCGTCCGCAGCCGCGCAGATGCCGAGGCAATGATCGCCGCAGGGGCAACGCGCCTCGGGACGAGCAGCGGCGTCAAGATCGTCAGCGGAGAGGGCTGAGTGCCATGAAAATCGCTGTTGTCGAAGTCGATCTGACCAATCTGATCACGCATATTTCTCATATACATACACCGGCGGCGTGTTCTCCCAATTGGGCATGAAAGCGTGGTCAAGCGCAGGAAAACGATTTCCTGCGCTTTTTATGTACCTATGAGGGGCACCGCCTTTGCGTTATGGCTGGTGTTTCAGTTCAATCATACAAAAGGACTGTATCCATCTGGTGAATTCTATTTTATTGATGATTTCCTAACGCACCATATATTTTGTATTCTTGCACGAATCTGCAGATGGCCTTGTGTTTTTCTTTGTTAATGATATAATAAACGCCGTAAACAATATGGTTTGATTGGGAGTGGTATGAATGGCATTGCTGCACGAGGATCTTGTCTTATTTGATGTGGAGGCGGCTGATCGGGAAGAGCTTTTAACGAAGCTGGCCAATGTACTGCGGGAGAAAGGGTATGTAAAAGATTCCTATCCGCAGGCGATTTTGGAACGTGAAGCTGCCTATCCGACGGGGCTTAATACCAAGGGGGTTGCAATAGCGATGCCGCATGCTGCGGCGGCGCATGCCGTTGAGGCGGCGATTCTGGTTGCACGGCTAAAGCATCCTGTTACGTTTAAGGAGATGGGCGGCACTGGAAAAGATGTGCCGGCACGTCTTGTGTTCATGCTCTCCATTGATGATCCCGAGGGACATGTCATTATGCTTGGGAAGTTTATGTCCATTTTCTGTGACGAGGGAAAACTTGTCGATCTTTATGAGACAAATAATCCAAAGGCCGTTGTCGAAAAACTTTCGAAGGTCGTTGCCTGAGGATATTGTCATATTATTTCGTATTCCTTAAAGAGGTACGAAATGGAGTGCTTTTTGCTTCCTGATTTGTGGGGAGCTCGTATGCCGAAAGGGGCGATAACATGAAGAAGATTTTTGTTGCGTGTGGATCCGGTGTGGCAACCAGCCAGACAGTTGCATCCAAGATCGGAAATATGATCGAGGATGAGGGGCTGGATGCCTCTGTTGAGGCAGTTGATATCAAATCCCTCGAGAGTATCATTGACCAGTGTGATATCTATGTTTCCATTGTATCCAGCGATGCAGAGAGTTATGGCAAGCCGACAGTGAGCGGGATTCCGTTCCTGACCGGTGTTGGCATGGATGAAACATGGGAGCAGCTGAAGTCTTATATCGAGGCATGATTCTTACGCTGTAATGGGGGAGTTTATCTATGTTGGATGTAGTCAATTATATCCTTGGATTGGGAGCGGCGATCTTCTTGCCGCTTGTTATGATTATCCTGGGACTCGCCATGGGGATGAAGCTGAAAAAGGCGATTGCCGCGGGTTTGACGCTCGGTATCGCATTCACCGGCATGAATGTCATCCTCGGATTTATGTTTGATGCGATCGGACCAGCGGCGACGGCTCTGGTGGAACATACAGGCCTTCATCTGACGGCGATTGACGTTGGCTGGTCGCCGATTGCGGCGATCGCATGGGCGTGGCCGTATGCATTGATTCTGTTCCCTGTGCAGATCGGCATCAATCTCTTGATGCTTGCGCTGAAATGGACGAATTGCCTTAACGTCGACCTCTGGAACGTCTGGGGGAAGATTTTTGTCGCAGCAATGGTCATGGGGCTGACGGGCAGTCTGGTGTTTGGCCTGATTGCCGCAGGCATCCAGATTGTCTTTGAGCTGATCAATGGTGATCTGATACAGAAGCAGCTGTATCGCATCTGCAAGATCCCGGGAGTTACCTGTACACATCCGATGATGCTGCAGGCTCCGCTGCTGGCACTCATCAATCGTGCTCTGGATTTTGTTCCCGGACTGAATGCAATCAATATGAATGCTGCGGATATGCGTAAGAAACTCGGCCTCTTTGGTGAGAACAGTGTGATGGGATTCCTCATCGGTGCACTGATCGCTGTCATGGGCGGATATGATCTCAAGGGCGTTCTGACGACAGCGATGCAGGTTGCGACCTCGCTCGTTCTCTTCCCGATGGTGGCAAAGCTTTTCATGCAGGCTCTCGCACCGATCGCTGACGCAGCGGGTGCATTTATGAAGGCTCGCTTTAAGGGACGTGAGTTTTATGTCGGACTTGACTGGCCGTTCCTTGCCGGTTCGTCCGAACTTTGGGTGACTGCCATTATCTTGGTTCCGTTTGAACTCCTGTGGGCAGTCGGTCTCAGCTACTTTGATATGAACAATGTTATTCCTCTGGCTTCCGTTATCAATGTGGTAGTTGCGGTTCCGGCACTGATTGTCACGGGCGGGAACCTCATTCGTATGATTATCATCTGCATTATTGCAACACCTACGTATCTCTGGGTTGCAACGAGTTTTGCCGGTATGCTGACCGATATGGCGGCGCAGACAGGAACACTGCAGGTGAATGCAGGACAGTATATTACGTGGATTCAGCTGGAAGCACCCGAATTCCGCTGGGCTCTGGCACATGCGTTTAACGGAGAGGCTGCAGGCGTTGGTGTACTGATTGCATTTTGTGCACTGTTCGTTTGGTATTTCAAGCGGATGAAGGCGCGCGATGCTGAGCTTGAGACGGCAGACAATAAGGCATAATTTCAGTGAAAAATTGCTGTGCGCGAAAGGAAGGCACTGTTATGTTAGAGGATTTGAAGAAACAGGTTGCAGAGTATGCACTTCAGGCAGACCGCATGGGACTCTGCAAGCATCGTTCGGGGAATTTCAGCATACGTGACGAAAAGACGCAGCTGGTTTGCATCACACCGACCGGCATGGATCGTGAAGAGATGTCCTATCATGATGTTGTTGTCATGAATATGAATGCCGAGGTGGTGGAGGCGGAAACCGGACAGCGCCCGACCAGTGAATCGCTGATGCATCTCATGGCATATAAGACGCGCCCGGAGATCCATGCGATTGCGCATACGCATTCGAAGATCGCGACGGCTTTTGCTGTGCTGAATAAGCCCATTCCTGCGGTCGTCTATGAGATTGCTACGCTTGGCTGCAAGGAGGGGTATATCCCGGTTGCACCATACGGCAGACCCGGGACGCCGGAGCTTGCCTCGTCCATTGTCGAGCCGCTGAAGATCTCGGATGTTGCGCTCATGGAGAAGCATGGCGTTATTGCTGTGGACAGCAGCGAGCTTAAGGAGGCACTGCTAAAGGCTTCCTATGTCGAGGAGATGGCTGAGATCTATCTGACGACATTGACGGTTCTTGGCGGCAAGGAGCCGCCTGCCGTTCCGAAGAATGAACTGCAGAAATGGGAGTATCCGAAAGAGATCAAGCTCCTTCAGAAATAAACCGTATCGATCTCGGAAGGAAAAGGGAGGGGTCATTGATGAAAAAATTGATCAATAAGCCGGAGGACTTCGCACGGGAAACGGTGGAAGGGATCATTGCGGCGCATTCAGATCAGCTGAAGATTCTGGACGGCAGCTGGCACCGTATGGTACGTGCCGATGCAAAGAAGAAAGGCAAGGTTGCTATAGCGACGGGCGGCGGTTCCGGTCATTTGCCCGTGTTTCTCGGCTATGTCGGTTATGGACTCTGCGATGGCGTGACAATCGGCAATGTTTTTGCCTCACCGAGTGCAGAGGATATGTATGAGGTGGACAAGGCAATTCACAGTGGTGCCGGTATTCTCCATCTTTATGGCCGTTATGGCGGCGACATTATGAATTTCGGTATGGCGAAGGATTTCTGTGAGATGGACGACATTGAGGTTCGTGAGGTTCTCGTCACGGACGATGTTGCCTCTGCGCCAAAGGGCAGTGAGGATAAACGCCGCGGTGTGGCAGGACTTGTCTTCGCGTACAAGGTTGCCGGTGCTGCGGCAGAGAAGATGCTTTCGCTGGATGAGGTCTCACGTATCGCCCAGAAAACAGTAGACAATACGCGGACGATGGGGGTGGCACTGACGCCGTGCATTGTCCCAGAGGCGGGAAAGGCAACCTTCTCGATTCATGACGACGAGATGGAGATCGGCATGGGCATTCATGGTGAACCAGGCATTGAGCGGACGAAACTGCAAACAATCGATGCGACGGTGGAGACGATGCTCTCCCGTATTTTGGAGGATCTGCCGTTTGTGTCCAGAGATACAGTCGCCATTCTCATCAATGGCCTTGGGGCTACGCCGAAGGAGGAGCTCTACATCGCATATCGCAAAGCGGCGGAGATTCTGAAGGGAAAAGGAATTTCCATTCACCGCAACTATGTGGGTGAATTCGCCACCTCGCTTGAGATGGCCGGGATGTCCATTTCGCTGCTGCGTCTGGATGATGAGCTGAAGGAGCTGCTTGATGCTCCGTGTCATTCTCCGTTTTTTGCACAGACAAAGTAAGGAGGCACATGGTGGATATTGTTCGAAAGGAAGAACTGACGCAAATCCTTGATTCGATTGTTGCCGTCATGGAGGGCGCGAAGGAAGAGCTGATCGAACTTGACGGCGCCATGGGCGACGGCGATCTCGGCCTTACGATGGTCAACGGGTTTACTGCCGTGGCAGAGGAGATTCGCACCCTTGATGAGACGGATATGGGCAAGATCATGATGAAGCTCGGCATGAAGATGAATGCGACGGTGCCGTCGACAATGGGGACGCTCATTTCGGTGTGCTTCATCAAGGCGGCGCCTGCAGCAAAGGGGAAGACAGAGCTCACGCTGCAGGATATGGTCAAGATGGGGCAGGGTGCCGTTGCCGGCGTGATGGAGCGTGGGAAATCGAAACCCGGTGACAAGACGATGCTCGATGCACTCCATCCTGCTGTAGAAGCACTTGGTGCAGCGGCTGCTTCTGGTGACACTCTTTCCGATGCATGGCAGAAAGCCTATGAAGCGGCGAAGGATGGTGCAGAGAAGACGAAGACCATGCAGTCTGTTCATGGGCGAGCTGCATATTACCAGGAGAAATCTGTCGGGCGGCAGGATCCCGGTGCCACCGCGATGATGTATATTGTGAGCGGAATTGCAAAGGCCGTTCGCTGACATTGCTGAACGGAAGATAGTCAAATGTTGTTAAAATGCCCGCGTTGTATTCATCCAGCGTGAATGCAGAGTGGGTATTTTAGGAAATTCTGCCAAAGGCGCTGGTGCACGCAATAAACGTGCACCAGCGCCTTTTTTTGTAAAAAAATAGTTCCCAATGTTTGATGACACCGGGAACTGGCATAAAAAGCATGTCAAAGCAGATTTTACACAAGGATTATGCATCCTGCAGAGACGTTCAATCCAGCTTTCTCAAATTTAAGAAATCACTAATACATTCAAGATTTTTTGGCACAACGTTTCGTACTTCGATGAAACAACTGCCACGGGCTCGTATACGGTGTCCGGTTTTCCATCTCGTTTGGGTGAAAAATCTACGCCGATTCGAGGAGGTGGTTTATCGGAGGGACTTTAATCTTTCGAGAGCAGAGCCTCGGTCAGGGCATCCATGATCTCCTCTTCCCAGATGTAGTTGCCGCTGAATGTGCCTGCGCTGCGCGGGTCGTCGTCCTCGGCGACGGCTTCGCCGTTCATGATGTAGACGAAGCCGTCCTTCGTTCCGGGGCGGAAGAATACGCCGGAGAGCAGACCAAACGCCTCGCCGTTGTGCCCGACAAGATCGACCACATGGCTGCGGTTCACACGCGCCGTGCTGTCGCCTGCGATCTGCAGTTCGCCAAGCCCATAGGACAACAGTGTGCCGCCGGCGGTGTTCCCGTTTTTCTGCGCTGCATCATACTGCCACTGGGGGCGCAGCATCTCTTGGATGGATGCAGGAGAGAGAATCTGTTTCCCGCGATAGGTTCCGCCGTTCATCAGCAGTTCCAAACCGTGTGTCAGCTCTTCATAGCAGATGCGCAGACCGCCCCCTGCGGGGAGAGCATCGTTGCATTCGTGCCGGGCACATAGCCTGTGAGGGAGAACCATCCTTGAATGTCCTCTGCATACGGATTTTGCAGGTAGATGGACTCCGCTTTCGGCTGACGGCCGTTATAGTTATCCGCCTCGCCGTACCAGGGGCCATTTTCATTCCAGGTGCCGTTTTCGTCCTTCTTTTGATAGATCGTGCCGAGCTTTGCAAAGCCGCGCTTCGTAAGATTGCCGGGCACATAGTCTGCTGCCGTATCCAGCTGCTTTAGAATGTGCTCCTTTTGGTAACGGTCAAAGCGCTCGCCTGTCACTTTCTCAATGATGGGCCGAGCAGTCCGTAGTTGATATTGGCATAACAGAAATATTGCCCGGGAGCTTCATTTGCAGGGGCAAAGTGGTCGCCGTTTTCGTAGTAACGTCCCTCGGGGGTGAAGAACTCACGTACGCTGACCGATGGCAGGATGCTGTAGACTTTCCCGTCCCGCAGCGATGAGGTGTGGCTCGCGAGCATCCGCACCGTGATGGGGGTGTTGGGGTGGGCGGGATTTCTCAGCGAAAAGCCGAGATAGCGGCTCACATCGTCGTCAAGGCCAAGCCTTCCTTCCTCGACGAGCTGCATCAGGGTAAATACCGTAAACTGTTTGGAGACGGAGGCGATGCGAAACCGTGTATCTCGTGTGATTGGCTCCGCTGCGATTGGGTTCTGGCGGAGAAAACGACGATTGCCGGCAAAGTGACTGTACACTTCCTGTCCGTTGCGGTAGAGAATAACACCAAGCCCGGGCACCTTTGTGCCCGTATCTCCAATCATTGCATCGAGGCGCTTTGTCAGTTGTGCTGTTGCCGCAGGAGAGAGAGCGGCACCCTGTGGGAGTGCGGCAGGGTCGCCGACGACGGGGGATGCCGCTGTCTTGTGTGCAGCGGCGGCGATGGAGGCAGGAGCGTTGTTTGAGGCCGCGTATGCCGCAGGCATTCCGCAGAGGAACGCCGCGCCGATGACAAGGGAGAAGCGGCGCAGGGAGGTGATTCTTTTCCGCATGAGAAGCTCCTTTCGTAAGATGAAAACGAGACAGAAGAATACAACGACAATTATATAGTAAGCTATCAGATAAAGCACGCCAATATGAGAAAGAATATTGTATATTTCCAGTAAAGCCATCATCTTCGGAGAAAGAGACCACGTCTCGCTCCAGTCGAGCACAGAACTTGCCTCGTTAAAGAAACGCATGAGTTTCTGAAATCTTGCGGAAAGACGGGGATATGGTATGGAAGAAGTAAATAAGACAAGAAGTCCTATCGACGACAGACCGTTCACGCCGGAGGAGTGCAGGAAACTCCTGCACGGTGAGAGCATCTGGGGAGACTTGGTGAAACCAAGCCGGCGGGAGGATGCTCGACCGGAGGTTCGGAGGCCTGTCGCAGTATAAGAACGAAAAGGGCTGTTGTACGAAGTTTATAGCTTCGCGCAATAGCCTATTTTTATGCCTAAGAGAAATGCGCATGAGGGAAGGCATGCAAAAAGAACATCCAGTGTCAACGGTGAGTGTAACGGCTCATCCGCTACTACTGCCACCGCGCCTATGCGTACTCGTCGCGGTGGAGAGGATGTTCTTTTTGCCCTCACTATACCATAGGGGCGCATGGAAGGCAACCGAGTACCAATGTTATCGCTAATTCCCTAGAGACGACCAAACAAACGGAAAAGATATATTTTCATTTTGGCGCATTGGGATTATAATAGAGGTGTAACTCAGAAAAAGGGAGGGCTGCGCATGGTGCCACGCGTGGGTCATATAGCGTTTCTCAATGTGCTGCCGCTGACGTATGCGCTTGCGCATGGAGCGGCGGAGGGGCTGGATATCCTGCGTGCGGTGCCCGCACAGCTGAACGACCGTCTTGAGGCGAAGCATCTCGATGTGTCGGGGGTCTCGTCGATTACATACGCGCATCATGCCGATGATTTGCTTATTCTGCCCGATGTGTGCATCGCCTCGGACGGCGATGTGCGGAGCGTGCTTCTCGTCAGTCGTGTGCCGGCAGAAGAGATCGGGACGCAGCGCGTCCTGCTCTCGGATAAGTCCGCCTCGTCCCATGTGCTGCTAAAGATCATTCTGCACCGCCGCTATGATGCCGCGCCGACGTATGAGGTGCGGCCACTCACGCTCGCTGACCCCGTGCCGGGCGGTGCGGCGGCGTCGATGTTCATCGGTGATGATGCGCTGGAGCTCTACCATCATCCGCCCGAGGGGATCTATATCTACGACCTCGCACGTGAGTGGAAGCTGCTGACGGGGCTGCGCATGGTGTTCGGGATCTGGGCGGCGGCGCGCTCGTTCGCGGCGGCGCACCCCGCGGCACTCCGCATGGTGCACGGGCGCATCGCAGGGGGGTTCCGCCACTGGGCGCGCGTAAAGGACGCGGCGATCGGCGAGGTGCTCGCAGATGGGCGCTTTACGCGCGCGGAGCTGACGGCGTATCTCGGTCACGCCGTGGTCTGGCAGCTGGACGCGGAGACGCTGGAGGGGCTGCGCTGCTTCTATCGGTACGCGGCGGAGGACGGGCTGATCGCGCGTGCTCCTGCGATTGAGTTGGCGCAGGTTTGACGGATTTCCTTCTTTATAGTAAAATATTTCCATCAAAAGAAATGGATGCGCTGCGTGGAGGGCACGGATTCCATACAGCCAATCGAAGCGTATGAGGCGTGCCGCCGATGGGGGAATGACTTGCAGCGCGTTGAGAAATGAAGGGAGCATCCGAATGACACAGATACGAAAACTCCTTTTCGCGGTGAAACATATCTTTGGCCGTCGACGCGTGATGCGCCGGACACAGCGGACGCTGCGCCGCAGTCTCGCGGCGGGAACGGCGCTGGCGGTCTGTGCACCGCTGGTGGTGCAGATGCCCGCCGAGGCAGCACATATCCTCGTCAAGGAGGGGATGCGCGGCGGTGCGGTAAAGCACGTGCAGGAGCTTTTGATTCAGGGCGGTTATCTTGCAGGGGCAGCGGACGGGATCGCGGGCCCCATGACACGCGAGGCAATCGAGCGCTGTCAGGCGGCGCATCAGCTCACCGTGGATGGGATCTGCGGCGAGGCGACCTACCACGCGCTGTCGGGCGGGGCAGACTATGACCCCGCGGCGCTCGGCATCGTCGAGGAGCGCCCCCCACAGGTGAGCCGCGGCGGTGGACGCTCAGTCTATGTGTCGGCGACGGCGTACAGTGCGTACGATCCCGGCAACGGCAGCCATACGGCGACGGGGACGCTTGTGCGCCACGGCGTGATCGCCGTTGACCCGTCCGTGATCCCTCTCGGGACACACGTCTTTATCCCCGGCTACGGCGAGGCTGTGGCAGAGGACATCGGCTATGCAATCAACGGCTATCGTATCGACGTTGCCTTTGATACGCACGCGGAGGCACTGTCCTTCGGTCGGCAGGATCTAGAGATCTTTATTATGGAGTAGTGGATTCGTTTATGAAGCTAAGTGTGGAGCGGACCAATGAGTGGATCCGCTATGCGGCGGCGGCGGGCATCTATTTTCTGGTCATGGTCGCCGCCTATATCAATATGGGACAGGACATGGGCGCGGAGTATTTTCTCCCCGGGCTCATTCCTGTCCTTGTCGTCCTTATGCTGCTGCAGTATGGGACGGGCGTCTCACTCTTTTCGCGCGGGATGCTCGGGGCGATGGTGCCGGGGCTGTTCTGGTGTCTGACGTTCCCGCTGCTTTATGCGTGGACGTACCATCAGGACTGGTACAAGTCACTGATCTACTTTGACTTTCTTATCGGGACGGCGCAGATGATTGCGCTCGCCGCACTCGGCGGGGCGTTCCTGCGGCTCGGCCATCGGCGCGTGACGGCGGCACTGCTCGCTGTGCTCGGCTTTCTCATGTCACTCATCCCGCTGACGCAGATCGCGTACTATATGACGGTCTGGCACGCGCTCAGTCCCGCCTCACTGATGGCGCTCTATCTGACGAACTGGCACGAGGCGGGTGACTACATCGAGTCGACGGTGGGGACGCTGCCCGCGCTTGGCATCGGGGTGCTGCTGCTCCTCTTTGTCTATCTCCTCTACCGCAGCTACCTCGTGCTCGCGCGCCATATCTATCCGAGCGCGGAGGGCTCGCGCATGGGCGCGCTCGTCGCGGTTATGGTAGTCGCGGCAGGCGTTCTCTTTGCCCTCGTGCCCGAGTGCTCGATTGCAGGGGTATACAAGGACGTGACCTCGTATGTCGAGGAGACGCAGTCGTATGGACTAAATCAGGGCGAGCGCTATGAGTCGCTCATCATTGATCTGGAGAATACGCTTGCCGCACGTGCGCCGGGGACGGTGATCTTTATCATTGGTGAGTCGGCGTCGCGCGACTATATGCACGCCTATACGCCGGGCTTCCCGTACGAGGATACGCCGTGGCTGGAGAGTATGGCGAGCCGGGACGGATTCCTGATCTATCAGAATGTCTACTCCTCGTGGACGCAGACCGTTCCCGTGCTGGAGCGCGCGCTGACAGAGAAGAGCCAGTACAACGACAAGGAGTTCTATGAGTCGGCGTCGATTCTCGATGTGGCGAAGAAGATCGGCTACAAGACGTATTGGTTCAGCAATCAGGGGCGCTATGGGCAGTTCGACAGTGCGATCACGATGGTCGCCAAGACGGCGGACGTGGCGGAGTGGACAGATGACTCCTACAATTTCACGACAAAGTATGACGAGAGCCTGCTCCCGTACCTGACACGTATTGATCCAAAGGCAAACAACTTCGTCGTCCTGCATCTGATGGGCAGTCATATCTACTACAACAACCGCTACCCCGATACGTGGGCGAAATTTGTCTCGGCGGCGGGTGACTCGACGGCGACGAGTGCGCCGTCCTATGCGAACAGCATTCTCTATACGGATCATATCCTCGCGGAGATCTTTGCCTATGCGGAGAAGAATCTGAACCTGCGCGCGATGGTCTATTTCTCCGATCATGGAGAGAATCTGCAGATCTCGCACAATCCCGATGTGTTTAAGTTCGATATGGTGCGCATTCCCATGTTCATCTATCTCTCGCCCGAATACCGCGCCGCGATGCCGCGCCGCACGGCGACACTGACGGGGCGGCGGGATGCGTACTTTACGAACGATATGATGTACGATACGGTCTGTGGCCTCCTCGGTGCGCCGAACAACCGCTACGATCCACGGCAGGATTTCTCGGCGTCCACGTACGGGTTTACGCGTGAGACGCTGACGACGATGTTTGGGACGCATGCGCTGACCGAGGATGTCGATCCGCCGATATATGCGGCGGGCGTACCTGCTGCGCCTGTGGATGGGAAGGAATAGGAGGATTACGATGCACTTTTTCTGTGAACAATGCAAAAAGGAGTATCCCGTTGCGACGCATTCTTTTCAATGTGAGTGCGGCGGCCTGTTCCGTCTGTACCAGAGTGCGATGGATGCAAAGGATGTCCATGATGGGGTGACGCTCGGCGAGATGCCGACGCCCCTCCTGCCGCGCATGATGGACGGTCAGCGGTTCTATTTCAAGATGGAGGATCGTCAGCCGACCGGCTCGTTCAAGGATCGCGGGGCAAAGCGGCTCATCGGGGAGCTGGCGCATATCGGTATCGACAAGGTGGCACTGGACACAGCGGGCAACGCGGGCGCGGCAGTGGCGGCGGCGGGGATCGCGTGCCGCGTCTACGTCCCCGACGATGTGGCGGCGGAGCGCGTCAAGCAGATTGCAGCGTATGGGGCGGACATTGTCCGTGTGCCGAATGGCCGTGCACATACCATGGCGATGGCGCAGGAGGAGCTCGGGGATGCCTACTACGCCTCCCATATCTATAACCCGCTCTTTATCGACGGGGTCAAGAGCATGGCGTATGAGATCTATGACCAGCTCGGAGGCACCGTGCCCGACTATATCTTCGTCCCCATCGGAAACGGGACGATGCTGCTCGGGCTCTATCAGGGGTTCGAGGAGATCGGACGCCTGCCGCATTTCGTCGGTGTGCAGAGCACGAAGTGCGCGCCCGTCGTCGATGCGTTTCACGGGTTCCCGCGCACGCCGTATCGGCATACGATCGCCGAGACCATCCGCGTGGAGGAGCCGCCGCGCATGGAGGCGATTCTCTGGGCGCTGCGCAGCAGTCAGGGAGACGCGATCGCCGTGGAGGACGGCGCGATCCTGACGGCGGCAAAGGCGCTCGGGGAGCGCGGTATCTATGCGGAGCTGACGGCCGCGGCGGCGCTCGCGGGGGCGCGGGCGTTCTTTGCCGAGGGGATGCCCGACAACTATCGCGTGATTGTGCCGATTCCGGGCAGCGGGCTCAAGAGGTAGCACGATGCTGCATGCGATCATCGACATCGGCTCGAACACCATCCGCATGGCGGTCTATCAGATCGAGGACGATGCGTTTACGATGCTCATGAAGCGCAAGCACACGGCGGGACTCGCGGGCTGCCTCGCCGATGGGCGGCTCACGCGCGAGGGCGTTGATCTGACGGTGAGGATCCTCGGCGGATTCGTGGATCTCATCGACGCCCTCGGCATTGGCCGCGTCCATGCCTTCGCGACGGCGGCGCTGCGCACGGCGACGAACCGCGCTGCCGTGCGCGCGGAGATCGAGCGGCGCACGGGCGTCCGCATCCGCGTGCTCTCGGGCGCGGAGGAGGCGGCGTACGCCTTTCGCGGGGCGGCGGCGAGCATCCCCTATGCGGATGGCATCATGGCGGACATCGGCGGCGGCAGCACGGAGATCGTCTCCTTTGCGGGGGGCACGATGCAGGAACGGTGGAGTCTGCCGCTCGGCTCGCTCGCCCTGCGGCGCGCCCATGTGACGGGGCTCTTTCCGACGCCCGCGGAGTGTGCGGCGATCGAGGCGGATGTGCGGGAGATCCTCGTGGAGATGCCTGCGGTGTGCGCCCTGCGCGCCCAGCATCTCGTCGGGCTCGGCGGAGTGCTCAGCAGCACGAGCCGCCTCCATGCACTCCTCTATCCGATGGAGCCACAGCGATGTATCGCTGCGGCAGCACTGGCACCGATGATTGCCATGCTCGGCAGCGGCCGTCCGCTCGCGGAGCGCGACACCGCCCTTCTCCTGCGCGCCGCGCCCGACCGCCTCCACAACATCGTCTCCGGCATGATCATCGCCCGCGTCCTCGCGGAGACCTTTGCCGCCGAGGACATCACGTGCAGCGACGGCGGCGTGCGCGAGGGCTATATCCGCGCGGAGATTCTTTGAGACCATACATTCTGTGCCAACCTACGCCGATGGCAGGGGAGATCCGTGCGGTATCGGCAGCGGCACATCGGATAAAGAATCGTTCCACAAAAAAGACGCCTATGTGGGCGTCTTTTTTGATCTCTTTGCCAAATGTTACGGATAAGGCTGTTATACTCAGTTCTCAGAATCCCCCATCCACTCATCGTCGAAGAGGGGGGCATCCTTGACGAGGGCAACGATTTCCTTGCGCGTTGCCTCGATCTGTTCGGAAGTGAGAACCGTGGTGAGCGGCTTTGCAAGCAGAGAGCCGATGTAAGCGATATCTTCCTCAAGCAGGCCGCGTGTTGTCGGATTCGAGGTCGAGAGGCGCAGGGCGTGCAGGAAGAGCCCGGAGTTCATGGTGGGGACGGTGTCGAGCTTGACACGCATGCCCATCTGAGAGATTGCTTTCACTGCTGCATTGATGTCGATGCCGGCGGCAGCGGAGGCAAGGACAAGGTGAGTATCCGTGCCGCCGCAGAGGACGGATGCACCGTGGTCGGCGAGGGTGCGCGCGAGCACCTGAGCGTTCTGCACGACCTGTGCAGCGTAGCTGGCGTAGCGCTCACTGCCCGCCTCGCGCAGGACGACGCCGAGCGCGGCAAGGTGGTTCATGTGCAGCGCTTCATGCCCCGTGTTGATGACGGCGGCATCCATACGTGCGGCGAGGTCTGTCTTCGTAAGGACGATGGCGCCGTCGGGGCCGCGCAGGGAGTCGCGCGTGGAGAAGGTGACGACATCGGCGAGCGGGACGGGGGAAGGGACGAGCTTTGACGCGACCAGCCCGACGCTCTGGCTGATGTCGACCCAGAGGTACGCATCGACGGTCTGTGCGATCTCGTAAAGAATCTGATAGTCGATTGTCCGCGGGAAGCTGACCGGGGAGAAGATGATGAGGCGCGGCTTTACGCGCTCTGCCTGTTCCCGTACGGCACCCCAGTCGATCTCCTGCGTGCCCGGCTCGATGCCGTAGTTTTCAAACCGGTAGGAGAGCCCTGCGACGTGATCCTTTTTGCGCAGATTGAGCGAGAGCACCATGTCGCCCTCTGCAAGCAGTGCCTGAAAGACGACGCGCGAGGCGGCGACGATGTTGCCGAGACGGACGATGGCATGGTCGCTGTGAAAGAGCTGCTTCGCACGTTCCCGTACGATCGCGTCGAGATGGAGACCGCCGGTCGGTGTCTCGTCGCTGCGGTCAAAGAAGCTGTTGGTCAGAATACTGCCCTCAAGGTACTTCGCGAACGGCGACATGGCGTTCATGTTCGGCATCAGCGAGAGTGTGTAGCGCTGACGCTGGCGCTCTTCCTCCAAAAGGTTGTAGATCTCGGGGTCAAAGGTTTCGAGATGGTGGGCGACTTCTTCGCGTTTCATGGGCAATTCTCCTTAAAAATCGACAACGAAAGAACACGGTCGGCACTTTGCTTTGCTCACAGTATACCACAATATTTTCGTCTGGTCATCCATTTTTGACGTTTCTGAATATTATAGGAAGAAAGCAGCGCTGTTCATGTTTCCCTACGGATAAGTTTGAGGCACTCTATCGGCTGGCAGGCACGATTTTTGGCAAGGAGACGGACGTTTTTATCAAGTATTTCCAGGGAAAACTGGACTATGTTCGGGAACGCCTTGCGGGAGTGCAGCGCAAGACCGTCTATTACGAGTATAAAAAACCGGGCTGGACGACAGTTGACCTGACCCCCAGAAGCAGACTTGAGAAATCTAACTTTTGGGGGTCAGGTCAAGGAGATCGTTCATGCGGCAGCTTTTTTATGCAATTTTGGCGTGTCAGAACGGCCAGACGAGGGGGATGATGAGGACGCAGACGATGAGGGAGAGGAGGACGAGCGGGAGGCCGATTTTGACGTAGTCCATGAAGCGGAACTGTCCCGCAGCAAGGACAAGCGTGTTCGGCGGGGTCGCGACCGGTGTGGTGAACGCGCAGGAGGCGGCGATGCCGATGGCCATAACGATCGGGTACGGCTCCGCGCCGATGGTCTGCGCGATGGAGATGGCGATGGGGGCGAGGAGTGCCGCCGCCGCCGTGTTGGACATGAACTGGGTCAGCCCGCATGAGAGGATGAACATCGCCGTGATGATGAGCATCGGCGAGGGAGCATCGCCCATGAGCCCGACGACAACATTCGCGATGAGCTGCCCCGCGCCGCTGCTCTCCATGGCATTGGCGAGCGGGAGCATCCCTGCAAAGAGGAAGATCGTTGTCCAGTCGATGCCGCGATACGCCTGCTTTTCTGTCAGGCAGCCCGTCAGGACACAGGCGAGTGCGCCGATGATGGCGATGGTCTCCATGTCGACGCCGATGCTCTTTTCGAGCACCATGGCGAGGACGACGACGATGAGGATGACGGCGCAGATGACCATTTTGCGCGGATCGCTTTTCTCCGCCTCCGACTCCTCGGAGGCACTCTCCAGTGCGAGGTGACGTGGACAGAGATGGCGGCCGATCGTGAGCATGTAGATCATGCCCATAAGGGAGAGCGGGATGCCGATCCATGCGAATTCAAAGAAGCCAAAGGGGCGCAGATGCGCCGTCTCAAGGGTCGCACTCATGAGGATGTTTGGCGGCGTGCCGATCATCGTGATCGTGCCGCCGACGTTCGCGGCGATGGCGAGCGCCATAAGCTGCGGCGAGACGGGGATCTGTGCCGTGCGGCAAATCTGGATGACGACGGGCATCAGACACGCAACGGTCGCCGTGTTCGAGGAGACCGACGAGAGGATGATTGTGATGAGCATGAGGGCGGCCATCAGCGCGCGCTCGTTCGTGCCCGAGCGCCTGACGACGGCGATGCCGATCTGCTGTGCGAGTCCCGTCTGGAACATCGCTGCGCCGATGATGAACATGCCCGCAAAGAGGACGACGGTGGGGTTCGACAGCCCGGCAAAGACTTGTGTCGGCGTCAGCACACCGAGGAGCCCGAGGACGATTGCCGCACTCATCGCTGTGACGGCGAGCGGAATGACCTCGGTCGCAAAGAGCACCGCCGCAGCGGCGAGGACGATGAGCGTCAGTGTTGCCTGATCCATAGATTTTTCTCCATTCTCAATCAGTTCAGTTCTTCCTTGGCATGATTCCTGTCATGCTCGTATCTGTATGATTTGGTGTAATTCGCGATAAAGTGGCGCATACCTGCTGTCGGGCGCGGGTAAAATACACACGGCGTTATGTGTCGTGCGCCGTATTGATTCGCTCAAACCGATACCTCTGTGCGGCACCGGGGTATTTTATGCGGTCCACCTCGCTCAGGAACATCGCGAGCGGGCGCGCGTAGATGCCGTATGTCCCGTAGAGTGCCTGATAGATGACGAGCATTTCGCCCGTTTCCGTGTGCTCAGCCACAGTCTCAATGCGGTAGAGCTTCCCTTTGAAGTGGCGCCAGATCTCGCCGTGTTTTGGTGGTTCGCGCGTCATGCTGCTGCTCTCCCTTCTGTCATGTCCGATTATAGGGCGGTGCACATCGGATGTCAAAGCATCGGCACGAATCTCTGCCGATGCGGCAGCTTCATATTGACAAAACACAGAAAGTCGTTATAATAAATGTAAGATTCAAAGGTGTTACTGTTCGGCAGGCATTACCGCGATCTCTGCGCAGAGCGCAGGCGTATGGTGATGTCTGTTTTTTGTTGCACAGAAAGGCCGTGTTTCGGATGTCTTTTCTTCAGATGTTCAAAAGGGGACCGCAGGCAAAGCACCCCAAAGAGGTGCTGGAAAATGTGGTCTATGCGCCTGTGGAGGGAGAGTTGATCCCTCTGGGACAGGTGGATGATGAGGCGTTTGCATCGGGCAGCCTCGGGGACGGCTGTGCCATTCGCCCTGCGGATGGCACAGTCTATGCACCCGTGAGCGGAACGGTGAAGATGGTGTTTCCCACGGGACATGCCGTCGGGATTGTCAGTACTGTGGGGATGGAACTGCTCATCCACGTGGGGCTCAATACGGTCGAGATGAACGGGGCAGGCTTCCATGCGCTCATATCTGCCGGACAGACAGTGCAGGCGGGGGACCCGCTCCTGACGTTCGACCGTGCGAAGATACGCGAGGCGGGATACAATTCGACCGTCATCATGGTTGCAGGAAACGGTAAGGATTTTCCGCCGTTTCAGATGCGGCCGCCGCGAACGGTCACGGCGATGGCGGAGGCGTTTTCTTTTTGAATGCGCGAAGGAAGGAGGCTTCCTTTGAAGATTTTGCGTGTATACAGCAACAATGTGGTCTTGGCCAGCGACGAGGGCGGCGCAGAGGTTGTGGCCATCGGCAAGGGCCTCGGCTTCGGGGCGCATGTCGGCGACACGGTCGCGGAAACGGCCGTGGAGAAACTCTTCGTGCTGAAAGACAAGCAGGTGCAGAACAGGCTCGGTGAGATCATCGGTGATCTGCCCAGTGTCTATCTGGAGATCGCAGGGGACATTCTGAAGGCGATTCAGGATGAGGCGGGACGGCCGCTTGACGAGGCGATCTACCTCACACTGACGGACCATATCAGCGTATCGCTTGCACGCGAGAAAGCGGGCGTGCGCTGTGTCAATCCGCTGCTGCCCGAGATTCGTCTGCTCTATCCCAAGGAATTTCGTCTTGCGCAGCTTGCGGTGCCGATCATTCAGCGCTTCCTTGATGTCACAATCTCGGAGGATGAGATTGGGTTTATCACACTTCATATTGTCAATGCATATATGAATCATCGCATGGTTGACACAATGAAGGTGATGCGCATGATACGGGACATCCTCGCGATTATTGAGGCAGCTTTTCCGGAGGCCTATCGAAAGAAGGGCCTTCCCTACGATCGCCTTTTGCGGCACCTGCAGCTCTTTCTCTGGACGCTGGTGACGGCCGAGACGGTGGTGCAGGAGAAGAGCTACTTTTACACATGGGGGAAGAGTGAGCATAAGGACGCCTACGCATGTGTGCAGCAGATTGCTACCTATCTCGAGGAGGAGACGGGCAAGAAGATCACAAACGGTGAGCAGGGCTATCTCCTGCTGCATCTGGTCAATTTGATTCATTCATAGGAGGTAATCATATGCGGGAAAATTTGACTGCGGAGATTCTGGCTGCCGTCGGCGGACCGGAAAATGTCGTGTCGCTTGTACACTGCGCGACACGGCTGCGGTTTTCGCTGAAGGATGAGGCGAAGGCGGATGATGCGAAGGCACAGGCGATTCCGGAGGTGCTCAGCCTCGTGAAGAAGGGCGGACAGTACCAGCTTGTCATCGGCAACGATGTGGATCGTGTCTATGCCGCACTGATCGCCGCTGCACCTGCACTGCAGCAGGAGAAGGCACCCCAGGCGGAGACGAAGGCTGTCGAGGAGAAAACGCTCATCAACAGGATCCTCGGAACGATCACAGGCTCTATCGCACCTGTTTGTGCCGCTCCTTGCCGGTTGTGGTATGGGCAAGGTGCTGCTGCTCGTTCTAGTGATGACAGGCTTGCTCGATAAATCGTCCTCTTCCTACGCGTTTCTCAACATGATCTTTGATACGGGCTTCTACTTCATGCCTGTCTTTATCGGCTTCTCCTCGACAAAGATGTTCGGCTGCAATCAGTATATGGGCGCATTCATCGATCTCGCCATGGTCCATCCGACATGGGTGGCGATGGTGTCGAAGGGGACCCCCGTGGACTTCTTCGGCATCCCCATCATGCTGGCGAAGTACTCATCGACGATTGTGCCGGTGCTGCTCTCTGTCTGGATCATGTCCTACATTGAACGTGTTGTGAAACGTATTACGCCTGCAATAGTAAAGATCTTTGTCGAGCCAATGCTCGTCGCGCTCATCAGTGTGCCGCTCGCACTCATCTGCATCGGTCCGGTGGGCAACGTTATCTCGCAGGCGATCGCGGACGGCAGCATGTTTGTCTACGGTCTGCTTGGCAGCTTTGCACTCGCGGTACTCGCGGCACTCTATCCGTGGCTCGTATCCATTGGCATGCACAAGGCACTGAGCCCGATCAGCATCATGCTCGTCGCGCAGCAGGGCTTTGACCCTGTCATCCGCGTGGTGGCGCTCTGCTCGAACATGGCGCAGGCGGCTGCGGCGATGGCAGTCGCATGAAAAACGAAGAATCAGAAGCTCCGCTCGCTTGCCCTCTCGTCCGGTATGACCGCCTACCTCGGCGGCATCACGGAGCCTGCCATGTACGGTGTCAACCTGAAGCTGAAGCGTCCCATGTACGCCTGTATGCTTGGCAGTGGTGCGGCGGCACTCTTTGCGGGGATCGTAAAGCTCAAGGCGTTCATCTACGTCACGTCGGGCCTGCTCAGCATGGCAATGTGGGTCAGCGAGGATGAGAACTACATCGTATATGCACTCATCACCCTGCTCATCTCGTCCGTCGTCACCTTTGCAGCGGCGCTTGTGATCGGCTTTGAGGATCCGAAGGAGGAGGAAGAGGCATGAAGCGTGCGTTTATCTTCGATATGGACGGCGTCATCGTCGACAGCGAGCCGCTTCACACGGCGACGAAGATGGAGACCTTTCACCATTTTGGCATCCCGTTTGAGGAGCGCCGCCTCGAACAGTATGCGGGGCGCACGAGCAAGGAGCTGTTCTCTGATGCGCTTGAGGACTGCCCGACAGCGTTGACGTGGAAGGATCTCGCAGACTACAAGCATCGGCTCTACATCGACCGATTGACACATGCTGCCGACATCGTGCCGATCCCCGGCGTCGTACAGCTCATTGCGCGCCTCCACGCGAAAGGCAATCTGCTCGCCGTTGCCTCCTCCACGGGGCGGAACATTATCGAGATGGTGTTGCGGCGCTTCGGTGTACGTCCGTACTTCACAGCCGTCATTAGCGGGGCGGAACTCCCGCGGAGCAAGCCGGACCCTGCGATCTACCGCAAAGCCGCGGATTCCCTCGGCATCGTGCCTGCGCACTGTACCGTGATCGAGGACGCGGCCACCGGAATTGCGGCGGCAAAGGCCGCCGGCATGACCTGCATCGCCTATCACAACCCAAACTCCGGCAATCAGGACCTCTCCCACGCCGATTGGATTGCCGAGCGTTTTGATATGATTGAACCGTAACTGCATACTGAGCTATAGCCTGTTCTTTTACCGTCTTGCGGAAGAGGAATGGGCGTTTTTGTATTGTAAAAGAAAATCATTTAGGGCTTTCATCAGGTGGAAGATTCGTGTAAAATTACAGATAGAATGTCAGGGGGAAGACCATTGGAAGAGGGAGAGGCTGCATGGTCAGGAAAGGTGAACGAATTCGGATTCTTGCGATTGCGCCCTATGCAGGGATGCGGCGATTGCTGGAGGAGGCGAAAGCAGTACGCGCGGATGAGATCGAGTTGACGATCTGCGTAGGAGACTGGGAGGAAGGGCTCAGGCTTGCGCGGGAAATGATGGAACATCAGGAATTTGATGTCATTCTCTCGCGCGGCGGCACGGCAAAACTTCTGCGCAAGCGGCTCGGATTGCCTGTCGTTGCGATTCCGTTTTCGATCTCGGATATGCTGCGTGACATCAAGATGTTCGATCACTACGTCGGCAAATTTGCGATCGTTGGTGTGGGTGATGTGACGAAGAATGCACGAATCGTATGTGATATTCTGCAAAAGGATATTCAGATCCGGACGATTGAGCAGCCGGAGGAAACGGAGGCGGTTATTTCCGGACTGAAGGCGGAGGGCGTTTCTCTTGTGATCTGCGACCGTGTGCGCTATCAGGCGGCACAGAAGGTTGGGCTGAACGCAATCTTCTCAATGGCGAGTATGGAGAGTATCTTTGCGGGCATTGATGAGGCAGTGCGTGTCGTTCGTGCAAATGTTGCGGTCTACCGGCAAAATGAACTGCTGCGGGAGGCGCTGACGCATGACGATGAGGCGGTTATTCTCTACGGTCCGGACCGCAGCGTCATTGTATCTTCTATTTCAAAGGAGAAGAACGGCGATCTCCTCCTCGAGGCACTGAGCACGTCGCGCGTGACAGGCGGCGGACGGCAGGAATTTTTGAAGAAGTTTCGCGGCAAACTTTACAGTATCAAGACGCGTATACTTGTACACGATGGTGAGGAGTACACTCTTTTGCGCATCTCGGGACGGCCGAATGCCTTTTCTTCGAAGGAGTATATCTCTATCTATCAGGCAATTGAGGATGAGACAGAGAGTACCGATGACCGAAACAGTGCAAACATGACAGGAAGGACGTTCGAACTGATTCAAAAATATGCGGTATCTCCTGTTCCCCTGCTGATTTTGGGGGAGCCGGGAACGGGGAAGGATAAGACAGCGAAGCTTCTCTACCGCATGGGAGATTATCGTGAAAAGCCGCTCTTCATTGTGGACTGCTCAGCCGTGCGGTCACCGGAATGGGAGCAGCTGCTCCTTGCGGATGATTCGCCGTTTGCGGTCATCGACACCGCGATCCATTTCAAGGATCTGGATACACTTGGAGCACAGGACGTCCAGCTCTTTTTCCAGTATGCAAAGACGACAGGGTTCCTGCGGCGCAACCGCGTAACGATTTCAATGACACTCGGCAGTCCCCGGGAGGCAGAGATTCGCCCGATCCTTCTCAATGAACATCGCTGTATTGCTTTTCCTCTTCCGCCGTTGCGTGAGCGTATAGAGGAACTGCCGAACATCCTTGCACTCTATACGAATCAGATGAATATGAAGTTTGGCAAGCAGATTGTCGGATTTTCGCAGGAGGCGTTGGCACACATGACGGCGTACCCGTGGCCGCGCAATCTCGATCAACTGCACTGGGTCATGCGTGAAATCGCACTCCTTACGGAGAACGCCTATGTTACAGCGGAGACGGTGAAAGTGGTGCTGGCGAAGGAGGAAAAGCTGGAGTATGCAAATGTGCCGGCAGCAGGAAAGCTTCCTCTGAGCCCAGACCAGACACTTGAGGAGATGACCTATGAAATTGTCTGTACTGTTCTTGCAGAGGAGCATGGCAATAAGGAACGGACAGCAGCGCGTCTCGGCATCGGGCGTACGACACTCTGGCGAATTTTGAAAAATCACGAATAAAAATCAAACAAGATTAAAAATCTCTATATGGATGAATCGTATCTCGTCCATATAGAGATTTTTTGTGTGTCTTCATAATTTTTCGTAATGTTTCAATATGGAACTATACTGCGTTGATTTGAGGAATATTTTATGATAAATTCAAAAGAAATGATTCAAATTGAACCAATCATCTAAAAGGGATCTTTGAAAAAGAAAAAGGAGGGGCACACAAATGAAGTGTTTTGGTTCGCGGCAGATTGCAGCACTCGGGCTTGCAGTGTTTGCAGCGCTCTTTGCCATCATCGGATTTGGTGACCTTGGATTCTGGGATGCGGTGAACGGACCGGGACCAGGCTTCTTCCCCGGGATCATGGCAATCCTCATGCTTGTCATGTGCCTTGTGGTACTGTTTCAGAGTTTTCGTGAGACCGCAGCAGTTGTTTACACGCGGGACGAACTGCTGATCGTTGGCTGCGGAATCGGAGTGGCAGTTCTCGCCTTTGTCATAGGTCTGATCCCCGCCTGTGCGCTCTTTGTCCTCTGGTGGATGAAGATCCTCGAGAAGGAATCGTGGAAGAATACGCTCATTGTACTCGCTGTTTGCATGGCGATCGCGTTCGGGGTATTTCAGGAGTGGCTCGGAGTGGATTTTCCGCTCGGTATTTTTGAAGAACTTATATAAGGAACAGCATAATATTTCAAAAAGAAAGGACGTGAGTACGGATGGAAGGCAGTGTCATTACCTATCTAGCGAACGGTTTTGTCGTGTTTTTCACGCCAGAGCATGTCATTGCCGCAGTCATAGGTGCCGTTCTTGGCCTGATTGTCGGTGCGATGCCCGGCATTGGAAGTCTCGCGGGATGTGCGCTGCTCCTTCCGCTGACATATGCGTTTGACCCGACGACGGCGATCATTATGCTCGGTGCAGTTTACTACTCGAATATGTACGGTGGTTCATTCAGTGCGATTCTGCTGAATATCCCCGGTGATTCGCCTGCAATCTGTACGGCTCTTGACGGCTACCCAATGGCAACGAAGCGGCATCGCCCGGGACAGGCACTCTTTACGGCAAATATGGCATCCTTCATCGGCGGCACCATCGGCATCCTGATCTTGACGATGCTTGGTCCTGCGCTTGCACGCGTAGGCCTGGCCTTTGGTCCCTCGGAGATGACGGTGCTGCTCCTCATAGCTATGACCTCGATTACATGGCTAGTTGGGGAGAATCCAATCAAGGGGGTTGTTATCACAATTGTTGGCATCCTGGTTGCCTGCATCGGCATGGATACCCTCTCGGGAGTGCCTCGCTATGATTTCGACAATCTCCACCTGCTCGGCGGACTCCCGTTCACGGCGTTTATCATTGGTGCGATCGGCTTTGCGCAGGTGATCGAGATTGCAAACGATCGGCACAAGACGCAGACGGTGGATCCTTCGATGAAGTTGAGCATCCGTGGTTCGCTGCTGACGAAGCACGATCTGAGACGGCTCATCCCGCCATCTCTGCGTTCGGGAGCACTTGGCACCTTTGTTGGCGTTTTGCCTGGTGCGGGCGCAACGACAGGTGCATTCCTCGGCTATTCACTCAACAAACACTTTAAGAGTGAGGACGCGTTCGGGACAGGCGCCGTAGAGGGCATCGCGGCATCTGAGGCAGCGAACAACGCAGCAGCCGCAGGTGCGTTTGCACCACTGCTTGCACTTGGTATTCCCGGCTCCGGTACCGGAGCGGTACTCCTTGGCGGTCTCATGATGTGGGGGCTAAACCCGGGGCCTTTACTTTTTGTCAATGATCCGGACTTCACATGGGGGCTGATTGCCTCCCTCTTCTTCTCCAATATCTTTGCTCTCGTCGTTGCTGTATCTGTGATCCCATTTCTTATCAAGATTCTGACGGTGCCAATTCGGTTTCTCATTCCTGTGGTTATCACAATCTGTGTCGTCGGGGCGTACAGCTCGAGTTTCTCGATGTACGGCGTTCTCGTCATGCTGATCTCCGGCATCGTTTGCTATTTCCTTGCGAAAGCGGGGTACCCAACCGCACCAATGATTCTCTCCTTCGTGCTCGCCTCACTGCTTGAGTCGAATATGCGCAAAGCATTCATCGTGTCGGGCGGGAGCCTTGATATTTTCGTGCAGCGGCCGATTTCCTGTGCGCTGACAATCGTCTTTCTGATCTTTGTCGGGACGCCGATCATTCGGGCATTGATTCGGAGGTTCAGGAAGAAACCGGAGGCAGTCTAAGTTGTGTACTTATATTGAAGGAGGCTATTCCCATGAAAAAAATTTTGGCACTCTCGGCAGCGCTCGTGCTTGGCGCTGCAGTGCTTACAGGCTGCGGCGGAGGAAAGGAGACAAGCAGCACGGACGGCAAGTCGTTCACCCCAAAGGAGACGGTGAACTGGTGCTGCACATCAAGTCCGGGCGGCGGATCGGATATTTTCTCGCGCCAGATTTCAGACATCCTTACAAAGGATAATCTTGTGGGCGGGCAGACCATTGTCGTTGCGAACAAGACGGATGGTGCCGGTGAGGTCGGCCGCAACGATGTTGCGACGACAAAGGGTAAGAAGGCGGACTATACGCTCCTCACCTTCAATAGTGGTGACCTTATGCCGATGGTGAAGAATACGAAGAATCGTGCGGCGAACTTCAAGATCATTGCGATCATGGCGCTAGACAAGCAGCTTCTCTTCAAGGGGGCTGATACCAAGTTTGCGGCCTTCACTGATGCCATTGCAGCGGCGAAGGCCGGTACGCAGGTCATCATTGGCGGCAGCAAGGGCGACGACGTGGCGACCTATGAAGCTCTGATCGCAGCACTGGGACTGACGAAAGATCAGATGAACTACATTACGTACAACTCTACGAGTGAAGCGATCACCGCCCAGCTCGGCGGTCATGTGGACTTCGTTATGGCGAAGCCGGCGGCTGCCTCGGAGTATGTCACGTCAGGTGATCTAAAGCCCGTACTTGCACTCTCGAAGGAGCGGTTTGGCGGCAACCTCGCCGATGCTCCAAAGCTCAGCGAGATCGGCAGCTACCAGGATGTCGAGGTGCCTGTCTGGCGTGGTATTGCGGGTCCTGCGGCGATGAGTGATGAGGCGGTTGCCTACTGGTCCGATCAGATGAAGAAGGTTGCTGCGAGCGAGACTTGGAAGAAGGATTACATTGGCAAGTATATGCTGATTGATAATTTTATGGATCACGCTGCGGCGACGGAGTATGTGACGAAGTTCGAGGCGGACTACCTCGCCTCCATCGGCGCAAAATAAATGGCATTGTGTGGTGCAGAGACACAGCAGGATGGGAGGGCAGCAATGAAGGCGAAGCCGGTACTTGGAATTCTTCTCGGAGATGCGGCGGGAGTTGGCCCGGAGATTGTGGCAAAGCTCGTCGTCAACGGATTTTTGGCGGACCACTGCAGACCTCTTCTCATCGGAGACTATCGCGTACTGCAGCGTGCCTTTCAGATAATCGGCGCAGGTGATCCCACGGCCTTTGTAGAATGTGCGGAGGATGCAGAGGCACGCGGCAAGATCCCAATGATTGACCAAGGGAACTGTGATCCTGCACAGGTACCGTTTGCCACCGCGACTGTGATGGCGGGCACGGCTAATGTGGACGGAATGGATCTTGGTGTGGAACTCTATCGTGCGGGAAAAATCGCGGGCTTCTGCTTTGGCCCCTTCAATAAGGCAATGCTGAAGGAAGATCCGCGCATGGAAAAGGCGGACGGTTCGCACTATGAGAGCGAGCACCACTACATTGCGCATCTCCTCAGACACACGGCGCCCTTCGGCGAGATCAACGCCGTGGGCAAGGTGTGGACGACGCGCACGACGAGCCACATCCCGGTGAAGGATGTCAGTGAACATCTGACACCGACCTCCATCGGACGCGCGATCGAACTCATGTATACGACGCTGCGCCACGCGGGGGTTGTACAGCCGAAGATTGCTGTTGCTGCGCTCAACCCGCATGCGGGGGAGAACGGTACATGCGGTCGGGAGGAGATCGACGTGATCACACCAGCGATTGCTGCGGCGAACGAACGCTATCACACGGATCGCATCACGGGGCCGTACCCCTCGGACACACTTTTTATTAAGGCGTTTCGTGGCGACTTCGACGGCGTTGTGACGATGTACCACGATCAGGGGCAGATCGCACTGAAGGTCGTGGGGTTCGATGAGGGTATTACGATCGCGGGTGGATTTGCCCTGCCGATCGTGACGGGCGGTCATGGCACGGCGTATGATATCGCGGGCAAGAATATCGTGCATACGGCGGCGTTCGAGAATGCGGTGAAGATGTGCGCGCAGATGGCGCGTGCAGGTACATGATGGCATGGGGAGGAGCTGACTGACATGGAAATGATGCTGGTCATGGCAGTGTTCTTTGCACTCCTCTTCCTCGGTGTCCCGATCGCCTACGGGCTGATCGCCTCGTCCATGCTCTACATTGTCGCGTTCTCGAAGGTGCCCATGATCATTGTGGCACAGCAGATCCTAAAGGGTGTGGACTCGTTCACACTGCTCGCCGTGCCATTCTTCATCATCGCGGGCAGCCTCATGCAGGCGGGCGGCATCTCACAGAAGATCGTGGACTTCGCGAAAAAACTCGTGGGGCATCTGCCGGGCGGCCTCGCGGTCGTCACGACGCTCGCGAGCATGATCTTTGCGGCGATGACAGGCGCGGGCGCTGCCACAACGGCGGCGGTCGGCGGCATCATGATCCCCGAGATGAAGAAGGAGGGCTACGACGGCGGCTTCGCCTGTGCCCTGCAGGCGGTTGCCGGCATCTTCGGCCCCATCATTCCTCCGAGCATCCTCATGGTGCTCTATGCCGTTGCCTCGGGGGCATCCGTCGGCGATATGCTGATGGCGGGTATCCTGCCGGGTCTCGTCCTCGGCGCTGTGCTCCTTACGGCGCAGGTGATCCTATGCATCCGCAAGGGCTACCACGGGACACCAACACGCGCCTCCTTCGGGGAGATCGCGCGCAGCTTCTACAGCTCGGTGTGGGCGATGATCGCGCCGCTCATCATCCTCGGCGGCATCTACTCCGGCGTCTTCACGCCGACGGAGGCGTCCGCCGTCTGCTGCTTCTACTGCCTCATCATAGGCGTGTTCGTCTACAAGGGATTCCGCTTCCGCGAGATCCCGAGGGTCGTCTACGCCGGCGTCACGAGTGCGGCGAGCATCATGCTGATCGTTGCGGCGACGCAGATCTTCGGCTGGGTGCTCACGCGCGTGAGCATCCCGCAGCAGGTGGCGACATGGTTCGTATCGAATGTGGACAGCCCGCTCGTCTTCATGCTGGCGGTCGTCCTCATCCTCCTGATCGCGGGATGCTTCATCGACGCGGTGCCGAACATGCTGATCTTTGCGCCCATCTTCGTCCCAACAGCGATGGAGTACCACATCAACCTCGTCTACTTCGGCGTCATCATGGTGGTCGCACTCTGTATCGGACTCGTCACGCCGCCCGTCGGCATCAATCTGTTCGTCGCGAGCAACGTCGGCGGCGAGGGCATCCATCGCATCATCCCGCATGTCTGGGTACTGCTGGGCGCATCGCTCATAGGACTCCTCATCCTCTTATTCTTCCCTGTGATTTCGACCATATTGCCGGCGGTACTTCGGTAGCGCACTGCCTATTTGCAAAGGAGAGAATATCATGCTGAAAAAACGGATTCTGGGAGCGCTGGCGGCGCTCGCAATCGGAACGATGGCACTCACGGGCTGCGGCGACGTCGGCTCTGCGCCCGAAAAGAGCGCGGACAAGACCCCGGCAGCAGCCTCGCAGGTAGATAAGAGCATCCCGACCAGTGCGATCAAGGTCGAGGGCGGGCATGTAGAGATGTCCCTCTTCGCCGGTTCACTGCCGCAGAACACGCCGACGGGCGAGGCGCTCGGGCTGATGGCGGAGTACATCAACAAGAACGCGAACGGCACGATCAAGGCAGAGGCGTTCTACGACACGGCACTCGGCGATGCGACCTCGATGGTGCAGGGGCTCCAACAGGGCACGATCGACATTGGCGTCTGCGGCACGGCGTACTACTCGGGGCTGGTACCCGATGTGGAGGTCTATCAGCTGCCGTTCCTGTTCGAGGGGCTCGATGCGGCGCGCGCGGCGACAGCGCGTACCAGCCCATCCTGTCAGGCGGTATTTGCCAAGATGTCAGACAAGGGGCTCGTCGGCCTCTCCTTCTGGGAGAATGGATTCCGCGAGCTGACGAACAACGTGCGCGAGGTGAAGACCCCCGACGACCTCAAGGGCATCAAGATGCGTACACTCCCCGCACCCGTGCAGGTCGCGACGTGGGAGGCGATGGGCGCATCCGCGACGACGATCGACGCGGCAGAACTCTACACAGCGCTCCAGCAGGGCACGGTGCAGGCACAAGACAACCCGCTGCATGAGATCGTTGCGCGTAAATTCTACGAGGTGCAGCCCTATGTGACGATGACGGATGCAACCTATACGCCGCTCCTCCTCTCCATGTCGAAAGTGACCTTTGACAAACTGTCGCCCTCGCAGCAGCAGCTCATCATGGAGGCGGCGGACTGGGCGCGCGAGAAGCAGATTGCCATCACGAACGAGAAGCAGGCAACGGCACTCCAGACACTGAAGGATCACGGCTGCAAGATCGTGGAGAATCCGGACAAGAAGGCGTTCCAGGATAAGGCAATGGCATCGTGGGAGCTCTACACGAAGCCGAACGGAACGGCAATTCTCGATCTGATTCGCAAATAAAGGACGATGGGCAGTGAATGCTGCGGCACACGCCGCGGCATTCGGGGGAAGGAGGACCGTATGAGAAGAATTGTGGATCTGACCCTCCCAATTGAGGAGCACTGGCGCTACGGGATCAAGTTCGAGGAGATTATGTCCTTTGCGAAGGGCGACCCGTGGCAGGTGACATCGTACAATCTGGAATCCCATTGGTTCACGCACATCGACGCGCCCCTGCATTTCGTGGACGGCGGACGCTCGCTGAGTGACTATCCGATTGCCGACTGGTGTATGACGGACTGTCTTGTGCTCGACCTCTCCTATGTGGGGGACAACGACGGCATCACGGCTGAGATGCTCCAGCGTGCGGCAGAGAAGCATCAGGACAAGCACTATGAGAGTCTTCTCATTCGCTCTGATCGTGGACGTAAGATCAGCTGGAAAGAGCCGGAATACTGGGATAACTCCTGCTATCTGACAGAGGATGCAGCGGTCTGGATCAAGGATTACAAACCGAAGCTCGTCGGCTATGACTTCGCGCAGGACTATGAGATCCGCCTCATCAAAAACCGCAAGCCGGGGCAGGTGATCCACCAGCCCGTGCACGATCATGTGCTCGTTGCGGGCGAGATCCTGCAGGTGGAGTACATGACGAATCTCTGGGAGATCGGCAGTCCGACCTGTACCCTCGTATGCCTGCCTCTGCCAACGCAGAACGCGAACGGCAGTCAGGTGCGGGTTATCGCCGTAGTAGAAGAATGAGGCTGAAGAGAGGAGGGCACGCAGGATGGACACATTTTCGCGGCGCGTACACCGCGTCATGATGCCGATCTTTGGCTTGGTCGGGACGGCGATGATCCTCGTCTCCACCTACGGTGTATTTGCGCGAAATGTATTGCAGCTGTCTGCTCCGTGGACGGATGAGGCGCTGAAGCTGCTTGATATCTGCATGATCTTCATCGTGTCTGCCGTCGTCTTTCTGCGGGATGAGCACATCGCGCTTACACTGATCGAGGACAGCACGCGGGTGAAGTCACGACCGCGCGTCTACGGCTCCATGAAGATTTTCCAATACCTGCTCGCGCTCGTCATCCATGTGGAGCTCGTGCGCGAACTGTATGCGATCATTGCCAAGCAGATAACGACGAATGAGATCACGACCGTCATGGAGTACCCCCTGTATCTCCTCAACGTCGCTATTTTGATCGGTTGTGTGCTGACTGTCCTTTTCGCCGTGCTGAAGATCGTGGATCAGATGCAGAAGATGGGCACAGCACCGGAGGATGCTGCGCCTGCGGATGGAGGGGGGAGCATATGAGACTTTGCTATCAGGTGGCGACGCCGGATGTCGCTGTATCGGATGATGTCACGGCGTATCAGGGACCGCTCGCGGAGAGCTTTCGGGCTCTCGCAGAGCTCGGCTACGACGGCGTGGAGTTTATGACGCTGAATCCGTCCGTGTTGAACGTGGAGGAGATCAAACGTCTCGAAGAGGCATACGGACTCAAGGTTGTCCTCGTCTGTACGGGCGAGATCTTCGGGCAGCTCGGTCTGAGCTACACAGATCCCGACACCGAACGGCGCGCGGAGGCGCTGCGCCGCACGAAGGAGATCATCGACTTCGCGGCGGCGCTCAATGCGAAGATCAACATCGGACGCATCCGCGGGCAGTACCGCAGGGAGCTGACAAAGGAGGAAACGGAGACATACGCCGTGGAGGCGTTCCGTACGATCGCGGACTATGCGGCGCCAAAGGGCGTGGACATCGCACTCGAGTCCGTGACGATCATGCAGACGAACTTCATCAATACGCTCGCGGAGGCTGCGGCGATGGTGGATCGCGTCGATCGTTCGAACTTCCGCCTGATGATGGATGTGTTCCACCTGAATCTGGAGGAAAAGGATCTCTTTGCCGCGATCCGCAAGTACAGTGACTATAACATTCACGTTCATCTGGCGGACAATAATCGCCGCTATCCTGGACACTGCGGTTTGGATTTTGAGAAGATCCTGCGGACGTTCCATGAGACCGGCTACGACGGCGCATTCACAACGGAGATCTACCAGATCCCTGACATGAAGGGGGCCGCCAGAGGGGCGGCAGAGCACCTGCGCCCCATCCTGCGGCGCGTGTACGGAGAGACGTGATGAGAAAGATTGCACTGCTCCATACGGTGCTGCCGGTCGCCGCCTCGTTTGAGGGGGAACTGCGGGCGGCGCTCGCGGTGGAGGTCAAGGTCTACAATCTCTGGGATCAGTTCCTGTCGCTCGACCCGAACGATGTCGGCGCATTTACACGCGCGCACCAGCGGCGGCTGCTGCATGACCTCGAGCGCTGCGCCGAGACGGGCGCGGAGCTCGTCGTCGTGACCTGCTCGACGCTCACGCCGCATCTGCCGCTCCTGCGCCCCCTCATCGGCGTACCCGTACTCGCTATGGATGAGGCGATGCTCGAGAAAGCGTTGATCTATGGCGATCGTGTCCTCGTCGTGGCGACAGCGGGCAGCACGATTGCGGCGTCCGCAGAGAAGATCGCGGAGAATGCGGCGGCGCTTGGCCGTTTGGTTACGGTAGAGCGCATGGTCGTCGAGCCCGCCTTTCGAGCGATGCAGGCGAACGATCCAGCGGAGCATGACCGTCTCCTCACGGAGGCACTTGCAGACGTGCGGGACTATGACTGCATTGTGCTGGCGCAGGGATCGATGGCACGATGCAGCGCAGCGATCGAGGCGGCGACGGGCATCCCCACGCTCGCGAGCCCTGCGCTGTGCATCGCGCAGGTGAAGGAACGACTGGAAGTCGGAGAATAGATCGGGAGGAAATTATGACAAATACGCGCAAGGCAGAACTGGAGGCGCTGTGCCGGAGATTTCGCGTCGAGCTGATCGACGTACTGCACGCGATTCAGACCGGACATCCGGGCGGCTCGCTCTCCTGCTGCGAAATCGTTACGACACTCTATCAGGACATTATAAACATCGATCCGAAGAATCCGGATATGAATGGACGTGATCACTTCGTTCTCTCGAAGGGACATGCAGCGCCCATGCTCTACATCAATCTTGCGGAGAAGGGCTATTTCCCAAAGGAGGAGGTGAAAACACTTCGCCAGCTCGGAAGCCGCCTGCAGGGGCATCCTTGTGCCCACAAACTTCCCGGGGTCGAATTCTCGACAGGACCACTTGGACTTGGTCTTGGTGCAGGACTCGGTATCTCACTCGCTGATCGGTTGCAGGGGCATAATTCCTACACGTACGTCCTGCTCGGCGACGGCGAGATCGAGGAGGGTGCGATCTGGGAGGCGGCGATGGCAGCCGCGAAGTTCAAGGCAGATCACCTCATCGCCATCCTTGACTACAACGGCGTCCAGCTCGACGGCACGGTCGAGGAGATCATGCCGCTCGGCGACGTGGCGGCGAAATGGCGGGCGTTCGGCTGGGAGGTCTTTACCTGCGACGGACATTCGGTCACGGACTTCGAGGAGACGGTACGCCGCGTGCAGGCGCATAAAGGATCGCCCTCCATCATCCTTGCAAAGACGGTCAAGGGCAAGGGCATCTCCTTTATGGAGGGTAAGAACACTTGGCACGGCAAGGCGATCAGCGACACGGATTATGTCGCCGCGAAGGGGGAACTGGAGGGGAAAGCATGAAGAAGATTGCAATTCGGGATGCCTACGGCGATGCCCTGAAGAGCCTCGGCGCTGAGAATGAGCGCGTTGTCGCGCTTGAGGCGGATGTGGGCGGCTCGACCAAAAGTGCTGTCTTTGGCAAGGAGTTTCCAAACCGCTATTTTCAGGTCGGAATCAGTGAGCTGAACATGGTCAATATGGCTGTTGGTATGGCACGTGCAGGGCTCATTCCGTTTGTCAACACCTTTTCGGCGTTCCTTTCGACACGTGCATCCGATCCAATTCTTTCGATGGTTGGCTACGATCATATGAACGTCAAACTTGCAGGTACCTATGTGGGGCTTTCGGACTCCTATGATGGCGCGAGTCATCATGCAATCACGGACATCTCCTTTACCCGTGCGATTCCAGGCATGGTTGTTTTGACACCGTCCGATGCCGTGATGACGGGAAAGGCGGTACGTGCGGCGGCGGCATATGAGGGGCCCGTCTATATGCGGCTCAGCCGCGCAGCGGCACCCGTGATCTATGAGGAGGCGCTGGACTTCGGCATTGGAAAGGGCATTCGCGTGCATGAAGGTTCGGATGTCACGATTGTTGTCACAGGAACACTGCTTGGCAAGGCTCTTGCGGCGGCAGATTTACTTGCTGGTGCAGGTGTGTCAGCGGAGGTCATTGATATGCATACGGTTAAGCCGCTCGATGAGGAGCTGCTTGCGGCAAGTGCGAAGAAAACAGGGGCTGTCGTCACCTTTGAGGAGCACAGCATCTGTGGGGGCCTCTACGGTGCTGTGACGGAAGCACTTGCGCGCCTTTGCCCCGTGCCTGCAGACGGCATCGGTGCGACTAGCTACGCGGAGTCGGGTGACTACGAGGCGTTGCTTGCAAAATATGGCTATACACCAGAGGCTCTTGCGGCGAAGGCAAATATCGTCATCGCACGTAAAACGAAGTAGAAGAAGACGGAATAAGGAGGATATAACCATGAGAGAATCCATTCATAGATATTTCAAGGTAGGCACGATTCGTTGGATGAGTTTCCCGCGCCTTAATGCGCTCGAGGCAGCAAAGAAGATCGCATGCGACGATTTTTTTGATGCGATCGAGATCAAGAGCTGTGATAGTGAGGAAGAGCGTGTCGCACTGAAACAAATCCTTGAAACCTCGCATCTGAAGGTCTGCTATGGTGCGCAGCCGCGTCTCCTTGGTCCCAAGCTGAATCCCAATGATCTTGATGAGGCAGGACGCTCCAAGGCGGAGGCTACCCTCATTGAAGCGGTGGATGATGCAGAGTACTTTGGCGCTGGCGGCATCGCATTCCTCGCAGGAAAATGGAGCGAGAAAACGAAGGAGGAAGCATACGCACAGCTTCTCAAAACGACGGTGAATGTCTGCCGTTACGCTGCGAAGAAAAACATGAATGTCGAGCTTGAGATCTTTGACTATGACGTAGACAAGGCAGCACTCATCGGGCCTGCACCGCTTGCGGCAAGATTTGCGGCCGATGTGCGCACGCACTGTCCGAACTTCGGCCTTTTGATCGATCTCTCTCATTTCCCGATCTGCCATGAGACCTCGGCAGATGTCATTCGCACCTGTCGCCCCTACATCACGCATCTCCACTTCGGCAACGCCGTAGCCGATCCCGCGGCAAAGGGCTATGGCGATCTGCATCAGCGCTTCGGTTATCCAGGGAGTGCGAATGATGTTGAGGAGCTCTATGACTATCTCAGAGTGCTCAAGGAGGAGGGGTTCTTCCGTGCGGATGATCCTCTTGTCCTTTCGATGGAAGTTCAGCCGACCCCGGAGGAGGATGAAGACATCGTTTTGGCGAATACTAAAAGATGTCTGAATCGTGCGTGGGCGATGCTGGAGGACTGAGCAAAGCCCTGCATGAACAGCGGAGGTTTTAAAACGGTCAATCAGCAAGGATGGTGACTGGATGAAACACATGGTCAAGCTGTCAAGCGGGGCATCTGTCCCCGCGCTCGGGCAGGGGACATGGTATCTTGGGGACTCCGCCGAAACGCGTGCACGAGAGATTGAGGCCCTGCGCGCAGGGATCGAGGCGGGCATGATTCTTATTGATACGGCAGAGATGTATGGAAACGGGCGCTCAGAGAAATTGGTCGGGGAGGCGATTCAGCCCTACGACCGAAGTTCACTCTTCCTCGTGTCGAAAGTTGTTCCCTCGAACGCGTACGGCACACGGCTCATAGAGTCGCTCGACCGAAGTCTCTCTCATCTCGGGACGGACTATCTCGATCTCTACCTCTACCATTGGCGCGGCAGTCACCCTCTCGCGGACATGGTCGCGGTGATGGAGAAAGCACGCGCGGCGGGCAAGATCCGTGCGTGGGGCGTGTCCAACCTCGACACGGCGGATATGGAGGAACTGTGGCGCATCCCAGGCGGTATGAACTGCGCCGTGAATCAGGTGCTCTACCACATGGACTCACGCGGCATAGACTACAGTCTTCTGCCGTGGATGCGGGAGCACAATGTTGCTCTCATGGCATACTGCCCGCTCGCACAGGCGGGGCGGCTCGGCTGTGATCTCCTCGGGAGCAGTGTGCTCAGAGAGGTTGCGGCACGGCACGGAGCGACTCCTGCGCAGATCGCACTCGCATGGGCGATTCGCGACGGGAATACCATTGCCATTCCGCGTACGGGACGCAAGGAGCACGCTGTCAGCAACGCGGGAGCGGATGTGTTCGATCTTACGGCAGAGGATTGCGCTGCACTCGACCGCGCCTTCCCGCCGCCGACACGCAAAGAACCGCTGCATATTGAGTAAGGAGGAAATACGATGAAGATTGTTGTACTCGATGGATATACGGAGAATCCGGGGGATATCAGCTGGGCGCCGCTGGAGGCGCTTGGCACGGTGACGGTCTATGACCGCACGGCATACGAGGAGTCGCCGCTGATCGCGGAGCGCATCGGCGATGCGGAGGTCATCGTTATCAACAAGACCCCGATCTCGAAGGCGACAATGGACAAATGCCCGAACCTGAAGGCAATTGCGGTCCTTGCGACGGGCTATAATGTTGTGGACTACGAATACGCGCGCACGAAGAATATCCCTGTCATGAATGTGCCTGTGTATGGCACGGACAATGTCAGTCAGTTCGCGATCGGGCTTCTGCTTGAGGCGTGCTCGCACATCGGCGATCATGACCGCTCTGTCCATGCGGGTGAATGGGCATCGAATCCGGACTGGTGCTACTGGCACCATCCGATGATCGAGGTCAGCGGAAAGACGGCGGGCATCATCGGGCTTGGGCGCATCGGTGTGAATACGGCAAAGGTACTGCGTGCACTCAACGTTCACGTCCTTGCCAGTGATGCACACGAGTCAGATGCAGGGCGCACAGTTGCCGAATACGTCAGTCTCGACGAATTGCTGGCACAGTCAGACTTTATCTTCCTGCATTGTCCGCTCTTCCCCGCGACACAGGGAATCATCAACGCGGCAAACATAGCAAAGATGAAGGACGGCGTCATCCTCATCAACAATAGCCGTGGACCTCTTGTAGTGGAGGCGGATCTCGCCGCGGCGCTCGCGAGCGGCAAGGTTGCGTGTGCTGCGCTCGATGTGGTGTCGACCGAGCCGATCAAGGCGGACAATCCGCTCCTCAATGCGCCGAACTGCATCATCACACCGCATATCTCATGGGCGACGAAGGAGGCGCGTGAGCGCATCATGAAGACGACGGCGGACAATGTGAGGTCGTTTATCGAAGGGAAGCCCGAGAACGTCGTGAACTGAGGGATTCCAATATTATAAAAGCCTGTTTGGAGTGTGTGCTCCGAACAGGCTTTTCGATAATATGTTTGACTTTTCGCGTGGGCGTCCACTATAATGGATGCGGAACGTCCCCGGACTTGTGGCGGCTTCTTTCCCCCGAAAGGGGGTGCGTGAGTATGACCGAATTTGACGCGATTGTATTGCTTGTCGTGGCAACTGGGTATTTACTTGCAATAACCCAAAAGAAATAACCGCCCAGCTTTGACCGGTCGAGCGGTTATTCTCTATGAATATAACACTTGACTCTGGAAAGATGCCGCCAGGGACGTTCTTTCCATGTTCATTATAACAGGTGATATACAGATTGACAAGAGGCAGGGCGCCTCTTGAATCGTGTGTTATAATAGGAAGAAAGAAGAAAAGGAGCGATGATTATGAATCTGCGCAGCGATGCGGATGGCATCATACAGGAATCATTGGCGGCGATTTTGCCGGATGCGGCGGTGGAGAAGGCTCTACGCGGGCATACGTTCGGCACGGGGCGCATTGTGTTGGTCGCGGTCGGCAAGGCGGCGTGGCAGATGGCGCATGCGGCATCGGATGAGCTTGGCAGTCGTATTGACCGCGGCATTGTCATTACAAAGTATGGACATATCAAGGGCGATATACCAAACATTGCCTGTCATGAGGCGGGACATCCCGTGCCGGATGCGAATTCGTTTGCGGCGACGCAGGAGGCGCTTGACCTGACCGAGGGGCTCACGGCGGAGGATACGGTGCTCTTCCTCCTCTCGGGCGGCGGGAGTGCGCTCTTTGAAAAGCCGCTGATCCCGGCGGAGGAGCTGAAGGATCTGACGGAGCAGCTGCTCGCCTCGGGCGCGGACATCGTGGCGGTGAATACGCTGCGCAAGCGGATGAGTGCTGTGAAGGGCGGGCGGTTTGCAGAGCACTGTGCGCCCGCACAGGTCTTTACGATTGTACTGAGCGACATTCTCGGCGATCCGCTCGATATGATCGCATCGGGCCCCGCATATCCCGATACATCGACGGCAGAGGATGCACACGCTGTCGTGAAGAAGTATGGCATCCGTCTATCTGACGCTGCAACAAAGCTGCTCGATACGCCGCTGCCGTCGGAGCTGCCGAATGTGACGACGCACATCACGGGCAGCGTGCGCGAGCTGTGCGCGGCGGCGGCCGAGGCGGCCGAGCGGCGCGGCTATACCCCCATCCTCCTGACCGATCAGCTCGACTGTGAGGCGCGTGAGGCGGGGCGCTTCCTCGCGGCGATTGCCCGTACGCACGCGCACGCGGGCTCGTTTGCCTATATCGCGGGCGGTGAGACGGTGGTACAGCTGAAGGGCATGGGGCGTGGCGGCCGCAATCAGGAGATCGCGCTCGCGGCGGCGGACGGTATTGCCGGCATCCCGAACGTGGCGGTGTTCAGCGTCGGGAGTGACGGGACGGACGGCCCGACGGATGCAGCGGGCGGCTACGTGGACGGCGGCACGGCGGCGGCACTCGCGCGGGAGCGGCGGAGTGCGGCGGAGGCTCTCGCGGAGAACGATGCCTATCCCGCGCTGAACGATGTGGGCGGGCTGATTGTGACGGGCCCGACGGGGACGAATGTGAACGATGTGTCGGTGCTGCTGATTCGCGGCTGAGAGCAGAAAGGGGGCAGTATGACGGCGTTTGAGGAGATCCTGGCGGCGCGCGCGGCCGAGGCGGGCATCCCGCTGACGGCGGAGCAGATTGGGCAGTTTTCGGTCTACCATGAAATGCTCCTCGACTGGAATACGCGCATGAATCTCACGGCACTCACCGCGCCCGAGGATGTCGTGGTCAAGCATATCATCGACAGCCTGATGGCGTACGACGCCGCACGCTTTGATGGGGCACGGACGCTGATCGATGTGGGGACAGGTGCGGGACTCCCCGGCATCCCGCTCGCGGTCTATGCGCCGCATCTCACGGTGACGCTCCTCGACTCGCTCAACAAGCGCGTGCGCTTTCTCACGGAGGTGACGGCGGCGATGGGGCTCCAGAATGTGCGCTGCATCCACGCGCGCGCGGAGGAGGCGGCACGTACGGCGGAGCACCGTGCGGCGTACGATATCGCGGTGAGCCGCGCCGTGGCACGGCTGCCCGTTCTCCTCGAGTATACGCTGCCGTTCGTGCGCGTCGGCGGCACCCTGCTCGCGCTGAAGGGGCGCGCCTATGCCGCGGAGCAAAAGGAGGCGCGGCGCGCGGCGGAGGTGCTCGGCGGCGGCCGCATTATGGCGCGCCCCGTGCATCTGCCCGGGCTCGACGATGTGCGCGTGGTTCTCACGGTGACCAAGGAGCGACAGACGCCCACCGCCTATCCGCGCGGCGGGGGAGCACCGACGCGGCGACCAATTTTATAGTGTGACTGCTGTACGAAGTTGGAAAATAACGTGCAGCAGTATCTTTTTATATTGAGGTGTGATACAATACCCGTACTTCTAGGGAATCGCTGATAAAATGAAGTCCGTCAGATTGGCGTAGATTTTTTCGTCCGATTGAGGAGGCAAACCGGACGCATAGCCAAAGCTATGTGGAGGATCGCGGGCAAAAAGCGGGCAAAAAAGATGCGCTAAGATGGCGGTGCTGAATTTATCAGTGCTTCCCTAAAAAATCCTGCCTTTTTTATAAAGGGTTTATGCAGTTCGTGTCGAAAATAATTAGAATGACATAAATAAGCTGATGCACCATGTACGCTACCCGTGGGGACGGGCACGGCGGACACGATGATGAATGATGACAGGAAGGGCGGGACGACGAATGACGAGATATTGGAAGGGAATCGCGCTCGGGACGCTGATGGCGTTTGCCGTCGGCAGCGGCGTGAGTGCCGCCGCGTCAGGGGACGCACAGGCTGTGGCAGCACAGGCGCAGGGCACGGCGACGGCAGAGACGGCGGATGCGCCGATGGGGCTGTCTGCGCGCCTCGCGGCGAAGCGCTCCGCAGCGGACGCCAAGGCGGCGCAGAAGGCGGCGCGTGACGCGAAGAAAGCAGAGGAAAAACGCGAGAAGAAGGCACGCTACAAGACCCTCTTTGTGGACAACGGCTTTACCTATTATCTGGATTCGAAGAATTCGCGCTGGGTTCTGCGCCCGAACAGCGGAAGGGAGCGCATGATCGAGGCATGGGTGCGTCTTGTGGAGAACACGACGGGCAGCACGGTTTCCGAGGATGGCAAGGTACGCCCGAACAAGTACTTTTTGGAGCATTACTACATCAGCCCCGAGCGGCGCGAGATTATGTTCATCTCCGAACTTGAGGTGACGGGACGCCCGGAGAACGCTGTTAAGGAGCGCCCCTATGATGCCGCAAACTGGGAGCAGCTGGTGCCGGGCTCGATTGAGGACGATCTCTTTGACGCCATCGTCGCCAAGATGAAGCAGGCTCCAGGGGAACGCTCGGGCGTGCTCAGCGGCACGAGCGGCATGAGCCTGCGCGACATGGTCGAGGAGTTCGCGCGTATCTCGCTCTGAGAAATCACAGATCCAGACTTTCCCGTTCGGCTGCTGCATCATACCGGGCATATCGCCGCAGCCGGGCAGCGACTGCTGCACAGAAAACGGGGAAAGACGACGTGGGGGTGACCGTGATTCCTTAGAGGGGTAGGTGAGGTGAATATGGGAACAACATTACTGGAAAACTATAGTAAAAAAGAGGCCTGCCCTGTGACCGGCCTTCTCAATATGATGCAGTTCATGCGGCATGCGTCGCTCCATCTGCAGGATCCGATGACGCGGCCGCTCACGTTCATTTATTTTGATATTGAAAATTTCAAGAGCTTTAATCAGCGCTACAGTTTTCAGCAGGGCAACCGTTTCCTGCGCTATGTCGCGGATCTCCTGCGGGAGACGTTTCCGGGGGATCTGCTCTCACGGTTCAACGACGATCACTTCGTCGTGGCGACGCCGATCGAGCAGCCGGATCGACAGGTGCAGTTCATCCACGATCACGTCCGCATCTACGATACGCATCTTCCGCTCGAGCTAAAGGCGGGCATCTACCGCCCCGATGCAGATGTGACGGATGTCGCGCGCATTGTGGATCGCGCCAAGATCGCCTGCAACACCATCAAGAACACCTATGATCTCGTGTGGGCGGTGTTCGACCCCTCGATGGAGGAGGAGCTCAACTTCCGCAGCTACATCGTCCGCAATTTTTCCAAGGCAATTATGGGCGGGCACATCATGGTCTATTACCAGCCCGAGATCCGTACGATGACGCGTGAGATCTGCGGATTCGAGGCACTCGCGCGCTGGCATGATCCCGTCTATGGTGTCATCTCGCCGGGCGTGTTCGTCCCTGTGCTGGAGGACGCGCATCTCTCGCCGCAGCTTGACCTCTGCATCATTGATCAGGTCTGTGCATCCATCGTACAGATTCAGCGTGATATACCGGATTGGAGCCTTCTGCGTGTCTCGGTGAACCTCTCTCGGGCGGATTTTCGCCTGATGGATATGGTGCAGGCGGTCGAGGATGTCCGCCTGCGCCATGGCGTGGCACGGAAGATGCTCAACATCGAGGTCACGGAGGGCGTGCAGGGCGACGATGAGACGTTCCTGCAGGGCGAGATCGCGCGCTTCCGTGCGCTGGGCTACGAGGTCTGGATGGATGATTTCGGCAGCGGTTACTCCTCGCTGAACAACATCAAGGACTATGTCTTTGACGTACTCAAAATCGACATGAACTTCCTGCGCTCGTTCGAGACGAACCCGAAGTCGGCGATTGTCATCCGCTCCATCGTCAACATGGCAAAGGAACTCGGGATGCACACGCTCGCCGAGGGCGTCGAGACCGAGGCGCAGTTCGAGTTTCTGCGGGAAATCGGCTGCGAAAAGGTGCAGGGATATCTTTTCAGCCCGCCGATTCCGTATGCAGAGGCGATTGCCTACTGCCATGGCCCCACGGCGCGGGTCAAGGTGGAGCCGTTCCGTCTCGGCAGCTACTACGCGCGCGTCGGCGCGATCAATGTGCTCTCGAACACACCGCTTGAGCGGCGCGGCTCACCTGAGATCGGCGACTCGCTCGCGCTCGCCATTCTCGAGGACTGCGACGGCTCGTTCAAGTACCTCTATCAGAACCACATGTTCCGCCTGTTCATGAAGAGCATCGAGCTCGACGATGGGAGTGTCGACACACCGCACTACGAGCGCCGCCTCGAGCAGAACCGGCGCATGATCGCGCGCATGATCGAGGAGGCGGACCGCACAGAGCGCGAGGTCTATACGGATTTCGTCACGCGCAACTCCTTTAACAGTGTCCGCCTGCGGCTCATCGCACGCGACGCGGACGACACGCGCGCCGTCTTCCTTATGGCGACTGTGAATATCTCGCGCTTCAGTGCCGAGGCAGGCTCCACACAGGAGGCGATGAACCAGATCATCGAGCTCTACGACCGCGTCGATCTTCTCGACCTCAATCGGCGTCGGCTTACGCAGGTGTACTGCTCCGTCACCGAGCCGAGCTATCTCAACAAATTTGATCCATTTGAGGAGTTGCTCGACCGCTACGGCAAGGCGATGGTGCTCCCCGCCGAGCTGCCGCTCTATCAGCGCTTTTACAGCACAGCGCATCTGCAGAGCCTCCTCCTCCACGCGGATGCGGAGAGTACGATCCTCCTGCACAAGCGCCTGCCCGATGGCACGCGCGTCCTGCGGCTGCACCACCTCATCCCGTTCCACATGGAGAACCGTGACTACATCATCTCCTGCATCCAGCAGGTCGACGAGAACGTCATCAGTGCATCCCTTGCGTCGCTCGCGGCGCCTGAACTGCCGTAAGAAAATTTTGCGTATGCTGCATGGGTGAAAAAACCCATCGAAAAAATATCTGCCGCAGAGAAATCTGCGGTTTTTTCTGCCATCACAGGGATGATGCTTTTGCAGGGCGTTCATCGAGCTGATATACTCCAGATAACAAAACAAATGTTTGAAGGAGGAGTATCAAATGGTATTCGATGGAAAACGAAGGTACGCGCCCCTAACGAAGGTGGAGGAAGACGCTGTCATCATGCGCGCCGTGCGCGGTGAGGCGGGCGCCATGGCGGAGATGACGGTGCGCTACCGCGGGCTGATCGTTGCGGAGGCGTATGCGCCGTATCTGCGCGGGACATCGCTCGCGGCAGAGGCGGAGAACGTCGCGGCGCTCGCCTTTCTCGAGGCACTACATGACTACGACGCACAGCAGGGTGTCCCGTTTGCGGGCTTTGTCAAGGCGCGCGTCCACCATGCGCTCATCGCGGAGTTCCGCCGTGAGCTGCGGCGGCGGGCGCGCACCTGTGCACCGCCGGAGGAAGCGGACGGTCAGGAACTGTGGCGGGGGTGTGCCGCCGACCGTCCGATGGAGCGGACGGAGGAGCGGCTCCTCGCCGAGGATATCCTCACGCGCGCGATGCACCGCCTCACGGCGCGAGAGAAGGAGGTGCTCGATCTCCACTACTTTCGCGACCTCACCCTGCGCCGTATCGCAGTGCTCCTTGGCACGAGCGCGGGCGCACTCTCCAAGAGCAAGGCAAATCTCCTGCGAAAACTGCGTGCCTGTGCGGCTCTCCCTATTGCAACGGCGCACGAAATATGATATTCTTAGAAGAAAGTGTGAACTTGTAAAGGGGATGGCATACATGGCACAGACCAGCATTAGTATCCGCATGGATGCCGAGCTCAAAAAGAGCTTTGAGCAGTTCTGTGGTGCGGTCGGGATGAATATGTCGACGGCGATCAATATGTTCGCTATTGCGTGCGTGCGCACGCAGAAGATTCCGTTCGAGATTTCCGCGCAGCGCGCCCTGCCCGGAGAGTCGCTCGATCTCTTCACGGATACCTCGTGGGGGGAGAGCGAGGAGTAAGAGGCGACGAAAAAGCACCGATCAAGAGATTCTTGATCGGTGCTTTTTGCTGCGGAAGCGTGCGTTATCCATGAAAACAATAAATAACGATAAATATAAATAAATTACGATAAAATCAAAACAATTAGGAAAAATAATCCAAGCCCTGTACGCTATTTTTTGCACGGCGCTCCGTCAGCCATGCCTTCAGCCGTGCGGGATCATCGTTGAGCGCAAGCTCTGTGGGGAATCCGATCTCATCGAGAATGGCGTGTGTATAGCCGTGTTCCCCGACGTCTGCGTCGATGTGCGCATCACTCCCGAGGAGGATATGTGCGCCGTGACGGCGGCAGGCGGCGAGCAGATCGCGTGCGAGGCGATCACTGCCGGGGCGGCTGCCGTGCGGGTCGTGGGAGGAATTGTTCATCTCGATGAGGACGTGCTCCGCTGCGGCAGCACGCGCCAATGTGTCAAAGTCGACAGGGTAGGAGGGATTATCGGGGTGACCGATGATATTGACGTAGGGATTTTTCATTGCGCCGACGAGCGCCGCCGTATTCTCCGCCGTGCTGCCGGGGGCGATCACGAGATCGTGCAGGCTCGCAATGCCGTAGTGGAGCTTTTTCAGCACCTTTTCGGGGAGATCGACGCGCCCCGTCTCATCCATGACGTTCAGCTCTGCCCCCATCATGATCTCGACGCCGTACGAGGCGTGACCGATCACCTTGAAGTTGTGAAAGTAGATCTCATGGAACGTCCCGGGCATGGCGGGCGCGTGGTCGGAGATGCCGAGGAGGGAGAGACCCTTCTCCTTTGCGGCTGCAGCCATCTCGCGGATGGTGCTGTATGCGTGCATGCTCGCGACGGTGTGGGTGTGCAGGTCGATGATATCCGTCATAGGGCTTCCTTTCTGCGGTGAGATTTGTCTTGCGTGCAGGTGCGGGGTCTGTTATAATAACAATAGAAAGAACGCCCCAGGCGGTGTTTTTCCAGTATCATAGGTTATCTTTTTCTAACCGCTCCACCGGTCAAAGCAGGGGCGGTTATTTCTTTTTGTTTATCGCAAGAATGTAGCCTGTTGCCACGACAAGAAATAAGATCGCGCCAATCTCGCTCATTATTGCTCATCCCCTTTCGGGGGAAAAGACACCGCCGTTTGTCTGGGGTCGTTCTGTGGTTATTATACCGTGAATTCGGTGAAAAGCAATTGTTTCTTACGAAAAGAGGGCTGTTGCACGAAGTTTGCAGCTTCGCGCAACAGCCCTTGTTTCATGCGGGATTTAGAATCTAAACTTCTGCGTCGTATTCTGCAGGTCGGTGGCGAGGGTTGCGAGTGCCTGTGAGGCAGCGGCGATCTCCTCGCTCGATGCGGACTGGCTCTCCGAGGCGGAGGCGATGGTCTGCATGTGTGTCGCCGTGGTCTGGGAGATGTCGTCGGCGGCATCAGTGGCGCTGACCACATTCTCCGCACCGCCTGTGACGTCCTGCATCGCCGCATTGATCGCTGCCATCTCCGTATTGATCGCATCGACCTTGTGCATGATGCTGTCGAACTGCTCACCGACGGCGTGGATCGCACCTGCACCGACCTGTACCTCCTCAGTGCCTGTATGCATGGCAGTGACAGCATGCGTCGTGTCGCTCTGGACGGAGGTGATGCGCTCCTTGATCTGGTCGGCGGCGTCGCGTGACTGTTCCGCCAGCTTTCTGACCTCCTCGGCGACGACAGCGAAGCCGCGTCCCGTCTCGCCCGCGCGTGCCGCCTCGATGGCAGCGTTGAGCGCGAGGAGATTCGTCTGCTCGGCGATGGCGGAGATGGTCTCGACGATCTCGCCGATCTGCTGGGAGCTCTCGCCGAGTTTCTCGACAACCTCCGCCGAACGCTGGACGCTCTGCTCGATGGCAGTCATTTTGTCCATGGCGTCGTTCATCAGGGATGCGCCCTTCTTGGCGGCTTCGGCGGTCGCAGCGGACTCATCTGCGACGGAAGCAGACTTCGCAGACATTGCTCCGATATCGTCCGATACCTTGTGGATGCTGCTGCGCGCTGCAGAGAGTGAGGTGAGCTGTTTCTCTGTGCCGTTCGCGACGGAGGAGACCGTGCCCGCGATCTCCGTGGCGGACTCTGCCATCTGATGTGCACCTGCCGTCAGCTCCTCGGAGGAAGCGGCGAGCTGCTCGGCGGTCGATGCGACCTGTTTGATGAGATCACGGATGTTCTTCGTCATGGTGTTGAAGTTCGCGGCGAGCCGTCCGAGCTCGTCGTCCGAGTTCACAGGGAGATCGGGGAGGTTCAGCCGTCCGTGGGCAAGCGCATCCACATGACCTGTGAGTTCCTCCGTTGCCGTTGTGATCGTCGCGGCAAAGCGCAGCAGGGCGATGATGATGCCGATGACGAGCAGGATGCCGACAATGGTCAGCCCCGCATAGGAGATGCGCAGATCCGCGAGCTGAGCAAATGCCACGCGCTCGGGAACAGCAATGGCGATGATCCATCCCGTTTCGGGGACGGTTGTATAGGCGATGATCTGCTCCTCATCATCCATGGGGGCGACGAAGTGTCCCTGTTTTTTCTCCTGCATTTCCGCGAGATGATCCTTGAGGACGGGATCATCCGACGCTTTGCGCAGGGTATTGCCGTCGGCATCCGTGATAATGGTACCTGTACGGTCGATGATGACGCCTTTCCCTTCGCCGTGGTATTTCAGTTCCTGTACGCGTGCGGAGAGCGTGTCCAGTGTGACGTCGGCGCAGACGGCACCTGCGAAGGTCCCGTCTTGTGTTCGGTAGGGAGCGGTAGCCGAGATGATCAGCTTTTTGTTCAGCGGATCCTGGTACACTGAGGTGAAGCCGGGGGCATCCGCTGCCTTTGCATCTTTGTACCAGTCACGCGTGCGCGGATCCATCTCGGCGGTGATATCTCCATCCACCCAGCTGATGAAAGTACCGTTTTCGGCACCGTGACTGAGGTCAAGGATCGCCTTGTCGCCGGCGGCAAGACTCATGAGACTGCGGTCATGTTCCATGGGATTGCCCGCCATGGCGGTGAGCAGATTTGCCGCGCTCTGAGCGAGCTGCTTTCTTTCCAGCAGCCAGCCGTTCAGCGATGCAGCTTCGACGTTCAGCGCAGCGTCAATCTCGTTGGAGGTGCTCTCAGCGAGGGCACTTTGTGCCCTGTGATAGCCAACCGCGCAGATCACGCCGACAAGGATCGCCATGACGGCGCCCATAAGCAGCAGCTTTTGTTTGATGGACATGGTATTCTTCCTCCCCGATCGCCTGCATATCCTGCCATATAAAAAGAGTGTAGCGCATTTTTCTCAAAGAATCAAGGAAATTTCACATTTATTTTAATCTACATAAAATAAATTATTGCCGCGGTACTTTAGGAGCTGCTGGTACAATGAAGTCTGTCAGATGGGCGTAGATTTTCCGCCGAAGTGCGGGCAAGAAAGATGCGTCAAGAGACGCGCGCTGAATTTATCCGTGCTTCCTGTATTTGCGATGCGATGTGAGATGTGTTAAGATGAATCTCGTGCCGCAGGCAGGATATGTCCGCCTGACGGCGCGCCTGCGGCATCTCGTGGGAGCGTGTTTGCGCCGCTCCATACGATGCGCAGAAGGGCTTTAAGGAAGTGCTGATAAAATAGAGCCTCAGATTGGCGTAGATTTTTGTTCGGACGAGAGACCCCAATCGGACGCATCGCTAAAGCGATGTGGAGGATTTGCAGGGATTGAGCGGGCAAGAAAGATGCGTCAAGAGACGCGCGCTGAATTTATCCGTGCTTCCTTAGTATCAAGGAGGTTCATCATGCAGGATGAAAAATGGGCAGACGCCATCAGCCGTGAGGCGAGGCGTACTGCGGCGGTGGGCGTGCTCTTTGCGCTCATCTGGATCATGCTCGGATTCGGGCTGTCTGCCGTCTCCGTGACGGTCATGGGACTGCCGCTCTGGGCGGTTGCGTCGTCGGTCGGCGTGCTCGTCACGGGCGCGGTGCTCGCCGTCTGTCTCGCACATACGGCGGAGGATATTCCCCTCGACGATGAGGCGGGAGAGGGGGGGGCGCGATGAGCGGGAATCTCATGGTACTCCTGCCGCTCCTCGGCTTTATGGCGGGGATGCTCGCGCTCGGTTTCTACGTGCGGCGGCAGAGTGCGGCGGGCGGCTTCCTCTCAACCTACTTCGTCGGCGGGCAGTCGCTCGGCGGCTTCGTGCTCGCGATGACGATGGTCGCGACCTACAGCTCGGTCAGTTCCTTCGTCGGCGGTCCCGGCATGGCGTATGAGATCGGTTTCGGCTGGATCTACATGGCGGTCATCCAGACCATGACCATCTTCCTTGTGCTCGGGATCTTCGGGACGCGTGTTGCACGACTCGCACGGCGGATTCACGCCGTCACCATCGTGGACATCATCCGTCACCGCTATCGGTCGGATGCGCTCGCGGCAGTCGCGGCGTTCGTGATCGTGCTCTTTTTCGCTGCCTCGATGGTCGCGCAGTTCGTGGGCGGGGCGCAGCTCTTCGCCGCAGTGACGGGCTACTCCTATGAGCTGGGGCTCGTGCTCTTCGGCATCGTGGTTGTCATCTACACCTCGATCGGCGGGTTCCGTGCGGTTGCGCTCACCGACACCTGCTGTGCGATCGTGATGATGCTCGGCATCGTCCTGCTGTTCTACTACGTCCTCGCGGCGGGCGGCGGATTCACAGCGATCTTGGAACAGCTGCGCACGGCGCATCCCGCGATGCTGACCCCAACGGCGGAGGGGCGCATGCCCATCTCGCTCTATGTCTCGCAGTGGCTGCTCGTGGGGGCACTCACCATCGCCCTGCCGCAGTCCGTCGTGCGCGGCATCAGCTACCGCAGCAGCCGTGATATGCACCGCGCCATGATCATCGGGACGGTGGTCATCGCCTTTATGAACATCGCCGTCAACCTTGTCGGCGTACTCGGACGCGGCGTGCTCGGCGTGGAGGCAAAGGCACTCGGGGGCGTCGACAGCGTGATCCCGCAGCTCATGGCGCACGTCATGCCGCCGGAGCTGCTCGGCTTTGCGATCATCGGGCCGCTCGCCGCCTCCATCTCAACCATCTCGGGCGTACTCATCGTTGCGTCCTCCGCCGTGGTGAAGGACGTCTACCTCCACCACGCACAGAAGCACGGCAGGGACGTTCCCGAGGAGCGTCTGCGCCGTCTCTCCATGGGGGTCACTGCCGTGCTCGGCGTGATCGTCTTTCTCCTGGCGGTGTCGCCGCCGTCGCTCATCTGGCTCATCAATATGTTCGCGTTCGGCGGCCTAGAGACGGCGTTCTTCTGGGTGCTCGTCTTCGGCCTCTTTACGCGCTGGGCCAACCGCACGGGCGCACTCGCCGCGATGGCGGGCGGCACGGTCATCTACTGCGCCGCGATGGCACTCGGGATCAAACCGCTCGGCCTGCATCCGATCTCTGTCGGCATCACCGCCTCCCTCATCCTATTCCTCGCGGGGAGCTATGTGGGGCAGCACAGCGAGCGCACTTGACAGGATTTTGTGGGGAGAATATAATAGAGATAGAAAAAGAGTGGCTGACGCGTCGGAACGTCGGTCTCTCCCTATATCTTCAGTACTTGAAGAAGGAGCCTTCGTTACCTTACGTAAGGTTCTTTTTTCTTGTCTATTTTACAAGTAAGAATATGATGTTGACCGCGAGCGTTGCCGCCGCTAGCACGAGTGAAAGTACTTCGTACAGACTCATGCACATCACCTCCCTCGCGGGAGAAAACCTACGGGCGTCAGTCACTTATTATCAAGGAATCACTGATAAAATGAGGTCTGCCAGATTGGCGTAGATTTTTTCGTCCGAACGAGGTGGAAAACCGGACGCAGAGTGGTGCTCTGTGGAGGATTTTCCGCCGAAGTGCGGGCAAAAAAGATGCGTCAAGATGGTTGTACCGAATTTATCAGTGCTTCCTCAATACAACACAGATGTTCCGTTAGGAAAAGGTCTCGGTTGACTTTTTCTTTGCCGAAATCTATAATAGAGACATAAAGGAGCGGCTGATGAGTGGTTGCGTCGGTCACTCCTCTAGAATCATTAGATTTTTGAAGAAGGAGCCGCTGCGAACCGCGGGCGGTTCTTTTTTCTGTCAAATAAAGATTGAGCAGAATAGAAATGATGCTGCTAACCAGCGTTGCCGCCGCGAGCACGAGCGATAGCTTTTCGTAAAGCGTCACGCACATCACCTCCCTTGCGGGAGACCGACCCTCATCAGCCGTTATCTATATGATAGCACAGATGATCGAAAAGAGGAATAGGCGATTTGCCTATTCCTCTTTTGCTATGCGATGACCAATGGGACGAAGAAAGCCTCTGTCCCCGCGATCTCCTCGGGGGAGAACCGTGCGCCCACGGCGGACGGGGCGCCGAAGAGCATGAAGCACGAGAGCGTCAGACAGCCCGTGAGGCTGCCCGAGTCGACCGTATGCGTAAAGCGCGGCTGACGGACGAAGTCCTGATACATTGCCTTCTTGCTCGCGCGGCAGATGATCTCCTCGGGGCTGTCGGGCTGCCGCTCGTAGACCATCTCTTCGCGCCCGCCGCGCTTCTCGACGAGGCGGACGTTCTTCCCCTCGCGTCCCCAAATCTCCTTGCGGATGTAGGTGCCGTCCCGCAGCGCATCGAAATCGTCCTCGAAATAGGACGGCGTGAGGTAACGCTCCACCAGCGCACATTCCTCGGGCGTCAAGAGCTGCCCCGTGCGTGCGAGCGCGTAGACCAGTGCCATAAAGGACTTGTTTTGCAGGAGAATCGCCTCGGGCGGATTCATCATGGCAAAACTGCCTGCGCGGTAGAGATCGAGGAACATCGTCCCGAGCGGTGCATCATCCTCCGTGCGTTCGTCCACGAGAATCTCCATTGGATGCAGGCGGTAGAGTGCTGATGCGTATGCGTTGTCGTCCAGCGGAATGCCGTGCGCGTCGATCGCGAGATCATAGAACGAGAGAAAGCGGATGTCGCCGTGGGGGACGCCCTCCTGCATGAGCCGCATGAGGTAGAGCGTCGTCCCGAGATCCTCGGGGTAGTCGTCGAACGCAGAGAAGACGAATGGCCGCCGTGTGAGCGCGCGCCGTCCGAGATCGGCGAGGGGGGAGGAGAGACGGTTGTGCACCTCCGTGAGAAAGCCGCGCAGCTGCGCCTCCGCCCCCGCGTTCGGATCGCGGCGTTCGTCGTATGCGGCGGCGACACCGTTCGCGTAGAAGGACTCGATGACGAAGCACGGCGTATCGGCGTTGATCTCCACCATGTGCAGCTGCTGCGCCTCGTCGAGTACGAAGTCGAACCGCGAGAGCCACGTCGGCAGATGAAAGGCGTTCACCGTGTGCAGATAGGGCAGGATCTCGCGCGGCATATCCATCGCGCGTGCGAAGTCGTTCGGTGCACGTTGGAGCACCTCGGCGGCCTTGCAGAAGACGCGGAACAGCCCTGCCGATGCCGTGCGCATCTCCTCATAGAATGATGCCGGGAACGCCTGCACTGTATGCGTGGGGTAGCGATCTGGATAGTCGGCGTATTGAATAAAAGGGAAAATCGAAGAATCGAGCTGATCAATATAGGTGGCTGGATGCATCATGATGCTCCCGAGGAGGAGCGGATGCCTGCCCGTCCAAAGCCGGACTGCTTGCTGATGTCCTTGATGCGGCGGCTCTTGTTCCGCTCATAGTTGTCGTTGTCGCTGTTTCCTCCGCGACCGCCGCCGCTATTGATGACCGTCGTGTGATGATGCCGGCCCGACCGTACGGGGATGGCCTCGGGCAACGGTGTGAGCGCCCCGTCGATGCGGTAGGTCATCTGTGCGAGCTCCATGTGACCGCCGGGGTAGGAGAATCCGTGAAAGGCGAAGTAGTTTGCCGCCAGAGGGGCGATCATGCTCGCTGTGCCGTACAGCCAGACGAGGTCGCCGCCCTCGTCGCGCCGGAAGGTCACCGCCGTATCGTTGTCGTAGAGCACGGTCTCCGTGCCGTCGCCGTTGTTGAGGAGGCTGCAGCGGCGATCGAGATCATCCGTGAGCCGTGCCTCCCCCTCATTCCATTCGGGATGTACGATGTCACATATTTTATATATAATGTCGTTACGGTAGTAATACCCTGCCCCAAGAGCGCCGACGGCCGCGACGGCAGCGGCGAGGATGGCAGCCTTGCGTCCCATATTTTCCATGCGTCCGCTCCTTAGTGCACTGCTCCGCTGATGACGAGGGAGAGCCCGACGAATACGCCAAAGAGGAAGATGCCCGCTGCCGTGTTGCCGCGCATGATCTGCTCGGCGAGTGCGTATTTTCGATGCCACATCTTGATGATGAAGAAGCCGAGAACGAAGAACACGATGCCGACCGCCGCGTAGACGATGCTGAGCAAGACGCCCTGCAGGAAGTCGGGCGGGACGGCGTCGTAGGAGGGGGAGAGGATCACGGCGCGCAGGATCTGCCCGATGCCGATGAAGGAGCCGGCGGAGAGCCATGCGACGGCACAGTTGCCGCGCTTGATCTCAGCGGCGAAATCGCCGGGGACGAAGAAATCCATGATCGTATTGGAGACGATCATCAGCAGGATGCCAAAGAGCGCATAGAACGCGGTGAGCAAGAGGGTGGACAGATCAATCATAGCGGTTCTCCTATCGTCAGTGGACTGCATATTATCAGCGATTCCCTAGTGTGCGAGATGCAGGGATGGCTTTACCGCTCTCCCATCGGACGCCGCCTGCATTTTCTCAACCCATTCGGCACGTGTCATGATAGATGACTTGTCCTGTGCCGCTGCCGCATCAGAGGGCGCAGCTGTGGACGCAGGGGCGGCGGGGGCGGCAGGCGGCGTTTTCGGCGGCGGTGCATAGATGGATCGTGGGAGCGGCAGGGGGGCCTCATTCGGGCCGGGCTCGACAACACCGCGGCGGCCGGTCTCACTCCACCCGCGCACCGTCTCGGCATAGTGGCCGAGCGTGCGGGCGGTCACCGACGCCACGCGATCTGCGGGAAGCGGCGCGTGTGAGACGACAATGCGCGCCTTCCCCTCGCCATCATCGGAGATCTGCAGGTTCTCTTTCTCCGCGCGGAGGAAAATCAGCTGCTGCGGCGCATCCGTGTCACTCTCGGCGATCTCATCCACGTACCCGCCCAGCCCCTCGATGAGATCGAGGGCAGCGGCGTTCTTGTCGATACTGGCACGGTAGACCTGAGCATCCCCCTCCGCCGGCTCCTCCGTGTAGTATGGCGCATCCGAGAGGCGCTCATGAAGTGCATACGGGAACCCGAACGTGCGGCGTATGTCGTGGATGGAGTTGATGTCCAGGTCAACATCCAGCATGATGACGACGAGAAATATGGTCACCCCCCATACGGCACTGCTGGAGAACAGCTTGCTTAGGATGGCCTTCTGTTTCTTGGTCAGGAACCCATGGCGCTTTTGGGGGCCGGGGTCAAAGGATTGAATCAGATGTGCATCGATTCTCACCCCGCGCGACCCGTATTTTGACCCGTCCCAGTCCTCAAGGAAGAAGTATTGATTGTCGTCAATCTCGTACTGCTCGTAGGCCGCACAATCGCCGTACGAGGCCTCTGTGTCGCCGAGTGCGCTCGTGACGACCTCGATCCCCGCATCGATCAGACGGTAGGACTTCGCCGGCACGACACGCGCGACGGGGGTGGAGAGCGTGCACTCCGCGCCGTCCGCGCTGATGCTCAGCCACATGCGCGCCTCGCTGTCCTTGTCCTCCTCCAGGGTGAGCCCGTACTCCGTCCATGTGTCGCTCCCATTCTGCTCGCGGTAGCAGATCTTTTCCACGATGATGTAGCGTATACCGCCGATGATGATGCCGGACCAGCAGTCAAACTCGATGGACATCCCTCGCCTCCTTTCTCCTGATACAGCTTCTCGTTCATCAGTTTATCAGCGATTCCTTAAAATAAATAAAATTTTAAAAAATTTCCTCATCGAAGGGCGCAGTGTGTCCCTAAAATCCAATCACAAGCCCCTCGACCACAAAGACCATAATGCTCGCTCCCGCCGCACAGCGAAAGAGACTCGCGTCGTTCCACGCGAGAAAGAGGGCAAAGACGAATGCCGCGCCGCCCGCCAGAGGGGTGCGCGTCGCGAGCACGATGGCGGGGAAGGTCATGACGGCGAGCGTCACGTAGGGGACGTAGAACAGGAACGAGCGGACGAAACGGCTCTTGATCTCGCTGCGCAGGACGAGCGGCGGGATGAGGCGGATGGCGAGGGTCACGATGCTCATGACCGCGATGTAGATCCATACGTCACGCATCGGCATCCTCCTTCTGCTCCGTGATGGGGAACAGCCACGCACCGACGCCCGCGATGAGCAGCGTCAGGATGATCGTGCGCGTGCCGCCCGAGAGCTCACACGTGATGGGGGCATACGTCGCCGCAAGCGAGAGCGCGAAGCTCACACCGACCATCCCCGCGATGGGACGGCTCCTCTTTGCGGGCGGGAGGATCACCCAGACGAACATCCCATAGAGCGCGACCGAGAGCGCGGAGAGTGCCGCCGCCGGCAGAATACCGCCTGCGAGGATGCCCGCCGACGTGCCGATCGCCCATGCGGGGACGGCGATCGCCATGGCACCATAGTTGTAGTAGGGATTGACCATGCCGCCGCGCGCCACCGTGATGCCGAAGATCTCATCGGACACACCGAAACTCACGGCGAGGCGGTGGAGGAGGGAGGTATCGGGCGCAAACCGCTGCGTGAGCGCTGCCGACATGAGGAAGTAGCGCGCATTCGCGACGAGGGTCAGCACCGCGATCTCAAGATAGGGCGCCTGTGCCGCAATCACCGTAAAACCCGCGTACTCGCCCGCCGACGCGAGATTGACAAAACTCGTGAGAAAGCCCTGCCACGGCGTCAGCCCTGCCGTCTTGGCGAGAATCCCGAGCGTAAACGCCACGACGAAATAGCCGAGTGCAATCGGCACGCCGTCATGCACCCCCGCGAGAAAAACTGCGCGCCGCGACGCGCCGATGCTCTGCTCCATGAATCCTATCACCTTGCCCATTACTGTCATTTGATTCTCTTATTGTAAGATAAATCACGCCATTTGTAAATCGTCGATCATACAAACAACGACGCTAAAAACGGTCATGCAGGAGATGTTCCTACATGACCGTTTTTTGTCCTCTGTATGTCCTCTGCGATCAGCCCAGTTCGTAGCCCGCGTCGTCGAGGACGGCGGCGTACTCGCTGTCGGGGATGTCGCGGCTCGTCTTAAAGCTCGCCGTGCCCGCCTCGAGGCTGACGACAACGTCCGTGACGCCGTCCATGCCGCTGAGTGCCTTCGTGACGTGCTTGACGCAGTGCGGGCAGGTCATGCCCTTGACGTGAATGGTCTTTTCCATGAGATTTGCTTCCTTTCTGTCGGCGGCAGATTCTGCCGCGGCTTTGGTGATGGATGGGGACGGTGCGTCCGGCGCGCCGTCGCTGTCGATGGGGGCGATAGTCGGTGCGGCGGGAGCTGACTCCGTGCGCTCTGCCGTCTCCTTCGTGATGGAGAAAAAGCGCAGGCGCAGGGCATTCAGCACGACGCAGATGCTCGACAGGCTCATCGCCGCCGCCCCGATCATGGGCGAGAGCTTGATGCCGAATGCGGGGTAGAGCACGCCCGCCGCGAGCGGGATGCCGATGACGTTGTAGAAGAACGCCCAGAAGAGGTTCTCCTTGATGTTGCGCATGACACTGCGCGACAGGCGGATCGCACTGACCGCGTCGAGGAGATCGCTCCGCACGAGGACGGCGTCCGCACTCTCGATGGCGACATCCGTGCCCGCGCCGATGGCGATGCCGAGATCTGCCTGCACGAGGGCGGGCGCATCATTCACACCGTCGCCGATCATGGCGACACGGTGTCCCTCAGACTGCAGTCTCTTGACGTGCTCCTGCTTATCCTTTGGCAGGACCCCGGCGATCACCTCCGTGATGCCGAGCTGATTGGCAATCGTGCGCGCCGTGCGTGCGTCGTCGCCCGTGAGCATGACGGGGGTGAGCCCCATCGCCTTCATCTGGGCGATCGCCGCTGCGCTCGTCGGCTTTTCCGCGTCGCGGACACCGAGGAGTCCGACGATCTGTCCCGCACGGACAACGATGAGTGCCGTCTCGCCGCGCCACGCCATCTCGGCACGCACCGTCTCGATGGCGGGCGGCAGGACGATGCCGAGCTCCGCAAGGAGCGCCGCATTGCCCGCCGCGCAGTCCGCGCCGCCCACGCGGGCGCGCACGCCCTTGCCGAATACGGCGTGAAAGTCCGCCGCGGCAGGGATGCTCTGCCTCTGCGCCGCCGCGTATGTCGTGATCGCCGCCGCGATGGGGTGCTCGCTGCCCGCCTCAAGGGCGGCGGCGAGTGCCGTCAGCTCGTCCGCGGTGACGCCGACGGGGCGGATGCTCGTGAGCTGCGGACGCCCCTCGGTGAGCGTCCCCGTCTTGTCCATGAGGACAGTGTCGATGCCGCCCGCCGTTTCAAGTGCCGTGCCCGACTTGATGAGGATGCCGTGCGCCGCCCCCCGCCCCGTGCCGACCATGATCGCGACGGGGGTTGCGAGCCCGAGCGCACACGGGCAGGAGATGACGAGGATGGAGATCGTGATGGAGAATGCGAACTCAAGGCTCGCGCCCATCATGAGCCAAACGCCGCCCGCGACGAGCGCGATGGCGATGACCACGGGGACGAATACCCCCGCCGCGCGATCCGCCAGACGTGCGATGGGCGCCTTTGATCCGCCCGCCTCGTCCACGAGACGGATGAGCTGACGGATGGTCGTATCCTCACCAACGCGCGTCGCCGTGAATCGGATCGTCCCCTCGATGTTCTGCGTGCCCGAGGTGACCGTATCCCCTGCCGCCTTGCTGGCGGGCATCGACTCCCCCGTGACGGCGGACTCGTCGACGCTCGTCGTGCCCTCCGTGACCGTGCCGTCGACAGGGATGCGTGCGCCGGGACGCACAACGATGGTATCGCCCGCGGCGAGGGCACTGACGGGAACGGTCAGCTCCACCCCGTCGAGGAGAACGGTCGCCTCCTGCGGTGCGAGCTTCATCAGTGCGCGCAAAGCGTCCGTCGTCTGCCCCTTGGCGCGCGCCTCCAGATATTTCCCGACCGTGATGAGGGTGACGATCATGCCCGCCGACTCAAAGTAGAGATTCGTACTGTACTCCGCGGTGAGAGCGAGGTCGCCGTGCCCCAGACCGTAGCTCATGCGCAGCATCGCAAATGCGCCGAAGAGAGCGGACGCCATCGAGCCGATGCCGACGAGGCTGTCCATGTTCGGCGCCCCGTGCAGGAGATTGCGAAAACCGTTGACATAGTATGTACGATTGACATACATGATCGGTAAAATAAGCAGGAATTGTACGAGTGCAAAGGTCAGCGCATTCTCCGCGCCCCAGAAGATATCAATAAAAGCGGGCGCGTAGGGGATCCCCCATGCCGCGAATGTATGGCTCATCGAGATGGCGACCGTCGGCACGAGAAAGAGGATGGAGATGAGGAGACGCGTGCGCATCGCACGGATGGCCTTGCCCGCCGCATCGTCCTCCGCGTTTCCTGCCTGTGCAGCAGCGGGGGCGGCAGTCTGCGCCGTCTGCGCAGCGGATCCGCCCTTGACGCTCGCACCGTAGCCCGCCTCCTCCACCGCCGCAATGATGGCGGCGGGGCTCGTGACATTCTCGTCGTAGGCGAGACTCATCGTATTTGTGAGGAGATTGACGGAGACATCCGCCGTTCCTGCCATTTTCGCCACCGTGCGCTCAACCCGCGCCGAGCACGCCGAACAGGTCATGCCTGTGATATTAAAACGTTCCTTTTGCATTCGATCTCCTTCCTATTGAGAACTGTTACACTCATTATATAATTGTTGTCAAGAGATAACAGCCACAGTCTTTTGGTGCGATATTTGCGTACGGATGCGGGCAGCGTCCCTCGATTCAGCGGGGGCGAGCCAGCGCATCGGCAGGATCCTCATCGTGGTCGATGCAGTATGAGACAAAATCCGCTGTTTTCGGTATGTTTTGGAACGTATCTGTTTTGCGGAAATCCGCTAAAATCTCCTCGCACAGTCGGCGCATATCGGCGCATTGCCTCTCCATGTTGTCCTGATAGCGCGCGATGAGTTCCTCCTCCTTGAACAGTTCTGCCTCTGCGATATCCGTATACGTCCAGTCGCCGGGGTTATAGCGCAGATTCGCGGCGGCAGACGCATCCGTGCGATCGCTCGCGCCACCCTCTTGGTATTCCCTCAGCGTCTTTTGGAACGCCTCCTCTGTGTTCATCCCGACAAGAAACTCCGCATACTCTGTATTGCAGTCAAACGCCAGCGCGTAAAATCTCTCCCGGGGATGTGCGCGGAGAAACTCCTCCATCGCGGCAGAAATCTGCGCGACAAGATCCTTTTTATTCATGTGGTACATCACTTTCTGGGGAATTACTGATAAAATGAAGTTCGTCAAATTGGCGTAGATTTTTCGCCGAAGTGCGGGCAAAAGATGTGTCAAGATGGTAGTGCTGAATTTATCAGTGCTTCTCTAGGACATCTCGATAGGCGTCCTTTCTCTGCAGCATCATCTTCGCAGCGTAGGAGCAGACGGGGACGATCTTCCTGCCTTCACGGCGTGCCGCCGCGATGATCTCCTCGATCAGACGGCGGGCGATGCCCTGTCCCCCGTAGGCGGGATCGACCTCCGTATGCGGGATGACCCAGCGGCCGCCCCTCTCCTCGATGACGGCATAGCCGATACATGAGGCTCCGTCGTACGCCGCGCTGCGGCAGCGCTCTTTTTCAAATACAATGTTCATGGGGATTTCCTTCCTTCATATACTGCGCAACAAAGGCGGCAATATCTTCCCGCGCATGCAGCGCTGTTTTGCACCGTCTGTCATGACAATGCCATACTCCTCCGTGCAGTTCGGCGCAGAGAGCGCCTCCTGCGGCAGGAGGGCGGCGGTGAGCAGAGCTGCAGCGAAGAAGTGCATCATGGGGACGGGATCATGTATCTATCTCCTTTCTATCGTTATAGCGCAGAATGGGGCATGGGTCAAGATGCGCGCGAAAAGCCTCCCCCGTGAGGTCGGGAGAGGCTTTTGTATATAGAAGGAAGTTGACCAAATGGAAATCGTTTAGAAGAAGAACTCGACGCGGCCGAAGAGTTTCGATGCCCTGTCCTTATCCGAGCCAAGATAGCGCGCATAGAGATCCTTGCCGCGGAAATACTTCGCGGAGAGCACGACGTTCGGCAGCAGCGTGTAGTCGGCACCGATCTCGACGCCTCTTGCCCCCTCCATCGCACCATCCGTCGTCGGTGCCACGGAGGCACCTGCGATCTGGCGGTAGGCGACGTATGCCCCCCACGAGCCGCGATCCTCAGGCTCTGCACCCCTGTACTCGTACGCGATCTGATAGGATTTGTCAGGCATATTTCCCATCTTGAAATCCTTGCTGTATGCGTACGCACCAGAGAGGAAATTATACTTGTCGAAGCGATAGGCGAGGTTCACCCCGAAAATCTGCATCGTCTTCTTGTTGTTCTTGAGCATCGCTTGGAGATCTTCTGCATTGAAGCGGTAGTAGCCGAGCCCTGCCGTCAGGCGTCCGTTGTACTGGAGCTCTGCGCCCTGATAGTTTGCCGCCTTGTCATACTGGAACTCGTCACTGCCCATGCGTCCTGCCTGCAGCTTGACACGCAGATCCTTGCCAAAGTTGACCTCAGCTCCTGAAAACTCGCGGTCGAAGACGATCGCACCCGGCTTGGCATACGCCTCTGCCGAGAGCATCTCCAGCTTGCCGAGCTTGACGTTGAAATTGCCGTAGTCGCCCTGTGCCCATGCGCGCTGGAGCGTTACCTTGTCGTTGTCCTCTTCGCCCGCGTCCTTGTTCACCTTTATCGAGGCATCGAGGCGTGCATTGACGTGCCAGTGGCTGTTGATCTCGGCAGACGGCTCAAGACGGAACAGCAGGTTGTTGTCGTTGACTTTTGTCGCTCCTGAGGGCGTACGCGATACTTCCGTGCGGTCGCTCGTGTAGGTATACTCAACTTTGCCGTTCCACTTCACCATGTCGGCGTTGCGCTCGAGGTTCGATACGCGCACGCCGAGATTGTTCAGCTCGTCGGCGAACTCGGCGGCGAGGCGATCAACGAGTGCGCGGTCGGAGGCGGATAGGTCGCCCTTTGCCATCGCCTTGGCGACCATCTGTGCCATCTCGTAGCGCGTGATGTTGCGGTCGCCGCGGAACGTCCCGTCGCCGTAGCCCTCAACCACGCCGTCATTGGCGAGCTGCGTTACGGCATCATACGCCCAGTGGTCGCGCGGCACATCACTGAACGGATTCGCCGCCGCGAACGTTGTTCCTGCCGCTCCCACGACGAGAGCCGCCGCAAGTGCGGACACCAGAGTTTTCTTCATCGGAAAATCCTCCTTTTCGGATCATGCGAATCGGCACAGCCCGTCTATGTTTCCCATCGTGGATGGTGTCCGTGACGTTTGCTGCATCCATTCGCATAAATAATAATAACCTCTCTCATTATATATGAAACTAAGATGAGACGTCAAGCATAATATTCTAAATACAGAGAATAAACATGACGAACATGATTCGTATCATTAGAGCGGGAATCTATGGTATAATAAAAATACAGAACTACTTCAACGGACGGAGGAGGAAATCGTATGAATGAATCAATCAAGGCGGCACATCTCACGCATGATGCAGCGCCGCAGGCAGATCTCACGCCCTTCAGTGCAGAGGCAGCAGCGCGTGTGGAGGCGTTTCATCGGACACTGCCGACGTACGAGCCGACGCCGCTCGCCGACCTCAGGCATCTCGCACGGTCGCTCGGACTGGCGCGTGTCGCCGTGAAGGATGAGAGCAAGCGGTTCGGGCTGAACGCGTTCAAGGGGCTCGGTACGAGCTACGCCGTGGCGCGCTATCTCGCGCAGTATCTGGGCATCCCTGAGGAGGAGATGACCTATGAGCGCCTGCGCGCACCGGAGAACCGCGAGCGGCTGCGCGGCGTCACCCTCGTCACTGCGACGGACGGCAACCACGGGCGCGGTATTGCGTGGGCGGCGAAGCTGTTCGGGATTTTTGCGCATGTCTTTATGCCGAAGGGCGGCTCGCCCGAGCGTCTGGCAAACATCCGCGGACTCGGCGCAGAGGCGTCGTTCACCACCTACAACTATGACGATACCGTGCGCTATGCCTCGCAGATGGCGCAGGAAAAGGGGTGGGTGCTCATGCAGGACACGGCGTTCGGCGGCTACACGGAGCGGCCGCAGTGGATCATGCAGGGCTATTCGACGCTTGCCCATGAGGCAATGGAGCAGTACGCTGAGATGCCGACGCATATCTTTTTGCAGGCAGGTGTCGGGTCGCTGCCGGGGGCGATCACGGGATACTTTGCCGCGCACTATGGGGCGGAGTGTCCCGTCATCACCATCGTCGAGCCGAACCGCGCCGACTGCATCTATCGGACGGCGGCGGCGAACGACGGGGAATCGCACATCGTGACGGGGGAGATTAGTTCCATCATGGCGGGGCTCTCGTGCGGCGAGCCGAATCCCCTCGCATGGGACATCTTGCGGGACTACGCCGATCACTTCGTCTCCGTCCCCGAGTGGGTCGCGGCGAAGGGTATGCGCATCCTCGGCAACCCGCTGGATGACGACCTGCGCGTCGTCTCGGGCGAGAGCGGTGCCGTCACCACGGGACTCGTCGCCGAGCTCATGCAGAACGCGAGCCTCGACTACCTACGCGACGCTATCGGCCTCACGAAGGACTCCCGCATCCTCTGCATCTCCACCGAGGGCGACACCGACCGCACGAATTACCGCCGCGTCGTCTGGGACGGCTTGTATCCGAGTTTTTGACACTAAATAGATACAAAATGCCCCTGCATCGAAATGGTGCAGGGGCATTGTCATAGGCGAAAGCACTCTTGCCGCATCATATCAAATAGTGATGTGTACGCCACGTGAAAATGACGTGCGATATCGGGAAGTTTCGGATTGTTCGAGCTCGTCGTTATGCGACCTGCTGACTGCTCGAAACTCAGAATCGTGTAGTCGTAGGCTGCAGCAACGGCGATCAGCCACGGGTCAGCAATATTTTCTCGCGACCAGAGACGAAGCGCGGCTTCGCTGTATTGATCGCTTTGCTGAATAAAGCTCAGAACGTCTCTATACATTTGAATAATTTGTATATCCTGCGTCGACAGAATACATTCGTTCGGAAGATCGCTTATCCATGCGGAGAGTTCGTCTGTTTCCTTTAGAATCTCATCGCGCACCTTATCCAGAACGGCTATTTTATCCAATGAAATTTTAGGATGCAGCTGCTGCCAGAAAGATGGGGCGAAATCAAAAGGATAGTATGCACGGGATGGGCGTATCAGGCTATTGGCATCGATGAGGTATTTTTTACTCAACTCAGACGCCTCCCATCCGCTCAAGCGCCCCTCTGTAGGTCTTGCGATTGGTTGCTGTCAGCCGGTAGGCATCTGTATCCTGTGTGTTTCCCTGAATTACACTCCGTTCAAGGGCGGCGAGGAAACGATGATCAAGGTTTGAGAGCAGAGTGTTGTAGAAATCTCCGCCGCTGCTTTTCTTTTTTTGTGCCTTTGCATGCTCCCAGCGCTCCTTTTGCAGAGCTAGCATACGCGCATATACATCCCGTGGTATTCTTTTCATCCCATAGGCGCGCCGCAGAATTACGGCTTCACTGCATCGGAAATGACGTGCGGCCCCTTCTATCATATCTTCAACAGGAATGGACGATTCCCATATCTCGGAAAAATCTGCTGCAGGGACGAGCAGTTCTGCTGCAACGGCATTGCACTTCTGTTCGAGCAGACTTACGTGTTCATCCGACCATTCGGAGTTGTTGAAGAGACTGTTTTTGCCGAGCCATACATGAGCCGTTTCGTGCAGGAGGGAGAAGAGGCGTCCGTTTGCTGTGTCTGTTGTGTTTATAAAGATGAGTGGCGCGTACGCATCGACGAGAGTAAAAGCACGAAATTCATTCACATCGAGTGGACGATGTGTATTTGCTCCGATCTTTCCACCCGTAAAGATGAGAAGTCCATGCTGTGCGAGTGTACTGCGGAGGCGATTGAAATTATCTTCCGCATTTTTTCCCCCTCTGTACCAGTTCGTTTTGAGTGCAAGATCATCTCGTATCCGTTGTGCAATCTCACTCGTGGAATCGCGGAGGCTGCAACTCCCGATAAAAGTAGCGGCGTCCGATTGTTCCCGTTTGAGGTCATCCCTTATCCAATCCTGAATTGCCGTCATCTGATCCAAAATGTCGATGAGCTCACGGCTCGGCTTTTGATGTTTTTTACTCCCAACCGTGCGATATTCGGCAAGCGCAATATCCTCGTCAGGCGGTGTCTGTAAAAGGAAATAGCCGAATGGAATACGTGTCTTCCTGCTCATCGCTTCCAGCTGTTTCAGCGTAGGCTGCTTCTCGCCGGTCTTCCATGCGTTCAGCTGGTCGAGCGCATCAGGGGTGACCTGATCTTCATGGATGTTCTGCACAATCCAGTCGATCACAGGTGCATGAACCGGTACGGTAACTCCCGCCATACGGCTCACCTCCTTTTGCCTGTTTCTTTTATGATAGCATATTTATGAAGTGAGTTCTATAGAAAACAACCTGTCGGCTGCCGAAATGCAGAATTTTATCAGGGCTGTAGTTCCGTTTTGTTGAAAAACGGAACTACAGAGAAGATGATAGGCGTGAAAAGTTTCGTTCGACTAACGAAAAACAGGGATGATGTCATTTTTTCTATAGATAGGCGATTATTTTCTTTGATTAAAATATTATTTAATTGTATAATATTCTGTATAGTGATTCTCTACAAGTTTTGATGGTTAGGGAGCGTGTTCTCTATGAATGACTTGAAGTTTTTTACGAATATGCCGGAGCGGGATCTTTATAGCAGATTTTCTACAATCTTACGGAATCATACGCAGTTCTTCGACATTCTCGTTGGATATTTTCGTACGAGCGGATTTTTTCGCCTGTATTCAGCGATGAAGGATATCGAGGAGATTCGCGTGCTCGTTGGGCTGAATGTGGATCGGAAAACAGTTGAAATCATCGATCGCGTGAATGGTCAACCGACAATCAAACAGGCAACCGAGGTCTTTTCTGATGCTGTTGAGGCGGAGTTTGAAGAGGCGCCGACCTCTGCGGATGTTGAAAAAGGCGTGCGGTATTTTATCGAATGGTTGAAAACCGGGAAGCTGCAACTCCGTATGTACGTTGAAGCGCCCCTTCATGCGAAGGTCTATATCATGCGGAAGGATCCAAATTATGCAGATTATTATGGAAGTGTCATCACGGGATCTAGTAATTTCTCGGAAGCAGGGCTGGTGAATAACCTAGAGTTCAATGTTGAACTCAGAGATTGTGCAGATGTAACATTTGCCTTAAAGCGTTTTGAGGAGCTGTGGCAGCACAGTGTACCCGTTGAAGATGCCTATGTGCAAGCGATTGAAAAGCGCACATGGCTTCGGGGGGATATAACACCGTATGAAATTTACTTGAAAACCCTGTATGAGTTTTTTCGTGAGGAGATCAATGCGGATAAGGAGATGCTTGGGCAGAACTTGCTCCCCGATCACTATATGCGTCTGCAATATCAACTGGATGCCGTCGTACAGGCGAAAAAGATATTAGAGGCTTATGGCGGTGTGTTTATCTCCGATGTCGTGGGCCTTGGAAAGACATATATCTGCGCGATGCTTGCAAAATCTCTTGGCAAGGGGAAGAAGCTTATCATCTGTCCACCGGTACTGGTCAGCTACTGGGAGGAAGTCCTACTTGAATTTGATACAGCAGCGAAGGTTGTCTCCCTCGGTAAGCTGGATTCTATACTGGATAGTCATATCCATTATGAATATGTCTTTGTTGATGAGGCGCACCGTTTTCGTAATGCTGATACAGCGGGTTTCAGCAAACTGCATGAAATATGTTATGGCAGAAAGGTTATACTGATCTCTGCTACACCGATCAATAACTATACAAGTGACATTGAAAACCAAATTTATCTATTTCAACCGAAACACAATAGCAATATCGTTGGAACAAAGAATCTGGCGCGATTTTTTGCAAATTTGAACAAACGGCTAAAGGGACTGGAAAAAGGAAGCCCGGACTACATTGCACAAAGTCGGGCGAATTCAGAGATGATTCGAGATAAGCTCATTCGTCATATCATGATACGGCGAACGCGCAGGGAAATTGAAGAGTATTATCATGAGGACTTACAGAAACAGGGGCTTGTTTTTCCAAAACTTGGCGCACCGGAGCAGATTATTTACGCATTCGATGATACGACGGATAAGGTTTTCGGAGAGACCATTGCGGCGATCAAAGAGTTCAAGTATGCACGTTATAAGCCACTCACCTATCTGAAGAATGGGAAAAAATATGCGGCGATGATGACGGCGCAGCACAATATGGGTGGCTTTATGAAGGGCATTTTGGTAAAGCGTCTGGAGAGCAGTTTTTATGCATTTCGTATGACACTTTCCAGATTTATTGAGTCCTATGAACGCTTTATCGAGATGTATAAAAATAGGGGTGGCGTTTGGATCAGTAAGAGTGTGGATGTATATGATTTACTGGACGCAGGTGAGATCGATCAACTGATGAAGATGGTGGAGGATGAGAAAGGACTGCGCATAGAGTCTGGAGAGTTCAGTCCAAACTTTATCATCGATCTGACGAAAGACCTGGCAAAGCTGAAACTGCTGTACGATCTATGGCACACGATAGAGAATGACCCGAAACTGGATGCGTTCAAAGAGGCTCTTGCACGAAATGAAAAGCTAGGTGGGAAGAAGAAAATCATCTTTACCGAGTCCCGTGAAACGGCAGAATATCTGGCCAAAGAACTGGAAGCACAGTATGGTACACGCGTGATTGCATACTCGGGACAAAGCAGCGCAAAGCAGAAGGCAGATATCGAGGATAGCTTCAATCCTAAATACGCAGATCGGCAGCATGACCTCTATGATGTCCTGATTACGACGGACATCCTCGCAGAGGGCATCAATCTCCATCGCTCCAACATACTTATCAACTATGATCTGCCATGGAATCCTACGCGCATCATGCAGCGTGTTGGACGTATTAATCGTGTCGGTACGGAGCATGAGCAAATCTATGTGTTTAATTTCTTTCCGACGGCACAATCCAACGCGCATATGCCCCTCAAGGATCGCATTTTGGAAAAACTGCAGGCGTTTCACGACACGTTAGGAGATGACTATCAATATCTTTCCGATGCCGAGATCGTCAGCTCACAGAAACTGTTCGAGGACTTGACGGCACGGATGGATGGCGAGGAGGAGTCCGGCAGTCCGGAACTCCGATATTTGGCGGTGATTCGGCAGATCAGAGATCAGGATGCAGCACTTTTTGAACGTATCAAGCGTCTGCCAAAAAAATCTAAGACCGGCCGCTACAGTACGCGCGTGAAAGAAAAGGCAACCATCACCTTTATTCGTAAGGGGGCGTTGAAGGACTTTTATATGACGGGGAAGGAGACCAAACAGATCTCCTTTATCGAAGCTGCTCAGTATATGGAATGTTTGCCGGAGGAATCCCGACTGGATGTCGGCAGTGCCTATTACGATCATTATGAGCGAAATAATGAGGCGTTTGACCAAGCACTTGTTCAGGATGAGGTGATTGAGTCGGCAAAAGCTCCCCTAGGACGCAACGATGCCACGATTGTTAAATTCTTGCGCGCAGCAGGGCGAGATCCGTCGTTGACGGAGGATCAGGAGATGACAATCTATCGAATGCTCAAGGCATTTGAAAATGGAGATATCCCGCAGAATATCAGCAAGAATATCGTAAAAGGATTAGCGACCTATAAGGATATTCCTTCTGCGTATTTCTTTGTAGCCGGCGAAATCCCCAAGCAATACCTCTATGAACGCAAAGACGCTATACGACAGAACCCTGGTGAAAAACAGGTGATTCTTTCCTGCTATCTAAAGGAGAGCGCAAAATGAACGACAAGAAGCGAATGATTTTTGAGGAGACTTTGACACAGGCATACTCATATGAGAGATATCGGAGATTTCTGGGCGAATTACTCAATCATGTGCAGTTCAAACCGCAGATTGCAAAGGAACCCTATAATACGTTTTCTGCCGCCATCAAGAATTATGTGCATATCGGAGACTATGAAGATGGAGAGCATCAAAAAATAGCACTGTTTTCCGTTTGTCTGAAAAATAATAAGAGCATTGAAAACGCACGCAGTATGCAGCGTTCCTTCGTCAAATCTCTTTTAGAAAGCAGTAATTATTGTGCAGGGGCGTTAGTGGCCTTTTACACGGATGCTGAGCCATATAGATGGCGGCTTTCGTTGGTCCATATGGACTACAATTTCTACAAGGGGAAAATACGAACGGAGCTGACGCCGGCAAAGCGTTACTCCTATCTGGTTGGTGAAGGTGAGCCCTGCCATACGGCAAAAGAGCGCCTTTACCCGATTTTTGCAGAGGATGATGTCGACCCTGGACTGGATGATCTCGAAGAGGCATTTAGTGTCGAAGCTGTAACGAAGGAGTTTTTCGCGCAGTATCGGGAAAAATATCTCTCTGTGAAAGAGTTTTTGGAGCATAATACGGACTTTGTGCGGGAAGCGGCTTCCAGAGGCTTTAACAGCGAGCAGTTCGCCAAAAAGCTCATGGGACAGCTGGTCTTCCTGTATTTCATACAGAAAAAAGGATGGTTGGGGGTTAATGCATTCCCAAAAACACTGAGTGAGAGCGCGTATAAAAGAGCTTTCTATCAGCCGGGACAAAAACCCAAAGAACTCATGCCGTATGTCTATCGCAGAAATGAGGCGGGAGAAATCCGCCTGGATGCATCAGCTCTGCGCGAACTCAGTGATGATGATGAGATCGCCCTGTCAAAGATTGTACAAGGCGGGGCCTGGGGCGACGGACCCAAGGACTTCATGCGTCAACTGTTCAACGACTGTAAGAAGCGTGGAAAGAACTTTTTCGACGATTATTTAGAGCCTCTTTTTTATGAGGGGCTCAACCAGAATCGTGGAGACCAAGCATTTTTCCTGCCGCTGCACAGCCGCATCCCCTTTCTCAATGGTGGTTTGTTCGAGGAGCTGGAGGGGTACGATTGGAAGAACAATGACTTCTGTATCCCGGATGAGCTGTTTTCTAATGCGGATGAAAACGGCAGGGATGCGGATGGTATCTTGGATGTCTTTGATCGTTATAACTTTACCATGGTAGAAGATGAGCCGATGGAGCGCGAAGTTGCCGTCGATCCGGAGATGCTCGGCAAGGTATTTGAAAATCTTTTGGATGTGAAAGACCGAAAATCCAAGGGGGCATTTTATACGCCGCGCGAGATCGTTCACTATATGTGTCAGGAAAGCCTAATTCGTTATCTCTCCCACAAGACAGGTATTGCGGATGGCGATATTCGTAAGTTCATCCTATATGGGGAGTATTTCAGAGAGGAAGACGTAAAGAAGACGCAGTCCGTCTATAAAGATGGTAAAATACATCACAAGGTTTTTGACAAGAACAAAGCGCTTGAAATGCCGGAGACCATCTTTAGTTATCGGAAAGAAGTGAATCGTCTACAGGAGATGGACGACCTTCTTGCAAATGTTAAGGTCTTAGATCCCGCCGTCGGGTCGGGGGCATTTCCACTTGGTATGTTGACGGAGATTGTGAAGGCGAGAGAAACACTGACCTCGTATATGGGGATCGAACTCAATGGGCTTCAGAGATATGCACTTTACTCAGATCGTAGAGCCTATAACCTGAAACGGGAAACGATAAAAAACTCGATCTTTGCCTGTGATCTTGAAGCCAGTGCTGCCGATATCACAAAACTGCGTCTCTGGCTCTCCCTCGTCATTGACGATCAAATTCGTACGAAGGAAAATGAAGAGTTTGGAGAAATGACAAAACCTCACGAGTTGCCGAATCTCGACTGCAATATTATCTGTGGCAACAGTCTGGTTGATGCATTTCATGGCATCAAGCTGATTACGGAGAACAGCGCTCTGGGTAATCTATCCGCGATGCGGCAGGGAGCGCTTCTTTATGATGAGCATTTTACAACGCAGACTCATCGGCTCATTTCCATGCAGGATCGTCTGTATGATGAAAAAACACGTGTGGAAAAGGAGCGGATCAAAAAAGAGATTCAAGAAATTTATGACGAGACCATTCTGACCAACCTGAACGGTTCTCAACCGGCGATGGATGCCTACTATGAATGCAAGAACGACGTGACGAAGCCGTTCATCCTCTGGCAGCTCATGTTTCCTAAAGTGTTTCGCGACAATGGCGGATTTGACATTGTCATCGGGAATCCGCCATACATTCAGCTACAAACGAAGATTGATGAAAATACAGGCGAGAAGTTGGGGGATCAGTTTGCGGAACTTGGATTCCAAACCTTTGCGAAAACGGGAGATATTTATTGTCTGTTTTACGAAAAAGGATATCAGTTGCTTTCCCCTGGCGGTGTCTTAACGTACATTACAAGCAATAAATGGATGCGAGCAGGCTACGGGGAAAAGCTGCGTTGCTTTTTCGCTAAAAAAACCAATCCTCTCCGATTGATTGACTTCGGAAAACAGAAAATATTTGCGTCGGCGACCGTCGATGTTAATATATTGATGTTCACAAAAAGTGAAAATGAAGAACGTACTCTTGCGTGTACGGTAGGAGAGTCGTGTTCAAGTAATTTGAGCGTTTATATTGAACAGAATAGCTGTCGTACGTCATTTTCTTCCGATGAAAGTTGGGTAATACTTTCATCGGAAGAACACCATATTCGCAATAAAATCAACACGTATGGTGTGCCATTGAAAGAATGGGATGTGAAAATCTACCGTGGAATACTGACAGGATTTAACGATGCGTTCATTATCTCAAGTAAGAAAAAGGATGAGCTGATTGCTGCAGACCCGAAATCTGCCGAACTTATTCGACCGATTCTTCGTGGCAGGGATGTTAAGCGGTATGGATTTAGTTTTTCTGATTTATGGTTAATCACAACACATAATGGAATCAAATCAAAAAACCTCCCACCAGTTCATGTAGAAGACTACCCTGCAATTCACAAGCATCTAGATGAATATTATCCCCAGTTGGCAAAGAGAGCAGACAAAGGAGATACACCATATAATTTGAGAAACTGCGTTTATATGAACGAATTTTTTAAGCAGAAAATTATATGGGGGAATTTGGCTTTATCGGCACAATTTGCATGGGCAGAAGAAGGCTATTTTATCAATGCCCCCTCATCTATGATTGTGCCCGGAAATAAATATCTTTTAGCTATTATCAACTCAAAACTAGCTGATTGGTATATTAGGCAGTTAGGCGTTACAAGGAATGGAGGCTATTTTGAGTATAAGCCAATGTTTGTTGAACAACTCCCTGTTCCCGTGCTGGATGAGGAAGCACAGATTCCATATATTCGTCTAGTAGATAAAATCCTTGAAGAAAAAAGGGCTTTGAATGATACGCAGCATTTAGAGAGTGAAATCAATCAACGAGTTTATGCTCTTTATCATTTAAGAGAGGAAGAAATTCTGTATATAGAATCACAATAAGTCTCCTATAAAAGGATATATTGACGTTCTTCTCCGGATAGCTCATATAATGAGCAGAAAATCTCATCAACACATCTATCAATCTCCTCTTCATCAAGAGCGGAGTTTCCTTCCATACGCTTATGATAAAGATCATGAAGTCGTTCTTCCGTCTCAGTTGAAGGGCGAACTAAAGAAATCTTACTTAAAAAAGCCTCACCTTTTCCACCAACGGAATTTACCTCAGGAAGAATTATTTTGGCAAAGATTTTGCTGTTTAGAAATGAAAGGATATAAATTAAATGGTCTCCTGTAATTATATAGCATTTGTTGTTCAACATGATGCCTGATTCAACCATACAGGCATTTATGTTATCGCTGATTTCACGATATACTATTTTCTGCTTAAAAAATTCGTTCCAATAACTGATGCTATCCTGTGTCTCAAACCATTTGTTGTTGGTTTTCTTTCTTGATTTTACAGGCACACCATCAATGATATGCGTTGCTCCCGTCTGCTCAAGACGTTCTATCCCGAAGGAAAGAAAATATTGTTTTATCGCCGGATACTGGTCTATATCATATTTGCAGCTTGGAAAAGTAGCAATAATCCATTGATCAGAAAAACTAAATCCATACCGCTTAACATCCCTGCCACGAAGAATCGGTCGAATAAGTTCGGCAGATTTCGGGTCTGCAGCAATCAGTTCATCCTTTTTCTCACTTGAGATAATAAACGCATCATTACACCCCGTCTTTATCCCATAGTTAATTGCAAGATTCCAGTCACTAAGTGCGATGCCGCATGATTGGATTTTCTTGCGAATATTTTGCTCAATAGGGGACATGATTGTCCAGCTGTCCTTTCCGGTAAACGAGGAGATCAGGTTATTCTGTTCAATATAAACGCTCCTATTAGTTTTGCAAAGGAGCATAAGATGAACTACGGTTATATCAGAGTAAGCAGTGACAAACAGACGGTTGAGAATCAAAGGTTCGAGATTCAAAAATTTTGTCAGCGAGAAGGTCTTACAATTGATGGCTGGATCGAGGAAACGGTCAGTGGGACAAAAAGCTACGATAAGCGAGAATTGGGGGCTTTGCTTGCAAATATTTCAAAAGGAGATTTGATTGTTTGCTCAGAACTTTCAAGGCTTGGACGTAATCTTTTTATGATTATGGAAATCCTGAATCAATGTATGGATAAAGAATGTCGTGTATGGACGATCAAGGCTTCTTACCGTCTTGGGGATGATATTCAGAGCAAGGTGCTAGCCTTTGCTTTCGGCTTATCTGCGGAAATTGAACGAAACTTAATTAGTCAGCGGACGAAAGAAGCCCTAGCACGGAAAAAAGCAGAAGGAGTAATACTTGGCCGGCCAAGGGGGAGAAAGTCCACTAAAGTGAAACTTTCGGGAAAAGAGAGAATCATAAAGGAACTTAGAGGACAAGGCGTATCGATTAGCGAAATTGCGAGAATCTACAAGGTAAATCGCAATACAGTAAGCAGTTTTATTCGCACGCGGATCATAGAATGAGGGTAGGAGTTGTTGATTAAAATAGAGGCGATCAAATTGGTATGACAGAAGGTGAGACTCAGCATGGATGAGAATGAACGCTATATCGCGATGGTAACCGTGAATGATGTGCCGTGGCACCGACTGACGACGCCCTATGGGCGTGCAGCGGAGTTTCCTCGGTACTTTGCTGTGCTTAAGTCCATGGACGATCTTGCGGCGGTGGAGGATGCCCTCTGCGAACTGACCATCAACACGGAGCATCAGAGCACGCTCTGGCACGCAACGCCGTTTGCCATGATCTTTCTTGTGCGGATCTTTCGACGTGCCCGCGCCGCGCAGCCCGAGAACGAAATCGCTCGAATGATTGCAGGGCGACTGCTCGAACACTTCCGGCTGATCGCGGAATGTGTCCGCATGGGGGAGGAGATGGAACACGCCGAACCTCTGCCGCGCTTCTCCGATCTGCTTCGGGAGGAATATCTCTGGTCGGAGGTCTATGACGAGGAGGCGGACGAGCTGCGCTGGGAGGCGGATGATGTTTTCCCCGCAGATCTCTTCTATAGCTTTTACTACTACTCTGCTCAGGTGCTTGCTTCGTGCGAGGGCGAACTCAAACAATAGACCTCGGGCAGTCTGAGATGATGGGGCGCGTCGAATCGTATACAAAACGTGAAAACACCTCTGTACGACCAACGTGCAGAGGTGTTTATCATGGGACTGTGCGAGAGTAAAATGCAGATTTTATCATAGGATCAAGGATTCGTTTCGCATCATATTAAATTGCAATATCAAGATTCGGAGGGATCAATCGGTGCAGAGACTTTTCCTGCATTCAGATTGCGAATCAATTCATCCATCATCTGCAGTGTGTGTTTCGATATTTCAGCTGGTCGTATCAATATTGTGCAATTCGACGCGGGGAAGATGCGTCGTATCCGTCTATGCTGGGAGAGAAATGCTGTTGCTCGGATGTGCGAAACGTTCCTCTCTAAATGAGATGAGTTCCTTTCAGTTATCGTTATTCATCCATGGCGGGACATCCAGCGACTGCAGATCCTCTTGTGTGATGGGGGATTGCACCGTTCCGCTTGGCATATAGAATATCTGGTCTTTTTCTTTGATTTGGACGACATCGTCAACAATAAATTTGATCAAAGGGAATATTTCTGACATATTGGGAGGGATAATAGGGCTCACCTCGTATTCTCTGGGCACACGACCATCAATTTTTAGATAGTATCTATGCCCATCCAGCCCAATAATACGATCAACGAAAGATGATCCCCAATCTGCATTTATGACGGCGTTGATAAGTGACATATCGTGTTCTTTCAGTACCTTCTCGTTTACCGGAGTAAACTGCTTCACGTAGCGAATAAAACCGTTATCATGTTCTGCCATTGTGACAGCTTTGTTTATTTTCATTTTGGATAGAGCATCTCCCATTCTTGGGGAGTAGTAATCCACTATTTTGTGAAAGTAGTCGATAGAGGTCAGCCCTACGTTCCAGTATATCCTGTAGTCATTATTGCCCATCTGATATACTTGGGCGCAAATTGCAGGGGGCCGCTGAGAACAGACGATTTTCAATTCAAGGAGTCGCTGTCCATTTTCGACACAGAAGGAAAAACAATCTTCATAATTACTCATTGCAAATATTTCCTTGGTAGTCGCATCCGTCCATGCTAGGGGACGAATGTTGTTGCTCGGATGTGCGAATTATGTTATTCTGAGCATGTCAAAGAATGGATGAGCAAGGGTCAGCTCCACTTTCCCTACTCGTTTTTGCAGTGATGCATAATGGCTGTGCCGCCAACAATAGTGGAGCCTCTCGCGAGTTGTGCGGACGGCCGTTTTCTTTGATGCGCTCGTGCGCGTGATGGGAGGCATTCATTGTGGAGGCCTTGTATGTCTGCGTATGCGTGCCCTTGTCCCCGTCCTGAAATGAGGGGACAGGGCGGCCCATCACAAAACGGAATGTCGGCACCTGCTGTTATGGTAGGTGCTTTTTTGCTGATTCGTATCTCGTGTTTACCTTATGATGATTGTTTCTCCTGCTCCTTTGTGTGCGGCGCGTTGCTCTCATCCGGCGGGATGCGTGCGCTGTCGTGTCCGTCCGGGCGGGCGCGGTCCTTTGGCAGCCAGAAGCCCCACACGTTGTTGGAGAATTCGCCGGCGGCGAAGCGGTGAACGCTGCCGTCCACGGTGATTTCGTATACGTTCATGGTGTAGGGCTGCCCGTAGAGCGGATCATGGACACGGATGCATTTGCGTGTGTTCGTCCATTCGTGGGCAAATACGTCCACGCCGAAGAGGAAGCATTCCTCGCCGATGGCGGTGGCTGCGTACTCAAAGTCCGATGATTTCTCCACGCGGTACTTTATACCGATGGCGGTTGTTATGTACTCTTGATCTGCTGATTTTGTCATGGTGTCACGCCTCGTTCCTGCTGAAAATCCCCCGCAGAGTATCTGCGGGGGATTCGTGTTTCGGAAGTATTTCCTTTACTTCTTCTTTCCGTCGAGTTCGTTGATGTCGACGTTGCTGCTGGTGGAGGAGAGTCTGTTAAACTCCTCGATGACGTTGTTGAACTTCTTCGGGTCGGGGCTTCCGGAGGTATACTCACGCACCTGACCGATGAAGCTGTTGACCTGGCTCTTGTAGGAGGAGAGGAAGCCGGTGCCGGATGGGAGCTTTTCGAGAAGGGCGCTGATCTCGCCGATCTTCGCCTCGGCGGCGTTCTTGTCGACCTGCTCGCCGTCGAGCATCTCGACGAGCTCTCGTGTCTTGCCGTTCAGCTCGAGGAAGGAGGCGGCATTCTCCTTGCCCTCGCTGCGCAGCGCATCGATCTGGGCGAGGCGGAGTTCCTTGTAGCGGTCGGTGACGACGGCGTCGAATTTGTCGTAGGCGGCATCGAATTTGTCATAGAGCGGGAAGAACTGCGCGACCATCTCGTCCGACTGCGCATAGTTGTCGGTCATATAGGTCTTGGCGGAGTAGTAGCTCTTCAGCTTTGAGGCGAGCGGCTCGAGATCCTTCAGGACGGCGAGCAGGTCATCTGCCGCTGCGTCGATGTCGGGATAGACACCTGCGGCCTTCGGGTCGGAACGTGCCGCCTCAAGGGCACTTTTCAGATTTTCAAAATTCGGCAAGGAGATATGCTCCTTGTGCTCTCCTTTGCGGAGACTGTCGAGGGACGGGGCGATGGAAAAGTTAAAGGTGACGATGTTGTGGTTGTAGTCGTTCGTTGCCTCGAGGTAGGGGGTGAGTGCCGTCTCGCGCGACTGTGCATTGCTTGCTGTGGTCTGCTGTGATGCGGCGCTGTCGCTGCTGCTGCCGCAGCCCGTGAACAGTACGGCAGGGGCGGCGAGCAGGCTGCACGCTGTGAGGATGGAGAGGGTACGTCGGATCGTGGAACAGATCATGAGGAGCCTCCTTCTTGAAAATATCTGAATATAAGATAAATAGTCACAACAAGTATAACCCAGGTGATAATTTCTGTCAAACATTACGTGCCTTTCATCCGTGGATCTTCGTTGTGTGTCATGGGGGAATCGTGTACGGGACGAGATTATGTTGATCGGCACGCAAAAACCTCCTGCCGTGAAGTGGGAGGGGTAGATTTATGTTGTGCGCTACTTCTTTTTCGCGTCGAGCGCGTTGACGTCGACGTTGTTGCCCGTGGCGGCGAGACGGTTGAACTCCTCGACGACGTTGTCGAGTTTGTTCGGGTCGGGAGGTCCCGCATTATACGCGCGGACTGCCGCGACGAGGCTGTTGATGCCGTTCTTGTAGGTCACGAGATAACCGGTGCCGGCGGGGAGTTTCTCGATGAGGGTGTTGATCTCGCGGATTTTCGCCTCGGTGGCTTCCGGATCGTGTCCACCGCTGCGCAGCATGCGGACAAGCTCGCGTGCCTTCGTGCGCAGCTCGAGGAAGGTGGCGGCGTTCTCTCTGCCGTCGCTGTGCATCGCGTCGATCTGGGCGAGCCGCATCTCCTTGTAGTGGTCGGTGACGATGGCATCCAGCCGGTCGTAGGCTGAGATAAATCGGTCATAGAGCGGGAGAAACTCTGCCGTCATTTCGTCTGCCTACGCGCAGCCGTCCGTCGTGTACGCCCCGGCGGCGTAGTAGTTCTCCATTTGGTCGGCGAGCGGGGCGAGCTCCTCCAGCGTGCTGCGCAGTTCCTCTGTCGCCGCATCGACGTCGGGATAGACGCCCGTGCCGCCGGGCGCAGCGTGCGCCGCGTCAAGCTCACGGCGGAGTTTTGAGAGCGGCGGGAGCGTGATCCTCGTCAGGTGCTTCCCCTGCCGCAGGTCGCTGACGGTGGTGGAGACGGCGAGGCTCAGGGGGAGCATCGTGCTGTTGTAGGCGGTCGTTGCCTCCATATACGGGCCGAGTGACGCTCTGCGCTCCTCCATGCTGCGCGCAGGCATTTGCTGCGTCGGGACGGGGGATTCCGCGCTGCGTCCGCCGCAGCCCGTGAGCAGTACGGCCGGCGCGGTGAGCACGATGCAGAGGGTGAGGGCAGCGCATACGCGCCGCAAAAATGGGTGCAGCATGGGAATCCTCCTTTACATAAAACCTTCATTATAAAAAGTATATGATAGATGAAAGTCTCTGTCAAGAAAGATTACGGTGCACTGTTACTCTGTTGTACGTTCCTGCTGCATTGCGCCGCGGATGACCTCGGTGATGACGCGCGTCCAGTCGATGCCGCCCCGCGCGCCGCCGTCACCGCGCTCGGCGTGGCGTGCCTCCTGCTCCGCCTTGTGCTCGGCACGGCGCAGTTTCATCCAGAGCTCGTCGTCTGTCTTGTCGGAGGCGTCCCACGCAGTGCGCAGCTCTGCGGCCGCATCGTCGTAGCGTCCCATGTCAAAGTAGATCTGTCCGCGGTAGCGGTGCAGCTGCCAGATGGGATAGGGCGTGTTCGTGTGCGGTGTGCGGTCGGCCGCGTCGAAGTCATTGAGTGCGAGACGGTCGCTGCGGAGCTCGTAGTAGGCGCGCCCGCGCAGGTAGAACGCATACGCACGCGCATTCCCTGTGACGGCGGGATCCTCGATGAGGAGGGAGAGGTCGGCGATGGCGTGCTGCTCGTCACCGCGCTGGATCATGGCGGTCGCGTCGTCAAAGATGCGGCCAAGCTTGTAGCTCTCCTCGAGCTGTGCGCCGATCTCCGCCTTCTCTGTGCCGCGTGCCTGCTCGTAGCGTGCGAGGAGCTCGTCGTTCTGCCGCTTCAGCTCGTCGCGTTCCTTCTGGAGGCGTGCCAGCTCCGTCTTGTTCTGGGCGAGGGCGGCGAGATCGACCTTGGACGTGTCGACCTCGCAGACGAGATGCACGCGGTAACGCCACACGTCGCCGACGAGCTCGGGCGTTACGTCTTCATGCAGGACGCGCAGCACCGTACCCGCGACCATGCGCACCTCATCCTTCGTGAGGGTGAGGTTCTGCGTCTCCGTGTAGCTCTCAACGTAGACGCCGGCCTGCTCCGTCGCGGAGCGCATCGCCTCCTGCCGTGCGGCGTCGCGGGCGATCTTTGGCGAGTCGTTGTCACCGACGGTGTAGACGCCCTCCGCCTCGATGGTCTGCGGGGCGGCGAGTGCCGTACTCGCTGCGGTGAGGAGAAACAGCGCGCAGCAGAGGGCGCGCAGAATATGTTCGATCATGCAGTTCACTCCTTGATGGGCATGAGATGCCCCGAGATGCTGTATCAGCTACCTCGTATTGTTCCAAAAAATTCTTAAAGTGAAGTGAAACGGGGATTAGCTGCAAATGATTCCCGCGGAGAAAAAATATTTGCTGCGGGGTTGACAGGAGCGCGCGGCTCGGGTATAATTCCACTATCGCCTGTGAGGCGGTATGCTGATTTAGCTCAGTTGGTAGAGCAGCTCATTCGTAATGAGCAGGTCGTAGGTTCAAGTCCTATAATCAGCTCCATTTGAAACGCAGAGGCTTCCGAGAGATCGGAAGCTTTTTTTCTTGCCTGTGAGAAGTTCACATATTTTGTCATAATAGAAGAAGGGATGAAAGAGGCAGAGGGAGAAGTAGAAAAGCACAGATTGCGTACGTAAAGGAGCAGTGATGATGCAGGGCCGTGTCTATTTCTATGCCGTCAGCGCAGTCCTCATGTGGTCGACGACGGCGGCACTGGTGAAGAGCCTCCTCACGGCGATCCCGACGTATGAGGCACTCTTTGTGAGCAGTCTCGCGGGCTGTCTCTTTCTCATCGTCATGCAGCTCGTGCGTGACGGCGGACGCGTGTTCCGCGCCTACGATGTGCGCGGTTATGCGGCGATGGCGGGGCTGGGCTTTCTCGGGATCTTCCTCTACTCGGGGCTCTACTACTACGGGCTTTCGCAGCTCACCTCGCAGGAGGCGTGCATCCTCAATTTCCTCTGGCCGATGATGATCGTCCTCTTTGCGGCGTTTCTCCTCGGGGAGCGGATCACCGTTCGCACTGCTGCCGCCCTCTTCCTCTCGTTCTCGGGGGTCGTGGTGCTCACGCTCGGCGGGGAGGGCAGCGCCGAGGGAAATGGAATGCTCGGCGCCGCCGCCTGCATACTTGGGGCACTTTGTTACGGCCTTTTCTGCGTGCTGAACAAGCGGCGGAACATCGATCAGACCGTGATGATGGTCGTGGCGTGGGGCGTGACGGCACTGTGCTCGCTGCCCGTGACGCTCATCATGGAGGAGTGGGTCACGCTCTCGTGGAAGCAGTGGGGCGGGCTTCTCTGGCTCGGGATCTTCATCGATGCCGTGGGCTATCTCTGGTGGGCAATGGCGCTCCAGCAGGCAACGAACTCTGCTGCCGTCGCGAATCTCGCCTACGCCGTGCCGCTGCTCTCGCTCGTCGTCTCCGCCCTTACCCTCGGCGAGCGCATGACGGGGGCGGCACTCCTCGCGCTCGTCCTCATCATGGGCGGGATATTGCTCCAGAATGTGCGGCGGGGGCGTGGGTAGACGAGGTTTACTTTGTATCGATCATGCGCCAACGAACGGATGAGAACATGGCGTCGAGCATATCATCAGTGATCTCGCGGTCATCGGCTCTGTATTCAAACATGACAACCCAATCCTCTGTGTCGGTACAAACGAAGAGATATTCCATCTTAAAAATATGCCACTCCCCGCTTTGAAAGCGATAGGGATACATGACGGAAACACGTTTGACAGGAGTGCTGCCCAGTCGTAATGATTCACTGCGCAAAACGGTCCAATCTGCTGTATCATTTTCGGTGAGGCGATCCAGTGCTTTTTCGATGATCTCCTCTTGGGATGGGCGGGAGAGGGGGGCGTCATTTGACGAAGGAGGCTCGTAGAGGCGGTGGAAGAGGGCAAAAGCGATGTGTTCATTCTTGCTGGTGAGAAAATATTCATCGGAATCTCTATACCTGCGAAAAGGTCTTCTTACATCAAACGGCAGGCTGATGTACAGTGCATGCCCCCGATCCTTGAGCACATTGTCGTGCAGTCCCCATGGCGGGGGAACGTCTTCTGTGCCCTCGCCCGTAAAAAAGAGCACCTCATCGCAAACGTTTTCCGTCTGTGCCGAGACGGTCGGCATGAACAGGAGTACAGCGCAGATGGTCAGCGCATAGATTGTTTTGATGGACATAATAGGCTTCCTTTCGTGTGCCCCGGGAACCACGGCTGAAATGAAGTTGGTTGATCGGCGCAGACGTTTTCGTCCGAATGAGGCAAAAAAGGGACGCACAGCAAGGGCTGCGCGGAGAATTTTCCGTCGAAGTGCGGAAAAATGCGTCAAGGGGGGCTGTCTGAATGTATCCGCCGTTACCCTTGGCGAGCGCATGACGGGGGCGGCGCTCCTCGCGCTCGTGCTCATCATGGGCGGGATTCTGCTGCAGAACGTGCGGCGGGGCAGGAGCTCGAGGTGAGCCGCTCTATGCATGCTGTCTTTGGTGTTGGAGTAAGGATTATTCTTCCGTGTCCGTGCGGATCACTGCACTGTCCAGAAGGCTGGCTGCGTGGTAGGGGATGATCGGATCGCTTGTGTCGTAGATTACCTGAATACACCATACGTCGTTCTTATATGAGAGGAAAAGCACCTCGCCGATCGTTTCCCGTCCGGTTCTAAGAGACCACCACACCGTGAGCCGCCGCGCAGGAAAACCGTTTTGCAGCAGGGCTTCGTTGCGGCGCACTTCCTTCTTGTATCCATTTTGAGATGTCATAACACTGTCGATGAACCCCTCGACCATCTCATCGAGGCTTTGGTTGATTGGTTTTGTCTGCAGGTCGTCCTTTGCCGGGAAATGTAGCAGCATCATCGCCATGGCGAGTGGTGTCTTGTAGTAGTTGGCAAATTGATTGTTGACAAAGAGAGTGTCCCCTGTGCGTACCGTAGATTTGGCAAACGGCGTGTCCGTCGAGGGGATGTCCATCGTTAGGACAGAGCCGCGGTCGTGGAATTCGCCGATTTTGACGGACATAACAGGGATGGTCGGTGCAGGGAGATGACGTACCTCCTCCGATGTTGACTCTGCACTGGCGTATGACTGGATTTCTGCATGCACCGGTGCGCAGGCAAAAAAACATAGGAACGTAAGACACAGCGGCACTATTTGTCGGAACATTTACGAATTCCTTTCTCTAACGAAACGCGGCTGAAATGGAGTCGGTTGATCGGCGCAGACGTTTTCGTCCGAATGAGGTGAAAAAAGAGGACGCACAGTAAGGGCTGCGTGGAGAATTTTTCGTCGAAGCATGGAAAAACGTGTCAAGGGCCGCTGCCTAAATGTATCTGTGATTTTCTTGGCAGGTTCCTATGCGCCGATTTTTATGGAGGATAAGAGAACGGGGACAAGCTCCGCCAGTACCGTGTCCTCTGCATAAAAGGTCAGCTCGGCGATCCATGTATCTGTCTTGCCGCGGATGAGCAGGATCTCGGTGATGATGTTTTGACCTTGATAGTGCGCCTGCACGGTCAGCCGCTGTGCAGGGCAGCCGTTTTGAGATTGGACGTCGTCGCGGAGGATCTTTTTCTCGCTTCCCTGCGGGGAGGTCAGGATGCCTTGGGTCAGCAGCGTCGTTTGTTCGTTCAGGCGCTCCTCCATGGATCCGCTCGTTTGCTCTGCGTCCGTATCGGGCGTATGGATCAGCACGGCGGACAGGGCAAGAGGCGTGTCATCGTGTGAGAATCGGTTGCTGGTGAAGAATGTGCTCTCCGTGCGCGAGGTGTCGACGGAAAACGGCACCCCAGAGGTTGGCAGCTGCATTGTGAGAGCGCTGCCGCGGTCGCGGAGTGTTGTCGTGCTGAGCGCGGGGGAAGATGCATCGCCGTTCTCAGCGGCTCTCTTTGTGAACTCGATGGGCTGTATGCCGTCCATGTGAACGCGAGGCTCTGTCGCCTCGGCAGAGCTGAGTTTGACAGAGGTCAGTATCGTGTCGATACGCCTTTCCTGCTGTGTGCCCGGGGCGTGGCACAATATACTGATGCGCCAGATCCTCCCCTCGTCAGCAATGAAGAGAAAGTCACGCCGCGCAGCACCCCCGTTATAGGAGAGGCTGATCATCCATGCAGGATGTTTGTCCTGTGGGAGCAAATATTCACGGATGATGCGGGGGACGGAATTGGACGCGGGGATGGTGGAAATAAAATTGTGCGCATAGTCGGAGAGCTGATTTATCGTATTGCCGTCCTTGGAAAAGGCGGCATTTTCTTCGCAGGAGATTCCGATGTAGAGAGCATCACGGGCATCCCCTGACGAGAATGTGTTTCCGACAAATCCAAAATCGTTTCCCTCCGATTTCGTCGAAAAACGTCCCAGCTGGCAGTATTCGAGCGGCGGCAGCTCGATTGCGAGGCGTGCGCCGAATCCCTCCAGTGTCGTTGCCTGCAGAGATGCTGCCCCCGGGGTGGTCTCTGCCTTTTCCTGTGCCGAGACAGTTGCTGCAGCAAGGAGAAGAGCACAGACGGTCACTGCGAGAATCTTTCTGATGGACATGGGTGCACCTCGTTCTGTGTCTGTATTGCTGTGTGCAGGGGCGGATCAGCGCGGTTCGGGCAGTGCCGCATGGAGCGTCGCGCCGATCGGTGCGCGGATGACGAGCTCGGCACGGCGGTCGGCACGCGTCTCGCTCTTGTTGATGAGGACGAGATGTTCGCCGCGGAAGTAGTCGATCAGTCCCGCTGCGGGATAGACAATGAGCGACGTGCCGCCGATGATGAGCGTGTCCGCCGCGCGGATCGCCGCGACAGCCCCTTCGATCGTTGCGGGATCGAGACTTTCCTCATAGAGCACGACGTCGGGGCAGACAGTGCCGCCGCAGGAGCAGCAGGGGATGGGCGTGTGCTCCATGATGTAGTCGAGCTCGTAGTGCGCGCCGCAGTCCACGCAGTGTGCGCGGCGGATGGAACCGTGCAGCTCGTAGACAGTCTTGGAGCCTGCCGCCTGATGCAGCCCGTCGATGTTCTGTGTTACGATCGCCGCGAGATGCCCGCGACGCTCGAGCTCTGCGAGCGCGGTGTGACCCGCGTTCGGCGCAGCATCGAGATAGACGAAGCGCCGCCGGTAGAAGTCGAAGAACTCCACCGGATGCGCCATGAGAAAGCTGTGCGATGCCATCTGTTCGGGACTGAACTCCTGATGCAGCGTCTCACTGTATATCCCGCCCGCGCTGCGAAAGTCGGGGATCCCCGACTCCGTGGACATGCCCGCCCCGCCGAAGAAGACCGCGCGGCGGCTGGCACTGAGGATGGTGCGAAGTTTTTCGATGGAGTCCATCATTGTTCTCCTCTCGATATCCGGTATCCATAGATGGGGGTTATTTTTCTGTATCTTCGCCGACGCTCACAGAGGAGAGGAGGCGAGGAAGGAGATCAACCGTATTCGTATCATCGGCATTGCAGTCAAATTGAACGAGCCATGCTCCCGATGAATCGCCAATCCACAGGATTTCGACAATGGTATCTCTCTCGTGTGTGAATACGCTCATCGTCAGGCGCCGTGCGGGAGAGCCATTCTGTTTCAGTGTCTCGTTGCTGAGGATCTTGACATTGCGCATGAGGGGCGATGTCTGGTAAGAGAGGATGGTGCGGTCAGCGTCGTCTTTGAAAGGTTCGGCTGACGTCTGTGCCTTTCCTGCAGGAGCAGGCATATGCGTGAGCAGCGCTGCAAGGCGCAGCGGCACATCGCCGTTTAAAAATTTGTCATTGACAAATAGGGTGATGCCGCCTTTGAGCCTATAGATATAAAATGGACCATTAATGAGAGGTACTGACATCGTGAGGGCGGAGCCCTGGTCACGGAATCTCAGGTATTCTGTCGCCGATGAAAATCTTGAGCGGCTGACCGCATCCTCGGGAACCGGCTGGACTGACGTTGTTTTGGGAAGGGGCTTTTCTGCCTGAACTTGTCCGTACGGGTATAGGAACAGGAGCGGCACGAGCACGAGGCTCGGCAGGAATAATTTTTTCAGCATGATAGATCCTCCCTTATTCACATTCTACCGAAAGTAGGGGCGAAATGCAATGCCAGTCTGCGGCACAAAAAATACCTGCGCCCATGGGGCGCAGGCGAAAAAGGGAGGGCGGAACGATGTTATGCGTCGAGGTCGATGTCGAGGATGCCCGCTGCGTAGGAAGCCGCCTCATAGCGCTGAATGAGTACATGGATGTGTCCGTTGGCATCCATATAGATGTCCTTGGGCGCGGTCTCGAGCTTTTTGAAGTCCTTGGCCGCGCCGTTTTTCGGCTCAGCGAGGCGTTTGTTCAGTGACTCCAGCGTGTAGCGTTCGGCCTGCTTCTTTCGATCCGGCAGCTGCTGTACGTCGTCGAGAGTGAGCGCCTTGCCGTCGGACAGACGGAAGATATAGCCGTGAGCATAGGACATCGGATGCGCCGCGCTTTCCTCGGAGATGAACTGCTCCGTCTTCAGGCTGAGCAGTTCGTCGCTGCTTTTTGTGATCTCGTAGCTCATCTTTGCCGCAGGCGGCTTGCCCGCAACGCGTGCGGCGTCGATTTCCTGCATGAATGCCTTCACATCGTCCTCGATCACCATATTGATGCGCTGCTGTGCCTCAGGCGCATCGGCCTTTACGACGGGATAGGTGAGCGTCGCACCGTCGCTGGTCTCCTGTCCGTCCGTGACGGTTGCCATCGCAAATGCCGCGCCGGAAAGCATCGTTGTCATCGCCGCTGTAAGCGCCGCAGCGCGCAGAGTTTTCTTCATCATGGTTCCTCCATTTGTTCTTCTGTTGATTGCTGACGGATGATAGTGTAGCAAAAGTAATGGGGAACGGCGTAAGGAGGGGATTATATGTTGGTAAAAATTTGCGGATGCATGATTTCTTGATTTTTGCAAGAGGCGTGTCTATAATGAAAAATAGCTGACATGAGCCGCGCGGGGCCTATCGAAAGCGCGGATGATGAACCTTCTGGACGATTTTCTGCGGGGCGGCGCGGTTCCTGTGCCACCTGCGGAGGGAGGACGATGAAATGAAGACGGTCGAGATGCTCATTGATGGTGTACGTGTCGCAGGCGAGGGGACGCTCCCCGTCTATCACAAGGCGACCGGCGAGGTGATTGCGGAGATCTGCACGGCAGGGCAAAAGGAGGTGCGCGCGGCGGTGGATGCGGCGGAGCGCGCCTTCCACACGGTGGAGCTCAGCCCGTACGAACGCTACGAGATCATCATGCGTGCGGCAAATCTCATGCGCGAACGGCGTGAGGAGTTCGCAGAGGCGCTCTCGGCCGAGGCGGGCAAGCCCATCCGCGACGCACGCGGTGAGATCGACCGTTCCTATCAGACCCTTATCCTCTCTGCCGAGGAGGCAAAGCGTCTGCGCGGGCAGACGGTGCCGCTCGCGGGGGCGCCCGGCTGCGGCAATCGGATGGCGTTCACCATTCGCCGTCCGCTCGGCGTGGTCTGCGCCATCACGCCGTTTAACTTTCCCGTCAATCTCGCCGCGCACAAGATCGGTCCGGCACTCGCGGCGGGCAATACGGTTGTCTACAAGCCTGCCTCGGCAACGCCCCTCACGGCGTCGCTCCTCTGCGACGTGTTCGTGGAGGCGGGACTGCCTGCGGGCTGCCTCAACCTCGTCTACGGCGCGGGCAGTGCGGTCGGACGGCTGCTCACGGCGGACGAGCGTATCCGCATGTTTTCCTTTACCGGGAGCGTCCCCGTCGGCAAGGCGCTCCACGAGGCGGTCGGGTTTCGCCGCATCTCGCTCGAACTCGGCTCGAACTCGGCGAACATCGTCCACGAGGATGTTGACGATGTGGCATGGGTTGCGGAGCACTGCGCGCGGCATGCGTTCGTCAACGCAGGGCAGGTCTGTATCTCCTGCCAGCGCGTCTATGTCGCGCGCAGCATCTATGAGGCGTTCTGCCGCGCTGCGGTCACAGCGGCGGAGGATTTCCGCAGTGGCGACCTCATGGACGTACACACGCAGATCGGCCCAATGATCGCAGAACGCGAGGCGGAGCGCATCGAGGCGTGGGTGCGCGAGGCGGAGGCGGCAGGTGCACGCGTCCTCACGGGCGGCACACGGCGCGGTGCGTTCTATGCGCCAACCGTGCTCACCGATGTCACCCCGGCGATGAAGGTCGTCTCCGAGGAGACATTTGCCCCCGTGTTCAGCATCATCCCCTACGACACGATCGAGGAGGCGGTGCACATGGCGAACGACACACGCTACGGCCTGCAGGCGGGCGTCTTTACGCGCTCGCTCGCCGTCGCGAACTACTGCGCCGAGAACCTCGAGGTCGGCGGCGTCATCATCGGCGACGGTGCGACCTTCCGTATGGACAACATGCCCTACGGCGGCGTCAAGGACAGCGGCGTCGGCCGCGAGGGTCCCGCCTATGCCATCCGCGAGCTGACGGAGGAAAAGCTCATCGTGCTGAACGTCGAGGGATAAAGTTTTCATAGAAAAAAGAGCAGCCGTCGTGCGGCTGCTCTTTTTGCTGTCCGTTATTCTTTTCCGACGAGTTCTTTGCCCTGTTTGCCCGTGATATGGACGATGGTCATTTCGAGCATGTGGAATCGTTTCCATGCGCCGTCAATTTCGCGTGTATGCTGCTCCTCCGTGTTGTGCGGAGCATATTTGAGGGCGAGCTTGCGCGCGGTCGCCCGTTTTTCCGCATCATCCTCGACGATGCGGATGCGGCCGAATGCGACGACACTGCGGTATGCCGTGGTGTATTTTTCGGGGATGATCTCGTCGCGGTCAATGACGGCGAAGGAGACATTTTGGTTCTGCTGGAGGGCATCGACCTTGTGTCCCGTCACCGCCGTGTGAAAGTAGATGTGCGTGCCGTCGTAGACGTAGCTGATGGGGACGGCGTACGGGAACTCCTCATCACCCGCGAGGGCGAGAACGCCCGCTGTATTGCGGTGCAGGATTTCCTCGGTCATTTCCTTTGTGAGCTCTTGGCGTTTGCGGCGCATCGGACGGAACATATTTTTACTCCTTATACAAAAATGAGGCATCCGCGTAGATGCCTCTTTGTCATCGAGATGGTGGAGACGAAGAGGATTGAACTCTCGACCCCCAGATTGCGAACCTGGTGCTCTCCCAGCTGAGCTACGTCCCCATGACTGACAGGGGCTATTATAACCCGTGCGGGAGGAAAATGCAAGTGAATTTTTTGCATGGAGAGAGGATGG
>NZ_GL397087.1:1813454-1873861 GCF_000146365.1 Selenomonas sp. oral taxon 149 str. 67H29BP
GGCATGGAGAGAGGATAGACACTATGTTCGCTGTCGTGCTATACTGAATGTGTTGCCGCCTCCAATACCGGCACCGAAAGGAGGTGTGCTGATGGAGCAGTGTACGTCATTTTTACTTTCCGTTATGGCGGGCATAGTCACCCACTATGCCTGCAAATGGCTAGACGGAGAGTAACGGCAATCAGCCTGAGGTTTCTTGAACTCTTTCCTCGTGTCAAATAAGAGAGCCCCCGCAACGGCAATTGCGGGGGCTTTTTCTGTGCAGATGGATGTACGTCATTTCTGCGTACCCTTATTATACCACAAACAGCGGCAGAATCAAGATCTTAGTCTCACGCGCACGTCCGCCGCGATCTGTGGGGCGGTGAGATGATGCGCGCGTGCGAGAGTGGCTGGGTCGTAGCGGTTGAAGAAGGCCTTCGGCAGGCCGTAGCTCTTCACCTCGACGTCCCTGTCCACCCCATAGAACGCCGCGACCTTTTCCCCAAAACCGCCGTCCAGGATGCCGTCCTCGACAGTGACGATGAGACGGTGCTTTTCCTTGAGACGTGTGAGGAGCGCCTCGTCCAGTCCCGAGAGGTAGAGCGGGTTCACGACGGTGGCGTGGATGCCGTCGCGCGCGAGTTCCTCTGCCGCCGCCGTAGCGAGCGCGGCAAAGTTCCCCACGCCGATGAGTGCGACCTCCGCGCCCTCCGTGACGACGATGGAGCGATGGAGCGCGCTGTAGTCCGCGCGGACGGGATAGGGGCTCTCCGCATAGCCGCCGAGCGGCGTGCGGATCATGACGGGATGCTCCGTCTGCGCGATGGCCCAGCGCAGGACAGCGAGGTGCTCTTCGATGCTCGTCGGTGCGAGAAAGACGAGGTTCGGAACATGGGAGAAAATCGAGATGTCATAGAACCCGAGATGCGTCACATCGGTCGAGCGATAGAGCGACGCCCCCGTCACGAGAAAGACCGCAGGGCTGCGGTTGATGCAGACGTCCTGCGCCATCTGATCGTACGTGCGCTGATAGAACGTGCTGTATGTGCCAAAGACGGGGCGCGCCCCGCCGCGTGCGAGCCCCGACGCCATCGCGACGGCGTGCTCCTCGGCGATGCCCACATCGACGTACTGCGCACCGAGTTCTGCACGCTCAGCAGGCGTGAGCCCGATGCCGCCGACGATGCCCGCTGAGAGATAGACAAAGTTCGGATTTCGCTTTGCCTCGGCTAGGACAAAATCGACCGTTGCAGCAAGACACGGATCGGGCGCAGACGGATGTTTGACCGCGCCGCTCTCCGTGTGGAACGGCGCATGACGATGCCAGTCCTCGGGATCATCCTCGGCAAAGGAGAGCCCCTTGCCCTTCTGCGTGTGGATGTGAATGACGACGGGCTTTTGGCTGTCCTTTACCGCAGCGAACGCCGCGATCAGTGCCTCGGTATCGTTTCCGTCCGCGACGTAGCGGTAGTCGAGCCCCATCGCGCGGAAAAGATTGTCCGCCCCCGTCCCGTTCGTCTCGCGCAGACGGCGGAGCATCTCGTACATGCCGCCGTGATTCTCGGAGATCGACCAGTCGTTGTCGTTGAGGATGATGATGAGGTTCGACCGCATCTCGCCCGCAACGTTCAGCCCCTCAAGCGCCTCGCCGCCCGAGAGCGCACCGTCGCCGATGAAGGCAACGACATTCTCACTGCGTCCCGCGAGATCACGTGCCTTCGCGAGCCCCGTTGCGAGACTGATCGAGGTCGAGGTGTGCCCGATGTTAAAGTGGTCGTACGGGCTCTCCTCCGTATTCGTAAAGCCCGACACCTCGCCGTAGTGCGTGGGATCGAGGTAGGCGGCGGCACGTCCCGTCAGCATCTTGTGCGGATAGCACTGATGCGACACATCGTAGATGATCTTGTCCGTCGGCGCGTCAAACACCGTGTGCAGGGCGATAGTCGCCTCGATCACGCCGAGGTTCGGCCCAATGTGCCCGCCGACACTGCTGGCTCGTGTGATGAGCGCCGCGCGCATCTCCGCTGCGAGCGCACGCCGCTGCGCGGGGGTATAGCCCTTGATGTCCGATGGGCTGTGGATCTGTTCAAGATACAAGGGGAAAGCCCTCCTAGAGAACGTGCGGCGACATCCGCACGCCTGATCATGAAATACACTCCTATCATTATATCATATATTCTAATAACTTGTTGGAAAAAATATTGCTTACGGGAAAATACGATGAAAAAACAGGACACACGGGATCCATTGGCCGGAAAAGCCCATGGATGCCGTATGTCCCGCTTATTTTGTCGTGGATCGTACGCTCTCAGGTAATCGACGCGGCGTAAATTCCGTCGACCGCCTTTTCCAGTACGGCGTTGAACTCCGCGTCGCTCTGGCTCACGCGCAGATCCTGCGCGAGTGCACGCGAGAAGCTGGCGATGAGGCCGTGATTGCGTGCGAGCTTCTCATTCGCCTCGCTCTGGGAGTAGCCGCCGCTGAGCGCGACGATGCGGACGACGTGCGGATCCTTCATGATCTCTGAGTAGAGATTGTCGACGCTCGGGATGGTGAACTTGAACATGAGCTTTGCACCAGAGGAGAGCTTGGTGAGATTCTCCTTGATGATGCCGAGCATGATATCCTCTGCCATTGCCTTATCGGGGCAGTGGATATCGACCTCAGGCTCGAGGATGGGGACGAGCCCCTTTGCGATGATGTCCTCACCGAACGCAAACTGTTGGTCGATGATGGAGCGGATGCCGCCGGGATTTGCCTCCTTGATGACGGAGCGCATCTTCGTCCCGAATATGTGACGTTCATTTGCACGGTCGAGGAGTGCGCCGAGCCCCGGGATGGGCTTCATGAGCTGAACGCCGTCCGCCTCAGGCGCGAGCCCCTTGTCGACCTTCAGGATGGGGATAATGCCCTTCTTCTCCCAGAGATAGTCGGCCGTGTAGAGTCCGTCGATCTTGCGGTCCATCGTGTTCTCAAAGAGAATGGCGGCAAGGATCTTGCTCTTGTCGAATGCGGGACTCTTGATGATGCGCGTGCGCATCTCGTGAACTCGCGTAAACATCTCCTCATCGCCGTGGTAGGCGCTCTCATCGATGCCGTATGCCTTCAGAGCCTTTGGCGTCGAGCCGCCGCTCTGATCGAGTGCGGCAATAAAGCCCTTATCGTGCTCCATGCGGGTGAGCTGCTGCTGATTCATGGTGGATTCCTCCTTGTCGTATCCGTGGGGCAGACAGCCCGCACACAGATCCATTCGGCTCCATGTTCTTCCGGACTGCACCCCGATCGAAATCCTTACGCGTCCTATTATACCGCAATGAGATAAAAAAGGCAATGAATATGAAAGTACCTATCAGAGACACTGCACTTTCAATCTTGCACATATCTTAAAATCATGTTGCAATTTTATATTATCGATGGTGATCCATGCTTCCTGAAAAAAGGAGGGGAGTTCATGGCAGAGACGAAACTAATGCAGATTCGCGTTGACGCCGCCGTCCGGGCGGAGGTCGATGAGATCTGCCATGCACTTGGGCTCTCGACGAACGAGGCGATCAATCTGTTCTTTCACCAGATCCTCCTGCACGACGGCATCCCATTTCCCCTGCAGAAATCGCGCCCCGACGGAGGCGTGTTCGTCGCGCTGGACGACGCCGACGCGGTCGCGTGCGGTGTCCTGCATACAAAGTCTTGCGCGAACGCCTCCAAGGCACGCGGACGGAGTTTCATGCTGACGATCAAACAGATGTCACAGAATAAAAAGTCGAACAAGAAGAAAAAAAAGAGATGACAACACCGTTGCGGAGGACAAAAGGGGGGGGACGACGCCCCATTGCTCTCCTGCGTCGTTGACGTGCATGCATAGGACTGCTTTGTGGGCATACCGCCCGCACGGCAGTTCTTTTTCTTTACTCTCTGCCCCTAAAATGGTAAAATTTGAGCAGAATGGGATTCGAAAGGGAGATCGTCATGCAGAAGCAATATACCGCCCTCGTGTTCGCGGCATCACTTATGCTGCTCACCGGCTGCGGCAGCGATACAGCCAAAGAGCCGCCGCCCCCCGTCGTGCGCACGATGGCGCTCAGCGCAGCAGGTGCATCGGAGGCAGACTACAGCGGGATCGTCCGCGCACGCTATGAGACGAAGCTCGCCTTTCAGGTCGGCGGGCAGATCCTCTCGCGCAATGTGAGCTTGGGTGCGCACGTCCATGCAGGCGACGTGCTCATGGTCATCAACGCACGCGACATACAGCAGCAGGTGAATGCGGCAGGTGCAGGCGTCGCCTCCGCGCGCGCACAGCTTGATCTCGCCCGCGCCAACCGTGCGCGCTATGAGGAGCTCTATGCCGCACAGGCAATCTCGGAGGCGATGCTCGATCAGTACCGTACAAACGAACGCGCCGCCGAGGCCGCCTACCGTCAGGCACTCGCACAGAACACACAGAGCAGCAACGCGCTCGGCTATACGAACCTCATCGCAGGCGCGGACGGCGTGATCTCGGGCATCGCCGCCGAGGAGGGACAGGTCGTCGCCGCAGGGCAGACCGTCATGACTCTCACACAGGATGGAGAACGTGAAATCGAGATCGCCGTCCCCGAGAGCCGCCTCGCCGAGGTCTCCATCGGCATGCCCGCCGCCGTCTCCCTCTGGGCAAACCACGCGGCACTCACGGGCACGGTACGTGAGATCGCGCCCGTCGCTGATGCCGCAGGCGGCACATACGCTGTACGCATTGCCCTCGCGGATGCCCCCGCCGACCTCCCGCTCGGCATGACGGCACACGTGCGTCTCGGTGCATCGGACGAGGCCGGTGTTGTCCTCCCGCTCTCCGCCATCTATCAGACGGGTGACACGGCAGAGGTTTTTGTCGTGGAGGACGGCATCGTACACCTGCGCCCTGTCACCGTGACTGCATTCCGCGACAACGACGTCGTCGCCGCAGGGCTTCCGCAGGATGCCGTCGTTGTGACGGCAGGCATCCACCGTCTCCATGACGGAGAGGCGGTGCGCACGAAATGAGAAACCTCACCGAGCTCTCCCTGCGCCACCGCACCCTTGTCTGGTACTTTATCATCGTCTTTGCCGTCGGCGGCATCTTTGCCTATACGTCCCTCGGCCGCATGGAGGATCCTGCCTTTACCATCCGCCAGATGGTCGTCTCCGCCGCATGGCCGGGCGCGACGGCAGAGGAGATGCAGGATCAGGTCACGGATAAACTTGAGCGGCGTTTTCAGGACACGCCGGGACTCAAGGAGATCACAAGCGAGACGCGCGCAGGTCAGACCATCATCTACGTCAGACTGCGCGACGACGTAGATACGGACCTCATCCGCCCGACATGGCGCGACGTCCGCAACTTCGGCGAGGACGTCAAGGGAGACCTGCCGAACGGCGTTCTCGGTCCATTCTACAACGATCGCTTTGACGACGTATTCGGCTCGATCTATGCCGTTACAGGCGAGGATTACTCCTATGAGGAGCTGCGTGCCATCGCGGAGGACGTGCGCCGCCGCATTCTCACCGTGCCAAGCGTGCAAAAAGTCGAGCTGATTGGCGTCCAGCGCGAACGCGTCTACGTCGAGATCAGCCGCGACCGCCTCGCCTCCCTCGGCATCGCCCCGACGGCGATCACGGACGCCCTGCGCACGCAGGACACCGTCCTTCCCGGCGGATCGATCGAGACGGCGGACGGGACGCTCAACCTGCGCGTCTCGGGTGTCTTTGACAGCCTCGACGACATCCGTGCCCTCCCCATCCCCGCAGAGGGCAGAGTCCTCCGCCTTGGCGACATAGCGGACATCACGCGCCGCCCGATCGACCCGGCCGACCCCAAAATGATGTATAACGGCGCACCTGCCATCGGCATCGCCGTCTCCATGGAGAATGGCGGCAACATCCTCGCCCTCGGCAAAGACCTCGATGCGCTCACCGCGCAGATTCGGCAGGATCTCCCGCTCGGCACGGAACTGAGCGAGGTGTCGAACCAGCCTGCCGTCGTTCAGCACTCCATCCATGACTTTGTGGAGACGCTCGCCATCGCCATCGTCATTGTCCTCGCGGTCAGCTTCCTCTCACTCGGTCTGCGCACCGGACTTGTTGTCGCATGCTGCATCCCGCTCGTCCTCGCGGGCACATTCGTCTGTATGTACGCCCTTGGCATCGACCTGCACAAAGTCTCTCTCGGCGCACTCATCATTGCACTCGGGCTTCTCGTCGACGATGCCATCATCGCCGTCGAGATGATGAGCGTCCAGCTTGAGCGCGGCAAGGATCGCTTCGACGCCGCGTGCTACGCTTTTACCCAGACGGCAAAGCCCATGCTCACGGGCACGCTCATCACCTGCGCGGGCTTTATTCCTGTTGCCTTCTCCAAAGGCATGGCGAGCGAGTTCTGCTCCGCCCTCTTCCCCGTGATCGGCATTGCCCTCCTCCTCAGCTGGATCGTCTCTGTCATGGTCGCACCGCTCTTCGGCTGCCATCTGATCCGCGTCAAGCAGAGGGCGGACGGTGCACTGCACGATCCGTACGCAACACCCTTCTACCGTCTCTTTCGCCGCGTGCTCACCCTCTTCCTCGCACATCGTGCCGTCGTCCTCATCGGCACCGTACTCCTTTTCGCCATGAGCCTTGTCGCCTTCCCGCACATCAAGCAAACCTTCTTTCCGCCCTCCCTGCGCCCTGAGCTGCTCGTCCGCCTCACCCTGCCGCAGGGGGCATCCTTGAAGGCGACGCAGACAGAGGCGGATCGCCTCACGGCCATCCTTGACGCGAACAGCGAGAAGGTATCCAACTACGCCGCCTATATCGGGCGGTCCACGCCGCGCTTCGTCCTCACCGTTGAGCCGAAGGCGGACGCCGCGAACGAAGCACAGTTCGTCATCACGGCAAAGGATACAGAGCAGCGCGAGGCGCTCGCCGCCATCATCCGCAGTGCCGCCAACGACGAGCTCTCGGGCGCGCGCGTCACGACGCAGTACATTCAGACGGGGCCGCCTGCGAGCCACCCCGTCATGCTGCGCGTCTCTGCACCGACAACCGATGCCGTGCGCCGCGTCGCCGAGCAGGTCGCCGCCATCGCCGCCGCCGACCCTGTGACCGACAACGTCCATCTCGACTGGACGGAAAAAGCAAAAGGCATCCGCATCGACCTCGACAAGGACAAACTGAAACGTTATGGACTCAGTGCCAAGGATGTAAAGCAGATGCTCTACACCGAAATCTCGGGCGCACAGGCAGCGGAGTTCTACACGGGCGACCGCACCCTCGGCATCGTCCTGCGTCTCACGGAAGAGGACCGCACGAACCTCGGGCAGCTCGGCGCCCTCCCCATCCCTACGCGCGGCGGCACGATCCCGCTGGATCAGATTGCCCGTCTCTCCTACGAGGCGGAGGACGGCCTGATCAAGCGGCATAACCTCCTCCCATCCATCATGGTCGAGGCGGATATCAAGGACGGCGAGGGCAACGATGCCGCTCTGCGCATCTACGACGCGACGAAGGAGCTGCGTGAAAACCTCCCCGCCGGCACCACCATTGTCCCGTCGGGCGCACTTGAAAACGCGGACGACTCCATGGGCTTTCTCGTAAAGCCCGTCCCCGCAATGATCTTCATCATCATGACGCTGCTCATGTTCCAGGTCGGCACCATGGGCAAGATGGCGCTCACCATCCTCGTCGCACCGCTCGGGCTCATCGGCGTCGTCCTTGCCATGCTCCTGACGGACTCTGCCATGGGCTTCGTCGCCTACCTCGGCGTACTCGCCCTCTTCGGCATGATCATCCGCAACTCCGTCATCCTCATCGACCAGATCAAGAAACATGAGGCGGCGGGCGAGAAGCCCATGGACGCTATCATCGACTCCGCCGTTCTGCGATTCCGCCCCATCATGCTCACTGCAGCTGCTGCCATCCTCGGCATGCTCCCCCTCATGCGCAGCATCTTCTGGGGGCCTATGGCCGTCGCCATCGCAGGCGGCCTCATCGTCGCCACCGTCCTGACCCTCCTCGTCCTCCCCGTCATGTACGCCGCGGCGTATCGGATCAAATAATTCCATCAACGAAAATAAACTGCCGTACGAGACATCCTCGTGCGGCAGTTTTTTTGCGCTTCTCCCGCTGTGCTAAGCCCCCGCCGCAGCGGGAGAGGGGCATGCGTTAGCGTGACGGAGCGGGCGCCATGAGCGACATCTCGATGTCTGTGAAACACCAAATACAAACTCCACGTATGTTCCTGCATAAAAGCAGGACAACGATTCATCCGTGGCGAATGATAAAAAGATATTGTTGCTATTGGGACATCGGAGGATTTGACATGTCAGAGACAATATTTACGTGTGACGAGATAAAACAACGCCTGCAGCCGATTCTGGCAGAGCATCAGATTCGGCAGGCGATACTCTTTGGCTCCTACGGCAAGGGGACGGCGACGAAAAACAGCGATGTGGACTTGCTCGTTGACAGCAATCTCCGTGGGCTGCAATTCATGGGGCTTGTTGAGGATCTGCGTGAGGCACTGGATGATAAGGACATGGATGTGTTCGATATCACTCATATCGAGCCGAAGTCTCGCCTCGCTGAGGAAATTCGACAAACGGGGATTCAGATTTATGCGCGATAAGGTCATCATTGACAAAATGCTCCGTTATACCGACAAGATATGTGCATACTGCGAAGGCATGTCTTATGAGGAATTTCGCGTGAACGATATGCTCGTTGAGGCCTGTGTGTTCAATCTTGGTCAGATCGGAGAATTGACGGCGAGGCTGGGCCAGTCATTCAAGCAGGAGAACGCGCAGGTGGCATGGGCGCAAATCTACGGCTTGCGAAATCGCATCGTCCACGACTACGAGGGCGTGAACCTGCGGTTGATTTGGGAGATCATTGCCGATGATATGCCGGAACTGAGAAACTCATTGATCTGTATAAAAAAGCATTTCGCGAAAATGGATCATGATACGGGCGGATGCCCTCACTTATAACGACGCGATTCTGTCGACGGAGGAAAGACCATGGACAACAAGAAAGAAGTAGAGCGGGCGGAGCTGCACCGCGCCATCTGGCAGATCGCGAACGACCTGCGCGGCAGTGTGGACGGCTGGGACTTCAAACAGTACGTCCTCGGCACGCTCTTCTACCGCTATATCTCAGAGAAACTGACCGACTACCTCAACGCAGAGGAGCGCGAGGCGGGGGATACAGACTTTGACTATGCCGCCCTGCCTGATGATGAGGCAATGGCGGAGAAGGACAACATCGTCCAGATCCTCGGCTTCTTCATCCCGCCGAGCGAGCTTTTTCAGAACGTCCTCGCACGGGCGGAGACCAACGAGAGCCTCAACGAGACACTCGAGCAGGTCTTTCGTCACATCGAGAGCTCGGCGACGGGCACGCCTAGTCAGGATGACCTCACGGGACTCTTTGACGAATTCGACGTGAACAGCAGCAAGCTCGGCGCGACCGTCAAGGAGCGCAACGCCAAGCTGACGAAACTCCTCAGCGGCGTCGGCGCGATGCGCCTCGGACACTATCAGAACAACACCATCGACGCATTCGGCGACGCGTACGAATACCTCATGCGGATGTACGCCTCGAACGCGGGCAAGAGCGGCGGCGAGTACTACACCCCGCAGGAGGTCTCCGAGCTCCTCACGCGCCTCACCGTCATTGGGAAAACGCAGGTGAACAAAGTCTATGACCCCGCCTGCGGCAGCGGCTCACTCCTGCTGAAATTCGCCAAGGTCATTGGCAGGGAGAACGTCCGCAACGGATTCTACGGGCAGGACGAGAACATCACCGCGTACAACCTCTGCCGCATCAACATGTTCCTGCACGACATCAACTTCGACGACTTCGACATTGCGCATGGGGACACACTCATCAACCCCCACCACTGGGACGATGAGCCGTTCGAGGCGATCGTCTCCAACCCGCCGTACTCAAAGAAATGGGCGGGGAAAGACAACCCTCTGCTCATCAATGATCCACGCTATGCGCCTGCCGGCGTGCTTGCACCCGTGAGCAAATCGGATTTTGCGTTTATTATGCATGCGCTTGCATGGCTTGCGAACAATGGGACGGCTGCAATCGTCTGCTTCCCCGGCATCATGTACCGCAGCGGCGCAGAGAGGAAAATCCGTCAGTACCTCGTGGACAGCAACTACGTCGATGCCGTGATTCAGCTGCCGGACAACCTATTCTTTGGCACAACGATTGCGACCTGCATTATGGTGCTCAAGAAGTCAAAACCAGATACCACGACGGTCTTTATCGACGCATCGAAGGAATGTGTCAAGGTCACAAACAGCAACAAACTCTCACAGGAAAACATTGAGAACATCCTAAAGCTCTATACGGATCGGGTAGATGTGGAGCATACCGTGTGCGTCGCAAAGGGGGCGGAGATCGCTGCCGAGGACTATAACTTCTCCGTCAGCACCTATGTCGAGCCGGAGGATACACGCGAGATCATAGATATCGTGCAGTTGAACGCCGAGATTCGCACCCTCGTCGCACGCGAGACTGTTCTGCGTGACGAGATTGAGAAGATCATCGCCGAGATCGAGGGAGAGGAGGGCATCGCGCTATGAGTCGGCTGCGTGAGATGATAAAGGAACTGTGTCCCGATGGGGTGGAGTATAAAAAATTGGGGGAGATTGCGACTAATGTATTTCGTGGTGCAGGAATCAAACGGGATGAACTGACCGCAATGGGAATCCCATGCGTTCGATACGGTGAAATTTATACGACCTATGGCATCTGGTTTGACTCCTGTGTTTCGCATACCGACGAAACGTTTCTCACAAATCCTAAATATTTTGGGCATGGTGATATCTTATTTGCCATCACGGGGGAGAGTGTCGAGGAGATTGCAAAATCGACGGCGTACATTGGACATGATAAATGTGTGGCAGGTGGCGATATTGTCGTCTTACAGCATGAGCAGAATCCCAAATATCTTTCCTATGTATTGTCTACCGAAATGGCACAGCGGCAAAAAAGCAAGGGGCGCGTCAAGAGTAAGGTTGTTCATTCGAGTGTTCCTGCCATTAAGGAAATCGTCATTCCTGTCCCGCCGCTCCCCATCCAAAATGAAATTGTGAAAATGTTGGACAATTTTACGGAGCTAACAGCGGAGCTAACAGCGGAGCTAACGTTGCGAAAAAAGCAGTATTCTTTCTATCGTGACAGTCTTTTGAACTTTTCGCGGGATGATGTAGATGTTGAGTGGAAAACGTTGGGGGATGTTTGTGATATTTTATCAGGTTATCCCTTTGACAGTTCACAATTTGTCAACAATGGAATTCGATTGATGAGGGGTATGAACGTAAAAAGAGGTGTCCTTGATTTTCAGGAGGGAAATAATAGATATTGGAAAAATACTGACGGCTTAGATAAATATAAACTGAAAGCGGATGATATTATAATAGCGATGGATGGCTCTTTGGTTGGACAAAGCTATGGACTTGTCAAAAAGGAGCACCTTCCCCTCTTGCTTGTTCAACGTGTTGCAAGGGTTCGTTCAAAAGAATCAAATTCACATTATGTATATCACTATATTTCTAGTGGAAAACTTACTGAATATGTAAATGCAAAACGTACCGCTGGCGCAGTTCCACATATCAGCTTGAAGGATATTGAGAAGTTTGAGATCCCTTTTCCTGATATTGAAAAGCAAAATAAAATAGCGGAAATCCTCGATCGTTTCGATGCGCTCTGCAATGACCTCACGCAGGGGCTTCCCGCCGAGATCGCCGCACGCAAGAAGCAGTATGAATACTATCGGGATAAGCGCCTCACGTTTCGACGGAAGGAGGCATGAGGTGCGCTCCTGTCACATCCTTTGTCAGTTTTACAATCGGTGCGGTCGCCATCTCCCACGTTACGTTCGTGGCATAGCTATATTTTGACTGATAGCGTCGCCACAGCTCACGCATCTGCGGACTGTCTGCTACCATGTGAATGATGGTGTCCATCTCAGTCATTTGCGCCGATGTGCCTCGTCTTTCGGCGGTGTTTTGCAGTGCGGTTCGGAATATCTCCGGATCGAATGGATGAGATACAGTCAGAATGTATATATCGTAAAAATCTCTCATGCGTGTGTTGGCGGTGCTACGTGTGATGATTGTTTCAAATTTCTCGGCGAGGATCGTCTCGACGTTGTACGCCATGATGTCGATGCTTCTGTCCTCGAACATCAACTTAAATGGATATATGATTTCCCTTGGCGTGACGAAATCTCCTGTTGTAATGTCAATCTTTAGCATCTGCCGCGTCTTATCCAGACGTGCGCTGATGGAGATACGAAAGCCAGGATAGTCGGTCTCCTCACGGATTTCCTCAATTCCGTGCATGGTGAGAAAAACACCGTCATCCATTGGAATGGAGAGAATTTCCTCAATCATGGCAGTAATTTCAGATGCGTTCAGCGTCCTGCCCTTTAGGGTTGCATCCATATCCATTGTCGTCCGTTCCGCGATGCCGACCATCGCCGCAATTAGCATACCTCCTTTGAGAATGAAGTGGTGTCGGTAGGAAGAGTGGGCGATGCGTTCCAAGAAGCGCTCCATCATAAAGCTGCGCAGAAGAATCTCGGCCTGCACATTGGTCGCCTTTGCGCGGTTGCGAATGTGCGCCTTCAATTGCTCCGATGTCCTCATAGCAGTGCCTCCATATAGCGGTGAAGTAGCTGTTCTACGCGGAATGTTTTCGCCATCTTCATGAGTGTATTTAGGTTTTTATCCTTTCGTCTAACATAGCGTCTGAGCGCATTGGTCAGCAGTGTCACATCCATCCTGCTGCGACTGCGCAGACAATCACAGATGGTGCGCTCCATGGTGTAAACTCGTACCGTGTGTCCAAACATCGTCTCTGCTTCCGTTGTTCCAACTGTGTGCAGGTCGCGTTTAATGGTATATACTGTAAAGCCCTCCTTGCGCAGTTTTACAGTATTATACCCCGTTGGGACGGTCACGGCGTAAGAAATGGGATCGCGGTCGGTCAGGTCGTGGAGAAATAACGCTGTTTCATGGGAGTAGATGATTTTCGGGCGGCGTTTCTGTATGGCATACATCCGATCGACGAAATCATGCGGCAGGACATATACGCCGAAGGAGGGGTGTTCTAATACTCCCCCCTGAACAAGCAGGCGCAGACGCTCGTTTGAGATGCCCGCTGCGTTTGCTTCAGCTGCTGTGATTGTATTACCGTTTTGTGTTAAAATCGTTTTAAGTTCTGCGGGAATCGTCATTTCATTCACCTTGCTTGATTTTCATGCTTACTTTATAACCTAAATAAGCATGAAAATCAAGATGTTGTATTATTTTATCAAGAAACGAGGGTCATCATGTACTACAATCTCATCGCGAGTGCGGAGGAGAGTACGGTGCTCGCGCAGTATGTGCGGGAGGAGCGTGCGCCGTACGGCTCGTACCAGTCGGAGGCGGCACTGGAGCGGGCGCTCATCCGTCTGCTGGAGGAGGAGGGCTATGCGTATCTCCCCATTCACGATGAGGCGGAGCTGATCGCCAATCTCCGCACGCAGCTCGCGGCGCTGAATGGCTATGACTTTACAGATGCGGAGTGGGAACGCTTTTTCAAGACATCGATCGCACCCGCGAGTGACGGAATTGTGGAGAAGACGCGCCGCATCCAGACGGACTATATTCAGAATCTAAAACGTGACGATGGCACGACGAAAAATATACGTCTGATTGACAAGGATCATATCCACAACAACCGACTGCAGGTGATCCATCAGTATGCGGTGGAGGGCGGCGCGGGCGTGGGGGAGAATGCGGCGGCGCATGCGAATCGCTACGATGTGACGATCCTCGTGAACGGGCTGCCGCTCGTGCATCTGGAGCTGAAACGGCGCGGCGTGGAGATCCGTCAGGCGTTCAACCAGATCAAACGCTATCAGCGGGATTCGTTCTGGGCGGGCACAGGGCTCTATGAATACGTCCAGATTTTTGTGATCTCGAACGGGACGAATACGAAGTACTATTCCAATACGACGCGCGAGAGCCATATCCGTGAGACGGATGCGGCGGGGCGCAAGGCGAGCAAAAAGACGAGCAACAGCTTTGAGTTTACGTCCTATTGGGCGGATGCGGGCAACCGTCTCATCACCGATCTGATGGATTTCGGGCGGACGTTCCTCGCACGCCACACGCTGCTCGCGCTCCTGACGCGCTACTGCATTTTCACGACGGAAGAAGTGCTGATGATCATGCGCCCGTATCAGATCGCGGCGACGGAGCGGATTCTCGCCCGGATCAAGATTTCGTCGAACTACAAGACGTGGGGGCGTATCGAGGGCGGCGGCTATATCTGGCACACGACGGGCTCGGGCAAGACGCTGACCTCGTTCAAGACAGCGCAGCTCGCTGCGGCGATGCCTGAGATCGAGAAGGTGCTCTTCGTGGTCGACCGCAAGGATCTCGACTACCAGACGATGAAGGAGTACGACCGCTTCGAGAAGGGCGCGGCGAACGGCAATACGTCGACGGCGGTGCTCGCGCGCCAGCTGGCGGACGATGGCGCACGCATTGTAGTGACGACGATCCAGAAGCTGTCGAATTTTATCCGGCAGAACAGGACGCACCCGATCTATGGAAAACATGTGGTGTTGATTTTCGATGAGTGCCACCGCTCGCAGTTCGGGGAGATGCACACGGCGATCACCAAGGCGTTCAAGAAGTACCACGTCTTCGGCTTTACGGGGACGCCGATATTTGCGCCGAATGCGGCAGGTGCGGGGCGTCCCTCGGCGCGGACGACGCCGCAGCTCTTCGGGGACAAGCTGCACACCTATACGATTGTGAATGCGATCAATGACGGGAATGTCCTGCCGTTCCGCATCGACTACATCAATACGATCAAGAGCAAGGAGGCGGTCGATGACAAGGAGGTGCGCGCGATTGATCGGGAAAAGGCACTCGCTGCACCCGAGCGCATCCGTGAGGTGACGAAGTATATCCTCGCGCATTTCGATCAGAAGACGATGCGGAGCAAGGCGTATTCGCTGAAGGGGCAGCGTGTGCTCGGCTTTAACTCGATGTTTGCCGTCGCGTCGATTCCCGCCTGCATGGCGTACTATGAGGAGTTTCGCCGCCAGCTGAGCGCGGCGGGGCGCGACCTCACGATGGCGACCATTTTCAGCTATGCGGCGAACGAAGACGATCCCGAGGATGCGCTGCCCGATGAGGATTTTGATACGGCGAGCCTCACCCCAACGAGCCGCGACTTTCTTGCGCATGCGATTGCGGACTACAACGCGCACTTTCACACGAATTTCTCGACGGACGGGGATTCGTTCCAGAATTACTACAAGGATCTCTCGCAGCGGATGAAGAAACGCGAGATCGATCTCCTCATCGTGGTGAATATGTTCCTCACGGGCTTTGACGCGACGACGCTCAATACGCTCTGGGTGGACAAGAATCTGAAATACCACGGGCTGATTCAGGCGTTCTCGCGGACGAATCGGATCCTGAACTCCGTCAAAACATTCGGCAATATTGTCGCGTTCCGCAATCTCGCGAAGGCGACGGACGATGCGATCTCGCTCTTTGGTGATGAGAATGCCGAGAGCGTCGTGCTCCTGCGCGGTTTCCGCGACTACTACGATGGCTATGACGATGAAAAGGGGCAGCACCACAAGGGCTATGCGGAGCTCATCGCAGAGCTGCGTGCGAAGTTCGCCGTCGGTGAGCAGGTCTTAGGCGAGGCGGCACAGAAAGACTTTGTGCGGATCTTCGGCAGCATCCTGCGCCTGCGGAATATCCTCACGGCGTTTGACGACTTTGCGGAGGACGATCCTCTGCTGCCGCCGCGCGATCTGCAGGACTACCAGAGCGTCTATCTCGATATACACCGTCTGCTGACGGGGCAGGGGAATGCCGAGAAGGAGAACATCAACGACGATGTCGTGTTCGAGCTGGAGCTCATTCGTCAGGTGGATATTAACATCGACTACATCCTCATGCTCGTGGAGAAGTATCACGCGTCGAACGGCGCGGATAAGAGCATCATCGGCGCGATTGACCGCGCCGTCGGATCGAGCCCCGAGCTCAGGAGCAAGAAGGAGCTGATCGACGGCTTCCTCGCGACCGTCAATACGGATACCAAGGTGATGGAGGACTGGCGCAAATACGTCGCGGAGGAGAAGGAAAAGGAACTCGCCTCCATTGTGGCGGAGGAGAACCTGAAACCCGCCGAGACGGAGAAATTCGTCGCAAGCACGTTCCGTGACGGACGGCTCAAGACAACGGGCACCGCGCTCGACGCTATCCTCCCACCCGTACGCCGTTTTGGCGGCGGACGCGCCGCAAAGAAGCGCAGTGTCATTGAGAAGCTCAAGGCGTTCTTCGACAAGTTCATGGGGGTTGTGGAGGCGTAGAAAAAGGGACTGCTGGCGAATGGGAGGAGGGCCCATTCTCTGCTATATCAGGGAGATGATTCCCCAGTCAAAATCACTGGAGAACGAGAGCAGGCGTCCACTTTCGAGACGAAGCTGCATTTCCTTGATATACGAAGGCAAATCGTCTGGAAGATCAATCCCGCAGGATCCTGTAAAATCAAAGTCTGCTGCATTGAAGGTCTGCTCGTGTACCGTGATGCCCGTTATTTTTTCGCCAATCAAATGGGACAATAGGTCTTGCAGATGAAAGCAAGCTAACTCCTCGGTGCTGCAGTAAAATTTTTCCGGAATGCAGTCTTTGGATATGCGAACAGAACTTGATTCAGCATACTCAATTTCAAATTTTCCGTGTGTGGTTATCAGAACGATCGGATTGCAAAGCTCAAATGACCATGCGTTTTCCCATATCGAAGGGGGGCCAAACATACAAGGATACTCTACCATAGCGACCTCTTGTATCACGGCATCAAAGATGCCGAGCAACTGAACGTATTCCTTCAAATGGTTTGGTTGTTGGATGACAGGAGCTGGCCACTTGTAGGGAGAAAATCCATCCTTGAGTAAAGGATCCTTATCCTTTACCATTTGAATATGGTTGTCCATAATGAACTGTTTTATTTGGTCCATACAAGCACCTCCTGAATTTGAAAAATTCCTTAGGTCATATATTTGGTTAGCATGATGTAGTCCATGCGGTTGCCGAATGCAAGATACTCGTCAGCGCCGATGGAGTAAATCCCGCTGCTGGAATAATGCGCGTCATAGTTGATCACGGGAACACGCTTCATGTGGTATGCCTGTGCAAACTCATACGGTGTATTTTCACAGTTTAGTCCGGAGCGTTCCAGAACCGCGCTGCTCCCTTTGAACAGCAGGATACGGTCAACGGTATCTGCATCGAACGTAATAGCGATGCGGCGGTCGGAGTAGTACCAACCGTACGTATTTACATAGGGGCTCAGATTCCCTGCTTGTGTGGGTGAGCCAAGCACGGCGAGCACTTCTCCTGAGGTCATGCCGAGGTGGATGCCTGCAACTGATTCATTGAAGGACGGCTTTGCTGTTCGATGCAGCATCTGACGATCATTCAGCTTGACGCTGTCCTTGTCCGAGTGACGGATATCCCAAGTGAGGTATAGATTGCGCGGTCCCGTACGCTCCAGAATCTCAAAGCGCCCGGTACCATTTGGTTTGCTTCCTGCAAAGTCGTATGCGGCAAGGACTTGACATCCGTTGATATACCCTCCTTTAATTTGGAGGATACAGGCGCCGGAAGTATCATACCAATCGCCCTCCATCAGTTTCAACACAGATGTTACATATTGCTGCTCCATCCGTGCCGCATATACAGGCTGCGTCTCAGAAAGTCCGATCAGGAGAATAGCGACGAGAAGCGAGGCGTAGAGGGCTTGTCGAACTGCATTCATGGGGAATCTCCTTTCTCTTTATCGTATGGTAGGCGTACGTTCATATTACTTGTTTTCCAGTTGGATCGGCGCGACCTTGCCGTATCCTTGACTTGGAATGAGGAGAGGACCGACCGAGCAATCCCACAGAATATATACATTATTATAGCACAAATAAAGTGAAATTAGAGAATCAACATGCTCTTGATCAGGAATACAGAGGCTTCTGCAAAGCTATTCAGCAAATTCTTCCACCGCAGGATAAGCCCAAAAGTCATCTGTAAAAGCACCACATACACATGAAAAACGGGGCGTCGTACGAAGCCAGAACTTCGTACAATGCCCCTTATTTCTGCCCGAAGGCATTCACTCAAAGGCTCCAGCGTTTTTCTCTGTGACGCATGTCCGCATCAATGCGGTCTTTCCACGTGCCCGTCAGCGGCGCGGCACAGGTCCGCACGTGGTGTATGGCTTCCTGCAAGACCTCGTAGTTGAGCGCTGTCCCCTGCTGGTCACTTTGGTAGGTGACCGCACGATCCGCGCAGATGCCGATATCGCTCGCCGCCGCGATGGCGTCCATGTTCGCCCCGAGGAAGAGGAACTCCCAGCCGTATTTTGCCTTTTGTCGCTCGACCATCTGCTTCACCTTGTCATAGGTATAACGGTGGCTGGCATTCTCCATGCCGTCCGTGGTGATGATAAAGAGCGTCTTCTCTGGCCGGTCCTCGTCGCGGGCGTATTTGTGAATGTTGCCGATGTGATGGATCGCACCGCCCACGGCATCAAGGAGCGCCGTACACCCCCGGACAAAGTAGGTGTCCGCGGTCATTTCCTCCACCTGCTCCATCGGCACGCGGTCATGGAGCACTTCGCACACATCGTCGAACAGCACGGAGGAGACAAGAGCCTCACCGCTCTCCTTGCGCTGTTTTTTGATGAGCCCGTTGAACCCTTCGATGGTGTCCGCCTCCAAGCCGGCCATCGAACCGCTCCGATCCAGAATGAACACGATTTCCGTTAAACCCTTTTTCATGATAAGCGCCTCCTTCTTTTATCTGACTACATTCTAGCAAAGATACGGAGGCGCAAGGGCGCCTGTCAGGCGACATCGAAAGAATCGCTATATTTACCCGTGTGCATCCCTCAGCAGCCAAGCAAGGGCTGCTGGAACGCAAAGAGTGTCTCGTTGATGGTGAAGATATCGTACTCCTTCCGCTCAATAAAATACTCCACAATGACATCCATCTTAGAACTGCGGGAGAGCGCATATCCCGCGCGTCCGATAAAATCACGCGTTTCCTCGAGATCGAGTTCCAACGCCACAGCGAGGGTCAGGGCTGTATTCTTGCTGGGCTGGTAGGCGGGATTGTTGCGGATCTTCGAGAAATGCCTGCGATCCACATTCGCCCGTTTGTATATCTCCGGATCACTCTTCCCCTTGCGGTCAATGAGCCGAAGAAGCGTCTCAGAGAATGTATCGTCGATTTCGTCCAGTAAATTCTCCAACGAACCGGCGCCCGCATCAGCATCCTCCGCCGCAGGCGTCGGTGCAGCTTCTCTCACGCAGGCCTCCGCAGCATCCAAATATGCCGTCTCGTGACAGACCGTGATCCGACGGTCGCGGTCATCGCCGCGATATTCCTCATCCAGCAGTTCCGCGACATATCTTTCGTCGAGATAGCTCTGCACGTCGTCAAAGAGCGTGTCTGAGATCTTAAAGCTCTTTCGGTCGAACACCACCAGATAGACGTCCATGTCATGTTCCTGCAGGAAATCACGAATGGCCTGCACTGCTGCAGCAATCGCGATCTCAGAAGGACAGCCGAACACGCCCGCGGACAGGAGAGGGAAAGCAATGGAGGAGCAGTCGCGTTCTGCCGCCAGCCGAAGGGAGTTTTGATACGCACGGCTGAGAAGTTCGCGTTCCCCATGACTGCCGTCCTGCCAGACCGGCCCCACCGTATGGATGACATAACGGGCATGGAGAAGGTACGCAGGCGTAACAGCAGCCGTACCCGCGGCAATATTGCCGATCTTCCTGCGCGCGGCTAGGAGTTCCGCTCCCGCCGCCTGATGGATGGCGCGATCCACACCGCCGCCCACAATGGCGCGGGGGTTGGCAGAATTGACAATGGCGTCCACCTGCATCTTTGTGATATCGTTGCGTACAATCGCAAATGGCATGATATCGAACCTCCTAAAAGGAAACGCTGCTCTTCCTTACGTCTTTTTTGACAATTCGACATAAACGGTCTCGCTCCTGCTGTATGGTTGATGTTATCCATGGCAGAAGGGGCGTAAATCGTGTGCGCCGCAGGGCATGAAATGGATTATTGCTTCCTAAAGCATAGGATAATTTTATTTTCCTGCACCTCTATCTATTTTTCTTTTTTATGGTATACTGTATACAATTGTTGATAATCTATGTACGGATGTAAAAAGGAGAGATCACGATGCGAAAAGAACACGATTTTCTCGGCGAGCTGGAGGTACCGGACGAGGTCTACTACGGCGTACAGACGATGCGTGCCGTGGAGAACTTCAACATCACGGGGCAGAAGCTCGACCCCGATTTCATCATTGCTCTTGCGAAGGTGAAAAAGGCGGCGGCTCTCGCGAATATGGATACGGGACGTCTGCCGCACGAGATCGGCGATGTGCTTGTGCAGGCGGCAGATGAGATCATCGCAGGCGGACTGATCGACCAGTTCCCCGTTGACCCGATTCAGGGCGGTGCGGGCACATCGGTCAACATGAACATGAACGAGGTGCTCTGCAACCGTGCGCTTGAACTGCGCGGTGAGCCGAAGGGACGCTACGACATCATCTCGCCGAACAACCATGCGAACATGGCGCAGTCGACAAACGATTCCTTCCCTACAGGCATCAAGGTTTGTCTCTCAAAGAAGGGGGACGATTTCCTCGCCGCGCTCGACCGTCTTGCGGTCGAACTGGAAAAGAAGGCTGTCGCCTATCGCGGTATCCTCAAGATGGGGCGTACGCATCTGCAGGATGCTGTCCCCATCACGCTCGGGCAAGAGATGGGTGCCTATGCCTCCGCTGTGCGCCGCTGCATGAAGCGCACGCGCATTGTCCAGCGCGCGATCCACACGATCAACATGGGCGGCACAGCCGTCGGCACGGGGCTGAACGCGGAACCCGCGTACATCAAGGCGGTCGCCAAGCGTCTCTCGGAGATCACGGGGGAGACATACCGTACGTCGCAGAATATCATCGATGCGACAAACAACACAGATGCGTTCGCCGATTTCTCCTCGGCGCTCAAGAATGCCGCGCTCGTCCTCATCAAGATGGCGAACGACTTCCGTCTCATGGCATCGGGACCACGCTGCGGGCTGAACGAGCTGCATCTGCCGATGCGCCAGCCTGGCTCCTCGATCATGCCCGGCAAGGTCAATCCCGTCATTGCCGAGGTGCTCGATCAGGCGTGCTATCAGGTCATCGCAGGCGATCTCGCCGTGACGTTCGGTGTAGAGAACGGCCAGTTCGAGCTGAACGTGATGGAGCCGGTCATGGCGTTCAATATGTTCAACTCGCTGAACTACATCACGCGTGCCGTCGATACGTTTGTCGACAAGCTCCTCATCGGCCTCGAGCCGAACATCGAGCAGTGCCAGAAATGGCTCGACAACAGCGTCGGCATCGTCACCGCGCTCCTGCCGCACATCGGCTATGAGAAATCCGCTGAGCTCGCGAAGGAGGCGTATACGACAGGAAAGCCCATCCGCGAGATCATCCTCGACCGCGGCATCCTCACGAAGAAGGAGCTGTCGCACATCCTCTCGCCGCGCCAGATGACGCACCCCGGCATCGCGGAATAGCGATTCCTTAACTTTGATTTAATTAGGGGAAGCAGAGGTTTTTCTATTATTTCGGCGAAATTACTTATAGATAGTAATTTTTCTATGGTAGTTTTTTGCTGTCTTATCGAAGGAGGTTTTCTTATTGGCTATTGCCGGAGGGATTATCGTTATTCTCGCGTTTGCCGCCATTATCAAAAAGTACGAGACGCGCATGGTGCTGCTTGCCGCAGGCTTTCTTATGTGCTTTATCGGCGGCGTTATGGGAAATGCCGTGACGACGTTCAGCAAGACGATGGTGCACGGCTCGCTCGTCCCCGTCATCTGTACGGTGATGGGGTTCTCGTTCGTCATGAAGATCACGACCTGTGACCGACATCTCGTCGAGTCCATCTCGGGGGTCATCACGCGGAGCAAGTTGATCCTGATCCCGCTCGCGACCCTGCTCACGTGGTGGATCAATATCGCCATCCCGAGCGCGGCGGGCTGCTCGGCGGCGGTCGGCAGCATCCTCATCCCAACGCTCATGGCGGCGGGGGTCCACCCCGCGATGGCGGCGGCCGCAGTTCTCGCAGGGACGTGGGGCAGTGCAATCAGCCCGGGGCAGGCGCACAATATCTTCGTCGCCGATCTCGCACAGACCGACCTCATGACGGTCATCATGGCGCAGGTGCCGGCGGCGATCATCGCCTCCATCGTCGCCGTCGTGACCCTGACGGCGATTGCGGTTCTGCGCGGGGAGGGCCCCGACGACGCGCGCCGCGAAGCATACCATCTCCGCCTCGAGCGGGAGGAGGGTGGCAAGAATTTTAAGGTCAATCCGATCTACGCACTCGTGCCGCTCGTACCGCTCGTCCTGCTCGTGCTCGGCAGCAAGCAGATCGCCGTCCTGCCGCTCACTGATGTGCCGACGGCCATGATCGTCGGCACGGTGCTCGCCCTCGTCGTCACGCGTGCCAATCCGCAGGAGATCACGCGGAAGTTCTTCGACGGCATGGGGGAGGCGTATGGCGGTGTGATCGGTCTCATCGTCTCCGCCGCCGTCTTTACCGCCGGCATGACCGCCATGGGGCTGACGGACGCCCTGATCGAGGCGATGAAGGGCTCTGAGTCCGTCGCAAAGATCGCGGGGGCGTTCGGTCCCTTCATCATTGCGGTGATCTCCGGCTCAGGCGACGCGGCGGCACTCGCGTTCAACGGGGCGATTACCCCGCATGCGGAGACGTTCGGCATGACCATCATCGACCTCGGCTCGCTCGCCCAGATGGCCGGCTCGATCGGACGCTCCATGTCGCCGGTGGCAGGCGCGGCACTCGTCTGCGCAGGCCTTGCAAAGGTCAGCCCGATGGAGCTGTCAAAGCGCAACGCGCTCCCGATGCTGCTCGCGACCATCACCTTTATGATTGTGCTCTTCCTCGGAAAGTAGGCATCTCATGATCGATCAACAAAGAGTCTTGGACGATTTCCTGCATCTCGTCTCCATCCGCTGCTCGACGCTCGATGAGCGCGAGATCGGCGATCTCCTCACGGTGCGCCTGCGTGAGCTCGGCGCGGCGGAGATTCACGAGGATGCTGCGGGAAAGTTCCTCGGCGGCAGCTGCGGCAATATCGTCGCGAATTTTAAGGGGACGGCGGCGGGCGCACCGACCGCGATGCTCACAGCACACATGGACTGTGTGGAGCCGTGTGCCAATATAAAGCCGATCGTCGAGGACGGCGTGATCCGCTCCGACGGCACGACCATCCTCGGTGCGGACGACAAGGCAGGCGTCGCCGCCATTCTCGAGACCCTGCGCTGTCTCAAGGAGCAGAACCTCCCGCACGGCGACCTGCAGATCGTCTTTACCGTCGCCGAGGAGGGCGGGGTCAACGGGTCACGCTGCCTCGATACGGCGCTGCTCCACGCGGATTTCGGCTATACACTCGATACCCACGGGCACGCGGGGACAGCGGCGTTTAAGGCACCGGGCAAGAACCAGCTGGCGGTGCGCATCATCGGCAAGGCGGCGCACGCCGGTATCGACCCCGAGGCGGGGGAAAACGCGATCACGGCGGCGGGGCGCGTGCTCACCGCCGTCCCGCAGGGGCGCATCGACGAGGAGACAACCTGCAACGTCGGCAAGATCGTGGGCGGCACAGCGACGAATGTCGTCGCAGAGTTCTGCACGCTGAATTTCGAGACGCGCAGCCGCGACAAGGGGAAGCTCGACGCCCTCACACAGCGCATGGTGGACGCCGTCCACGGCGCGCTTGAGGGGACGGGATGCCGTGCCGAGATCGAGATCAAGAAGGACTATGATCCGTACGAGCTGCCTGCCGATGCACTGCCCATCCGCTACCTGCGGCGCGCGGCGGAGAAGTGCCATTTTCCCGTTGTGCTCGAGGAGGAGGGCGGCGGCTCGGATGCGAACCACTTTAACGCCTACGGCGTGCCGACCACCGTCCTTGGCGTCGGCATGACGGACTGCCACACGAAGGCGGAGAGTATCCTCGTACAGGATCTCTATGATGCGGCAGAGCTCACTCTCGCGATCGTACAGGAGATCGCGAGGGACTGATATGAGAATACACGAAAAGACACGGACGCGTTATCCGTGTCTTTTCGTGCATTTGTGCACTCACGATTGGGGCACCGAGGAACATCCATTATGGTGCAACAGGAGATATGCCATGGGACTTTATCAGTGGATGCAGGAAAAAATCTTTCATACTTACGAGACGTGGCGGCTGAAGAGCAGTATATACAACAGATCCGGATTCCATATTGTTGCCATCGAAAATCATCTCGCGGCGATGCGGGACGGTGTCAATATGTACGTGGAGTTATACCCGCCGCAGGCGATTGAGGGCTGTACGTGCATGAAGGCGACGCGCGGGCGTGCACATGGCACGGTGAATCTATCCCTCACGATCGACGGAAAAACCTGCGGGATCCCCGACCTGCGCGACGAGGAGGCCGCTGCGATCATGCGGGCGTTTGTGCAGCGCAGGGTACTGCCGCCCAAAGAGCGGTATCAAGAGATGCACGCGACGAGCGGCGCAGAGCAAAAGGCGGCGTTCACGGCACTGGCGGAGATGCTGCTCGGGGCGGAACGCACGGAGGCGTTCTGCCGCCGTGTGGAGCTGCCGACGCATACCGAGGAGAGCGACGCGTGGAATGATGCGTGGTATGAGCTCTCGGAGGAGATGATCTCCTGCGGGCGGGCTGTCGTACTGGCTACGAGAACGGCGAAGGAGGACTTCGTCGCGGCACTGGAGGAGCTCGTCGCGGGACGGGCGCTCTCACTGCCGGCGTCACTCAGCGCAGAATATGGCGTCCCTGCGTGGTGTGAGGAGGTAAACGCGCAGTGGACGGATACGCTTCTCGCGGGGATGGACGTCGGCACGGATGACTACGTGCTGCTCATTCTGTCCACGGAGGAATTTCGCCGTGCGAAGGAATACGCACAGACCATCCTGCAGCGCATCGCACGCGCGGAGGAGATGTGAGGCGCGGAAAAGCCTGAAATCATCGTTTCATTTGCATTTACATAGCAAGGTGTGGGCATTTGCCTGCGCCTTTTTCTATCTCGTGAGAAATCGCGCTTTTTGTGCGACGCCCGCCCCCGCTCGCCTGCGACAGCACAGGGGGGCGCGAGACCTTCGCATCACTCGGGGCAATGATCATGGAGTTTTCCTCGATGGGGGTTGTTCCACAAATATGATCGCAGAAGATTGGGCGACATCTTTTGAAAAATTGTTTACGTTGTACCGCAAAAACGATATAATAGGCCTATCGAATGTAAAAAGGAGGTGATCCTATGGCAACCGTATCCGCACAGATCCGTATTGATGCTGATGTCAAGGCACAGTCGATGGCACTCTTCCAGAATCTCGGGCTCGATCTCTCCACCGCCGTCAATGTATTCCTGCGTCAGTGCCTCATCCATCGTGGGCTGCCGTTCTCTGTGAAGGAACAGGAGGCAACACGGCCGCTCCATCGTGCCGATCTCAGTGAGGCAGAGCTCGAGTGCGAACTGAAAAAGGGCTTAGAAGACCTTGCGGCAGGCAGAGTCCGTCCAGCGGAGGAAGTGTTTGCGGAGATGATGGAGGGACATCATGCAGTATCGGGTTGATGTTTCATCTCAGGCGGCGGCAGATCTTAGAAATCTCTTTCGATATATTTCGGATACTTTGCGAGCACCGGAGAACGCATATACACAGCTTGCGCGGATCAGGAAACAGATTCTCAGTCTTGCAGAGCTGCCGATGCGATTTCGCGCATACCCGAAACACTTTGCGGGATATCCGCAAGTCCGCATCATGCCCGTGGATCATTTCGAGGTATTCTACACGGTAGACACAGCGCAGGAAAAAGTTACCATCCTTCGCGTCATCTATGGTGGCAGAGATATAGATCGTGCGTTTATGCCATAGACTGCACGCAAAAATCCCCCGCACATCGTGTGCGGGGGATTCGCTGCTTTTCTGCTGCTTAGCAGGTGTGGCACTTGTCGTAGAGGCCCTTTTCCTTGAGGAGTTTGACCATGGTCTCGCCGATGTGGGCGACGGTGTCCGCGACGGGAATGCCTGCCGCGTTGAGCGCTGCGACCTTATCCGCTGCCGTGCCCTTGCCGCCGGAGATGATGGCGCCGGCGTGGCCCATGCGCTTGCCCGGAGGCGCCTGACGCCCTGCGATGAAGGCGGAGACGGGCTTGTTCGGCATGTTCTCCTTGATCCACTTCGCCGCGTCCTCCTCGGCCGTGCCGCCGATCTCGCCGATGATGAGGACGGCGTAGGTGTCGGGGTCGTCCTTAAAGAGCTGGAGTGCGTCGATGAAGTCCGTGCCCTTGACGGGGTCGCCGCCGATGCCGACGGTGGTCGTCTGGCCGATGCCCGCGTTCGTGAGCTGGAACGCCGCCTCATAGGTGAGGGTGCCGGAGCGCGAGATGAGTCCGACGTGGCCGGGCTTGCTGACGGTGAAGGGCGTGCATGGTGCGGACGATCCGAAGTATGCCTACGGCGGCAGGAACGAGGGCACGACGGGCGATGTCACGGCGAACACGGTCACCAGCGATATGGCAAATGCCGCAGATCTCGTGGAGGAGGTCTACGGCGGCATGGCGAGTGCCGAGGATAACACGGGTGCAGTCGTGAAGAACGGCACGGCGCATGTGGTCTATGGCGGTAATGCGACGACAGGTGATGCGATAAAGAACATCGTTACCATCACGGGCGGCACGGTCACGGACAACATCTACGGCGGACAGTCCCGCGCCGGTGCAGCAAGCGGGAACATTGTCGACATCGGTGCGGTGCACATCCAGAACGGCATCGCAGACAAGGCGGTCGTCGGCGGCTATGCTGCTGTCACTGACCACAATACGATTCATCTGCGCGGCACGGAGATCGACGGCATTGTCCTCGGCGGTGCCATCGAGGATACCGCTTCGCCGCTTGGTATGAAGGCGAACCCGGACGGCAAGGATAACACCCTCGCCATCCACGCGGCAGGGACGAAGATTGCCGACTTCGCAGGCGTACAGAACCTGCATTTCTATGTTCCTGAGGAGCGCACAGCGGCGGATACCATCCCGATGCTCACCCTGACAGCGAATGCCGACAAAGATATCCGTGGAGTGAAAGTCGGTATCGGCATCGCGGGTGACCACGGCGTTCTCGCGAAGGGTGACACCTCAGCCTCCTGAAGATTGCGGCCGGCAAGACACTCACTACGGACGCGGAACTAAAAAATGAGACGACGGGTATGCAGGGCGTCAGCATGAGATATCGCTTTAACCTTGCAAGACAGGGGGACAACGAACTCATCGCCACCGTCAGCGACACCGACCTCAACCCGCAGACAAAATCGCTTGTTGAGACCCCGTGCCGCCTCTGCCGCACTCATTAACAGCGGTGCAGATCTTCTCGCGGGCGGCGGCATGAACGCCGCTGTGAACGCCGCCGACGCGGGGACAGGAGCGGGTGCACAGAGCACGGCAAATGACCAGACCTATCATCTCTGGGCGGCACAAAGCGGCTCTGCCGTCCGCCTCAATATCGGTTCCCATGTCGACGCGAAGGGCTGGAACCTCAACCTCGGCTTTGCACGGCAGAAGGCATCAGAGCGCAACACGCTCACGTATGGTCCCTTTGTCGAGTACGGACACGGAAATTACGACTCCTATCTGGATGACGGCACGCACGGCGACGGTACGGCGAGCTACATCGGCGCGGGCGTTATGGCGAAGTCAGCCGCAGAGAGCGGCTCCTATATTGAGGGCAGCGTGCGTGTCGGCCGCGCGAAGAGCGACTACACGGGAGACATCGCAGGCCGTCATGCGGGCTACGATATGAGCAGTACCTACTACGCCGCGCACATCGGCATCGGGCAGGAGAAGAAACTCGGAAACGGGACCATCGAGACCTATGCGAAGTACTTCTACACGCACCAGAACGGAGGCAGTGAGCGACTGACCTCAGGTGACCTCTATGACTTTGATGACGTAGACTCCCACCGCCTGCGCGTCGGTGCACGTTATACGAAGCAGAATGGCACAGGCGGATCATTCTATACGGGACTCGCCTACGAGTACGAGTTTGATGGAGATGCGCGTGTCTCCTATGCAGGGTACAGCACTCCGACACCGACGCTGAAGGGCGGCACGGGTATCCTCGAACTCGGCTACCGCTTCGCCCGCCCGGGCAGCAACGTCAGCTATGGACTCAATCTCATGGGCATGACGGGCAAATGCCGCGCCATCACAGGCAGTCTGCAGGTGAACTGGGCACTGTAAGAGAGTTACACACGCATCATGAAAAACGGGACAGCACAATTTTGTAGTGACCCCCAAAAGTTAGACCTGAAAGCGTAGGAAAGCAAAATCCTGTGCTTTTTGCTATGCGGCGAGATGTTTGCGGCGATACTGCGCAGGACTGAGCCAGCCGAGAGATTCCTTGATGCGGTGGTCGCTATGGTAGACGATATATATTCCGCAATTGCTGGTTTTGAGTTCCTCGTAGCTATGGGTATACAACAATAGTAAATCGCTTGCTAAGAGCCCCGGAGAAGTTTTCCATCACTGTTATCCAGACGGTTTCCCTTCTGTGCAACAGTCCTTTCCTATTTCCATCGTTTCATATACGACTTTATCTGAATGTCCTTCTCTAATTAATGTACGCCGATAGGGTGTAAATCCACTACACTGTTTTGTGATTGATTGTGTGCCCAAAGAAGGGATACCCGTAATCTTTATGTTTTTCCTGAATGACAAGCATGAGTCGTGTCTTGTATTTTCATATCAATCAAATGAGCATGATCGAGAGAAGAGATGCATATATCGAAGAATGAGATTGTCCGGTTGTCGGTGGTTCCTTTACAATGAATATGGCACCAAGATATAGAAAAATCTTAAAATTATGATTTACAAAATTCTTCGGATGTGCTATTATTCTTTTAGATAAAACGATTTATCAAATAAGAGCACATGGAAAATGATTGAGATAGGTTGTTTTATCGGTATGCAGAGCAACGTTTTATCAAGATGGGAGTGATGCACTGTGAAAGGCATTGGAAAACTGACTGTCTTTTTGATTCCAGTAGGAATCGCAGTCAATATTGTCGGAGGGCAGATCGCTATCCTACTGAAGTTGCCGATTTGGCTGGATGGGATCGGAACCATTCTGATTGGAGGTATTTGTGGCCTCGTACCTGGATTGATTGTTGCAGCGATTACACAGATTATCAATGCTATTTCCCTTCCGACGGTTTTGCCCTACATGATCGTCGGATTCGCAATGGCCGCAATGGGGGCATATTTTTCGAAGAAAGGCTTTTTTCTTTCCTTCCGAAAGTCTGTATTGCTGGGCGTCTTTGTAGCGATTGTTACGACAGCGATGGCCGTTCCGATGGATGTTATTATCTTTGGCGGCTTTATTGGGACTGGCAACAGCATAGTTGCGGCGGGGCTGATGAGCCTTGGCTTGTCGATTCCTGTTGCGGTGACGATCAGTTCGTTTTCATTCGGCCTTGTGGATAAGACTTTGAGCGTGCTGGCTTGTTACTTCATTATCAAGAGTATGCCGTTGAATTTCTTGTCCAAACTGCCGATGAGTGAGTATATTCTTTCGCGCAAACAGTAAGGAAAAGATGGCGTATATATTTAGATAAAACGATTTATCAAATATATGCGCCTGTTTTGTAAGAGGCCATGAAAGAAAACAGTTTGGTTTAGCTTGAAATAGGGGGATACCACATGAAAGGCGTTGGAAAGCTGACGGCGTTTTTGATTCCAGTGGGAATTGCCGTCAATGTTGTCGGCGGGCAGATTGCGCTTCTGCTGAAGCTGCCGATTTGGCTGGATGGGATTGGAACCATCCTGATCGGAGGTATTTGTGGGCTTGTGCCGGGACTGATTGTTGCGGCGATCACACAGATCATCAATGCCATTTCGCTTCCGACAGTTTTGCCCTATATGATTGTCGGTTTTGCAATGGCGTTGATGGGGACATATTTTTCAAAGAGGGGATTCTTCCTTTCCTTCCAGAAAGCCGTCATTCTCGGCATTCTCGTAGCGATCGTTACGACCGTAATGGCTGTGCCAATTGATGTTATCCTGTTTGGCGGGTTCATGGGAGACGGCAACAGCCTTCTGGCGGCCGGGCTAATGACGATGGGTCTGTCGATTCCAGTTGCCGTGGCGGTTAGTTCCTTTACGTTCGGACTGGTAGATAAGACGCTGAGCGTTCTGGTCTGCTACTTTATCATTAAGAGCATGCCCTTGAACTTCCTGGCAAAGCTGCCAATGAGCGACTATATTCTCCCGTCGAAGAAGTGAGCGCGCCGCTGCAGCGTCAAATAAAACTTTCGACGGTGCTGAGGAGCTGATCTTAGCGTGAGAGAGGAGATGAACCGCTTGGACTGGTCGTTTACAGATACCTTTCTGCGCCCTCGTATCAAGGGAAATGTGCTGCTCGATATGAATCCGATGAGTAAGGCCAACATTTTAGCGTCACTTACGGTATCGGCATTCATTCTGTTTGACATTGTGTACGCATTTATCCTTTCCGGGGTGATGGTATTGCTTGCCGCGTGCGCAGGCCGGTTGAGATCTTTTGTTTCGGTATATTGGAAAATTGTCGTGTTCTTCGCGTCCTTGTTGTTTCTCGTGCGCGCGGCTTTTACGAATGGTTCTGAGGTGCTTTTTCAACTGGGAGGGATTCATGTGACACCCGAGGGCATTCATCTGGGACTTATATCGGCCGGCCTCGTGATGGCGTTCAGTGGTGCTTTCATCCTTTTCATCAAGACGACGGAGATGGAGGAACTCGTCTGGGTGCTTGAGCAAAAAGGCATGTCGCATACATTCTCCTACATCGTGCTGTCGGCATTTCAGACGATAATTGATCTGGGCAAATCCGCGCAGACGATTATGGACTCGCAGAAATGCAGAGGCATCGAGACGGAGGGTGGCATGATGACGAGGGCGAAGGCCTTTATCCCGATTCTCGGCCCACTGGTTCTCGGTGCGATTTCCAATGCTGAGGAAAAGACGATCGCAATGGACGCGCGAGCGTTCTCGTCGCCGACAAAGCATACGAGTCTGATGTTGCTGAAGGAGCCACCGCTCGCCGAAAAGCTCGTCGTTTGGGCGCTTGATCTGGCTCTTTTGGCCCTCATAGCTTGGAGGATTTACACATGGATCGGATAGAACTGCAGCATGTGTCGTTTTCCTATGCCCTGTCGAATAAAAAGGCACTGAACGATGTGTCCTTTACGTTTGAGAAAGGCCGTTTTTACGGTGTGATCGGTGAGAATGGCGGCGGTAAGACCTCCCTATGTAGTCTGATTCGCGGTCTGATTCCTCATTTCTACAAAGGGGAATTTTCGGGACACGTTCTATATGACGGGACGGATATGTCCGAAATGGACGTTGATGCACTTTCTGTGGACATTGGATATGTCTTTCAGAACCCCTTTACGCAGATCAGTGGAGTCAAAAAGACGGTGTTTGAAGAGGTCGCACTGGGGCTGGAAAATTTGGGCATTCCGCCGAAGGAGATTGTTGAGCGGGTCGTTGCGGTATTGGAGCTGCTCGATATCGGTCATCTTGCACAGAACAATCCGACGGAACTTTCTGGCGGTCAGCGGCAGCGTGTCGCATTTGCCTCAATCATCGTGATGGATCCCGATATTCTCGTCATTGACGAGCCAACGTCGCAGCTGGATCCAGAAGGCTCACAGCAGATCTTTCGGATCATTGAGCAGCTGAAGAAACGAGATAAGACGATTATTCTCGTGGAGCACAAAATCGATATGATTGCGGCCTACTGTGATGAGGTTCTTGTTGTTAAAGACGGCAGTATCGTAAAATGCGGGACAACTCAGGAAGTTCTGTCTGATGTTGGGCTTCCTGCACTCGGCGTGAAGCTGCCGGAGGCTGCGCAGCTGGCATACGAATTGGCAGAGGCTGGGATTCCGCTGCCCTCTATTCCGATTACAGATGAGGAATGCTGTCGCATGATCCGCGAAGGGTGGGGATTCTAATGGAAGGTATTGAACTGAAGGATGTTTCGTTCTCCTATCCGAACGGATTCTTGGCAAATGAGCAGCTGAACCTTACCGTGCGGCCCGGCGAGCGCGTCGCCATTGTTGGACAGAACGGTGCAGGAAAGACGACAGCTGTCAAGATGATGAATGGGCTAAACCGACCGACACAGGGAGATGTTCTGGTGGACGGCATCAATACCAAGGATCGGACGACTGCCCAAGTTGCGAGAATGGTGGGGTATGTCTTTCAGAATCCGGATGAGCAGATTTTCAACAGTACAGTAGTGAAAGAGATCGAGTATATGCCGCGCTATTTTCACATGGAGGAGGATGAGATCGGGCGGCGCACGGAAGAAGTTCTGCGCCTCACAGGGCTCGAAGAGTGCAGAGATATGAACCCCTTTGATATTTCCTACTCCACTAGAAAATTTGTAACGATCGCGGCGGTACTTGCGACAAAGCCGCGCTACACGATCTGGGATGAGCCCACTGCAGGACAGGATTGCTGGCATATTGCGATCCTGTGTGATATTTTGGACCATCTGCAGCGAGAGAATACGGCGGTCGTTGTCATAACGCACGATATGGAGTTCGTTGTCAGTGCGTTTGAGCGTGTTATTGTCATGGCGAATAAGCATATTATCGCGGACGGGCGGCCGGAGGATATATTCAGCCGCGATGACATTATCAAAGAGGCACGAATTACGCGACCACAGATTGGAGCGATTGCCCATAAGATCGGGTTAGAGAAAACAATCCTTCATCGCTCGGAATTCGTGTCCTATCTACGGGAGAGGAGATGTGTCCCACATGGATAAACTGATGAAATTCATTGATGCACACGCAGATGAGTATGTGAAGTATCTCGTCGAGTTGGTGAAGATCGATACGCACGATATAGAGCACGGCATCGGCGGCGGACGTGAAAAAGAGGGACAGCTGTATATGAAGCAGCTGTTTTCCTCCATGGGAGCTTCTCGTATCGTTGAGGATCCTCTGACGGAGGATGTCATCCTAGCGTGTCGGGAAAAATATCATGAGGGAAATCTCGGTCATGCTTATGATGATCGGTTCAATGTCTATGCGGAATTTACCGGCTGCGGATCGAAGAGCATTCTCTTCAACGGTCATATTGATACGATGCCCGTCGGTGATCCAGAGAAATGGGAATACGATCCCTATGGCGGCATCATCACGGGCGGACGACTCTATGGCGTCGGTGCCTGTGATATGAAAGCAGGGCTCATGGGAGCGGTCATGGCAGTCAAGGCGATACAGGATGCGGGGCTTGAGCTGCCTGGTACGGTCAAATTCGCCTCGGTCTGTGATGAGGAGGGCGGGGGCAACGGCTCTCTCGTTGCGGCGATGCATGGGCAAAAGGCAGATGCCGTCGTTGTATGTGAACCTACGGACTATGAACTGGTTGCCGCCCATATGGGATGGGTCTTTTTCAAAATCGAGACAGAGGGTGTTGCCGTCCACTCAGGTTTGAAGATCGGTGGTGTGAATGCCATCGATAAGACTGTCAAGATTATGCGCGCTCTGGAGGAACTGGAACATCGCTGGCTCCTGACACATAAACATATACTGCTTCCGCCTCCATCGGGCAATGTCGGTGTTATTCAGGGCGGTGAAGCGGGGTCTACGGTTCCGAACTACTGCTGCATACAGCTTTGCGTGCACTATCTTCCTGGCATGACGTACGATGAGGTCGTCAAGGACTATACGGATACCGTAATGCGCTGTGCAGACGGCGATGAGTGGCTCAGGGAACATCGACCGAAGATCAGTATTTATCAGACGGGGAATCCGTTCGAGATGGATTTAGCACATCCTTTTGTCGAGGCATTCAAGACTTCCTATGAGCGGGCGATGGGCGAACCTGTCCGTATTGTCGGCTCTCCTGCCGGGTGCGATTCTCGGACGTGGCGCAATATCGCGGGGTGTCCAACGCTTCAATACGGTCCCGGACGGCTTGCACAGTGCCATGCAGTGAATGAGTATGTGGAGATCAAGCAATACCTTGATGCCATAAAGATATATGCGAATTTGATCATGAATTATTGCGCGTAAGGAGGAGTTATCATGGAAATGAAGAAAATATTGGTAGCGGGGGAATCGTGGACGAGTTTTACCACCCATGTGAAGGGCTTTGACACCTTTGTGACAAGTGTGTATGAAGAGGGGATTGAGTTCCTGGCGAAGGCGATTGATAAGGCCGGCTATGAACTCGTCTATCTCCCAGGACAGTATGTTGCGGAACGCTTTCCCCGTACAGCAGAGGAACTTTCTGAATACGCATGCGTTGTGCTCTCCGATATCGGCTCGAATACACTGTTGCTTTCGGATGATACTTTTAAGCGCGGTGTCAAAGCTCCGAACCGCTGCCAGTCGATTGCGGAATATGTTCAAGGGGGCGGCTCCTTCCTCATGGTAGGCGGTTATATGTCGTTCTCCGGTATTGATGGGAAAGCGCGTTACGGAGAGACCGCAGTTCAGGACATTCTCCCCATTGTTTGTATTCCCGGTGACGACCGCGCAGAGCATCCGGAGGGCATCACTCCGCAGGTTGTGGCTCCGCATCCGGCGTTGGCTTCCCTGCCAAATCAGTGGCCGCATTTCCTTGGGTACAACAAGGTCCTTCCGCGTGAGGGATGTGACGTTCCCATTACGATCGGTGGAGACCCTCTGGTCGCATTCGGACAGTTCGGGAAGGGGAAGACGGCTGCCTTTACCTCGGACTGCGCGCCGCACTGGGGGCCGCAGGAATTCCTTGCATGGGAAGGCTATAATGTGCTCTGGAAGGGAATCTTTGACTATCTGACAAATTGAGAGAGGCAAAAACGATGGAACGTGATGAGGCACTGTCCGTCCTAAAGATGCTTGTCGAAACCAATACGACAAATCCACCGGGCAATGAACAACGGCTCGCTGAAAAAATCAAGGGACTTTTGGACGGCAGTGTTGCTGAGAGTTATATCGTACCCTGCGGAGAGGACAGAGCCAGTCTTGTTTCCAGGATTGTTGGTACGGGGAAGGAACCGCCCTTGATTCTCTGCGGTCATATGGATACAGTTCCGTTCGGTGATCCGGAGCGTTGGTCATTCCCGCCCGATCAGCTCACGCAGAAGGGAGATCTCCAGTACGGTCGCGGAACGAGCGATATGAAGAGCGGTCTCGCAGCAATGCTCTGCGCATTTCGCACCGCTGCACAGCGGGAAGAGTCGCCCAGAGGAGATATCTACCTCGCATTGACGGCGGATGAAGAGTCGTCAGGACTGGGAGCCGAGACGATTGCGGCGGAGCTCCCGCTCCAAGGCGGTATTCTATATATTGCAGAGCCGACCGATAATGCGATCGGTATATGCTCCAAGGGGACGCTGTGGGTCAGACTCAATGTACAGGGCCAGACGGCACATGGTGCCTATCCTGAGAAAGGCGTCAATGCTGTTGATGCTGCTTATGAAGCGTACACAAATATACGCAAATATGTTGAGGGGTTTCATCATGCACTGCTCGGGCACGCGACCTGTACGCTTTCGGGAATTTCCGGCGGTGTAAAGGAGAATATGGTAGCGGATCGGTGTACGATGACACTTGATATTCGAACGACGCCGAATCTGTCGAACCAAGATGCTCTGCAGCAGATAAAGCGCATCTGCTGCGAGGTCTGTGGAGGGCACACAGGTGCTTTTATAAGCCTTGATGTCCTGAACGATCGGAGTCCCGTGTCGATCGACCCAGAGGCATCTGCCGTCCAATCCCTCCGGAAAATAGTGCATAAATGCACGGGGGTGATGCCTATGCATAAGGGAATTAAGTTTTTTTCGGATGCATCGATCTTCATACGTCACTGCTCGAAACTTCAATGCATTCAGTTCGGCCCTGGACGGGATGACTGCGCACACATTGCGGATGAGTTCGTTGAGACGAACAAATATCTTGCTGCCGTTGTTTGCTATGACGAACTGCTGCGTGCGTATTTTGACTAAGGATTGGAAGATGGCTACAACGCTGAAGGATGTTGCGAAGGCGACTGGGCTCTCGACGACCACTGTTTCTTTGGTCCTTAATGGGAAACCCCACCGTATTTCTGAGGAAAAATGCAAACTGGTCGAGGATACAGCCAAGAAAATGGACTATCACCCGAATAAATTTGCCGTCGGTTTGGTAAAAAACATTACGAAGATCATCGGTCTCATTATTCCGGATATCACGAATGTATTCTTCTCGGAGATTGTAAAGGGGCTTGAAGACAAGCTCCACGAAAATGAGTACAACCTGATGCTCGGCAACTCCAATGACAAGCACCGTTTGGAACTGTCCTCCGTCAATATGATGAATACTCAGATGGTTGATGGTTTGGTTATGATCATGTCATCGGAAACCTTGGGGGAGAAAGAGAGACAGACGCTCTCGGCACTCAGAAAGATGAATCGGCCGGTCGTTCTCATCGATTGCTTTAACGAACCTGGCGGGTTCAGCACTGTTTCGATCGACAACTACAAAGCTTCTTATATGGCCGTGGAATACTTGCTCTCACTGGGACATCATCGTATTGCATGTATTTGTGGTCCGTTGGGGCTCAAGACGAATGACGATCGCTTGCGCGGCTACACGACAGCGCTGGAACAGCATGGGGTTTCCTATGACCCGGCGCTGATTGTTGAAGGGGATTTTCGTTACCGTAGCGGTTATGCCTCCATACCTGTTCTTCTCCCAAAGGCTCCCACTGCGATTCTCTGTTTGAATGACATGATGGCATACGGTGCGATCAATGCCTTGAAGGATCAGGGAGTTGAAGTTCCGGATGATATCTCCGTTATGGGGTTTGACGATATCTTTTTCTCACAGATTATCGCCGTTCCGCTGACCTCTATCCGTCAGCCGGCATATACCATGGGAAATAAAGCAGGGGATCTCATCCTGCAGGAGATTTCTCGTCACACAAAACCTCGGCGCGTGATTCTTGATCCCACCATCGAGATTCGAAAAAGCACACAAAAACTTAGAGAAGCGGGAGGAAAGCCGGAATGATTGCCGTGATTGGTTCCAACAACATGGATTTAATCTCCTATGCACAGCGAATGCCAGAGCCGGGCGAGACGCTTGCAATGAAGGATTTTTCGATCGCGTATGGCGGGAAAGGTGCCAACCAAGCTGTGGCTGCTGCACGCATGGGAGCGGATATTCTGATGCTGACTGCTGTCGGCACAGATGTTTTCGGACAGGATATCGATGTACATCTGCGTGCAGAGGGAATCCGAGGAGATTACATAAAGCACGTTGATGCTCCCAATGGAACCGCCAGCATCTGGGTGGATGATACGGCACAAAATCGCATTCTGATCCATAAGGGGGCGAATGCCCTGCTCAATGTTCAAGATATTGAGCGTGCAGCAGAGGATTTGCGGAAGTGTTCGATGATTATTCTGCAGTTAGAAGTCAACTACGATGTCGTTTATCATGCTGTTTCCTTTGGGCGGGAGCATGGTGTACCTATTTTGCTTAATCCGGCGCCTGCCAGCACGGAACTGGATATGGCACGTATCTCTTGCTGTGATTTTTTCATGCCGAATGAGACGGAGTTGGAGATTCTCACGAACCATGTGGTCGACACGATGGATGCCATCCAGGAGGCGGGAGCAATTCTGCTTGCACAGGGGATGAAAAATGTTATTGTAACACTCGGTTCAAAGGGCGTTCTTTGGCTGCATGCAGGTGGAGCTGAATTGATTCCAGCATTTGTGGTAGAGGCAGTGGATACGACCGGTGCGGGAGATTCCTTTATTGGATGCTTTGCTGCCATGTATGAACAAGAGAAAAATGTCAGAGATGCACTTCGGTGGGCGAATGCGTTTGCTGCATTGGGGGTACAGAAGCGAGGTGCGCAGTCATCATATCCAACCCGCGGAGATGTGGAGCGATTTATCACGGGAGGCGGTACGGAGTCTCTCAAAAATTAGGATTGAAGCGCAGGGAAAAGATTCCTTGCGCTTTTATGGTTGTCGAAAGGGACGACACCATCCCCCGCCGGAATGCGGTGGGGGATGGTGTCGTGAGAATATAGGGAGAAGGACAGTACGGACAAACGTGCATCAGGTAATGGACGCCTTGTAAATGCTGTCGACGGCCTTTTCCAGCACGGCGTCAAACTCCGCGTCGCTCTGGCTCGCGCGCAGATCCTGCGCGAGGGCGCGGGAGAAGCTGGCGATGAGGCCGTGGTTGCGTGCGAGTTTCTCGTTCGCCTCGCTCTGGGAGTAGCCTCCGCTGAGGGCGACGACGCGAACGACATGCGGGTTCTTCATAATCTCGGCGTAGAGATTATCGACACTGGGGATGGTGAACTTGAACATGAGTTTTGCATCGGCAGGGAGCTTGGCGAGGTTCTCCTTGATGACGCCGCACATGATCTCCTCTGCCATCGCCTTGTCGGGGCAGTGGATGTCGACCTCTGGCTCGAGGATGGGGACGAGGCCCTTTGCGATGATCTCCTTGCCAAACGCAAACTGTTGGTCGATGATGGCACGGATGCCGTCAGGGTTTGCCTCCTTGATGACAGAGCGCATCTTCGTACCGAAAATGTGGCGTGCGTTCGCGCGGTCAAGGAGTGTGCTGAGGTCAGGGATGGGCTTCATGAGTTGGACGCCGTCCGCCTCGGGCGCAAGCCCCTTGTCGACCTTCAGGATGGGGATGATGCCCTTTTTCTCCCAGAGATAGTCGGCGGTGTAGAGGCCGTCGATCTTGCGGTCCATTGTGTTCTCAAAGAGGATGGCGGCAAGGATTTTGCTCTTGTCGAATGCGGGGCTCTTGATGATGCGCGTGCGCATCTCGTGAACGCGCGTAAACATCTCCTCGTCACCGTGGTAGGCGCTCTCGTCGATGCCGTATGCTTTCAATGCCTTCGGCGTCGAGCCGCCGCTCTGATCGAGTGCGGCGACAAAGCCCTTGTCGTGCTCCATGCGGGTGAGCTGCTGCTGGTTCATAACAGATTCCTCCTTGTTTGTTTTGCTGCACAAGCAGAAACTTCTGCTTTATCGTATTATAACGCAGATAAAGCAGAAACACAACGAAGATGATATTTTTTATCAAAAAACAGCAAGCGGCGAATTGAGCCGATGCGGTGAATATGATAGAGTATTCAGCAGATGTGTGTATGGAATAAGGAGATACGCTATGAGTCTTTATGATTGGATGCAGGAAAAAGTCTTTCATACCTACGAGACATGGCGGCTGAAAAGCAGCATATACAATAGGACTGGATTTCACATTGTCGCCATCGAAAAGCAGCTTGGGGCGATGCGGGACGGTGTCAATATGTACGTGGAGCTGTATCCGCCGCACGCGATACAGGGCTGTACGTGTATGAAGGCAATGCACGGGCGGCAGCGCGGTCGGGTGAATCTGCTGCTCGTGATGGATGGAAAAACGTATGGGCTCACCGATCTCAGCAGTGATGATGCTGCTGTGATGATGCGGTCTTTCGTGGAGCATGCGGTACTTCCGCCCGCCGACGCGTATGTGGACATGCACGAGACGGGCAGTGCGGAGAAAAAGGAAGCGTTCACGGCAGTGGCAGAGCTGCTGCTCGGCGATGATGCGCAGACATTCTGCCGACGGGTGAAGCCGCCGAAGTGCACCGAGGAGAGCGATGCATGGAATGACGCATGGTATGAGCTTGCGGAGGAACTGGTCTCCTGCGGGCGGGCCGTCATGCTGGACACAAAAACTGCGAAGGAGGAATTTTTCGCCGCGCTGTATGAGCTGACAGCGGGACGGACGATCGGCCTTCCTGCAGCGCTCAGCGCGGAATACGGCGTCCCGGCGTGGAGCAAAGAAATTAATGCGCAGTGGACGGATACGCTGCTCGCGGGGATGGACATTGGTACGGATGACTACGTGCTGCTCGTTCTGCCTGTGGAGGTGTTTTACCGCGCGAAAGAACTCGCGGAGACTTTCCTGCAGCGGATTGCGCGTGCGGAGGAGCTGTAAGGTGACGCATTGTTCCTTAACAATTGTTTACCGATTTGAGGTGTTCTACACCGTGGATACCGAAGGTGCAGTAGTGACAGTGCTCCGTGTGATCTATGGCGGGCGGGATATTGATCAGGCGTTTCACACATAAAAATGCGGTCGGACGAAGATAAATTTCTTCATCCGACCGTGTTTTACTTTTTATTGCCTTTTAGCAGGTATGGCACTTGTCGTAGAGACCTTTCTCCTTGAGGAGCTTGACCATGGTCTCGCCGATGTGGGCGACGGTATCCGCGACGGGGATGCCTGCCGCGTTGAGCGCTGCGACTTTGTCCGCTGCCGTGCCCTTGCCGCCGGAGATGATGGCGCCGGCATGGCCCATGCGCTTGCCCGGAGGCGCCTGACGTCCTGCGATAAAGGCGGAGACGGGCTTGTTCGGCATGTTCTCCTTGATCCACTTCGCCGCGTCCTCCTCGGCCGTGCCGCCGATCTCGCCGATGATGAGGACGGCGTAGGTGTCGGGGTCGTCCTTAAAGAGCTGGAGTGCGTCGATGAAGTCCGTGCCCTTGACGGGGTCGCCGCCGATGCCGACGGTGGTCGTCTGGCCGATGCCCGCGTTCGTGAGCTGGAACGCCGCCTCGTAGGTGAGGGTGCCGGAGCGCGAGATGAGGCCGACGTGGCCGGGCTTGCTGACGGTGCCCGGCGTGATGCCGAGCTTCGACTGCTGAGAGGTGAGGAGGCCGGGGCAGTTCGGCCCGACGAGGCGCGTCTTTTTGCCCTGCATGTAGCGGCGTACCTTCACCATGTCGAGCACGGGGATGTGCTCGGTGATGCAGACGACGAGGTCGAGCTCTGCGTCAACCGCCTCGAGGATGGAGTCCGCCGCAAAGCGCGCGGGGACGTAGATGACAGATGCCGTTGCGCCCGTTGCCTTGACGGCGTCGGCGACGGTGTTGAAGACGGGGACGCCGTGCACCTCCTGGCCTGCCTTGCCGGGGGTGACGCCTGCGACGATCTTTGTGCCGTAGGCGAGCATCTGCTGCGTGTGGAACATGGCCGCTTTGCCCGTAATGCCCTGGACGATGACTTTGGTGTCCTTATCGATCATGACTGACATATCGTATACCTCCCTCTCTCACGCCTTCGCCTGTGCGACGAGTTTCACGATCTGCTCTGCGCCGCCCTCCATCGTGGGTGCGGGGAAGACGTTGCCGATCGGCGTATTCTTGAGGATCTCGCGTCCCTCCTCGACCTTCGTACCCTCGAGGCGGACGACAACGGGAACCGGGAGGGATTTCCCGTCCTTCGAGATGATCTTGGCCGCCTCGATGATGCCGTTGGCGATGTTGTCACAGCGGTTGATGCCGCCGAAGATGTTGACGAAGATGCCCTTTGCCTGACCGCCCTCAAGCATGATGCTGAATGCTTTGGCGATCTTCTCGGGCTCGGAGTCGCCGCCGACATCGAGGAAGTTCGCAGGCTCGCCGCCATAGTGCTTGATGATGTCGACGGTCGCCATGGCGAGGCCTGCGCCGTTGACCATGCACGCAACATCGCCGCCAAGGTTGACGTAGTTGAGCCCTGCGGCCGCTGCCTCGCGCTCCTTCGGATCCTCCTCGGTCTCATCGCGCAGCTCCGCGATGTCGGGGTGACGGAAGAGAGCACTGTCGTCAAAGTTGAGCTTCGCGTCGAGTGCGATCACATCGTCGTCCTCGGTGACGACGAGCGGGTTGATCTCGACCTGCGAGCAGTCCTTGCCGATGAATGCGGCATAGAGTCCCTGCATGAGCGCCGCCGCCTTGCGGACCGCGGGGCCGGGGATGTTGATGGCGTACGCCATGCGCGTCGCCTGGAATGGAGCAAGCCCGATGACGGGGTCGATATACTCCTTGATGATCTTCTCGGGAGACTCGGCGGCGACCTTCTCGATCTCCACGCCGCCTTCCTCAGAGCCCATCATGACGATGCTCGCCGTCTGGCGGTCAACGACGAAGGAGAGGTAGTATTCCTTTTTGATCTTCGAGCCTTCTTCGATGAGGAGGCGGTTCACAACCTTGCCCTCGGGGCCGGTCTGGTGGGTGACGAGTGTCTTGCCGAGGAGCTCCTGCGCGTAGGCGCGGACCTCGTCCTTGTTCTTCGCGATCTTGACGCCGCCTGCCTTGCCGCGTCCGCCTGCGTGGATCTGCGCCTTGACGACGATGACGGGGGTACTGAGCTTCTCCGCGTTCGCGACCGCCTCATCGACGGTAAACGCCGGCAGTCCGTTCGGGACATTGACGCCGAATTCGCGCAGAACCTGCTTGGATTGGTACTCGTGAATGTTCATTTACAATCCTCCCTTAGCTTTTGTGACTGAAGCACAACTCTTGTTCCTATCTTACCGCGCGGCCCAGGAAAAGTCTAGCAATTTTGTATAAATGAACGATTGAAAAAACCTCGCACAACATAAAGAATCTCTATGGATGAGGGACTATGCAGGTACAAAAAGCTGCTGCGCAGAAGGTGCGCAGCAGTCTCACGATGAAATACGCCCGCTCAGAGCTCACTCAGGCGGTAGACGGTTTCCGCCGTCCAGACCTCGCCCTCACGCAGGATGGGCTGTGGGAAATGCGGATGCGCGAATGCGTTCGGGAAGAACTGTGTCTCAAGGCAGAACGCACTGCGCCGTGTGTAGGGGGCACCGCCCTTGCCGACGAGGGGCGACTTGCCGAGGGCGTTTGCCGTGTAGAACTGCAGCCCCGGCTGGCTCGTCCAGCAGTCGAGGGCGAGCCCTGTCTGCGCGCTCGTGACGCGCGCTGCCTTTTTGAGATGGGCATAGGGCGCGGGGGCGGGATCGCCGCGCAGGACCCAGTTGTGGTCGTAGCCGCCGGCCATGCGGAGCTCGTCGTAGTCCGCGTCGATGCGCTCGCCGATGCGATGTGGCGCACGGAAGTCCATCGGCGTGTCCGCGACGGGGAGGATGCGCCCGTCGGGCAGGGACTCGGCGTCCGCCCATGTAAATTCATCGGCGAAGATTTCCGCCGTGTGCTCCATGACGGAGGGGGCGGCTGTGCCGTCGAGGTTAAAGTAGGCATGGTTCGTGAGGTTGCAGACGGTGTCTGCGTCGCTCACGGCGCGGTAGGAGAGGATGAGCGCGTCGTCGTCGGTGAGGCGGTAGGTCACAGTCGCCTCGAGGTTGCCGGGGTAGCCGCCCTCTCCCTCGGGGCTGATCGCTGTGAGCGCCACGCCGTCCGCGACGGGCTCTGCCGCCCAGAGATGGTAGTGCAGGCCGTGCGTTCCGCCGTGAATGTGGTTCTGCTTGTGCGAGCCCGAGTTCTGCTCGAGCTGGTAGGTATGCCCGCCGATCGTGACGCGCCCGTCCGCGATGCGGTTGGCGTGTCGTCCGACGACGCCGCCCATCGACGTTGTGTCGCGCAGGTAGTCCGCGCCGCTCCGATAGCCGAGTACGATGTCGATCGGTGTGCCGTTCACCTCGCGTGTAAACGAGACGAGCCGCGCCCCATAGGTCGTGACGGCGACGGTTGTCCCGCGTGCGTTCCGCAGTGTATAGAGCTCGATCGCGCGCCCATCCGGCATCGTGCCGAACGGTGATTTCGTTACCTCTGTCATGATATATCCCCCTTTGTCCCTGACACAAAATGATATTCTTATTTTATCACAAAGAGACGGCTTTCGTACAAAAAACTATCGCCCCCGTCGGGCAGTCCTCCGCCGCCTCGAGGGCATCGTCCTCCTCCATCAGGGCGGGCTGACGCAGGAGGCGGGCGCAGCGCAGCGTGCGATCGATCACGAAGAGGTCGGGCAGCCGCTCCGCGCACATGCCGCAGGAGACACAGGCGGTGCTGTCGATGGATAGGGTCATTATGTCCTCCACATGGAAAATGGGGCTGCCCCCATCGGCTCACTGCGTTCGCCACTTCCCCCGCAAGCGGGGGAAGCTGCTATGCCGTTATCCAAAGCCTTCCCGCTATCACGGGGAAGGGGGACCGCGAGAGCGGTGGAAGGGGCACAAAACAGGGGCTGTGATACGAAGTTTGTCACTTCGTCAACAGCCCCTAGTCTGCATAGATTTTCAGAGAATCACGGATCAGCGATTCCTTAGGGAAGCACTGATAAATTCAGCACCGCCATCTTAGCGCATCTTTTTTGCCCGCTTTTTGTCGGCAAATCCTCCACATAGCTTTGGCTATGCGTCCGGTTTGCCTCCTCAATCGGACGAAAAATCTACGCCAATCTGACGGACTTTATTTTATCAGTGATTCCCTTAGATTTTCGCGCTGGCGTCCGATGCCTCGAGCGTCTTGTGCATGTAGGCGCGGATATCGACGCCGTGCTCCATCTTCATCACATCGTCGAGGAGCTGCTTTGCCTGTTCCATGGTGACGGAGCGGATCATCTCCTTGACGCGCGGAATGGACGGCGCGCTCATGGAGAGCTCCGAGATGCCCATGCCGAGGAGGAGGACGGCGGCGTACGGGTCGCTTGCCATCTCGCCGCACATGCCCACCCAGATGCCCGCTTCGCGCGCACTCTCGATTGTGCGCTTGATGAGACGCAGGACGGCGGGATTGAACGGGTTGTAGAGATGGGCGATCTGCGCGTTGCCGCGGTCGACCGCGAGGGTGTACTGAATGAGATCATTCGTTCCGATGCTGAAGAAGTCCACGTACGGTGCGAGGAGTGAGGAGACGACAGCGGCGGCAGGGGTCTCGACCATGATGCCGACCTGTACGTCGTCGGAGTACTCCTTGCCCTCGTGGGCGAGCTCAACCTTGGCCTGCTCGACGAGCTTCTGCACGCGCTGGATCTCGCTGACGCTGATGACCATCGGCACCATCATCGCCGCCTTGCCGTAGAGGCCGGCGCGCAGGATCGCCTTGATCTGCGGGAGGAAGAGGTCGTGCCGATCGAGGCTGATGCGCAGGGCGCGATAGCCGAGGAATGGGTTCTCCTCCGGGTCGATGTTGAGATAGGGCAGGGGCTTGTCGCCGCCGATGTCCATCGTGCGTATGACGCAGATGTTGCCGCCGCATTTCTCGACCGCAGCGCGGTATGCCTTGAACTGATCCTCCTCCGTCGGGATCGTTGTCGAGCCCATGAAGATGAACTCGGAGCGGAACAGCCCGACGCCCTCCGCACCGTAGGTCAGTGCGTTGTCCACGTCCATGTGCGTGCCGATGTTTGCCGTCAGCTCGACGCGCACGCCGTCCTTTGTGACGGCGGGGAGATCCTTGAGCGCGGCGTAGTGCGCCGCAAGTTTTTTCTGCTCCTCGATCTTCGTCTCGTAGAGGGAGCGCTCCTCCTCCGTCGGGCGGATGACGATGTCGCCGCGGCTGCCGTCGAGGATGACCTCGTCGCCGTCATGGATGAGGTCGATCTTGTCGCCGATGCCGAGGACGGTCGGGATGGCGCGTGCTTTTGCGATGATGACGACGTGGCTCGTCGCGCTGCCCGAGCCGAGGATGACGCCCGCGATCTGCTCGGTGGGCATGCCTGCGACGACGGACGGCTCGATCTCCTCGCCGACGAGGATGACCTGACTGGAGCCGATCTCCGGCTCCTTGACGCCGAGGACGTATTTCGCGATGCGCTTGCCCACGTCGCGCAGATCGACCGCGCGCGCGGCGAAGTACTCGTCCTCCATCTGCTCAAAGAGCTGTGCCTGCTCGTTCGCCGCGTCGAGGATGCCCTGCGGTGCGCTGCCCGTCGCCGCGATCTTGGCGGCGATGTTCTCCGCCATCATGGGGTCCTGCACCATCATGCGGTGCGCCTCGAGAATGGCGGCCTGCTCCGTCTGCTCCTCTTTGCGCAGACGGTCGATGGTTGAGAGCAGCACCTCAGTGACGGCGGAGATTGCCTCATTCGCCTTTGCCTGCTCCTCGTCCACCGTACCTGGTTTATAGGCGGCAAGGTAGCCGTCAAGGTTTTGCCCAGCGAGCAGGACCTGTCCGACAGCGATGCCGGAGATGACGCCTTTTCCACGGATGGTTTCTGCCATAACAATCCCCTTTCCCCATGGGAATCTGCACAGTGAAAATTTTTCTGTGGTGACTGATGAAAAAACGCCGCGAGGAATATGTACCCTCGGGCGTCCTCCGTATGATTTTACTCCTCGCCGAACTTCGAGTTGACGAGATCGGCAAGAGCCTTCACGGCATCTGCCTCATCCTCACCCTCGGCAATGATATTCATCTGCGTGCCCTGCACGAGCCCCATGCTCATCAGCATGAGAATGCTCTTGGCATCGACCTTCTTGCCCTTTGCCTCGATCTGGATCTTGGACTTGAACTTCGTCGCCGTCTGAACGAAAACCGATGCGGGACGCGCGTGAATGCCCGTCTTGTTCTCGATGGTTACTGTCTCCTGCGTCATATAAAACCTCTCCCATCCGAATAGATAGATGACCATATCCCCTGTGCCGCACCGATGTGGGGGCACACGTGAACCAATAATATAGATATTATACTATAAATGAAGGGGCTTTTCAATAACTCTCACCGCTGTGAGCGCGGGATAATTTTGGCGGATGATTGATCCGGTGAAGCCTGCTGACTGCTGTCAATGGTTCGTCTGAGCGGCACTCATTTTTTTCTTCAGCGTGCGCAGTGTATCCGCCACGATCTGCTCGGCGGTGAGATGATGCTCCCGCGCCAGTTCCTCGGGATTGTAGCGGTCGTGGAATTCCTTCGAGAGCCCGTAGCAGCGCACGCGGATGTGCTCGTCCATGCCGTAGTATGCGGCGATCTTCTGCCCGAAGCCGCCCTCGAGCGTGCCGTCCTCGAGGGTGAGGATGAGGCGGTGTTTCGCCTTCAGCCTGTCGAGCAGCTCCGTATCGAGCCCCGAGAGGAAGATCGGGTTGATGACCGTCGTGTGCACGCCGTCCTTCGCGAGCTCGGCGGCCGCGTCACTCGCCATCTGTGCGAAGTTGCCGGTACCGATGATGGCGACCTCCGCGCCCTCCGTGACGACCTGATAGCGATTGAGTGCGCTGTAGTCCGTGCGCACGGGGTAGGGCGACGTCTCATAGCCCATGACGGGCACGCGGATCATGACAGGATGCGCCGTCTGCGCGAGCGCCCAGCGCAGCACCGCGAGATACTCCTCGATACCTGCGGGCGCGAGAAAGACGAGGTTCGGGATATTCGCAAAGAGCGGGATGTCGAAGAAGCCGAGATGCGTCACGTCGTTCATGTAGTACATGGATGCTCCGACGGTGAGGAAAACGGCGGGGTTGTTGTTGACCGCGACATCCTGCGCCATCTGATCGTAGACGCGCTGGAAGAACGTGCTGTACGTACCGAAGATGGGGCGCGCGCCGCCGCGCGCGAGCCCCGATGCCATCGCGACGGCCTGCTCCTCTGCGATGCCCACGTCGACGTACTGCGTGCCGAGCGCCGCGCGGTCGGCGGGCGTGAGCCCAATGCCGCCCATCGTGCCCGCCGCGAGGAAGACAAAGTTCGGATTCCTCTGTGCCTCTGCCTTGACGAAGTCCACCGTCGCCGCGAGGAAGGGATCGGTGTACGGCTGCTTCAGTGCGCCCGTCTCAATGTCAAAAGGCATACGGTAGTGCCACGTCTCATGGTCTTCCTCGGCGAATTTGTAGCCCTTGCCCTTCTGCGTATGGATGTGGACGACGACGGGCGTTTGGCTGTCCTTTACCGCACGGAACGCATCAATCAGTGCCTCGCAGTCGTTGCCGTCGGCGACGTAGCGGTAGTCGAGGCCCATCGCGCGAAAGAGGTTATTCTCCGCCATGCCGTTCGTCTCGCGCAGGCGGCGGAATTCCTTATACATGCCGCCGTGGTTCTCGGCGATGGACTGATCATTGTCGTTAAAGACGATGATGAAGTTCGTCTGCATCTCGCCCGCGACGTTCAGCCCCTCGAGTGCCTCACCGCCCGACATCGAGCCGTCGCCGATGAAGGCGATGATGTTCTCGTGGCGTCCCGCGAGGTCACGCGCCTTGGCGAGACCCGTCGCGAGGCTGATCGAGGTGGACGTATGTCCGACGTTGAAGAAGTCGTGCGGGCTCTCTTCGGGATTCGTATAGCCCGATACCTCGTTGTACTCCTTTTCCACGAGATACGCCTCGACGCGCCCCGTCAGCATCTTGTGCGGGTAGGACTGATGCGACACGTCGTAGACGATCTTGTCCGTCGGCGAGTCGAACACCGTGTGCAGGGCGATGATCGCCTCGACTGCGCCAAAGTCGGGGCCGAAGTGCCCGCCGTGAATGCTCGCGCGCTTTAGGAGTGCCTCGCGCATCTCCTGTGCGAGCGCCCTGCGCTGCTCTGCCGTATACCCCTTGATGTCGGCAGGCGACGTGATTTTTTCCAGATACAAAGAAATCCCCCTTTTCCTGTATTCCAATCCATTCCTATGGCGATTATACCACCGATGGAGCCGCAGGTGTCAAGGAGGATTTTTGCCGGGCATCTTTTGTTTCCAATGCGACGGTTTTTTTCAGTAAAGTGTGGTAGAATCGTCATCGTTTACGTAATTTATGGAAGGGATGGAACAGAATATGAGTGAATGCAAAATGAAGGACAGCCGCATCGTCATCAGCGAGGTCATGATGCCGAGTCAGGCCAACCCGAACGGGAATGTCCACGGCGGTGAGATCATGAAGCTGATGGACTCGGCAGCATACGCGGCGGCGCGGCGCTATGCGCGCTCGAACGTCGTCACGGCACGTGTCGATGAGCTCGAGTTTCACCTGCCGATCCGCATCGGCGACCTCGTCGTCGTGACGGCAGATATCGTCTACGTCGGACACAGCTCGATGGAGATCTCCGTCAACGTCATCGTCGAGGATCTTGACGAGGGCAGCGATCCGCAGCTCGGACTCTCGGCGTACTTTACCATGGTTGCGCTCGACCGCAATGCACGCCCGAAGGCCGTGCCGCCGCTCGAGCTCAAGACCGAGGAGGCGCGTGCCGCCTTCGAGGAGGGCAAACGCCGCTACGAGGCGCACAAGGCGCGCAAGCGCGGCGTCCCTATTCCCACGGGCGGCTGTGTCTGTGACGCGATTGCTCAGCAGGCGAAGGCGTCACGTGAACAGAGAGAGGCGGAGGAGGAGTAAGACCTGATTGATGAGGTGCGGGCTTTCTGCTATAATGAAGGAAGAATCCCTACTTTTCCTACTTTGAGGAGGTGTTCACCGTGGCAATGGCTGTTTCATCGGATACGTTTATTGACAATGCAAAGGTCATGGCAAAGGGGCAAGTGACGATCCCCAAGGATGTGCGCAACATCCTTGGGGTCACAAACGGTAGTCATGTGACCTTCGTGGTGGAGCAGGGCTCCGTGCGGCTGGTGAACTCTGCCATCTATGCGATGCAGACGATACATCGCGAGATGGGCAGCGTGGGAGCAGATCTGACGGAGGACGATGTCATGGCACTGGTGGAAGAGGAACGCCGCGGAGGGAATCGCGCGCATTCTGGTTGATATGAATGTCCTAATTTCTGCAATCCTTGGACATGGGACACCGTATCGTGCCTATGTAAAAGCCGTCACATATCCGTATACAGCGATCCTCTGCGATCAGAATGTCAGTGAATTGAAGCGTATTTTTGCGCGGAAATTTCCGCAGAAGATACCAGCCATGGAACACTTTTTGCAGCTTGCATACGAGACAATCGAACTCGTTGCCGTGCCGGAACAGATCATCCCGGCAGAACAGCAGATTCGTGATGCGGCAGACCGACCAATCCTTCGGGCTGCCTATGCTGCCAAGGCAGATGTGCTGTTGACAGGGGATAAGGACTTCTTGGCGTCTGGTTTGACGACGCCCCGCATCCTTACCCCCGCAGAGTTTCTACACCTGTAGGAGGGAGCTGTACGCCCTCCAGCCGCAGCAGTGCTTCCTTCTTGTCGAGCCCGCCCGCATAGCCCGTGAGGCTGCTATCTGCACCGATCACGCGGTGACAGGGAATGAGGATGGAGATCGGGTTGCGCCCGACCGCACCGCCGACGGCCTGTGCCGACATCCGCCCGCCGCGTGCGGCGGCGATATGCGCGGCAATCCTGCCGTATGTCGTCGTCGTGCCGTAGGGAATCCTGCGCAGGATCTTCCATACCGCCTGCTGAAATGCCGTGCCGTGCGGCGCGAGCGGCGGCAGAGCACCGGGATCACGCCCCGCAAAGTACACATCGAGCCAACGAGAGACCTCCTCGAACACGGGGAGGTCTTTTTGCGTGCGCGTCGCTGATGCGGCGGAGACATCCTCTGCAAAGTCCAGCTCCGTCAGTGCCGTACCGTTGCTCACGAGGATAATTTTGCCGAGCGGCGAGGAATAGCGTGTCGTGTAGGTCATGCGGATGCGCCCCTTTTCACAGGCGGCAGGAGGAAGGCGAACACAGCGGGGATGAGGGCGATGGCGGCGACGGTGAAGAGTGCCGTCGTGAGTCCCTGTCCATCTGCGATATGGCCGAGCACGGGCGTAAAGACGCCGCCGACACTGACCGCGAGTCCGAGCGTCACGCCTGAGGCGAGCCCCACGCGGTTCGGGAGGTACTGCTGACCGAGCACCACCATCGGGCTGTAGATGAGACTGAGCGACGCCGCAATCGGTAGGAGGAGCAGGGCGGCGAGCACGAGGGAGTGTACCTGCGTAAAGAGGAAGATGCACGGCGGCAGAATCACCGCTCCGATGCGGATCATGCGGTGATAGCCATAGCGGTCGGCGAGCCGCCCGCCGAGCAGCGTGCACGCCGCGCCGATTGCATAGTAGACGCTCAGCACGGCGTTGCCCATCGCCTCCGTCTGTCCGAGCGCCTGAATCCAGTACAGCGCGAGGAAGGTATTGATGCCGAAAAAAATGATCGAACGCCCGAAGACAATGGCGGTCAGACGCAGGAACGAGCTCCACTGATTGACGCCCTGCGGACGTGCCTTTTCCTCCGCCGCCTGCGGTGCAGCGTTCAGCTCGTAGAGCCCACGCAGATGATGGCGGAAGACGGCGCAGATGATGACCTCGGGGATGAGAAAGACGAGCGTTCCCACGAGGCCGAACGTTGTCACGGCGGCGGTCATGACCACAGGACCGAGGGCAAAGCCGAGATTGCCGCCAAAAGAAAAGATGCTGATATTCTTCGCGCGCTCGCCCTCCGCCGAGGCGTGATGCACGAGCCGCGCCGCCTGCGGGTGGAACATCGCCGCGCCCGTCCCGCTCACCGCGACTGCTGCGCACAGAGCGGGGAACGTCGTCACCACACCCGTGAGTGCCATGCCGCCGCCGGCGAGGAGGAGCCCGAGCGGAATCAGCCACGGGCGATTGTGTCGATCGGCGAGCTGCCCGAAGATCGGCTGCACCACCGAGCCAACGAGATTTGAGAACAGCACGAGCGTCGCCGCCGTCGCATAGTCGTAGTGATAGGCCGCGATCAGGAACGGCAGCACCGCCGCGAGCGCGCCCTGATTGATGTCCGAGCACAGATGCCCGCACGAGATCAGATAGTTATAGGTCCTTACCTTTGTTGTTGCCACACAAAATGCCCCCTGCCGAATGAGATGCGTTCTATTATAGAACATAATGAGAAGCGGACGGGAAAACCCACTATAGATAAGGGGTTAGCGACTTCTCTCATCGGCTTGTCTACAAATTGTCTACGACAATCATTTGTCTACAAGCCCGCCAAAGATGCGCGCCGTCTCCTTCCTCATCTCCTCCGTGTCGTGCGCGTAAAGATTCTGCGTGATTGTTGCGTCGGCGTGCCCGAGACGTGCGGCAACGTCAACAGGCTTCGCACCTGCTTCGATGAGACGCGTCGCGTGTGTATGGCGGAAGCTGTGAGAGTTCAGTCCGAGCCTTGACACTGCGTTTTTTACCGCCTCATGCGTATAGATTGTACCGTCGGGCTTGATGCAGATCAGCGAGCGGTGCACGTAATTATGAGGAGCGTGAATCTTTTTCGGGAGCATAACAAGCGCACCGCCGTTTTGCACATCCTCGTAGACAAGCTGATATGCTTCGCCACGGCGCATCTCATTTTTTGCCTGTTCTCGTTTGAGTGCTTGCAGGAAGGCCATGAGATTTGGGTCGGTGTAGAACGAGCGGATGCTGGTCTCTGTTTTCGGCGTCTCAAAATACTTGTGCTGATTCCGTTGGCGTACGACATGAATCTCACCCGTAGACAGATCAACATCATCCCACGTGAGGCCTAGCACCTCGCCGATGCGCATTCCCGTGTGATACATGAGCTTCATTACGGCATAGTATCTTGAATCTGTTGGTATTGCGGCGAACTGCTCTGGTGTGATAACGGTGCGTTCGATCACCTTGCGCGGGGCACTGCGCGGAATGGGAATTCCCGTGACGGGATTGGAAGAGATCAGTTCGGCGGGGTATACCGCATAGCGTAGAGCGACGGAAAGCACCGTCTTTGTCTGCTGAATTGTTCCGTGACTCATCCCCGCACGCGCCAGCTGCATAAGCCATGCATCCACGTCGCGCGGACGCAGCTCCTGCACATAGACATCTCCAATTATGGGAAGAATATGCGTATTGATTTCTGATTTGTAATTTTGGTACGTTGTGCGCTTCACATTCGGACGCACGACATTCTCCAGCCACGATGCGAGATAGTCCCGCAGCTTGACTTTCTCAGAGGTGATACCAATGTTGCCGTTTTTCCAGTCGGTGTATGCTTTCACGCCTGCATCAAATGCATCATCCTCTGTAGCAAAACCTCCTTTTTCTTTCATTCGGCGCGGATTCTTTGAGATATCAAAGCTGTAGGAATACGTCTTTCCGCGCTTTCGGATTCTGATTTTGCTCGACATAAAAAAATACCTCCCTTGTCATAGGAGGCGAATCATGGTAGGATTTAGGTGCAATAGGGCATGATTCGCGTCATGTCTGCCGCTCGGTGTTGGTAGCGCCGGGCGGCTTTTATTTTGCAATTTGCCGGCGTTAACAAATTGCATTTCCAACCCCGTCGAAATCGACTGGTTTAACCGTGTCGGATTCGAGGCGGTTAGACCGTATAGCGGAATGCTCTGAACTGTGTTATACTGGATGCGTTGCCTCCTCCATACCGGCACGGGAAGGAGGTGTGTCAAGGATGTTAATCTCGTTTTTGCTCTCCGTTCTGGCGGGGATAGTCTGCCACTATCTCTGCAAATGGCTTGACGGATGAGAAAAAGGCAACAAGCCTAGGCGTTAAGCCCTGCCTGCACGATGGGAACAGAAAAGCCCCCAAGTTCGCACCTTGGGGGCTTTTCGTGTGTCGTAATGCTAATCTCGTTTGCCAAGCACATTATAGCACAGTCCCCCGATGGGATGCAAGTAGTGTCTTTTTACGGCCTCTTCACCAGTCAATCTCACTATGAGAAACGGTTTCACCGCTCCTATATTCCTCCATGGCGCGTCGGTGGGAATTCAAGTCGTCTTCTGTCATGCGGTCATCAATATCGCTTGGGATAAAACGTTTGACCACCTCCAAGATAATTGGGAGTTCACGCTCGGGAACAAAGTCCATCATTTCTACAATCTGTGCTTTTACGGTCATATCAATAACCCTCCTTTGTAGGCATCTCCGCGTGGAGCGATTTTCTCAATCAGAATCGTATTCGTATCAGGAAAAGAGAAAACAATGCGCCAACCGCCGACGCGAAGCCGATACATTGAATCGCTTCCTTTGAGCGGTTTTACATCACCTTTTGGCAAACCCTCAATCGCTTTTTTGAGGCGTTGTTTTGTTGGCTTGTCCATACCTCCAATGGCTTTCACAGCGGCCTTGGCATACTCTATGTCCATATATTCACCTTCCCACCGCCTACGATGGCGTTGTTTTATGTCCTCCACCTAGCGGCACACATGACGTTCAGCAATCACTAGACGGCGAGAGTTTAGATAGGATCGCCAGTATTACATCACTGATCGAGCGCAGCCCCGGATGGGTTCTTTCTAGATGTCTCCCCAATCCGAGATAGGACAACAGCTCAAACTCATACCGATAGCTCTCCAGCCAAGATGAAAAGAAATACATATCCGACAACAATTTGAAATGGTGCTCACGTAAGTAGTCCTCATACATCTCGGCAACAGGAATACCGCCTAAATAACGTGCGCCCCTTGCATATACACTATAGTTACGGGCTAAGTCTGTGGCGATGTAGTAGGATGCCTCCTTGCTTAGTCTAAAAACTGATCGGGCAACCGTATAAAAGCATAACGCCTCACGAACATTGTATGTTTCTGCGATGTAGATAAATACCGTCGATGGGGCTAATAACTCACGGGCAAACACATTGGCTTCGGCTTCGAGGATTCTGTAGCTTGATTTTTTAAGGGCAGGGCGTTTTGTTCCTGTTTCGGGGAAGTCCCTCAGATGTCCCAATTCGATATGTCCAAGCTCGTGTGCGAGCGTCCATTGGATGCGCCCGCATGGCTTTATCGTGTCGTTGTAGCATATTACGTGTTTATCGCGTCGGTCGCGGTATTTTGCTGTTCCATCTTTCGAACCAAGGGATTCACAGACATCGAAGAGTGATGCATCGCTTTTTTCGGCAATATGGGAATATGTTTTTAGGCTGTATCCATGTGATTTCAGAGCTTTATGAAGGTCAAGGGGAAGAGTGCGTTCCTCGTTCTCAATGAGAAAATTGTATGCAGCCTGTATGGAGCGTTTCCAGCGCGGGGCTTTGGGAAGCCTACTCATCGTCGTCTTCATCGAATACAACGCTCATGATCTTTTTGAATTGCGCTTTCTTTTTTTCCTGTTGTTCGGGTGGCAGGTTTTCCAGACCATTACGCGCAAGCGTGCGGATTTCTTCATCGTCCAATAAGATACTCGCTGGATCGGAGGGAGTATTTGATTGCGGCGAGGTATCGGAAGTTTCCCAGCCCATAAGAGCCTCCGGCGTTGTTCTCAATGCCTGAGCAAAAGCGACGATCTTAGATTGTGGAATATCATTCTCCCCCTTTTCAATCTTGTTGATCGAGGATCGTGACTTATACCCCATGCGTTTTGCTAGTTCCTCTTGTGATATGCCGAGTTCTTCTCTTCGGGCGCGAATCCTTTTATATATCTCCAACATATAAACACCACCTAGACATAAACTATAGTGTATGTTCAGTGTACTATATCGTTTCTTGAAAATCAACATTTATTTATTTTTGCAAATAAAAATGTTGACATATAATCTACGCAATGATATTATACGAGTGTAGATTTATATTCAACAAAGGAGGAGTGAGGATGACAGATACTATAGAGTTTGAGATTGCGCTGAAACGCGCAGGACTTACGAAGAAAAAAGTTGCACAAAGCCTTGGTATTTCTGAGATGGGACTGTATCAGAAGGTCAATAACATCACGGAGTTCAAGGCAAGTGAAATCTCGAAACTGTACGAACTGTTGAATCTCAGCAACCTTGCTGAGCAGCAGAAGATTTTTTTTGCCAATTAGGTTGAATTATAATCAACACAGAGGAGAAAAATGAACGCCACAGTCGAACGTGCAGCGCATGAAATTCACCGTGATGCAGAGTTCTTCTGCAAGTTCGGCGGTGACAAGGATGCCGCCATCGAAAGAGGGCTTCGCAGACTGGACGAGCGAGAGGTTAATGTGGAGGCTGTCAGGAAGCGCATCCATGCCATGTCGATGAAAAACGCACCTCTGATTGACTGTCCTTGCACGGTCGCGGAGTGCGCGGAGCAGATTCGACGGGATGCAATGTCCCTGCGAAGGATTTTTCGTGTCGCGGATGATGTTGCCATTGCAGAGGCAATCCGAATGATGAACGGGGTGTACGACGTTGACATGGCGGCGGTAGAGACGGTCGTCCGCTCCATCCCGCTGGAAGCAGAGGAGGAACAAACCCCCGATGAGCCGTGGTGGTATGCGTTGGGGGAATGAAAGGAGTAAATGTATGGCAAACATCATGACGATCGGCAATGTACGAGGTTATATTGCCAAAGACGGCAACGCTTGGCTGAATGCTGAGGACGTGGCGCGTGGCTGGGGATTTACACAGATTGCCAAAAGTGGCAATGAGGTAGTGCGCTGGGAGCGTGTCAACAGCTATCTCAAGGAATTTGGATTCATCCCCACAAGTGGGGACGGTATCAAACCCGGTGATTTCCTTCCCGAGAACATGGTCTATCGTCTCGGATTCAAGGCGAACAACGAACGAGCGCAACTGTTCCAGGCAAAACTGGCCGATGAAGTCCTCCCTGCAATCCGCAAGACAGGCAGCTACACCGTCCCGAAACTTGAGAAGAATCCGAAGTACCGCACGCGCATGGTCGGGACGGCGGTACGGGACATTCACAGCACGGCTGCAGAGCTTCAAAAACTCTTCGGCGTGAAGAGCGGCATCGCGCTCGCCAAGGCAACGAGCATGATTGAGCGGGCGTACGGCGTGGACATGGAGGAGGTCAAGGAACTCATCCCTCCAGCAGAGCATGAGACGGGTTTTCTCAACGCAACGCAGATCGGCGCGCGGCTCGGCGTGAACGCACGCAAGGCGAACGCACTGCTCCAAAACGCAGGCTTACAGGTGCGTTTCAACGGTATGTGGAGACTCACCAACAAGGGCAAGTGCTACGGTGAGGAGATGCCATACGAGCGCAACGGGCACAGCGGGTATCAGATTCGGTGGAACGATTCTGTTGTGTCCGTGCTTGCGGCTCTTCTTGCCTTTGAGCACTACGACGGTAGTTTTCGTACAAAGCTGCTCCTAGTGGCGGCAAATACAGTTCTCGTGCTATGGATTGGGTATGTTCTAAGATGCTGAGGAGAAGCACAACAACGGCGAGAGGAGGCGAGAAGATGGAATCTGAGAAAATCTATCGGCTCGAAAATGCGAGCATTACAAAAGCCCTGCGCGTTACATTCGTGCAGGGCGAGGGGACGCAGGAGCGCCCATGTCGGCTGATGTGGCGTTTCTATCTGCCGGACGGGCGCTATATCGGCGAGATTCCGGCAGATGATTCTTTCACAGGCGACTACAGAAGAGATGTAATTACAGGTTCTTTTGCAACCAGTTGACAGTTTCTGTATCAAGATAACCCTTGTGATTTGCATTAAACTCGCAAATCAACAAACGATCAGTCTTATCAATGAAGTTGATCAGATGACCATAGACGCTATTAACGTCTCCGTTGTGCCAGATAATCCATTGTGACTTTAGGACTTTGCAATAGCCTTTATAGGATTTTATGGCGTTGATTAAGCGGGAATAATCTTTGCCAGGGGCATTCAGATCGTAGGATACAAGGTAGACCATTTTAACAGTATCCTTTCTGTTGAGATATAGGGGGGAATATGGCAGATATGCAGCTGCTCAAAGCAAAGCTGAAATACAGCGACCTGACCTATCAAACGGCAGGAGAGATCATCGGTGTTGGGCGAGATACGTTCTCTCGGAAGATGCAGGGGGACGGTGCAGGATTCACCGTTGAGGAGGTTCGGAAGCTGAGGGACGCTATGCAGTTGAGCAAAGAAGATGTGTGGAACATATTCTTTGCTATATGTTGATATTTTACAACATATAGTTGAATAAATCAAGTGTTCCACAATATGTAGATGTATAGCCGAAACGGGCGCAAGCCCGTCTACGGGGAATGACCGCCCCGTACCGATGAGGCAGGTCACGCACAATGTTAAGAGGCGAATCATGGTAGGTAAGCCGGCGGTGCGTAACCATATAAAAGAGGAGGTGAGACGATGCCACGCAAGGCGGCGGATGCGGCGGCGGGGGAACTCGTCGCCGCACTCATGGCGGGGGTGGAGCGCGTCGCGGCGGAAAAGGTCACGGCGCAGATGGAGGAACTTGCGGGCAAGGTGCTTGAGCATCTTCCCGAACTGATCTATCTGCCTCCTCCTCCTGCGGACGTTCCCGAAGAACGTCTACTGAGCGTCGGGGAGGTCGCCCGTATTCTTGGGTGCTCTCCGGCAACCGTGGGGAAACGGTTTGAAACAGGCGAGCTCGCCTATGTGCTGGAACGCGGCTCGGATGTGCGCAAGGTGCCGTATTCATGGGTGGTGGAGTACATTCACCGCCTGCCCCGGTACACGGGGAAGCTCAAAGAGAAGAAGGAGGTCAAAGATGCGTAACTGGAAAGCCGCCGTTGCAGGTGGCATCGTCGCGGGAGCGGCGATCCTCTGCGCGGGCATGGCGACGCAGGAGGACACACACGCTGTCCTCGTCGAGGAGGTCTATGTTGTCCGCCCCGGCGACACGCTCTGGGGCATAGCAGAAAGGTACGTCGCCAAGAATACCGGCACGCGCCGGTACATCCTCGAATACAAGAGCGGCATCGAGGAAAATAATCCTTGGCTGCTCGAACGGCACGGGATGATATATCCCGGGGACAAGCTGACGCTGACGTACTGGGTCAAGGGGGAGGGGAAATAATGTATTTGCACAAGATAAAGCTGATTTCCCCCTTCGACCGGAAACGTCTGGGGAACTCCCTAACATGGGAAGTCTCCTACGACGGGAAGGAGCTGACGCTCTTCCATCGGTCGGAGAGAAAATATCGTCGAGAGGTGACAGCCCCTGCATTTATAGGAGTTGACATCTCCGACGGAAAACCAAGAGTGTTCCCGATCAAGAAACCGCGTGACGCGCGGCGCGCGCTTTTGTGGGAGTACAGATTCCGAAAACGTAGTGAGATGAGGGAAGCACCTTCCTACGAGGAATTTGAGGGTCGGTATTGCTTCCTTCCGCGGAGTAGTTACAGAGACACTCTGTACTACGCCCCTCACTTCGTGTACCGTTCTGAAAAACTATTTCTTGGTTTTGTCCCGGAAGCGGTGAATTATCAAGGGTTTCATCGCGCATGGTGGATGTCCCCCGACTGCACTCTTGAGGAGGTGCGCAATGCACTTGCTCGGATTAAGGAGTGTCGGACGGTTTACATTGGTAAGGAGGAAGAAAAATGAAAATGGAAGTCAAAAGAGAAGCCCCCGCGTTTGTTCTGTGGGGCAGTTCCTACAACGGCGTAGGAGAAGATGTGGAAGTTTCGTTTGCTGATCTGCGGACGGCCGAGATCGGCAAAATGTGGGTCGGCAGCGACAGCAATAACTGCGGACGGGCTGTCCACAGAGAGTCCGCCGAAGTTGTCTACAAGACGGACGACGGGGTTGCGGTGCTCCACCGAAAGTGGGGCACGACGGACAGCCCCGACCCGGAGAGATGGGAGAATGCTCCCGAGCTCGTCTGGTATGAGTTCGCGTGAAGGAGGAGACAGAATGAAATGGGAAGTCTGCCGCGAGATTGTCGGCGGAATCCTGCCGATGTGGCGCGTTCGTCGCATCAACACAGGCGAACTTGATCTGCATGTATACGGCGTGCAGAGCGACGCAATCGCCCGTATGCACGAGCTGAACGCATGGGAGGAGGAAGCAAAATGAGGGTGACAACAAGGTATAGCCGTGGGAATTGCTTCGCATGCGGCAAAGAGATCCATAAGCAATTTGTGATGAATCTCGGATCCGCTGCAGTCACTTTTAATATCTGCCGCTCCTGCGCAAGAAAACTGGCGAAAGGCCTTGTACGGGAGCTGGATAAGGAGGAGCAGAAATGAAAAAGTGGATTCCGAGCTATCGGGCTCAGGGGCATGAGGAAAAGGTGACGGAGGGGACGAAAAGCCTCCGCCTTCTCACCGATAGTGAGAGCTGGGCATCTCAGATGTCCTACGATTGGGACGGCGGGGATACGGTGAAAATCGAAGAGTACGCCGTGGGGCTGACCTTCGAACAGGAAACCGTAAAGTTTCCAAGCTCGGCAGAGGCGAAAGCCTACATCGTCGCCAAGATGAAGGGGCTGCGCGGGATAAACGACCGCTACAGTCTCCAGGTAGACATCCCGGAGCAGTGGAGAATTGAACAAGAAAAAGCGCCCGATGCGGCGGTCACCGCACAGGGCGCAGGAGATAACTGAACTACCGTGAGTATATCACGGGATAGGAGGAATAGCAATGCGAAAGCCCTACAAAGTATTTTTCACTCTCAACGGAATGATCGGCGTCACTGCAACGAGTGAAGACGAAGCCGCTCTCATTGTTGAGAAAATGGAGCGCGAAGAGATCATCGCGTATGCAGAGGAGCACGGATTCTCGGCATACGCAGAGGAGGAGGAGGAGTAACATGCGCGTACCAAAACGACTGCCTCTCCACATGCAAGCTCTCCTAGAGCTTGAAACAGCATGCGGGCGATTGAAGCCCGTTTCGGAGATTATGACGAGGAGTAAGGGCGCGGCGCACATCGAGCTGACGTACATCGACGACGGCGATACGCTCGTCACGATGGATTCGCTCTG
>NZ_GL397087.1:1875332-1979866 GCF_000146365.1 Selenomonas sp. oral taxon 149 str. 67H29BP
AAACCGAAGGAACTGCAGCGGATCGAAGATTGGGTTAACAACTATCCGCGCAAAATTTTCGGATATAAGTCAGCAAATGATATGTATGCTGCGATGATATAACTCGCTAAAAGTTTAACGAGACCTTGCGACAATTAAACTTGCAATGTGCCTCTGGCATACAATGCAGAAAAATTCCTTGCCATGCACTCGCTCCTATGATATAATGCGACTTGTCGCACAGCGGCATGGAGAGGTGTCCGAGTGGTCGAAGGTGCTTGACTCGAAATCAAGTGTGGTGATGAGCCACCGTGGGTTCGAATCCCACCCTCTCTGCCAGTAAAATCAAGGCTTCCGAGCATTTTGCTCAGAAGCCTTTTTCTGTTCTATTTTTATTTTTGACAGCCTTTTTGACAGCCTGGCTGTCACGGGGAATACTTTTCTTCACACTTGACTATTTTTTCCGTGATACCTTCCTGCATCTGTTCCGTGTTGTGCACATATCTATCCATCGTGAAGGATGCAGATGAATGACCAAGGCGCAGCTGTATCTTCTTCGCGCTGATCTCCTGCTCTGCAAGCATGGTTGCATGCGTGTGTCGAAAGGAGTGAAAGCGAAGATTCTTCGGCAAGTTCAGCTTCTCCTTCAAATCGGCGAAGATGTGCGTCAGGGCAGTCAGTGTCATGGGCTGACGTACATCTTTGAGGGAGCGGAAGATATAGTCATCCTTCGTGAGCCGAATGCCCTGCGATAGCAGCTGCTCGGCGAGCTTCTTTTTCCACGCGAGGAGATTCTGCACGGCAGCGGGGGAGAGTGTGACCGTGCGAACACTGTACGCCGTCTTGGGTGCGCCCTCATACTCCTTAGACCCGCGATTTCGTGCCTTGGAAACATGGATGAAAGCGGCATCCGCATCGAAGTCCGACCAGTGCAGCGCGACAATCTCTCCGCGACGCAATCCCGTTCCCCATGCAAAGGAAAAGAGGTGCTCGATCTGCGATCCACTCACGGCACTCATGAGCGCGTGATAAATTTCAGGTGTTACAATCCCTGTCGTTGTCGCCGTGTGTTTTGGCTTGCGGATGAATTCCATCGGATTGTTCTCGACCAGTTGTTCAAATTTTGCCGCCTTAAAGATGGAGTGAAGGAGCGTATAGACTGCCTGTCTTGTGCGATCTCCTGTGATCTGTGAGAGAACACGCTTTATTAGTGCAGGCTTTACATCATTGATCTTCATGTTGGGCGGGATGATGGAGAGGATGTACTTGTCCAGAAACCTGCGATAGGTCGTCAGCGTCGATTCTTCGAGTTTATCCACCTCGCGCTTTGTTTGTAAGAAAGTCTCGGCGAAGTTGTGGAATGCGTCAACGAGGAGGAAGTCGGAGAAGTTCGCGGCAAGTACACGCCGCCGCTCTACTTCTAAGTCTTTTAGACTGTAGGCGTAGATGTACCGCTTGACTCGCTCGCCCGTGATGGGATTCTCGACGGTCACGCTTGATTGATAGCGCCCGTCCTTGCGTTTGGTTGGCATTTGTCATTTCCTCGACCGTTCGGCGATCTCTTCCCTGTGCTTTTGGGAATATCCGGCGACGGCGTTCATCAGTGTTTCTTGCTTCGTCCCTGGGATAATACGAGAAGTTTTTCCGTTGGCACCACGATCAACACTGTCGCCACTTTGATCATAGGCAACCGCATCTATGTGAGTAATCATCTGATCCTTTAGATCGAATTTATCATAGAAAACTAGCCGTTTGATAACTTTTCCCCGAAAGGGGCGTTGCTGTGCATAGGCATCGTCGAGCTGCATATACCACCAAACGTAGATTGCATTTTCGTCCAGAGATTCTCCTTTTTGTTCAAACTTTATGCTCGCAGAATCGAAAAAGATTCCGACACGATCATCCGAATCCACCCATACCCAATTGGCCGCTGCGGCCGTTCCTGCCATCGTTAACGAGAAAAAGGCAGCCAACAGGAACGATAGAAACAGCTTTTTCATGGAAATAACCTCCTTACAAATCGCCCAGCTTCACGCCGCCTGCTGTCTTCCATAGGAGGCGTCCGTTGCTGCTGTTCCCAAGGACGACGGATGCCGCGGCAGACGGTGAGCTAAAGCCATGGTCACGCTGGAACACGCCGCCCTTGATGACGCCGTCCTGCTCAAGCATATCTCGGATGATGGCGTAGTTTAATGTCGTGAAGGCAGGGGCGACAGTCGAAGCGATGCGAGAGCCCTTCTGTACGGTGAACCCCTCGTTTGATTTGAAGCCGGTCGCATCGGCGTCCTTCGCCTTGCAGAAAAAGGCTTCCCCTTTCTTCTCCACAGTGCGCAGAGCATTATAGCCGAACGTACCGAGAAAGAGTCCAATCTCATCCATGAATTCCTCGGCAAAGAGAGCGTCACCGGCGCTAATCATGATGTTCTGATTCGACTGCTTCGTCTTTACCGTGTGTCCGTTGTTCGTGATCGTTTGGCAGAGTGCATGTTCCGCAAAATGCAGAATGGACTTGTTCAGATCGGCGGAGCAGAAGGCTACCGCCGTGATCCAGTCCTCCTTATTTTTCGCATGATTCAGTAGGCGATTGTATAGATTGGAGGATTCGCCGATGTATAGCGTCTCCACGCCCAGCAGCTCCCTCTCGTAGAAGAGGCAGTACACGCCGATGTTGCATTGCTGGATCTCTCCGGCAGCATCTGCCAGATGATCGCGCGGAATTTTCAGAGCTCTCGTATTCGAGCCTTTCCGCGATGCGAGAACAATTCCATCCATTGAGCCGTCGAAGAGCAGGAACTCGACGGCTTTTTTCTTTGTGTGCATCAGGGGGCCCTCCGTATCAGCAATCTATACGCTTCAGCTCCGCAAATTTCTCCGACACCCCGACAGATCGCGCAATCTGGTAGATAGAGCAGTCTTGTCCTAGATTTTTTGCAGAATATCTATGCCTACGGGGCTGTCCATATCCATGCGCATTACCTTAGATCAAATGATCTACCTATATTTTATAGAGATTTTGTCTCTTTTGCAAGATTGTCATTTCTCCTGCATAGCAAATCCATATACCGCTCAAAAGACCATTGACAGAAAGTGTTCGGCGTAGTAGCCTATACGAACATGGAAGGGGGGCGTTTCGTTGCCATTTTATACCTACAGCTATATTGAGCAAGTTGGACAGGCGAGCCATACGGCGTGGTATGTCGTCTCATTCCTCGCGCTCGCTGCGCTGCTTGTTGTGAGCATCAAGTATCTGCGCAGCAGCTTTTCCTCGCGCTACCGCGATCTTGTCGTCCTGCTGTTTCTGGCGGTGATCTTCCTCGGGGGCATGCAGTACGGCGACTACAACCGCATGAAGAGCGACCGCGAGCAGACCTCACGCATGGCACAGTTCGTGCAGAGCCTCGGGAAGGATCTCGATGTCCCTGTCAGTGATATCAAGGTGAACTCGACCAATCTGAAGCAGGGCATGCTCGTCGATGTAGAGGGCACGTTCTACGTGATTCATTTCAATGCGGACTACACGTCGTTTCAGTATGAACGCACGCATCTCCTGCGGCGGGATATACAGATCGTAGATAAGGAGGACTGAGATGATCGTCTACTCACTGGTACTCGCAAAACTCGCTCTCGGTCTGCTCTGTCTCATCGTGCAGATCAACCTCCTTGGCAAGGGCAACCTCGCCCCCACGTCCGCGACCGATCAGGTGCAGAACTACGTGCTCGGCGGCATCATCGGCGGTGTTATCTACACCAGTGCCATCTCTATGATTGACTTCCTCCTCGTGCTCGTCGCGTGGACGCTCCTCGTGCTCCTGCTGAAATATATCAAGGCGAACAACCGCCGCGTCAAGGAGATCGTTGACGGATCGCCTGCCATCCTCATCGAGCGCGGCAAAATCCTCATGGACGAGTGCATGCGGCAGGGGCTCCTCGCGCATGATCTCACGCTGAAACTGCGTCTGGCGGGCGTCTACTACATCAAGGATGTCAAGCGTGCCGTGCTCGAGCCGAATGGACAGCTCACCATCATCCAGTATGGTGAGGAAAATGCGCGCTATCCGCTCATCCTCGACGGGCAGGTCGATGAGGATATCCTTGAGCTCATCGAAAAAGACCACGTGTGGCTGAACGCTGCCCTGCGCGATGCGGGCTACGAACTAAAGAACGTCTACGTTGGCGAATACAAGGACGGCAATCTCGCCATCTATCCGTACGCGGAGTCCTAAAATTGGCAAAAACAGAGCCACGCGAAAGAGTTGCTTTCGCGTGGCTCTGCTTATCAATGACAGGAAGCCCCCAAGATCAGTGGATCTCGATCTGCTTGCGCTCAGGGGCAGATGCCGATTTCGGCAGGTTCACCTGCAGGACGCCGTCCTTGAACTCGGCGCGGATGTTCGCGTCATCGATGCCGTCGATGTAGAACGAGCGGCTGACTTCGCCCGTATGACGCTCGCGGCGGATGTAGCTGCCGTTGTCGTCCTTTTCGTCCTTTGACTCGTTGTGCGTCGCAGCGATGGTGAGGTAGCCATTCTCGTAGCGGAGACTGATGTCTTCCTTCGCCATGCCCGGCAAGTCGGCGCTCAGCTCGTAGTGGTCGCCGCTGTCCTTTACATCAACCTTGAATGAGGATGCCCCCCAGTTCGCTGCGGGGAAGCTGCTGTCGAAGAAGGAATCGCGCATGGCGTCGAAGAGATCAAACGGGGTATTATGCTCACGTGAGGTAAGCCCGCGATGTCCGCCAAAAGGTACAAGTCCAAACATGATGATCAACTCCTTAGGTTTTTTTGTTGGCTGATGCGCTGTTTGGTATTCGCCTCAGCCATGTGAATATCTTTATTGGGAAGGTGCTTCAATCACCTTTCGATTGTTATTATACTGCTAAAAGTCAAAAAGTCAATAGGTCAAAAAGAAAAAATTGAAAAATTTTTTTGTAACGATATAATAAAGGAACCACTGATAAAATGAAGTCCCTCGGATTGGCGCAGATTTTTTGTCCGTACGAGGCGGAAAACCGGACGCAGAGAGGGGCTCTGTGGAGGATTTTCTGCCGAAGTGCAGGCAAAAAGATGCGTCAAGATGGCGTGGCTGAGTTTAGCAGTGATTCCTGAATAAAGATATATGTTATTTCGTCAATGGAACTGGAGGAAACAATATGGCAGATACGGAAGTTCTTTTTATCGGCTACCCGAAGTGTTCGACGTGTCAAAAGGCGGAGAAATTCCTGCGTGCGCACGGCTGTGCGGCACCGATGCGCGACATTAAGACACAGAACCCGACGGCAGAGGAGCTGCGTGCGTGGCACAAGAAGAGCGGACTGCCGCTGAAGCGGTTCTTCAATACGAGCGGGATGATCTACCGCGACCGCGGGCTGAAGGATACGCTGCCGGAGATGTCGGAGGAGCAGCAGTACGCCGCGCTCGCCTCGGACGGGATGCTCGTGAAGCGGCCGCTCCTCATCACGAAGGACCGTGTCTTGGTGGGCTTTCGCGAGGCGGAGTGGGCAGAGCTGTTTGCGTAGGGGATGATCCCGCAGGCGCGTTTTGAAAGAAGGATTTCGATGAAACGAGAGTACATGGACGGCATCCTCTATGCGATGCTGTTTGCCGTGCCGGCCTACGTGCTGGGGCTGTATTTCCCCATTGTGGGCGGACCCGTGTTCGGCATTCTGCTCGGGATGCTGTTCGCGAAAAAGCGGCGTCCGGAGAAGACGGAGAGCGGCATCCGCTTTACGGGCAAGAAGATTCTCCAGTATGCGATCATCCTGCTCGGCTTTGAGATGAATCTCTTTCACGTTGTGGAGGTGGGAGAGCAGTCCCTCTATGTGATGGTCTTTACGCTCGCGGCAGCGTTCCTTGCGGCGCTTGTCGTGGGACGTTTGATGGGGCTTGATCGCGACATGACGGCGCTCGTTGGTGCGGGAACGGCGATCTGCGGCGGCTCGGCGATTGCGGCGGTTGCCCCTGTGATCGGGGCAAAGGATCGGGATGTGGTGATCTCGATTGCGACGATTTTCTTCTTTAACGTGATTGCGGTCTTTCTCTTTCCGTTCCTCGGGCACACGATGGGGATGTCCGATCAGGGCTTTGGCATGTGGGCAGGCACGGCGATCAACGATACGTCGTCCGTGGTTGCGGCAGGCTATGCGTACAGTCACGATGCGGGCGCGTATGCGACGATTGTGAAGCTGACGCGTACGCTGATGATCGTGCCGGTCTGCCTCTTCTTCGCGCTGCTCGTGATGCGCGGGGCGAAAAAGAGCGGCGCAGGGTTCTCTCTTCGGCGCATCTTTCCGATGTTCGTGCTCTACTTCATCGTCGCGTGCATTGTCAATACGACGGGCATTCTCCCCGCAGAGCTCTCGCATGGGCTGGGGATGCTCGGAAAGTTCGCGATTGTGCTCGCGATGAGTGCGATCGGGCTGAACACGGATCTCCCTTCGCTTGTCAAGAACGGGGCGCGGCCGCTTGCTCTCGGGATGGTGTGCTGGGCAGCAGTGGCGGTGACGTCGCTTATCGTTCAGCATGCATTGGGGCTGCTGTAAGGGGCGGGGGGACAATGAGGAATCAAAAAACCACGCATGAAAAAAACACAGCGACGGATGAACAGGATGTCGAGCTGCGGCCGTTTCCACCGTTTCTGCCGCCGCAGGCGACAGTGCTGATGATGGGGAGTTTTCCGCCGGCAAAGGAAAAGCGGGCGATGGCATTCCACTACCCGAACTTTCAAAACGATATGTGGCGCGTCTATGGGCTCGTGTTCTTCGGTGATGCAGCACATTTTCAGGTGCCGGGGGAGAAGGCTTTTGATGCGGAGCGCATCAAGGCGTTTCTCACGGAGCGCGGCATCGGCTCGTGTCCCGGCGTGCGGCGCGCCATCCGCACGCACGGCAATGCGTCCGACGCCTATCTGAAGGTCGTGGAGACGGTGGAGCTGCCCGAGATTCTGGCGCAGATCCCACAGTGCCGCCGCATCTGCACGACGGGCGGAAAGGCGACGGAGATCCTTTTTGATCTGCTCACGGCGGAGAAGAAGGGCAAGGATGTCAAGACGGGCGAGACCGTTCCTGCTCGCTGCGGTACGCGTGAGCTCCTCGTCACACGCCTTCCGTCCACTTCGCGTGCCTATCCGATGAAGCTTGAGAAGAAGGCGGAGGCGTATCGGCAGTTTTTCCGCACGGCGGGGTTCACGGTGACGGAGTAGGAGAATAAGACGAAAAAGGGACTGTCGCACGAAGTTTGTTGATCTGCCCCCAAAAGTTAGACTTAGGAAAACTAATTTTGGAGGCACTACATCTAGCTTCGAAGAGCAGTCCCTTCTATATGATTGTTATCTGTGAGGTGTGTATTGTATGGTGACGATATGCACTTCTTTTGTTTCTTTCAGCACACGATAGATATTTGATCGGAGATTCAATCCATTGTAAAACGGCACGATATGAGATGATTCATACCGTGCCGTTTTTGTATTCTCTTAGAACAAGTCGTTTGCGAGGACGATGGTCTGCTCGCGTGAGGGGCCGACGGAGATGACGCCGAGGGCAATGTCCGTGATCTCTGCCATGCGCTCGAGGTATTTGCGTGCCTTTTCGGGGAGGTCGCCGTAGCTGCGGATGCCGGAGATGTCCGTCTTCCAGCCCGGGAAGGTCTCATAGACCGGCTCGACCTCGGCGAGGACGTTGAGGCTTGCGGGAACGCCCTTGAGGAGCTCTCCCCTGTACTTGTAGCCCGTGCAGATCTTGATCTCGTCAAAGCCGTCAAGGATGTCGAGACGTGTGACCGCCATGTAGTCGATGCCCGAGAGCATCCCCGCATGGCGGACGACGACGGCGTCGAGCCAGCCGGTACGACGCGGACGCCCCGTGACGGTGCCGAACTCATGTCCCGCCTCACGCAGTTTCTCTCCGATGGGGTTCAGCTGCTCCGTGGGGAAGGGACCCTCGCCGACGCGTGTGCAGTATGCCTTGACAACACCGACGACCTTGTCGATCTTCTTCGGCGCAACCCCCGCGCCGATGGTGACGCCGCCCGAGATGGGGTGTGAGGCGGTGACGTAGGGGTAGGTGCCGTAGTCGATGTCCAGCATGGTCGCCTGTGCGCCCTCGAAGAGAATTTTGCGCCCCGCGGCGATCTCCTCGTTGATGAGGGGAATGGTGTCGGTGACGAGCGGACGCAGACGTTCTGCGTAGCCCTGGTACTCCTTCAGCACCTCGTCATAGTCAAGGGGCTCGTGGTGGTAGACAGCGGCGAGCTCTGCGTTCTTGTTGTCGAGGTTTTTCTTAAGCTTCTTGGCAAACTCTGCGCCGTCCATGAGGTCACAGACGCGGATGCCGATGCGGTCGTCACGATCCATGTAGCAGGGGCCGATGCCGCGTCCTGTGGTGCCGATCTTGTCTGCGCCGCGCTGGGCGTCGCCGATGCCGTCCATCAATCGGTGGTAGGGCATGACGACGTGCGCACGGTCGGAGATGCGAATGTTCGATGTGTCGATGCCGCGCGCCGCCATGGCGTCCATCTCCTGCAGACAGATCTCGGGGTCAAAGGCGACGCCGTTCGCGATGATGTTGTGCGTGCCTTTGTAGAGGATGCCTGAGGGCAGGAGGCGGAGTTTATACTCTTCGCCTGCCGCGACGACGGTGTGTCCCGCATTGCAGCCGCCTTGATAGCGGACGACGGTGTCTGCCTTGCTCGCGAGGTAGTCGACGATTTTCCCTTTGCCCTCGTCGCCCCACTGCGTTCCCGTAATAACGATGGTTGACATAATGAGTCCCCCTTATTTCTTCTCCTTAGAGATCAAATCGTGCAAAGATGTCGTCGACGTTGCGCAGGAAGTACTGGTAGTCAAAGCACGCGTCGATTTCCTCCTTCGTGAGGTGGGCGGAGATGTCGGCGTCCTTCTCGACGTTCGTGCGGAAGTCCTCCTTGTCGAGCCAGCGCTTCATGGCGTTGCGCTGCACCCAGACGTAGGCGGTCTGACGCAGGATGCCCTTGTTGACGAGTGCCGTGAGGATGCGCTGACTGTAGATGAGACCGCCCGTGCGGTTCATGTTGTGCAGCATGGCGTCCGGGTAGACGAGGAGCTTGTCCACGATGCCGGTCAGCTTGTGCAGACAGTAGTCCACATTGATCGTGCTGTCGGGCAGGATGACGCGCTCGACGGAGGAATGCGAGATGTCGCGCTCATGCCAGAGGGTGATGTCCTCCATCGCCGCGACGGCGTTGCCGCGCACGAGTCGTGCCATGCCCGAGACACGCTCGCAGTTGATCGGATTGCGCTTGTGCGGCATCGCCGACGAGCCCTTCTGTCCCGCCTTGAAGAACTCCTCTGCCTCACGGATGTCCGTGCGCTGGAGGTTGCGGATCTCGGTGGCGATCTTTTCCAAGGTGCTCGCGATGATGGCGAGTGTCGTGACGAACTCGGCGTGGCGGTCACGCTGGATGACCTGTGTCGCCAGACGGACGGGCGTCAGCCCCAGTTTTTTGCACGTCAGTTCCTCGATGCGCGGGTTGATGTTGGAGTACGTGCCGACCGCGCCCGAGAGCTTGCCGACGGAGACGATTTTCTTGGCATGCGTAAGACGCTCGATGTCGCGCTCGATCTCCGCACTCCAGAGCAGAAGCTTCAGCCCAAAGGTCATCGGCTCCGCGTGGATGCCGTGTGTACGTCCGATGCACGGCGTATGACGGAACTCGTTCGCGCGGCGGCGGAGCACGGTGCGGAATTCCTGCAGATCGTCGAGGATGATGGCGGCGGCGTCGCGCATCATGACGCAGTATGCCGTGTCCTTCACGTCGCTCGAGGTGAGTCCCTTGTGGATGTATTTCGAGTCCTCTCCGATATTCTCCTCGAGGTTCGTGAGAAAGGCAATGATGTCGTGGTCGGTGGTCTTTTCGATCTCGTTGATGCGCGCGACGTCAAACTTCGCCTTTGCCTTGATGTTCTCTACGGCGGCGGCGGGGATCTCGCCCAGTTCCGCCATTGCCTCACACGCAGCGATCTCGACGTTCAGAATGGTCTGCCACTCGTTCTGAATCGACCAGAGATGCCCCATCTCCGGGCGTGTATAGCGTTCTATCATGTGCGTCCTCCTGCCTGAAAATAAACAAATTTATCCTGCACTATCATATATCTCCATGGGACGATTGTCAATGTTATGCGGAGACAGCGTTTTGTATACGGGATATTCTCATGCGGATTTCAGGGTTCTTACGATATAATAGAAATGTTTATTGCGGAGGGGGCGATCGGATGTTCCGCCGGATTCTTGCTGTCGGCGATGTGCACGGGGAGGCAGACGGGCTCGAACGTCTCTGGAAGAAGATTGCGTTTGACGATGAGCGGGATCTGCTCGTCTTTCTCGGCGACTATATTGACCGCGGCACCGCGCCTGTCCGTGCCCTGCAGTTCGTGCAGCGGCAGGTGGAGAAGTACCGCAATGTCCACGCACTCATGGGCAACCACGAGGCGATGATGCTCAGCTATATTGATGCGTATGGACTGGGGCGCACGATCATGGGGCACTTCGATCTTTGGCTGGCGAACGGCGGCAGGATCACGAGGAAGCAGCTTGCCGCTCTGCCAAAGGCGGAGGCGGAATCGCTGACGGCATTCGTTCGGTCACGCCCGATTTCCTTCCGCACATCGCATGCCGGTGAGGACATTCTCTTCGTTCATGCGGGTGTGAATCCTGCGGCAGAGGACTGCCGGGAGGATATGCTTTGGATTCGTGAGAAGTTTTTCGCGGGGTATCACGGCAGCACGCTGGTTGTTGTCGGACATACGCCGACGCAGATGCTGCGGCGCGGCGGCGCAGCGGTGCCGCTCTTTCTGCCGAACAATATCATCGCCTGCGACACGGGCGCGTATCTGCCCGGCGGACGCATCAGCTGTGTGGACACGGCGCACTATCTGCGCCTGCGAGCGGGCGGACATGCGCTCACGGCGGGAGAACGCGCATCCTGCTATATGCAGGCGGAGCGCGGGTAAGGCTCGTGTGATTCCTTAGATGTATCAGTGATTCCTTTATATAGGAGAGAGGAAGAAATTGATGGAAAGGAAAAAGACGTTTACGCGCCGTACGTTTATCAAGGCGGCGATAGCGGCGGGGACAGCCGCTGCAGGCGGTGCGGCGCTCTGGAAGCTTGCCGGTATGGAGTGGCTGCGCAGGAAGGGTCTGCATCCCTTTCCCAATACTCTCTATATCGAACGCCTGCGGCAGATCATCACCTCGGATCCCGGGAGCAGCCGTGTCCTCATGTGGGAGACCGATGCAGACGGGATGGATCAGATGGTCGAGATACGGGCGGAGAACTCGGAGGAAATCCGGCGCATCCCTGTGAACGATGCAGCGTTTTCCGATGATGGTGTGACGGTGTATCAGTATACGGCGGAGATCGACAGGCTGGTACCGGGGACGAAGTATCGCTATCGCATTGCGGCGAATGACGGGGCGACGGGCTGGCAGGAACTCTATACCCCTGCTGCTGATGCACCGTATAAGATGCTTCTTTTTCCCGACAGCCAGTCGAGCGACTATGCGGATTGGCAGCAGCTTGCACATCTTGCGTGGGCACGCAACACAGATGCCGCGTTTTTTGCCTGCCTTGGCGACCTCGTGGACAACGGCGAGGATCGTGCGCAGTGGACAGCGTTCTTCACCGGGCTGGATGAGATGGAGCGCGTGATTCCGATAGCTCCCGTCATGGGGAATCATGAGACCTATGACCGCCAATGGGAGACGCGTCTGCCGACGGCATACCTGAACTACTTTAAGACGCCGCGCAACGGGAGCAGAAAATTCGAGCGGTACTACTATTCCTTTGATTACGGTAATGTGCACTATGTTGTGCTCTGCACGCAGCAGAAGGAGATCGACGGCTTTAAGAGCGGGATGGTCGAGGAGCAGCTCGCGTGGATCCGCCGCGATCTGAAGGCACACCGCAAGAAGTGGAATATCGTCCTCATGCATAAGGATGTATTGCAGTACCGTATTCATGGACGCCCTGAGCGCAGTGAGGGTATTGATGAGGAGATCGGCCGGGTGTGGATGCCCGTCTTTGACGAGCTGCTCATCGATGTTGTTTTCACAGCGCATCTGCATACCTATCGCAATCGCGGGCATATCTACGCGTTTGTCAAAACGCCGGAGCAGAAGGGACCACTCTACATCCTCACGGGTGTTGCGGGGAATGTGCGCTATCCAAATCTCTGGATCGACCATGCCTTTGACGAGGTGACGCTCCCGCAGCCGGAGACGGACAACTATCTCACGATGGAGGTCCGGGATGATCGGCTTGAGATCGCGTGTTTCCTGTCCGACGGCACGGAGATGGATCGCGTGAAGGTGACGAAACGGTAAGGGGATCGTCCGCTCGTGTGTGAGGGACAAGGAGGGACTGCTGCACAAAGCTTCGGCTTCGTGAAGCAGTCCCGTCTTTTTTATATGCAATCGATATACAATTTTGGTAAACCTACATAGAATATTCTGGTTGACAATAAATAAAATAGCGAGTAAGATAAAGCAGGTCTATGAGTCTGTCAGTTTTTATGGAGGTATCTGAAGATTATGAAGTTACGTGAAGTAATCCTATGCGGGCTGTTTATCGCGCTTATTACGGTCGGGACGTTCGTGCGCATCCCTGTGGGTACGGATGTCTACACGCTGCAGTTCCTCTTTACCCTGCTCGCGGGGCTGATGCTCGGTGCGCGGCTCGGTGCGCTCGCCATCGGCACGTATGTACTCATGGGGCTCGTGGGAATTCCCGTGTTCGCCTCGGGCGGCGGCCCTGCCTACGTGCTTCAGCCGACGTTCGGCTATCTCGTCGGCTTCATCCTGCAGGGCTGGGTGACGGGCGCGCTGGCGCGCCGCGGCGTGCCGACGTTCCGGCGTGCACTTGCCGCGTGTGCAGCAGGCATGGTGGTGCTCTATGCCCTCGGCATCCCGTATTTCTACTTCATATCGAACTACATTATCGACGCGCCGATCGGTTTCTGGGTGGCGGTCTGGTACTGCGGCGTGCTGCAGGTTCTGCCGGACTTCCTGCTCTGCGTCGCGGCGGCGTACGTCGGGATTCGCCTCTACAAGGCGGGGCTCTGGATTCGTGAGACGCAGGAGACGCAGAGCACTGCTCCCGTGCAGGGGGCAGCAGTGCATGCGAATCGCATGGATGGCTGACGGGAGGCGTATCATACGTGGGTAAGGCGTTATTTGTCACGGGAACGGGGACGGACATCGGCAAGACGTATGTCACGGGGCTGATTGTGAAGTGTCTCCGTGACGCGGGATTTGCGGCGGGCTACTATAAGGCGGCACTCTCGGGCGCGGAGGTCGCCGCGGACGGTACGCTCCTGCCGGGTGATGCGCTCCATGTGGCGCGTGTCGCGGAGCTCGATGCGGCGGATGTCACTGTCTCCTATGTCTATCGCGATGCGGTCTCGCCGCATCTCGCGGCGCAGATCGAGCACCGCCCGATGGATTTTGCAAAGGTGGCGCAGGACTACCGCCGCGCGAAGGAGCGCACGGACTATCTGACGGTGGAGGGGAGCGGCGGCATTATCTGCCCGCTGCGCTGGGACGGCGATGAGCACGTCGTCCTTGACGATCTTGCCGTGCGGCTGGGGCTCGCTGCGCTCGTTGTTGCCGATGCAGGGCTCGGAACGATCAATGCCGCTGTGCTGACGGCAGAGCATCTCTATGCGCGCGGCATTCCCCTGCAGGGCTTTATCTTCAACAATTGGCAGGGCGGTCTGATGCAGGAGGACAATGTGCGGATGGTCGAGGAGATCACGGGAGCGCGTGTCTTGGCGCGTGTGGCGCACGGCGCGGCGGAACTGCCGATGAGGGCGGATGCGCTTGCCGCGCTGTATGAGTAATGTGTGTTTAGGGAAGCACTGATCAATTCAGCCCGCGGCTCTTGACGCCTATTTTCCCGCACTTCGGCGGAAAATCTACGCCAATCCGGGGGACTGTTCTATCCGTGATTCCGCAGGAGGAGAGCTTTTATGCCGACGATTGAGGAGCGTGACCTGCGCCATATCTGGCACCCGTGTGCGCAGATGAAGGACTATGAGCAGCTGCCGCCGATGGTGATCGATCACGCAAAGGGGGCATGGCTCTACGATGTGTACGGCAAGGGCTATCTCGATATTATCAGTTCGTGGTGGGCAAATCTCCTCGGACATACGAACGAGAAGATCGATGCGCGGATTACGGCGCAGCTGAGGCGGCTCGAGCACGTCGTCTTTGCGAATTTCTCCCATCGTCCCGCGATTGAGCTTGCAGAGCGGCTGGCGATGCTCGTGCCCGAGGGACTGACGAAGTTCAATTTCAACGATAACGGCTCGTCCGCTGTAGAGGCGGCGCTCAAGATGGCGTTTCAGTACTGTCAGCAGACAGGGCGTACGAAAAAGACGCGGTTTATGTGCCTTTCTGAAGGGTATCACGGAGGGACAATCGGGGCGCTCTCCGTGGGGGGCGTGGATCTCTTTGCCGAGATGTACAAGACGATGATGATGGACAACATCCATATCGAGGCGCCCGACTGCTATCGCTGCCCCTATGGGGAGACGCGCGACAGCTGCTCCTGCGCGTGTTTTGAGCATGCGGAGCGTGCCTTTGCCGCACACGGACACGAGACGGCGGCGATGATCGTCGAGCCGCTCCTGCAGGGGTGCGCGGGGATGCGCATCTACCCCGAGGACTATCTCAGGAAGCTGCGCGCCCTCTGCGACGCATACGATGTCCTGCTCATCGCCGACGAGATTGCGACGGGGTTCGGGCGCACGGGACGGCTCTTTGCGTGTGAGCGTGCGGGCATCACGCCCGATCTCATGTGCCTCTCAAAGGGGCTGACAAGCGGCTATATGCCTACCGCGATCACCGTCGTCAAGGAAAAGATCTACGACGCGTTCTATGCGGACTGGAGCGAGGGCAAGGCGTTCATGCAAGGTCACACGTATGCGGGCAATCCGCTCGGATGCAGCGCGGCGCTCGCCGTGCTCGACATTCTCGATGAGGAGAATATTCTGGAGCGGGCGGAGGAGACAGCATCGTGGCTGACTGCGCGCATGACGGAGACGTTCGGTGCGCATCCGAACGTCGGTGAGATCCGCCACATCGGGCTGATTCATGCGGTTGAGCTGGTTGAGGATCGCGAGGCAAAGCGTCCCTTTGATCCCAGTCGCCGCCTTGGCTATGCGATCTATCGCCGTGCGCTCCGGCACGGGCTGCTCCTGCGCCCGCTCGGCGACGTGCTTTACTTCAATCCGCCGCTGAACATCGGGCGCGATGATCTTGACACGGCGATCACGCGGATGAAGCAGTCGATGGATGAGGTGCTGGGGAGATAAAGAAGGATGGCGGACTGCTGTACGAGGGGCGATGAACCTTGTACGGCAGTCTTTTTCGTAGAGAGTAATTTTCACTGATTGAACGGGGGACGTATTCCATGCTATAATAGCATCATTCGAATTCGTGCAAAGGGAGGTGTGGCAATGCCGCTGGATGAGTTTGCGTGGCGCGTGCGCCTCGCACGCCGACGCAGGGCGAGTCAGCGTAAGTTTCGCGCGGCAGCAGGGGTGATCGTCCTGGCAATCGCCGTCCTCGCGTGGTATCTCGGCTACTACATACAGCGTCCCGCCTACGCTCTCGAGCAGGCGGCGGCAGCGCTCACCGCGCATGATGCGGAGGCGTTTCAGCGGCGCGTGAATATCAATGCTGTAACGGCGGCGGGATATGACGATCTCACCTACGTCCTCTTTTCGGGCGATACACATCTGAAGGAAAAAGAACGAAATAAATCGGGAAAGTTCTACGAGAGCATCAAGGACAGCGTCGCAGGCGGGATGGCGCAGAGCATTTTGACGGCGGTCGGGAGCGGGACGTGGCCGACCCCTGAGGGCGTAGACCCGCTGAAGGGACGCCAGCTCGGCATCGACTTTGAGTATCTCATGGAGTGCAGCCACCTGCGCGACACGACCCTCCTGCACATCGACAGCGTTGTGCGGGACGGGAGCACCGCAATGGCGAACATTACCGTGCGCGACGAGGGGACCGACCTAGAGTTCCCCCTGCAGCTGCGCATGGAGCGCGGCGATACGGGCTGGCAGGTCGTGCGCATCGTGAACTATCGTTCCTATCTCGAGGCAGTGCAGAAGGCGGCGGCGAGCAACCTCGGGCGCTACATCGACGCGACGCGCCCGATTGTCGACCGCTATAACGGCGTTTTCCGCTCGAAACAGCGGGAGTTCCGCAATCTGACCGAGACGGGACGCAGTACCTATACGACGGTGTACCGCAAGTCGCTGACACATCTCCTGCAGGAGGATATGATTCCCCTGCTCAAGAAGTATCAGAAGGAGCTGGACGGCGTAGATGTTCCCCACGGCGCACAGTATCTTGCTGCACAGCGCAAGGCGGCGACCGAGGCGTTTATCGGCGCGTATGAGAGCTTTGTGAAGGGGCTGAACGGAGGGACGCCCGAGGACTTTGCACGGGCGGAGACCCTGCACAAGATGGCGCTCTCCTATGATCTGCGTGTCGGCGACATGATCCGCCGCGGTGCGGTAAGTGCGGAGACGCCCGCAACACCATAAATATGAATGAAAGAAGGGGTGTTGTACGAAGCCGAACGCTTCGTACAACACCCCTTTTGTGCCCCTTCCACCGCTTACGCGGTCCCCCTTCCCCGTGATAACGGGGAAGGCTTTGTATAACGGCATAGCAGCGCGTCGATGAGGCTAGATTCCTTTGCTCTTACGATCAGAACGCGGGGACAATCGCGCCCTTGTACTTATCGTTGATGAAGTTCTTGACCGTCTCAGAGTGGAGCGCCTTGACGAGCGCCTGAATCTCGGGGCGGTTCTCATCGCCCTGGCGGACGACGAGGATGTTGACGTACGGCGAGGTCTTGTCCTCCATGATGAGGGCGTCGCGCGTCGGCACGAGATCCGCCTGCATTGCCCAGTTCGTGTTGATGACGGAGATATCGACGTCATCCAGTGTACGCGGGAGCTGCGGCGCCTCGATCTCCTGGATCTTGAGGTGCTTCGGGTTGTCGACGATGTCCTGCACCGTCGCCGTCGTACCGGCACCGTCCTTCAGCTTGATGAGGTTCGCACGCGCGAGGAGCAGCAGCGCACGGCCGCCGTTCGTCGGATCGCTCGGGATGGAGACGGATGCGCCGTCCTTCAGCTCGTCGAGTTTCTTGATCTTGTGCGAGTAGACGCCCATCGGCTCGATGTGGACACCGAGAACGTTCACGAGCTTCAGCTCGGGGTGTTCCTCAATAAAATTCTTCAGGTATGGCTCGTGCTGGAAGAAGTTCGCGTCGATTTCCTTATCGTTCGTGGCGATGTTCGGCTGAACGTAGTCGTTGAACTCGACGATTTCGAGCTTTACGCCTTCCTTTTCGAGCTCGGGGCGGATCGCCTCGAGGATCTCCGCATGGGGAACGGGCGATGCACCGACCTTGACGACCTTCTCCGCCTTGGCGTTGTCGGCGGGTTTGTCTGCGCTGCCGCCGCAGCCGGCGAGGGCAAATGCAGTGACGGCAAGCACAAGAGCGAGCAGTTTTTTCATAAAATACCTCCTTAAAAAATTTATCTCTTATTCAGCCGCGCAGCGAGGGTGTTGCCCACGAACTGCACGAGCTGGACGAGAACGATGAGAATGACGACGGTCGCGAGCATGATGTCGGGACGGAATCGCTGATAGCCGTAGCGGATCGCGAGATCACCAAGACCGCCGCCGCCGATCGCACCGGCCATGGCGGACTCGCCGACGAGTGCGATGACGACCGTCGTGAGCTGGCTGACGATGCCGGGCATGGACTCCGGCAGGAGCACGCGCGTCACAATCTGCAGCGGCGTCGCCCCCATGGAGAGCGCCGCCTCGATGAGACCGTGCGGCACCTCGCGCAGCGAGGTCTCCACCTGCCGTCCGATGAACGGGACCGAGGCGATGACGAGCGGCACCATCGCCGCCGTCGTGCCGATCGCCGAGCCGACGATGAGACGAGTCAGCGGGATGATTGCCACCATCAGGATGATGAACGGGATGGAGCGGATCGCGTTGACCACCGCGCCGATCGAGCGGTTCACCGCCGGCGCATCGAGGATCTCGCCCCGCGCTGTCACGTGCAGGAGCACGCCGAGCGGGATGCCGAGCGCACTCGAGATGACCATACTGACCGCGACCATGTAGACCGTCTCTCCGAGTGCCTTAGTCAGCAGGGGAATCATTTCGGCGGACATAGCCGATCACCTCCTGTTTCAAATGCTGTTCCGAGAGATAGTCGATGGCGCGCTGTATCTCCTCCGGTGCGCCGCGCATCCCGATGATCATACGCCCGAACGGCAGCTCCTTGATCTGGTCGAGTGTACCGAAGAGCATCGTCACCTCAATGGTTGGGAAGCGGCGGATCATCTCCGCGAGCACGGGATCGTCCGCGCGCTCGCCGAGGAATGTGAGGCGCAGGAGCATATAGCTCCCCTCGCTCGGCGTTTTCTCGACGGGATTGCCACGGAACGCCGTCGGCAGCTCGTTCGACAGGAGCACACTGATGAACTCCTTCGTGATGGGCTGCTGCGGTGCGGTGAACACATCCACCACATCGCCTTCCTCGGCGATGATGCCGCCGTCGAGGACGGCAACGCGGTCACAGATATCCTTGATGACCTGCATTTCATGCGTGATGACGACGACGGTCAGTCCCATGCGGCGGTTGATGTCGCGGATGAGCGCGAGGATGGACTTCGTTGTCTGCGGGTCGAGCGCCGAGGTTGCCTCGTCACAGAGCAGTACCTTCGGATCTCCTGCGAGTGCGCGTGCGATGCCGACGCGCTGCTTCTGCCCGCCCGAGAGATGGCTCGGGTAGGAATTTGCCTTGTCGCCGAGCCCGACCAGCGTGAGCAGCTCCGTCACCTTGGGGCGGATCTCCTCGGCAGACTTCCCTGCGAGCCGCAGCGGGAACGCCACGTTGTCGTAGACCGTCGCGGAGGACAGCAGGTTAAAGTGCTGGAAAATCATGCCGATGTGCCGCCGCTCCTCGCGCAGCTCGCTCTCCGAGACCTGCATGAGATCGCGTCCATCCACGAAAACTGCGCCGCTCGTCGGGCGCTCAAGCATATTGATGCAGCGGATGAGCGTGGACTTCCCTGCACCCGACAGACCGATGATGCCGTAGATGCTGCCTCGCTCAATCGTGAGATCGATGCCGCGCAGAGCGTGCACATCGCCTGCGTATGTTTTGACAATATTCTTTAGCTGTATCATTTGTAGCCTTTCTTTATCGATACCGATTAAACGTAGCATAGACGCGCCGCTTTGTCAATGACTTCGCCGTTTGATGAAGGACGTGTCGTGTAGGATTGTCAATTATATGTTACACAGGAGAGAAGGAGAGAAAGGGTCTCATGAGGAGACTTCCATTTATTGTGACACCGTGCCTATCTGCATAGGAAAGAATCGCTTGATAGTACTCGATGTCTTGTGTTATGTTTTTCATGAGAAAGCCTCCTTTGTGTGTGGCTTGTTTGCGTAGATAGAGCATAACACAAATTGGCTTCCTCTTTTTATTTACTTGCGTACCATATCTATAGGAATCGCTGATAAAATGAAGTCCGTCGGATTGGTACAGATTTTTTGTCCTGTCAAGAAGACAAACCGGACGCATAGCAGAGGCTATGTGGAGGATTCTAGGGCACAGACAGGGCGAAAAAGATGTGCTAAGACGGCGGTGCTGAATTTATCAGTGCTTCCTATAGTATAGCCAAGCACTATGACGGCGAGATCCGCTTTAGGGAGGAATAACCATGGATAACCAGATGGTAGAAGTACTAAACCGTATTCGCTTTGCAGAGAGGTATCAAGCGCTCCGCATACAGTATTCTTTTGATCTAGAAGAGAGCTTTGAAGACTACGATAATCAGCATGTCTTGGAAATGCTTCAAGAGATAGGTTATACATCTGTGAAATATTGGAGAAAAGAGAATTTTTTTCAAGCAAAAAAGAAGAGCAACGTATATGAATTTAGATACCATATTTGTATAAAGTATGGTGTCGCTGAATTGATGTGGTACGCCATGAAGGATAATAAATATTATGAAGGGGGTACTTTCCCTTGTTTAGAATATGAGCTGCTGAATTTGGAAAACTGCAACTACCCGCCCCTTTTCCGTAATTACAAAGATTTGCATGAAATTCTCACAGTTGCATTCCAAATATGCGAAGATATGACAACTGAGTTTTTGAACGTATATGGTGACCCTATCTCGCGGCGGAGACCCTCGTGCTGAAGGACAAGACACTCTGGAAGCACGGCGCGGCGGAGGAGGTCATCGATGAGGCGGGCATGAGTGCACTCTACGGGCTGCCCGTCCACATCGCTCAGATCGGCACGCGCACGGTCTGCGTCGGCGGGGATATTGCGTGAAAAATTTCCGATAAAGCAGGAAAAACGCGGGGGGGGGGGAGAATAACTAATCATCGTTATTATTTTGGAAGCGGCAAAGGAGTGCTGACTATGACAATGCGGGTGAATGGAGAAGCGCCGTCTGTATACGCGGCGGCAAAGACGACGAACGCAAACGCGGCACAGAAAAACGATGCGGCACAGACGGGGCGCGTGGAGACACCCGCGTACCGTGTCGAGATCAGTGCTCGCGGACGCGACGAGAGCGATGGTGCATACATCGCGCGTCTGATGAGTAGCACCACGCGCTACGACGGCGAGATCAAGGCAGGCTCGATGGAGGAGTTCTACACATCGTGGCGTGCGAAGCAGAAGGAGCTGACGGAGTGCGCGGCGGAGAAGAACAGCGAGGTTCTCATATTGCCTGAGCCATATTCGGACGAGTTGTATTGGAAGGGCGATCAGATACTCGGCATCAACATCTACGCCGAGCACTGGACAGAGAAAAAGGGTGTAGAGAATCCTCTGTATGCGGAGGCGGACGAACACTTTGAGTCGTATCGAAATGTCCTCGGCAAGGTGCGTGCAGGCGGTGCATCTGCGTTCCGGCAGTACAATCTGAAGTTCGCGGGGATGGCGGCGCTTGCGAATACCGCCTATGCGGACGAAGAGCTCGGCAAGCGTATCGCGCGTGGACATACAACGAGGGCGGAGTATACGCGTGCAAAGTCGTACGCAAACGAACTCCAAAACCGTGCGGGTGTCTTTGTTGCAGTCGATTTTAGTTCGCCATCGACTAAGTTTGCCGCGCGGATTCGTTACGAGTATAATGGTTCACTTGCGAACATCGGTGTCAAGGAACTAGATTTCATGGCGCGCCATAAGGAAGCGGGTGACGTGTGGGTCAAGGCAGCACAGGGCGCGTACAAGAACCATGCGGAGATTACAGCGGCGCTCAAGGACGCAGGACTGGATGATACAGCCACGGCCTATCAGGAATTTGTCGGCGGCTTGACCCGCCGTCACTATTCTTTGGATGAGGCGATGAGAGCGAACTTCTCTTATGCACATGGCGAACTCTGGGAGGCGGCAACGAACGATGCGGACGGCTATGACCGCTTGCAGCATTCCATGCGCGACAATGATAACGCTTCGATTCGCTATACGCAGGGAGAGATGAGCCGCGCACTTTCGGACGGCGCAGATGAAATCAAGTTCCTTCACCGTCTCAGCCGTCAGCGCGATCCCCTTCACCTCATCCAGACGGCGGATGGTCACTGGGTAAAGGCGAATGAAGCACAGCAGAGCGACAAGAGTGCACGCCGCCATGACAACCCGCTCGATCAGGAACTGGCGAACCTGCACAAACAGCTTGCCGAGGTGAAGAAGTCCGCGATGAGTGACGATCAGAAACAGCCGCTCATCACCTCCATCCAGAACCGCATCAACACCATCCTTGCACAGCGCCTCTCGGAACTGACGGCAGAGAGCAAGAAGAACAAATACACGTGAGCGATGTGCTCCTTTGAACCGCATGGCAAAGTCATGCGGTTTTTGAGGGAAAAAATTCATACGATGAAAAATTTTTCTTGACACGGGTATTGCCAATGTAGTATCATACAATGACCTATTGACGTAAGTATGGGATTTGTGCGCCTTTTTTCAGGGGAGGACGCCGCGCAGTATGCTGTGCGGTTAGAAAGGACAAGAGAGCAAGGTACTCACATGGCTGCCTTGTTCTTTTTGTGTCTGTTCAATTCTGAGAGCGGCGCTCAGATGCCAGAGGATATTCCAGCGAAAGGGTGACAGCGTTCATGTTCAATCCTGTGTCGGTCGGCCGTCGAACCCGCTACAGCTACGCGCGGATCAAAGAAGTGATGGAGATGCCGCATCTTCTTGACATCCAGCGCGAGAGCTATCGGTGGTTTCTCGAGGTGGGGCTTGCGGAGATTTTCCGCGACATCTCGCCCATTCAGGATTTCTCCGGGAATCTCATCCTTTCCTTTGAGTCGTTTGCGCTCGGTGAGCCGAAGTACGATCTCGATGAGTGCAAGGAGCGCGATGTGACGTATGCCGCGCCCCTGCGCGTCAACGTGCGCCTCGTGAACCGTGAGACGGGCGAGATCAAGGAGCAGGAGGTCTTCATGGGCGATTTCCCGCTCATGACGGATACGGGGACGTTCATCATCAACGGCGCAGAGCGCGTCATCGTCAGTCAGCTCGTCCGCTCGCCCGGTACGTACTACGGTGTGGAAATCGATACGACGGGCAAGGAGCTCTACAACGCGACGATGATCCCGAATCGCGGCGCGTGGATCGAGCTGGAGACGGATGCAAACGACATCGTCTCCGTGCGTATCGATCGTACGCGCAAGATGCCCGTGACCTATCTCATCCGCGCCCTCGGCTACGAGACGGACGCGGAGATTCGTGCGCTCTTCGGCGACGATCCGCGCATGCTCGCAACGATCGAGCGCGATACGGACGAAGTCAAGACGCGCAGCCGCGCGGTCATCGAGATTTACCGCCGTCTGCGTCCGGGTGAGCCCGCGAACGAGGACAATGCGCGTCAGCTTCTCGAGACGCTGTTCTTTGACCCGCGCCGCTACGACCTCGCGACGGTCGGCCGCTACAAGCTGACGAAGAAGCTCGGCTGGCGCCGCCGCCTGTTGGGCAAGGTGCTCGCCGAGCCCGTTGTGGACGTGGAGACGGGCGAGATCGTCTTCCCGAAGGGCGAGCCGATCACGCCTGCGATGGTGGATGCGGTCAGCGAGGAGCGCGAGACGGCGCTCTTCGGCGACGGCGAGCTCATCGCATTTCAGGTACAGAAGCCCGACGGCGATATCTATCGGATGCTCTGCGCACCGACGCGCGACTATCAGTACCGCACGGTGACGCGCGAGGACATCATGGCGGCGATCAGCTACCTCCTCGGCCTCATGGACAGCTTTGGCAATACGGACGACATCGACCATCTCGGCAACCGCCGCGTGCGTGCCGTGGGCGAGCTGCTGCAGAACCAGTTCCGCATCGGCCTCTCGCGCATGGAGCGCGTCGTGCGCGAGCGCATGTCGATCCAGGAGACGGAGAGCATCACGCCGCAGGGGCTCATCAATATCCGCCCCGTCGTGGCGGCGGTAAAGGAGTTCTTCGGCTCCTCGCAGCTCTCGCAGTTCATGGATCAGCACAACCCGCTCTCCGAGCTGACGCATAAGCGCCGCCTCTCGGCACTCGGCCCCGGCGGTCTCTCGCGCGAGCGCGCGGGCTTTGAGGTGCGCGACGTTCACAACTCGCACTACGGCCGCATGTGCCCGGTCGAGTCGCCGGAAGGTCCGAACATCGGTCTCATCGGCTCGCTCGCCAACTATGCGCGTGTGAACCGTTTCGGCTTTATGGAGACGCCGTATCGCCGCGTGGACAAGGAACATCACCGCGTGACGGAGGATGTGCGCTACCTCACGGCGGACGAGGAGGACGATCTCATCATCGCGCAGGCGAATGAGCCGCTCGATGCGAATGAGTACTTTGTCAACGAGCGCGTGACGGCACGTTTCCACGAGGAGACGGGACTGCATCCGCGCGAGCGTGTGGACTATATGGACGTGTCGCCGCGCCAGGTCTTCTCCATCGCAACGGCGATGATCCCGTTCCTCGAAAACGACGATGCGAACCGTGCCCTCATGGGTGCGAACATGCAGCGTCAGGCGGTGCCGCTCCTGCGGACGCAGGCGCCGCTCGTCGGTACGGGCATGGAGTACAAGGCGGCGTGCGACTCGGGCGTTATGGTGCTCGCAAAGCACGCCGGCGAAGTCACGGACGTTACAGCAGATGCGATCACCGTCCGCTCGGACGAGGGCGCATTTGATACCTATAAACTGCAGAAGTTCATCCGCTCGAACCAGGCGACCTGCATCAACCAGAAGCCGCTCGTCTACGCGGGCGACCGCGTGACGGAGGGGCAGCCCATCGCCGACGGTCCCTCGACGGACAACGGCGAGCTCGCCCTTGGCTACAATATTATTGTTGCCTATATGCCGTGGGAGGGCTACAACTACGAGGACGCCATCCTCCTCAGCGAGAATCTTGTCAAGCGCGATCTCTACACCTCGATCCACATCGAGGAGTATGAGTGCGATGCGCGCGACACGAAGCTCGGCCCCGAGGAGATCACGCGCGACATCCCGAATGTGGCGGAGGAAGCGCTCAAGGATCTCGACGAGGACGGCATCATCTCCATTGGTGCGGACGTGCGCCCCGGCGATATCCTCGTCGGCAAGGTCACCCCCAAGGGCGAGACGGAGCTGACGGCAGAGGAGCGCCTGCTGCGCGCGATCTTCGGCGAGAAGGCACGCGAGGTGCGCGATACCTCGCTGCGCGTGCCGCACGGCGAGGCGGGCAAGATCATCGACGTGAAGATCTTTACCCGTGAGAACAACGATGAACTGCCGCCCGGCGTCAACCGCCTCGTGCGCGTCTATATTGCACAGAAGCGCAAGATCTCGGTCGGCGACAAGATGTCCGGCCGTCACGGGAACAAGGGTGTCGTCTCGCGCATCATGCGCCAGGAGGACATGCCGTTCCTGCCGGACGGCACGCCGGTCGATATCGTGCTGAACCCGCTCGGCGTTCCGTCGCGTATGAACATCGGTCAGGTCTTGGAGACGCATCTCGGCATGGCGTGCCGCGTCCTCGGACAGCGCATCAAGGACGGCGATCCGACGGTGGAGGGCGATCTCCGCGCGGCGGGCTATGATTTCGATAAAAACGGGATGCCCGTGCCCGACGTGGCCGGAATCCACATCGCGACCCCGGTCTTTGACGGCGCGGGCGACGACGACGTATTCGGCACGATCCGCGCGGCGGGACTTCCCTCCGACGGCAAGACCGTGCTCTACGACGGCCGCACGGGCGAGCCGTTCGAGAACCGCGTCACGGTCGGCTGCGTCTACATGCTGAAGCTGCATCATCTGGTTGACGACAAGATTCATGCGCGCTCCACGGGGCCGTACTCGCTCGTCACGCAGCAGCCGCTCGGCGGCAAGGCGCAGTTCGGCGGACAGCGTTTCGGTGAGATGGAGGTCTGGGCACTCGAGGCATACGGCGCGGCGTACACCCTGCAGGAGATCCTGACGGTGAAGTCCGACGACGTGGTCGGCCGTGTCAAGGCATACGAATCCATCGTCAAGGGGGACAACATCCCCGAGCCGGGCGTACCCGAGTCGTTCAAGGTGCTCATCAAGGAGCTGCAGGCGATCGGCCTCGACATCAAGGTACTCAATGAGGACGCGAAGGAAATCGCGATCCGCGACGAGGAGGACGAGGACATCAACGAAAAGGCACGTTCTCTCGACCTCGATGTGGAGGGCGTGGACGAGAACGGTGCCGCACCGCCTCCTCCTGCGGATGACTACGAGGAGAACGTGGAGGCTGAGGAGTCTGCGGATGAGGATCTCATCGCTGACCTCGGCACCGACGAGGATCTCGCGGCGGACGACATGGATGCGATTCTCCATGGCGGACTGGACGACATCGACGATCCTCATGAGGACGATCTATAAGGAAGGGAGTGGCAGCTGTTGCTGGATGTAAACAATTTTGACTCGATGCGGATCGGACTCGCTTCTCCCGATAAAATTCGTGCATGGTCGCACGGCGAGGTAAAAAAGCCGGAGACCATCAACTACCGTACCTTGAAGCCCGAGCGTGACGGCCTCTTCTGCGAGCGCATCTTTGGACCGACACGCGACTGGGAGTGCCACTGCGGAAAGTACAAGCGCATCCGCTACAAAGGCGTTGTCTGCGACCGCTGCGGCGTCGAGGTGACGCGCGCAAAGGTGCGCCGAGAGCGCATGGGGCATATCGAGCTCGCCGCACCCGTCTCACATATCTGGTACTTCAAGGGCATTCCGAGCCGCATGGGACTCATTCTCGATGTCTCCCCGCGTTCGCTTGAAAAGGTGCTCTACTTCGCCTACTACATCGTCCTTGATGCGGGCGAAACCGATCTGAAGAAAAAGGAGCTGCTCTCCGAGCGCGAATATCACGATGCGCTCGAAAAGTACGGCAATACCTTCCGTGTCGGCATGGGCGCGGAGGCGATCAAGGAGCTCCTCGAGGAGCTGGATCTTGAGCAGATGAGCGCACAGCTGAAAAACGACGTGCGGACGACCTCCGGACAGAAGAAGGTGCGTGCCATCCGCCGCCTTGAGGTGGTTGAGGCATTCCGCAAGTCCGGCAATCAGCCTTCGTGGATGATCATGGACGTCGTGCCCGTCATTCCGCCTGACCTGCGCCCCATGGTGCAGCTCGACGGCGGACGCTTCGCGACCTCTGATCTCAACGACCTCTACCGCCGCGTCATCAACCGCAACAACCGCCTGCGTCGTCTGCTCGACCTCGGTGCGCCCGACATCATCGTGCGCAACGAGAAGCGCATGCTGCAGGAGGCGGTGGACGCGCTCATCGACAACGGCCGCCGCGGCCGCCCCGTCACAGGCCCCGGCAACCGTGCGCTGAAGTCGCTCTCGGATATGCTCAAGGGCAAGCAAGGGCGCTTCCGTCAGAACCTCCTCGGCAAGCGTGTCGACTACTCGGGACGCTCCGTTATCGTCGTCGGCCCGGAGCTGAAGCTCCATCAGTGCGGCCTGCCGAAGGAGATGGCGCTCGAGCTCTTCAAGCCCTTTGTCATGAAAAAACTGCAGGCGGACGGCGCTGCCCACAACATCAAGTCGGCAAAGCGCATGGTCGAGCGCGCACGCCCCGAGGTCTGGGACGTGCTCGAGGATGTCATCAAGGAGCATCCCGTGCTCCTCAACCGTGCACCGACACTGCACCGTCTGGGTATCCAGGCCTTTGAGCCGGTGCTCACCGAGGGGCGTGCCCTGAAGCTGCATCCGCTCGCGTGTACGGCGTACAACGCGGACTTTGACGGCGACCAGATGGCCATCCATCTGCCGCTCTCGGCGGAGGCTCAGACGGAGGCACGCGTCCTCATGCTCGCCGCAAACCACATCCTCGCGCCGAAGGACGGCAAGCCCATCATCGTCCCCTCGCAGGACATGGTGCTCGGCTCGTACTATCTCACGAAGCTGAGACCCGGCGCAAAGGGCGAGGGCAAGGTGTTCACCGGCATCGCCGAGGCACTCCTCGCGTATCAGGAAAAGGTGCTCGACCTGCAGGCGGAGATCCGCGTGCAGATCGCGGGCTACGGCCTCGTCCGCAGCTCGCTCGGCCGCCTCATCTTCAACGAGATCCTGCCCGAGGAGCTGCGCCACTACGCGCAGGATGCGGAGACCGGCGAGTGGCGCCTCGGCGTCCTCATGAACAAGAAGGAGCTCGGCAAACTCGTCGCGAACTGCTACGATCATTTCGGCGCGACTAAGACCGCTGAGGTCATCGATAACGTGAAGAACCTCGGCTACCACTACGCCTGCATTGCAGGCATGACGGTCGCCGTCTCCGACGTCATCGTGCCGCCGAAGAAAAAGGAAATCATCGCGGACACGCAGGCGAAGGTCAACAAGGTCGAGCGTCAGTTCTCGCGTGGTCTCATCACCGAGGACGAGCGCTACAAGAAGGTCGTTCAGCTCTGGACACAGGCGACGGACGACGTCGCGGACGCCATGATGGACAACATGGATCCCTTTAACCCCATCTTTATGATGGCGGACTCGGGCGCCCGAGGCAACAAGCAGCAGATGCGTCAGCTCGCGGGTATGCGCGGACTGATGGCTGACCCATCGGGTAAGATCATCGACCTGCCGATCACGGCGAACTTCCGTGAGGGCCTGTCCGTTTCCGACTACTTCATCTCCTCGCATGGTGCGCGCAAGGGTCTTGCCGATACGGCACTCCGTACAGCGGACTCGGGCTACCTCACGCGCCGTCTCGTCGACGTGGCACAGGATGTCATCGTCCGCGAGGAGGACTGTGACGTCTCTGCGATTAACCTCCTGCAGGTGCGTGCGCGCATGGCAGAGTCTGCGTTTGACGCACTCGAACTCCTCGTCGACAGCCTCATGGGACGCCTCCTTGCGGCGGCGATCTATGACCCCGAGACGAAGGAGATCCTCTACCCACAGGATACGACGCTCGACGACGAGGTCCTCGAGACCATCGGCGAACGCGACATCCGCGAGATCATGGTGCGCGGTTCCTCCGTCAACGCGGAGGGGGCGGTCAGCAACGCCATGGTTACGGAGAGCATCACACTCGGCGAGCCGGATGCGAGAAAGCGCAAGAAGGCACACGCTGCCATCGTGCGCGAGCTCAGCGGAAAGGAAGTCGTGCGTGAGGCTGTCCTCGACGACGGCACCGTTCTCGCAGAGGAGGGCGCGATCCTCACTGACAAAATGGTCGAGGCGATCCTCTCCTCCGAGCTCCACGAGATCCACATCCGCAACAACAATGTGCGCGGCATCGAAGTCGAGGCCATCATGGAGGGCGCGGGCGTCATCGAGTCGCTCGCCGACCGCATCGTCGGCCGCGTGCTCGCCGAGGACATCGTGGATGAGGCGACGGGTGAAACCATTGCCCACATCAACGACTCCGTCGATGAGGCACTTGCCAAACGTATCGAGGGCGTCCGAAAACGCGTTTCCATCCGCAGCGTCCTCACATGCAAGTCGCAGTTCGGCGTCTGCATGAAGTGCTACGGCCGCGACCTCGCCAACCAGGCGGAGGTCGAGATCGGCGAGGCGGTCGGCATCATTGCCGCACAGTCCATCGGCGAGCCGGGCACACAGCTCACCATGCGTACCTTCCACTCGGGCGGTGTCGCAGGTGACGACATCACACAGGGTCTTCCGCGCGTCGAGGAGCTCTTCGAGGCACGCAAGCCCAAGCACAACGCCATCATCGCAGAGAACGAAGGTGTCGTCGCCATCGACGATACGGGCAAGGGGATGCGCACAGTCACGATCACGCCCGAGGGCGGCGTGCCGCGCGAGTACTCTGTGCCGTTCGGTGCGCGCATGGCCGCGCGTGACGGCATGGTCATGAAGCCTGGTGACAAGATTACCGAGGGCTCCGTGAACCCGCACGACATCCTGCGCGTCTGCGGCCTGCAGGCGACCCAGCGCTACCTCGTCTACGAGGTACAGAAGGTCTACAAATCGCAGGGCGTTGAGATCAATGACAAGCACATCGAGGTCATGGTACGGCAGATGCTGCACAAGGTCAAGATCGAGGAGGCCGGAACCACCGACTTCCTCCCGGGCGAGTACATCGAGATCAACGCATTCGAGGCGGCGAATACCAAGGCAATCGAGGAGGACGGCGAGCCCGCAGTGGCAAAGCCCATCCTGCTCGGCATCACGAAGGCATCGCTCGCCACGGATTCCTTCCTCTCGGCGGCGTCCTTCCAGGAGACCACGCGCGTCCTCACCGACGCCGCGATCAAGGGCAAGATCGACCCGCTCGTCGGCCTCAAGGAAAACGTCATCATCGGCAAACTCATCCCGGCCGGTACGGGCATGACCCGCTACCGCCACCTCGAGATCGTCGACCATGCACCGCAGCCGGTGCCGGAACCACCCGCGCCCGAGGAACCTGAGGAGGAGACATACGAAGAAGTTGACCTCTCGCGGCTCGAGAAACTGAGCAGCTGAACCGACATAGAGTCATAAACATACCGCACAGAGGCAATGTGCTCTGTGCGGTATGTTTATCTCTATAAATGATAAAAATACATCATTTATATAATAAAATATGATATTTAAATTGCTTTTTTTCTATTGTCGTGCTAGAATGAGGAAGAAAGATCATAGAACATGACTCTTCGTTTCGCAGAAAGGCAGTGCCATCATGGGTGAGACCATTAAAGAGCAGCACATTTGGATCGGGGTAGATGTGGGGACGACGGGCGTCCGCGCTATCGCATACGAGGCGTCCGGGGTGAGCCGTGCGTCGGCGGAAGCATTCTACCCGCTGCGTACACCACATCCGGACTGGGCGGAAGAACGTCCTGCCGAGATCTGTGCCGCGACGGAGCAGGTTGTCCGCGAGACAGCAGATGCGCTGCACTATCAAGGACGGACGACATCGGGCATCGCATTGAGCACGGTCATGCACAGCCTGATCCCAATGGATGCGGAGAAAGAGCCCCTCACGGATATGCAGACGTGGGCAGACAGCCGCAGCGCAGGCATTGTACGCGAACTCAAGGAAAGTGATCCTGCCCTCTGCCGTGCCTTCTATGAGCACACGGGCTGCCCTATGCATGCCTGCTATCCGCTGGCAAAGATCCTCTGGCTTAGGCGCAATCGTCCCGAGCTCTTTGCACGCACGAAGTACATTGGATCGATCAAGGATTATCTCTTTCACACGTTTACGGGGGAGTTTCTCATTGACCGTTCAACGGCGAGTACGACGGCTCTTTACAATGCACGAGAACTTGCCTGGGATCAGGAGATCCTGACGTTCATCGGCATTACGGAGGATATGCTGCCGCCCGTCATCTCGACGACGGAGTCACGGCCGCTTACGGCAGAGGCAGCAGAGCGGATGCATCTGCCTGTCGGACTCCCCGTGGTGATCGGCGCGACGGATGGTGTGCTCGTCAACGTCGGTATCGGTGCGGTCTCGGCGGGGCAGCTGAGTGCAACCATTGGGACGAGCGGTGCCGTACGCATGCTTGTCGGCGAGCCACGTGTCGATGAAAAGATGCGCACGTGGTGCTACAATCTCGTGGACGATCTATGGGTCACGGGCGGTGCGATCAACAACGGCGGCATGATCCTGCGCTGGATGCGGGATAAGATCTGCCATTTCAGCAAGGAGCAGATGGCGGCACTGGATGTCGATGCCTACGACCTCATGACAATGAAGGCATCCAAGGTAGCTGCGGGATCGGATGGCCTGATTCTCCTGCCGTTCTTCACGGGCGAGCGTGCCCCCTACTGGAACTCCGATCTGCGCGGCCTCTTCTTCGGACTCTCTCTGAACCACAGTCGATCCCACATGATTCGTGCAGTGATGGAGGGGATTTGTTACGGCATACGCAATGTATTCGAGGCGCTGCAGGAGTTCGGCACAGTGCGTGACATTCGCGCGAGCGGGAGCTTTACGAAGTCGTCGCTCTGGATGCAGATCCTTGCGGATGTTCTCGGCGAGCCGCTTGTCCTTCCTGACAACAGCGAGGGCGCGGCGTATGGCGCGGCAGTGCTGGGCTTTATCTCCGCAGGAGAGATGGCAGGAATTGCCGATACAGCGGATCTCGTACACGCGAAGAAAATCTATACGCCAGATTCCGCAAATACAAAGATCTATGCAAAGCTCGCGGATATCAGTGATCGTCTCTATCACAATCTGCAGCGGGAGTTTGCTGAGATTGCGGAGTATCAGGCCGGAATCTAAGGAATCGCTGATAAAACAGGCTCTCAGATTGGCATAGATTTTTTGTCCGATTTGAGGCAGCAAACCGGACGCATAGCAAGGGCTATGTGGTGGATTTGCTAACGATAAGCGGGCGAAAAAGATACGTCAAGATGGTGGTGCCGAATTTATCAGTGATTCCTTAAGGACAAATCGACAGGATAATGGAGGAAAATCATGGCAGAGAAAATAACTGGACAGATGGATATCGGCGTCTATGGCATGGCGGTCATGGGCAGCAATCTTGCGCTGAACATGGCGGATCATGGTTTTAAGGTTGCCGCCTACAACCGCACGGGAGATCTGACCGAAAAGGTCGTGAAAGATCATCCTCACGAGAACATGACCCCTTTTTACGCATTGGAGGACTTCATCCATGCGCTCAAGAAGCCGCGTCGCGTTGTTCTGATGGTACAGGCGGGAAAACCGGTGGACATGGTGATTGACTCCCTGCTGAAGGTGATGGAGCCGGGGGATGTCATCATCGACGGCGGCAACTCCTTCTTTAAGGATACGATCCGTCGTACGAAGCTCGTCGAGGAGCATCAGCTCCACTACTTTGGCATGGGCGTTTCGGGCGGTGAGAAGGGCGCACGGTTCGGCCCTGCGCTGATGCCGGGCGGCAGTGCAGCACTCTACGAATCCATCCGCCCCATTCTCGAATCGATCGCGGCACATGTGGATGGCGAGCCATGCTGCACCTATATCGGTACGGACGGCGCAGGACACTACGTGAAGATGGTGCACAACGGCATCGAGTACGCCGATATGCAGCTCATCGCGGAGTCCTACCTCCTGCTGAAGTATCTGGGCGGCAAGACGAATGAAGAGTTGTCGAAGATCTACCATGAGTGGGATGGCGGCGAGCTAAAGAGCTACCTCATCGGCATCACCGCCGATATCTTTGCCGAACAGGATTCCGCCGGTGGCATGGTCGTGGATTACATTGTCGACAGCGCCGGGCAGAAAGGAACGGGCCGCTGGACAAGCATCCAAGCGCTCGAACAGGGCGTGAATACGGCGATGATCACCTCTGCCTGCAACGCGCGCGTCATGAGTAACCTCCTGGCAGAGCGCGAGAAGTTTGCTGGGCTCATTCCGTCGCCAAAGCAGTCCCCATCGGTGGGGGACATCGTAGAGGATGTGCGCCGCAGTCTGTATACGGCGAAGATCGTGGCGTATGCCCAAGGCTTTGCCCTCTATCGTGCGGCGGGACGTGATTTCGGCTGGGATCTCGATCTCGGACGTATTGCTGCCATCTTCCGCGGCGGTTGCATCATCCAGGCAGAGTTCCTTGGCAAGATCACTGAGGCATACCGTTCACAGCCGAATCTTGAGAATCTGATGGAGGCGGAGTTCTTCCTGACGAAGATCAACGCAAACCTCGAGAGCCTGCGCCGCATCGTGGCGGCTGCTGCAGGCGCTGGCATTCCTGTGCCTGCCATGATGAATGCGCTCGCCTACATCGATGCGAGCCGTGCCACGCACCTTGGCGCGAATCTCATCCAGGCGCAGCGCGACTACTTTGGGGCACACACCTTTCTCCGCACGGACAAGGAGGGCTCGTTCCATCACGAGTGGCAGGAGCACTACGGGAAATAAGGATACAGCGCTTTTGAGAGCTGGCGCACGAGGATATTACTTCGTACGCAGCTCTTTTTATATTCAAAAAAAGAAAATAAAACAACAAAATAAATTTAAATAAATGAAAAAGTATTTACAAATGACGCGATAGCATCTATAATAATATCAACAATTGTTATGGAACTTGCTATTTAGTCAAACGATGGCAAGGCAATGAAGTGTCTGTATCTATGAAAGGGGAGAAATCCTATGCCGCTCATTATTCTTGCAGTGGGCATCCTGCTGCTGTTCTTCCTCATCGTCCGCGTGAAGTTGAACAGTTTCATCTCACTGCTCATCGTTGCAGGTGTCGTCGGCTATGCCGAAGGTCTGCCCGTCACACAGATCATCCCCGTGATTCAGAAGGGGCTCGGCGGAACGCTTGGCGGTCTCGCGATCGTCGTCTCGTTCGGCGCGATACTCGGCAAACTGATGGCAGAGAGCGGTGGTGCACAGCGCATCGCCATGACCCTCATCAATATGTTCGGTCGGGAAAAGGTTAAGTGGGCTGTCTGCTTGACGGGTTTTATCGTCGGCATCGCACTCTTCTATGAAATCGGTTTCGTCCTCCTCATCCCGCTTGTCTTTACGATTGCGGCATCCGCACAGATCCGTCTTCTCGAAGTCGGTATCCCAATGGCGGCAGCGCTCTCCGTCACTCATGGTTTCCTGCCTCCGCATCCCGGTCCCACGGCGATCTCGGTGATCTACAATGCGGACATCGGGCTGACACTGGTGTACGGTGCGATTCTCGCCGCTCCGATTGCCATTATCGCTGGCCCTGTGTTCTACAATTTTGTCAAGGATCTCAATCCCGCGATTCCGCAGGGACTCTATAACCCGAAGGTGTTCAAGGATGAGGAGATGCCGAGCTTCGGTATCAGCGTATTCACAGCACTCGTTCCCGTTATTCTCATGGCGGGTGCAGCCATTGCGAAGATGACTCTTCCTGCCGGCTCGCACGCACTGGCCATCATGACCTTCCTCGGCTCGCCGGATATGGCACTCACGATTTCCATCTTTATCGCGTTCTACACATTCGGCATTGCACGCGGCAAGAGTATCCCTGAGATCATGAAGATCTGTGAGAATGCGATTCTCGCTATAGCCATGATCCTTCTCATCGTGGGCGGCGGTGGAGCGCTCAAGCAGATTCTCATCGACAGCGGTGTTGGCCGCTATATCGGCGACCTCCTCATGGGCTCGGATCTCTCTCCTCTTGTCCTCGCTTGGTCGATTGCCGCCGTCATCCGCATTGCCTGCGGCAGTGCAACGGTTGCGGCACTTACGGCAGGCGGCATCGCGGCCCCTGTGGTCGCACTTACGGGCGTCAGTCCCGAGCTGATGGTGCTCGCAACCGGAGCGGGCAGTCTCATCATTTCCCCGCCGAACGATCCGGGGTTCTGGCTCTTTAAGGAATTCTTTGGACTTACCGTCAAGGAGACCGTCCGTACGTGGTGCACAATGGAGACGATCATCTCAGTGCTCGGCCTTGCGGGTGTTCTGATTCTCAACATGTTCGTCGGCTGATCAGGCTGATGCATCGAATTTTGCATCTGAGAGGGCGTGAAGACCATGGGCTATCTTCTTGGGATTGATGCGGGGTCGACGAATTACAAGGCAATCGCGTGTGATGCGGCAGGACAGTTCCTTGCCTCTGCCCGTCGCCCTGCCAATACCAAGTACCATGAAAATGGATGGGCAGAGACCTCCCCAGAACAGATCTGGGAGGGCGTTGCCGCCTGCATCGCAGATGTGGCAGCACAGCTCCCCGGGGAAACATGTGACGGTATCGCCGTCGCAAGCACGGGGGAAGATGTCCTGCTCGACGGTGATGCGCAGTCCGTGCATCCTGCGATTCGTTGGTTTGACACGCGGACAGAGGCCATCGCCTCCGCGTGGGAACCATTCGGACGGGAGTATGTCTATCAGATCACAGGAATCAATCCAAATCCTGTGGCAAGCATTACGAAGATGCAGTGGATCAAACGCTATGTGCCTGAGGCATGGGCTCGTGCTCGTCTCTGGATCCCAATCGCAGGGTTCCTCAGCCTGAAACTGACGGGGCAAGCACGTGCTCCTTGGACGAATGCCTGTCGCACGATGGCTTTTGATCTACGGCAGCGTGACTGGTCGGAGGAGATTCTCGCAGAGGCGGGGATTGACCGATCCATGCTCGCGGAGCCGATCCGTCCCGGTGCTCAGATTGGCAGCCTCACGACCGCCGCGGCTGCAGCGACCGGACTTAAGGAGGGAACGCCTGTTTTTGCGGGCGGGGTGGACTATGCCTGTGGCACGTTTGCAACGGGAATCATCCGTCCCGGCCAAATGCTCGACTCGACCGGAACGAGCGAGCAGCTGCTTGCCATCCTCGACGCTCCCGAGAGCAGCACTGCCTGCATGGAGAAAAACTTCACTTCCGTCGCCTACGTGGTGAATGATGCCTACTATATCATGGGGATGATCGTGGCGTCGGGTGGAATTTTCGAATGGTTCAAGAATACCTTTGTGTGTGAGTCTTTCGATCAGCTGGTGGAGGAGGCGTCGCGCGAGCCAATCGGAGCGCGTGGCTGTATGATGCTTCCATATTTTTCTGGGCGCCATACCATGGGCAGCGATCCTGCTGCGCGCGGTGCTTTTCTGGGGCTCACGCGTGGGACGACGCGTGGTGCATTCGTTCGTGCCATTCTCGAGGGGCTCTGCTACGAAATGTATAGTATTGTTGAAGCAATGCAGGAACTTCCGGGGCAGCGTGTCGAATCTATCTATACCATCGGTGGTGCGGCGAAGAGTGCGTTCTGGATGCAGATGAAGGCAGATGTCACTGGGATTCCTGTCCGCAGCAAGAACGTTCCCGAAGCGGCTGCCCTTGGTGCGGCGATGTTGGCGGGGCTTGGCGCCGGGATCTATACGAGCCCGGAGAATGCCGTGGCACGTGTGCAGTTTGATGAACATCGCTATGCGCCGGATGCAGAGCGTCATGGGCAGTACATGGAACTGTATGAGACGCTGAATCGTCTGATCTATCCTGCGCTGCGAGAGTTCAATGCGGCAGTGACACATGCCCAAGGGACGAATGAAGTGAAGTGAAACGGAGGAGATATGCGATGAAGTATGAAGTAACAGTCACGGGGATTGGGGATTTTGTCCTTCCTTTTATGCAGACGCGCGAGTCTGTCATCCTCTTTAACAAGGATGTGCCCTATGAGTATGAGAATATGGTTGTGTCACATACCAAGGCAGCCCTGACGGAAGATGTCGCGGTGGGGGATACGCTCCGCCTCGCGGACCGCAGCTATACCGTGACGGCAGTAGGCGATGAGGCGATGAAGACCCTCCGCGAGAATGGACACTGTACCATTGTCTTTACGGGAAAGGATGCCGTCGAACAGCCGGGACAGATCATGGTCAAGGGCGATGGAGTGCCGCGCTTCATGGTCGGGGATGTCATACGTTTTGAATGAGGTGGACAATATGAAGGCTTTGGTGATTGGGGATCCGTTGCTCTCGTCGGAGCGCTTGGAGACTGCTGTCAAGAAAATCATGGGGGACGTAGAGGTCGCACGCGTGGATTGGAAACCTGCGAGTGATGAGGAGTTCTGGTTTCTGCGCAGCGAGGTGGAGAAGAAAGGTCCGTCTGCCGGAAGACCGCCGAAAGAGATTTTCGACCACGTCGGTGATGTCGAGCTGATCATTACCCATCATACGCCGATCAATGCAGAGATTGTGGCGGCTGCGAAGAAATGCCGCATCATCGGGGCGTGTCGTGCGGGCGTGGAGAACGTGGATGTCGCGGCGGCGTCGAAGCAGGGGATCGCCGTATTTCACACGATGGGGCGCAATGCCCATGCCGTATCGGACTATGCGATCGGCCTCATGCTTGCCGAGATGCGCAATATTGCTCGTGCCCATGCGGAACTGAAACAGGGGCACTGGAAGAAGCAGTATTCGAATGCCGCTTTCGTCGGTGATATGCTTGAGAAGAAGATCGGGCTCGTTGGCTTCGGCTATATCGGGCATCTCGTCGCAAAAAAGCTGAAGGGCTTCGACGTGGAAATTCTCGTCTACGATCCGTATGCGAAGGCTGCCGATGTTGAGGCAGCGGGTGCACGTCTCGTCTCGCTGGAGGAGCTCTGCAAAGAAGCGGACTTCATCAGTATGCATGCGCGTCTCTCGGAGGCGACGCAGGGGCTCATGGGAGAGAAGGAGTTTGCGCTGATGAAGCCGACGGCGTACGTCATCAATACGGCACGCGCAGGCCTCATTGATGAGCAGGCACTTATCAACGCTCTGCGTGAGAAGCGCATCGGCGGCGCTGCGATCGATGTGTTCTGGACAGAGCCACCGCCGGCGGATCACCCGTTTATGACGCTCGAGAATGTAACAATCACACCGCATCTCGCGGGCTCGACGCGCGACGCCTTTAACCGTACGCCGTATCTCCTGCTGGAGGAGATCAAGGGGACGATCGCGGGCGGTACGCCACGCTGGGTCGTCAATGCGGATGCAGTTTCGACGGATTTCTCGGGGCTTGCATAAGAGGAGAAGCGTATGAAAGCAGCGATATATCACGGCACGGCAGACGTGCGTGTGGAGGAGGTCGCAAAACCTGTGATCGGTGCGGGGGAGCTCCTCGTCAAGGTCAAGGCATGCGCGATCTGCGGCGGCGATCTTCGGACCTTCCGCCACGGGCATAAGGCGATCCATCCGCCCATTATTCTGGGGCATGAGATCGCAGGTGTGATCGAGGAGGTCGGCGCGGGCATTGAGCGCTACCATGTTGGGGATCGCGTTATTGTGGCACCTGGCATCGGCTGCGGTGCATGCTCCTACTGCCTTTCGGGACGGCAGCATCTGTGCTATACGCGCGAAACCATTGCGCATCACTATGACGGCGGCTTTGCGGAGTATGTGCGCATCCCTGCTAACGCCGTCCGCGCGGGCAACGTCAATTTTATCCCAGATGAGGTTGACTACCTCGCCGCATCGCTCTCAGAGCCCCTCGCCTGTGTCATCAACGGGCAGGAGGCAATGGATATTCAGCTTGGCGATACGGTGGCGGTCATTGGTGCCGGGCCGATCGGCATCATGCATGCAGAGCTTGCACGTGCGCGCGGCGTAGGGAAGATCTTCCTGCTGAACCGCAGTAAAAACCGTCTGGACGCGGCACGTGATCTAAACTATGATGCCTATATCAAGACGGGGGCGGATGGCGGCGTGCAGGCCGTGCTTGACGCGACGAACGGGTTGGGGGCGAATGTCGTCATCGTGACGGCCGGAAGTGCCGCAGCACAGCGCGCAGGAATTGAAATGACGGGGAAGATGGGGAAGGTCTGCCTCTTTGCGGGATTGCCGAAGGATACGCCGGAGCTGACCTTTGATGTCAATTTTGTCCACTATCGCCAGATTACGCTGTATGGGACATTCTCCTCCGCTCCGCGTCACAACGCACTTGCCGTGGAGCTGATCCGCAGCGGAAAGATCAACGCAGACCGCATTCTCACCCATGCGGTCTCACTCGATGATATTGTGCATGGTTTCGACCTGGTGGAGCATCGGGCAGGGATGCGCGTCGCCGTTGTGCCACACCTAGAGGAACTCGCAGAGGATCTTGCACGACATCCGGATATTGTCGTCTCAAAGGGATGATTTTTATGCAGGCTGCTGTACGCTTTTCGTGCGGCAGCTTTGTTTTATTTGTGTATGATGTGTGTATTGTGTATGGAAGGGTGGAACATCTATGTCGATGGAGAGCCTGTATGCGAAGGAATCTGCAGGGCTGTATGATGTCTGTACGCGTCGCGAGGGACCTCAGGGACAACTGCCCCTGACAGATGAAATGCTGCGTATGTCACCGAGCGGGAACATCTTTGGCATGACCATCAATGCCGGAATGGGGTGGAATCCCGACGACCTCGCGGGCGGGGATGTCCTGATCATCAGTACGCAGGGCGGCATCCGCCGCGATGATGGAACGACGGTGGCTGTGGGGCTTCACAACGGCCATTTCGAGCTCGGGGGATTGATGCGCTCGGCGGCAGAGGAACTCAAGGCGGAGGGCTATGTTCCTCACGCGGCGTTTGTCACCGATCCCTGTGACGGACGCTGCCAGGGGACCGTCGGTATGTTCGACTCCCTGCCATACCGCAATGATGCGGCGATGGTTATGCGCCGTCTGATGCGTTCGCTGCCGACACGCAGAGCGGTCATTGGTGTGGCGACCTGCGATAAGGGGCTTCCTGCAATGATGATGGCACTTGCGGGCATGCATGATACACCGGTGATTCTGATCCCCGGCGGAGCAACTCTATCCCCCATCGATAGCGAGGATCTCGGTACGGTGCAGACGCTCGGTGTACGCTATGCCAATGACGAGGTTACTCTTGACTATGCACGACGGACGGGATGCAGCTCCTGTGCCTCGCCGGGCGGCGGCTGTCAGTTCCTCGGCACGGCGGGGACATCACAGGTGGTCGGAGAGGGGCTTGGACTCACACTGACCCATGCGGCACTCGCTCCATCGGGCGAAGAGATCTGGCGGGAAATTGGACGTGCGTCGGCACGCGCTGTGATGGAACTCGCTGCGCGCGGCATTACGGCACAGGACATCCTGACGGACAAGGCAATCGAGAACGCAATGGCGGTGCATGCGGCCTTCGGTGGATCGACCAATCTTCTGCTGCATCTCCCCGCGATTGCTCATGCAGCAGGCTGCCATATACCGACGGTTGCCGACTGGTCTCGCATCAACCAGGAAGTACCGCGCCTGGTGAGCGTTCTGCCGATCGGTCCTGTCAACTATCCGACAGTCTTTGCCTTCATGGCGGGCGGTGTGCCGGAGGTAATGCTCCATCTCCGCAAACGAGGACTTCTGCATGAGGATGTGCTGACGGTGACGGGGACGACCCTCGGCGAGAATCTTGACTGGTGGGAGAACTCCGAGCGGCGGCGCCGGTTGCGACGGCATCTTGAGGAAATCGAGGGGATCTCTCCGGATGAGGTGATCTTCACTCCGGACGAGGCAAAACGGCGCGGCATCGGCTCGACGGTGACGTTCCCTACAGGTAATATTGCCCCCGAGGGCTCGGTGGTGAAGTCCACGGCAATCGATCCTTCGGTGATCGGCGCAGACAAGGTGTTTCGTCATACGGGGAAGGTCAAGACGTTTGTTTCGGAGAAGGCGGCGATCGCCGCACTCAAAGAACCAGGGCGTATTGTGGCAGGCGATATCATGATCGTCATGGGCGGTGGGCCGAAGGGCACGGGCATGGAGGAGACCTATCAGCTCACCTCGGCGCTCAAGACGCTGCCGTTTGGCAAGCATGTCTCCCTCATTACCGACGCGCGTTTTTCGGGAGTTTCGACGGGCGCATGCTTCGGGCATGTGGGCCCTGAGGCGCTCTCCGGCGGTCCGATTGGCAAGCTGCGTGATGGGGATGTTGTTGAGATCATCGTCGATACGGTGCATCTCGAAGGAAGTTTAAACTTCATTGGCAGCGAGGAACATCCTCTGAGTTATGAGGATGGGGCGCGCGTCCTCGCCCAGCGGCCCACGCATGAGGGAATCGGCCCGGATGCGGATCTCCCCGCAGATACGCGCCTCTGGGCAGCACTGCAGGAGGTGAGCGGCGGTACATGGCGCGGCAATGTCTACGATGTGGAACGCATCATTTCCGTACTCGAGGCCGGGAAAAAGGCACTGCACCGGGAGATCGACGATTGATATGAAAACGGAGGATATTATGTTTAAGGGCGTCAATTCACCCGTCGTCACCATCATGAAGGATGACGGCAGCATCGATTATGCCAATATGGAGCGGCACATCAATCATCTCGTTGAAGCAGGGCTGGACGGGCTGCTCTTTCTCGGTAGTCTGGGGGAGTTTTATGCGCTCAGCGATACTGAAAAACGTGCGCTGATCGATTTTTCCGTGCATACGGTTGCGGGACGGACGCAGGTGGTAATCGGTGTCGGACATACTGAGGAAGCAGAGACTGTCCGCCTTGCTGACTACGCTGCTAGAGTCGGTGCAGATGCGCTCAATATCGTCTCACCCTATTACTTCGGGCTGCCTGACACGGAGGCAGTCGCTTATTTCGAACGGATGGCAAAGGCGGTCTCTTTGCCCGTCATGCTCTATAATTTCCCTGCACGGACGGGGAGCGACCTCAGCCCTGCCATTGTTCGTGAGGTTGCGCAGCGCTGTCCGACGGTCGTGGGGATCAAGGATACGGTGGATAATATCAGCCACACACGCCGCATCTGCCAGGCGGTAAAGCCTGTACGCTCCGATTTCTCAGTGCTCTCGGGGTTTGATGAATACTATATGGTGAATCGCATCGCGGGCGGTGACGGCGTCCTCTGCGGGTTGACGAATGTCGTTCCGGAACTATTCGTCAAGATGCACAGGGCGTACGAGACCAATGACTGCACCACAGCACATCACTGTGCCGAACGGATCGCGGGCCTGATGCGGATTTACGAGGTGACGCCACTCTTTATCACGGGGATGAAGGCGGCGGTCCGTGCTGCGGGACTGCCGATCTCGACCTATACCCGTGCACCGGGAGGTTCACTGACCAAGGAGGAGGATCAGAGGATCCGCACCATTCTCGCGGAGTGCGGTGCCTAGCGTCATCATCAGCAGTAAAGGAATACCACCTGCGAATCATCGTCGGTGGTATTCTTTTGTGCACAATTTTGCTATAATGGAACCAGCTTGTAAAAAGAGGAGGTCACCATGGCGACAGAACTTCTGCCGCTGCCGATTTTGCGCGGCAGCTATGCACATATGACGCGTACGGAAAAGCGGATCGCAGACTATGTATCCGAACATCGCAATGAGGTGATGGAGCAGACGATCTCGGAACTTGCCGCCGGGGTTGGCAGCTCGGAGATCACGATCTCGCGCTTTTGCAAAAAACTTGGCTTCAGCGGGCTGCAGAGCTTTAAGATTGCGCTTGCCGCCGAGCTAAGGCAGACGGATACGGTCTATCGGGACATCACAGGCAATGATGGGACGGAACTGATTGTACAGAAGATTTTTCGCAACATCGCCGAGGGATTGCAGGATACGCTGAAGCTTCTCGATGCGGCGGCGCTTGAACGTGCGGTTGACCAGATTTGCCGCGCCGGGCGTATCGCCGTCTATGGGTTCGGCAACTCTGCCACGGTTTGCCGGGATATAGAGACACGCTTCCTGCGGTTCGGGATGGTCGTTCAGGCATACAGCGATGCACATCAGCAGGCAACGTCGGCATCGCTTCTCACCCCACATGATGTGGTGATTGCCGTTTCGCATACGGGATCGACGCTCGAACTCCTTGACAGCGTACGCATCGCGCGGGCAGCGGGAGCAGTGGTCATTGCCATCACCAGTCATGCGAATGCACCGCTGACAAAACTTTCCAACGTCGTGCTGCACGGGATGGGGCGGGAAACGCACTATAGCTCTGAGGCAATCTCCTCGCGGCTCATCCACATGGCGATTGCGGATGCTCTCTATACCGTGATTGCGATGCGTAATCCACAGGAATATCGTCGTAATTTGCAGAAGATGCGTACGGTGATTGCAAAGAAGCGGTCGTAGGGAGAGGTGTTTTCCTAAAAGGAGGTACTATCATGGGGAAAATCTTAGGGATTAAGATTCAAAATTATGGCTCCTTGCAAGATGTTCAAATGGGACGTTTGTTTAGTGACCAATCTGGGAAAGATTTGGATAACATGGTCGCAATTATTGGGGCAAGTGGGAATGGAAAAAGTACCTTAGCGGATGCGTTTGGTTTTATTTCGGACTGTCTTTCCACCGATGTTGAATCCGCCTGTGATGCAAGTCATCGTGGTGGTTATGATCAGCTGATATCACAGGGGGCAGAGGGTCCCATTCATTTTGAAATTTATTATCGTGAGACGTCAAATGCGCGTCCGATTACCTACGAATTAACGATCAGTAAAGATGAGAGAGATCGTCCTTTTGTTGCAGAGGAGCGACTCCGGCAACGCAACAAAACACATGGACGACCGCTGTCTTTCCTTTATCTTATCAGCGGGAAAGGCTATGCGTTTGAAGGGACGGAAGGCGGACAGGAAGACGGCGGGCAGGTACATGGTGAAAAAAAGGAAGTAGAGATGGCTGATTCCAGGAAACTGGGCATCGTTACATTGGGGGCGATGAAGCAGTATTCCAGAATCGAGAAGTTTCTGCTCTTTTTAAGAAGCTGGTATCTTTGCTATTTTACGCCCGATGCGGCGAGAGGTATTCAATCTGCTGCACCGACGCAGTATTTGGATCGTACAGGCAGTAATTTGAATAATGTGGCACAGTATATGTTTCGAGATAACCCAAAAGCTTTTCGGAAGGTTTTGGATGAGATACAGACCAAAATTCCAAATATCGAAAAAATTGAGCCGGCAAAAATGCCGAATGGACAGATGGTTTTGGAGTTCTTGCAGAAAGGCTTTACAGAGCCGTTCTTTTCCCCACGGATGTCTGATGGGACGCTGAAACTCTTTGCGTATTATCTTCTGTTGAACGAGAAGACGCCACGTCAACTGGTTTTTGTTGAGGAACCCGAAAATGGCCTCTATCACAAATACTTAGCGCGTCTTGCAATTGAGATGAAAAAAAGTGCAGGGACAGGTTACATCAAGCAACTATTTGTTACAACGCACAGCCCTTTTTTTGTAAATGCTCTGGAGCCAAAACAAGTTTGGGTTCTGGAGAAAGAGCCGGATGGATTTTCTGCCATTAAGAGAGCTTCTGATTATGATGCTGTGAGGGAATTGACGGAAGAAGGCGTGCCTTTGGGAGACCTGTGGTACAGTGACTACTTTGGGTGAGGGGGCGCGGAAGTGCACATTCAATTTATGATAGAGGATCGCTCAAGTGCGGTTCTGATTGACCTTCTCATGGAGAAATTGCAAGGGACATTTCCAGCGTTTACATGGAATATAAAGTCTTTTCGAGGAATCGGCGGATTTACGAAGAAGAATACGATAAAGGAGACGAAGACCGGAAAGCTGTTGAATGATTTGGCAACCTATCTGAGTGCGTTTGACAAGCAGCTTCAAGGGATTGCTGCAGCAGTTTTTATCATTGTTGATAATGACACACGGGAAACGGCTGGTTTTCGCAGGGAGCTGGAGCAAGTTGCACAGAATAGACATGTTTCGATAGACCATGTTTTTTGCATTGCTGTGGAAGAGGTTGAGGCGTGGCTGTTGGGAGATCGTGATGCTGTAGAGCAAGCGTACCCTTCTGCAAAATCTTCCGTTTTGAACACGTATATACAAGACGGTGTTTGTGGAACATGGGAGTTGTTGGCAGATGCTGTTTATCAAGGCGGCAGCCGAAAGCTAAAAAAAGACTGTCCTACCTACATGGAAATTGGCGAAAGAAAAGCTATTTGGGCTAAAAATATTGGTACATATATGCAGCTGAATAAAAATAAATCACCGAGCTTCCAGTATTTTATAGGCGAGCTAACAAAAAGACTGTGATCTGCATGACTGTTCGTTGTGATTGGGAGACTCGTGAGAGGAATATGAAATGGACGATCTGAGTTTTTATAAGGGAAAGCGCGTCCTCCTCACAGGGCATACGGGCTTTAAGGGAATGTGGCTCACACTCCTGCTCCTGAAGGCGGGGGCGGAGGTGACAGGATTCTCTCTCGATGCACCGACGGAGGGCGGACGGGAGGCGCTCCGTCGCCTCGGCATATTGAAAGAAATACGGGATGTGCGCGGAGATGTGCGCGACCTTGCTGCGCTCTCCCGCGCATTTCACGAGACGCGTCCCGAGGTCGTCTTTCATCTCGCGGCGCAGCCCATCGTGCGCGAGAGCTACCGTCAGCCCGTGGACACCTTTGCGGCGAATGTGATGGGCACGGTCAATGTCCTTGAATGTATCCGCACATCGGACACCGTTCGTTCTGCGCTCATTGTGACGACGGACAAGGTCTACGAAAACAAGGAGTGGGCATGGGGCTACCGCGAGAACGAGCCGCTGATGGGGTACGACCCGTATTCGGCGAGCAAGAGTTGCGCCGAGATTGCCGTCTACAGCTATCGGCAGAGCTTCCTTGCGGCGCAGGACGTGCGTATCTCAACGGCGCGTGCGGGCAACGTGATCGGCGGCGGCGACTTCGCGCCCGACCGCATCATTCCCGACTGCATTCGCGCCGCCGTGCGCGGGCAGACCATTGACATCCGCAATCCGCACTCGACGCGTCCCTATCAGCACGTTCTCGAACCTCTTTCGGTCTATCTCACGATTGCGGCGCGGCAGACGGAGTGCGCAGGTCTGGTCGGTGCGTGGAACGTCGGCCCCGACGATGCGGACTGCGTGACGACGGGCGAGCTGGCGGACATCTTCTGCCGGACGTGGGGCGCGGGCGTACGGTGGGAGGCACAGGCAGACGGCGGTCCACATGAGGCGCATTTTTTGAAACTCGACTGCTCGAAAATAAAGAGTGGACTCGGGTGGAAACCGCGCTGGCACATCGTTGAAGCCGTCGAGAAAACGGTGGAATGGGCAAAGGCATGGGAGCAGGGAGCGGATATGCGCGTTGTGACTGAGGGGCAGCTGCACGATTTTGGCGCTGCTCCAAAACTAGTGGAAATACTATTGCTCTAGTCTGCGTCCGGTTTGCCTTCTCGTTCGGACAAAAATCTGCGCCAATCTGATGGACTTCATTTTATCAGTGATTCCTAAAGTATATAGAAATACATGACGATATTATTTATTAAGATAAGGGTTGGTCGCTTTGCAGGACAGGGGGATGATAAGGATATGGGAAAACAGCGCATTGCGGACTATATCGCAGAGATTTTGGCAGCACGTGGCTTTGATACGGTTTTTACGGTCGTCGGCGGCGGCGCGATGCACCTCAATGATGCATTTGGCGCATCGAAGCAACTGAAAGACATTCATCATCATCACGAGCAGGCAGCCGCTATGGCGGCAGAAGGCTATGCGCGCGTTACAGGAAAGCCCGCGATCGTATGTGTAACAAGTGGTCCCGGCGGAACGAATGCCATCACGGGGGTATTGGGGGCATATCAGGACAGTGTGCCCATGCTCGTTATTTCGGGACAGGTGCGTTATTCCATCACGGTGGAGGCATCCGGGCTTCGCCTCCGTCACTTTGGCGAGCAGGAGCATGACATCGTGCAAACGGTGCGACCTCTGACAAAGTATGCAGAGATGGTGCGACGCCCCGAGGATGTCCTCTATGCGCTGGAAAAAGCATTGTATATCATGGCGGAGGGCAGGAAAGGCCCTGTGTGGCTGGATATCCCTCTGGATGTGCAGGGGGCGGAAATTGACGTGGAGAACCTTCGTCACTTCACACCGCCCAAGTCGATGCGACAAGATAATCTGTCGTTGGCGGAACTCGTACTGGGCAAGCTCCGAACGGCGAAGGCTCCGCTGCTGCTTGCGGGCTCCTCCATTCGCCTGTCGGATTCCTATGCATCTTTCCGTCGTGTCGCAGAGGCACTTGGTATACCAGTTCTCGCGACGACATGTACGGCAGATCTCTTTGAGACAGGACACCATCTGTATTTTGGAAATTTTGGCATACTGGGCGGCCGTGCGGGGAATTTCCTCGTACAGAACGCGGATGTGATCGTCTCCCTCGGCTGCCGTTTCGCCTTGAATCAAATCGGCTTCCGCTATGAGGCCTTTGCGCCGCAGGGATATAAGATAGCGATTGATATTGATGAGGAGGAGCTCAAGAAGGAAACCATGCGCCCGGATCTTCCGATTCATGCAGATCTGAAGGCGTTTCTCCCCGCCATGGAAGCCTGTCTGGCAGATAAGCCTATGCCGGGAAAAAGGGCGTGGATGTCCTATGCAAGGCGTTTGCGCGATGCCTTTCCCGTCTTGGCGCAGGCAGCGGACAGAACGGGCGTAAATCCCTACCTTCTTGCGGATTGTCTGATGTCGCTGCTCCCTGCGGATGGTATCGTCGTCGTCGGAAGCAACCTCGGCGGCGAAATGGCGATTGAGACGGGCATACGCAAGGATGGACAGCGGCTTTTCTGCAATAAGAACTGCGGCAGCATGGGCTACGGGCTTCCCGCAGCAATCGGAGCGGCGGTTGCGTCGGGCAGGACGGTGTTTTCCTTGGATGGGGACGGCAGCATACAGATGAACCTGCAGGAATTGCAGACCGTCGTTTATAATCGTCTCCCGATCAAGATTCTCGTCTACAACAATGGCGGCTATGGCAGCATTGTGCGCACCCAGCGGGGCTTTTTCGATGGCCGACTCACGGGTTGCACAAAGGAATCCGGTCTGGATTGTCCGGATTTTTCCAAAATCGCGTCTGCCTTTGGAATCCCGTACTTTGCCATTCGGGAAAACGGAGAGACGGATGCTGTCCTTTCGGCGCTGCTGGAACAGGATGGCTATGCGCTCTGCGAAATCTTTGAAGATCCGGCGCAGGGGCTTGCCTTTAAGACAACCTCGAAGAGGCTTTCGGATGGATCGATTGTCTCTGCGCCGATTGATGAGTTGGCACCTGCTCTGTCCCCCGAGGAATTTGAAAAATACCGTCTTTTCCGAGAGGAGGAAGAGCTGTGAGCAAGTTTCAAAAGGTCTTGGTCACGGGTGCGGATGGCTTTATCGGATCGCATCTCGCGGAAACCCTGATTCGCAGAGGGAACAGCGTCAAGGCTTTCGTTCAGTACAATTCGTTTAACTCCTGTGGCTGGCTCGATACACTGGATGCGGATGTCGTTCGCGCAATGGAAATCTTCTCGGGAGATGTACGCGATCCGCATGGGGTAAAGACCGCGATGCAGGGCTGCGATGCGGTCTATCATCTCGCGGCACTCATTGCCATCCCCTATTCGTATCACTCACCCGACACCTATATCGATACGAACATCAAGGGGACGCTGAATATCATGCAGGCGGCGCGAGAGCTTGGCGTGGCAAAGGTTGTGCAGACCTCCACGAGCGAGGTGTACGGAACGGCGCAGTTCGTCCCCATTACGGAGGAGCACCCGCTCCATGGACAGTCGCCCTATGCAGCGAGCAAGATTGGTGCAGACCAGCTTGCCATGTCCTTTCATTATTCCTTTGGCACGCCGGTTGCAGTCATCCGCCCCTTTAACACCTATGGTCCCCGTCAGTCTGCGCGCGCCGTCATTCCGACGATCATCACACAGATTGCAAACGGCAGGAGGAATCTGCATCTGGGCGCTGTCTCTCCGACACGTGATTTCAACTATGTGGAGGATACGGTGGACGGCTTCATTGCAGTTGGTGAGCAGGACGCCTCCATCGGTGAGGTCATCAACATCGGGAGCAATTTTGAGATTTCCATTGAGGCAACGGTTCAGCTCATCGCTGACATCATGCAGGCGGATGTGACGATCACCACAGACGAAAAACGCCTTCGTCCCACGGGGAGCGAGGTGGAGCGGCTTTGGGCGGAAAATCGGAAGGCGAGGGAACTGCTTGGATGGGTGCCGCGCTACGGTGGGCGCGATGGATTCCGGCGGGGGTTGGAAAAGACCGTTGCGTGGTTTACGGACGAACGAAATCTCCGAAAGTATAAGGCAGACCAATACAATATCTGAGGAGAGAGCATGGAAATGAAAGATTCATCCGATGTGCAGGCGATTGTTGCAGAGATAAGGGACGCAGTACGGAAAAGCGTCGCGCCGCCGTATGCATCGGAGACCATACCGCTCGCCCTGCATGAGCCGTGTCTGCAGGGCAACGAGAATGCCTATGTGAAAGAGTGCATCGACACGGGCTGGGTATCCTCGGTGGGAAAGTTCGTTGACCGTTTTGAACAGGAGCTTGCCGACTACACGGGCATGAAGCGTGCCGTCGCTGTTTCCAACGGGACGGCGGCTCTTCATATAGCCCTTCTTCTCGCAGGGGTGGAGGCGGGGGATGAGGTGCTTGTGCCCGCGCTGACCTTTGTTGCGACGGCGAATGCCGTCTCCTATCTGGGTGCATCCCCACACTTCGTTGACAGTGAGGATGTGTCTCTCGGAATGGATGCGGAAACACTGGATCGGTACCTCTCTTCGACAGTGATGTTAAGGGATGGACACGCCTTCAACAAATCGACGGGACGCAGGATATCGGTCCTCCTTCCCATGCACACCTTTGGGCATCCCGTCGATCTTGATGCGCTGACTGCAGTTGCAGAGAAATATCATCTCACACTCGTAGAGGACGCAGCGGAATCCATCGGTTCTTTCTACAAAGGTCGTCATACAGGAAATTTTGGCAGGATTGCCGCACTGAGCTTTAACGGTAATAAGACCATCACAACGGGGGGCGGTGGTGCGTTGCTGACCAATGACGAAGATTTGGGCAGGCACGCCAAACATCTGACGACGCAGGCAAAAGTTCCCCATGCATGGGAATTTGTGCATGACGCAATCGGCTACAACTATCGCATGCCGAACATCAATGCCGCCCTAGGCTGCGCACAGCTTGAGGAACTGGACGGTTTTTTGCGGGCACAACGCGCGTTGGCGGATCGCTATGAGCGTGCCTTTTCCCCAATTCAGGGGATTCGATTTGTCAAGGAGCCGCCATATACAAGAAGCAATTATTGGCTTCAGGCGATATGCCTTGAGGGCGCAGATCTCGAGATGCGCGATGCGGTCATCTCCGGCCTTCACGCAGCAAATATTTTTGTGCGGCCTGCGTGGCGTCTTCTCTATAAGCTGCCGATGTTTGAAAACGCCCCTCGGATGGATTGTGCGGTGGCGGAGCGCATCGAGGCCTCCCTCATCAACCTGCCGAGCAGCGTCCGGTTGGGGGAGAGGGTTGAAACGAGGGACGCCGATGAGCCGTAACATCTGCGTTGTCACGGGGACGCGGGCGGAATACGGGCTTTTGCATCCGCTTCTTGCAGTTCTCGCGAGCGATGCGGATATTTGCCTTCAGCTTGTTGTGACGGGGACACATTTATCGCCGGAATTTGGCAGGACGGAAGAAACGATTCGCGCGGATGGATTCACGAACGTTGAGCGTTTGGAGATGCTCCTTTCGAGCGATACTCCTGTCGGCATGGCGAAATCGACGGGGCTTGCCGTAATCGGCTTCGCTGATCTCTTTTCCCGCCTCGCTCCCGATATTGTCGTCGTCTTAGGCGATCGCTATGAGATACTGGCGGCAGCTCAGACGGCTATGCTTTTGCAGATCCCCATTGCACACATTCACGGCGGAGAGATCACCGAGGGAGCCGTTGATGATTCCATACGCCATGCCGTAACGAAGATGGCAAGTCTCCACTTCGTCAGTGAGGAGGAGCACAGACAACGTGTCTTGCAGATGGGCGAAGCGCCGGAGCACGTGTACCTCGTCGGTGCGCTCGGCTGGGATGCCATTCTTGGCATGGAATTTCTTTCACTCCCCGCACTTGGGCGAGCACTGGATTTTCCATTGAACGAGGCATTTTTCCTCTTTACCTATCATCCGGAAACGAGAGGTGAGGAGGGGGTCGCATCCTCTTTAGAGGACATCCTCGCTGCCCTCGATGCCTTTCCTGCGTATCAGGTGCTCATGACGAAGGCGAACAGCGATGCCGGCGGCAGGGCAATCAATCGACGGCTGGAACAATATGCCGAGGAGCATCCGGAGCGCTGCGTGCTCTGTGCGTCCTTGGGAACGCTGCGATACCTGTCCGCAATGCGTGCGTGCGCGCTTATGATCGGGAACTCTTCCAGCGCACTGCTCGAGGCACCGCTCTTTGGTGTTCCTGCGGTCAATATCGGAAGCAGGCAGAAGGGGCGTTATCGCTACGGGAATGTAATTGATGTCAGGACGGCTCGAACAGATATTGAGCGGGGCATCCGTGAGGCGCTCTCGCCGCACTTTCAGGAGATGTGCAGGGATGCTGTCATCCCCCTCGCTGACGGGAATGTCGCAAAGCGCATTGCACATGTCTTGAAGAACGTACCCCTAGAGGATTTATGTCGGAAAAGATTTCATGATTTACAGGGATTGGGACTTTTACCGTCGTAGGGCTGAGTGAGGATAGACAGCCATATGGAAAAATTTTTGGGAAATAATGTATACATCATCGCTGAAGCGGGCGTCAATCACAACGGATCGCTGCAAACGGCAAAAGAGCTTGTGCGTGTCGCAAAGGACGCCGGCGCGGACGCTGTGAAGTTTCAAACATTCCGTGCAGAAAGCCTCGTGACAGCGGATGTGGAAAAGGCACGGTATCAAAAGGCGGCAATGCCGTCGGACCCCCCTGCGCAGCTTGCCATGCTAAAGCAGTTGGAACTTCCACCGGAAGCCTTCATCGAGCTGTCGGACTACGCGAAGAGTCTTTCCATCGACTTTCTGTCCACACCGTTTGACGAAGTGAGTCTTTCGTTTCTTACAGAGAAAACGGATATGCCGTATCTGAAGATTCCCTCCGGTGAGATTACGAATGCCCCGTTTCTTCTGGCATGCGCGCGAACGAAGATGCCGATCCTCCTGTCCACGGGGATGAGCTTTATGGGGGAGGTGGAGATGGCACTCGCCGTGCTTGCCTATGGATATACGAGATGGGGGGAGCCCACATCTCTTGAAGATTTCTGCCACGCCTATGCGTCTGCCGAGGGGCAGCGCGTTCTCTCTGAGAAACTGTGCCTGCTCCATTGCACGACGGAATATCCCGCGCCCGTCGATGAGGTCAATCTGTCTGCGATGGATCGGCTGAGAGCCGCATTCTCACTCTCCGTCGGCTACTCAGATCACACGGAGGGGATCGCCGTGCCGATTGCAGCGACAGCTCGCGGGGCTGTGGTCATCGAGAAGCATTTCACACTGAGTCGGCATCAGGACGGTCCTGATCACAGGGCGTCTCTGGAGCCTTTGGAGTTATCCGCCATGGTAGAGGGGGTACGCAGGGCGCACCGTGCGATCGGCTCCATGGTAAAGGCGCCTACACCGTCGGAGTGGGACAATCGCCGGATCGCGCGGAAGAGTCTTGTTGCCGCGCATGATATTGAGAAAGGGGATGTGTTCACGGGAGACTGCATCACAGCGAAGCGTGCAGGTGCGGGGCGATCCCCTTTTTCCTATTGGGAGCTTCTGGGAGCGCGTGCAGCGAGCGCCTATCGAAAGGATGAGCCCTTATGAATCCTTCGAAAGATATGCCTGTCATCCTGCTTGGTTCCGGCGGACACGCAAAGGTCGTCCTCGACTTGCTTCTCGAAAATGGGTTCACGGTTTGCGGGATGACAACCGCCGATCCTGTTGTGCTTCGGGAATCTGTTTGGCGCGGGATTCCTGTTCTGGGAGACGATGACGCCCTTGCATCATATCCTCCGGAGAGCTATGTCCTTGCCAGCGGGATCGGCTCCGTTGGAATACCGACAATGAGGATGCAGATCCATCGGCACATGAAGGCAAAGGGGTATTTCTTCCCGCCGCTCATTGCACGAAGCGCCATTGTAAAGGGGGGTGCAGTGATCGGTGAGGGAGTGCAGATTCACGCCGGTGCCGTCGTGCAGACAGATGCCGTTGTGGGGGAAAACGCCGTTGTCAATACACGTGCTGTCGTCGAGCATGAGTGTGTCATCGGACAGCACAGCCATGTTGCTACCGGGGCAATTCTTTGCGGACAGGTGACGCTCGGCTCTTGCGTGCACGTCGGAGCAGGGGCGACGATACGTCAGTGTACGACGATTGGAGAAAACGTGTGTATCGGTGCAGGCAGCGTCGTCACCTCTGCTATTGATGCGCCCGGCATCTATTACGGCGTGCCCGCGCGGAAGAATGGAGAATTTCATGAGCAGGTCTAAACTCCTTGCTGTCCTTCCGGCGAGAGGCGGGTCGAAGGGAATACCGAAAAAGAACATCCGCCTTCTTGGCGGGAAGCCGCTCATAGCATATACGATTGAGGCGGCAAAGGGCGTTTCTGCCATCGATCGTCTGATTGTCTCCACAGATGATGCAGAGATTGCAGAGGTCGCAAGAGAATACGGGGCGGATGTACCCTTTCTCCGTCCGAAGGAGCTTGCCGGCGATGCCGCTCCGGTATCGGGTGCAATCCTGCATCTCCTGAACGCTTTTCCGGCGTATGATTCCGTTCTTCTCTTGCAGCCGACAAGTCCCTTTCGGCAGAAAGAGGACATCGAGGGATTCCTTTCGTTCGCAAAGAGGAGTGCAGCGAAAGTATGTGTGAGCGTTACCGAAGTGGAACACAGTCCCTATTGGATGTATACAGTGGAAGCGGAAGACCGCCTCAAGCCCATCCTTCCACTGCCTACTGAGGCAATGTATCAAAGGCAGAAACTGCCGTCTTGCTATCGTCTGAATGGCGCACTCTACTACGCACAGACAGCATACTATAAAGAGCACAAGACCTTTTTGACGGAGGACACCCTTGGCTATACGATGGATCGAAGACGCAGTCTCGATATCGATACGGAGGAGGATCTCGTCATGGCGGAGTGGATTCTGGCAAATAGGAGGGAAGAGGCGTGAAAAAAGGCATTGTATACGTTCTGCATTGCATCGATACGGAAGGCCCTCTCTATGAATCCCTCCCCGCGACCTTTGAGAGGATTGCCTATCTGACGGGGGTGCAGCTTCCGCCGACGGCGGAAAACCTGCGGAAGATCCAAAAAAAGGAGATTGCGCTGAACGGCTTCGAGGAGGTCGCAAGCCGTGCGTTCTCCCCCCATATTCTTGGCTATAACAAGCATTGGGGCGAAGTCGATGCGATGCTTGAGCGCATCATGGACAGGGACTACCGCATGCGCCACAGGGACAGCTTTGGCGGCGGCTGGGTGTATAACTGGTTCCTCCTCGACTGGGTCGGATTTACCGTAAATCCTAGATGCAGAGACATTGGATACCATAATATCTACGATCACTATCGGGATTTCTATGCCGCACATGGCACTGCTCCGGAGGAGTGGGGGGATGAGTTCCACTGGCATGCACACCCTATGAGCGTCTATCGGGAGGCGCATAAGTGTGCGACATCCTTCTTGAACTCACCGCATATTTTTGAGAGCCTTGCAAGGCGTCTGATTGACCGCAAGGATTTTCCGCGGTGCTTCCGTGCAGGATTTCATACGGAGCGTCCGGACAGTCATTGGTTTCTGGAGCAGTTCATTCCCTATGATTTCTCGAATCAAGCGATGGTGCTGACGGAAGAAGATGTGAAGCAAAAGGATCTTGCGAACGGGCGGTTTGGAGACTGGCGTCGGGCTCCCGCCAACTGGGACTGGTATCATCCGTCACATGAGGACTATCAGGAGCGGGGACAGTGCAACCGCGTCATATTCCGCTGCCTCAATGTCGGGACGCGTCTGCGCCTTTTGACGCAGAACGAGGTGGACAGGGCGTTCCGGCGTGCAGATCACGGGGAAGATACGGTGCTGGCGTTTACCGATCACGACTTCCGCAACCTTGGCACGGGGGTGGAGGAGGTCTATGGCTATTTGCAGAAAGCGCGGGAAAGCTATCCCGATGTCCTATGGAAGAACGCGGGCGCATATGAGGCGGCTCGTACGGTGCTCAAGGAGACGAGGGCACCGGTAGGCCTAAAGGCAGAGCTTTTCTCTGAGGGCGGCATGCACGGTCTCTCTGTCTCCTGCGATGAGAAGAGCTTTGGCCCGCAGCCCTTCCTTGCACTGAAGCTGTCTACGGGACGCTATCTCATGGACAATCTCGACGTTCAGGAGCCGAGAAGACGTTGGTCGTATATCTTTGATGAGCACAGCGTACCGCTCTCCGATATCGAGAAGATTGGCGTTGCGACGAATTCCTCCTGTGGCAGCGGTGCGCTGATCGTCATAGATGTGAAGCAGAGCGGCATACAGGGCGCAGCCTCTGTGGAGAGGACGTGGTGATATGGATCGCAAGGACTATTGGAATCAGACCTATGTAGACTACTACAAGGCGCGCGTAAAGGAATCGAACATCGAGAAACAGGACGCTTCGAAGCTCGTAGAGGGCGATGTCAAAGTCGCAGATGACCATGTGGCGGAGGTTTTCTTTGATCAAGTGGCGTATGCGCCCGGTATGAAGCTTCTGGATTTTGGATGCAGCTGGGGCAGATTTTCCCCTTTTTTCCGCAAAAAGGGCGTGGACTATTATGGCATTGATATCTCTGAGCAGATGATTGCTTCTGCCTTGGAGGACTATCCCGATCTGGAGGAGAGACTCTTTGTGGCGGAAGGAGAGAATATGCCGTTCTCCCACGGATTTTTTGACCGCATCATCTGCTATGGTACGTTTGATGCCTGTTATCAGGAGAGTGCGCTCGCTGAGATGCTCAGGGTTCTCAAGAAGGGGGGCTGCGTCCTCATTTCTGGAAAGAACGACAACTACTTTGACGATGATGACAAGGCACTCTTAGCCGAGCACAATGCAAGGAAGAAGGGGCATCCGAACTACTTCACAAATGTTCCCGCGATGCAGGAGGCACTTGTGCGCAGTCATGTTTCTGTTCCCTACGCTGAGTATTTCCTCCGCCGCGGTGACATGGGAAAGCTCGCGTTCTCCCGCGTCATGCCGGAGCAATTCTATGAGTATCGCCTTGTGCTCGAAAAAGAGGGGGATGAGGAAAACTATGCATTTCCCTCCTTTTCTGATGCCTATTCTGCCACCTATCGACGCATTGCACATACGGAGGAGGCAAGATTTGCGTGAGAAAAGAAGCGTTTGAGACTGCAGACGGAAAAGTATGCTGTATTGTGGACGGCATCACCGTTTCCGTGCTCCTATCCATTCTCTTCCAAGGGCGAAAAATTGACTGCTGCATCATGGAGGAGCGCGCGCGCCCCTTCTTCTCCACTGCATCGATTGGAGAGCGGCTCGTCATATCCCTCATCCTCTCCGAGCTTTCCATTGAAACCGTATATGTGGAAAAATGCGATGATGTCAGTCTCGTGGACACGGGAACGGACGAAGGGATGGCTCTCTTGACGAAGAATGCAGCGCGGGCGAGGGAGCTGTGGGAAAAATTTCCGCAGGAGCAGCTGGAACAGATGCATTTCTACGGTGCACCGACATCGACCCTGATGCAATTCCTGCCCATACGAGAGGAGCACATCCATCATCTCGATTCCGGGACAGAAGGGCTTTTCCGTATGCAGGCTGCACGCGGAAAGGATCTTCCATTTTCCTTGGAGGAGACAGCGGCGTCCGCACTGCAAAAGATCCTGCCGAAGCACAATTACCCGAACCGCAATCTCATGGGGCAGGGCTATACGCTTGCAAGTCTGACGGGCGATTTCTATACGCATGTGGACTATCGCGCTTTTCAGAACCGCAAGATGGCAGCGTTGTTCCATGAGAGCAGGGAGAAGGCAAGGCGCATCGGGAAAAAAATTGTCCTCATGCTGCCTGCATCGCAGCTAGAGTATGACATCCTGCAGGCAACCTATCAGGGGGCGCAGAGGACGATTGATTTTTTTGCTGTGTACGAAAAGCTGCTGGCTGCCGTGAATCCTGCCGAGGAGGCTGTGCTCATAAAGCTCCATCCCATATCGTATCTGAAAGGGGCTGGGCAGGCGCAGGAAGTTCTGGAAAGCGTACGTGCCGTCTGCACGAAGCTGTCCATTGCATCGTATTCGGTTGAGGAGTTCTTCGGAGACAGCATTGCAAAAACGATACCTGTGGAGCTTTTTTGCCGCTATTTATCCGTGTCCGCACTCCTCATGATGGGCTCTACGGCAGGGCTAAATGTCGCCATCCCCGACGGGGATGTGCGTTGCTGTAGCTATACGGAGCTTCCCGGGTACGAAGAGGAGTACATGGGCATCTACAAAGAGCTCAATCCGCGCATCGTACATATCAAATAGGATGAGGAAAGGGGGAAGAGGATGGAAATTTGGCAGAGATGCTTGATCGATGTGACGGAAAAATGCCGTAAAGCCGTCGAGGTCGTGGATGCGACTGCGGCACGTATTGCGCTGGTCGTCGAGGACGGATGCCTTGTCGGCGTGGTGACGGACTTTGACATCCGAAAAGCACTTCTGTGCGGCATTCCTTTGGAGCAGCCGGTCAGAGAGATGATGAACTGCCATCCCACGGTGATGCAGGAAGAGAGTACGGAGAGCGATATCCTGCAGACGATGAAGCGGGAGAATCGAAAGCAGATTCCAATCGTAGATGCCAAGGGGCGGGTAAAGGATCTTCGACTTTTTAAGGATATGATTGCAGAGAGCGGGCCGCGCTTCTCTCTTCCTGTCCTTTTGATGGCAGGGGGGCTTGGTATGCGTCTGCGTCCCTTGACGGACAACTGCCCCAAGCCTCTCCTTAAGGTCGGCGAAAAGCCGATATTGGAAATCATATTGGAGAACTTCATCGAGGTCGGGGCGCGGGAGTTCTATATCTCTGTCAACTATAAGGCGGAGATGATACGGGACTATTTCGGCAATGGACGGAACTACGGGGTATCCATCACGTATATCGAGGAGACCACCCGCCTCGGTACAGCCGGCGCCCTCGGACTTCTCCCCAAGACGATTGACAGCCCCATTCTGGTGATGAATGGGGATCTCCTGACAAAGGTGGACTTCCATCAGCTCGCCTCCTTCCACAGGATACAGGGGGCTGATGCGACGATGTGCGTCCGCGAGTCCTGCTATCAAATCCCCTATGGCGTAGTGAAGTCCAAGGATTTCATCATGGAGGATATTCAGGAAAAACCGATGCGGATGGACTTTGTCAACGCCGGCATATACGTTCTGTCACCTGAGGTCGTAAAGCATGTGAAGGAAAATGAGCATCTCGACATGACAGATCTCTTCCTGCAGCTGCTGAAGGAGAAGAAGCGTGCTCTCGTCTTTCCCATCCGCGAGTACTGGCTCGATGTCGGGCGCATGGAGGATTTCAATCGCGCCAAGGAGGAGTTTTTCTAGGGAATCGCTGATAAAATGAAGTCCGTCAGATTGGTGTAGATTTTTCGTCCGATTGAGGAGGCAAACCGGACGCAGAGTGGTGCTCTGTGGAGGATTTGCCGACAAAAAGCGGGCAAAAAAGATACGTCAAGATGGCGGTGCTGAATTTATCAGTGCTTCCCTAGGATTGTTCGGCGGTGACGATTGAAAGGCGGTGTGCATGAACGAGAGAGCTTCTTCATTTTCCTTGGATGACCGTGTTCCAGTCGTGCTCTATGGGGGCGGCATGCGCGGCAGACAATTCTTCCACAGGCTGCATGCGAGAGGCGTGCCCGTTCTTGCGTTTTTCGATGCCAATGCAGCCGAGGGGGCGCGTTTCTTTGACCGTCCTGTCTATGCGCCCCAAGCAATCCCTGCGCATGAGCTCGGGACGCTGCGTTCGGCGCTCGTCATCATCACGCTGCAGAATGCCGGAATTCACGAAGAGGTCGCAGGGCTGTTGGTGCGTCAAGGCTTTACCAAGCTCCTCTATCTCCCGTTGACAGGAGATCGCTTTCACGACGAGGCGGATGCCCTCCTCCTGCGAGAGGCTTATCTCGCCTATACGGGTGAGCATGGCATCCGTGGAATGTGTACCGTGCTCCCTCTGACAGAAGTGCGTCCCGTGGAGTATACGGAGCATCTCATTCTGAAGGAAAGCGGTGACTTCATGACTGCGGCGCTTCCCTTGGATCTGCTCGCAACGGATGGCCGCAATCATGTTGCCGAGAGCTACGTGCATTCGCCCGTTTTACGCCTGTTTTCCTTTTTCTCTACGGGTATGGGCGATCTTACAGCGATAGAGGAGAGCTTTCATGCACATGAAGAGGAATTTGGCTATCTGCTCCAAAAGAGCTTTTGCGAATATGTGAACGACCGGCAGAACCTTTACAGCAGGTTCACGGCGGCGCTCGGTGACGGCATGAAATTTTTTCAGACCTCGCCGGCCTATGGCGTTTGGCGTGGCGGCTATTTCGCGATTGAGGACGGCAATCATCGAACTGCATTTCTCTATGAAAAGAACCTCTTTTTTGCACCCGTTCGCGTGACGAGAGACGACTGTCAGAGATGGCGCAATCGAACGGTCGCAGACCGCATCATTCGAGAGCTTCCGGATGAAACGGCAGCGCGCATCTTCTTCTGGCATCCGTACGCCAATAAGAGCCTCGTTCCCGCCATGCAGGCAGATCGCGTCCTGCTCCGCTTCCTGCTAATCTTGGAGCGGCGACTCTACGATAAAGAAAGTGAATGCCTTTTGTATCGTCTGCCGAAAACGCGTGGATTTGCCGTTTTCTTTGGCTTCCCACCTGTTTCCTATCCGATGCTTGCGCTTTCGATGGAGGGATACAACGTTCTCGCATATTTTGAAGAGAAACAGGATGCGCGCGCGGCAGAAATGTTTTTCTCGCTCTATTATCAAGACATTGCAGTGATGCAAAAAAAGGAACTGCCGTGCATGCCAAAACTCCTTGTTGTCACGTGGGACTGCTTCCACGCGCATGCGCAAGGGGCTGCTCCTTTTCTCTGTCATATCCTCGTTCTCGTGGATATCCCGGAGGGGCAGGGGCTGCCAACATGGCTGTTGGAGAAGAAGGAGCTTCTTCGAAAAGATTGCATCAGGGCGAATGGGCACTATTATATCAAAGCTTGGGAGATGAATTGATGGCTACAATCAATCGTAAATTTTATCGTGGAGAAAAAGGGCTCGAGTACAAGGATTCGTTAGAAGAGCACATGCTTGCCATCCTGAAGGAGCACCCCGATGACCTCGAAGAGTATCTGTCGACCGGTGAAGAGCGCTTTATCATCGGTGATATGTCACGCCTTCGCGAAAATCTTCTCTCATGGTATCCCTTCAAAAAGAATGCCTCCTGTCTCGAAATCGGTGCAGGTGTCGGTGCACTCACGGGATTCCTTGCAGGGCGGATGAACTCCGTGACATCCATCGAGATGACGGAGTCCCGTGCGAACGTGATTGCTGCACGCAACCGGGAGCGGGACAATGTCGAAATCGTCCTTGCGAATCTCGATGATGTGGAGTTCGACGAGCCGTTTGACTATGTTGTCGTCGTCGGGGTCATGGAGTATGCACGCCGCTTCATTCAGGCGGAGCACGCTTCGGTTCGCTTTATGGAAAAGGCAAAATCCTTTCTGAAGAAGGACGGCATCATCCTCCTTGCCATCGAAAACCGCCTCGGTCTGAGGTATTTCGCCGGTGCCGGGGAAGAGCATACCAAGCGCCAATTTTTGGGGTTGAACTCCTACGACACATACGATTATGTGCGTACATTCAGCCGAGCCGAGTTGGAGAGCATACTTGACCGTTCGGGATTTTCCGATTGGTCGTTCTTCTACCCGTTCCCCGACTACGGAATGCCGTCAGAGATTCACTCCGATGCCTCTCTGGAACTGCTGCCCTATGCACATAAGCACTACAACCCAACGCTCCAGCGCTATCGCTTCTTCGATGAGACGCGGCTGTTCCGCACCTTCCAGAAGGAGGGAATTGCGGCAAATTTTGCTCATCATTTCCTTGTCGAGATTTTCAACGGCAAGCCGTCTGACCATCACATTCTTTACGCGCACGCACCTCTTGAAAGTGGGGAAAAGGATTTCCTTGTCACATCCTTGGTAAAAAGAGATGGGAAGCTCTTCCTTGAAAAGCGGGAGGTCTATAAAAACGGGAAAGTGCATCAGCTCTACGAGGCGTATCAAAAGCTCATCGAACGGGGGAAATACGCCCTTCGATACAATCCTCTGTCACTGGAGACCGATGCGCGCGGGGATGCTGTTCTCATTCAGTCCTACAGCGAGGGGAAGACGCTCAGAGAAGAACTGCTTGAGGCAATGGATCGCGTTTTAGAGTGCAACGATGACCATCTGCCCGCACGCATTGCGGCATGCCTTGACATCTTTTCCGCGCTTGCCCATATGTGGAGAGCGAATGCGGTGCAATGCGGGAACTATGGCAATGAAGAATTTGTTTCCCTGTTTGGAAAGAGTGAGACACCGCCGCTTGCTTGCGCGGAGGGCAGCGCGCTTGCTCTTTCTGCCGGAGATTTTCAAAAGAGCGACGACGGCAGCTACACTGTCGTTGGGTACGAACACATCGCCCTGTGTGCCGTCCCCGTCGATTTCCTTCTCTATGATTTTATCACGACGTGGTATAAGGAGACGGTCGAGGGGTATCATAATGCCGAGAAACTCATTGCGCCGGAGGCAATTCTGAAGGCTGCTGACATCTCTGAGGAGCATATCGAACTCTACAAGGCTTGGCAGAATCATCTCTATGCAGGGCTGCATTCCAATCACGTGATGGAGCATATGGCGTGTCCCGTGTATGAGGCCGCATTCCTCCATGTGGACGATGTGAAAGCATATGCCGCAGATTCTGCGAGCACATTGCTTGTCTAAAAAGGCGGTTCGGAATGGAACAGAGACAGGTGAGGGAGCTCCTTGATCTCGCAATTGAGGGGGCTGTACAGTGGAGGCCATATCTTGAAAAAATACATCATCACAGGCGCAGCGGGCTTCCTTGGCATGAATCTCGTGGAGCGGCTTCTGCGGGAAGAGAACGTGCACATCTATGCCGTTGTGCGTCCGAATTCGCCGCATAACGCGCGTCTTATCGAGTCGGAGCGGCTGACTCTTGTTCCTGCCGATTTGTCTGAATACGGACATCTGGACGAACGTATTGCAGAGTCATGCGATGCGTTCTTTCATCTCGCGTGGCAGGGCGGGCGCTATGATTTCGTGGCGCAGTATGGGAATATCGCGGATACACTGGCGGCGCTCGAGGCGGCTGTGCGGCTCGGCTGCCGCCGCTTCATTGCCACGGGGTCGCAGGCGGAGTACGGACCGCAGACGGCGCTCATCTCGGAGGAGACCTGTCCGCATCCCACAGATGCCTACGGCGCGGCAAAGCTCGCCGCGTGCGCACTCTCGCGTCAGCGTGCCGCTGATCTCGGGATCGAATGGATCTGGGGACGCGTGTTCAGTCTCTACGGCACGTATGAGCCGGAGGGGCGGATGCTGCCCGCGCTCGTCGCCGCACTGCGTGCGGGGCATCCCTTTGCCCTTTCCTCCTCGGGGGCGCAGAACTGGGACTATCTCTACGCGGCGGATGGGGCGGACGCACTCGCTGCGTTCGCTGACCGCGGGCGCGCGGGCGAGATCTACAACATCGCACATGGCGGCTATCGTCCTCTACGTGATTTTATTGAGGAGGCGCGCGCAGTGCTCAATTCGCGTGCGCACGTGTCCTATGGGGGCGAGGCCGGTGCATTTTCCCTACAAGCCTCTGTGGAGAAGCTACAGCGGGATACGGGATGGATACCATCGACGCCATTTTCGGATGGGATACGTGTGGGATATGCTCTTTGAGCGGTAATTTGTATTTGTGTAAGGGAGAGCAAGCGAATGACTGAGCAGGAAATGCGTGGGGAGATCCTTGCGCTCGTGCGGGAATACTGCGAAAAATACCATACGCCGAAGGCGGACTTCACGCCGGGGGATCGGCTGCCCTATGCGGCGCGTGTCTACGATCACGAGGAGATGGAGAATCTCGTTTCGAGCGCGCTCGAGTTCTGGCTGACGGCGGGGCATTATACGGATGAGTTCGAGCGCGGTCTTGCCGCATATCTGGGCGTAAAGCACTGTTCGCTCGTCAACTCGGGCTCGTCGGCAAATCTGCTCGCCTTTATGGCACTCACTTCGCCCCTCCTCGGAGAGCGAACCATTCGGCGCGGGGATGAGGTCATCACGGTGGCGGCGGGCTTCCCGACGACGGTTGCGCCGATCATCCAGTACGGAGCGATCCCCGTCTTTGTGGATGTGACACTGCCGACGTACAATGTCGATGTCAGTCTTCTTGAGGGAGCACGCTCAGAGCGGACAAAGGCGGTCATGATTGCGCATACGCTCGGCAATCCGTTCGATCTAGCGGCGGTCAAGGCGTTCTGTGACAGGCACAATCTCTGGCTTGTCGAGGACAACTGCGACGCGCTTGGCTCGCAGTATACGCTGAATGGCGAGAAGCGCTATACGGGAACGATTGGCGACATCGGTACGTTGAGCTTCTATCCGCCGCATCATATGACGATGGGCGAGGGGGGCGCAGTCTATACGAATAATGCCCTGCTGCACCGCATTGTGCGCTCCCTGCGGGACTGGGGGCGCGACTGCATCTGTGCATCAGGGCAGGATAATCTCTGTGGACATCGCTTTGACCGGCAGGACGGGGAACTTCCGTGCGGCTATGATCATAAGTATGTCTATTCGCATTTCGGCTACAATCTGAAGGCGACGGATCTGCAGGCGGCAATCGGCGTGGCACAGCTGAAGAAGCTGCCGTCCTTTGTGGAGCGTCGGCAGCACAATTTCGCGCGCCTGCGCGCGGCACTTGCGGATATGGAGGAGTTCTTCATCCTGCCCGAGGCGACGGAGCACGCACATCCGAGCTGGTTCGGCTTTCTCCTGACTTGCCGCAAAGGGATCGACCGAACGAAGATTGTGCGCTATATCGAGGAGCACGGCATTCAGACGCGCATGCTCTTCGCGGGCAATCTGACGAAGCATCCCTGCTTTGATGAGATGCGGCGTTCGGGTGAAGGCTATCGCATTGCGGGCACGCTTGATGTGACCGACCGCATTATGAACGACACGTTCTGGCTCGGCGTCTATCCTGGGCTGACGGATGAGAAGATCGACTATATGGCGCAGGTGGTGAAGGACGCTGTGCGCGGATAGCAGACAAAGGACTTTGGGAAAGGCAATGATATGAAACAGGAAGAGATGCGTTCGCTGTTGGATGTTTCCGTTGAGGCAGTGGAATACGTGCAGGGCGTGCTGGCTCGTGGAGAAGAGGATTCTGCTATTGCGGAAATTATGGATCATCTGCGTCGGATTGCAGAGGTGTTCGAAGCTGAATATTCCGGTGCCACAGGGCTTTTGCAAAAGGTGTATCTATATGCACGCAATATTCAGGCGTCTGTAGATGAGCTTCGGCGTGATCCGAGCTTGTTTACACGGATTTTTTCATTGGAGATCCGCCCCTTCGTCCTCGAGATGAATCGGCTCTGGCGACTTGATGCCGATGTCCTTTCGGATGCGAGGCAATGGAGGGCGCATCAACAGGAACTGATGCAGTCGATGACCGCATTGCACCAAGCGCCACGCAAGAACTATCCGTATGAGGTGTCGATCATACTGCTCGCCTATAATAAATTGGAGTATACAAAAGCCGCTGTTGAGAGCCTCTTTGCCCATACGGATTTTTCGAGCGGGCGGGTGGAACTCATCACAATCAACAACGGCTCGGACGACGGTACACGGGAATATTTTGAGCGTCTTCCTCATACGAAGAAGGTGAACCTCAAATACAATGTCCTTGCCATCAATGCGCATCAATATATTGTCGAAGGCAGGTACGTTGTCGGATTCTCAAATGACATTATTGCAACGCCGCATTGGCTCGACCATCTGCTTGTGGCGATGGAATCGGACGCGCGTATTGCCTGTGCTGTTCCGACCTGCAACGAGGGAGGAATATCGAATGATCAGGGAATCCCTGTTTCCTACCCGAATACGTTTGAGGGCGTTGAACCTATGCAGGCGTTTGCTGCCGCACATAATCATTTGAATCCTGCGCTTTGGGAGGATCGGTGTCTCCTGATGCCCTTCCTTTCGATTATACGGACCGATATCTGTCGGATGGGGGGGATCGATCCCATCTATACACGTGCAGAATTTGTGGATGACGATCTGTCTACCCTCCTGCGCCGTACAGGCTGGCGGCAGCTGCTTCTCAAGGATACCTTTATGCACCATTTTGGCGGCGTAACACTCGGCGAGGGACGCCGTAAGGGGGCAGGAAATGCTCTCGATGAGATGCGTCGTGTCTATTATGAGAAATGGGGCGTGGATGCATGGGATTCACGGGGCTCTTTTATCGCCGTAGAGGATGTGTGGAAGTGGCATGCTTTTCGTGCTGGTGAACGCGTGCTGATATTGGAGCCGCGTTTTGGCGATTTTGCCTGTGGTCTGGTCAATGAATATCGGCGCAGCGGATTTGCACCGCATATGACGGCGGCGGTCTTTGATGAGCGCTATCTGCCGGATACGGACTATCTCTTCGATGTGACAGTGACGGCGGCAGGGATTGAAGATGTTGCTGCGGAGGGGGGGCGGTATGATGTAATCTCTGCGGGCTGTTATCTGGACGAGCTCCCTCTTAAGGATGTGATCGCTGATCTGGAGCACCTTTATTCGCTTCTTGCAGAGGACGGAATGCTGCTCCTGCCCGTGCGGAATCCTAGCAGTGCCTATGAACTGGATCATGTCATGAACAAAGGGATGCGGGATGTGTACGGCCTCGAGAACGAAGTAAAGAGCTATCGCAGCTTTTCTTATCGGCATCTCTTGCGTGCGCTCTATGCACATCCTTACCTGCATCGTTATCAAGTTCATTCCATCATGTTCCGTGAGGACGAGCCCCTTGTGGAGCGTATGAAGCCGCTCCTTCGGAGCGATGAGGATGTGCCGTCGGATCTGGAAGTCAGCCTTTCGATACGTATGTTTTTTCTTGGTATTTTCAAAGAAAATGCATAGCTGTACATCGGGCGGAGGTCAGTCCTCCGCTCTTTTTTTGCGCCGCGGGCGGATGGTGATGAGGAAGGCGGTGGTGTAGGCGGTGATGGGGATGGCACAGAGGAGGCCGATACTGCCGACGAGGGAGCGGACGATCTCGGTGGCGATCATGTTGAGGTTGAGGACGTGGCGGAGCGGGAGGTCGGGCTGGGCGGAGATGAGGAGGATGAGCGGGAGTGCACCGCCGATGTAGGCGAGGACAAGGGTGTTCGCCATGGTGCCCATGACGTCGCGGCCGACGCTCATGCCCGAGGAGACGAGTGCCTCGAACTTCGTCTTGGGGGCGAGCTGCTTCATTTCGTACTGCGCGGAAGCGATGGAGACGGCGACGTCCATGACGGCACCGAGCGCACCGAGAACGATGCCGGCAAAGAGCAGTTCACGGAAGTCCACCTCCTGCAGATAGAGTGCCTTAAGCATGCCCGCCTGTTCCTCGGCGATGCCCGTGAGGTAGGTGCCGTGGATAGCGATGACGGCGAGGAGTCCCGCGATAAGGATGCCGCCGATGGTGCCGATGATGGCACCCGCCGCCTTGACGCTGCGCCCGCTCACGATGAGCTGGGTGGCGAGAGCGATGATGCTGCCGATGCAAAGCGTTGCGAGGATGATGTGCGAGGGCGCGTAGAGGATAAAGGAAATGAGTCCCTTTGCGATGAGAATGACGGCGAAGAGGAGAACCAGGAGGGCCTTCGCGCCCGTTATGCCGCCGAAGAAGATGAGGAGTGTGGCAAAGATGGCGAGCAGGAGGAGCATGGCGGGAAGGCGGTCGTAGTCGACAATAGCATAGCTTTCGCCCGCAGGACGGACGAGGATGTGTTCGCCCTCCTCCGGATGAATGTCAAAGGCAGGATTGTTGAAGGTATGGTGGAGAATTGTCTCCTCTGTTCCCTCCGCAGGACCGGAGTTGAGATGAATGCGAACCGTGTATGCGGCGCTGTCCGGGGCAAAGGAGGTCGTGCCGCCCGCTGCGTTCTCCACGTGGAGGATTTCCGCCTTGTAGGTCGGCGGGTCATCTTCTTCACCTGCGGGCAGATGCGTGAGGACAGCGCAGAAGAGGATGACGGAGAGGACTGCAATGAGGAGATGCGGCAAGCGGCGGGGGCGATGTTTCATGGTGAACTCCTTTTGATCAACGATAAACTCCTGTGAATAATCACATGATTTCTATATATTATCGCATGAAGTAAAGGTGATTTCAATAGTTATTCTTGATTATGCAAGAGCTATTGACAGATGAGTCATTCTCACATATACTGAGAACAACGAGATGATTCCAGAGAGGATGGCGGCATTGCCGCACCTCACGGCGCAGGAATTGTCATCGTCTCAGGGAGCGATCCATCAAGGCTGCCATTGGGCAGCTTTTCTTTGTCATAGGTGTTTCTGTACAGGGGATCGGTCGCTCTGTGATGCGGCAAAGCGCCAAGGATAAAGGGGGCTTTCACTGGGCTGCGGAGGGAGAATCGGCATGCGCGGGAAAGCGATATAGTGAAGGAGGAAACAGTATGTTCTCGAAGACAGATTTTTGGATTGGCCTTGCGGTTGGCGCGGTCGCCGGTATTTTCGGCTATCGTTTCATGCAGGAGCGCACACAGCAGCTGGCGGCGCTTGAGGCCGGCTCGGCGGATCTCTCGCTCGCTGAGCTCCAGCGCCAGAAGGAGGAGCTCGAGGATCTGATCGCGGCACAGGCTGCATCGGAGAAGTAAGTTTTCCACGCCACGGGGGCTGCTGCGCATCTCTGCGCGCAGCCCTTTTTCGACAAATATGGATAAAGAGAAGGGGGTTTCAATGAGTATTTTCGATACGATCAAGAATGCGATTCCGCACTCGGCGATGGATCTGTTCATCCGCTCGACGGATGTCGCTTCCTATATGCCGGGACGCGTGCGTCTCTACAGCAAGCAGCTCGTGAACAATGCTTCACTCGAACAGCAGGTGCGTGAGCGGCTGAACGCACTCACAGAGATCGAGTGTGTGGATACGAATATTGCCACAGGATCGATCCTCATCACGTATGAGCCGGAGCGTCTGCGTGCGAATGCGGAACTGCGGCGTGTGGAGGACTATATGCGTAAACATGCGAGGAGGCGGGCATCATGACGTACCTGTCGGGGCTGATGCTCGGCGCTTCATTGGCAAATATGGCCCGCCAGATGATTCTCGGGACGGGAGGACATTCTGCTGAGGGCCGTATGCTGCACGGACCAGGCGGCCTGTTTGCTGCACCGGAGCGCCCGCGCGGGAAGAGTTCGCATGCCTTGGCGCATACGGCCGAGCAGCCCGCTGCGCCGGTTTCCTGTGCGGTGCCGACGGCTGTTTTTTCCTGTGTTCATGCTTCACCGGGACGCCGCCGCTACCGTACGCCGTATTTGACGGAGTCATTTGCCGCTGTGCTGGAGGAACGTCTCCTTCGTCTGCCGTTCATCCGTGCGGTTCGTACCAATGTGGCTTCGGGCAGCATTCTGCTCATCTATGCGCCGGAGGATGAGGCGCATGTACTCGTCCTGGCGGAGGGGCTGAGTGCCATCTTTGCCGAGGGCAAGGTTCAGCCGCCCGCGACGTTTGCCAAGAGTGTGCGCCGTTCAGTGGAGACGCTTAGTGGATGGATTCAGCGCAATACGGGCGGAGCCCTCGATCTGAGTTCGCTTGTCGCCGGGATTTTCATTATGCGCGGCATACGTCAGCTGGTGATTTCCAATAATACGCCCTCGGGCTCGCAGATGCTCTGGTGGGCGCTGTCGCTGATGAGGGGATGGAAGGTATGACACGAGTGATGCACAAGCGGATCCGTCTCTCGGCGGCATTGCCGCGCGAGGATGCACAGCAGCTCGCAGCGCGCCTGCGCCGCTTCCCTGCAGTGGTGGCGGTATCCGCCCATGAGAAATACGTGGATCTCTGGCATGTGGGGACGCTCCCGACGGCGCGCGTCCTCACAGCGGCAGAGCGTGCCGTGCGCGCGGCGGCAGAGAAGGCAGTGACGCCGACGGAGCGGCTGGCGGAATTCCGCCGCGATGCAGTGATCTCACTCGCGAGCTTTGCGGCGATGGAGCTGCTGCGGCGCGGTGCACCCGAGCTCTTTGCCTCGGTGAAGGTACTGCGCTCGCTGCTCGTGCTCGCGATTTCGCGCAATTTCATCAAGACGGGCATCGGCGGTCTGATCGAGGATCGGCAGCCGAATGCGGATACGCTCACGACGACGGCGGTGATCGCCTCGGTGCTCGCGGGGAAACCCGAGTCGAGCCTCATGCTCCTCGCGCTCAGCAACGGGGCGGAGATGCTGACGAGCTACGCGGCGGAAAAGGCGCGCTCGCACATCTCAGGGCTCCTGTCCCTCGACCAACGCGATGTCTGGCTCGTGGAGCAGACGCCGAATGGCGAGGTGGAACGCAAGGTGCCCGTGGAGGAGGTACGCCCCGGTGATACGATCGCTGTGCACGCGGGAGAGAAAATCGTCATCGACGGCCGCGTTCTGCGCGGCAATGCGGCGGTGACGCAGGCGTCCGTGACGGGCGAGTCTGCCCCTGCGATGAAGAAGGAGGGCACTCCGGTCTACGCGGGCAGCGTGGTCGAGGCAGGCGAGCTTGTGATCGCCGTGGAGAAGGTGGGCAGCGATACGTCGCTTGCACACATCGTCCACCTCGTCGAGGAGGCACAGACGCGCCGCGCACCCGTGCAGAATTTTGCCGATCAGATGGCGAACTATCTCGTGCCCGTGTCCTTCCTCGGGGCGGCGATTGTCTACGGGGCAACGCGCGATTGGGGACGTGTGCTGAACCTGCTCTTCATCGACTTCTCCTGCGGCCTGAAGCTCTCGACGGCGACGGCGATGTCGGCGGCGATTGCGGCAGCGGCCAAGCGCGGGATCCTCGTCAAGGGCGGCAACTACATTGAGGCGCTGGCACGCACGGATACGGTCGTGCTCGACAAGACGGGCACACTGACGGTCGGCATCCCAGAGATCACGTTTATCCGTACGGCGTCAGGGGTGACGGAGAAGGAGATGATTCTGCTCGCGGCATCCGCTGAGGAGCACTCCGTGCATCCGCTCGCCGTGGCAATCCAGAAGTATGTGGAGGAAAAGGCGTGGCAGGCACCGCAGCACCGCTCCTCTAAGACGATCGTGGCACGCGGAATGCTCGCTGAGGTGCCGGATTTTGAGGACTTTACGGGCGGAACGATCCGCGTCGGCAGCCGCCGTTTCCTGCAGGAGAACGGCGTGACGGATCCGGAGGATCTCGCCGCGTCGACATCCGGCAAAAATGTGCTCTTTGTTGCGCGCGACACGCGCCTCATCGGTGTGATCGGGATTGAGGATCCCATCCGTCCAAAGATGAAGAAGACGCTGAATCAGCTGCGCCGCTGCGGTGTGGATGAGATCGTCATGCTGACGGGCGATTCTAAGGCGGTCGCGGCAGAGGTGGCGCGCGATATGGATGTGGACTCCTATCATGCGGAGATTCTGCCCGAGGACAAGTCGCGCTATGTGAACGAGCTGAAGCAGCGCGGGACAGTGATGATGGTCGGCGACGGCATCAACGATGCGCCCGCACTCGCCTTCGCCGATGTCGGCGTTTCCCTCGGCGGACGCCAGACGGATATTGCGGCCGAGTCCTCGGCGGTGACAATTCACGGGGAGGATCCAATCCGCCTCGTGGAGGCGCTGCGCCTCGGACGGCGGACGATGCATCTCGTGCATCAGAATTTTAAGGCGACGCTGCTCGTCAACTCGTCGGCGATGCTGCTCGGCGCACTCGGCGCGATCAGCCCGCTCGCAGCGGCCGCGATCCACAATACAGCGACGCTCGCGGTGGTGCTGAACAGCTGCCGCATTCTGACGCCCGAGGGCGGTATGTTTGCACGGAAAATGGCGAAGTAGAACGCCGAATCTTTGTTTGTTGATTTTTCTCTCATATTGTTGTAGAATATGACATGTGAAGATGAGATAGGATCTACGATATGCCGATCCGCTGTTTTGAGAGGAGAGTTTGACCGATGGCAGGAAAGATGAAGAACTGCTCGAGCTGCGGGAAGGTGTTCGTTTCAATCAATAACTCCCGCATCTGCGCGGACTGCCGTGAGAAGGAAGAGAAGTGGGAGAAGGAGATCATCGAGTACGTGCGTGACCATCCGAAGAGTCAGATCCCCGAGATTGTTGAGGCAACAGGCATACAGGAGCCTGTCATTCGCCGCATGATCCGGGAAGGACGGTTTCTTTCGAGCGATGTGGAGCTCTTTTATCCGTGTGAGAAATGTGGCTCGCCCATCCAGAAAGGGCAGTACTGCGATAAGTGCCAGAAGGAGATGCGTGACGAGCTGAAAGCAGCTGTCAGCAAGCAGAGTGCCTCGGGCATGCGCACCACATCGAAAGGCAGCGGCCGCCGCGGCTATGTGACCCTCGGCGGGAAGTAAGAATCCCCGATACGTACTTAAGAAAAAAATCTTAAGTACGTATCTTTTTTTTTCGATAAAGAAGGTGAAAGGATTCCGAACCCATTTCGCAGCGGGAACGCGAAGGCCGCGCAGCGATCGGTTCGGAGATACACAGGTGGTGAACGATATGTTAATCAGAAATCAGACAATCGCAGCAGTGAGCAGACTCTACGCCGGTGTACCGGCAGCGGGAACGCGCCGTGTGGATGCGGCGGGAGCCGTGCAGGCACCGGATGCACTCGAGCTTTCGGGTGAGGCACAGAGCTTTGGCGATATCCTGCAGCAGCTGCGCGGCATGAGCGATGTCCGAAAGGAGCGCGTTGCAGAGGTCTCCGCACGTGTCGAGAACGGCAGCTATGCACCGGCCTCGGCGGAGATCGCGGCAAAGATGCTCGCCATGCGCTATTGATGGAGCAGCTCATGTGGAATGCATTTACGGCGACGCTCGAGGAGCTCTCGCGTCAGTATGAGAAGATCCGTGCCGTGCAGGAAAAGAAACGCAAGATTCTCGTCGCACTCGACATGGAGGCACTCGAAAAACTGACCGCCGAGGAGGATTTTCTCGCGCGTGCGGTGGAGCGGCTTGAGACGGATCGGCTCGCACATCTCGCCCACATTGCGAAGGCAACGCCGGGCGTGAGCGCCGAGACGAATATGGAGGAGCTGGCGCTCCTCGCTCCGAGCGATGCCGTACATCGCAGTGTGCTTGCGGCAAGTCGCAGGCTGAGCAAAGTCGTCGCGGAGACGAAGGAACTGCGCGATGGAAATGCCCTCCTCATCGAGGGGGCACTCATGGCAGTGAACCGCCAGCTCGGACGCATTGGCGGCGCCGTGGTCGATCCCGTGTACGGGAGCGGCGGCACGGAGCAGGTGCGGCATCTGCGCAAGAACCTGGACTATGAGGCGTGAACGGCCATGACGAATGAGACCCGCGCGGCACTCATGCTCCTGAAGGAGCAGCTCGCGGCCGCGGAGGAGGCACTTGCCTCCTATGATGCGCTTGTCGCCGCGCTCCAGCACAGTGCATTTGGTGCGGGGATCAGCGAGGCAACAGCGACAGCTGAGCGGAGCCTCTCTGCGGTACGTGCACTCGCACGGCGGCAGGAAGAGTATCTCGCGGAGGTGCAGGAAGACAGCATGGCGGACGCCGTTGCACGCGAGCCAAATCCACGGGAGCACTTCGCTGCAGTACGTGCCATGCGTGCTGTGCAGACACGGCATGAGAGACTGCGTGAGCGCGTGCGAACGGCAGAGCAGCTGCTGGAAAAGAGTGCAGAGTTTATCCGCTATCAGCTCAACGTCGTTTCGGGCACGATGGCGGATGATACCTACGGATGCTCTCAGCCTGTGGCAGGGCCGCCCGTCGGACTGCGGCGCGAGATCGCCATGTTCGACGCAGATGTATAACGGATGGAATAATCAGGACTTCCAAACAGGGAAAAGAGTGAGGGAATATGCGGTCAACATTTGCCGGGCTCAATACGATGGTGCGGGGTATCCAGAACAATCAGCTCTCGCTTGATACGACCGGTCACAACATTACCAACGCCTCGACAGAGGGGTACTCACGTCAGCGCGTGGACTCGGCGGCGACGAACTATCAGGAGCGGCCGTCCCTCTACGGGAATGTCTACGTCGGCGGCGGTGTCGATGTCGTCGCGCTGAACCGTGCACGCAACATCTACGCGGACAAGCAGTTCTGGTCGGAGACCTCGACGCAGAATCTCTATAAGACGTACAAGACGAACTACGACAAGGCACAGGCCGTCTTTAACGATGCAAAGGAGACGGGCGTTCTTAACGCGATGCAGCAGTTCTACAGCGCGTTGGTCAACCTCTCTGACTACGCGAGCGATTCAGCGTCGCGTACAGCGGTACTGACGAAGGGCAACAACCTCGTGGACCGCATCAAGACGGGTGCACGTCAGCTGCAGGATCAGATCAAGGCGCAGTACGATGAAATGCGCATTCAGGTCGGCAAGGCAAACAGTATCGCGGAAAAGATCGCTGTCCTCAACCAGAACATCATGCTCGCCGAGAACAACGGCGGCAAGGCAAATGATCTGCGTGACCAGCGCGATCTCCTTGTGGACAAGCTTTCGGAGATCACAAACGTCAATGTCTATGAGGAGGCAAACGGCCAGTACACCGTCGTCTCGAACGGCATGACACTCGTCCAGCGCGACAGTCACCTCACCATCGAGATGAGCCCGCCGATCGACAACGTGCGTTATGGTATCAACGACTATACGCTGCGTATCAAGGAGGCGGGCGGTATCGGCTATGTCCCGCAGGGCGGTGTCCTGCGGGCACTGCAGGATACGATCGTGCAGGACAAGGGCTATATTGACAATCTTGCCGACATCTCGGCGACGCTCCTTACGACGTTTAACGGCGTACACAAGCTGGGGGCGGGGATTGATGCGGATGCGACGTCGTGGTTGAATTTTTTCGGTCGGAATAAGTTCACCAGCCCGTCGGGCACATACGACCAGATGAACTACGTATGGCATGTGCATCCGACGACGGGCGACAGGTGGCTCGAGGCCTATGGCGTAAATATCACACGCACGACAAGCGGTGGACCTCCTCCGACGTCGGCCACAGTGACAATGGCAACGGCCGCGACACCCGATGAACTGCGCTCCATCCAGATTATCAATGAGCTGCAGGTCAGTGAGCAGCTTATGGCGCAGGGTGGACAGAACCTCGTCGCTGCACGTCAAATCAAGAATGCGACGATCTCTGCCGGCGGTATGACGTATGATTTTGCAAATGTCAACGGAACAGCAGACGGATCACTGGCTGTTGAACTGAGCAAGCTGTTTAACATGGATGTGAAAAACACCATGAATCCGGCAGACATCATGAACCTCACAGGATTTTCTGTGACGCATGACCGCCCGATCGGATCGGTCTCGATTAACCAATATTATAACACGGTGATGAGCCATCTCGGTGCGGATGCCGAGAACCTCGACAAGAAGATGAAGCAGCAGGATGACCTCATGGTGCAGATCAACCAGTGGCGGCAGTCGACGGCAGGCGTAGACTGGAACGAAGAATTGACGAATATGATTAAGTTCCAGACGGGCTACGGCGCATGCTCGCGTGTCCTGACGTCGATGGACGAGATCCTGGATCGCCTCATCAACAGCACGGGTGTCGTCGGAAGGTAGGGGATGAACGATGATTCGTATCAGCAGTAACTACATGGTGCAGCGCTATCAGAAAGACTTGAATGAGCTGGACTACACGAAAGCAAAGCTCATGGAACAGGGCGACGGGAAGAAGCTTCATCGCCCCTCCGACAACTCCGTGGACTATTCGCGCTATCTGCGCTACAACGTCTCCGAAGGCGAAAATGACCGCTATCAGGCGAGCGTCAAGGCGGGCATCTCATGGATGAACACAACCCAGACAGCCCTCAGTTCGATGGAAGACATTCAGAAGACGTTCAAGGCGAAGACCATTCAGGGCGCGAACGACGATAAGGATGAGAACGGCGGCGACTGGCCCGCGATTGCACGTGAGATGAAAGCAGAGATCCAACAGATCGTTTCTCTCGGCAATACACAGCTCGGCGACCGCTATATTTTCTCGGGGCAGGCAGATCTGCGTCAACCGTTCTCCATCTCAGATGAGAACAAGCCGCTGCTTCGCGGTGTTGCCAAGACGCTCGATGACCGGCAGGCAGCCTTCTTTAATGACGCAAGCAATGACAAGAGCGCAAACTTCCTGCATCAGATGATCTCCCTCGACGGCAGTGACGGAGAAAACTACTATATGAACACCCTGACGGGCGCAGTCTACTCGCGGCAATTTGTGCAGGAAGGGTATAAGGCTCTGCTCGCCAAGGGGTATAAGACGGTGGGAGAAGCTGCCGCGGCCGGCGAGGCGACATCCATCGGGAATGGCGGCGCAGGCCCGAACTTTATCAAGAATAATTTTAAGAATACAGGAGAGGTACTCAATCCCGGATGGTCGGTCGGTGTGGGCGGTGTGACGATGAAATTCTCGACCGTACGCCAGCAGATCGTTTCCTACAACGGCGATTTTCGCTACATTTCGATGGTTAAGCAAAATGGATCGGTTGAACCGACGGCAGACACGGTGAACAAGACGGGGCTCGATATCTTTGGGCGTGACCTCTTCGATGACGAGAATTCGGGCAACGAGCCCTCGGGGACCGCGATGGTGAACAGTATGCTGACCGTGTACGCCAAGACGAAATCTGCCGACCCGCATTGGCTTAGCTCGGACGGCATCTCGCTCGCCGATGCGGCGAACCAGGTAACGCTGCAGGCCCATACGGAGACGGGCGCACGCACCCAGCTCTACAAGAATATGACCGATGTTCTCACCGATTATAAGGAAAACATCACGCGCGATATCACAAATGTTTCGTCGGCGGACGTCGCGGAGCTCGCGATGAAGATGATGCAGCAGCAGACAGTCATGAGCATGTCGCTCTCGATGGGCGCGCGCATCCTGCCGCTCTCGCTCGTGGACTATCTGCGGTAGGACGCCGCACGGATGATATGATGGGAAAGGATGCCCAAGATGCCGATGCTCTACCTCAATGTGCGCCATACGCTGCCGATGATCGGGATACAGTCGCAAAAGAATACACTGGACTCCGGTATTCAGCAGCCGCAGTATGACCAGGAGACGCAGAATGCACGCTCCAATCTGTACGCGACCCAGCCAAAACTCGATATTGACAGCTATCCGAGCCGGCATAGCTATGGCTGCACCAGCAATTCAGATTTTGCCCGCGAGAATATGCAGCGCGGCTTTTCGGGAGTGCAGGAGGGGACGTCGAAGCACACGCAGATGGGCTGGTCGCTCGCCGAGGATGGGCCGAAGCCCGGGCGTCAGATAGCGATCGAGCAGATTTACCGTGATATGATGAGCATTGCCGACCAGAACCGCGTGCTCGTCGCACAGGCAATCCCTGATCCCGAGGTGCATTTCACCGTCGGCGAGGTCGCCGGCGAGCCGGCCGTCGGGCGCACGACGCCGCACTGGAATGTGACGAGCCGTGCGCGCGTCGAGTACAACCGCGGCAATATCGAGATCTATCTGCAGCAGAAGGGCAGCATCCGCGCGTGGGTCAGCGAAGGAAAATATGATATACTTGCGTAACAGGAGTCTCTGACGATGAAGATTATGACCAGCCGTTTCGGTGAGATTGAGGTCGCTGAGGATGCCGTCATCCATTTTGCAGCAGGCATTCCTGCGTTTGAAAAGGAGCACGAGTTCCTCATCATTCCCTATGGGGACGACAGCCCATACTCATTTCTTCAGTCGGTGAAGACACCGGATCTTGCCTTCTTGATGGCGATGCCGCACACGTTCTTCCCGGACTATGAGGTCACGATTGACGATGATGTGGAGCGCGAGCTTGCACTCAACTCGCCGGATGATGTGTTGATCTACGCAGTGCTGACGCTTTCGGGCAGCAACATCCGTGACCTGACGGCGAATCTCATCGCCCCAATTGTCATCAATGCCAGAACCCGCAAGGGAAAACAGATCGTGCTTGACCGCAGCCCGTATACGACGAAGCATCGGCTCTTCCCACAGGATCAGGAGGAAAAGTAATGCTCGTACTCACACGGAAACCCAGACAGCAGATCATGATCGGCGATAATATCGTCATCAACATTGTGGAGGTTCAGGGCGACAATGTGCGCATTGCCATTGATGCGCCGCGCAGTGTCAAAATTTACCGCGGTGAGATTTATCGTGCCATTCAGGAGGAGAACCAGCGTGCCGCAGCACCGCAGATGATTGATCTCGAAGCGCTGCCCACGCGTTCATCATAAAGATATATCAAAAATAACATGTCCCAAGGAAGGACAGACGGGTGCGCGGGATGTGCACCCCGTAGCACATGGAGGGATGCCTTATGGCCGTAGGTAGTGTTCAGGATTACATGTTGGCGGCGGTCGCTGTCAGCAGCATGCAGGACGGCGCAACAGCGCAGAGTCCCCTGCCGGGAGACGGGAAAACGGAGGCGGCAGCGCCGCCCAATGCAGCTGCAGCGGTTGCAGAGAAGGCACGGAAGGAAGCCGATGCCGCCGCTGCCCATGAAAAGAAAAAGCCCATCAACGAGGAGCAGGCGGCGTATATTACGAAGCAGCTCAACGAGATCATGCGGCGCATCGACGTGAACCTCAATTTTCAGTATCACAAAGAGATCAACATTATGTCGGTACGCATGCTGGACAAGAAGACGGGCGAGCTCTTGCGCGAGATTCCGGCGGAATCTCTGGTCGAGCACATGATCAAGGTGCGTGACTGGCTCGGTGCATTCCTGGATAAGACGGCGTAAGGCGATAAGGAGGAAATCATGGCAGGAGCAAGAGGTATCTACGGACTTTCGGGTTCGGGGATTGATGTGGAGTCACTGGTCAAGGTCGGCATGATGTCCGAACAGAAGAAGTATGACCGTATCTATAAGAAGGAAGTCGAGACGGAGTGGCGCAAAGAGGCCTTTGCTGATGTCTACAGCGCAGTGAATACATTCCGCAGCAGTATGTCTGACATGCGCCTAAGCTCGCGGACGAAGCCGATGACGGCGACGAGCTCCCTCTCAGATGCTGTGACGGCAACGGCAAATGCAAATGCCGGCGTGATGTCGCATACCGTGGAGGTCACGCAGGCAGCGTCGAACGCCTATCTGATGACTGCCTCGGGGCAGAAGGTGGCGCGTACGAACACGGCAGCTCCCACGAGCGTCGCACTGAAGGATGTTGCCTTTGCGGGCGGCACAATGCCGGCAGGCATGACGAGCACCGATACGGCGCTCAGCTTTAAACTTTCAAACGGGACGGGCACGACGGAGATCAAGTTTACGGCGGAGGAGGTATTCACAAAGAACCTTACGCTCAACGATCTCGCGAAGCGCATCAACAATGCACGCTTCATCGACAGCGACGGCAAGAAGTCAGCGCTCAACATAACGGCAAGCTACGATGCTGTGTCCGATGCATTCTCCATCGTGAACACGAAGTCGGGCAGTGACAATAAGGTCAGCCTTTCCGTGGATACGGGGGCACCCTCGGCAACGTACACGACGGCACTGCTCAACAACTTGAAGCTCGGGCAGGTCAGCGGCGGGTCGATCAGCGCACCGCTTTCATTTACGATTTCGGGCACGACGGCCAAGCTTGAGGCAGCGGGCGCAAATGCGAGTGTCAAGGTCGATGGGCGTACGTATACGAATCTGCAGGACAATAAGCTGCAGGTCAACGGCGTCACCTACACCTTTAAGAAGGCAACGCCTGTAGGGACGCCGGCACAGGTTACGATCGCACAGGATCAGGACAAACTCGTCGAGAACGTCAAGAAGTTCGTCGAGGACTACAACAAGCTGCTCGATGATCTCCACGGACGTTACAACAACAATAAGTATCCGGACTACGGCGTTCTGACGAAGGAGCAGGAGGCCGGGATGTCGCGTGAACAGGTCGACAAGTGGAACGAGCGTGCCAAGTCGGGGCTGCTCTACCGCGACGGCTACCTCCGTTCGATCATCAGCGATATGCGCGATGCCGTGACCAATCGTGTCGGCTCTGCGCCGGGACGTTACAACAACCTCGCGGCAATCGGCATCACGTCGAAGGATCAGAGCGGGCATCTGAAGCTCGATGAGAACAAGCTTCGCACGGCGATCGCAGCGGAGCCGGATGCGGTCAACCAGATCTTCTCCCATACGGATGACGACGACAACTACGGCGACAACGGTGTCGCTACACGCCTTGCCGAGCGCCTCGGCAAGCGCATGGAGTCGCTCAAGAGCCATGCGGGCATTACGGCGGACAAGTCCGACCGCAGTGAGCTCGGCAAGCTCATCGAAAACTACGAGAAGCAGATGAGCGATTTCAAGCAGCTCATGAGCTCCTTTGAGAATCAGCTCTACAAGAAGTACAATGCGATGGAGGAAGCAATCTCGAAGCTCTCCTCGCAGTTTGGCTTCTTCTCCAGACAGTGATGCTAGGAGGATTCCCACATGGTCAACAGTGCCGCGGAGGCCTATAAGAAGCAGCAGATCATGACGGCAACGCCCGAGGCGCTGACGCTCATGCTTTACAACGGCTGTCTGAAGTTCATCAAGGAGGGGGCCGACGCGCTCGCCGAAAAGAACTATGAGGCGGCAAACACCTCGCTGCAGAAGGCACAGAACATCATCTCCGAGTTCCGCGTCACCCTCAATATGGACTACGAGATCTCGCATCAGCTCCTGCCGCTCTACAACTATGCGTACGACCGCCTGGTCGAAGGGAATCTCGATGACAATTTCGACGCGATCAAGGAGGCGACGGACATCATCACCGAGCTTCGCGATGCGTGGGCACAGGCGATGAAAAAGGCACGGGAAGAAAAGGGCCGGCAGGGAACAGAGGGGAGCGGCGTCTATGCCGGATAACGTCTACGAAGAGGCGCGTTCCCTCTGGGAAAAGTACCGTATGCTGACCCATGAACTCATGAAGTTCATCGATGAGGAGGAGGTCGATACCTTCCTCGATCTCGTCGATCAGCGCGGGCAGGTCATCGAGATGCTGCAGGCGCTGCCTGCCGATCCCTATCGGGGCAGTGCGGATTTTGCGGCACTCGATGCGGAGCTCCGTCCGCTCGAGATGCAGATCCAGTACAAGGCGCGCGCGTGGCTGAACCGCTCGCGCCGCCGCAATGCGGCTGTGCACAGCTACGATACGGGCGAGGGCAGCCCTGTGGGTGCCTATCTCAATCGGCGGCACTGAGGTGCGGGACCTCTTCCCAACGACCCTTGACAAACGATCATAAAAAAAGTAAACTTTTTTATGAAAGCGCTTAAGAATGTTCTCGCTTTGACGATATATTATATGTAACAGGGTAATACGCAAGCGGTGCGGTTGCCATGGATGGCCAGCTAGCAGCCAACCAGGATAGACGCGTCACTTGCATATTATACAGCGGGCATGGATGTCCGCACATAAAAGTTAAGATTCCGGATCATCCGGAAACACACCAGGGAGGAATTTTCACATGGCAATGGTAGTTAAGAACAACATGTCGGCGGTCAACACGCTCAACATCCTGAACCGCAACCAGTCGGCTCTTGCGAAGAGCCTGCAGAAGGTCTCTTCGGGCATGAAGATCAACGATGCCGGCGACGATGCATCGGGCTATGCCATCTCCGAGCGTATGCGCGTCCAGATCCGTTCGCTCGATCAGGATAAGCAGAACACGCAGAACGGCAACAGCATGATGAAGACGGCCGAGGGCGCTGTCGCAAGCACGGTCGAGATCCTCAAGACCCTGAAGGAAAAGGCCATCAACGCTGCGAACGACACGAACACGGACGAGGATCGCCGCACGATCCAGAAAGAGATCAACCAGATGGTTGACCAGATCGACGACAATGCGCTTGCTACGTATAACGGCAAGTACCTCGTCGATGGTTCGCGCAACAGCATCGGTACGGCAACCTGCACGACGCTGACGAACAGTGCACTGAGCACGGCTGCGGATTGGGGTTCTGCGCTGACGGCTCTTCAGAGCCGCCAGAACGAAGGCCTCAACATCCAGTCGACGGATAACGTCACGGTCTCCTATGTCCGCCAGGGCAAGACCTACACGACGACGTTCTCGGTCGGCACGAATACACTGTCGAGTATCATCACGAAGACGGCATACAACGGCACGGATTCCGTGAAGGGGACGGATCTCGTCGGCGGCACGACGGCTGGTGCTTGGATCGGTCTCGACAAGTCCGGCAACAGCGTCTACACGGCGGACAACAAGACGGCACTCTCGATCAACTCTGCTGGTGCTGGTACGTCCTATCAGATCTCGGCATTCACGATCGGCATCACGGACAACACGGGTGCTCTCCGCAAGACGGCGAACACGAGACTCGATGCATTCAACGAGCGCATCCGCTCCGAGAACAAGTCCGAGGACAACGCTCTCGTTCTCCAGACGGGCGTGAGAGCCAACCAGGCGATCAAGGTCAGCATGACGGATATGCGCTCGCTCGCACTCGGCATGAAGGGCATGGATGGCGCTGTCATCAGCGTCCAGACGCAGGATAAGGCGAATGCAGCGATCAACTCGATCGATTCCGCTCTCCAGAAGGCGCTCGACGAGCAGGCCAACATTGGTGCTGTCCAGACGCGTCTCCGCTACACGGCTTCGAACCTCACGACGGCTTCCGAGAACGTCCAGAACTCCGAGTCCACGATTCGCGATGCGGATATGGCAAAGGAGATGACGGAGTACACGAAGAACAACGTTCTTCTCCAGGCTGCTCAGTCGATGCTCGCACAGGCGAACCAGAACAGCTCTGCTGTCCTCTCGCTCCTCCGCTAATTCGTTTCGACGATTTATACGGAACGCAGGAATCCCTCCCCTCGGGGAGGGATTCTTTTTTTGCCAAAAATCCCTGTATCGCGTATAATGGAGCGTAGAGAGAGGGTGTACCGGATGAGGATATCTGCGTGCTATATTGTCAAGGATGAAGCAGAGGAGCTGCGCCGTTCTCTTGCCTCTGTACGAGCTGTCGTGGATGAGATCATCGTTGTTTCAACGGCGGGCAGCTCCGCCGTGCGGGACGTATGTGCTGCATTTTCGGCAGAGGTTCATGACTTCGCATGGGTGAATGATTTTTCTCTTGCCCGGAATAAGGCGCTGCGGTATGTAACGGGAAATATTGTTATTTTCCTAGACGCAGACGAATATTTTTTGTACCCGAATAAAGTGCGTCGAGCGATCACAGAGATTGTTCATGGTTATACACAGTGGGATATCGCCATGGTCGGTCTATACAGTTATTGGAGTGCTTCTGGACAAGATGCACATTACGAGAGATCCCCGCGTATTTTTCGAATGCCGGGGATGCACTACGAGGGAATGATTCACGAACAGTTGGTACGCGACGACGGAGAGCAGTGGATTCTTGTCTATGCAGATGAGGACCTTTCTCTTGGTCATACGGGATATCTATCGGAACGAGGACCCGAGAAGATAAAACGCAATATTGCCATGCTGGAGGAGGATGCGGCGCGGCATGGGCATACGACGATGCACGATGCCTATCTGGCGGACTGCTATTTTGGGCTGCAGGATTATGCACGTGTTCTTTCCCTCTCACGTAAGGTGCTGGCAAGTGATGTGATTCTTGTCGGGACAGGGAGCAAGATCTATCATCAGATGATCGAGTCGATGCGTGCGCTGCACTATTCTGATTCGGAAATGCTTGTCCTTGCTGACGAGGCGCTTGCGAAGTATCCGGATCTTCCCGATTTTTATGCGCAGCGCGGGATGATCCTCTGTGGACTAATACGATATCCTGAGGCGGCAGAGTGCCTGCGGACGGCATTATATAAATTCGATCATGGCTTTTCCGCGCTTCACGATTCGAGCTTCTTTAACCCCATGGTGGCTGCGCGTGTGGCAGCGCGTCTCGCTCAGATCGATACGCATCTGGGGAATGCAGTACAGGCAAAGCACTGGCAGGAGAGAGAAAGGGCATATATGCAGGGAAATACTGTTGAAAACGCAGAGAATATTCGCATCAGTGCTTGCTATATTGTGCGCGATGATGCTGTGCATCTGAAAAAATCAATCGAAAGCATCAGGGATGCTGTGGATGAGATCATCGTCGTTGATACGGGCTCGCATGACGACACTGTGGCAGCCGCGCAGACCTGCGGAGCTGCTGTGTACGAATTTCCTTGGGCGGATGACTTTGCTGCGGCGCGCAATGCAGCGCTTTCCCGTGCCACAGGGGATTGGATTGTTTTTATCGACGCAGACGAATACTTTTCAGATGAGACAAAAGGAAATCTCCGCCCAGCAATCACGGCGGCGGATGCCGAGGGCACGGAGGTGCTTCTCATCCCTTGGCATAATATCGACGAGGTGACGGGTGAAGTGCTGCTGGACTCCTATGCGCCGCGCATCTTTCGCCGCTGTGCAGGGCAATGCTATGTTGGCCGTATTCACGAAGAGCTGCGTGATGCCGATGGCACTGTGCCCAAAACCAATGCCGTTGCCCCTGCCCTGCTGACACTCGTACATACTGGTTACTCTGCTGTGCTCACACGTGAAAAGGGAGAGCGCAATCTGCGCATTCTACTGGCGGAACTCGCAGCGACCAAGGAGCCGGAGCGGATCTGGGGCTATCTCGCGGAGACCTATGATAATCTGGGCGACGCCTATCATGCGGAGCAGTACGCACGCAAAGATGTGGCACTCGGACGGCGCAGCATCGTCTATGCGAGTCGCTGCTGGCGTATTCTGCTGCGCATCTATGGTGTACAGCCGGAGCGGCGGGATGCGTATCTGGCTCTTGCGGAAAAGGTCGTGCAGGCGTTTCCGGAGCTGCCCGAGATGCATGCGGAGTATGCGGAGGCTCTGGCGGCATTTCATCGCTATCGTGAGGCGGCAGCGGCGGCTGTGCCGGCACTGGAGCTGGCGTCCCCCACGGGAACGGAACAGTCCCTTTTTACGGATGAGATGAGAGCGGAGCTGCAGCGCCGCGCAGAGATCTGGCAGCGTATCGATGCCCACACACATGAGATCCGCATTGTAGCATGCGTCTTTGCGCGCAATGATCGTCAGGATATGGAGCGCTGGCTTGAAAATGCCGCGGCCTATGCGGATGAACGCATCGTCCTCGACACGGGATCGACGGACGGTACACGGGAATGTGCGGAGAGCGCAGGTGCGAAGGTCTATGATTTCCTCTGGCAGGACGACTTCGCCGCTGCGCGCAATGCCGTGCTGGCACATGCGAATGCAAGTTGGGCAGCCGTGCTCGATGTGGATGAGAGCTTTTTTGACCCCTCCGAACTGCGCTCTTATCTAGCGATGATGGATGTCGTGATGCCGCATAAAGATGCTGTCCTTCTGCCGATTGTGCATGTGGATGAGGATGATGATGACCATGAGATCGGGCGTGCGCCGCACATCCGCCTCCTGCGGATGGGCCGTGAGCTTTTCTACGAGGGAAGGGTGCATGAGGCACTGCAGAAGAAGGACGGTGCACCGCAGCTCTATCATGAGCCCGTCGCCCTCGCCATCCGCCACGTGGGGTACTCGGCAGGGCGGATCCGTGCCAAGCACGCGCGCAACCTTGCCCTGATGGAGCGGCGCATCAGCGAGGAGGGAATCCGCCCCGGGGATTATCGTTATCTTGCCGATACTTACTATGGCCTCGGACAGTATGCGGCGGCACTGCTCTATGCACGTGCCGCACGGGAAGATCATGTCATATCGGTCGGTGCACAGAGTCATCTGCATCACCTTCTGCTCGATGCGATGGAGAAGGAAAATACGCCGCTTGCCGAGCAGATCGCAGCGGCACGAACAGCATGTGAGGCCTTCCCGCACCTGCCGGACTTTCATGGGCGGCTTGGACTGCTTTTGGATGCTGCAGGAGAGGCGGCATTATCGGAACTGACGCGTGCGATCGAGCTCTATGCGCAGCCCGAGGAGACAGAAGGCGAGGCGTCGGCATTTTCTGCATGGGCAGGGACGGTATCCGCAGCGCGTGCGCGTCTTCTTGCCGCCGCAGGGGAACGTGCGGCAGCAGCGGAAGAACTTTCACGTGCATTCTCTCTTGGGACGGCGCGTGAAGAGACCCTGGATGCCTTTATGGAACTGCATCGCGGTATGGATACGGGCGCACTGCTCACAGCACTGCGGGAGCGGCTCGGCAGGGATCGCGAAGTCCTTTCTTATCTTATCCGTTTTGCTGACAGCTACGGCTGGCTGCATTTGGGTGAGTCGGCACGTGATGCGTATCAGCAGGAGACGGGCACAGAGTTTCCAGAGCCCCTGCCCTATCAGTGGCTGCGTTCGGATGCGCCCGTGGAACTGGGGCAGCATATCGTTGGAACGCTTGCGGGAGACGTACGGGAGATGCCCGAGGTATTGCTCCGTCTCGAACAATCCACGCACGCAGGGCATCTGCGCCTCTATGAACGGCTGCGCAGCCTTCTGCCGCGTGCGATACAGGAGTTCTGGCGGCATTATGATGAGCCGGATGCCGTCCCGCGCCCGCAGAGTACGGAGGGGCTGCATCTCGTGCGTGAGGCGTTTGTACGCTATGCGGATACGGATCAGGCCGAACGTTTTTTGCGCGTTGCGGCATCATACGGTGCCGAGGAGCTGTACGCCGCTGCCGATGCCTATATGACGGCGGGACGCGATGCGGAGGCGCGTACTGCATGGGAACTCTGCGCGCAGCAGGGCGGCGCGGAGGCACTCTACAGGGCAGGGCTCTGTACCATGCGCATGGGCGATGCGGACGCAGGACGTGAGTATCTCATGCAGGCGCTGGCGACGGCTCCTGCACACCGCAAGGCGAGGGAATTGATGGAGTGGATCGGATGAAAATCTCAGCGTGTGTCATTGTCAAGAATGAGGCGGAGAACCTTCCGCGCTGGCTCACCTCGATGCGCAGTTTTGCCGACGAGATGATTGTCGTCGATACGGGTTCGACGGATCAGAGTGTGGAGGTCGCACGTGCAGGCGGTGCACGGGTGCTCCATTTCGACTGGATCAACGATTTTTCCGCAGCGAAAAATTTTGCGCTCGATGCGGCGACGGGCGACTGGATCGTCTTCCCCGATGCCGATGAGTATTTTACGGAGGAGAGCAATCCGCGCGTGCGCCCTCTGCTCGAGGAGTACAACGCACATCCGTATCTTGATGGCTTCATTGTGCATCTCGTCAATATCGATGTGGATACGGGGGCTCTTCTCGGGACGAGTGCCGAGGTGCAGCGGATCTTCCGCCGTGCACCGCACATCCGCTTTGTGGGCAGCATTCATGAACACATAGAAAATCTCAGCGGCGATACGGCGCGGCAGATGATGATCGCGCCCGGTCTGACACTCTATCACACGGGCTACTCGCCGCGCATCATCAAGGGCAAGTCGCAGCGCGATCTGGAGCTCCTCCTTGCGCGCCGTGCACGCGGAGAGTGTGCGAGACTCGACGAATACCATCTGATGGACTGCTATTATACGCTTGAGGACTATCCGCAGGCGGCACACTATGCACGCCTTGCACGGGACAGTGCGGATCGGCCGGTCGGCTCGGAAAACCGCCCCTATGCGGTTCTCCTGCAGTCTCTCATTCTGATGGGGGCATCGGACGCGGAGATTCGAGAGGCGTATGATGCGGCGCGCGCGGCTCTTCCGGAAAAGGCGGACTATCCGCTGATCTACGGGACGTATGCGTGGGATCAGTCGTATATCATGACGGCATGTGCTGCTTATGCGGAGGGGATCCATCTGCATGAGGAACACTATCGTGAGGGGGACTTCTCTGCCGTGCTTCTTCCAACGGCGTATATGCGTCTCGGCGAGGCGGCACTGCTGCGCAATGCACGGGAGGAGGCGATCCTATCGGCAGAGCATGCACTCCGCCTGAATCCGCGTCATGCGCCGCTCCTCGCCGCGTTTCTGCGGATCATGGCAAAGGTTGGGGCAGATGATGCTGCGTTGATTGAGATTTTAAACGGCATGTATGACCGCGAGGCAGACGCGGCCTTTCTTGCCTCGGTACTTGCCGGAGCAGATTTTCCCCTCGCAGCGCTCTACTATGATCGGCGTAGTACGGCAAAGTTTCCGCCGCGCCGCCGCCTCCTGCTCGCAGGGGATGCAAATGCGGCAGCGGCATCGCTCATCGAGGAAATGGAGTGCGCCGCTGCGGTCGGTGCGGCCTGTGGAGTGACGCTTTCTCCCGAACAGCAGAGCGCACTCGCCATGCTCCTGCCGCGTTCCTGTACCGAGGTCCTCGCGGCACCCGAAGCACAGCGGATGCTGCGGCGCGTTGCGCGGCTGGCGGAGGTGCGGCAATGAACGGGCAGAAGCTTGAGGCACTGCGTGACCGTATCTTTGCGGCGCTTGAGCGCGGAGCCGTGAGAGAAGCGCGGCGCAGCATCGAGAAGCTGCGTCGCTATGAGCCGGCGGAAGCGGCAAGTCTCCTGACGGCGCTCTGCATTGAGGAGAGGGATGCGAAGGGGGCTCTGAAGGCATGGCAGGAGTGCCGGGCACTTCTGCCCAAGGAACCCTATACGGTATTCCTTCGTGCACGCATCCACCTCCTTATGGGAGAGCGCAGGGCGGCACTGCGTGTCCTGACCCCTCTTTTCGAAGCGCCCATGTCTGCGGAGGTCGCGGAGAAGGTCTATAATCTCGCGGGGCAGTGTGCACGCTTTCTTGGGGCTGCGGAAAAGGCGGTGGAGTTCTATGCGCGTGCGCGCGATGCTGCGCCAAATCTCACGCTGCGTGCGCTCAATGCGAGCAATGTGCTCTTTAACCGCCACTATATTCCTGCGGCACCCGCCGAGGAGAAGCGGGCGGCAGAGGAGTACGGGGGGCTCTTTGCGCAGATCCGGACGTTCGATCACTGTGCACACCGACGAGGGCAGCGGCTCCGCATCGGTTATCTCTCTCCCGATGTCAGAGAGCATGTGGTGCTCTCGTTTTCGTATGCGCTGATGACGGCGCTCGACCCTGCGCGCTTTACGGTGACGGCCTATGCGCTCGGCACAGAGGATGACTATACGGAGCAGGTCAAGCGTTCGGTGCAGGGGTTCCGCAATCTCTCACACGTCACGCCCGAGGAGGCGGCATACGCGATTTATCGTGACGGCATCGATATTCTCGTGGATCTCGCAGGGCATACGGCAGGCAGCACCCTGCCGATTCTCGCCTATCGTCCCGCGCCCGTCCAGATCTCGGGCATCGGCTATTTCGCCTCCACGGGGCTCAGAGCGGTGGATTACTTCCTCGCCGATCCCGTCCTTGCCGCAGGAGATGCAGAGCAGGGCTTTACCGAGGAACTGCTCGTTCTCCCCGCGACGCATTTCTGCTGGCAGCCGCTCCGCCCCGCTCCCGCCGCCGTGCATCCGCCGGCCGCCGGCCGCGGCATTGTGTTTGGCAGCTTTAATAACTTTACCAAGGTCAATGACCGTGTCCTGCGCGTATGGGCGGAGATCCTGCGCCGTGTGCCGGAGAGCCGGCTCTTTCTCAAGGCGGACATTTTTTCCGAGGATGATGCGCACGCGGAGGTGCTGGAACGGATTGCCGCGGCAGGCATTCCCACGAGCTGTGTGGATACAGAGGGGAATTCTCCGGACTATCTCGCCGCATACAATCGTATGGATATTGCACTGGATCCCTTCCCCTATCCCGGCGGCGGGACGACCTGTGATGCACTTTATATGGGGGTGCCCGTCGTGACGCTTTCAGGAGAGACACTCGGCAGCCGCTTTGGTGCATCGCTCCTCACGAACATCGGGGCAGAGGCACTGATCGCTCATACGGAGGAGGAGTACATTTCCTTGGCCGTTTCTCTTGCCGGGGATACACAGACGCTGGATGCACTGCATACGGGACTGCGCGGGATGCTGGTCAGGTCACCCGTGATGGATGCGGCGGGATACGGCGCGGCGGTCGGCGCGGCATACGAACAGGTATGGTCAATCTATGAACAGCACAGTGAACAGCTAAAGTCCATTGATGATCATGACGATAGTATCTATAAGAACAGTAAGGCTCTGCGGGAGCGGCTCTTTGCCCTCCTTCGGGCAGAGCAGTATGCTGCGGCGCAGGAGGTTGCGGAGAATGCCATGGCCCATGGTGCAGCGGAGGATATGCTGTGCTATCTCCACACCTACGCCATCGAGCGACAGGGGGATCTGCCGCGCGCGATGGCTCTTGCGGAGGCGTATCTGAGCACGGGGCGCAGTGCACTGCGCCATGAGTTCATGCGGCTGCGTGCTGCCGTCGCCTATCGGATGGGGGATGTGCGGGCGGCGGAGTTCTATCGCTGCGCCTATGAGGAGGAGCCGTCGGATCCTTCTCTGTATAGTTCTTTCCTCTTGGCGCAGAATGCAGAGGATGTGGACGAGAAGGAACTCTTTCGGGCGCATTGTGCCTACGCTGAGCTTTTCGCCCGTGTGCCGCAGTATGACTGCCGAACCCCATACGCACATCAAAAGATTCGCGTGGGCTATATTTCACCGGATTTTCGCCGCAATGTTCTGCAGCATTTCGTACAGCCCTTTCTGACGATGTATGACCGCACGCGCTTTGCGGTCTATGTATACAGTACGGCGGAGCAGCCGGATGAGGTGACGGCGGCGCTGCGTCCTCATGCGGATCAGTGGCGGGAGATGGGCGGACGCACGGCGGAGGAGATCGCTGAACAGATCCATGCGGATGAGGTGGATATTCTCGTCGATCTGGCGGGACACGCGGCGGGCGGCGCCTTGCCCGTGCTCGCACGACGCCCCGCTCCCGTGCAGATGATGGGGCTCGGCTATATGGCGACATCAGGGCTCTCTGCCGTCGATTACTTCCTCACGGATGCGCTGTGCGATCCCCTTGATGGTGAGCGTGAACGGTATTTCACCGAGAAGCTGATCCGCCTGCCGAGCCAATTCGTCTATGTGCCGCGCGCGGAGCTGCCCGCGCCGACGGGGACGCCCGCGCGTCAGCGTGGAGCGATCCTCTTCGGGGTGTTCAACCAGTACCGCAAGTGGACCGACGAGATGCTCTGTGTATGGCGGGAGATTTTGGAACGCGTACCGCAGTCCAAACTGCTGCTGAAGTCGCAGGTGTTCTTTGCCGCTGCGATGCGGCGGGAGGCAGAGGAACGCCTTGCGCGGCTGGGATTTGATCTTGACCGCATCCTGCTGGAACCCGCGACGACGGACTATATGGAGCGCTATCTCGATGTGGATATTGCGCTCGATACCTATCCGTGGCCGGGCGGCGGGACGACCTGCGACGCGCTCTATATGGGCGTACCCGTGGTAACGATGTACGGTACGCGGCGCAGCACGCGCTTTTCCTATGCGATGCTGCACCTCGTCGGTGCGGAGGAGCTGGCGGTCACATCTGCCTCGGCATACATCTCCTGTGCCGTCTCACTGGCGGAGGATCCGGATCGTTTGGACGGGATACACTGCACGCTGCGCAGGAAGATGGAGACATCGCCGCTCATGGATCAGAGGGGCTATATGCGTGCGTTGGAAGAGGCTTATATCATGGCATGGAGAAATGCCGGACAGGGGCTATGATGAAAAAGAAGAAAAAGCAGAAGGCACATGCGGCAAAACGCCGCAAGGTGCAGAAGATTCGGCTGGGCTATCTTTCTGCGGATCTCGGACAAGGCCGCCTGCGCGAATTGCTGCCCATGTTCTTTATGGCGTATGATGCCTTTCGCTATGAAATTTATGCCTATCATACAGAGATCGGCGGCGATTCGTCACGTTTTGCTGAGAAGGCGACGGTACGTGAGGTCGGTACATGTACGCCTGAAGGAGCAGCAGAGCTCATTCGCCGTGATCATCTCGACCTGCTCGTCGATCTCTCGCTTGATGCGGTCAGCGAGCATCATGCTGCGGTGATGCGGCAGAGGTCGGCAGAGCATATCGTGTCGCTCGCAGAGCATGTTCCCGCGGGGCTTGCCATGCGCCTTCCGATGGTCGATGGGCAGGAGGTCTTCCCCTACTGCTATACGCAGATCGAGGAAAAAACAGCATATACCTATCGCCCCCCGCTGCTCGATACGGGCATCCCAGCCATCGGCGTGAGCGGCAGCATGACGGCAGGCGAATCCTCCCATTTTTTGGAACTACTGTCGTATCTGCTGCCCGCGATCGGCGATGTGCATCTCGTTTTGCCCGCGTCCATCGCGGGGGCACTGAGCGCAGAGGATATCGAGCAGATTGCTGCGCGCGGCAGTGCGGGGTCGTCCCTTGACTTCGTGGATGATCTCTCATACGATACACTGGATGTCGTGCTTGGCGTGTCGGTCGATCTCATCGATGTCTGCCATGCGGCAGAGCATGGGATTCCCTTGATTACGGCGGAGCATCTTGTGCGGGACCGCTATGCGAAACATCTGCTGTGTCAACTGGAGCTTGCCCCACGATGTGACGTACAAGGAGCGGCAGCTGCGTGCCTGGCTCTGTGCGCTGACCGTGAACGATTGTCAGCGTGTCATGGACTGCTGCGCTGGCGGCTGATTGATTTTTGCGATGCGGGGACGCTTCAATTTGTACTGGAGCGTGCCTACGAGCGCGTCCTTGCACAGGGAGACGGGCGCTCTTCCGCTGCGCTGAGTGATGAACTTGCCCGTGCCGCCTCCCGTCAAGACTGGAATGCAGTTCTCACTGCTGCGCATCAACTGGATGGGCATGATGCACTCTCTGCGGAGCAGCGCATGAGCCTTGCGTGGGGCTATCACTTCGGCGGTGCTGCCCCGCTGGCGGCACGGTGGGCAATGTCTGCACAGGGGCTTCCCGCGGATCGTGAGGGGGCGCGGCTCTACCTCTCGGTTTCGGGGATTGTGCCTGGGACACAGAATGGCGTGTTTGAACGTGTGCGGCATGGGCTTAAGCGTATCGAAGAAGGCCTCTCCGTTGTATCGGAGGTTCGGGCAGCGCTTCTGAAGGCATATGCAGATCATGCGCCTGCGGACAGTGATGCGGAACTGGCATCGCAGTGTGCGATTGCCTATGCGCGTGAGGCGGCAGATCCGTTTCTCCAACGCGTTTACTATGGTGCCGGACTTCTGAAGCTCAATGCGGCCGATGTCAGTGCGCAGGAGGTCTATGAGAAGAGCCTAGGCTATGGCGCGCTCTTTGCTGATGTGCGGCCCTGCACGCATCAGGAACGGCGAAAAAAGGATAAGATTCGCATCGGCTATATCTCCGGGGATTTTCGGCAGCATGTCATGCAGTACTTTATATGGCCGTTTTTGGCGGGGTATGATGCAGATACTTTTGAGGTCTATGTTTACAGCCTTGGCCAATCAGATCAGTATACCGACTTTTTTAAGACACTCGTGACGCGATGGCGTGACCTCTCGGAGTATGCGCAGGATATGGAGTGCATTGCGCGCGAGATCCATGCGGATGAGGTGGATATTCTATTCGATCTTGCGGGACATACGGCGGGCACAGGGCTTGCCGCTCTCGCATGGAAGCCGGCACCGGTCCAGCTCTCGGGGCTTGGCTATATGGCGACGACAGGTCTGCCTGCCGTGGACTATTTTGTGACAGATCATTACTGCGATCCGGAGGGGAGCGGCAGCGAGGCGTTCTATGTGGAAAAACTTCTGCGCCTGACGAGTCAGTTCTGCTATAATGGGTATACGCACCTCCCTGCATCGACGGGGACGCCGGCACGGGGGCGCGGCTATATCCAGTTCGCCTCCTTCAACCAGTACCAAAAATTCTATGATCCTATGCTGCGTGCATGGCAGGAGATTATGGAACGTGTGCCGCAGTCGCGACTTCTTCTCAAAAACAACGCCTATGCAAAACCAGGGGTGGTGCAGTCGGCCTACGAGCGACTGCAGCGGCTCGGCTTTGATATGAGCCGCGTGCAGTTTGAATGTGCAACCAAGGACTATATGTGGCGCTATCTCGATGTGGATATTGCGCTCGACACCTTTCCGTGGCCGGGCGGTGGGACGACCTGCGATGCGCTCTACATGGGCGTCCCTGTCGTATCCTATTATACGGAGCGGCACAGTACGCGTTTCACGTACAGTATTCTGGCAAACATTGGACTCTCCGATCTCGCCTCAACCAGGCTTTCGGATTATGTCGAGACGGCCGTGGCTCTGGCGGGGAATCTCGACCTCCTCGATGCCCTGCATCGTGAGCTTCGCGATCGGATGAAGGCATCGCCCGTCATGGATCAGGCGGGGTATATCCGTGAAATGGAGGAATGCTATCATGCCATCTGGGCAAAGTGGGAGAGCGAAAACAAAGGCCTTTCAGCAGGCATATCGTCGTGTCAAACGGGAGTTAGGTGCCGGTCATCTAGGGAAGGGGCTGAATCTCCTGCGAGAGATGGAGCAGGAGAGTTTGTTTCCGGCGGAACGCCAGTGGGAACTGCATGACCTCATAGGACAGGCACTCTACTGGCTGGCGAATCTTCCTGCGGCTCTGCCGCATCTGCGGCTGGCGTGGGAACTGCCGCGTGAGCATCATGCCGATCGTCTTGCGGCATTGAGCAACTACCTGATGTATCTCCACTATGCGGATGGAGTCACGGATGAGATGATGCGTGATGCTCATGCCGCCTATGCGAAAATGCTCGGATCTCTGCCGCTGTTTTCCCACACGGTACGCAAACACGGAAAACTGAGAATTGGGTATCTCTCACCGAATTTGACCGACCATATTGTTCTGAACTTTGCGATACAGCTTTTTTCTGCCTATAACCGCAGTCGATATGAGGTTCGTCTCTATGACATAGGAACGCTCCAATGTGAGACGACAGATTGGGTCGCCGGCATGGTGGATGGTTACACAGATCTCTCCAAGTACCGTCCGCAGGAGGCGGCGGCACGTATTCATGCGGATGAGATCGACATCCTCTTTGACCTTGCGGGACATTCGGCGGGCGGGAAGACGCTCATGATCGCCGCGCATGCGCCTGCACCTGTGCAGATTTCGGGGATCGGATACTTCAATACGACGGGGCTTTCTGCGATGGATTACTTCCTGGGTGATCCATTCTGTGATCCTCCGGGGGAAGAAGCGCATTTCACAGAGCAGATTCTGCGTCTGCCGCAGACACATCTATGCTTTACCCCGTCGGAGCGGTTCCGTCCCTATGAGCACCTGCAGCGCACCCCGCATGAGAACGTTGTCTTTGCCAGTTTCAACAACTTCGCAAAGATCACGGATGCGATGCTGACGGCATGGGGGGAGATCCTGCGTGCTGTTCCCACGGCGCGGCTCCTGCTGAAGAACGTACATCCGCTGAAGGAGACGCTGACGCGGATGAAGAAGCGCGCCGTGCAGGCGGGCATTGATCCGGCGCGGCTTGAGCTGCGGCCGGGGTCAAAGGACTACCTCGCGGACTATCTGGATGCGGATGTGATTCTGGATACATTTCCGTATCAGGGTGGTGGGACGACGTGTGAGGCGCTCTGTATGGGGCTTCCTGTCGTTGTGCGGGCAGGGACGCGCCATGGCGCACGGTTCGGCGTGAGTCTCCTGCACAATGCAGGGCTTTCCGAGTTAATTGCGGGCAGTACGGAGGAGTATATCGAACGAGCCGTTTTGCTGGCGCGTGACAGGACGCTGCTCGGTGCCCTGCAGACGGCGATTCCGCGGATGATGCGCGCTTCTCCGCTGATGAACGGCATGGGCTATGTCCGCGCAATGGAGGACGCGTATGAGATGATATGGGAGCGGTGTCTTCATGAAAAAACGTAAGAGAAACCGCGCAGAGCGTGCACGCCGAAAACGTGCGCGGCGGGAAGAGAAACGGCAGATGAAAGGGACGATGACGATGGCAGAGAAGAAAATCATTACGGCAGAGCAGATTCATGCGTATCTGAAGAAAGGACAGTACGCAGAGGCGATCAATGCTTTTGCCGATGCCCTTGCCCAGGGAGAGCCGCCGAAAGAGTGCTATGGAGACGTGGCACATGCCTACTTCGAGATGGGAGATTACAAGCGTGCGGCAGACTGGATCTCGAATGCACTCTCCATCAATGCGGACAATGTCGATGTGCGCATTCTGCTCGCGCGGATCTGTCAGCGGGAGCGCCGGACAGACGACGCACTGAAGCTCTATGAGAATATTCTTGCGGTACATGCGGCCGCACTTACCGCTGCACAGCGTGCGGAGATCGAGCAGCGTGCAGGGCTCGACGCACGTCTTGCGCAGGACAAGACGCGCACGGCGTACCCCCATCTCGCGGCACTTCTGGGACTTGCCCCCGCACCGGCTGCACCGGGGGCACAGACCGTATCCGCTGCGCCGGCTGTATCCGCTGCGGCGCCGATCGCGCCCGTATCCGTCCCGGCCGCACCGGCAGCTCAGTCCTCCGGCAGCGCCAAGGCGCAGGCCGCACAGATCCTAGCGCAGCCCATCCGCCCCGCCGAGAAGACGGCGGCACTCAATGCCTTCGCAGGTGCGGCATATGTGCAGGATGACTATGCGGGCGCACGGGAACTTCTGACGGCGGCACTTGAGCTTGATCCCGGCTGTGATGTGACGCTGCGCAATATGGCACTCCTCCTGCATGAGATTGGCGAGCGGGAAAAGGCTCTTCAGGTCGCGGCAAAGATGGGGCAGACGGACTTCATGCTCCTGCGCACGCTGAAATCATGAGCACACTCAGCATTGTTCTTACGCTGACGGAGGCGGGGGAATATCTGCGAGAGACGGCAGAGTCCGCCCTTGCGGCGGCGTCTGCGGCGAATGTTGCGGCAGAAGTGATCATCCCGGTTCCGCAGGGAGCGGAGGACGCCGTGCGGGCGGAGCTCCATGATCTGTCCTGCCGTATTCTCCCTGTGGCGGAGGAGCATCCTGCTGCATGGAACAATCGCGGCGCAGAAGCAGCTGCGGGCGATCTGCTGCTCTTTCTGCAGGAGGGTGTGATCCTCACGCCTGTGGGACTGGAAAAGATGGCAGAGGTACTTATCTCCGATGCACAGATCGCTGCTGTTGGCCCATTCACTGACCATACCGTATTTTCGTGGCAGTATCTGAGTGCGGAACGCATGGAAGCTCAGAAAATAAACGCGGAGGACTGGGTGCAGTCGAATTTGACGTACCCGACGGAGAGCCTGTTTCTTGAGCATTTTTGCTTTCTTATACGTCGCGCATTATTTCTTCAGCACGGTGGTTTTGATACAGCGTTTGAGGGAGTCAGCGGTGCGGATATCGATCTCTCGTTTCGCTTGCGCTATGCAGGATATACGCTTCTGCGTGTGCCTGCCTATGCCGCACACCGTGCAGCGGGAAAGTGTGAGCTCTGGGATCTGACGCTGACCGCCATGCGTCCACCGCTCTTGGAGCGATGGGGACTGGATGTCGGTGTGCCGGAGATGCTCTGGCAGAGGACACTCGACAGCATCGGTGAGGCGTGGGATCCTGCCTCCGTGCGTGCGGCCTGCCGCAGTGCAGCCCTATGTGCGCCGCTCGTCAGCATCATGATTCCGACCTATAATCGTCCCGATTATTTCCGTGAAACACTCGAATCTGTCCGCGCACAGACCTATCCGAACATCGAGATCATCGTCTGCGACAACAGCACGGATGAGCGGACGGCGGAGCTGATGCAGGCGTACGAAGACGATGTGCGCATCCGCTATGTGCGCAATCGCGCGGCGCGGACAAAGGCAGAGAATTTTATGCCGTTCGAGCATCTGGCACAGGGCGAATATCTGCAGTGGTGCATGGACGATGATATCCTTCTGCCTGACAAGATCACACGGATGATGGATGCTTTCCTGCGTGAGCCGGGCATTGCCTTGGTTACGTCACTGCGCGGTGTCGTAGACGGCAACGGGAATTATCTTGGACTATGGCAGGGGAATGTGCCGGTGCATGGCCTGTATGAGTGTTATCGCGGCGCGGATGTCGGGCGGGCAATGCTGATGGATCGCTCGAATTTCCTCGGTGAACCATCTGCTGTACTCTTTCGGCGCAGTGATATCACGCACCACTATTGGCGGGCAGAGGTGCGCGGATATCAGACCATTTCGGACTGTGCCATGTGGCTGGAGCTCATGGAACGCGGCGATGCGGTCATCTTTGCGCGCCCTCTCAGTCTCTACCGCCGCCATGAGGGGCAGGAGGGTGCACAGGCAGAGGTCATCGTGCGCAGCCGCGTGGAGTGGCGTCGACTGGTCGAAGAATATTGGCATAAACGTATCTTTATTACGCAGGAAAAGGACCATCAGGTGATTCTGGCACGGATGAAGGAGGAGCATGGTGAAATTGCTTCGTTGTTTTCTCAGGTTCCCTTAGAGTTACGGATGGCATACGAGCAGGAGACACTACCGCTTCCCATCGTTTTGATGAATCGTGTGGAGGAATGCGCTCCCGTGCGGATGGATGCGCCGCTGAATCTGCTCGCTGCACGCGGATGTGTTTCACTTATGGGATGCATGGGGGCTGGAGATCTGCCGCTTGAATTGTATGACGTGATGAATATGTACGGCAGCATCATTTTACTTGAGCGAGCCAATCTTAAGCCCGCTGCCCAGACCGGAAAACTGCTTACAGACATCGCCGCACGCGGAAATATTGTGTTGCAGGAAATGGATGATCACCCCAATGTGAACGAAGCGACGGCTCGTAATGATTATTTCCTCTTTCGTGCAGTCTCTGCGGTGCAGACCTCGACGCAGTATCTGAGGGATTATCTGCGACAGTTCAGCCCCTATATCTATCTCTTTGAAAATCAATTGGCCGAGCTGCCTCCACAGCGTAATTATGATGAGAACGCACCGCAGGTGACGATTTTCTTCGGAGCTCTGAACCGCCGCGCGGACTGGGAACCCCTGATGCCAAGCATCAATGCAGCGATTCAGGAGCATGGAGATCGCCTGTATTTTCGCGTGGTGTCGGACTACACATTCTATCAGCAGCTGCGGACGGAGCAGAAATCATACGTCGGCGGCACGCAGGATGGATCTGTCGTTGCCCCCTATGAGCGCTATGTGGAGGAACTCCACGCCTCGGATATTGCTCTCCTGCCGCTCAACGATACGGAGTTCAACCGCGCCAAGTCCGACCTCAAGTTCATCGAGGCGGCAGGAAACGGTGCGGCGGTGCTTGCCGCGCCGACGGTCTACGCGGCGACGGTGCGCGACGGGGAGACGGGGCTGATCTATCGCAGTCCGAAGGAGTTCGCACAGAAGCTCGATCTCCTGATCCGCCGCGCTGATCTGCGGCGGAGTCTTGCGGAGAACGCCTACCGCTATGTGGCAGAGCAGCGCCTTCTCGCAGGGCATCTGGATGCGTATATCCTGGCGTATCGTGAGCTCTTTGACCGCAGAGAGGAGCTGGAACGGGAGCGCCTGCGGCGTGTGGCGGAGTTTTTTCCCCATCTGTAACATAACGATAGAAAAGCTGTTGTTTTTCACAGGGAAAGACAGCAGCTTTTTTGATTATGCATCTGCGGCATGTCAAAGAGTGTGAATAATTCCTCTTTGTTGTGATTTTGGATAATGATTGACAGATGATATGTCGGCTTTTATAATAAAGATAGGTTACGTGTAGATTGGAGATCGTTCTGCTTTCTGCACGATACTTCTATCATGGAAAGGAGAGCCGACATGACGGGAAAAGTAAAATGGTTCAGCGCGGATAAGGGATATGGATTTATCTCCCGCGAAGACGGCGATGATGTGTTCGTCCACTTTTCTTCGATTCAGGGTGAGGGATATAAGACGCTGAGCGAAGGACAGGAAGTGGAGTTCGACATTGTCGAGGGTGCACGCGGTCCGCAGGCGGACAATGTGGTCAAAAAGGAATAAGACAAAAAATCTGAAAAGCCCGGCTTACACAGCGGGCTTTTTCCTTTGACGATGGATGAGAAAAATCCTGGGAAAAATCTGAATTTAACGAAGTGAGCGCGATTTTTTTGCAGGTATTTTCTCCTTTATGTCGAACTAAACAGGTAAAAGAGGGAGTTCCTGCTCCCGTAGATAGAAAGGGGCTGTGTTTCATGGCTGCATTCACGATTCGAGGAAAGAATGTCGAGGTTACCCCCGCCCTGCGCGACTATGTGGAAAAGCGCGTCGGCAAGATCACGAAGTACTTCGATAATGTCGGTGAGATTGCGGTTCTGCTCTCTGTGGAAGGGAAGCATCACAAGGTGGAAGTGACTGCCCCCGTCGCACGCGGTATCCTGCTGCGCGGCGAGGAGCATTCAGAGGATATGTACAGCTCCATTGATCTGGTCATCGAGAAGCTTGAGCGTCAGATTCGCAAACAGAAAACGAAGCTTGCGCGGCGTTTCCGTCAGGGCGGGTTCAAGGCAGAGGCGGTCGAGACGTTTGCCCAGCCGATTCCGGAGGAGGATGAGCTCTACCCCGTTGTCAAGACGAAGCGTTTCACGCTCCAGCCGATGGATGTGCAGGAGGCGATCATGCAGATGAATCTCCTCAACCATCATTTCTTCGTGTTCCGCAACGCGGAGTCGGAGGAGGTCAACATTGTCTACGGGCGTCACGATGGAAAGTATGCGCTGATCGAGGTCGAAGAGGGCTGATCGCGCGATCGGATTCTGAGGAAAAGGACGGCTGCGGCCGTCCTTTTTGCTGTCCTTTTTCGACAGATGTGCTATAATGCAGCCATTGGGATAGGAGGAAACGATGCGAAGAATCTATGCCGTTCACCAGTGGGTAAGTCTGATTTGTGCGCTCTTTTTGCTGCTGCTGACGCTGACGGGGCTGCCGCTCCTCTTTCGCGGGGAGATCAATGCGTGGAACACGGTGAATATGCCGCAGAGCGGGGAGCCCATGCCGATGGCGAAGCTCTGGCAGGCACTGCCCGAAGGAGAGGCTGCGGTGCGTGCGGCGTATCCGACGAAGGATATCCTGGCAGTGACGCCGGACGACACGGATGGGACGCTCTATTTCCGCGTCGTGGAGCGCGGCGGCGCGGCAGGGCGTTCCCACATGCGCATGGGCGGCGAGCAGATCATGTACGATGTGCGTACGCATACGGCATTTGACCGCAAGGAACGCATCTATCGCTCCGAGGGTGTACAGACCTTTATGCACACGATGCACATCCTTCATGTCCGCATGGGGCTGGAGGAGGGCGGGCGTGACTTTCTCGCTCTGATGTGCGCCCTCTCGGTCGTCTCCATTGTGACGGGCATCTATCTCTATCTGCCGATGATGAAGAGCATGGCGTTCGGTACACACCGGCGCAGGACCGGCCGCGTGTTTTGGTCGGACTGGCACAAGATCACGTCGATCTTCGCGGGAACATGGGCGACGGTCATGTGCGTGAGCGGGATTGTGATCGTCCTCTACTCGGTCGGGATGCGGGACATCACCGCACGGCGCATATTGCGGCGATGGAGCATTTTGCCGCGCAGGAGCAGCAGGCGGAGACGCTCCGTCCCGCAGATGCACTGGCACGCGTCGAGGAGAGCAGCCCCGGGCGAGATGTGATCTCCATGCAGCTGCCGACGGCGTCATATCCCTTCTACGTCTTTCAGACCGCCGATCCGCCCGTGCGCGCGACGGACTTTGTACTGGGCGAACAGACCTATCTTCCAGCGGGCGGCGGCACACCGTTCACCGTCCCCGTACCGGCGTGGATGAAGGCGGCACCATTCTTCCTGAACATCCACATCCACAATCATGAGCTCCTCGCCGTAAAGATTTTCTGGGCGCTGCTGATCCTCATGACGGCGGCGATGATCGTCACGGGCATTGTGCTCTGGCTGACGCGCTGGCACAGCCGCATTGCGGCGGCTGCCGAGATCGCCGTAAAGAAACGCTCCAATGCGTCGTGGGAGGAGCCCGCACGTGTCGCATTGGTGAGCCTTGTGATCTTCATCGCGCCGATTTACGGCGGATGGGCAGGCGAGGGACTGGCACTTGTGCTCAGTGCGTACCTGATCGTGTATTTCGTACGCGCTGTGCGCAGATGATCGTTTGCCGCTGTGAGGCGGCGCTGCAGCGGGGAGGAGAACAGCGTTGACGCATCGAGGACTGACAACGGCAGAGGCGGAGGCCTCGCGCCGCATCCATGGGGCGAATGTCCTGCCGGAGCCGGCGCGGCTGACCTTCGGACAGGCATTTTTGGAGACCTTCCGCGATCCGATGATCCGCATTCTGCTCGTGATGGTTGCGCTGATGGTCGCGATGTACTTCGTCGGCTATGCGGAGATCTATGAACCGGTCGGTACGATTGTCACAGTGCTCATCGTGGCGACGGTGACCGCGCGAACGAGCCTGACGAGCGACGGCGAATACCATGCGCTGCGCGCGCGTACGGCAAAGGACAGGGCAAAACTGCGCCGCGACGGCGGACTCCATGTCCTGCCCGTGGATGAGATCGTGGTGGGCGATCTCGTCATCCTGCAGGGGGGCGACAAGATCCCCGCCGACGGCGTACTTATTGCCGGTGATCTGCGCGTGAGCAACGCGGCGCTGAACGGCGAAACGGAAGAGTGTCATAAGTGCGCCGATGCGGCTGCCGCATTTCCGGAGAAGACGACGGGGGATACCTTTGTCGATGGCACGACGCTCTTTCGCGGGAGCGTCGTCTTTGACGGCGAGGGCGTACTGAAGGTGTGCCGTGTCGGCACGGCAACCGTGATGGGGCAGATGGCGTCGGAGATGCAGGGGCGTGAGCCCGCGTCCCCGCTGCAGGTCAAGCTCGCCAAGCTCGCCGATCAGATCTCGGCATTCGGCTATATCTCGGGCATCGTGATCGTCGCGCTCTACATGATGTTCTTCGCCCTGCGCGCAGGCGGCATCGAGTCGTATATTCTCCTCGGCTGGGGACAGATCCTCGTGGACGTGATCGAGGCGGTCTCGCTCGCCATCCTCATCATCGTCTGCGCCGTGCCCGAGGGGCTGCCGCTCATGATCTCCATTGTCCTGATGCAGAATACGAGCCGCATGCTCTCGCGCGGCGTGCTCGTGCGCCGTGCCGTCGGCATCGAGACGGCGGGTGCGCTGAACATCCTCTTCAGCGACAAGACGGGGACGATCACGGGCGGGCGGCTCTCGGTGGTCGAGTTTTTTACGGCGGATGGGTCGGTCTATGGTGCCGATCTCCTCGCGGGAGAGACGGCGCTCGCGGAGCAGCTGCGGCTTGCCATCGGCAGAAACACTGCCTCCATGTACGATGAGAGCGGGACTGTCGTCGGCGGGAATCCGACCGATCAGGCGGTCATGTATGCCCTGGGGGAGAAATACTATCGTGCTCTGCAGGCGGATGAAAACGCGTGTACGGGGCAGCGGCAGACGTTCAACTCGGTGAATAAATTCAGCCAGGCAGAGCTGCCCGCGCGCGGCGTTGTCGTCTATAAGGGCGCCCCCGAGGTGCTCCTTGCCCGCGCACAGTATGCACTCAATGCGGCGGGAAATGTCGTACCCTACGATGCCGGCGCCCTGACGGAGACGATCAACGCCTACGCCGCGCGCGCCATGCGCGTCCTTGCGTTCGGGTATTCTGCATCGGCATTCTGCACGAATGAGGTGAATGCGGACACCGTGCTCATCGGCTTTGCCGCAATTCGCGACGATGTACGCCCCGAGGCGCGTGCGGCGATCGCCGAGGTGCAGGTGGCGGGCATTCAGGTCGTCATGGTGACGGGCGACCGCCGTGAGACAGCGGTCGCGATCGCACGTGATGCAGGCCTCCTGCGTGCGGACGGGGAGCTCGTTTTGACGAGCAGCGACCTCGCGCAGATGGACGATACTGCCGTGCAGCGCGTCCTGCCGCAGCTGCGCGTGATTGCGCGTGCCCTGCCGACAGACAAGTCGCGCATCGTGCGCCTCGCACAGCAGATGAATCTCGTCGTCGGCATGACGGGAGACGGGGTCAATGACTCGCCTGCCCTGCGGCGCGCCGATGTCGGCTTTGCGATGGGGAGCGGCACGGAGGCGGCGCGGGATGCGGGCGACATCGTTATCCTCGACGATAATTTCCGCTCAATCAAGGACGCGATCCTCTATGGACGCACGATCTACAACAACATCCTGAAGTTCTGCCGCTTTCAGCTCGTCATCAACATTGCCGCCGTTGTCGTCAGCGCACTCGCGCCGTTCTTCGGCATCATGGAGCCGCTGCGCGTGACGCATCTGCTCTTCATCAACCTCGTCATGGACAGTCTCGGGGCGATCATGCTCGGCAACGAGCCCGCCCATGAGAGCTATATGCACGAGAAGCCGCGCCGCCGCGACGCGAGCATCATCAGCCCCGCGATGGCGGCACAGATTCTCTGGATGGGGACGTGGCTGGTGCTGCTCAGCTTTGCCTTCCTCACACAGCCAATTTTTGCCGCATGCTTTGCAGGGCAGGCGGAGCAGTACACGGCGTACTTCCTGCTGTTCGTGCTGGCCTCGCTGATGAACGGGTTCAATGTGCGGTCGGGCGGCTTCGGCATCTTCCGCGATCTCGGGGCAAATCCGGGATTTCTGCGGGTTTGGGGCGGCATCGTCCTCATCATGGCGGCCATCATCAATGCACCGCTTCTCCCGCATGAGGTCGGCACGTGGATCGGTGCAATGTTCAGCTGCACGCCCATCCATGCAGGCGGCTGGGTGCTCGCCTTCCTCCTCGCCGCAACGATGCTTCCCGTCGACCTCCTCCGCAAGGCGATGGTACGCGGCCTGCGGTGAGGGGGGATCAGTGATTCCCTAAACGAAAGCCTCCCCCGTGGTCACGGGGAGGGGGAGAGATCACAGGGGTAGGGGCACAAGAATCCATTATCTAAAGTCGGGTACGTACTCTGTGCCGACCGCCTCCGCACCCTGCACGTAGACCTGCGTCATGCCAAGATCACGTGCGGCATCGACGACGGACTCGTACTCGAAGGTCGTGAGCCGACGGTGGAGCGGCGGGAACTCCGCCGCGCGATAGAGCGGGGTATACTGCCGCATGAGACTGAGCTGTATGCACTCACCGAACGCCTTCCAGAGACGCCGTACGAGGGCGATGCTCTCGTGACGGTGTCCCGGCAGGACGAGATGACGGACGAGGACGCCGCGCAGGAGCCGTCCGTCCGCGGCAAACTGCAGTGCGCCGACCTGCTCGACCATGGCACGGAGCGCGACAAATGCGGCCTCTGTATAGTCGGGGGCGGCAGAGTAGAGCCGTCCGCTCTCCTCCGCGTTGTACTTGAGATCGGGCAGGTAGATATCCACCACTCCCGTGAGGCATGCGATATTCTCCTCCGTCTCATAGCCGCCCGTGTTCCAGACGACAGGGAGGGTCAGCCCTTCTGATCGTGCACGCGCGAGTGCAGCGAGAATCTGCGGCGTGTAGTGCGTCGGCGTCACGAGATCGAGCGTTGCGGCGCCCTGCGCCTGCAGCGTGAGAAACGCCGCCGCAAGCTCCTCCTCCGTCATCTCTCTGCCGTGTCCCTCGTGGCTGATCTCGTAGTTCTGACAGTAGACACAGCGGAGTGTGCAGTGGGCGAAGAATACCGCCCCTGCGCCGTGCGCTCCCACGAGGCAGGGCTCCTCCCATGTGTGCAGCATCGTGCGCGCAACACGCGCCAGCCGCCCTGCGCCGCAGAACCCGCGCCCGCCTGCCGTGCGGTCGACGCCGCAGCGCCGCGGGCAGAGCGTACAGTGTTTCAGCAAATCAATCAATCGTTTCTCCTTGTATGTTGTATGTGTTGGGGGCTATGAAGTTGTTCTCTCGTGACTTTCT
>NZ_GL397087.1:1980263-2128153 GCF_000146365.1 Selenomonas sp. oral taxon 149 str. 67H29BP
CGCCCTTTCGATCATGCTCACTTACTCTGCAGCGAAGTGTTTGTGAGGAGCACGCACAGTAACTATAGGAAGCACTGATAAATTCGGTACAACCATCTTGACGCATCTTTTTTGCCCGCACTTCGGCGGAAAATCCTCCACAGAGCACCACTCTGCGTCCGGTTTTCCACCTCGTTCGGACGAAAAAATCTACGCCAATCTGGCAGACCTCATTTTATCAGTGTTTCCTATATTTTCGCACAAGAAAACCGAGACGGCAAGCCCGTCTCGGTTCTGTCCGATCAATGAGAGATGTTACGGAAGTACGACATCAACCCCCAGGTCTGCGGCAGCGGCACAAATATCGGATGGTGGCTCCGTATCCGTGACAAACCCCGACAGGGAATTGAGCGGTGCATAGTCATAGTTGCCGTCCGCAGCGAATTTGCGCGCCTCTGCGAGTACGTAGGAACGCTTGCTGCGTGCGATAATGGTTGCCTTGTTGAGTCCGTCGTCGATGTCGTAGGTGGAGACACTGTTTGCCTTAACGTTGACGCCGACGGCGCCGACAAAGGCAATATCGGGCTTCAGCTTTCCGATGAAGTCCTGCGTCATACCGCCCCAGAATCCGTCACGTCCGCGGTTGATCTGCCCGCCTGCAAAGATCAGCTCGATGCGGGGATTGCGTGCCAGGACGCCGAGCACATCGACCATGTTCGTGACAACGGTCAAATCACGGTCGCTCTTCATGAGTAGTTCTGCAATGGCAAGGTTGCTCGTGGACACGTCGAGGAAGACCATATCCTTGTCATGGATGAGAGAGACAGCTGCCTGCGCGATGCGCCGCTTTGCCTCGACATCCATGTGACGATGACGGCTTACCTCGATCATGTGAACGCTTTGGGTCAGTTTCACGGCACCACCGTAGGTGCGCTTGAGGCGTCCTTGCCGCTCCAGTGACCCGAGATCCTTGCGGATGCAGTCCTCGGTGACTTTGAATTTGGCGCTGAGCTCCTTGACCTTAACCTTGCCGTCACGCTCCACCATGCGGACGATGAGCTCTTGACGCTCCTCCAGAAACATGATATTCACTCCCTTTACGCAGATGAAAATAGAAACGCTCATATATCTGCGATTCAATGTAGCGTCCATCCTTTGCATTCAGTGTAACGCAAAACAGACAAAATAGCAAGACAATTTTATCTATTGAATTAAATTTATAGGAGTGAAATCACCATTTATATTCTATTATAATAAACAAATTCCTGCATTTCGTAGTATTAAATTATGATTATATGGGAATAACAAGAAAAATCCCCCGATCACGATGATTTCCATTGTCCTGTATACAATGTTGATATCGCAGTAGGACGTATCTGATCGGGGGAATTCTTATTCGAAAAAAACCATTCTGTTTACTAATCGAAAGAAGATGCTTTACGCACCGACTTTCAGCTTATCGCGTCCGAAGACGTGGCGATTGAAACCGATCTCTTCCTGTGTCATGCCGAGTGCGAGCCCAACGAGCTGCTGCAGGTGGAGGATGGGCATGTCGGTCTCACCGCGGACCGCGTCGCGTCCCTCGGGTCCGTACATATCGAGCTGCATCTGGCAGAGCGGGCATGGGGTGGCGATGAGATCGGCATCTGCGTGTGCCGCACTTGCGGCGATCTGTCCCGTGACGGTCAGCACGTCGTGCTCGGCGGTGAACTGTGCGTGGAAGCCGCAGCACTTGCGCCCCGCATCGAACCAGACGGGCTCCCCCCCGAGGCGGCGTACGAGACGCTCGAAGGACTCGGGATAGTCGCCTTCCTCATAGTGCATCTGCGGTTTCGGACGCAGAATGTGGCAGCCGTAGTAGCAGGCGACCTTTGTCCCCTGCAGTGCGTCCGTGATCTTTCCGTCGAGCACCTCGGGATGCTCATCGAGGACCCAGAGGAAATGCGTGATGTCGCTCGTCCCCTGATATGCGTACGGATGACCTGCTTCCTCCAGGATGGCATTCACCTTGTCCTTCAGCCCCGGCTCATGGTCGAGTCGGTATTTTGCCGTGCGCAGCTGCAGCGTGCAGGTGTTGCAGACAGTGAGGATGGGGAGTCCCATATTCTCTGCGATGGAGATGTTGCGTGCGTTTATGGCGAGCATGGCGAGGTCGTTCACGCCCTGCCCGTGGGATGCGCCGCAGCACGTCCAGTTCGGGATTTCTTCGATCTCAATGCCGAGCTTTTCGCAGACCTTCTTGAGCGAGGTATATGCCTCGGCTGCCGCGCCGTCGAGGACGCAGCCCGGGAATAGTGCGTATTTCATTATGCGTCCTCCTTATCGGCGTTCTCCGCCGCCTTGACAATGGCGTCGATGGTCTTGATCTCGGGGTTGATGGGATGTTTGGCGAGCGGATCCATCTTGCCGACGTTCATGAGGCGCAGTGCCATCGGCAGGCGCAGGCTCGACATGAGGTATCCCTCGGATTTGATGTTGAGCTTCGACTCGTCAAGCGTGCCGGAGGTCTGGATGTCATCGTAGATCGCCTTTGCGTGGCGCGCACCGACGTTGTCGTCGAGGTGATGCTTAAAGGTTTCCGCCTTCAGCTTCTCGATGGCACCGGCGGGGTCGAGCCCTTTCGGACATTTTGCTGTGCACTCCTGACAGTTGAAGCAGCGCCACAGCCCGGCCTCGATGACGGCCTTCAGATGCTCCTCGGGGCTTTTGCTGCGCGAGTCGGCGACGAGCTTCTCCGCCTTGACGAAGGCAAAGGGATCGAGGAAGTCGTCCTGATTCAGTGTGTTCTTGTTGCACTCGGAGACGCAGGATCCGCAGAGAATGCAGCCTGCGTATTTTTTGTACTTGTTGAAGTCCTCGGGGGACTGGAGACAGCCCGTTTCCGCCGTGAACTCGTCCTTCGGATGGAGGGAGGGTTTTACCTTTTTGAGGCGCGCGTATTTTGGATCCCAGTCGACGATGAGGTCGCGGATCACGCGGAAGTTGCCGAGCGGCTCGATCGTGAGCTCGTCGCTCTGATAGCGTGCCGTGAGGTCGTCAATCAGCACCTCGCAGGAGAGCTCGGCGTTGCCGTTGACGCGCACGGCGCATGCGCCGCAGATGCTCGAACGGCAGGAGCAGGTGAAGGAGAGCGTCGGATCCTGCTGCTCCTTGATGTAGGTCAGTGCGCCGAGAACAGTAAGTCCTGTGGAGCGCGGCACGGTGAACGTGTCCACCCACGATTTGCCCTCGACATAGCGATGGATTTTGAGTGTTGCGTCCATGTCAATACTTCCTTTCCTTTGGCGGATACTTCGTGATGACGACGTCCTTGTACTCCGCCGTGTACTTCCCGTCGGGCTGCTTGTAGATCAGCGTATGCTTGAGGAAGTTCACATCGTCGCGCTTCGGGAAATCGCGGCGCGAGTGTCCGCCGCGGCTCTCCTTGCGTGCCGCCGCGCCCTGCACGATGGCATGGGAGATCTGCAGGAGATTGCCGAGCTCGACATACTGCTCGAATGCTGTGTTGTAGACATGGGAGCTGTCGCCGACATAGCAGTTCTTGTAGTCCTCTTCGAGCGCACGCAGTTCCTTCGATGCCGCTTCGAGCTGCGCACCGTCACGGAACACGCCCGCCTTGTACCACATCGTGTTGACCATGGCATCGCGGATCTCGGGAACCGTGCGGTTCGTCGTGTGCGGACGTGCGGTCACCTTGTCAAAGTGATCCTTCCACTTCGTGCACGCTGCAGCGAGCTGATCCTGTGTGCCCTCGTAGCTGTGTTCCTTGGCGTAAGCGGCGGCACCCTCGCCTGCCGTCTTGCCAAAGACGAGCACCTCGGAGAGACTGTTTGCCCCAAGGCGATTCGCACCGTGGACGGAGACGCAGCTGCACTCGCCCGCCGTAAAGATGCCGGGGATGCGCGTCGCGCCCGTCTTGTAGTCGGCCATCTCAAGGCCTCCCATGGAGTAGTGGCAGGTCGGGCTGATGAGGACAGGCTCCTTCGTAATATCAACGCCCGCAAAACGCTTTGCGAGGTCGTAGACCTGCCCGAGGCGTTCGTGGATGCGCTCGGGCGGGATCTTTGTAAAGTCGAGGTAGACGCCGGCGGTCAGCCCCTCGCCGATGCCGCGTCCCTGTTCGATCTCCGTGGCGATGGCGCGTGCGACAATGTCGCGCGTCGCGAGCTCCATCTTCTCCGGGGCATATTTCGACATGAAGCGTTCGCCGTTCTTGTTGAAGAGCTGTGCGCCCTCGGAGCGGCTGGACTCGGAGAGCAGAACGCCGTTGACGGAGAGACCTGTCGGATGGAACTGCACCATTTCGGGATCCTTGAACGGGATCCCGACGTTCATGCCTGCGACGATGCCGTCGCCCGTCGAGCTGTACGGATTGGAGGTACGCACCCAGTAGGCACGGCCGTAGCCGCCTGTGGCAATGATGATCGTCTTCGCGGGAATGCCGATGAGGTCGCCCGAGCGCATATCCATCGCGACAATGCCCGCGAGTTTGCCGGCGTCCGTCATGCTGATCTCGAGCATCTGGCACTCGGAGATGAAATCAATATTGTGTGCAAGGCACTGTTCGAAGAGTGCGTGCACCATGGCGTGTCCCGCACGATCCTCGAAGTATGCTGCACGCGGATAGGATGAGCCGCCCATCTTGCGCTGATGGAAGTGACCATCCTTCTGACGGTTGTACGGATAGCCCATGTAGTCCATCTCGAAGATGGTTTTGCCCGCGTTCTCTGCGAAATACTCGACTGCGTCCTGATCACAGAGATAGTCGCCGCCCTTGATCGTGTCGAATGTGTGCGACTCGATACTGTCATTAGGGTCGGTGACGCCCGTCACGCCGTTCATGCCGCCCTGTGCCATCGTCGATGCTGAGCGCGTCGGGACGAGCTTCGTCAGGACAGCGACTTTCAGATCCTTGTTCTGAGCTGCCGCGAGTCCTGCACGCATCCCTGCACCGCCGCTGCCGATGACGAGCACGTCATAGGTCACGTCGCCGCGCCGTACCTGCTCCGGGATGTTCTTTCCCCCGCAGCCGAGATAGGCACCGGACATGAGGACAACGCCCGCCGCTGCTGTTCCCTTGATAAAGGTGCGGCGTGAGATTTCCATTGCCATTGCTTTTCCCTCCTAATGATACATAGAATCTATTTCAATTATAAATAAATCCTATAATAGGTTCCTATTTCGTTCTTGGAGAAAGAACTCCTTCTTTTTGGATAAAAGAAGTACTTTACTGAATATTGCGGAGTATAAGGGCTAAAATGGCACAAAAAAACTCCCCTGACGAAGCGGGGGAGGGGGCTATGCGGTGGCGGGCGTGCTGTGAACGGAGGCTGCGTGTGTGCTGCTGCATCAGAACTGACAGTATGCCGGCATTCCCGTGCTTGCGCAGCGCGCGGGATGTTGCTAGAATACAGGTGATATCAGTACTTCCTTAGCTGCGCAGGGCACGGCGTTTGAGGACGTAGTTCCACACGGTGACGATGCTGGCGGCAATGATCTTGGCGAGCATGTAGTAGACGCTGAGTCCGTCGACGAGCCCCCACATGAGGAGCTGGTTGAGGGCAAGTCCTGCGATGCTCGAACCGAAGAAGAGAATTTTCGCGCGGTGCGTTTCGGCGGATGCGCCATGAAAGACGTAGATGAGGCAGAGACGATAGTTGACAAAGACGGAGATGCTGAAGGAGATCCCCGACGAGAGGAGATAGTAGAGCCCTGCATACTCTGTGAGGATGTAGAGCAGCCCGTAGTCGAGCAGGAAGCAGCCGCCCCCGACGAGGAGGAAACGGAGAATTTCATGAAATCTGGATGGCATGGGTCACCTCGGAGGATTGAACTGCGGCGTGAATATCGTCTGCTGTTTCTGCATGCTGCACAGAGGCACTTGCTCTGCTAAGGTTCACTTAGGAACATGGTGCGCTCTTGCTTCGATATATTGGTGCAGAAGGATGATCATACGATATCGCCGCTGAAGAAAGGAATCCTATATATGATACAAAAGTTTTTCCGGTTGTTCAAGTCGCCCCTTGTTCTTCTGCTCGGCATGGCGCTCTTCCTCGGCGGGTGCGGGGGGGATGTGACAGCGGAGGAGACGCGGATCGTGATGGGGACGGTGGCACGTTTGACCGTGCGTGCGGATGAGATCACGTCGCAGGCGGCGCTGCGGGACGGGATGGCGGTACTTACTGCGGTGGAGGAGGATGCGGACGGTGCGGTGCTCGCCCGTGTGGAGGCGGCGGCAGGGACGGGGGGATGGACGGAGGTGCCGTCCGGGCTCTATGAGACGCTTGCCCTTGCGCAGGAGATGGCGCGGCAGTCGGACGGTGCGTTTGATATTACCTCGGGCACGCTGACGGAGCTGTGGGATGCGGCGCGTGCCGCACAGTATCCGCCGACGGCGGAGGAGGTCGCCGCGGCGCGCGCACACGTCGATTGGCATGCGCTTGAGCTGCGAGAGCGTGCCGCTGATGATGGAGAGCACCCGGAGGTACGGCTTCTGCGCGCGGGGATGAAGATCGACCGCGGTGCACTGATCAAGGGCCTGGCACTCGATGGCATCCACAGCACATGGCAAGATGCAGACATCAAAAATGGGCTCGCCGATCTCGGCAGCAGCTCGATTCTCGCGTGCGGCGTGAATGCGGAGGGGGAGCCGTGGCATATCGGCATCCGCAATCCGCGCGGGGAAAGCCGCAGCGATCTCGCTGCGGCGGCGCAGCTCTCGGATGCCATGCTCTCCACATCGGGCGACGATGAGCGGTATTTCCTCTGCGAGGGGCGGCGGTATCACCATCTCGTCGACCCGCGCACGGGCTGTCCCGCAGAGACGGGACTCGCGTCCGTCACCGTCATTCTGCCGCAGAATGCGATGGAGGGGACCGCGTGGGCAGGGCATGAGGGACAGCTCTCGGATATGCTCTCGACGGCAATCTTCGTCATGGGCGCGGAGCGTGGGCGCAGCCTCCTCTCGGAGATTCCGGGTGCACAGCTCATCTTGATTGGGACAGATGGACATGTGATCGAGTGACAAAAAGGCCTGCCATTCGGAAGCGTATTCCGAAGGCAGGCCTTTGCTGCAGAGAAGGTCACCCGATCTGTGTGACGTGGCTGACGTTGAAGCCCTTTGCCGCGAGACGCTCCCTGACTGTCTCCACATCCGGTATGTCGGCGCGGATGATGATGTCGTAGGTGCCGCTCGGCTGGGGGATGGTGACCATGCTGTCGATACTGATATCAAGATCGGCGAGTATGGTGGCAATGTCGCGGAGGACGCCCTTGCGGTCGGTGACCGCGATGGTCAGGCGCGTCTTGCCGCTGTCGAGTCCCATGATGGTGACGAAGGCGCGGAAGATATCCGTGGAGGAGATGATGCCGACGACTTTGCCGATCTCGGAGAGGACGGGCATGCCGCCGATCTTTTCGCGCGCCATGATGAGCGCCGCTTCCTCGATCGTCGTTGTGTCGGTCACGGTGATGACGTTCTTCTGCATGACGTCGGCGACCTTGATCTTCGAGAGCAGGGTGCGCAGCTCAAAGCGGTCGAGCGTGGTTGCTGCCGAAGGCGAGGCACGCAGGAGGTCGCGGTTTGTGAAGAAGCCGACGAGCTTTCCGTGCTCGACGACAGGCAGGCGGCGGAAATGCCCCTTGTCCATGATCTTTGCCGCCTCGTCGATTCCCACATCGGGGGCAATGGTGATGGGGTTCTTGGTCATGCAGTTGGCAACAAACATAATGCTCCTCCTTGCAGGGATGAATTTGTATATTACTGTAATATTCGCGCTTTAGGGCGTGTTTTCCTTCTTTTCTTATCCGCCCAGATAGGCCTTGCGTACCTCCTCGCTCGCAGCAAGATCCTTTGCGGAGCCCGAGAGCGTGATGCGTCCCGTCTCGAGAACGTAGGCACGGTTCGCGATGGAGAGCGCCATATTGGCGTTCTGCTCGACGAGCAGGATGGTCGTGCCCGCCTTGTTGATGTCAACGATGATGGAGAAGATTTCCTTGATGAGGAGCGGCGCAAGCCCCATCGACGGCTCATCGAGGAGCAGGAGACGCGGACGGCTCATGAGTGCGCGTCCCATGGCGAGCATCTGCTGCTCACCGCCCGAGAGCGTGCCCGCCTGCTGGGAGATGCGCTCCTTCAGACGAGGAAAACGCGTAAAGACCATCTCCATGTCGCTCGCGATGCCGTCCTTGTCATTGCGGATGAAGGCACCGAGTTCGAGATTCTCGAGGACGGTCATATCGGCAAAGATGCGCCGCCCCTCGGGCACCTGTGAGATGCCGCGGCGTACGATGTCGTGGGCGCCGAGCCCCGCGATGCCCTGTCCCTCAAAGTCGACGGCGCCGCTCTTCGGAGCGATCAGCCCCGAGATCGTGCGCAGCGTCGTGGACTTGCCCGCACCGTTCGCACCGATGAGGGTGACGATCTCCCCCTGATGCACCTCAAGCGAGATGCCCTTCAGTGCGTGGATCGCACCGTAGTAGACGTTGAGATCCGCGATGCGGAGTATGGGGGTGCCGTTCTGCGGCTGTGTTGTTTCGTTTGCCATGATTATTCCTCCGACCCCAGATACGCGCGAATGACCTCGGGGTTTTTCTGAATCTCGTCCGGCGTGCCGTTTGCGATAATTGCGCCGTACTCGAGCACGTAGATGCGCTCGCAGATGCCCATAACAAGTGACATATCGTGCTCGATCAGGAGAATCGTGATGCCGAACTCCTTCTTCACCCAGCGGATCATCTCCATGAGTTCGATCGTTTCCTGCGGGTTCATGCCTGCCGCCGGTTCGTCGAGGAGCAGGAGGGACGGCTGTGCCGCGAGGGCACGTGCAATCTCGAGACGGCGCTGTGCTCCGTAGGGGAGGTTCTTCGCCTTCTCCTGCGCCATGCCGTCGAGATGGAAGATCTCGAGCAGACGATGTGCCTCCTCTGTGAGTTTATCCTCCTCCGTGCGATAGCGTCCGACGCGCAGTATCGCCTCGATGAGACCGTAGTTCATGTGGCAGTGATAGGCGATCTTGACGTTGTCGAGGACGGAGAGCTCGCCAAAGAGGCGGATGTTCTGGAACGTGCGGGCGATGCCGCGTGCCGTGATCTGGTAGGGAGATAGTCCGACGATACTCTTGTCCTTGAATAGGATTTCGCCTGTCGTGGGATGGTAGACGCCCGTGAGGAGATTGAACGCAGTGGTCTTGCCGGCGCCGTTCGGTCCGATGAGTCCGATCAGCTCACCGTATTTGATGTGCATGTTAAAGTCGGCGACCGCTTTGAGTCCGCCGAAGACCATGGAGACATCCGTTGCTGAGAGCAGGTTTTTTGCCATTATGCTTCTCCTCCCTTCCGAAAGAAGCGGCGCAGCGGCTGCATCGCCGTGACCTCAACGTAGCCGAAAAGGCCCTGCGGACGGTAGAACATGAGCAGGATGAGCGCGAGCGCATAGATGATCATGCGCGCATTCGGGAAGCTCGCGAGAGCCGCCGAGAGGAAGGTCACGACAAGTGCGCCCGCGATCGAGCCCGTCATCGAGCCGAGACCGCCCATGACGACCATGATGAGGATATTGAACGACTGCATGAAGGTAAAGGATGCGGGGCTGAGGATGTACATGTTGTGCCCGAAAAGGCAGCCCGCCACGCCCGCAAAGAATGCGCCGATGGTAAAGGCAAGCACCTTGTATTTCGTCGTGTTGATGCCCATGGACTCCGCCGCGATCTCGTTCTCGCGGATGGCGAGGCAGGCACGGCCGTGGCGGGAGTTCACAAAGTTCTTGATGATGCAGAGCGTGGCCAGCATGAGGAAGAACACCCATGTGAAGTTCGTGAGGTGCGGGATGCCCTTGAATCCTGCCGCACCGCCGACATAGGGAACGTTGATGATGATGATGCGGACGATCTCGCCAAGTCCCAGGGTCGCGATGGCGAGATAGTCGCCGCGCAGACGCAGCGTCGGCAGACCGATCAGTGCGCCGAGCAGTCCTGCCGCAGCGCCGCCCGCGAGGAGTGCTGCCGCAAAGGGCAGGTGGAAATTCGTTGTGAGCACGACGCCGACATAGGCACCGATCGCCATAAAGCCCGCGTGCCCAAGGGAAAACTGTCCCGTGTAGCCGTTGATGAGGTTGAGGCTCGCCGCAAGGATGATGTTGATGCCCGCGAAGATGAGATTGAGCTGCCAGAAGGCGTTCAGCATCCCCGCACTCGTCAGCCCCATGATGACGGCGTAAATGATGAGGGCAAAGACGAGCATTTTGAGATCATTTTTCGTTGATGGATTCATCGTCACCCCTCCTTAGACCTTTTCCTTAACATTCTTGCCGAAGATGCCCGCAGGGCGTATGAGCAGGACGAGAATCAGGATGGCGAAAGCCGCTGCATCGCGGAACATGGAGAAGCCGAGCCCCGAGATAAACGCCTCGACAATGCCGAGAACGATGCCGCCGACGACGGCGCCCGGCAGGATGCCGATGCCGCCGAACACCGCCGCGACGAACGCCTTGATGCCGGGCATGATGCCCATGAGCGGATCGATCGAGTTGTAGTAGATGCCGATGAGTACGCCCGCAACAGCGGCGAGCGCCGAGCCAATGGCAAACGTGATCGAGATGATGCGGTTCGCATTGATCCCCATGAGCTGTGCCGCTTCCGTATCGTAGGAGGCGGCACGCATCGCCTTGCCGATCTTTGTCGAGCGGACGATGTAGGTGAGGATGAGCATCAGCAGGAGGGTGACGCCCATGATGAGCATCTGCTGGCCGCTGATGATGAGCCCGCCGAGGTCAAACGACACGTCGCTGAGTGTGGCGGGGAACGTGCGCGGCGTCGGTGAAACAATCGCCATCATCACGTACTCGAGGAGGAAGGACACGCCGATTGCCGTGATGAGCACGGAAATGCGCGGCGCGTGGCGCAGCGGACGGTAGGCCAGCCGCTCCACCACGACACCGAGCAGGGACGTGACCGCCATGGAGATGAGAATCGCCGGCACAACGGGGATTCCGAGCGTGATTGCGTAGAAGCCGAGGTATGCCCCGACCATGTAGATATCGCCATGGGCGAAGTTGATGAGCTTGATGATGCCGTAGATCATCGTATAGCCGAGAGCGATCAGCGCGTAGATGCTGCCGAGCGAAATCCCGTTGATGAGCTGCTGCAGAATCTGTTGCAGTACCTCCATAGAAAAACCTCCCTGAGATGATGAAAAGAGCCGCAGGATGCGGCTCTTTGAACGTTTCTGTGCAGATTAGTTTGCGCTCGGCATGATCTTTGCGACCACCGCGCGGTCGCCATCCTTATTCTCGAGGATGACTGCCTGCTTGATCGGGTTGTGGTTTGCATCCATCGTGATCGTGCCCGTGCCGACGATGAGGTCCTTTGTCTCCTCGAGGGCTTTGCGCAGCGCCTCGGGATCGTCGGAGCCTGCACGCTTCAGCGCATCAACGAGCAGCTTGCCGGCGTCATAGCCAAGGGCAGCAAAGACGTTCGGCATGTGGCCGTATTCCTTCTGATAGGCATCGATGAAGGGGCGCACTGACTCATCCTTGTCGGAGTAGTGTGTGCTGAAGTACGTGTTGTTCAGCGCATCCGCTCCTGCGAGTGCGGCGACCTTTGGATCATCCCAGCCGTCCGTGCCGATGATGGGTGCTGTGATGCCGATCTCACGCGCCTGCTTGACGATCTTGCCGACTTCCTCATAGTAGGCGGGGACGAAGATCACATCTGCATTCGCCTCGCGCAGACGCGTCAGCGTCGCCTTGAAGTCCTGATCCTTGCTCAGGAATGCCTCGGTCATGAGCACCTTGCCGCCGCCGGCGGTGAAGACCTTCTCAAAGACCTGTGCGAGGCTCTTGGAATAGTCCGTCGAATTGTCGAGGTAGATGACCGCCGTCTTTGCTTTCAGTGTATCGAGGGCAAACTTCGCCATGACATCGCCCTGCTGCGGGTCGATGAAGCAGCTGCGGAAGATCCACTGCTTCACCTGACCATTCTCGACCGTGACGTCCACTGCCGTTGCATCCGGGGCGATGACGGGGATCTTGTTGTCCGCCGCAATCTGTGACTCGGCGATGACGTTTGCGGTTGTCGCAGGGCCTACGATGGCGCGGACATGATCATCGGAGATCAGCTTTGTCGCTGCATTGACGGACTCTGCCGCTTCGGACTTGTTGTCCGCCTCAACGAGGGTGATCTTTTTGCCATTGATGCCGCCGGCATCATTGGCTTCTTTGATCGCGAGCTTCAGCCCTTCGAGCGTCGATGTGCCGTAGTTCGCAGTGTTGCCGGTCATTTCAAAGTTTGCGCCGATGCGGATCTCGTCCGAGTTTGCCGTATTTCCTCCGCAGCCGGCAAGTGCCGAGCCAAGAAGAGCCGTGCCGACGAGTGCAGCGGCAAGACGCAAGGCTTTTCCTCCGAATCTCATGGATATACCCCCTTAGATAATGCCTATGAAAAATATAGTCCACATTATACGGGAGCGCACGCCGTTCGTCAAGGGATACATTTGACAGAGAGGATTTTTCATTGCTATAATAACGGAACTTCATATATATATCTTTCTCACAGCTATGGGGGAAGAGGGATTTACACCAAGGGAGAATAATATGAATGAGAAGAAATTTCCGCTCACGAAGGAGGAGACGCTGCGTCTCATCGAGCGGTACCCGACCCCGTTTCATCTCTACGACGAGGCAAAGATCCGTGCGAACTTCCGCCGTCTGCGCGAGACATTCGCATGGGCGCCGAGCTTCCGTGAGCACTTTGCCGTAAAAGCACTGCCGAATCCGCGCATTGTCCAGATTCTGCATGAGGACGGAGCGGGCACGGACTGCAGCAGCACCCCCGAACTCATCATCTCTGCCGCAGCGGGCGTCAAGGGCGAGGAGATCATGCTCACCTCGAACGATACGCCGTATGAGGAGTTCCAGAAGGCGATCGAGCTCGGTGCCGTCATCAACCTCGATGACCTCAGTCACCTTGACTATATGGCGAAGCACGCCGGCCTGCCGAACCTCCTCTGCTTCCGCTACAACCCCGGCAACCTCGTCGAGGGCAACGATATTATCGGAAAGCCCGTCGAGGCAAAATACGGGCTCACGCGTGAGCAGATGTTCGAGGGCTATCGGCGCGCCCTTGAGATGGGCGTGAAGCGGTTCGGCGTGCACACGATGGTGATCTCTGCCGAGCTGCGCACGGAGGCATTCCTCCTCACGGCACGTCTCATGTTCGAGCTGGCGGCGGAGCTGAAGGAAAAACTCGGCATCCACGTTGAGTTTGTCAACCTCGGCGGCGGCTTCGGCATCCCGTACCGCCCCGAGCAGGACGGCATCGACTATGACGCCGTCGGTGCGGGCATCGAAAGGCTCTATAATGAGATCATGCGCCCCGCCGGGCTCGGCGATGTCGGCATCCGTACGGAGAGTGCACGCGGCATCACGGGTGATGCGGGCTGGCTCGTCTCCACCGTGCTCCATGAGAAGGACACGTACAAGAAGTACATCGGCCTCGACTCCTGCATGGCGAACCTCATGCGACCTGCGATCTACGGCGCCTACCATCATATTACCGTCCTCGGCAAGGAGAATGCACCTGCCGACCACGTCTATGATGTGACGGGCTCGCTCTGCGAGAACAATGATAAATTTGCTATTGACCGCGCCCTGCCGAAAATCGACATCGGAGACATCCTCATCATCCACGACACGGGGGCGCACGGCAGTGCGATGGGGTTCAACTACAACGCAAAGCTCCACTGCGCGGAGCTCCTGCGCCGTATGGACGGCTCCATCGAGCTAATCCGACGCCCGCAGACCATCGACGACTACTTCGCCACGCTGAAATACGAGGGCTCACTGATCAAGTAATTTCATAATAAGAAGGCGCTGACGAAGCTAAAACTTTGTACAGCGCCTTTTTTATATGAATATTTCTCTCTATGCGTCAGCGCAGCACCATGCTCAGGAGGGCGATCTCGACCATGGCGGCGATGCCGAGGACGAGCGTGCCCATCGTCTGGACGCGGTAGCCCTGATCGGGGGTGAGACCGCTGAACTCGGAGACAACCCAGAAGTACGAGTCGTTCGCATGAGAGACGGTCATTGCTCCTGCGCCGATCGCCATGCAGACGAGCGTCGCCTGCAGCGGCGTATCAAAGCCGAGGACGGTGAGCAGCGGTGCGATGATGCCCGCCGTCGTAATCATGGCAACGGTGGACGAGCCCTGCGCGGTCTTGAGCACCGCAGAGAGCAGGAATGGGAAGAAAATGCCCAGACCACCGAACACATCTGCGTGTGCCGAGATGTATTTCACCATGTCGGAGGTCGCAATTACCTTGCCGAGCACGCCGCCCGCCGCCGTGATGAAGAGGATGGGGCCGACGGTCATGAGGCTGTCATTGCAGATGGCGTAGAACTCCTCCGAGCGTCCGACGGAAAAGAGCTGCATCGTTGCGAATACCATGCCGACGCCAAGAGCGATGATCGGCGTGCCGAGGAACCTGATGACCTCGCCGGAGAGCCCGGTCACGCCCGCCATGGTGACAATGGAGGACAGTGCCATGAGAGCAATGGGGACGATGATCGGGGCAAGCGTGCTGAACCCGGAGGGGAGCTTGCCGTAGGAGGCGATGAGCGCCGTATAGCTCTTCGTCACCTCATCGGGCTGCGCCTCGTCCTTCGACTGTACCTTTGTGCCGATCCAGCGCGCATAGAAGTAGCCTGCGATCAGCGGGAAGATCGAGCAGAGAAGACCAAGCCCAATCACCTGCAGGAGATAGTCGCCGATGCCAAGTGTGCTTGCCGCAGCGATAGGGCCGGGGGTCGGCGGGATAAAGACGTGTGAGATAAAGAGTCCCGAGCTCAGGGCAAATGTCATGGCGACGGCGGAGACTGCCGTGCGGCGGACGAGTGCCTTGCGGATGGGGCTCAGGATAACAAAGCCCGAGTCGCAGAATACGGGGATGGAGACGACCCAGCCCATGAGCTGTACGGCGATGACGGGCTTTGTCTTGCCGACGAGGCGGATCATCATGTCTGCGAGCTTCAATGCGCCGCCCGTTTTTTCGAGCACGGTACCGATCATCGCACCAAGGATAATGACGATGCCGATGCTTGTGAAGGTCCCCGAAAAGCCCTGTCCGATGATGGTGGCAAGACCATGCTGCACTGTTCCGTTTTCGAGTTTGTGATCGACAAGCGGGATGCCGGCAGCAAGTCCAAGTCCCAGTGAGACAAGCATGATGGAGATGAACGGATGGATACGCAGCTTTGAGATCATGACGATCATGATGACGATCGCCAGCCAAAAAGCGAAAATCAGCGGTAATCCGGTCATAGCAATACCTCCTTACTGCGAGAAACCGAGAAAACGGTTCCCGTTCAAATAAAATATCAATGCAGTTTTATTTTAATCCTATGAGAAGCGTTTGGCAAGTGTGAAAAAATAAAAAACGGATGCAATTTCCTGCATCCGTCGTCTTTGCTTATCTTGTTTATCCTGTGATTCCGAGGATCTTGTCCAATTTCTCGCGGTCATAGCTGAGGGCGAAGTCCTTGCCGTCCGCCGTCGTCACGGGAACGATAGTGTCGCCGGAGAGCGCCTTGCACTCCGCGAGGGCGGCAGGGTCGTGCTCGATGTTATGCTCCTCATAGGGAATGCCGCGATATTTCAGGTAGTGTTTCACCTTCGTGCACCACGGGCAGACCGTGATGGAGTAAACCTTTACCATGAAGCCCTCCTTATGCGCCGATGAGCTTGTCGATGGCGGGCTGATCAAAGCCGCGCACGTATTCACCGTTGTCGGCGAGGATGACGGGGCATGCAGCCTCGCCCGTGAGCTTCACGAGCTCGTCGTAGGCGGCGGGCTCCTTCTCAATGTCGCGCACCTTGTAGGCGACGCCCTTCTTGTCGAGATACTTCTTTGCCTTCGTGCACCACGGGCACGCGTCGAACGAGAAAACCTGAATCATGGGAATTCCTCCTTGTTGTTTATATCAAATCGTTCATTACTTCTTCAAAGCCGCGAGATACTTCTCCGCGTGGAGGGCGGCGGTCGTGCCGTCGGCGGCGGCGGTCGTCAGCTGGTGGATCTCCTTGACGCGGATATCGCCGGCGGCAAAGACACCCGGGATCTCCGTGCGGCAGTCCTCACCCGCCGGGATGTAGCCCGCCTCCGTGAGGGCGAGCTGCCCCTTGAAGAGCTCCGTATTCGGGATAACGCCGATGTTGACGAAAATCGCATCGACCGGCAGTGTCTCCTTCGCGCCCGTATCCTTGTGCAGGAGATCGACGGACGTGAGCCGATCCTCACCGTTCAGATGTGTGATCTCCGTCTCGAGCATCACTGTCACCTTTGGATTGGCGTAGAGCGCATCCTGTGAGGTCTTATCCGCGCGCAGCTGAGAGCGGTGGATAAGGTAGAGGTGCTTGGCGTACTTCGTGAGGAAATTCGCCGCATCGACTGCCGCGTTGCCGCCGCCCATGACGGAGATCACCTTGCCCTGATACGTGTGCCCATCGCACATGTGGCAGTAGTGCACACCGTGATTGAAGTAGTGAGGCTCCTGCGGCAGCGGCAGCTTGCGGCGGTTCATGCCCGTGGCGATGATGACGACGGGCGTCTCGTAGATGTACGTCTCCGTCTCCACGATCTTCGGCGTGGATTTGAGGTCGACGCGTTCAATGCGGTCGAACTCGTCAATCTCCGCACCGAAATTCGTCGCCTGCTTTTCGAGCGTCCCGATCAGCTCCATCCCGCTCACGCGTTCGAAGCCCGGATAGTTCTCGATGTCCGCCGCCGTGGCGATCTGACCACCGACGAGCGAGTTCTCGAGGACGAGCGTCCTGAGATTCATGCGCCCCGCATAGAGGGCGGCAGTCAGCCCCGCCATGCCGGCACCGATGATGATAATATCCTTTTCGATATGTTCTTTTGCCATAGCTTCATCTCCCTGTGATCCACGACATTGACTTTTTGATTTATTATAGCATGGCTGTCAATAGGGTATTCCTGTTTTTTGGAGAGTCATTGTTAAAAGATGACACAAAAATAGCCCACACTCCACTGTGGACTATCTTTGCTGTGTATTATATTTTAGGAGAGCTTTGGAAACATCCGAGGATGTTTCCTCAACGAAAGCTTGTATAGAATATAGCACATGTGAGAAAGAAAATCAATAGGTATTTGAGAAAAATTTTCAATAATTTTTTAGGGTAAGCGTTTTTTATTTCTCAGCTACATCGAGAGAGGTGAGCGGCGTCCCCGCGGGACTCTCGGCAAGACGCTGCAGGAGCAGGGCATAGAGTGCCTCGATGGGGAGTGTGCCGCCCGAGAGAGCGCCGAGCTCTGCCGCCCGCACACCGACCTCATAGCGGCGGATGTCCGCGCCGCCCTCAATGCACTGCGTTGTGAGGACGACGGTGCAGCCCGCCTCGCGCGCGAGCTGCAGGGCGGGGAGGAAGCTCGCCTCCGCATCCTCTGTGGGGACGCTGCCGAGGCCGTAGCCCTCAATGATGAGGCCGCGGCAGCCCGCCTTGATGCAGGTTGTGACGGCGTCGGGGGACATCCCCGGGTAGAGACGGAGGACGGCGACGCGCCGCTCCAGTGTCCCATGCAGACAGAAGGGGGCAGATGGCGGGACGGGCGCGGCATCGAGGTCGATCTCTGTACGCCCGATGCTGCGGAAGGCATCGTCGGCGAGGGAGTGAACTTTCTTTGCGGCGTTGCCGTGAATGATGCGTCCGCCGAACGCGATCATGACGCCCGCATGTCCGCTGAGCGCAGCGCGTGCAGCGAGGCGCAGATTTGCCCCCGCATCCGAGTCCGCCGTGCCGAGTGGCCGCTGCGCCCCCGTGAGGACGACAGGGCGGTCGATATGCTCGAGCATATAGTAGAGGGCAGCGGCGGTGTACGCCATAGTATCTGTGCCGTGTGAGATAATGATGCCGTCGTGTGCCTGACGACAGTCGGCAACGCACCGGGCGATCCGCTCCCAGTGCGGCGGGGCGATGTTGGTCGAGTCGAGGGCGAGGAGGTCGAGTGTATCCACGGCGGCGTCTTTCACGCCCATCGCAGCGCGCAGGTCATCTGCGGAGAGTGCGGGACGCAGACCGTGTTCCGTTTCCCGCGAAGCAATGGTGCCGCCCGTGGCGATCAGCAGGATTTTTTTCATGGATGCTGCTCCTTTTTCTCGCGACGTCGTGAACGGTAGTCAATCCACATGTGATGCAGGGTCATGAGCGGGTGATGCAGGAGCATGCGAGGTCCGCTCCAGCGCATCACCTCACGGATTTTCTCCCGCATTTCTCGGCTGTAACAGTGGACGGGACAGGCAGAGCAGAACGACTTGACATCCATGCGCGGGCATGCCGTGATACGGCTGCGGGCATAGGTGAGGAGGCGGCGGCAGTCGGGACAGAGCGAGGGCTCGCTCTCAGATGCAGCACTGCGATTCGCGTGATGGTGTCCGCGGCAGTAGATGCCGATCATCATCGACATCACCTCGGCTTCCATCGCGCGTTTTTTTTCGGTATCCATGTAGCGTAACCTTAGCTAGAATATGCCAGAGGCGGGAGGGTATTGCTGCTTGGCAGACGATTGGCAGTGTGTGTACTGTAAGGGTAGCTTTCCTTATAAACTGCCTCAGGAGCAATGTCAATTGCTCCATTCTGCCATGTGAGAAATCCGTGCTCCAAGCGTGCTGTATCAAATACGCTGCGATCGGACAGCGGCGCGAATGCAGGATAGCGTAGAAGTCCCGAAACATCGAAAATACGCTCCTCGCCTGTTGAAAATGTGACGACCATGTAAAGGTCGTCAATGATGCGAAAACCGGTGATGGTCAGATCCTCATAAGGCTCTGAGGCATAGGCAATCCCATCTCGAATATACATGATGTGTCTCCTATCTGAGCGGTTCGATCTTGTCAAAGTGCATCCCGCGTACGGCGTTGTTCCATGCAGCATAGAGTTCATCCTCGTGGATATAGAGCCATGCTGTGAGAAGCTTTAACTGCTTGTCCGGCAGTTTGCCAGCAAGGAGTTCTCCGTCGATGGCGACGGATGCCTTGAAGTCACCGTAGAATACATGAACGTGTGGTTTGTGATGGCGGTCATCATCGAAAAAGATCATCTTGATGACCATACCCATAAAACGACTGAGTTCGGGCATAAGAAAATGCATCTTTCTATATCAATAGTATAAAGCGGTAGCGTGGGGCTGTAAAGCATTCAAGCGTGTGCGCTTTTCTTTTCCTCCTGCGCACGGCGGAATTTTTCGAGCAGATCCATTTTGTGCTCCATTTTGTGGACGAATTCACGTGCGGCAGCGCGATCCGCTTCGTTTGGATGCTCGGCGGCACGCACCCAGCGCTCCTGCGCCTCGGGGCTGTTGTGGGTGTCGTCGGGATCGGATTTCTTGCGTCGCTCGATGAGGGCGGGCGCGAGCTTTCCCTGCGCGGAGAACGTGCCGAGGATTTCGCAGCCCTTTCCGAGGAGGTAGGCGGCACGCGCAAAGGAGGTAACGGCGTGCTCTGAGCCGACGTCCGTTCCGTGCGTCTGGAAGAGGACAACGCGCGCATCTGCGACCTGCGGCAGGTATGCCTTCATGCGGTCGTCGGGACCGCCGCGCCGTATCCAGTAGCCGAGGGCGACAACCTCGTAGGCGGAGAGATCCATTGGTGCGTTCTGGATGGGGAAGAGGTCAGCTCCTGCCGTATCGGCAATCTCCTCGGCAATTGTTTTGGTGTTGCCGGAGGCGGACGAATAGATGACGGCCCATTTTCTCATGTGACGATACTCCTTTACATTTCCCTGCAGTTTGCTAGAATGATAGCTGTTGGAATTATTACAGCACACTTTTGCGTATTGTGCAAGGAAATCAATCACAGGAGGCTATGAGATGAAATATGAGATACGTCATGCGGCGGGACTGCTCTCGACGGGACATGGGATGGTGGACTTCTATGGAAACTTCCTGCCCATCCTCCTCCCGCTTCTCATGACGCAGTTCGGCCTGTCCCTGACGATGTGCGGCGTGCTCGTCATGGTCTCATCGGTGACGACGAATATGCTCCAGCCCGTCATTGGCTGCGTGATGGATCGACGGAACTTCAGCCCGCTTCTCCCATGGCTTGTGCCTGCCGCTGCTGTCCCCGTGTGTCTGGTGGGGTACGTACCGTATACGGCGCTCCTCTTCCTCGTCGTCGCCGTGACGGGGGTCGCGGTCGCGGCCTACCATCCGCTCTCCTCGATGCTCGTCGGACGTACGGCGGCAGAGGGGCGCGGAAACGGGATGATGAGTTACTTCATCGCAGGGGGGAACGCGGGCATGGCGTTTGTCCCGCTGATTCTCGTCGCTTTTCTCGACTGTTTTCCGCTGCGTGCTCTGCCGCTTCTGATTCTTCCGACGATCCTGATCGCTGCGTTGTTTCTGCGCTCGGGGCTCTGTGCCGTCTCCACCCTGCCCGAACACGCCCCTGCCCATCCGTCGAAGCTCTCGCACGTCCTCTTTGCCCGTACGACGGTCACACTGAACCTTGCGATGGGGCTGCGCTGCTGGACGCACGGTGCATTCGGGACGTTCCTCCCGCTCCTCCTCGTCAGCAGCGGCGAGGATACGCACGCGGCGGGGCTGTTCCTTACGATCTTCATGGTCGGCGGCATGATCGGCGGTCTCGTCGGCGGCAACCTCGCCGATGTGCTTTCGGGGCGCAGAATCATCGTGGGGGCGCTCCTCCTCGGGATTCTTCCATGCGCCTACTACTTCACTCATGTTAGTGCAGACATCGTGGGCGGCATCCTGCTCTTTGCCGCAGGATTTATGCTGATGGCACCGCAGCCGAGCTCGATTATCTGGGCACAGCAGGCGCTCCCCGAGAATGCGGGCATGGCGTCGGGGATGATGCTCGGCATGTCGTTTGGCCTCGGCAGCCTTGGTGTCGCGGCGACGGCGGCACTCGGCGACCACATCGGGCTCGCGCCTGCACTCCTCGTCTCTGTCATCGCGCTACCGCTGGCGGCTCTTCTCGCATTCGTGACGCCGGAGCCGGAGTCGGAGCGGGAATAGCTCTATCTTATGAGCTCATGAGGAATGCTGCGGTCATAGCGGACGGCGACGATACTCCGCAGCAGCCTTTCGTGGGGCAGGCATACAACTGCCTGCGTCGGGAAATTTGCACGGCGGATGCTGTCTGTCTTTTTTGCTGCAGAACCTATATGATTTTTTTATGATTTTCATGAAAAATATTGATATCGTTTATCTTCTGAAATATATTGAAAAGTGAATGCGATTCAAGTATCATAAAAGTACCGAATGAGGGATTTCCTCAATAATAAATAACAGGAGGTATATTATGCTGCACAGCAAACATTGGGATGGATTCACAGGCGGCGTGTGGCAGGAGGAGGTCAATGTCCGTGACTTCATCCAGCGCAACTATACACCGTATGACGGCGACGAGTCCTTCCTTGCGCCGCCGACGGATGCGACGAATCGTCTGTGGGCACGCGTGCAGGGACTCCAGAAGGAGGAACGTGCCAAGGGCGGCGTTCTCGACATGGAGACGGAGGTCGTTTCGGGGCTGACGGCATACGGCCCGGGCTATATCGATCCCGCACATAAAGACCTTGAAAAGGTGGTTGGTCTCCAGACAGACAAACCGCTGAAGCAGGCATTTATGCCGTACGGCGGCATCCGCATGGCGGAGGAGGCTCTTGAGAACTACGGCTACAAGGTCAGCCCGAAGCTTCACGAGATCTTTACAAAGTACCATAAGACGCACAATCAGGCAGTTTTTGACGCGTATACGGACGAGATCCGCGCGGCACGCCGCAGCCATATCATCACGGGACTGCCCGACACCTATGGGCGCGGGCGCATCGTGGGCGACTACCGCCGCGTCGCGCTCTACGGTATCGATCACCTCATCGCGTTCAAGCAGGAGGATCTCCTGAACTATGGCGACGGCATCATGAGCGACGATGTGATCCGTCAGCGCGAGGAGGTCGCGGAGCAGATTCGTGCGCTGAAGGGCATGAAGGAGATGGCGGCGAGCTACGGCTTCGACATCGCGCAGCCGGCGCAGAATGCACGTGAGGCAGTGCAGTGGCTCTATTTCGGCTACCTCGCGGCGATCAAGACGCAGAACGGCGCGGCGATGAGCGTCGGACGCATCTCGACCTTCCTCGACATCTACATTCAGCGTGACCTCGCACGCGGCCTCCTCTCCGAGGAAGAGGCGCAGGAGCTGATCGACCACCTTGTGCTGAAGTTCCGTATGGTGAAGTTCGCACGCATCACGTCCTACAACGAACTGTTCTCAGGCGATCCGATCTGGGCGACGCTCGAGATGGCGGGCATCGGCATGGACGGCCGCCACATGGTGACGAAGAATGACTTCCGCTTCCTTCATACGCTTGAGAACATGGGCCCCTCTCCCGAGCCGAACCTCACCGTGCTCTACTCCTCGAAGCTGCCGGAGAAGTTTAAGGACTACGCGGCGCGCATCTCCATCCGTACAAGCTCGATCCAGTACGAGAACGACGATGTGATGAAGCCCGAGTGGGGCGATGATTACTCGATCTGCTGCTGCGTGTCGGCGACGCAGACGGGCAAGGAGATGCAGTTCTTCGGTGCGCGTGCGAACCTTGCAAAGTGTCTCCTCTACGCGATCAACGGCGGTATGGACGAAAAGAGCGGCGTGCAGGTCGGTCCTGCCTACCGCCCGATCCGCACGGAGTACCTTGAGTACGACAACGTCATCATCAAGTATGAGCGCATGATGGACTGGCTCGCGCACGTCTACGTGAACGCGCTGAACATCATTCAGTATATGCACGACAAGTATTACTACGAGGCGGCCGAGATGGCACTCATCGACACGGATGTGCGCCGCACGTTCGCAACGGGCATTGCGGGCTTCTCGCATGTTGTTGACTCGCTTTCCGCGATCAAGTACGCGAAGGTGAAGCCGATCTACAACGACCGCATCGTCGTGGACTACGAGGTCGAGGGCGACTTCCCGCGCTACGGCAACGACGACGACCGCGCGGACGAGATTGCGAAATGGGTGCTCAAGACCTTCCTCTCGAAGATCAAGGCGCGCCACACCTACCGTCATTCCGAACCGACGACCTCGATCCTCACGATCACGTCGAACGTCGTCTACGGCAAGTACACGGGCGCGATGCCGGATGGACGAAGGGCATGGACACCGCTCGCGCCGGGCGCAAACCCGAGCTACGGCGCGGAGTGCTGCGGGCTGCTCGCCTCGCTCAACTCCGTGGCAAAGCTGCCGTACCACTGGGCGCTCGACGGCATTTCGAACACGCAGAGCATGACTCCTGCCTCGCTCGGCCACAATGAGGACGAGCGCGTGCAGAACCTTGTGAGCGCCATGGACGGATACTTCGATCAGGGGGCACATCATCTGAACGTGAATGTGTTTGGGCGCGAGACTCTCGAGCATATCATGGAGCATCCCGAGGATCCCGCCTATGCGAACTTTACCATCCGCGTCTCGGGCTATGCCGTCAAGTTCATCAGTCTGACGCGCGAACAGCAGCAGGATGTGATTTCGCGTACCTTCCATGAGCATATGTAAAGGCAGAATCAGCACGACGGAGAGCTTCGGCTCGGTCGACGGGCCGGGCATCCGCTTCATCGTCTTTGTGCAGGGCTGCCGTTATCGCTGTCAGTACTGCCACAACCCCGAGACATGGGGGCTAGGGGGCGGCGAGGAGCGAACGCCGGCGGATGTGCTGCGGCAGGCACTGCGCTATCGTCCATACTGGAAGGAGCGCGGCGGCATCACCGTCAGCGGCGGCGAGCCGCTGCTGCAGCTCCCGTTTGTGACGGAGTTCTTTCGCCTGGCGAAGGAGCAGCAGGTCAGCACGGTCATCGACACGGCGGGCGGCCCCTTTACCGAGGATGAGCCTTTTTTCAGCGCGTTTCGGGCGCTGCTGCCGCTCACTGATCTCTTTCTCCTCGACATCAAGCACATCGACCCCGCGCAGCATCGTGCGCTGACGGGCACGTCCAATGCACCGGTACTGGCACTCGCGCGGTACCTATCGGAGCAGGGGAAAAGCATGTGGATCCGTCACGTGCTCGTGCCGGGATGGACGACGGATGCCGATGACCTGCACCGGCTGGCGGACTTCATCGGGACGCTGCGAACGGTCGAGCGCGTGGAGGTGCTGCCCTATCATGCGATGGCGCGGCACAAATATGAGGCACTTCATCTGCCGTACCCGCTCGGGGATACGCCCGTGCCGACGGCCGAGGAGATCGCGCGCGCCGAGGCAATCCTGTGCGGGGGAAATGACCTGCCGCGCAGCAGATAAATAATGGAAGCACTGATAAATTCAGCACCGCCATCTTAGCGCATCTTTTTTGCCCGCACTTCAGCGGAAAATCCTCCACAGAGCACCACTCTGCGTCCGGTTTTCCACCTCGTTCGGACGAAAAAATCTACGCCAATCTGACGGACTTCATTTTATCAGCGATTCCATAAAAAAACTGCGGTATGGAGCACGATGCTCTGTACTGCATTTTTTAGCAAAGTGGCGCGCAAACTCGGAAAATCGCTCTCAATTTTAACTCACATCCCATTCTTCATGAAAAATTCAGGTCAAAGTGGGAAAATACCTCCAACAAAGGGGGGATTCTATGCAGTGGAAAAGCATAGGAACATTTGTGAGAAAGAAGCAGAACACGGTGCTCTGTGCGGCGCTGGCGGGCATGATGCTGATGTCCAGCGGCTTCACGATGAACGGCTTGCCGAAGAATATGCACCGCGTGAGTGTGCATGTCGATGGAGAGACGATCAACGACATGACGGTGCAGACGCAGCCTAACGATATTTTTGCAAAACTTGGCGTTACGCTCGGCGAGAAGGACACCTACGAGGTGCAGGAGAGCAAGGATCCGCCGCGTACGGACATCTCCGTACGGCGCGCCGTGCCCGTCACCATCTCCTTCTGGGGCGATACGCAGCAGGTTATGACGAGCGGACATACCGTCGGCGACGTTGTGGCAGAGTATGGCTACAATATGAACGAGGTTGATGTGAACCCCGGTGTTGATACACCAGTCACCGCAAACCTTGCAATACAGCTCACAGAGAATGAGCAGGCGGCGGAGCAGCGGCGCGCGCGTGAGCGCGAGGCCGAACGCGTAAGTCGGGGGATTCCCCGCTATCGTGCAGCCTATACAATGCACGCATCCGCCTATCTCCCGAGTGACGGGGGCGGCAGCGGCATTACGGCGACCGGCATGGCGGCGCGCCGCGGTGTTGTCGCCGTCGATCCGAACGTCATTCCGCTCGGCTCGCGGCTCTATATCCCGGGCTACGGCGAGGCAATCGCTGCGGATACGGGCGGGGCGATCGTCGGCAACACGATTGACCTCTGCATGGAGAGCTATGACGAGGCAATCCAGTTCGGCCGGCGCTCGGTTGAGGTCTACGTCCTCGAGTAACAAAAGAGAGAATCACTGTGGAATTATTCACACAGTGATTCTTTTTTATTGACAAGAAGTGCTTTCAGTGGTACTATTCTATCGTACCATAAAAATTACATATAGAAATTGGATCAAGTGCAGAGGTTTTGCTGTGCAAAGCCTTAATGCTTCATAGGGAATCCGGTAGGGAGATATGATCTCGTAAGCCGGAGCGGTCACGCCACTGTAACAGTGAGCAAATTCGCACGCCAGCGCGAGCCGGCAGTCACTGGGGAAGCCCCCCGGGAAGATGCGAAGGAGCGATGAACTGGAGCCAGGAGACCTGCTTGATTAACAATCACCGATTGACCTGCGAGTGATGGGGATGGAGATTTTGCGGATTCGTTCGCTTGATATAAAGTTTGGCGCAGCCGCGACCAAACGACACGAGAACTGAGTGACGATACCGAAAAAGACCCATTCTGCTGCTGCGGGATGGGCTTTTTCTATGCAAGGCTCGATTCCCTGCGCGATCCTGCGGAGATCTGTGCGCACGTATGGGAACATGCGCAGAGATTTCCCCGGGATGAAGGAGCATTGCTCCTTGGGGAAACATTGCTCATCTTTTCAGTTCTCGTTTTTCCCTCGTGATGAGGGAACGCTCTGAGGGTGGAAGCTCAGGGCGATTTTTTTTAGGGTTAGCAATCGTGTCCAAAACTTGCATTGGTTGCTTTATCATAATGTCAGTTCATCCATTGAACTGACAGAGCCTTCCCGGAATAAATTAAAGGAGGACGTACTATGCCGGAAGAAAAAGAGCGGTCGAGCGACGAGGAACTTCAGAAGCTTCTGAAGAAATCGGCGGATGTTGAGGATTTCCCCGATGTTCCGCTCGATGAATTCACGCCGCCCACGGATGAGGAGTGGAAAGCCGCCTGTGAGGCACTCCTGAAGGGCGCGCCGTTCGAAAAGAAGATGTTCACGAAGACCTATGAGGGGTTCACCTTTGACCCCATGTACACGCGGAAGCATACGGAGGACATCCTGCCGAAGGGAGTTATGCCCGGCATGGGGGACTATCTCCGCGGCGTGGATGCGGCGGGCTACATCGGCAAGCCGTGGGGCATCGCGCAGGCGTGTGACGAGACGCTCCCGGCGGAGAACAACGAACTCCTGCGCCATGAGAACGACAAGGGCGCAACGATCTACCACATTGTGCTCGATACGGCGTCGCGCGCCGGTGTGGATGCGCGTCAGGCGGAGAAGGTCGGCGACACGGGGACGAGTGTGACGACGGTCGAGGACATGCACGTCCTCCTCACGGGACTTGACCTCGCGAAGTTCCCCCTCTACGTCTACACGGGCGCAAATGCCGTGCCCCTGCTCGCGCTCGTCGCGGCGGCACGCCGTGCAGCAGGCGAGGATATGAAGAATGTGCGGGGCATTGTCGGTGCAGATCCCATCGGCACTCTTGTGACGGACGGGAAACTGCCCGCGTCCCTTGACTCATACTATGACAGTCTCGCGGCGGCGGCGCGCTGGGCGACGGTGAACGCACCGCATCTGCGTACGGTATTCGTGCGCAGCGATGTCTACAGCAGCGGCGGAGCGAACGATGTACAGGAGGTCGCGGCAGTTCTCGCCGCGGCGACGGCGTATCTGCGCGCCCTCTGTGAGCGGGGCCTCACGATCGATGCGGCGGCATCGCAGATTGCCTTTGCGTTCTCAATGGGGGCAAACTTCTTCCTGCAGATCGCTAAGCTGCGCGCTGTGCGCCCGCTCTGGGCACAGATCGTGAAGGCCTTCGGCGGGAATGCCGAGGCGCAGAAGATGCGTATCCATGCGCGCCCCGCACTCTTCTTCAAGACCGTTTACGATCCGTATGTCAACATGCTCCGCAACACGACGGAGATCTTCTCGGGGGTTGTCGGCGGCATCGACTCCTTTGAGAGTGCGCCGTTTGATGAACCCATCCGCAAGGGCGATGAGTTTTCGCGCCGCATTGCGCGCAACGTCCAGATCATGCTCCAGGAGGAATTCGGTCTCCTGCAGCCGATCGACCCCGCCGGCGGCTCGTGGGCGGTTGAGACGCTGACGCACCAGATGAAGGAAAAAATCTGGGCGGCGTTCCAAGGCATCGAGAAAGAGGGCGGCATCGCTGCGGCACTGCGTGCAGGCACGGTTCAGGAGGGCATCGCGAAGGTGCTCGCCGACCGCTTTAAGAATGCCGACCTGCGCCGTGACCGTATTGTCGGCAACAACATGTATCCGAACATGACGGAGACGCTGCTCGAGACACGCGCCGAGGATACGGCAGCGCTCAAGGCACAGCGCACGAAAGATATCGAAGCATATCTCTCCGACATCGACACAAAGCACCGCGACGAGACACTTGCGGCGTTCAAGGCAGATGGTTCCGTTCAGAATGCTGTTGAGGCGGCGCTTGCGGGGGCGACGATTGCCGAGCTGATGGCGGCGCTCACGGCGGGGAAAGGTGCGGAGACGGTCGCGGCGATTGCCCCGCATCGCTGGAGCGAACGCTTTGAGGCGCTGCGCCGGCGCACAGAGGACTACAAGGCAGCGAAGGATGACAATGTGAAGATCTTCCTCGCGAACATGGGCCCTATCCCGCAGCACAAGGCGCGCGCAGATTTTACCACAGGCTTCCTGCAGGTCGGTGCATTCGAGGTACTCGGCAACGACGGCTTTAAGACCGTCGATGAGGCAGCGGAGGCGGCGCGTGCAAGCGGTGCGGATGCCGTCGTCATCTGCTCTACGGATGCGACCTATCCCGAGATCGTCCCTGCCCTTGCACCAAAGCTCCACAAGGTGCTGCCGCAGGCACGCGTTTTTCTCGCGGGCGCCGCGCCGAAGGATCTGCTTGAGACATACAAGGAAGCGGGCATTGACGAATATATCTCCGTCCGCGCGAACTGCTATGAGATCCTTGAGGGTCTCCAGAAACAGAAAGGGATGATTGCGTAATGGCAGGCTTTACGAACCCGGATTTCACGGGCATGAGCCTCGGCGAAAGCCCGTCCGCAGACTCCAAGGAATGGCGCGCCCTTTTCGAAGGCGGTACGGGACGGACGTTTGAGGCACTCACACACAAGACGATGGAGCGCATCCCCGTGAAACCGTTCTACGATCACGATGTCTATGCGCACATGAACCACCTCGACTTTGCGAGCGGGATTCCGCCCTGCCTGCGCGGGCCCTACTCCACGATGTACGTGTTCCGTCCGTGGACGGTGCGCCAGTACGCGGGGTTCTCGACGGCCGAGGAGTCGAACGCCTTCTATCGGCGCAACCTCGCCGCCGGGCAGAAGGGACTCTCGATCGCATTTGACCTCCCGACGCACCGCGGCTATGATGCGGACAATCCGCGCGTGGTCGGCGACGTGGGCAAGGCAGGCGTCTCGGTCTGCTCCATGCTGGACATGAACATCCTGTTCTCGGGCATTCCGCTCGACCAGATGTCCGTTTCCATGACGATGAACGGCGCAGTGCTGCCGATCCTCGCGTTCTTCATCGTTTCGGGCGAAGAACAGGGCGTCGATAAGAAGATCATGGCGGGCACGATTCAGAACGATATTCTGAAAGAGTTCATGGTGCGCAATACCTACATCTACCCGCCGGAGATGTCCATGCGCATCATCGGCGACATCTTCGAGTACACGACGAAGTATATGCCGAAGTTCAACAGCATCTCCATCTCCGGCTACCACATGCAGGAGGCCGGTGCGCCGGCGGACATCGAGCTGGGCTACACGCTCGCGGACGGTCTTGAGTACATCCGCACGGGCATCAAGGCGGGACTTGCCGTTGACGACTTCGCGAAGCGTCTCTCATTCTTCTGGGCGATCGGCAAGAACTACTTTATGGAGGTTGCCAAGATGCGTGCGGCGCGCGTTCTCTGGGCGAAGATTGTCAAGTCCTTCGGCGCGAAGAACAACAAATCGATGGCGCTCCGCACGCACAGCCAGACCTCGGGGTGGTCACTCACAGCGCAGGATCCGTTCAACAATATCGCGCGCACGGCGATGGAGGCGATGGGAGCGGCACTCGGGCACACACAGTCGCTCCATACGAATGCGCTCGATGAGGCGATCGCCCTGCCGACGGACTTCTCGGCACGCATCGCACGCAACACGCAGCTTTACATTCAGGACGAGACGAGCGTCTGCAAGATCATCGACCCGTGGGGCGGCTCCTACTACGTCGAGTCACTCACAAACGAGATCATTCGCCGTGCTTGGGCACACATCCAGGAGGTCGAGTCCCTCGGCGGCATGGCAAAGGCGATCTCGACGGGACTGCCGAAGATGCGCATTGAGGAGGCGGCGGCACGCCGTCAGGCGCAGATCGACTCTGGGCTGGAGAGCATTGTCGGCGTGAACAAGTATCGCCTCGAAAAGGAAGATCCCCTGCAGATCCTCGCGATCGACAATACAGCGGTGCGCCAGGCACAGGTGGAACGTCTCGAAAAACTGCGCGCAGAGCGCAACGCAGACGACGTGCGCCGATGCCTTGAGGGCATCACGAAGGCGGCAGAGAGCCGCGACAACGGCAACCTCCTCGAGGCGGCCGTCGATGCGGCGCGCGCACGCGCCTCGCTCGGCGAGATCTCCGATGCGGTGGAGAAGGTCTCGGGACGCTTCCAGGCGGTCATTCATACGATCTCTGGCGTTTACTCCTCCGAGTTTACGGATAAGACCGAGCTTGACCGCGCCCGTGAGATGGCGGACGAGTTCGAGGAACTCACGGGCCGCCGTCCGCGTATCTTCGTCGCGAAGATGGGACAGGACGGACACGACCGCGGGCAGAAGGTCATCGCGTCCTCCTTCGCCGACATGGGCTGGGACGTCGACGTGGGGCCGCTTTTCCAGACGCCCGCAGAGACAGCGCAGGACGCGGTCGACAACGACGTGCACATGGTCGGGTTCAGCTCCCTCGCAGCGGGACACAACACGCTCCTGCCGCAGCTCGTCGATGAACTGAAGAAGCTCGGCCGCGATGACATCATGGTCTGCATCGGCGGCGTCATCCCCGTGCAGGACTATGACAACCTCTACGAGCACGGCGCGGTTGCGATCTTCGCACCGGGTACGAACATCCCCGAGGCGGGCATCAAGCTCCTGACCCTTCTCATCGCACGCGCGAAGGAAGAAGCCGCAGGATAAGGCAAATAGCGGCGCCGCTCTCTGCATGAGGGCGGCGTTTTGCCGCCATACAACAGAATGGTTGCCGTGCGTGCCCCTTCGCAGAACCCTCGTTACGCAAGCGGTCGGACACTTATCTGCCAAAACACCTGCGGATTCCAAACGCGCTCCGCTTGAACGGTTAAAATCCGCAGGGGGCAGAACGTGTCCTCTTTTCCGCTTGCTTCTCTAGGGTTTGCTCAGGGGAACTGCACGTCTATACAATACAGAAAATATCAACGCCATAATTTTTCCTAGTAGGAAAGGAGGCTTTATGAGCGAAAAATATACCACAGAACGGCCCGACTGGGTACCCGAGGACGCCGACGCGAAGTTTACGACGAGCGTCATGGGCGGCATCGAGGGCATCAAGGATCTGACCGTCGGCAACATCAACCCGAAATTGCTGAACGGGACAGGGATGTCCCACCGCAAACTTGTCCTCAGTGAAGATGACTATGTTGAGGGCGTGGCCCGCGGCGACCGCATGACGCTATCTCGTGCGATCACGCTCATCGAGAGCAACAGCAGCAAGCACTTCAAGCGTGCCCAGCGCGTGCTTCAGCGCCTGCTGCCGAAGACGGGCAATGCTCTGCGCATCGGTATCACGGGCGTGCCGGGGGCAGGCAAGTCCACGATGATCGAGGCGTTCGGCAATATGCTCTGCGATGCGGGACATCGTGTCGCTGTGCTCACCGTTGATCCCACAAGTTCTGTCACGAAGGGCTCGATCCTCGGCGACAAGACACGTATGGGAACCCTCTCGCGCCGTCCCGAGGCGTTCATCCGCCCCTCTCCTGCAGGCGGCACACTCGGCGGCGTCGCGCGCAAGAGCCGTGAGACCATGCTGCTCTGCGAGGCGGCCGGCTACGACGTTATCATCATCGAGACCGTCGGCGTCGGGCAGTCCGAGACGACGGTGCGCTCCATGGTTGACTTTTTCCTGCTCGTCGTGCTGACGGGCGCGGGCGATGAACTGCAGGGCATCAAGAAGGGCATCATGGAGCTTGCGGATGCGATCGTCATCAACAAGGCGGACGGGGATAACCTCATCAAGGCGAAGGTCGCACGCGGGCAGTACGAGCGCATGATCGAGTTTATCCGCCCCGCGACACCGGGCTGGGAGACGCACGCTTACCTTGCCTCCGCGATCGAGAAGACAGGACTTGCCGAGCTGTGGGAGATCATCCGCATCTTTCGCGAGAAGACCACGAAGAGCGGCGTGTGGAAGAAGCGGCGCGACGGGCAGCTGCTCGACTGGATGAACAGTATGATCGACGAGCATCTGCACAACCTGTTCTTCGACGATGCCGTTGTGCGCGGGCGCATGCCCGAGGTAAAAGATGCGGTCCTCTCGGGCGGCATCTCACCGACCCAGGCAGTTGCGGAGCTGCTCAGTGTATTCGATGTGCACCGTGCGGCGGGACGGCAGGTCGACCTCTTTACGAATTGAGGAGGTGTACCCATGACGAAACGCATCTGCCTTTCGGGTGCGGATATGTACGAGCTCGAGGAGGTGTTTCGCGGACGGCGCGGCATCGTCTCCGCCCGCACGGGCTACATCAACGCTGCGCCGCAGACCGCGCACGAGGATGCGCTGACAGGCGTGTCGGGCGGTCGTGTGGGCGTTGAGATCGTTTACGATCCGAAAAAGACGGACATTTCACAGCTTCTCGACCTGCATTTTTCTGTCGTTACGCCGTACAGCATCGACGGGCAGGGCTATGTGCGTGGCCCTATGTACCGCGCGGGCATCTTTTACGAGAGCGCAGAGGACGAGCCGCAGATTGCGCTCTACCTCACCTTTCTCGCAGGCAAGGGACGCTGCCCCGCGACGGGGGAGCACCTGACACTCAATGATCCGAACAGCAGCGCGGCGGCGCGGCGCGTTATGCACGCAACGATGGAGCGGCTGACCTCTTTCCAGCCGGCAGAGGAGGAGCATCAGGGCTATCTCACGCGGCATCCCGAGACGGAGACCTACATCAACCTTGCACGTCTGCGCGAACTTGTTAAACTATAGGAAGTACTGATAAATCCAGCACTGCCGTCTTAGCGCATTTTTTGCCCGCACTGTGTCGGCAAATTGGGCAAAAATCTGCGCTAATCTGACAGATTTTATTTTATCAGCGATTCCCTCAAAAGACCATTGGCCCGTGGGACCAGTGGTCTTTTTTTGGATCATAGACGATTTTTATTTTTATACAGAATTATTTTATGCTATAATCAAAAGAATAAAAAAGTTCTATAGTGTCGTTCCATACGCGCATGTGCCGGATCTTGCGACAGTGTGCAGAATGGACGGGGAAACCAAAGGGGAGACAGGTATGAGCATACGCACGAAACTACAGTCGATTCTTATTCTGCTGTTTGTATTCATCGTGGGATTAGTTGGACTGAACTTCTTTACGTTCAATGAACTCAAGGGGGATGCGCCTGCGGTCAACGCTTCCGGCTCGCTGCGGATGCGCGCCTATCAGCTTTCGTGGGGGGCAGCACGGCTCGTGTCGGCAGATGAGGGCGACGCACAGACGCTGCGCGCGGCGATGCAGAAGAATCTGGAGGACTACGATCGTATTCTGAAGGGGCTGGAGCAGGGCGATGCGGCGATGGGGCTGACGGCACCCGCGGATGAGGCGGTCCAGCGACAGCTCGGCGTTGTGAAGCCGCTGTGGGAGGCGTATCGTGCTGATATCCGTGCCGCTGCCGAGGGAACGGATGAGGAGGCGCGCCGCACCGCAGAGGCAAAGGCAGCAAAAGAGGTTGCGCCCTTTGTGGCAGAGGTCAACAAGTTGGTCGCTGCCTACGATGCCGCCGGACAGGCGAAGATCGAAAGGTCCAAGGACATCCAGCTCGGCGTGATTCTGCTTGCTGTTCTTGTGGTGGGCGGTGCACTCTGGCTGATTCTCACACAGATTCTGCGCCCCCTGGCGGCGCTGACGGATTCGTTTCGCGGCATTTCTGAGGGCGAGGGGGATCTGACGCAGCAGCTTCACGCAGAGCGCGATGATGAAATCGGACGGATCGTCCTCTACTTCAACACCTTCGTCGGGAAACTGCGTACGATCATACGCGGCGCACAGGAGAGTGCAGCGGAGGTTGCACAGCTCTCCGGTGCACTCTCGCAGGCAAGCGGTGAGAGCAGCAAGGCCGTCGAAGTGGTCGCCGGCTCCGTCACCGATGTCGCAGGGCGGGCGAATGAACAGAATACGGATATGCAGGCCCTCGCGGACCATGTGGAACAGATCGCGGAACACATGGCGCAGATGCTCGCGGCTGCCAAACGCTCTGCTGCCCTCTCGGCGGATTCTGAGGGAAAGGCAGCGGATGGAAGGGACGGTGCGGCACGTGTTGCATCCCAGACCGATGGCCTTCGCGATATTGTCATGACGATGGATCGGAATGTGCAGACGCTCACGCAGTATGCGGAGGACATCAATCAGATCATCGATCTCATTAAGGGCATCTCGGGGCAGACGAATCTGCTCGCGCTCAACGCTGCGATCGAAGCTGCACGTGCGGGGGAGAGCGGACGTGGTTTTGCTGTCGTCGCGGAGGAGGTGCGCAAGCTCGCTGAGAGCTCGAGCCTTGCGGCGGACGATGTCACGGAAAAGATGACCGGCATTCGTCAGCAGGTGCATGAGACGCGCAGTGCAAATCAGGAGCTGGTCAGCGAGCTCGAGAAGATCACGGAGGCGGTTGCTGCAGTGCGTGCCTCGCTGAATGCCATCGCTGCGAGCTCCGAGGAGAGCCGCCGTGCGGCAGCTGAGATCGTGCAGCTGAATCAGACGGCATCGACAGGCGCACAGAACGTTGTGGGCACGTCGGGGAATGTCGCATCAGCGGCAAAACAGATTGCGGGGCTCACCGAGGACTCGGCAGCTGCCATCGAGGAGCAGAGCGCGACCATGGAGCAGGTCGTTGCCACCGCAGAGCGTCTCTCCGGTCTGTCAACGAAGTTGGATGGTCTTGTTGGAAAGTTCAAGGTTTGAGATTGATTTCATACGAAAGGCAATGTGTTTTATGCGGATTTGTCAGATGGGGGTATTGCACAGCCTTCTTTCTGCGATATAATAATAGAGAGAATTTTTTCTATTGAGGCGAGAGAGAAACATGACAATCCAAAATAAACTACGAATCACGCTCGTTGCCCTCTTTGCTTTCATCGTCGGTTTGGTCGGGCTGAACTTTGCCACCTTTGCACAACTGGATGGAGATGCTACTGCCGTCAATGCGTCCGGCTCCTTGCGGATGCGTGCCTATCAGCTCGCGTGGCTCTCGGCGCGTTTGGTTCCTGCCGATGCGGATGAGGCGGCAGATCTTCGGCGGACGATGCTCGCACAGATTGAGCAATATGACCGCATCCTTACGGGGCTCCGCCGGGGCGATGCGGAGCTGAATCTCCGCCCGGCGTCAGACGAGGCGGTCAAGGAGCAGCTCCGCACACTGCAGCCCCTCTGGGAGGAGTACCGGACGCATGTGTTTGCCGTCGCGGGTGCTGTGGGTCCGGAGGAGAAGTACGATGCAAATGCCGTTGTCGCCGCTGAGGTTGTCGGCTATGTGAGCGCGGTGGACAATCTCGTCACGGCGTATGACAATGCCAGCCAGGCAAAGATCGGCGTTTCCAAGGAGATCGGCGTGGGCGTGATCGTCCTTGCGTTCCTTGTCTTTGCCGTGTCCTCCTACTGCATCATCATGGAGGTACTGCGGCCGATTGCGGCACTGACTGCATCGTTCCGCGAGGTCGCGGGCAAGGAGGCGGATCTCACCCAGCAGCTCACCACCAGACGATTTGACGAGATCGGGCGCATTGTGCAGTCCTTCAACACCTTTGTCAGCGAGCTGCGTCGGATCATGCAGCGTGCGCAGACTTGCGCAGCCGAGGTCGCGGGGCTGTCGGATACGATGTGGCGGGCGAGTGTTGAGAACAGTAAGGCGGTCGAGTACAATGCAATCGCCGTCACGCATATCGCCGAGCACACAAATGAGCAGGATGAGAATGTCCAGATGCTTGCAACGAGTGTGAACGGCATCTCTGCGCATCTGGAGGAGATGCAGGTACTTACACAGGCGGAGAACGTGAACCGTACGGCGCTCCTCACCTCTATTGAAGCGGTACGCGCCTGCGCACAGGTCGCAGCAGCGGCATCGGAGGAGGTCGCCAAGGCCTCACATGAGATCGCGGGACATACAACGGATGCGGCGGCCGCAATCGAGCAGGAAACCGCCTCTCTCGATGCCTTTGCCGCAACGGCTGAGCATCTCAAGGGCCACGCTGCCGAGCTGGATGAGCTGGTTGGCAAGTTCAAGGTGTAGCACGGTGGATTCTTGCCTCGCATGGAGCAATGCCGTACCATAGGATCGGGATTTGGATGTGCATGAAATAGGAGGTATACCATGGAGGTCAAGGCAGATCTTGCGCAGGATGTGTTCAAGGATGCGGGGGAGAGCGTCATTTTTGTCATGCTCTCGTTGAAGCGTGAGGACATCGAGAAGGAACGGGAGATCATCGCCGATATGGCGGACCGCATCGGTGCGATTCAGCGATCGATGAACATCCGCGTTGCACCGGAGACGGTGAAGCTCACCTTCGGCTTCAGCAACCGCGCATGGGAGTATCTCTTCCCGCATGCCGCGAAACCAAAGGAATTAGAGGATTTCAAGGGCGTCAATGGGAAGAACCATCAGGCCCCGACAACGCCTGCCGATCTCTTCCTGCACGTACGTGCAGATGAGGCATCGACGACCTATCTCGTCGTCGATCAGATCATGGGCTTCCTGCGCCCCATCGTGGATGTTGTGGATGAGACGCACGGTTTTCACTATCGTGAGGGTCGTGCCATCATCGACTTTATCGACGGGACGGAGAATCCCGTCGGTGAGGAGGCGAAGGAGTGGGCGATCATTGGCGCGGAGGATCCCGACTTCATCAATGGCTCCTATGCCTTCGCACAGAAGTATGTTCACGATCTCGATGCGTGGCGTGCCCTGCCGACCGAGGTGCAGGAAAAGTACATCGGCCGTCGGAAGTACAGCGATCTGGAGCTTGAAGACGACGAGAAGGACCCGCGCGCACACAACATCATCTCGCAGGACAACCGCGACGACGAGGAACACAAGATCGTGCGCATGAACGTCGTCTATGCGAACCCGGGCGAGGGCGTGCGCGGTACCTACTTCATCGGCTATGCACGCCACTGGGATGTGACGCGGCAGATGCTCACCAATATGTTTACGCAGGACGATCGTCTGCTTGAGTACTCGACGGCACTGAAGGGACAGCTCTTCTTCATCCCGTCGAAGGAGCTCATGGGGCGCATCGCCGAGAGTGAATTGTTCTAAAACGGAAAATACCGCCGTGCCGAGGATCTCGGTGCGGCGGTATTTTCTATGCCGTTATTCTTTGATCGGTTTTTTGAGCATCGACAGGATGACAGCACCGACGATGGCGCCGATGATGATGCTCACGAGGTACATGAGCGGGTTGCCGATGGTCGGGACGACGAAGATGCCGCCGTGGGGCGCACGCAGCGTGCAGTCAAAGACCATGGTGAGTGCGCCCGCAAGTGCCGAGCCGACGACCATCGAGGGGATGACGCGGACGGGGTCGGCAGCAGCAAAGGGAATGGCACCCTCCGTAATGAAGGAGAGCCCCATGACGTAGTTCGTGATGCCCGCCTTGCGCTGGCTCTCGGTGAAGCGGTTCTTAAAGAGGGTAGTCGCGAGGGCAATCGCGAGCGGCGGAACCATGCCGCCGGCCATGACTGCCGCCATGACGTGATACTCGCCCGAGGCGAGGAGCCCCGTGCCCGTGACATACGCCGCCTTGTTGATTGGGCCGCCCATGTCGATCGCCATCATGCCGCCGACGACAATGCCCATAAGGACGCGCGCTGAGGGATCCATGCTGCCGAGTGTCGCGACCATCCATGTGTTGATGGCGGCGACGGGCGGCGTGATGATGAAAAGGGTGATAAAGCCGATGATGAGGATGCCGAAGAACGGGTAGAGCAGGACGGGCTTGATGCCGTCGAGTGCGGCGGGCAGTCCCGCAAAGCCCTTCTTCAGCAGGTTGACGGCATAGCCGCCGATAAATCCTGCGAGGAGTGCACCGAGGAAGCCCGTGCCGTGTGCACCCGCGAGCGCGCCGCCGACGAAGCCGACGGCGAGACCGGGGCGGTCAGCGATGGACATGGCGATGAAGCCCGCGAGAACGGGAAGCATAAAGCCGAACGATGCGCCGCCGACATCCATGAAGAATTTGGCGAGCGGGGTGTTCGAGCCGAAATGCGACGGGTCAATCGTGTAGTCGTCAAAGAGGAAGGCGAGGGCGATGAGGATACCGCCGCCGACGACGAACGGGAGCATGTGCGAGACGCCGTTCATGAGGTGCTTGTAGATCTGGCGTCCGAGGCTCTCCTCCTCGGATGCATCCGCCCCCTCTGCCGTATCCGCACCGCTCGCGTGATAGACGGGCGCAGAGCCCGCGAGAGCACGGTCGATGAGCTCATCTGCCTTGTTGATGCCGTCCGCAACCTTCGTGATGACGACGCGGTGTCCGTCAAAGCGCGACATGGCGACGTTCTTGTCCGCCGCAACGATGATGCCGTCGGCAGCGGCGATCTCCTCCGGTGTGAGGACGTTCTTCACGCCCGCCGAGCCGTTCGTCTCGACCTTGATGGAGATGCCGCGTTTCTTCGCGTGCTGTTCCAGGCTCTCCGCCGCCATAAAGGTGTGCGCGATGCCCGTGGGGCAGGCGGTGACGGCGAGGATCTGGATGTGGTCGGCGGCAGGTGCGCTCTCCGTGCTCTCCTCTGCCGCGTTCGGTGCGGTGAAGGTGCCGTTTTCCTTCGCGTCGATGAGGCCGCGGAATTCCTCGACGGTCTTGGCGGCGATGAGTGCTTCCTTGAAGTCGGGATCCATAATCATGGTCGCAAGGCTGGAGAGAATGGTGAGGTGCTCGTCGTTTGCGCCGTTCGGTGCGGCAATCATGAAGAAGAGGCGGCTCGGATTGCCGTCCATCGCGGCAAAGTCCATGCCGTCGGGGATGGTCATGGCGGCGAGACCTGCTGCCTTTACGCCGTCGCTCTTGGCGTGCGGGGTTGCAATGCCGTCGCCGAGGCCCGTCGTGCCGCTCGCCTCACGTGCGAGTACGTCCTTGACGTACTGTTCCTTGTTACTGAGGTTTCCACCCTTTTCCATGCAGTCCGCGAGCAGGCGGATGGCTGCCTCCTTGGAGGCGGGGGCGGAGACGCCGAGAGCAATGCTCTCGGGCTTCAAAAGGTCGTTGATATGCAAAGGGAAAACCCTCCTTTTTCATTGTGTTGTATCTGCTGTGCAATATTCCTTGAAAATATCCGCATTGTTTGGAGTGGCGTGCAGTCCTTTAGCAAACCCTAGTGGAGCAACCGGCACAGAGTGTGCGACCCGCCCACTGCGGATTTTAATCGTTCAAGCGCAGCGCGTTTGGAATCCGCAGGTATTTTGGCGGACGAGCACACGACCGCTTGCGCAACGAGGGTTCTGCGCAGGACACACGCCACATGGGATTGCACAGCTGCGATAGGTTTACGTTCATACACGCAGGACGCACGCCGCTCTTACATTACGCGATTGTTTTCAGCAGCGCGAGAGCCTCCTCGCGCGTGGCAAGGTTCTCGGAGAATGCCGAGGCGGAGCCGGTCGCAACGCCCATGTAGAAGGCGCGCTCGTAGTCGCCGTCCGACTCCATATAGCCTGCGAGGAAGCCTGCGACCATTGAGTCGCCTGCGCCGACAGAGTTGACGAGTGTGCCCTTCGGCGCGGCAGAGCGATAGAATACGCCCTCCTCGGTGAGGAGGATCGCACCGTCGCCCGCCATGGAGATGAGGACGTTTGTCGCACCCTCGTCCTGCAGGCGTTTCGCATGCTCGATGATCTCGTCGTCTGTGTTCAATGTCACGCCGAACATCTCGCCAAGCTCGTGATTGTTTGGCTTGATGAGGAACGGGTGATACTTCAGCACACGCCGCAGAAGGTTCTTCGTCGCATCCACGACAATGCGGATGCCGCGCCCGTCGAGGTGTTCCATGATGCGTTCATAGATATCGTCGGGCAGGGTATTCGGAATCGACCCTGCGAGGACGAGGGTGTCACCGTGTGAGAGACGATCGAGCTTTTCAAAGAGGGCGCGCTGCGCTTCGGGCGGAATCTTCGGCCCCTGCCCGTTGATCTCCGTCTCACGCTCCGCCTTGATCTTGACGTTGATGCGTGAGAACCCTTCGTCGAGATGTACGAAGTCCTCCGTCACATTGAATGAGCGGAGCTGCTGCTGCATCGCCATGCCTGTGAATCCCGCGAGGAAGCCGAGTGCCGTTGCATCATGCCCGAGATTTTTCAGTACGATGGCGACGTTGATGCCCTTGCCTCCCGGCAGGATCTGCTCATAGTTCACGCGGTTGATCTCGCCCGGGGTGAACTGCTCCAATCGGACGATGTAGTCAATCGACGGATTGAAGGTGACCGTGTAGATCATATACATCCCTCCTGTCCCATTACAGATGAATCTCTTTCCAATATTGCCATCATATAATGCAGGCACAGTAAAGTCAAGAAAGTCGTTCTCATAGCGGTGGACTTGTCAGCGGATTTTCTTTCCTCTATAATAAAAAAGAAAGGTACAGCGTTTTGGGGGAATGGGAGGACGTATGAACGAAATCGTAGACAGCAGTACTGAGCAGGTGCTCGTGGAGGCACAGGAAAAGCCGGCACCGACGCCGCGCCCCAAGAAGGCAGCTCCGAAGGGGGCATTTTTCTACATCAAAAAATGCCTGCGGCTCATTATCGGTGCCTTCATCACTGCCGTAGGACTCGATCTTTTCCTCATCCCGAACAATGTCATCGACGGTGGTGTTGTGGGTCTGTCGATCATGTCGCAGACCATCACGGGCATGAGTCTCGGTGTGTTTCTCGTGCTCTATAATATTCCCTTTGTCTTTATGGGGTACAAACAGATCGGCAAGAGTTTCGCGCTCTCGACGGTCTTTGCCATCATCATGCTCTCGATCTGGTCGAGTGTGCTTCATGACGTACCGCAGGTGACGAATGACCCGTTCCTCGCTGCGATCTTCGGCGGCGTGGTGACGGGGCTCGGCGTCGGCATCGTCATGCGTACGGGCGGCTGCTTCGACGGGACAGAGATCGTCGCGATCATCATGGATGCGCGGACCCAGTTCTCCGTCGGCGAGGTGGTCATGTTCATCAACCTCTTTATCCTCTCCTCGGCGGGGCTGCTCTACGGCTGGGACAAGGCGATGTACTCGCTCTTTGCCTACTTCGTCATCGCAAAGATGATCGACGTCGTGCTGAAGGGACTCGATGAGTCGTATGCCGTCATGATCGTCACGAACGAGCACGAGGAGGTCACCGCCGCCCTCAACGAGCGGCTCGGACGCGGTGTGACGCTGCTCCACGGGGCTGGCGGCTACACGGGCGAGGCGAAGGAAGTCCTCTACTGCGTGGTGACGCGCCTCGAGCTGGACAAGCTCAAGGAAATCGTCCTCGACAAGGACGAGCGCGCCTTTGTGACCATCAATGCCGTGCATGACATCGTGGGCGGACGGTTCAAGAAAAAGGCGATTCACTAAGGATTCCCCAAAGCCTCCCCCGCACACGCGGGGGAGGGGGACCGTGAAGCGGTGGAAGGGGTACCGTCTGCGGTGTATCCGTGCTTCCCTGGGGGAGATCGATAGGATATGCAACAGTTTCTGAGATATACGGCTCTGCTGAGCGTCTTTCTCCTGCTCCTGCCCACGGCACCTGCGCTGGCAGCTGCGCGTATCGCACAGCTGCCGCTCGTGGTGGAGGGCGTGCAGGGGATGTCGATGCGGAGACGGTGGATGCGCTCGAGGAGATGGTCGCGCGCGATCTCCACATGCCGCTGAACGATACGATGGGCTGGCTCACCTACGTCGATGACCGTGCGCTGATGGATGCGTATGATAGTGCCTGTGGGCAGTATGCCACGCGGCGCGGCTATGACTATCCTGTCGTCCTGCGTGCGATGGCAGATGCCGTGGAGGCAGACCTCGTCGTTCTGCCGATCCTCACGACCTACTATGAGGAGATATATTACACGAGTATCTTCTATGAGGAGAATTTTCTGCACAGCGGTGCCGCCGTCCGCCTACTCGTCTATGACCGCGCAACGGGGGAGATCATTGACCGCCGCGATGCGCGCTTATACGCGGATGAGGATCAGCCGAGCGGCAGGGCGTATGTCCTCGCGGGCGAGGTGGTGCGTAACGTCCTCGCCGCGGCTAATCTCCGTGCACACCTGTGCGACCTGCGCGAGACGGCGCGAGGGGTATCATACCACAAAAAGGGGCTGTTGCACGAAACAAACGTGCAGCAGCCTCAATTTTGTGCAAAAACACCGGCTTCTGGCGTAAAATATGAGTATGCAACAAATTTTACATAAGGATTATACATCCTACGGAGGCACATTTCAACCCAGCCTCCCCCTCAACTTTGAATTTCAAATCAAGAAAGACGATCCCGTTCGTCTCCTGCTCCACTGCATCCATCAAATGGATCTTACCCCACTTTACAGGAGCTTTCGACGTGCCGAGCGGAATCTCGTATCACTGCATCAGCTGCTTGCCATCCTCATCTACGCATACATGAATCAAATCTACAGTTCCCGCCGCATCGAGGAGGTATGCCTAAGGGACATCCACTTCATGTATCTGCTCGAAGGACGACCCGCACCCGATCACACAACCATCGCCCGTTTTCGCAGGGATCACTTTGCCCCCTGCGCCAAGGAGATTCTGTCACAAATGGCGAAGTTTCTTGCATCCGTTGGAGCCATCTCGTTTGAGAACCTCTTTGTTGACGGCACAAAGATCGAAGCAGTTGCGGGCAAGTACACCTTCGTTTGGAAAAAAGGCGTTGCAAAGAACCGTGCCAAACTCATGGAGAAACTCGATGCCTTTCTTGCCGGCGTAGAAAAAGAGTTCAGTATCCACCTGCGCCGTGGCTCTGAGATCCGCCTCCACCATCTGAAACGTCTGCACCGACGTTTGAAACGCATACAAAGAGAGCAAAACATCATCTTCGTTTACGGGCGTGGAAAACGAAAGACCGTGCTTCAGCGTACCATGGGGACACTGGACTCTTACATCAGCCATCTGAAGGACTACACAAAGAAGCTGCACATCTGCGGGGATCGCAACAGCTTTTCCAAGACAGATTATGAAGCAACCTTCATGCGGATGAAAGAAGATGCAATGAAGAACGGGCAGTTAAAGCCGGCATATAATCTGCAATATGGCGTGGAGGCATCCTTTATCGTATGGGCGGGTGTTTACCCGAACCCGACAGATACACGGACACTCATCCCGTTCTTGGAGGATTTTCATGCACACATCGGAAAAAGGAGTCGGAAACTCGTCGCTGATGCAGGATATGAGAGTGAGGAGAACTACCTGTATTTGAGGGAAAAGGGACAGGCCTCCTACATCAAGCCGAACAACTACGAAGTGAGCAAGAAGCGCAAATGGAAGCAGGATATCGGGCGGCGGGAGAACATGAACTACCTTGCGGCGGAGGATGTCTACCAGTGCGCCGAGGGGCGGCGACTCGTTGTGACGGGGACGCGCAGGACAAAGAGTGCGAGCGGGTATGTGAGCGAAAAGACCATCTACACGTGTACAGACTGCAACGGCTGCGAAAGAAAGAAGCAGTGCATCCATGGCAACCACAGCAAGATACCAATGGAGGAACGAACCAAGAGATTGGAGGTCGCCAAGGTCTTTCAACGAGAGCGTGCAAAGAACCTTGCACGGATCAAGAGCACGGAAGGCATCGTTTTGCGGATGAACCGCAGCATCCAGGCAGAGGGCGTCTTTGCACAGATCAAGGGGGCCTTTGGATTTCGCCGCTTTCTTACGAGAGGGCGTGCGAATGTCTTGGGTGAGGCCATTCTGCTGGCACTGGCACACAACGTCTTCAAACTGCACCAGAAGATACAGAGCGAGACGTTGGAGCGGCATCTGGTACCATTGAGAGAAGCGGCATAAGAAGATGTCGGAAAGAAACCAATCAGGGCACACGAATAAGGGCGAGCATTGCAATCGTCCGTATTCGTGTGCCCTATTTCTGTAGGGGGGCAAGTTTTCGTTACCGTTGTTTCGCCGATCTGCCCCTATACGAAAAGATGGACTGTTGCACAAAGATAAATTTACCTTCATGCAACAGTCCCTTTTTTGAGCGATAATTATGTACCATTCTGCAGCTTTGGATAGAGCCGCTCTGCGTTCTCCGTCGTATAGCGTGCGACGTCCTCGATGGTCTCGCCGCGGATCTCGGCGATCTTGGCGGCGATATGCGTGATGCAGGCGGGCTCGTTGCGCTTGCCGCGCAGGGGGACGGGAGCGAGGTAGGGGCAGTCCGTCTCGACGAGGAGTTTGTCTGCCGGAGCCTCGCGGACGATGTCGGGCAGTTTCGCCGCATTCTTGTACGTGAGCGGCCCGTCAATGCCAATGTACCAGCCCATCTTCCACAGCTCACGAGCCATCTCAAGACTGCCCGAGTAGCAGTGGAGGACGCCCGTGAGTCCCGCCCCCTCGGCGCGCAGCATGGCGAGTGTGTCGCCGTGCGCCTCGCGGTCATGGATGCAGACGGGAAGCCCCGCCTCGCGTGCGAGGTCAAGCTGCGCTGCAAGGAGGTCGCGCTGCAGGGCGCGGCGCGACGCGTCCTTTTCCCAGTAGTAGTCGAGTCCGATCTCGCCGACGGCGACGACCTTCGGATGCTGTGCCCATGTGAGGAGCTGACGGCGCATCTCGTCCGTCAGCACACACGCGCTCTCGGGGTGGATTCCGACGGCGGCATAGAGTGCGGGATATTCCTCCGCATCCTGCACCGCCTGCGCAGATGCCGCCATCGTATCGCCCATGCTGATGATCTTCGTTACGCCAGCCTCACGCGCGCGTGCGATCACGTCGCTGCGGTCATCGTCGAATTTTTCGTCGCAGAGGTGGGCGTGCGTGTCGATGAGTGTCATGCCTTCTCGACCTCGATGCGCGGGAAGAGCTGCTCTGCCGTGCCGACCGTATGCCCGTCAGGCGTTGTGCCCCATGCGGCGATGTCCGCCAGCTGCACGCCGTCAAAGTCCGCATGGAAGCCGAGCTGCTCGTGAATGCGGCGTGCCGTCGTCGGCATGAACGGCGCGATGAGGACGCTGACGATGTGCAGCGTCTCGACAAGGTGATAGAGTACAGCGTCAAGCTGTGCCGCCTTCGCTTCGTCCTTGGCGAGCATCCACGGCGCAGTTTCGTCGATGTACTTGTTCGTGCGCGAGATCAGTGCCCAGACGGTCTTTACTGCGGCGGAGAGCTCCATCGCGTCCATCTGCTCCGTATAGTCGCGCACCGTCGCCGCCGTCATCGTTTCGAGTGCCGCGTCGAAGTCCGTGCGCCCTTCACCCTTTGTGATAACGCCCTTCCGATATTTTTTTGCCATGGAGAGCGTGCGGTGAAGCAGGTTGCCGAGATCGTTCGCCAGATCGGAGTTGATGCGTCCGATGAGCGCATCGCGCGAGATGTTGCCGTCCTGTCCGAGTGCGATCTCGCGCAGGAGAAAGTAGCGGATGGCGTCCGCGCCGAACTCCTCGATGAGGGCGACGGGGTCGACGACGTTGCCGACCGACTTCGACATCTTGGCACCGTTGACGATGAGCCAGCCGTGGCCGTAGACTTTTTTCGGCAGGTCAAGCCCGAGCGCCATAAGCATACAGCCCCAGATGATCGTGTGAAAGCGCACGATTTCCTTGCCGACGAGATGCACGTCCGCCGGCCAGTATTTATGGAACATTTCCTTGTCGTGGAGGTAGCCGATCGGCGTGAGATAGTTCGTCAGTGCGTCGAACCAAACGTAGACGACGTGCTTTGGGTCAAACGGCACGGGGATGCCCCAGTCGAACGAGGTGCGCGAGACACACAGATCCTCCAGTCCCTGCTCGATGAAGGCGATCATCTCGTTGCGGCGCGAGACGGGCTGGATGAAGTCGGGATGCTCGTTGATGTAGGCGAGCAGACGATCCGCATACTTGCTCATGCGGAAGAAGTACGCCTCCTCGGAGACCTCCTGCACGGGGCGGTGGCAGTCGGGGCAGCAGCCGTTCTCGTCGAGCTGCAGCCTCGTCCAGTAGCTCTCGCACGGCGTGCAGTAGAGTCCCTTGTACTCACCCTTGTAGATGTCGCCCTGATCGTAGATGCGCTGGAAGATGTCCTGCACGAGCTCATAGTGGCGCGGCTGCGTCGTACGGATGAAGTCGTCGTAGGAGATGCCGAGCAGCCGCCACAGCTCTTGAAAGCTCGCAACGATGCGGTCGACGTACCGGATGGGCGTGATGCCCTCCTTCTCCGCCGCCTGCTGGATCTTCTGCCCGTGCTCATCCGAGCCGGTCAGGAAGAACACATCGAAGCCCGCGAGCCGCTTGTAGCGCGCAATGGTATCCGCAACCGTCGTGCAGTAGGCGTGACCGATGTGCAGCTTCGCGCTTGGGTAGTAGATGGGGGTGGTGATGTAAAATGGAGTCTTTTCGCTCATAAATCATGCCTCGTTTCGATATAATTTCCTGTATATAGTAGCACAGAGTGTGCGGGGTGACAACTGCGGCGGCATTCATATACACAGAGAACTGTATTTATCATATCTACTTTTACAAGAATGATGTGCTCTGGACGAACATCTCCATCAGTATCCGTGCCGCTGCGTACAATCGTCTCCGCTAGGAAAGCACGGATACATTTCTGTATCGGGGATGAACGGCGGTGTCTGTATGTATCGGCATGGTCAAGCGGAGACATTTTTTACCGCGTGAATGACCTTGTCTGCAACCGCCCGATACACGGCCCAACTGCGATCATAGTGATTGCACTCACAGCAGACATAGCCGATAAACCCTGCCAACTCATCAAGAGCAGGGGGATCCCGCCACGGAGGACATCCCTCCAGCCGCTTGCAGATCAAGTGAACCTCATGCTCATATTCGTCCAGCGGCGCACACGGAAACAAATGCAGGGGGTCCCATTCGTCGATGACCTTTTTCACGGCGAGAAAGGTCTCCAACTGTGGTATTGATGCGCTTAAATACAGATTCATGTATCGCATAGCTTCTCCCCCAGCACCGCCTGATACACATTCCGCCGCGAGATGCCGAGTTCCTGCGCGGTGCGGCGCATGGCTTCCTTCTTGTCGAGCCCTGCGGCGATATGTGCTGCATAACGCTCCGTGAGGGACATCTCCTCCCCATCATCCGCGGCGACATTCTCATCTGCGCCCGCGACGACGATCACGAACTCGCCGCGCGGCTCGTTCTCTCGGTAGTAGTCTGAGAGCTCGCCGAGCGGCGCACGGCGGAACTCCTCGAACTTCTTCGTCAGTTCGCGTGCGGCGCACGCCTGCCGCTCCCTTCCAAGGCACTCTGTGAGAGCGTCAAGCGTTTCACGCAGACGATGCGGCGCCTCGTAGAAGATGAGCGTCTCGGGGGAGGCGGCGACGCGTGCCAGCACCTCGCGCCGTTTCTTTTCCTTGCGCGGGAGAAAGCCGACGAAGGTGAATCCTTCGAGTGGGAGTCCCGCGCAGATGAGTGCGGATAGTGCGGCGTTCGCGCCCGGCAGCGGGGTGACGGAGATACCGGCGGCGACGGCGCGGCGCACAAGATCCCCGCCGGGATCGGCGATGCCCGGGAGCCCCGCATCGCTGACGCAGACGATGGTCTCCCCTGCCTGCATCCGTGCGATGAGTTCGGGGCCCTTGGCATCCTTGTTGTGCTCATGGTAGCTGGTCATGGGCGTATGGATGTCGTAGTGCGCGAGGAGTCCGCGCGTATGGCGCGTGTCCTCGGCGGCGATGAGATCCGCCGTGCGCAGCATCTCAACGGCGCGGTAGGTGATGTCGCCGAGGTTGCCGATGGGCGTTGCACAGAGATAGAGCCGTCCGTTTTCGTTCACTGCTGTTCCTCCATTTTGTCATTCCTACCCTGTTTTATACGGGACGGATGCACTATTGTCAAGGAAAACCAAAAGAAAACCGGGGGAAATCGTCATGTCCTTAAAATTTCGATTATATTTTGCTGTTTTCGCTTTTAATTCTTCCTGCATTCATATATAGTATAGGCATTAAATACATCAATAGGGAAATGATGTGAGGTGTTTCAGATGGAAGAGAAGACACATGTCCTTATCGTGGAGGATGAGACGCGAATTGCCCGTTTTTTGCAGATGGAATTAGAGCACGAGGGCTTTACGGCCGAGATCGAGGGGAACGGTACGCGTGCCTATGAGCGCATCATTCAGGAGAATTTCGACATTATCCTGCTCGATGTGATGTTGCCCGGCATGGACGGGATCGAGATTTGCCGCCGTGTGCGCACGGTGTCAAACGTGCCCATCATCATGCTGACGGCGCGCGATGCAGTGGAGGACAGGGTCGAGGGACTCGACATCGGTGCGGACGACTACATCACGAAGCCGTTTGCCGTGCCTGAGCTGATCGCACGCATCCGCAACGCGCTCCGCCGCCGCGATATCTCGACGGACGATGCATCCGACCGCCTGACGGTGAAAAATCTCATCATGTTCCTCTCGCGCTATGAGGTGCAGGTGGATGGGGAGACGGTCGCGCTTACAAAGCGCGAGTATGACCTCCTGGAGTATCTCCTGCGCAACAAGCGTACAGTGCTGACCCGCGATCAAATTCTGCAGGAGGTATGGGGCTTCGACTACACGGGCGAGACCAACGTCGTCGATGTCTACATTCGCTATCTGCGCGCCAAGCTGGATGACCGCTTCCATAAGAAGTACATTTATACGGTGCGGGGCGTCGGCTATGTGGTGCGCGATTAGGAGACGACTGTCGGACTGGGCTGACCGCTGTCTCTATATCCGCATCTCAACCAAGATCACGTTGATGTATGCCGCCATCCTCTTTTTCGTGCTTATTCTTTCTACGACGATTCTGGGGATGGGCGCATACATCTTTTTTTATCGGCAGGCAGAGGTCGATCTCGACCGCAGTATCCGTCATGTGATGAACAACATCGAGAGCGGAAATGCGGCCGAAGCGAAGTTCTGGTTTGAGGGACCCGTGATCCCCGGCGTGATCGTGCGGATAACGGATGATGCGGGGCGCGTTGTTCTCGATACGGATCCGCACTTTCCGTCGAATGCGGCGATCGAGCAGGGCCGAGTGCAGACGCCGTTCTGGGCAAACCCCGAGATGGAGGTCTCCGAGTTCCGCAACGGCTCGGTCTATCATGCTCAGCGTACGATCGAGTACGGCGGCACCACCTATCGGATTCATTTTTTACGCACGATTACGACGGAAAAGGATTTTTTCTACTCGCTGCAGCGGCTGCTCTTCTATACCGTTGCGATCTGCTTTGTGCTCGCGCTCATCGCAGGGCATTTCATCAGTCGGCGCATTCTGACACCGATTCGCGCGATCACGCGGACGGCGGGCAGCATCGAGGTGGAGCGCCTCGGACAGCGTCTCACGATCCCGCGCGCGCGCGATGAGCTCTCGGAGCTGGCGCGTACGTTCAACCGAATGCTTGAGCGTCTGCAGGAGGGCTTTGTCCAGCAGCAGAGGTTTGTCTCGGATGCCTCCCATGAGCTGCGCACGCCGCTGACGGTCATCCTCGGATACTCCGACATGCTCTCGCGCTGGGGGCGTGAGGATAAGGAGATCCTCGAGGAGGGCATCACGGCGATCCGCTCTGAGGCGGAGAATATGCAGCAGCTCATCGAGAAACTGCTCTTCCTCGCGCGTGCCGACCAGAAGCGTCAGGCAGTGCACAAGGAGACGGTGCTTCTTGCGGAGATTCTCTCGGATACGATGGAAAAGATGCAGATGGTGACGAGCTCGCACGAGGTGGTTCTGGATAGGAACGACGAAGCGGTGGTCAGCGCCGATCCCGTTCTCCTGCGTCAGCTCTTCCGCATCTTCCTCGAAAACAGCCGAAAGTACACGCCTGCCGGAGGCCACATCCGTGCGTCGTCCATCATGGCCGCGGACGGCAAATCCGTCACGGTGACGCTCTCGGACGACGGCATCGGTATCGCGCCGGAACATCAGGCGCATATCTTCGAGCGGTTCTACCGCGTGGACTCCTCGCGTACGAAGGAGACGGGCGGCTCTGGGCTGGGGCTCTCGATCGCCCGATGGATCGCCGAGCAGCATGGCATCCGCATCGCGGTGAAGAGCGCAGAGGGGCAGGGGACTGCCATCTCCCTTGTGATGCCGACACTTAAATCATAGTGTATACTGAAAAGGCGTCGCCCATGGGCGGCGCCTTTGTGATACAATAAGAGCAAGAAATCACGGATAATACGCATGGAAAAGAAAGGACGGATTGCGATGAAAATCCTCATCACGGGAGCGACGGGACAGCTCGGCTATGACTGCGTGAAGGAGTTCCGTGCGCGCGGACACGAGGTACACGGCGTCTCCTCGGAGCTCTTTCCGCTGTCGGACGAGAATGTCATGCGTGCCGTCATCGAGGCGACCGAGCCGGACGCCATCCTCCATGCAGCCGCATACACCGCCGTGGACAAGGCAGAGGACGAGCCTGCCCGCTGCCGTCTCATCAATGCGGCGGGGACGGAGATCCTCGCACGTCTTGCCGCGGAGCGCGGGATCAGGCTGCTCTACATCAGTACGGACTACGTTTTCCCCGGGACAGGCACGACGCCGTATGAGACGGATGATATGACGGGACCGCGCAACGTCTACGGTGCGTCGAAGCTCATGGGCGAGGAGGCGGTCATGGCGCATCTCTCCCAGTACTTCATCGTCCGCATTTCGTGGGTGTTCGGCATCCACGGCAAGAATTTTGTCAAGACCATGCTGACCCTCGCGCAGGAGCACAAGAGTCTCTCCGTCGTCGGCGATCAGGTTGGCTCACCGACCTATACACATGACCTCGCTTCGCTGCTCGCCGATATGATTGCATCGGAGAAGTACGGCATCTACCACGCGACCAACGAGGGCTTCTGCTCGTGGGCGCAGTTCGCTGCTGAGGTCTTCCGTGCGGCAGGGAAGGCGGTGAGCGTCACCTCTGTGCCCACGCACAGCTATCCGACAAAGGCGGTGCGCCCGCTGAACTCGCGCCTCAGCAAGAAGAGTCTCGATGCGGCGGGGTTCCGCCGCCTGCCCCCGTGGCAGAATGCCGTGGCGCGGTACATCGAGGAGCTGCGGCAGGAGGAGGAGGGAGGATCTCCGTCCATGATGCAGAATGCAGAAGCCTAATCAGAATACAGTAGGTCTGATGTTGACGGGGGCGTGACAAGACACGCCCATTCTGCTATAATAACGGATGTTTTTTTATATCCCATCATCGATTCCCTAAGGAGGAGATTTTTTGTTCAGAAGTATCAGCCGCAAATACCGTGAGACGGCACTCATCAAGCTCATCGCGGTCGGACTTATCATCGGTATCCTCATCGCGCTCTATGCGCCCGCCGCAATCCCACTCGTCGCCGTGCTCGGCGACGTGTTCGTGCGTGCCCTGAAGGGCGTCGCACCGATCCTCGTCTTTGTGCTCGTCATGAATGCCATGGCGCAGCGTACGGTCGGTGCGGGATCAGCGCTCAAGCCCATCGTGCGCCTCTACGTTATCGCGACGTTCCTTGCGTCCATCGTCGCCGTAGCGTTCTCGTTTGCCTTTCCCTCGTCTCTCCACCTCGTCGTGGCAGAGGCGTCGGTTACACCGCCGAGCGGCATCGTCGAGGTTGTTCACAATCTGATCCTCAACGTCGTTGACAATCCACTCCACGCCATTGCAAACGCGAACTACATCGGCATCCTCGCGTGGAGTATTCTTGCAGGCGTCGCCCTGCAGAAGGCGAATGCAACGACAAAGAATACCGTGCGCGACTTTGCCGTCGTCATGACGCAGATCGTCCTCTGGGTCATCCGCTTTGCCCCGTTCGGCATCATGGGACTCGTGGCGGACGCGGTCGGCACGAATGGCACGGATGCGATTGTCAGCTATCTGCATCTGCTCGCCGTCCTCCTCGGGGCATTCTTCTCTGTTGCGCTTATCATGAACCCGATCATCGTCTGGCTGCACATTCGCCGCAACCCGTTCCCCCTCGTTATCACAACGCTGCGCGAGAGCGGCATCTACGCATTCTTTACGCGCAGCTCGGCGGCAAATATCCCCGTCAATATGCAGCTGTGCAAGCGCCTCGGACTGAACCCTGATATCTACTCCATCTCCATTCCGCTCGGCGCGACGATCAACATGAGCGGCGCGGCGATCACGATCGCCGTACTCTCGCTCGCGGCAGCACATACGCTGAACGTCACAGTCGATCTGCCGACGGCACTTCTGCTCTGCCTTGTCGCCACCGTTGGTGCGTGCGGCGCATCGGGCGTTGCGGGCGGATCGCTGCTCCTCATCCCCGTTGCCTGCTCCTCGTTCGGCATCAGCAACGACATTGCGATGCAGGTCGTCGGCGTCGGCTTTATCATCGGCGTTCTGCAGGATTCCTGTGAGACGGCGCTCAACAGCTCGACTGACGTGCTCTTTACCGCGACGGCAGAGTTTGCCGACCGTGCGCGTGCGGGCACACTCAAGGATGAGGACATGGTACCGAAAGACGAGACCTGATCCTCCCGGTAAGACAAGAACCTGCCATAGATTTTATGACCTATGGCAGGTTCTTTTTGCCTGTATCTTTTTAGAAATAGCGAAGCCGCCGATTAAGTGTCACGCCGAGCGCTGCTGCAGCAACGGCTTTGATGAGATCGCCCGGGATGAACTGGACGAGCGCCATGAAGGCGGCGCTAATGCCGACGAATTTATCGCCGAAGAGAATGGTCAGCCACAGCGTCGCAAAGAGATATGTGATGGGGACGCTGATGAGCGCGCCGACGAGGGCGTAGCGTGGAAAGGACGGCGTATGTCCCTTGAGGAGGCTCATCAGTGTATAGGCGACAAGAAACCCGATGAAAAAGCCACCGCGCGGTCCCATGATGATGCCGAGTCCGCCGACACCGCCCGCAAAGACGGGCAGGCCAATCGCGCCGATCAGTGTGTAGCCGATGAGCACGACGGCGGTCTGGCGCGGGGTCAGGACGAGTGCCGCGAGGCACATGACGAAGGTCTGCATCGTCAGCGGTGCCATGAAGGGGACGGGAATGGCGATATAGGCACTCACGCAGATCAGCGCGATGCAGAGCGCCATCCGCGTGGTATTCCGGACGGAGAAAAAACGATCATCGTACGATATCATAACAATAATGCCTTCTTTCTTATATGGAGAAATTATTTGCGGCACAGGCGGATGATGATGTCCTCGAGCAGTTCGTCGCCCGCCTGTCCCGTCTTCAGCAGGTAGTCGGCATCGGCGAGGGCGAGGACGGCATCCCGCAGCGTGGATTCTCGAAAGCCGCGCGCGTGCCCGCCGAGTTTTTCGGCGATGAAGGGGTGCAGCCCCATGATCTTGCCGAGCCCCTTGGGTGGTGTTCCGCTCGCGAGGAGGCGCCGCGCCTGCCAGAGATGGCGGACGTGCCGCGTCAGGAGGGCGAGCAGTACGGTGAAGTGCACGCCGTCTGCGCGGCAGCGAGCGAGGAGATCCATGGCGCGCCGCACGTCGCGCGCGCTGATGGCATCCATGAGCGCAAAGACGGAGACCTCGGGCATCTCCGAGAACGCCGCGCGCAGATCCGCCTCCGTGAACTGTTTGTTGTCGGTGTAGAGCGTGAGCTTTTCCAGCTGCCGGTCGAGAAACTCCAGTGAGATCGTCTGCATCATGCCGACGACATTCAGAAAGAATGTGCGCGCCTCGCGCTGCATGGAGCGCCCCATCTCGCGCAGACGCTCGTTCAGCCATCCCTCGACATTCCACGGACGCACGGCCTCGCTCTCGAGGATGCGCCCCGCCTTCTGCACTGTCTGATAGAGTTTGCGCCGCTTGTCGGGCTTTGCATTGAGGGTAAATACGACATAGGTCGTCGGCAGGAGGTTCGTCAGGAGGGCGAGAAGACGCTCCGCCGCAGCGTCCTTCGGCGCAGGTGTATCGCCCTCCGCCGCCTTTTTCCCCGCGCGAAAGACGGCGGCGTCATGGACGAGGACGACGATCTTGTCCGTGAAAAAGGGGGCGGTCTCCAGTGACTCGGCCAGCGCGTCGATGGCGGGCATCTCCTCATAGCGGATGAGCGCGTCTGCACGCTCGGCGGCATCGGGCAGGAGACGGCGCAGGATCGCCTCCTCGGCGCGGCGGATGTAGTACGGTTCCTCCCCGGCGAGGAGGTAGATCTGCGGCGGCGTGCCCTGTGCGAGCGACGCCATAAACTCATGAGCGTTCATCGGCGATAGCGTGCCAGCTCATCGCCGACCGTCGTCGGCTCCGTGTGCCCCGAGTAGAGCACTGTATCGGGCGGCAGGGTAAAGACCTGCGTCCGAATGCTCTCCCAGAGTGCCGACGTGTCGCCGCCCGGGAAGTCTGTGCGCCCGACGCTCGCGAAAAAGATCGTGTCGCCGACGAACGCGATACCGTCGTGTGCGCTGTAAAAGATGCAGGAGTCCGTCGTATGCCCCGGCGTATAGCGCACCTCAAGTGACAGCGCAGGATTTGCTGCGAGTGCGATGTGCGCGCCGTTGGCGAACGTCTCCACATCGGCGAGCGTCACGGGCGCACCGCCCCATGTGGAGAGATTCCAGTTCGGGTCGCTGCAGTAGCGCGGGCTCTCCGCAGCGGCACAGACGGGACAGGGAATGTGTGCACGGAAGTCGTCCACGCCGCCGATGTGGTCGAAGTGACAGTGCGTGAGGAGCAGCCGCTCGATCGTCCAGCCGCGCTCTGCGGCGTGTGCAGCGAGGCGGCCGCCCTCTGCTCCTGCGTCGATGAGAAAGCCGTGCTTTGACTCGTCGTCGATGTAGAAATAGGAATGGGTCGGGATCATATCGCCGACGGTGACGCATTCGATCATGGGTGAGACTCCTTTATCCATTCATAGGCGCGACGCGGGGTGCCATCCGCGACATAGATCGTGCCGCAGAAGACGAATCCAGCCGCGCACAATAGATGCTGCATGGGGTGATTGTCCTCGTGTGTATCGGCACGCAGATGGCTGTACTGTGTGCGTGCAAAGTCCAATACGGCGCGGAATGTGCCGCGGTGCGAGCCGTCGCTGCCCACGCGGTGGAGGGTGGCGTACGGCGTATCGTCGCGCCATGCGCCATTCTCGATGTGCGTGTAGGTCGGATCGTCGCCCGCGATGAGGGCAAAGACGGCATGAGGCGCGGCGCCTGCATCTTGCAGGACATAGCTCACGCCGCGCGCGATGTCCGCACGGAGAAGTTCCTCTGCGGGATAGCCGCCGCTCCACTGCGTAGGGTTGCCCACCGCGCGCATCGCTGCGCGTGCCGCGTCGTAGATGCGCAGCATCTCCGGGATGTCCTGTACTGCTGCCTGTCGTATCATGAAATTTCCCCCCATATTTTTCCCTTATTTTACACGATCGGGAGGGATTTTGAAAGCCATGTTTGTCGATGTGTGCTATACTGTCAAGGTTAAGGAAGCAGGGATCAATTCAGCACCGCCGTCTTCGTCCATCTTTTTCGCCCTGTGCCGGCAAATCCTCCGCATAGCCTCTGCTGTGCGTCCGGTTTGCTGCCTCCATCGGAAAAAAATCTACGCCAATCTGAGACACTGTTTTATCAGAGATTCCTTAAATTCCTCGCAGGGAGGGGAAATCCATGCGCTTATGGCTCATCTATGCACTGCTCTCGGCGCTGTGCGCGGCGTTTGTCTCGATCTTCGGCAAGGTTGGGCTTGCGGGGTTCGACAGCAGTGCCGCGACGGCGGTGCGCGCCGTCATCATGGCACTGTTCCTCATCGGCGTGGTCATCGCCGAGGGACATGCGGGCAGCCTGCCGCAGGTCTTCGCCGACACGAAGGCACTTGGCTTTGTCGCGCTCAGCGGCATCGCGGGCGCGCTCTCGTGGCTCTTTTACTTCATGGCACTCAAGGAGGGAGCTGTCTCACAGGTCGCGCCGATCGACAAACTCAGTGTCGTCTTTGCCGTCCTCCTTGCGATCCTGATCTTCGGCGACAAGATCAGCGTCCTGCACGGCGTCGCCATTGCGCTGATCGCGGCAGGCGGACTCATCTTGGCGATATTTCCCTGAGAAATATCATCTGTATTTGTACACAAAAAAGAACCCCACATGCCGATCTTTTGCATGTGGGGCGACTTTATTCCTCTTTTTCATGAATCTTTTTTGCAGCGCGTGCCAAATAGTCTGCGATTTCGCCCGTGTGCTCTGCGGGCACCCAAACGGGAGCCTTCGGTTTCCACATATCATCGCTCTTCTTGCGCCAGAATGGTGTGATGGCAGTATAGCGCCGCCCGCGCGAGCGGATGATCGAGACGCGGATCGCCTGCGTTGCTGAGATCTCGAGCATTCCGATCTCCGTGGTCGCGTCGATGCTCAGCGCAAAATCCTGTGCCTTTTTCAGGTTTTGCGCTCGTGTTGTCTTTGTTGCCATACTTATTTCCTCCCGATAAATTCATTCTCTCCTGTTCATCATACCAATTTTTGGAGGAATTGCAATGTTTTTTATAGGAAACACCCCGCGTGGAAGTGTTCTGTTCCTATGCGGGGTATTCCGTATGGCCATTATTCATCTGTGTACCGCAGGGTCAGCCGCCCCGTCGCGCGCGTTGCAGCGAGATCGATGACGCGCTGGTTGCGCGAGCCGCGAAAATGGAGGGTGAGGTCGCGCTCCTCCTCGCGGTAGTCGCCGTCGACGAGGACGTCGAGCTCGTCTAGGAGGGCATCCACGGCGGGGTTTTTCTGTGCACGCAGCTCCTCAAGGGTGTAGCCTGTGTAGCTCCAGACATCGAGACCCCGTTCGTGCGCCGCGCGTGCGAGAGGAAGCAGTGCTGCAGGCTGCAGAAAGGGCTCACCGCCGCTGAGGGTGAGCCCTGTGAGAAGAGGATTGGCGTCGAGGTCTTGAAGCACCGCGCCGACGGTGGTGACCCGTCCGCCGTCCGTCGGCTGTGTATCAGGGTTGTGACAGCCGGGACAGCGGCGCGGGCAGCCTTGGGTAAAGACGGTTAGCCGTATCCCCTCACCGTCGACGATGGAGTCGCGCGCAATCCCTGCGATACGGATCTCAGTGGAGTCCGTGCTTGACACGCTCATGCTCTTCTGCCTGCTTTGCGTTGTTCCAGCGATCCGTCGTGCCAACGAGGTAGCCCGTGATGCGGCGGATACGCTCGAACTTCGGCTGACGCATCTCGTAGCCGAGGGTGACGCGGCCGTCGTCCGCTCCCGTAATGGAGAGACGGTCGAGCTTCTCGTTGGTCTGCCCCTCGATGTAGGCGATGTAGTTCTCAACCTCGTGCGGGGTGATGTCCGAAAGTCCGTTGACGGTGACGTTGATGTCGTTGACGATCATGCTTCATTCTCCTTTTCCCGCGCGGCGGCGGGTCTTTGTTAGCGTTTGCAGCTCTGTGCCGCGCTGCGAGTAGAATTATACAACATCTTGTGTATGAACGTCAATAGAAAATCTATATATAGTTGTTTGTGCACAAAGTTATCCACAAGGATTTTTAGGAACAGCATGGGACTTTCATAAAAAAACCCGCTGTCATGCGGCTTGAGGGGGCATGACAACAGGTTGTAGTTATCCACAGTTTCCCTAGGGAAAAGCTGTGCATCCTGTGGATAAGAGTGGACGGATGTGTGATGTTCCATTAGATACTATGAGCAGCTGCTTCGCATGGACAACGCGTCATGCATTTTGTGCCTTTGTCGGGGCAGGTGTCTCTGCGGGTGCATCCTCCTGTTCCTGGATGACTGTGCGGATGGGGTAGGGGATGTCGATGCCCTCGATACGGTAGCGATCGGTGAGTGCCTTGATGAAATCGTGGATGATGAGTCCCTGCTGGTCGAACTGGCTCGACGGCAGGATCACGGCGAAGTCGATGGAGGAGTCGTTAAATTTCGTATAGCGCACGAGCGGCTCGGCGTTGGGGTTGTTGTCAACGCGCGCGAGCACTTCCTTTGCCGTCTCGATGGTGACGCGCTCGACCAGCGCGAGATCACTGTCATAGGCGACACCGACGGGGACGCTGATGTTGAGGCTGCGCGTGGGCAGGCTGAAGTTCGTGATGTTCGCGCCTGCAATGGTCTTGTTCGGAATGACGACGGTGTTGCTTGCGCCGACGGGGACGATGGTGGTGAAACGCCATGCGATGTCAGTGACACGTCCCTCCTCGCCTGTGCCGAGGCGGATGTAGTCGCCGATGCGGATCTGCTTCGAGAGGATGAGGTGCAGCCCCGCGAAGATGTTGGCGAGCGTCTCCTGCAGGGCGAGGGCGACCGCCATGCCGCCGACGCCAGCGGCCGTGAGGATGGGCGCGATGGAGATGCCGTAGTACTGGAGGATGACGAGGACACCCATGACGTAGATGACGCCGATGAGGATGTTGTTGAGCAGCGTGGTCTTCGGGAGATCCTTGTTCGACCGCTCAAAGTACATGGTGACGACGCCGTCCACCGTACGCGCAAAGACACGCGTGATGGTGATGACGTTGCTCGTGAAGAGCAGATAGGACAGCATTTTCGTCAGGGTCGGCGAGATCTCGACGGCATCGATCGCCCAGTAGAGGCCGATGATGAAGCTGAAGAAGATCGGCACGCCGTGCATGGAGCGGATAAAGACGTATTTCCACGTGCTCTCATCGACCGCAAGGTGATGGTTGATGTAGCGGCGGATGAGGCGGTCGGTGATGATGCCGACGGTGAGTGCGCCGAGAACGATGCACGTCGGGACGAGAAGGAGCTCGACGAGTGCCTTGACGTCAAGGGACTGCAGAGATGTAAACAAGAGGGACTCCTTTCATGAGAGAAGCAATCAATAGTTATGTAAGAAACTCTTCGCGCGATGCCATGAGCTGCATCGTGCCGGACGGACACGCGATGGAGAGACTGAACAGGGGCGCGGCGGGCACAGCGCTGCCGAGCGCATGGCGCGGCGGGTCGATGATGGAGACGGCAGAGCCGTGCGCGCGCATCTGTGAGGAGAAATGTCCGTTGATGACGTTGAACAGCTCGCAGGCAGCATCGACGGCGAGGTCACCCATGCCGCTGAGGGAGATGCCGCTGTATCCCGAGGCGAGCGCGTAAAATGTGTCGAGCGAGGCGGCGAGCGCGACGATGAGCGGACTGCCGTTCATCGTGAGATGCTGGGATATGGTGATGTAGGGCGGATCTTCCGCTGCCTGTTTCGCCGTCGCCGTGATGTGGGCATAGGCGGACAGCCCCGCAAGAAAGCTCTCCATATACGTTGCATGCAGCTCGGTCATACGTCCTCCAGGCGCCGCCGCATCTTGCCGATGGCGGCGGTGATCTCGCTGTCCGCGTATGGCTTTCGGATAAAGAGGAGCGCGCCGCACTCCTCTGCGGCGGCGATGTTCTCCTCCGTGGCGGCGGTGGAGAGGATGGTGACGGGAAGCTGCGGCCGTGCAGCGTGCAGGCGCCGCAGAACGCTGATGCCGTCGAGCTTCGGCAGGATGAGATCGAGGAATACTGCATCGGGTGCGTCGGCGTCGACGCGCGCGAGCGCCTCCTCTCCGTCGCGTGCCTCGACGACGCTGTGGCCGCGGTCACAGAGCTCCGCTTTGAGCTTCATGCGCACGAGGCGCGAGTCGTCAACGATGAGAAATTTCATCGCTCTCCTCCTTTGCAGGCAGTGCCGCCGCCCCGAAGGCGCAGGGCAATAGCTCGGCGGGGGTCATGACGCGCACCGCACCCGCCGTGTTTGCAAGCAGGATGCGGCGGATGGGGAACTCCATAAGCATCTGCCGGCACATGCCGCAGGGCGCACAGACGTCGGGGCTGTCCGCGATGACGGCGAGTGCTGCAAAACGCCGCTCGCCGTGGCTGACCGCTGCCGCGAGGGCGGCGCGCTCGGCACAGATGCCGACGGGGTAGGAGGCGTTCTCGACGTTGACGCCCTCGTAGACGTTGCCGCTCTCGGTGAGGAGTGCCGCACCGACGGCAAAGCCGGAGTACGGAGCGTAGGCGCGTGCGCGTGCGGCAGCGGCACGCGCGATGAGTTCATCGTCCGTCATGCGGCTGCCCTCCCTCTAGCTCAAGCCCCGCACGCTTGCGCGCGGCATACTCGCGGTTGAGGATGCCGAGAATGACGAGGTTCTCGTAGGCATTTCGGTAGAGAATGGTCTCGCGGATGAGTGCCTCGCGCACCATGCCCTCGCTCTCATAGAGATGGAGGGCGCGCGCGTTGTAGTCCTTGCAGTCGAGCCATGCACGGTGTGCCCCCATGTCCTCAAACGCCCACGCCTTGAGGAGCTTCATCGCCTCGTGCCCGTAGCCAAGCCCCTTTTTGGCGATGACGACGTGCGTCCACTCCTGCTCCTTGGACGGGAGCAGCAGCCCACCAACGTGCAGGTAGCCGACGCGCTCGCCGCTGCCGCGCTCTTCGACAATGATGTCGAGGGCGGCCTTTGCCTGCGTGATAATGATCGTGTGCTCTTCGCGCGTGAACGGAACGATGTAGTTCCTGTTGTCCGCGTCCTCCTGCAGGGCACATATATAGTCGATGTCCTCCTCGGCGGCGCGGCGCAGGATGAGGCGCGGCCCCTCTCTTAGCAGTTCAGCCATAGTATATCCTCCCACTCGTGACAATAATGTTCCTCTATTTTACATGGAAGGGAGGGGAAAATGCAAATCTTTCCTGATGAGCAGGGAATGATGTTGACGATACGGAATGAAAAACATATAATGAAGATTGCAGCTTAGGGAATGTAAACAGCTTAGGGAATGTAAACAGCTTAGGGAATGTAAATAGAAGCGGAGGGCAACCATGGAGGAGCAGAAAAAACTGTCGGTACGCGATGTGCTGTGGCGCAAAAAACACGCGCGGGACAAGGTGCTCGATGCCGTGGGGAAATTGTGCGAAGAGGCGTGGGCTGTGGTAGAGAAGCTCGCCAATGACCGCACATCGTCGGCGAAGGACGCCGCGCAGGCGAGGGAACTGGGGCTGCGGCTGCGCGCGCTCGGCTATCTCATTGAGGGCGAGCACTACATCGACCGCATTGCCTTTGAACTGCGCAGCAAGGAGGTTTATCTCAAGACCAACGAGGTCTCGCAGGCGTATGTCGCGGAGATGGTCGTCTCCTTTTTGGATACGATCATCGCCTATGTCACGCAGAGTACATGGGACGACAGGGACCTGCGCGGCCCGTACACGGATGCACTCAAGCAGTCGCTGAATGCGATCCGCCAGTCGCTGGTTCCGGAAGAAGAAAAGCAGGACGATTCTAAGGAGGATCGTTGATTAGGGGGATTTCCATACATGTTTGGTATGTCAATGGACATAGGAATTGATCTGGGGACGGCAAATGTGCTCGTCTATGTGAAGCGGAAGGGGGTTGTCCTGAAGGAACCGTCGGTCGTGGCGGTCAACCGTGATACGAATCAGGTGCTCGCCATCGGCGAGGAGGCACGGCAGATGATCGGGCGTACGCCCGGCAATATCATCGCCATCCGCCCGCTGCGCGACGGCGTGATTGCGGACTATGACATCACGGAGAGCATGCTGCGCTTCTTCATCGACAAGGTGGTTGGACGCAGCATAGTCTTTCGTCCGCGCATCATGATCTGCATCCCCTCGGGGGTGACGATGGTGGAGCAGCGTGCCGTACAGGAAGCCGCTGAGCAGGCGGGCGCGCGCCACATCCAGCTCATCGAGGAGCCGCTCGCAGCGGCGATGGGCGCGGGCCTTGACATCGTGGAGGCACAGGGCTCGATGGTCGTCGACATCGGCGGCGGCACCTCAGACATCGCCGTCATCAGTCTCGGCGGCGTTGTGACGAGCGCGAGTATCCGCGTCGCGGGTGATACCTTCGATGAGGACATCATCGACTATGTCAAGCGCGAGTTCAACCTGCTCATCGGCGAGCGCACGGCGGAGGAGATCAAGATCCGCGTCGGCGCGGCATATACGGCGGCGCGGCGCGAGCAGATGGAGATCCGCGGCCGCGACCTCCTCTCGGGGCTGCCGAAGAACATTACCATCTCCACGGCACAGGCATCGTCCGCTATCGAGTCCTCGGTCATGCGCATTGTGGACTGCGTGAAAAAGGTGCTCGAGGAGACACCTCCGGAGCTCGCCGCCGACATCATGGATCGCGGTATCGTTCTGACGGGCGGCGGTGCCCTGCTCTATGGCATGGCAGAGCTCATCCTGCGCGAGACGGGGACGCCGACGATTGTCGCCGATGACCCCATGTCCTGCGTTGCCCTCGGCTGCGGCAAGGCTCTCGATATTTTCGATAAATTCGACGGCAAGGCGACGAACACATCGTTTGGACGTAAGAAATAAATAAATAGAGGGAAAACGAAATTTACAGCGAAATTAACATAGGAGAGTATATTTCGTTCGGGAAAAGAGGGAAACGCTATGTGGAGAGGACTCTATATCGCCGCCTCCGGCATGATTACAGAGACGAAGCACACGGATATGATCGCGAATAACCTCGCCAACGCCGCGACGACGGGCTACAAGCGCGACGATATGGCGGTGCGTGAGTTCGAGCCGATGCTGCTGCGCCGCATCAATGACCACGCGGCAGACACGGATGTGACGAGCTTTAAGGGGTTCCGCATCCGCTCGGGTGCGGCGATCGTCGGCACGCTTGGCCTCGGTTCCGCCGTGGATGAGATCGCGACCGACCACATTCAGGGTGCGCTCCAGACGACGGGGAACACCTACGACTTCGGCATCTCGGGGCAGGGGTATTTCATCATTGATACGCCGCAGGGACAGCGCTACACGCGCGACGGCAGCTTCTACCGCTCCTCCACGGGGCAGCTTCAGAATGTGCGCGGACAGGCCGTGCTCTCGCCGCAGGGACAGCCGATCACGATTCCCGCCGATGCGCGAAACGTGACGGTGTCGAGCGACGGGCGCATCTATGCGAACGGCAGACAGATCGCGCAGCTCGGCTTCGTCCAGTTCGATGAGGAAAAGGCGGTCATCAAGGAGGGCGACAACCTCTATAAACCTCAGCCCGGGGCACAGCCGCAGCAGGCGACGGGCGTCATTGAGCAGGGGATGCTCGAGATGTCGAACACGAGCGTCGTCACGGAGATGGTCGAGCTCATCAACAACTACCGCGTTTATGAGGCAGGCTCAAAGGCTGTGCAGACGCAGGATGCCCTGCTCGACAAGGCAGTCAACGATGTCGGACGTACGAGTTAAAAATACTTAAGGAAGCACTGATAAATTCGGCACAACCATCTTGACGCATCTTTTTCGCCCGCTTATCGTTAGCAAATCCTCCACATAGCCCTCGCTATGCGTCCGGTTTGCTGCCTCAATCGGACAAAAAATCTACGCCAATCTGGCAGACCTCATTTTATCAGCGATTCCTTAAGAAATTCATCAAAACTTCCGATATAAAAGTGAGTAAACTGTCATCCAAAATTCTTGGAGGGGGACATCGACTATGATGCGAGCACTTTGGTCTGCGGCGTCCGGCATGAAGGCGCAGCAGTCCCAGATGGATGTCGTCGCGCACAATATTGCCAACGTCAACACCTACGGCGGCAAGAAGGTACGTGCCGAGTTCCAGGATCTTGTCTACCAGACGCTCCGTGAGGCGGGCGCACGAAACGGCGCGGATTCGCAGTACCCGACGGCACTGCAGATCGGTCTTGGAACACGCCTGGCGGCGACCCAGCGCGTCTTTACACAGGGCGCACTTCAGACGACGGATAACCCGACCGACATCGGCATCCAAGGCGAGGGATTCTTCCGCGTCACGATGCCCGACGGGACGACCGCATACACGCGTGACGGCACATGGAAGCTCGACAGCGACCGCCGCATGGTCACGACGGACGGCTACCTGCTCGCCGACGGCATTACGATCGGGCAGAATGCACCGCTGGACTCCATCACGATCTCCGGCGATGGCCGTGTCTCCTACCGTGAGGCAGGGCAGAACCAGCAGCAGGAGGCGGGACAGATCACGCTTGCCCGCTTTGTCAACCCCGCAGGGCTGACGTCCGTCGGCAAGAATCTCTTCGTCGTCTCCGATGCATCGGGCGAGGCGATTGAGTCGAACCCGGGCGAGGACGGTGCAGGGACGCTGACGCAGGGCACGCTCGAGATGAGCAACGTGCAGATCGTGGAGGAAATGGTCAACATGATCGTCTCCCAGCGTGCGTACGAGTCCAACTCCAAGGCGATCACGACCTCCGACTCGATGTTGGAGATCGCGAACCAGCTGAAGCGTTGATTCGGCACAGAATTTTTACAGCCATTCTATTCCTATGGAGTGGCTTATTCGCTTTTTTGTGGACGGGTACGGGGGTTGCTGCCTCCTACGGGTACGGGCAGGCCGTCCGCTTCCCGAACGTCCTTTCCGCCGCACAGCTTGCGGAGCTCGCGCAGCAGAAGATCGAGGAGCAGCTCGCCGCGGTCGGTGAGACGCGCCGCCACGAGGTGCATCTCCAGCACCGGGCGGGGACGATGCGTCTGCCGGCAGGCGAGGTGACAGCCGTTGTCGCCTTCCCGCGCGGCGTTCCCTACGGGCGGGAGTTCCCCGCCGCCATTACCGTCTATGTGGACGGTGTACTGCAGCGGCGCGCCGCGTGCTACTATCAGGTCACGGTCTATGACCATGTGCTCGTCGCGATGACGGACATTCGCATGGACGAGGCGATCACGCCTGCCAATGCGCACGTCGAGGAGAGCGCGGTGGATACCCTGCCTGAGACGACGGTCACGGACTTCGACCGTCTCGCGGGACGCGTCGCGGGACGCTACATCCGCAAGGGCACGGTCATCACGCCAACCCTCCTCGCGATGCCGCGCGTCTTGACTGCGGGCAGTCCTGTGACGCTCGTCGCGGAGAATGGCGGCATCACGATCCGCGCAGAGGGCGTAGCACTGGAGGCGGGACGCATCGGCTATGTGATCCGCGTGCGCAATGCACGATCGGGGAAGATCATGCGCGGGCGTGTAGTCGACGAGAAGACGGTTCAGATTATTGCATGATCTGCAGCAGGATAGAGAGAGTTCCATAAGGAGTTCATCATGCGTAAAGAAAAATGGCTAGCGGGCGTGCTCGCCGCCACGCTTGCGGTGGCAAGTTTTGCACCGACCGCAGCGGCGGAATCCCTGTGGAAAAACGCCAACGGCTATACGACGAAGTCCGTGTTTACCGACCACCGGGCATCGAACGTCGGCGACATTGTGACCATCGTCATCAGCGAGTCGACGACGACCTCGGCGACGCGCAACAGCTCGAACGAGAAGAGCGGCTCGGTGAAGCTCGGCGGCGGTATCGGCATCTTTGATTTCCTCCAGGCGGCATCGGCGAGCGGCTCGGATAAGTTCACCGCAAAGGGATCCGCCTCGGCGACGAATCGTGTCGCGGGCAATGTCACCGTCACGATCTCAGAGATCACGCCGGCGGGCAACTTCGTCCTCGAGGGAACGCAGTCGATATGGCAGAACCGCAACGAGCACAAGATCACGTTCCGCGGCATCTGCCGCCCCGAGGACATCTCCGCATCGAATACGGTGCTCTCGACGCGTGTCGCGGATGCCACCGTGCGCTTTGACGGCAAGGGACCGCTCAACGCGAAGCAGCGGCAGGGCATCCTCACGCAGATCTTCAATATTCTCTTCTGACGGGAGGCGCTCTTTATGAAGAAAATATCCGTCCTTCTGCTCCTCCTTGCGCTCCTCATCGGGGCTCTGCCGGGCGTTGCCGCGGCGGATTCCGCCGTGACGCGCATCAAGGACATCACGAAAGTGCAGGGCGTGCGCAGCAACCAGCTCATGGGCTATGGTCTTGTCGTCGGACTTGAGGGGACGGGCGACGGCTCGAGCTCGGGCGAGACGGTGCAGTCCATCGCCAATATGCTTGTCAGCTACGGCATCAATGTCAATGCGTCGTCCATCAAGCTGAAGAACGTGGCTGCCGTCATGGTGACGGCGACGCTTCCGCCGTTCGTACGCGAGGGCGACAGCCTCGATGTGACGGTCTCCTCCATCGGTGACGCGAAGAGCCTGCGCGGCGGAACGCTCCTCCAGACACCGCTGCGTGCGGGCAATGGCGAGGTCTACGTCGTGGCACAGGGCGCAGTCTCTACGGGTGGCTTCTCCGCATCGAGCGGCGGTAGCAGCACGACGAAGGCATTCCCGACAGTCGGTATCGCCGTGAATGCGGGCATCGTCGAGCGCACGGTGGAGGATGACATCGGCACGGATGGGCATATTGCGCTCTCCATCGCAAAGTCGGACTTCACGACGGCGGCACGCGTCGCAGGTGCCATCAATGCGCAGTACGGGAACATTGCCCAGGCGACGAACCCGGGACGTGTGGATGTTGCCGTGCCCTCGTACTATCGCGGCAACGTGGTCGGCTTTGTTGCCTCGATCGAGGATCTGCCGGTACGTCCCGACAACATTGCGCGCGTTGTGGTCAACGAGCGTACGGGAACGATCATCATGGGAGGCGATGTCTCCGTTGATGCGTGTGCGATCACGCAGGGTGGGCTGACCATCCGCATCCAGGGAAACCCCGATGTCTCGCAGCCGGGACCGTTCAGCTACGGCAATACCGTCGTGACAGACAGTCCTGACATTCAGGCGTCGGAGACAAAGGGGAATACGATTGTCCTGCCGGCGACGACAAACGTCAGCGACATCGTCGGCGCACTCAACACGGTCGGTGCGACACCGCGCGACACAATTTCGATTTTACAGGCGATGAAGGCGGCAGGCGCACTGCACGCCGAGCTGGATATTGTATAAAGGGAGACAGTGATATGACCATACAGCCAATCGGAGATGGTTCACTGCTCGGCAACGCGGCACAGACCTCCTATGATGCGGCGCGCATGAGTGCCGAGGGAAAGTCGTTCAAGGCGACGCTCGATGAGCTGCAGCGCAAGGCAGATGCTGTGCAGAGCCGCACGAGCGAGACCGCGCAGACGGGCTACGTGCCAAAGAATCCCATGACGGCGGACGAGCTGCAGCAGAAGAAGCTGCGTGAGGCGTGCGAAGGGTTCGAGGCAATGTTCCTCAGTATGATGTATAAGCAGATGCGCGCGACTGTACCCGAGAGCGATCTCTTTGGGAAGAAGTCAAACGCGATCAAGATTTTCGAGGATATGCGCGACACGGAGCTGATGAATCAGGCCGCAAAGAGCGGCGGCATCGGTCTTGCAGACATGATGATGAAACAGCTGTCGCCGACCATCCGCAAGAGATGAAAGAGTAAAAAAAGGGGAGCTGGAACAGCATCCCCTTTTCTGTTGTATTCATTGGAATGAATGTGGAGCGATCAATGAAAATTTTTAAGAAAGTCTCTGTCCTCGCCGTCGTCGTCCTCGTGGCGCTGTCCTCCTATGTGGCGGCAGCAGCATCCCTGACGGGACTGCGTTCCTCGAGCACGGCGGCGCGTGACCGCATCGTCTTCGATCTCTCGGAGATGCCGCTCTATCAGGCGCGTCCCTCCGACGATGGGCGTTCCCTCACCCTCGATTTTGCCGATGTGGATACGGCACTCTTCAAGCGTATCGCTGTGCGGACATCTCGCATTGAGGCGATTTCCTACGAGCGGCATCACGGGCATTTCTATGTGACCGTTGCGCTGGCGAAGGGGATGGATTATTCCATTGGGAATCTGACGAATCCATTCCGTATCTTCGTCGATGTTGCACCGAAAGGCGCATTGACTGCGCAGCGGCATGCGAGCGTGCCGCGTCCGTCCGTATCGTCTACGGATACGGACACACCCCCCGCAAAGGCAGAGCTGCCCCGCATGGAGGAGAAACAGCTCGCCGCGGGGCTGACGCAGCGGGAGTACGTCTATGAGGACGAGGATGGGCAGGTGACGGCGTACTTTATCGAGGCGGATCCCGCACGTTATCGCGTGCGCCCCGCGCTTGCCCGCGGCATTATTCCGGGGCGGCAGACAGTGAGCGGCATCGCACAGGATACGAATGCGGCGGCGGCGATCAACGCCTCCTACTTTGCACTCAGCGGAGAGCTCATCGGCATCACGAAGATCGATGGGACGGTCGTGAGCAGTACGTATTTTGACCGCAGTGCCTTCGGCGTGATGCCTGATAACTCCTTTGTGTTCGGTACAGTGTCCTATAACGGCACGGTGAAGCTCGACCAGACGAGCCTGCCCGTCTCGGGCGTCAACGCCGAGCGCGGCGCGGACAACCTCATCATCTACAACCGCGCCTATGGGCGATCGACGGGGACGAATCCGTATGGGCTCGAATACGTCATCCGCAATGGGCGCGTAGCGGAGATCAATACGAATGACTCGCTGATCCCGTCCGATGGCTATGTCGTCTCGGTGCACGGCACGTCGATGGATGCGTTTGCCGCGGCGAGCGTGCGCGTGGGCGATCCCGCCGTGCTGACGGAGGATCTGGGTGAGCCGTGGAATCGCGCTGTGCAGGTGCTCGGTGCGGGGCCGCGCCTTGTCGAGAATGGCAGTGTCCACGTGACGGCGGGCGAGGAGCAGTTCCCGGGTGACATTCGCTACGGGCGTGCACCGCGTACAGCGGTCGGTGTGACGCAGAAGGGGAACATCCTCTTCGCCGTCGTCGATGGGCGGCAGTCGCACAGTCATGGGCTGACACTGACCGAGTTCGCCGATCTGCTCGTGCAGTTCGGCGTGCGCGACGCGATCAATCTGGACGGCGGCGGCTCCTCGGAGATCTATGCGGATGGGGATGTGCTGAACTCCCCCTCGGATGGGTCGGAGCGCGCCGTGGGGAGTGCGCTGATATTGCAGAAGAAGTAAATTGTAGACGAGAAGATTGCAATAAAAAGGGGACTGCTGCGCGTCCCCCTATCGGCTCGCTGTGCTCGCCACTTCCCCCGTTAGCGGTCAACGTCAACCAATCACACATCGCTGACGCTCGTGTTCTTGGGACGTTTTCCCATGCGACCTGTTTCCGAATCAGCTGCGCCCCTTGGGGCTTGCTTTTTCGACAGGTCAGCAACGGGGGAAGCTTTTATGCCGTTATCTTGTAAGCACGGGGAAGGGGGACCGCGCAAGCGGTGGAAGGAGCACAAAAAAAGACGTTGTACGAAGTTTTTAGCTCCGTACAACGTCTTTTTTATATTTTAGGAAAGCACTGATACATTCGGCACAACCATATACCCCTGCCGTGCGTCTGGTTTGCTGCCTCAATCAACAAAAATCTACGCCAATCCGGCATAGCTCATTTTATCAGTGCTTCCTTAGTTCGTCACATAGAGTGCCTTATATGGATTGCTGCTGCTCGGAACGATCTTCGTGAAACCCTCCTCCATGACCACGTTCTTGTCGTAGCTGAAGATCGTGCAGAACTCCGTCAGCCGCTCGTCGATTGCGGCGATGTCCTCTGCGTCCGCCCGTGACACCTCAACGCTCTGAGGGAAGCGGATCGCGTCGCAGCTGCCGCGCAGGAACATCGTCCCGCCGTGCATCCCCGTGCAGGGGAAATTGCTGACGATAGGCCTTTCCTGTGCCGTCAGTCCGAGGACGATGATCGTGCCGCCCGCCTGATACTCGCCGAGGAAGCTGCCGCACGTACCGCCGATGATCATGGTCGGCGACTTGTCCTCATACGCCTTGATGTGGATGCCCGCGCGGTAGCCCGCGTTCCCCTTGACGTAGATCTTTCCGCCGCGCATGGCGTAGCCCGCCGCGTCGCCGATGCTGCCGTGGACGATGATCGTGCCGTCGTTCATCGTGTCGCCGACGGCGTCCTGTGCGTTGCCGTGCACGACGATCTTTCCGCCGTTCAGATACGCGCCCAGCGCGTTGCCGGGCACGCCCGTGATCGAGAGGGAGACGGGCGCCATGCCCGCTGCGATGAACCGCTGCCCGCAGCAGTTCGTCAGCTGCACCGGCGCCTTGATGCCGCGCAGGCGGTCGTTGAGTGCCTTGTGATCCAGATGGTCTGCATCAATAGAAATCATATCGTTCTCCCTCCCCTCATTCGCCTGCGTGCGCGACGCCGAGAATCTCAAGTTCCTTCTCCGTGAGACCGATGCCGCGCAGCATGAGGCGGTTGCCGCGCAGCGCCTCGATGGAGTTGATGCCCATGCCGCCGAGCATCTCCTTGATCTCGTGCCGCCATGCGGTCATGAGATTGACGAGACGCTGACTGCCCTCGTCGGGGTTTAGACGCTTGACGAGTGCAGGGTCCTGCGTGGCGATACCCCAGTTGCAGCGGCCGATCTGGCAGCTGCGGCAGAGGTGACAGCCGAGTGCCATGAGCGCCGCCGTGGCGACATAGCAGGCGTCAGCGCCGAGCGCAATCGCCTTGATGACATCGGCCGCCGAGCGGATGCTTCCGCCGACGACGAGGGAGACATCGTTGCGGATGCCCTCCTCGCGCAGACGCTTGTCGCATGCTGCGAGGGCAAGCTCGATGGGGATGCCGACATTGTCGCGGATGCGTGTCGGCGCAGCCCCCGTGCCGCCGCGGAACCCGTCGATGGCAATGATGTCCGCGCCGCTGCGCGCGATGCCGCTCGTGATGGCAGCGATGTTGTGCACCGCTGCGACCTTGACGATGATCGGCACGGTGTAGTTGGTCGCCTCCTTCAGGGAGTAAACGAGCTGGCGCAGATCCTCGATCGAGTAAATGTCGTGATGCGGTGCGGGCGAGATCGCGTCCGAGCCCTCGGGGATCATGCGCGTACGTGACACGTCGCCGATGCTCTTTGTACCGGGCAGATGCCCGCCGATGCCGGGCTTTGCGCCCTGTCCCATCTTGACCTCGATGGCGGCACCCGCGTTGAGGTAGCGCTCGTGCACGCCGAAGCGTCCCGACGCGACCTGTACGATCGTGTTGTCGCCGTAGGCGTAGAAATCCTCGTGCAGACCGCCCTCGCCCGTGTTGTAGTAGATGCCGAGCTGCTGCGCCGCCATCGCAAGGCTCTTGTGCGCGTTGTAGCTGATGGCACCGTAGCTCATCGCCGCAAACATAACGGGCATGGACAGCTCAAGCTGCGGGGCGAGATTTGACGTGTCGATGCGCCCCGCGGCGTCGCGGACGATGGCGTTCGGCTTTTTCCCGAGGAACACACGTGTCTCCATCGGCTCACGCAGCGGATCGATGGGGGGATTCGTCACTTGCGAGGCGTTGATGAGAAGGCGATCCCAGTAGATCGGCATGCGCTTCGGGCTGCCCATGGAGGACAGCAGGATGCCGCCGCTCTCCGCCTGCTTGTAGATCTCCTTGATGGTTTGATTCGTCCAGTTGTCATCGTCGCGGTAGGTGCAGTTGGTGCGCGCAATCTTGAGTGCCTTGACGGGGCAGATCGAGACGCAGCGATGGCAGTTCACACATTTCTCGTCGTCGGCGACCATTATTTTTTGTGTCGCATCGTAGTGGTGCACCTTGTTGGAGCACTCCTTTTCGCAGAGGCGGCACTTCGTGCAGCGGGGGTGACGCAGCACTTCAAACTCGGGGTACAGATAGTTCAGACTCATTTAGAAACACCCCTCTTTTACGTTGACGATAAACGGCTCGCCGCCGGCGGGCGCGTAGATATTCTCGGCATCCGGCTCCATGGCGCGAATGGCGGCCTCCTCACTCGCGATGCAGACGCAGTCATCCTTGCTGCCGGTCACCATCGAGCGCAGCTTCAGGCGGTCGTTCAGCGCCATCATGCCGCCCGTGTAGCCGAGGATGATGGAGAAGGGGCCCGTGATGAGCAGCCCCGCAAAGACTGTGCGCAGATACGTGTGGATCTTCTGCGCGGCCGGGTCTTTGCGCGCGATTGTATCCCAGAACGGCGCGGCGATGACAGCCGCGAGCTCATGGAGTGAGAGCTTCTGGCGGCGGAGCAGGAAGTCGGCGATGTAGGTGATGACCTCCGTGTCCGTCTGCAGGGTGCATTTGTAGCCGTACATCTCAATAAAGCGGCGGTTGGCATCATAGGACGAGATCTCGCCGTTGTGTACGATCGTGCGGTCGAGAAGGCCGAACGGATGCGCGCCGCCCCACCAGCCCGGCGTATTGGTCGGATATCTGCCGTGCGCCGTCCAGGAGTATGCCTCGTACGTGTCGAGGCGGTAGAACGTGCCGACGTCCTCGGGGAAGCCGACCGCCTTGAAGATGCCCATGTTCTTCCCGCAGGAAAAGACGTAGCAGCCAGAAAGCTCCGCGTTGAGCTTCGTGACCGTGCGCACCATGTACTCCTCCTCGTCCTGCTGCGCGGCGGCGAGCACCGAGCGCAGAGGGGAGACGAAGTACCGCCAGATCATCGGCTCGTCCGTAATGGCAGGAATCTTTCGCGTGGGGATGCGCTCTGCGCGGACGACCTCAAAGCTCTCGCGCAGAATCCCCTCGCAGACGCTGCGGCGATCCTTGCTGTCAAAGAAGATGTGCAGGGCGTACTGATCCCGATGCTCCGGATAGATGCCGTACGCCGCAAACCCGCCGCCGAGCCCGTTGGAGCGGTCATGCATCGTCGCGATTCCGCGGATGATGACATCGCCTGGGATCATGCGCCCCTCCTTGGAGATAAGTGCAGCAATCGCACAGCCTGCGGGGATCCTGACCGATCCTTCCCGTTCCATATCCAACAACCCTTTCTGAAAACGATTCCTATTATATAGGAGTAATGTCCTGTACTGATGGACGTGGGGCATAGACTATCATAGATGAAATGAGAAGTCAATTTGCACACCTGTATACATCTGGAGATGTTGGTTCTGTGATAAAAGTTATGGACGAATCCTCGCACTTGTGCGTATGATGTCATGGTACAGATGTTCCATACATCGGGCATGGCACTTGCGCAATGGGAAAAAAACGAGTAGAATCGGTACGCATGGAAAACTATGGAAAGAGGGATAGCATGACACCGAATATGAACTACAGCAGGCTGAAGGACTCCTACCTGTTCTACAACATTGCGCAGAAGACCAAGGCGTATCTCGCCGAACATCCCGGTACGCATCTCTACCGCATGGGCATCGGCGATGTGTCCCTGCCGCTCTGCCGCACGGTCATCGACGCACTGCACCACGCCGTGGACGATCAGGCGGTGCAGGAGAGTTTTCACGGCTATATGCCCGAGTGCGGCGCACCGGAGCTGCGCGCGACGATCGCGGCGTACTATGCGCAGCGCGGCGTGCAGCTGGCGCCCGAGGATGTATTCGTCTCGAGCGGTGCGAGCGATGAGCTGGGCGACATCCTCGACATCCTCGGCAGAGATCAGCGCGTTCTCATCATGGAGCCCGCATATCCTGCCTACGTCGATGCGAACATCATTGCAGGCAACGAGATCATCCACGTCGCATCGAGCCGCGAGGATGGCTTCCTGGCACTGCCCGATCCGTCCGTGCATGCCGACATCATCTACATCTGCTCGCCGAACAATCCGACGGGCGCAGTCTTCTCACGTACGCATCTGAAAGCATGGGTGGATTACGCGAACAAAACCGATGCCATCATCCTCTTTGATGCCGCCTACGAGGCGTTCATTGAGGATGCGGAGATCCCGCACAGCATCTTTGAGATCGAGGGAGCAAAGACCTGCGCCATTGAGATCTGCTCGCTCTCCAAGACGGCAGGATTTACGGGGACGCGCTTCGGCTACACCGTCATCCCGCAGGAACTCATGCGCGGCGGCCTCTCGCTGAATGCGCTGTGGGTGCGCAACCGCACGACCAAGACGAACGGTGTCTCCTACATCTTGCAAAAAGGCGCGGCGGCGGTCTTTACGGAGGAAGGCCAGCGCGAGATCCACGAGAATATCCGCGTCTACAAAAAGAACGCAGCGCATCTGATGGCGGCGCTCGATACGCTCGGGATATGGTACTGCGGCGGCAAGAATGCACCCTACATCTGGATGCAGTGCCCGAAGAACATGGGAAGCTGGGCATTCTTCGACTATCTCCTGCATGAGATTCAGGTCATCGGCACGCCGGGTGAGGGCTTCGGCAGCGCAGGCGAGGGGTATTTCCGATTCTCGACCTTCGGCTCGCCCGAGGACACCGAGGAGGCAGCGCGTCGCTTGGTCGCTCTGCTGGGGAAGTAAAAAAGAACGGATTGTTTTATCATTATCTAAAGGACTGTTGCACGAAGCTATAAACTTCGTACCAAAGTCCTTTTCTTTGTGCTCTTTTCCTACAATAACAGCATAATAGCTTCCCCCGTTTACGGGGGAAGTGGCGAGCGCAGCGAGCCGATGGGGGGATATATGCAACTGCGCCTTTTTTCATGACAGAAATAATTTTGACGCTATAGATGCAATATGTTAAAATGTGAGGAGATTTGTCTGTGTCACAATGGATGGAAAGCGACGCTCTGTGCGGCGTCGAATGTAGGTGGTAGAACGTTGAAAAGCGACATGTTTGATGTCATACAGGAGGATCTCGCAGCACTTGAGCCTGCGCTGGAGGAGGCGATTGTCTCCGAGACGCCGCTCATCACGGATGTTGGGATGCACCTTGTCTCCTCGGGCGGCAAGCGACTGCGTCCCGCCCTCTTCCTGCTGGCAGCGCGCGGCGGAGCGTCGTTTGACCGTGCGCGTGCGATGCCCGTGGCCGTGGCGCTCGAGCTCATCCACACGGCATCCCTCGTACACGACGATGTGATCGACGAGGCGGATACGCGGCGCGGTGCTGAGACGACGAATGCTAAGTGGGGCAACCAGATTGCCATCCTGAGCGGAGACTATATCTTTGCGCGCGCGTTCAAACTCGTCGCGGAGGAGGGCTATGACTCATCCGTCTATGTCAAGCTGGCGCATCTGGTCTGCACGCTGAGCGAGGGCGAGATCCTGCAGGATCATACGGTCTATCAGATCCCCACGGGGGAGGATGCCTACTATGAGCGCATCCGCAAGAAAACGGCGGACTTCCTTGAGATCTGCTGTGAGCTCGGCGGCTTCATCGGCGGGATGAGCCCTGCCGATACGGCACAGATGGCGGAGTACGGCCGTGATATCGGCATGGCGTTCCAGATCACGGACGATCTGCTCGACTTCCGCCGCAGCTCCGAGGACATCGGAAAACCCGCGGGACATGACCTCGCACAGGGCTATGTGACGCTGCCCGTCATCCGTGCACTCTCCGTGCTTGGCGCGGGGGAGCGGGAGGAGCTCGCGGCACTCATTACGAATCCGAAGAAACCCGTAGAGGAGGTCGCGCGTGCGCTTGCGCTCGTGCGTGCCTCGGATGGGCTGGACTATGCACAGGAACAGGCGGATGCCTATCTGGTGCGTGCTAAGGCGGCGCTGCCTGCGAGCCTTGACCCGCGGATTCGTGAGACCTGCCTCATGGCGGCGGATTTTATCGGTCGGAGAGAGTTTTGAGGAAGTCCTGACAGCGTTAGGGGTTCCATAACGCGTACCTCGATGTACGCATACAGGAGGATGTATTATGTTCGGCATCGGTGCACCGGAGCTGGTATTGATTTTGATCGTGGGGCTGATTGTCTTCGGCCCGGGGAAGCTGCCCGAGATGGGGCGGACGCTGGGCAAGGGCCTGCGCGAGTTCCGCAAGGCGTCAAACGCGCTGACGACGGCGATCAACACACCTGATCCACCGCCTGCACAGAATGCAGCGGCACAGCCGCAGCCTGCCGCAGCACCGACGGCGCAGCAGGCTGCACCAGTAGTGGCAGCAGAGCCGGCTGCACCGGCGGCACAGCAGAGTGCTCCCGCGCCGGCGGCGACCTCGCCGACGACGGAGACCGCAGCTGCTGCGGTCGAGGCACACCGCGCCGAGCAGAAGGCCGCAGAGACGAAGCAGTCCTAAGGAATCACTGAGCTTTTCTAACACGGCTGCGCAGAACATCACGATGATATTGTGCCGAACGGCATGGTTTAGGAGGATATTATGTTTGGATTGGGCGTTCCCGAACTCGTACTTATTTTGATCATCGGCCTCGTTGTCTTTGGCCCCGGCCGTCTCCCCGACATCGGGAAGGCGCTCGGCAAGAGCATCAAGGAGTTTAAGTCGGCAAATAGTGCAAAGGACGAGCCGCCGGCGGAGATCAACGTGACGCATGAGACGAAGCAGCTGCCCGAGAATGCAAAAAAAGAGGAAAAGATCTGATCCATGGCAGAGGAAATGAAAGCGGACGGCGCGGGGGAGGCCTCGGCCGAAGAGACGTCGGTGCCTGCGGTGCAGGAAACAGGGGTCAAGCCGCTGCCGCCGGAGGACGCGGACACGCCGCAGGATGACGACGGCAGCATGTCGCTCATCGCGCATCTGACCGAGCTGCGTTCGCGGCTCATCAAGTGCCTGCTCGCCGTCGCTGTCGGCTCGGCGGTCGGCTACTACTTCATCGGCGACATCATGCACTATCTGACCCTGCCGGTCGGAAAACTCTACTATATGCAGCCCGCCGAGGCGTTTTTTACCTACATCAAGATCGCCGTCGTCGTGGGCTTCCTTCTTGCGCTGCCCGTGATCTTCTATCACGTCTGGCGCTTTTTTCTGCCCGCGCTCACACCGTCAGAACGCATGGTGCTCGCCATCGTTGTTCCCGTCTCGGTGGTGCTCTTCTTCCTCGGGCTGGCATTCTCGTTCTTCCTCGTCTTCCCTGCGGCAATCATGTTCTTCAAGGGGTTTGGCAACGATGAACTCGAGGCACTCTTTTCCGTCAATCGGTATTTTGAGTTCGTCATCATGTTCGTCCTGCCGTTCGGCTTTGTCTTTGAGCTGCCGCTCGTCATTACGATTCTTGGGAAACTGGGCTTTATCACGTCAAAATTCCTGAGCAAGTACGCGCGCATCGTCATCTTTCTCTCGTTCGTCATCGCGGCTGTGATCTCACCGACACCCGATGTGTTCACGCAGTCGATGATCGCTGTGCCGATGATTGCGCTCTACGGCGTGGGGTATTTGATCGTCCGCTTTATCCTCCGAAAATAGGGGATTGACGGACACGTTACGCAGAAGAAACACGATATATTAGGAGGGAATACCTTGGCATATAAGGATCTGCGCGAATACATCGCGGCACTTGAGGAGCGTGGACTGCTCCGCCGCATCACGGCGGAGGTTGACCCCGAGCTCGAGATCACAGAGATCACGGACCGCATCTCGAAGCGCGAGGGCGCGGAGAACGTTGCCCTGCTCTTTGAGAATGTAAAGGGCTCGAAGATGCCCGTCCTCATGAATGCGTTCGGCAGCTACGAGCGCATGGCACTCGCCTTCGGCGTGGAGAAGCTCGACGACGTGGCCGATGAGCTGACGGAGCTCCTCAAGATCCCGCACATCTCCCTGCAGAACAAGATGAACCTCATGACGCTCATCCCGATGGCGCGCAAGGCGATCAATTTCCCGAAGTACGTGAAAAATGCACCATGTCAGGAAGTCATCGAGACGGAGAACCCAAATCTTGACGAGATCCCCATTCTGAAGTGCTGGCCGGATGACGGCGGCCCCTTTGTGACGCTGCCGCTCGTCTTTACGAAGAATCCTGAGACGGGCAAGCGCAACGTCGGGATGTACCGCCTGCAGAAGTACGACAGCCGTACGACAGGGATGCACTGGCATATCCACAAGAACGGAGCGGAGAACTTCCGCGCAATGAAGGCACAGGGCGGCAAACGCATCGAGGCGGCAGTCGCCATCGGCACGGATCCCGTCGTGACCTATGCGGCGACGGCACCGCTGCCACGCGACATCGACGAGATGGTCTTTGCGGGGTTCCTCCGGCATAAATCGGTCGAGCTCGTGAAGTGCGTTACGGTCGATCTTGAGGTGCCCGCGACGGCGGAGATCATCCTCGAGGGGTATGTCGATACGGACGAGATGCGCCGCGAGGGACCGTTCGGCGACCACACGGGCTACTACTCCCTCGCAGACGACTATCCCGTCTTTCACATCACGGCGATCACGCACCGTAAGGATCCCATCTACGCCGCGACGGTTGTCGGACGCCCGCCGATGGAGGACTGCTTCCTCGCGAAGGCGACGGAGCGCATCTTCCTGCCGCTCTTGAAGCAGATGCTGCCCGAGGTCGTCGATGTCAACATGCCGCTCGAGGGTGTGTTCCACGACTGCGTCGTCGTCTCCATCAAGAAACAGTTCCCGATGCACGCGCGCAAGGTCATGCACGCGCTCTGGGGCATGGGACAGATGATGAACGTGAAGATGATCATCGTCGTGGACGCCCACGTCGATGTGCAGAACATGAAGGAAGTCTGGTGGCGTGTCTTTAACAACATCGACGCGAAATATGACCTCGAGATCGTGCAGGGACCGCTCGACGTGCTCGACCACTCCTCGCCCATGGCAAAGTGGGGGTCGAAGCTCGGCATCGACGCGACGAAGACGTGGCCGGAGGAAGGCCATGCGCGCGAGTGGCCGGATGAGATCACGATGTCGAAGGAGATCACGGAGCGCGTGACGGCGCGGTGGAAGGAGTTCGGTCTGGATTGAGCTGGTGGATGGAGCGCCTGCGGGCGCATATGAACAACACAGCGTTTCACCATACCGTGTTCTCTCTGCCGTTTGCCCTCATGGGGGCACTCCTCGCCGCAGGCGGCGATCCGCCGCTCGGGACGCTCGGCTGGGTCGTGCTCGCCATCACGGCGGCACGGTCGGCGGCACTCGCCCTCGACAACCTCGCCGATCTAAAGTATGACAAGCAGCAGCCCCGCCTCGCCTACCGTGCGATGGTGCAGGGGCGCGTCACGAAGAAGGAGGCGCTCGTCTTTATCGGCGTGTGCCTCCTTGTGCTTATATTCGCCGTGCTGCAGGTGCATCCGGTCTGCATCCGTCTCCTGCCGTTCGCCGCTGTGCCCTTCCTCATCTACCCGTACATGAAGCGCGTGACGGGATGGGTACATCTCTTCCTCGGCATCGCCATCGGCATGGCGCCGGCGGGCGGCTGGGTGGCGGTCAGCGGGAAAATCGAGCTGCCGATGCTCGTGCTCTTTCTCGCGGTCGCCCTCTGGATCGCTGCGTTTGACGCAATGTACGGGGCGCAGGACGAGGCGTTTGACCGCAGTCAGGGACTCCACTCCCTCGCGGTGTCGTTCGGTGCACGCGGTGCATTCCAGATCGCGCGGGCAATGCACGTCCTCTCGATCCTGCTCTTTATCGCCCTCGGCGCGATGATGCATCTGCACTGGCCGTACTTCATCGGCGTCGCGATTGCAGCAGCGACCCTCGTCTACCAGCACCGCATCGTGAGTCCGACGGACTTCTCACGCGTGACGCAGGTGTACTTCATGCGCAACGGCATCGTCTCGATTGCGATTTTTGTCTTTACGTGGATCAGTTATATGGTATAAAGGAGAGCATGATGGCACGGATTCTTTCGGGCAAGGAATTTGCCGCACGGATAAAGGAAGATGCCGCACGCGGCGTCGCAGAGCTGAAGGCGGAGGGCGTCTTGCCGCGCCTTGCCGTCATCATCGTCGGCAGCGACCCTGCCTCCGAGGTCTACGTCCGCAACAAACAGCGGACGTGTGAGGAACTCGGCATTCGTTCGGATCACATTTCCCTCCCCGCCGAGACGACGAAGGAGGAGCTCCTCGCGTGCATTGAGGAGCTGAACGTCGATCCGGAGGTGCACGGCATCCTCGTACAGCTGCCGCTGCCCGCGCAGATCGCGGAGGACGAGGAGGAGATCCTCTCCCATATCGATCCGCGCAAGGACGTGGACGGCTTCCATCCTGTCAACGTCGGACATCTGGTGCTCGGCGCACCGGGGCCGCGCCCCTGCACACCGGCGGGCTGCATCCGTATGCTCGACTACGCGGGCATCCCCATCGAGGGGGCGCACGCCGTCATCATCGGGCGCAGCAACATCGTCGGCAAGCCCATGGCGCATCTCCTCCTCGAACGCAACGCAACCGTGACGATCTGTCACTCGCGCACGCAGAACCTTGCCGCGATCGCGCGCACGGCGGACATCCTCGTCGCTGCGGTCGGGCGGCCGCGCTTTGTCACGGCGGATATGGTGAAGGAGGGCGCGACGGTGATCGACGTCGGCATCAACCGCATCGCGCCGAAGAAGCTCGTCGGCGACGTGGACTTTGACGCCGCGGCGGCTGTCGCGGGGGCGATCACGCCCGTGCCGGGCGGCGTCGGACTTCTCACCGTCGCCATGCTGATGGAGAATGTAGTACAGGCAGCCAAAGCGCAGAACCCCTAAGGAGGATACACCATGAAATCCGATGTCGAAATCGCGCGCGAAGCCGAACTTCGCCCCATTACAGAAATTGCGGCCACGCTGGGCATTGATGCGGATACGATCGAGCCGTACGGCAGGTACAAGGCAAAGTTGACGCGCGAATCCCTTGCGGGCGCCCATGGAAAACAGGGAAAGCTCATCCTCGTCACGGCGATCAACCCGACCCCCGCAGGTGAGGGCAAGACGACGACGAGCGTCGGGCTTGCCGATGCCCTCCATCGGCAGGGCAAAAAGACCATCGTTGCCCTGCGCGAGCCGTCGCTCGGCCCATGCTTCGGCATGAAGGGCGGCGCGGCGGGCGGGGGCTATGCGCAGGTCGTCCCCATGGAGGACATCAACCTCCACTTTACAGGGGACTTTCACGCCATCACGACGGCGCACAACCTTCTTGCCGCACTCATCGACAACCACATCTTTCAGGGCAACCCACTCGATCTCGACGTGAACCGCATCGTGTGGAAGCGCGTTCTCGACATCAACGACCGCGCCCTGCGTCACGTCGTCACGGGGCTCGGCGGGCGCGTCCACGGCGTGCCGCGGGAGTCCGGCTTTGACATCACCGTCGCCTCGGAGATGATGGCGATCCTCTGTCTGGCGGAGGACCTCGCCGACATGAAGCGGCGCCTTGGGCGCATCCTCATCGGCTATACGCGCGGCGGACGTCCCGTGCACGCGGAGGAGATCGGTGCGACGGGGGCCTTGACCCTCCTCTTTAAGGATGCCGTGAAGCCCAACCTCGTGCAGACCATCGAGGGGACACCCGCCCTCATCCACGGCGGCCCCTTCGCGAACATCGCCCATGGGTGCAGCAGTGTCGCAGCGACCAAGGCAGCACTGCGCTGTGCGGACTACGTCGTCACGGAGGCAGGCTTCGGTGCGGATCTCGGCGCGGAGAAATTCTTTGACATCAAATGCCGCCTTGCGGGGCTCGCCCCCGATGCCGTCGTCATTGTCGCCACCGTGCGTGCACTCAAGATGAACGGCGGCTCGGCAAAGAGCGACCTCGGCACGGAGAATCTGGACGCCCTGCGGCGCGGTGCGGCGAACCTCGAAAAACACATCGAGAACATCGGCAAGTTCGGCGTGCCTGCTGTCGTTGCCGTCAACGTGTTTCCGACGGACACCGAAGCGGAGCTCGCTCTCCTCGAGGAGCTCTGCGCGCACCTCGGTGCGCCTGCCGTACGCTCGGAGGTCTGGGCAAAGGGCGGCGAGGGAGGACTTGCCATGGCGGATGCGGTGGACGCAGCACTCCGGCAGCCGGCGCATTTTCACCCCATCTACGACGCGGCAAAGCCCATCGCGGAGAAGATCGAGACCATCGCACGGGAGATCTACGGTGCGGACGGCGTGGACTTTACCGATGCGGCGAAGAAGCAGCTCGCGGAGATGGATGCGCTCGGCATGACGGAGACACCCGTCTGCATGGCTAAGACGCAGTACTCCTTCTCCGACAACCCCGAACTCCTCGGACGTCCGTCGGGCTTCCGCATCACTGTGCGCGAGCTGCGCGCCTCCTGCGGAGCGGGCTTCGTCGTCGCCCTCACGGGCAATGTCCTCACCATGCCGGGGTTGCCGAAAGTGCCCGCCGCGATGGGCATGGACATCACGGCGGACGGCGTAATTACGGGACTGTTCTGACATAGTGATATTGTGGGGAGAGATGGGCAGCATGGAAGAAATGCACATTGAGGGGCGCCTGCAGGAACTGGCGGATCGTGGTGCGTATAGGGAACTCTGCGCAGAATCGCGGGCGTATCTGTCACGCGATGCAGAGGGACAGGATGCGGATACTGCCTATACGGTGCGTGTGCTGCTCGGGGAGACCCTACTCGCACTGTCGGCAGAGTCGTTCGACGCTGACGGCTATGAAGAAGGCCTGCGGCTTTTGATGACGGCGTACAATGAGCGCGGCAATACGGGCCTGTTTGAACTGCTCTCGGCTGTTGCTTACCAGCCAAATGAGGCGGCGCTGCGGGAGAACTACGCCGAAAACTGCCGCGCATTTGCCCTGCTGTGCCCTGATGCGGCTCTGCGGGGCTACGATCATCTTCCTGTGCTTTGCTTTCCCATATCCAATACAAGCGCGGTGCTCTTTACGAAGGAGCACCGGCGTTTTCTTATGGGGGAACGGGAAGACGGCTGGCAGATGCTCCATCATGCGCTGCTCTTTTCCCACGATGATGCAGACGAGCTGACGCGGGCGGCAGAACGCTTTTCACGTGCTGTACGCGATACGCGTGTGCAGAAATATGCGGCGGAGCTCATGGATGCTGTGCAGCGGAATGATTTTGGTGCGGCGATGCAGCGCTGTGCCGAGGAGTATCATCGGCTCTGTCCAGAGGGGGAGGAATATGAGATCTTTCGCGGGGAAGAAGCACTATGGCGGCAGGATGCGGATGAGGCCATTGCCTATGGAGAAGCGGCATACGAAAAGCGGAAGATGAGTCGGCGCGTATGTGATTTTTTGTATGGTGCATATTCTAAAGCAGAACGCATAGATCGTGCCTTGTTTTTTTTGATCTTATCGAAGCATAAGGATCATGTCGTTATTCCGGAAGATCCAACGGAGCGTGCCCAATGTGAGCAAATGCTTAGAATTGCTTGCACACAGTTTCAGTTTGCACCGCTCATTATGGATGTGTCCTTAAAGGATGGGCACATGAGAACATACCTTCGGATTGACACAGGAGCGGAACTCCTGCGCTTTTCTGAAGCACTTCCAGGCTATCGTGTTGGTCTTTATAATCCCTATGGGCTTATGTTCGTCAAGAGTGCGGTCATTGATCTAATGAATCCTGCGATGGAACAGCATAATTTTCCGATCATGAATGATTTTGTTTTTGATATTATGAAATCAGATGAACAGCAGGATATCCGTGTGGAACCGAAAGGGCCTTCGCTTCTCCTTCCGCTTGCAGCGAAAGAAAATTTACAGATGCTATATTTTCACAACGCGGAGGTTGACCGCGCGATGAAGCTCAGTCGCGGTGAATTTAACTTCTATCGCGTGGAAAAACCAACGACCATTCGCTCGGATTCCCCCTTCCTCGTCGGGGCGCCGATTGTCCTGCAACACAGCTCACGGCGCAGGAAGTTTGTGCTGAATATTCTCGCTGACGGTCTTGCGTGGAACGCCCTGCGGGATGAGGCAGAAGAGCTGATGCCAAATCTTCTGCATTTCTTTTCCAAGGGAATCATTTTCGAAAACAATTTCAGTGCTTCGGAGTATACGTATCCGTCACTTGCAAGCATCGAGACAGGGCTGTATCAGCATCATACGCAGATTGCACGACCGGGGGTGCCCTTTGCGCTCGACCCATCCGTTGTGACGCTGTCCGAGCAGATGAAGCATCTCGGCTACTACTGCACCAACATTCAGGGGGATGCCCAGGGAATTTACAACGGTGTGACGCGTGGTTACGATCGCCTGATTGTCAATCATTGGATGCTGCACGCGGCGGATGGAGTGGAGCGTACGATTTGTCACCTTCAGACATTTAATGAGTGCGATAATTTCCTGTTTCTTCATTTTGCAGATACGCATCCGTATAATGCAGATGTCAGTACGCCGCCTAATGCTTCGACACATTTACCGCTTGCCGATGTCCTGCAGTCACAAGACTTGGTGGCGTCCGTATTTCTGAAGAATAATCCGCTCAGCCAATATGTCAATCGTTACGAGGTGCAGGCATCAGACCGCCAGCTCGGCTATCTTTTTGATTACATTACCGCGCATTACGATGACGATGAGTACATTGTCCTGCTCTACTCCGATCACGGTGCGCCTGTGTATGCACGCAGTCCGTATCTCCTCAGTGAGGAACAGACGGGGGCAGCACTGATGGCGCGGGGTGCGGGGGTACCGGCGCGCGGGCGCGTGGACGAGCTGACGAGTACGGTGGACATCTACAAGATCCTTGGGAAACTCGCGGGCTATCCGATTGATGCGCCGTATCTTGACGGGAATTTGCCTGCGGTGTTCGGCGGACAGCGGCGTGCCTATACGGTCAGCAACTCCATCTATCCCGGACAGACGTATAAGATCTGCGTGCGCACGGAGCAGCATGCATTTCATCTCGAGACGACGGAATTTACGCGTGAGGATGGGACGGTATCGTTGGATTCATATACCTACCATATTCACGAGCGAAATGATGACTATCGTGAGATATTTGACGATGCACTGGCGCGGCAGTTCCTTGACATCGTGTGGGACTATACCAAGAGCTTTCGGCGATAAATCGATCGGACAACGCCGTACACGGGGCTGCATCTTGCAAAAAACGCTGTTTTGTGCTACTCTTACGAATGCATAAGCGCTTTCTACAGTATTTACGATGAGCGGACGCCTTCGTCCCTGCGGGACGAGGGCGTTTCTTTCGGGAGGAATAGATCGATGAGTCAGGAATCCGGTGCCAATATTCCAAAGACGTACGACCCGCAGAGCTTTGAGCGGAAATGGTATGACTACTGGGAGCAGCATAAGCTCTTTCACGACGAGGCAGACGAGAGCCGTACGCCGTACAGCGTGGTGATCCCGCCGCCGAACGTGACGGGGCAGCTCCACATGGGGCACGCCCTCGACAATACGCTGCAGGACATTCTCGTGCGCTACCAGCGGATGCGCGGCAAGAACGTGGTCTGGATTCCGGGCTGCGACCATGCGGGCATCGCAACGCAGGCAAAGGTGGAGGCGGCGCTGCGTGAGGAGGGTACGACGCGTTTTGACCTCGGCAGAGAGAAGTTCCTCACGCGTGTCTGGGACTGGAAGCAGCAGTACGGCGACCGCATTATGTATCAGCTGCGGATGCTCGGCGCGTCCTGTGACTGGGACCGCGAGCGGTTCACGATGGACGAGGGCTGTTCCCGCGCCGTGCGCGAGGTCTTTGTCAGTCTCTATGAACAGGGCCTGATCTATCAGGGGACGCGCATCACGAACTGGTGCCCCTCCTGCATGACGGCGATCTCGGACATCGAGGTCGAGCATGAGACAGAGGCAGGACACCTCTGGCATCTGCGCTATCCGATTGAGGGCACGGATGACTATGTGGAGATTGCGACGACGCGCCCCGAGACGATGTTCGGCGATACGGGCGTGGCGGTACACCCCGATGATGAGCGGTACAAGGCACTCGTCGGCAAGACGCTGATCCTGCCTGTGGTGGGACGCCGCATCCCGCTCTTTGCCGATGCCTACGTCGATCCTGCCTTCGGAACGGGCGCAGTCAAGGTGACGCCCGCACACGATCCGAACGACTTCGAAATGGGACAGCGACACAATCTCGAACAGGTCATCGTCATCAATGCCGATGGCACGATGAACGAGAACGCGGGACGCTATGCGGGGATGGATCGCTATGCGTGCCGCAAGGCACTCGTGAAGGAGCTCGAGGAGACGGGCGCCCTCGTGCGCACGGAACAGCATGAGCACGCCGTCGGACACTGCTCGCGCTGCAGGACGACGATCGAGCCGCTCGTATCGAAGCAGTGGTTCGTCCGCATGGAGAGCCTCGCGAAGCCCGCGATTGAGGCGGTGCGTGACGGCAGGATCCGTTTTGTCCCCGAGCGTTTCACGAAAATCTACGAAAACTGGCTTGAAAATATTCGCGACTGGTGTATCTCGCGCCAGCTCTGGTGGGGACACCGCATCCCCGCGTGGCACTGTGCGCACTGCGGCGAGACCTCCGTATCGCGCGACGACCTCACGGCGTGCCCGCACTGCGGCAGTACGGACCTCCACCAGGACGAGGACGTGCTCGACACGTGGTTCAGCTCCGCCCTCTGGCCGTTCGAGACGCTCGGCTGGCCGGAGCAGACGGTCGATCTGCGTCATTTCTATCCGACGTCGGTGCTCGTGACGGGCTATGACATCATCTTCTTCTGGGTGGCGCGCATGGTCATGATGGGGCTGCGCTTCGGCGGCGATGTGCCGTTCCGCGATGTCTTTATCCACGGGCTCGTGCGCGACAGCGAGGGGCGCAAGATGTCGAAATCCCTCGGCAACGGCATCGATCCCGTGGAGGTCATTGAAAAGTACGGTGCGGATACGCTCCGCTTCATGCTCATCACGGGCAATACGCCCGGCAACGACATGCGCTTCTACTGGGAGCGCGTCGAGGCGGCGCGCAATTTTGCGAACAAGATCTGGAATGCCTCGCGCTACATGCTGATGAATCTCGAGGGATCGGATGCATCGTTCGTGCCGACGGCGGAGGACTATACGCTCGCCGACCGCTGGATCCTCTCGCGCGCGGAGGAGACGACGCGCGACGTGACGGCAAACCTCGAGCACTATGAGCTCGGTGAGGCGGGACGCACGATCTACGAGTTCCTGTGGAGCGAGTTTTGCGACTGGTACATCGAGCTGACGAAGGCACGCCTCTATGACAAGGAGAATGTCCGCGCGAAGAATACGGCGCTCTATGTTCTGCGTACCGTGCTGGAGCGTACGATGCGCCTCCTGCATCCCTTCATGCCCTTCCTCACGGAGGAGATCTGGCAGAAACTCCCGCATGCGGGCGAGAGCATTATGCGTGCGCCGTGGCCCGAGGTGTCGGAGGCGGAAATCGACGCGGAGGCAGAGGCGTCGATGACGGCGATCATGGAGGTCATTAAGACGACGCGCAATCTGCGTGCGGAGCTCGGCACGCCGCCGAGCAAGAAGAGCGCGCTCATTCTGCGCGTGCGCGACGCGGCTCTCGCCGATGTGTTTGCCGCGCACGAGGACTACTTCTTTGCCCTCGCATCCGCTTCGGAGGTCTCCTTCCTCGCGGCGGATGCCCCCGATCCGGAGAATGTGGTGACGGGAGCACTCGCGGGCGCGGCGGTCTATCTGCCGCTCGCGGGGCTGATTGATGTGGAGAAGGAGACGGCGCGCCTGACGAAGGAGCGTGTGAATCTCGAAAAGGAGATTGCACGCCTGACGGGCAAACTCTCGAATGAGGGATTTACATCGAAGGCTCCTGCTGCCGTCGTTGCCGCAGAGCGCGAGAAGCTGGCGGGTTATGAGGAGAAGATCGCCCTCATACGGACGCGCCTCACGGATCTCGAGAAGCTCTGAGGTGATTCGATGAACTACGAGGAGTCACTGCATTATCTGGATGAACTGAATACCTTCGGCATCCGTCTCGGACTCGCGCGCATGGAGGAGCTGTGCGCGCGCCTCGGACATCCTGAGCGCAGCTATCGCGTCATTCATATCGCAGGAACAAACGGCAAGGGCTCCGTCACGCAGATGATGGACGCCGTATGCCGCGCGTCCGGCATCCGATCCGGACGGTACCTTTCGCCGCATCTCGTCTCCTATACGGAGCGCATGAGCGTCGGCGGAGAGGAGATCGGAGAGGAGCAGTTTGCGGCGCTTCTTACGCGCGTGCGCGCGGCGGCCGATGCCATGACGGCGGAGGGGCATGAACATCCCACGCAGTTTGAGGCACTGACGGCACTCGCCTTCCTCTATTTTGCGGAAGAAAAGGCGGAGGTCGCCGTGGTCGAAACGGGGCTCGGCGGGCTGCTTGACTCGACGAATGTTGTTCTGCCGGAACTGACGATCATCACCAATGTGGCAATGGATCATGCCGACCGCTGCGGCGGTACGCTCGCGGGCATCGCGGAGCATAAGGCGGGCATCATCAAGGAGGGCGTGCCCGTCATTACGGCGGCAGCGGGCGAGCCCCTTTCCATCATTGCGGCACGCGCGGAGGAGCTGGGCGCCGACCTCTTCGTCTATGGGGAGGACTTTTCTGCGCAGATGCTCCGTATGGAGAACGGCGGTCAGTGCGTTTCGTTCCACTCCGTCGTCTCTCGTGCACCGGAACCCTTTGAAATCGCTCTTGCGGGACCCTATCAGGCGGAGAACGCCGCGCTCGCCATCATGGCGGCGGAGCTTATGGCTCCTGAGGATGAGCGTATCACCGAGGACGCTGTCCGTACGGCTCTGCGTACGGTGCATCATCCCGCACGTTTTGAGATCCTCTCCTGCGGGGGACAGACTGTCGTCGTGGACGGCGCGCATAATCCCGCCGGAATGCAGGCCCTGCGCGTGGGGCTCGACGCCTATTTTCCTGCGCAGCCGCGCGTCTTTCTGCTCGGCATCCTGAAGGACAAGGACATCGACCGCATGCTGGCGATTCTTCTGCGCCCCGGCGATCAGGTCGTGACCGTACGCCCCAACTCGGAGCGCGCTGCGGGCGCGGATCTCGTCGCCGCTGTGGCGGCGGGCATGGGGGCAGTCACACATGCAGCAGGTGACCCTGCGGCGGGCCTCTCAGAGGCGCTTGCGCGCGCACACGCAGCGGATGCGCTGCTCGTCGCGGCAGGATCACTCTACCTCGTGGGTGGTATTCGCGCCATGCTCACGGCAAGGAGGTGAGGCGTATGGCAGAGGATATCCAGGAACGCCGCCGCAGGCACCGCCGGCAGCGTTGGGGGGCGCGTCTGGGACGCTGCATGATGTATGCCGTCATCGCCGAGGCGTTCCTTATCCCGCTCCTGCCGCTTGCGGCTCATGTGGCACTGGGGATTGGCTGTGTTGCGATTCTTCTGCGCCTGTGTATTGAGCGAGATTTCCATCTGTGCCGGATGCCGTACGATGCGCCGGCGCTGCTCTTTCTTGTCATCAGCTTTCTGTCAGTGTTTATTGCGCCGGATGTTTCGTTCAGTCTTTATAATTTCTCCCATCTCGTTCCCATCTATGTCTCAACCTATTTGCTTGTCGGTCAAACGGTACGCACATCCCGTGAGGTGCAGCGCGTTGTGATTGCGATGGCCCTGTCTGCTGCGCTAGTCATTCTCTACGGCTTCTATCAGTTCATCTTCGGCATCGACATCTCGGCGATGAAATGGGTGGACGGCGCGGCATTTCCGGAACTGTCGAAGCGCGTTTTCTCGACGTGGGAGAATCCAAACATCCTCGCGGGCTACCTCGACATCGTCGCCTGCCTGGCACTCGGCCTGGCGGTCGGCCTCTCGGGCTGGCGACGCGGCCTGGCGCTCACGATCCTCGTCCTCGCGCTCGCGTGCCTTGGCATGACCTATGCGCGCGGTGCGTGCCTCGTGATCGGTATCCTCTTGGCGGGGTACGGTGTACTGCGTGACTGGCGCGTGCTCCTCGGCATCGTCGCCATTGGCGCGGGGGTCCTCTTCTTTGACCCCGTACTCTCGGATCGCCTGCTCTCCGTCTTTACGCGGATCGACACCTCCTCGGAGATGCGGCTTGCCTTCTGGGAGAGCACCGTGGCGATGATTATGGATCATCCCTTCCTCGGCATCGGCTGGGGGATGTACTTCATGGTCTACCCAGAGTATGACTTCTATCTGCAGGGAGCACCCGTGCAGATCGTTCACGCGCACAATATGTATCTGAACTATGCGGCGGAGATCGGCATCCCGGGGGCGCTCGCCTTCTTCTGGTTCTTCTTCGGCTCGCTGCTGCTCGCCTTCCGCCTGCCGCGCAAAACCCCGCCGTGGGCGGACGTGCTTGCGGCACACGAACACGAGTGGCACGCCGTCGCCGATGTGCGTGAGGCACTCATGGCATGGCGCAGCAAAAAATTTGTGGAGGGCCTTGCCCTCGGCATCGGGCTCGCCATGCTCTCCGTTGCCCTGAACGGGATCACGGATCATCTTCTCTTTAATATACCGTCCTCTATGCTGCTCTGGATGCTCGCCGCGATGGCTGCGGCCGTGCATACGATGGCGGGGGAGATGAAGGAAGGATAACTATGCAGGAACATCCATCGATATCCAAGGCAACCGTCGATCGCCTGCCGCGCTACTACCGCTGCCTGCGGCAGCTCAGTGACGAAGGCGTCAGCATCGCTTCCTCCGAGGAACTCGGCCGCCGTCTCTCGATCAATCCCGAGCAGATCCGCAAGGATCTCACCACCTTCGGACAGTTCGGAAAAAAGGGCGTCGGTTACTACGTCGCAGAGCTCAAGGAGAGTATCGGCGGCATCCTCGGCCTCGACCAGCACCTCAGCCTCGCCATTGTCGGCATGGGGCATCTGGGCGCGGCGCTCGCGAACTATCAGGGCATTGCTCGCCTCGGCTTCCGCCTTGCCGCGATCTTTGACAGCAACCCCGTCGTCATCGGCACGCGTGTCGGGGAACGGCGCGTGGAGGACATTGCCTATCTCGCAGAGATCATCGCCGAGCGGAATATTCAGATCGGTGTGATTGCTGTCCCCGCTGCACAAGCGCAGAGCGCTGCAGATCAGCTCATCGCGGCGGGCATCCGCGGCATCTGGAATTTTGCTCCCGTGAAGCTGCACGTGCCGCCGTCCGTCCCCTTCGTCAGCGAGGATCTCTCGGTGGGACTGAGCGCGCTCTCCTACTACCTGACGCATCGCGGCACGGAAAATGACGTGTTGTCTGAAAAAAATTATAAGGAATCGCCGATAAAATGAAGTACGTCAGATTGGCGTAGATTTTTTCGTCCGATTGAGGAGGCAAACCGGACGCATAGCCAAAGCTATGTGGAGGATTTGCAGGCATTGAGCGGGCAAAAAAGATGCGCTAAGATGGCGGTGCTGAGTTTATCAGTGCTTCCTTACAGGACGAATAAATACTTTTCCTCTTTTTTCACAAATTCACAGAAAATGCCGTCAATGTAATCTTGACGGCATTTTTTTTTCGTGATATTCTTAGGAAAGATATAATTGGCGTAGAGAGGTACGATAATCTACAGTTATTTCGGATACCCCATACAGCCCCTATTTACGGGGGATTTACGAGAAAACAGAGGGATTCAAGATTGCTGTCAAAATTATATGCCGACTGCGTCAGGAGAGTATTCATGGGTGACGGCGGTAAGGGAATCATGAAATAAAGGAAGCACTGATAAATTCGGTACAACCATCTTAGCGCATCTTTTTTGCCCGCACTTCGGCGGAAAATCCTCCACAGAGCACCACTCTGCGTCCGGTTTTCCACCTCGTTCGGACGAAAAAATCTACGCCAATCTGGCAGACCTCATTTTATCAGTGTTTCCTAAAAATCACAGTCATGAGACATGTGCTGTGATAGTTCGTGTGTTCCGCGTACTGTCCGCTGTATCTGAGGGAGGTTATTCTATGATCGATATTTCCGATCGCGTACCGAAGTCCCTGACGGATCGTATTGTAAGTGCGGAGACGGCAGCGGAGTACTTTGCCAACGGTATGACCATCGGCGCGAGCGGCTTCACTCCGTCCGGCTATCCGAAGGCAGTGCCGCTTGCCATCGCTGAACGCATGAAGAAGAATCCGTTCAAAGTAAATATCTGGACGGGGGCTTCGACGGGCCCTGAGCTCGACGGTGCACTCGCAGAGGCAGAGGGGATCAAACAGCGCCTCCCGTACCAGACGAACACGGCACTGCGCAGCGCCATCAACTCCGGCAAGATCAACTATATCGACATGCACCTCTCCGAGGTGGCACAGCAGTCGCGCGAAGGCTTCCTCGGCAAGATCGATGTTGCCCTCGTGGAGGCGGTCGCCATCACAGACGAGGGCATCATCCCTTCCACCTCGGTCGGCAATACCCCGTCGTTCGTTCAGAGTGCAGATGTGGTCATCGTCGAGGTGAACACGAGCCAGCCGATGGAGCTCGTCGGAATGCACGACATTTATATCCCGCTCGATCCGCCGAACCGTCTGCCCATCCCCATCACAAAGGCGGGCGACCGCATCGGCACGACGTTCATTCCATGTCCGCATGAGAAAATCAAATACATCGTCCCCTGTGACATCACGGACAAGACCCGCGCTCTTGCGCCGGTCGATGATATTGCACGCAAAATGGGTGCGTTCACGGTCGACTTCCTCAAGAAGGAGATCGCCGAGGGACGCATGCCCAAGGGGCTGCTTCCGCTGCAGTCGGGCGTCGGCAACGTGGCGAACGCCGTTATCGCGGGCTTTGTGAACTCCGACTTCACCGATCTTGAGGTCTACACTGAGGTCATCCAGGACGGCATGTTCGACCTCGCTGATGCGGGCAAGCTGAAGTTTGCATCCGGCACGGCATTCTCGCCGTCGCCTGAGGGACTCCAGCGCTTCTACAAGGACATCGACAAGTACAAGAAGATCATGATGCTCCGTCCGCAGGAGATCTCGAACAACCCAGAGGTCGTCCGCCGTCTCGGCGTCATTGCGATGAACACGGCGATCGAGGTCGACATCTACGGCAACGTCAACTCCACGCACGTCACGGGCTCAAAGATGATGAACGGCATCGGCGGCAGCGGCGACTTCGCACGCAACGCCTACCTCACGATCTTCTACACGCAGTCCGAGGCAAAGGGCGGCAAGATCTCGTCCATCGTTCCGTTCTGTTCGCACGTCGACCACGGCGCACACGACGTGGACGTCGTCATCACGGAGCAGGGCGTTGCCGACCTGCGCGGCAAATGCCCGCGTGAGCGTGCCCTCGAGATCATCAACCACTGCGCACACCCGGACTTCCGTCCGCTCCTGCTCGACTACTACGAGCGCGCCCTTGCCGCAACGAAGGGCGCACAGACACCGCATCTGCTGGACGAGGCGCTGTCCTTCCATCAGCGCTTCCTCGCAACGGGCTCGATGCAGAAGTAATCCGACGTATCCATCGGTGCTTTCGGGAGCGCGGCATCTGCGCTCCCGTCCACAGTATATATTATATAACCCAATGAGAACTGTAAAAGGTAAAGGAGAAGACTTTCATGAGCAATGAAAAGATCCAGGCGGAGCTTGACAAGTACAATGCTGCCGTAGAAAAAGCCACGGCAAAGTTCCCGGCACGTCCGCACATCCCCGAGCAGGGGCTCTACACCCCGCTCGATATCCAGGAGACGGACTATGCAGAGGACATCAGTTTCCCCGGCGTCTATCCTTACACGCGCGGCGTGCAGCCGACGATGTACCGCGGACGCTTCTGGACGATGCGCATGTACGCAGGATTCTCCACGGCGGAGGAGTCCAACAAGCGCTATCGTTACCTCATCGAGAGCGGTGCGACGGGACTTTCCTGTGCATTTGACCTCCCGACGCAGATCGGCTACGACTCCACGGATCCGATCTCCGAGGGCGAGGTCGGTAAGGTTGGCGTCGCGATCGACTCCCTTGCCGATATGGAGATCCTCTTTGACCAGATCGATCTCGGCAAGGTCTCCACGTCTATGACGATCAACGCTCCTGCATCTGTCCTGCTCGCAATGTATATTGCTGTGGCGGAGAAGCAGGGCGTCTCGGCGGACAAGCTTAAGGGCACCATCCAGAATGACATTCTGAAGGAGTATGCGGCACGCGGTACGTACATCTTCCCGCCGCGCCCGTCCATGCGCCTCATCACAAACATCTTTGAATATTGCTCCAAGAACGTCCCGAACTGGAACACCATCTCCATCTCGGGCTACCATATCCGTGAGGCCGGTTCCACGGCTTCGCAGGAGATTGCATTCACCATCGCGGACGGCATTGCCTACGTTGAGGCTGCGATCAAGGCAGGCCTCAGCGTCGATGCGTTTGCCGGACGCCTCTCCTTCTTCTGGAACGCACACAACAACGTTCTCGAGGAGGTCGCGAAGTTCCGTGCCTCCCGCCGCATCTGGGCGAAGGTCATGAAGGAGCGCTTCCATGCAGAGAAGCCGAAATCCATGATGCTCCGCGTCCATACGCAGACGGCAGGCTCGATGCTCACCGCACAGCAGCCGAACAACAACATCGTCCGCGTCGCGCTCCAGACCGCAGCGGCGGTCATGGGCGGCACGCAGTCGCTCCATACAAACTCCCGTGACGAGGCGCTCGCGCTTCCGACGGAGGAGTCGGTCATGGTCGCCCTCCGTACGCAGCAGATCGTGGCGTACGAGAGCGGACTTGCCGATGTGGTTGATCCGCTCGCCGGCTCTTACTACGTCGAGGCGATGACGAACCGCATCGAGAAAGAGGCGTGGGAGTACATCAAGAAGATCGACGATCTCGGCGGCGCGGTTGCGGCGATTGAGAAGGGCTACATCCAGAAAGAGATCCAGGACAGCGCATACAAGTGGCAGATGGACGTTGAGTCCGGTGCACGCGTCATCGTCGGCGTCAACAAGTTCCAAGTGGAGGAGGAAGCTCCGAAGAACCTCCTCAAGGTGGACGCTTCCGTCGGCGAGAAGCAGAAGGCAAAGGTCGAGGCCATGAAGGCAAAGCGCGACAACGCAGCCGTTCAGGCAGCCCTTGCCGCGCTCAAGAAGGCCTGCGCCGACGAGCACGAGAACCTCATGCCGCATATCCTCGCAGCGGTCAAGACCTACGCGACGCTCGGCGAAATCTGCGGTGTCATGCGTGAGGTGTTCGGCGAGTACGAGGCACACGTCAATCTCTAAGCGGTACGCGCGAACGGCTGTTGGATGAATGCACAGGGGACGCCGCACGAGGAGTGCGGCGGCTCCGTTCAGGAGGAATAGAAAAATGGCAGAAAAAATCAGAGTGCTCGTTGCAAAACCGGGTCTGGATGGTCATGATCGCGGCGCGAAGGTCGTCGCACGCGCCCTGCGCGATGCCGGCTTCGAGGTCGTCTACACGGGACTTCGCCAGACGCCGGAGGAGATCGCCGAGGCTGCTCTGCAGGAAGACGTCAACGTCGTTGCGCTGAGCATCCTCTCGGGTGCGCATCCGCATCTTTTTCCGAAGGTCGTCGAGCTCATCCGCGGCAAGGGAATGGACGACGTCCTCGTCATCGGCGGCGGTGTGATCCCCGAGGGCGACATTCCTGCGCTGAAGGCAGCGGGCATTGCCGAGGTCTTCACGCCGGGCACACCGACGAGCGACGTTGTGAATTTCATCAAGGAACATGTGAAGGCATAAGCTCCTGATTTGTTTGGAGACACTGCCTCGTGCGGTGCTTTCCTGAAAGGATGGATGACAGGCAATCCGATTGTCCGGTCATCCATTCCCTATGTTCTTATGAAATCACAGCGCGAAGGAGGTGGGCGTATGGATATTGCAGCCGAGGTGCTGAAGGGCAGCCGCCTTGCACTCTCGCGCGCCATCACGGCGATCGAGAATGAGCGGGCGGATGCCACCGACATCATGAAGGCGCTCTATCCGCATACCGGTCATGCCTACGTCCTTGGCATCACAGGTCCGCCGGGTGCCGGCAAGAGCACGATGACGGATAAGCTTGCCAAGGAGTACAGAAAGCGCGGAAAGACCGTCGGCATCATTGCCGTCGACCCCACAAGCCCCTTTTCCGGCGGCGCCATACTGGGCGACCGCATCCGTATGAATGACCTGACGCTCGACGAGGGCGTCTTCATCCGCAGCATGGGCACACGCGGCAGCCTCGGCGGCCTCTCCCACAAGACGGCGGATGCAGTCAAGGCGATGGATGCGTTCGGCAAAGATGTCATCTTTGTCGAGACCGTCGGCGTCGGGCAGTCCGAGGTGGATATTGTGCGGGCAGCGGACACGACGATGGTTGTGCTGATTCCGGGCATGGGCGATGACATTCAGGCGATCAAGGCGGGCATTTTGGAGATCGGCGACGTGTTCGCGATCAACAAGTCCGATCTCGACGGGGCAGACAAGCTCGTCCGCGAGATCAACATGATGCTCGATCTGGACGATCACATGTCTGACTGGCGTCCGCCCATCCGCAAGGTCGTCGCGAACCGCGGCGAAGGCATCACGGAGCTCGTCGACACAATCGAGGAGCACCGCAGCCACATCGAGGAGAACGGCGTGCTTGCCGAGCGGCGCACCCGCCGCACGCGCGATGAGATGCTCGACATCCTCCATGCGGGCGTACGGCGGAGCATCGAGAGCCGCATCGTCGATACGGGACGACTGGACGACTATGTGGCGCGAATCAAGGCGCATGAGACCGACCCATACACCGTAGTGGGCGGGGTCATGAGCGAAATGTTAACGAAGTGAGTGAGTGCGCAGAGACGCACTTCTCCAAGGAGGAAGTTTGACATGTTCAAAATTCTTGGTGTAGATCACATCGGCATTGCCGTACAGGATCTCGAAGAAGGAAAGAAACTCTGGTCGGACATCATCGGCATTCCCTGCACGAATCAGGAGACCGTCGCAGAGCAGAAGGTCACGACGACCTTTCATCCGACGCCGAACGGCAGTGAGATTGAGCTGCTGATCGGCACGGCGCCTGACAGCCCGATCACAAAATACATCGAGAAGAAGGGCGAGGGCATCCAGCACGTTGCCCTGCGCGTCGACAACATCGAGAACGCCATTGCTGACCTCATGGCGAAGGGCGTCCGCATGATCGACGAGAAACCGCGCATCGGTGCGGGCGGCGCAAAGATCGCCTTCCTTCATCCGAAGGCGACGAAGGGCGTTCTCCTCGAAATCTGTGAGCATCCGGATCGCTGAGCAGCATACTGCCGCAGTTGATCTCCTCGGGATGTTGATTCTTTGCGCATCTTTGTGAGACAAGTGCGGTGCATTCCCCAAAGCGAACCTTAGTGAAGCAAGCGAGTAAAGCGTGCGTTTCGCCCCCTGCGGACTTCTGCCGTTCAAGCGCAGCGCGTTTAAGAAGCCCGCAGGTATTTAGGCGAATAAGCGCGCGATCACTTGCGCAACGAAGCGTTCGCGTGGGAATGCGCCATCAAGATTCACATTTATGGAACGAATCGAAAATCCGAGGATTTGACAGAGATACAGGAGGGATAGAATGTCCACAGTCCAGGAAAAAATTGAGCTGATGCTGGCGAAAAAAGAGCATCTCATGCAGGGCGGTGGTGAAAAGAGCATCGCAAAGCAGCACAGCAAGGGCAAACTCACCGCACGTGAGCGCCTGAACCTGCTGTTCGATGAGGACACCTTCGTCGAGCTCGACATGTTCGTGCGCCATCGCTGCACCAATTTTGGACAGGAGAAAAAGGAACTGCCCGGCGAGGGCGTTGTGACGGGCTACGGCACGATTGACGGACGTCTCGTCTACGCATTTGCACAGGACTTCACGGTCGAGGGCGGCTCGCTCGGCGAAAAGCACGCACATAAGATCTGGAAGGTCATGGACCTCGCCATGAAGATGGGCGCACCCTGCATCGGCATTAACGATTCGGGCGGCGCACGCATCCAGGAGGCGGTCGATGCGCTCTCGGGCTACGGCGGCATCTTCTACCGCAACACGAAGGCATCGGGCGTCATCCCGCAGATCTCCGTCATCATGGGACCCTGCGCGGGCGGCGCGGTCTACAGCCCGGCGCTCACGGACTTCATCTTCATGGTGAAGAACACGAGCCAGATGTTCATCACCGGACCTGCCGTCATCAAATCCGTCACAGCGGAGGAGGTCACGGCGGAGGAGCTCGGCGGTGCGATGACGCACAACTCCCGCTCCGGCGTCGCACACTTTGCGGCGGAGAACGATGAGGACTGCATCGAGCAGATCCGCTACCTGCTCTCCTTCCTCCCAAGCAACAACATGGAGGAAACGCCGCGCGTGGAGACGGGCGACGATCCGAATCGTCAGGATGAGAGCCTCAACACGGTCGTGCCGGACAACCCGAACGCACCGTACGACATGAAGGATGTCATCCGCAGCCTCGTCGACAACGGCGAGTTCTACGAGGTACATCAGCACTTCGCAACGAACATCATCTGCTGCTTCGCGCGCTTTGACGGACGTACCGTCGGCATCATTGCGAACGAGCCGAACGTCATGGCAGGCTGCCTCGATGTCGACGCGTCGAACAAGTCCTCGCGCTTCATCCGCTTCTGCGATGCGTTCAACATCCCGCTCGTCAACCTCGTCGACGTACCGGGCTTCCTGCCGGGCGTCGATCAGGAGTACAGCGGCATCATCCGCCACGGCGCGAAGATGCTCTACGCATACAGCGAAGCAACCGTACCCAAGATCACGGTCATCACGCGCAAGGCGTACGGCGGTTCCTACATCGCCATGTGCAACCGCGAGCTGGGTGCCGATCAGGTCATGGCATGGCCGACCTCTGAGATCGCCGTCATGGGACCTGCGGGTGCGGCAAACATCATCTTCCGCAAGGATCCCGACAAGGAGGCACGTACGGCAGAGTACATCGAGGAGTTCGCAACCCCGTACAAGGCGGCAGAGCGCGGCTACATCGACATGGTCATCACGCCGAGCGAGACGCGCCCCTACATCATCACGGCACTCAACGCTCTTTCGAGCAAGCGTGAGGACAACCCCGCGAAGAAGCACGGGAACATTCCGCTTTGATTCAGCAGGAGGGATAGAATGGCTGCAAACAATGTGGCGCCCGAAGTCATCGCCGCCATTACCGCCGCCGTCCAGGCGACGACGGGCAACAAAGTCGTTGCTGTAAGCGTCAAACCCGCCGAGGTCTGGACGCTTGCCAACCGCAGCAGACGCTGAGCGTCCTGCGAGATAAAAATCTGTCATCAATTTTAATGTTGGAGGAATCACACATGAAAAAGTTCAACATCACGGTCAACGGCACTGCTTACGAAGTCGAGGTTGAGGAAGTGCGCGCAGCAGCAGCTGCTGCCCCTGCTGCACCGAAGGCCGCCGCTCCGGCAGCTGCGCCGAAGGCTGCTGCTCCGGCTGCTCCCGCTGCTGCACCGAAGGCTGCTGCCGCCGGTGAGCGCTCGGTGGATGCACCGATGCCGGGCAAGATTGTTGAGGTCAAAGTCTCGGTCGGTCAGACGGTCAAGGCAGGCGACACGCTCCTCATCCTTGAGGCGATGAAGATGCAGAACGAGATCGCTGCGGATGCAGACGGCACGGTCAAGGCGATCAACGTCACGGCAGGCCAGTCCGTCAAGGTACGCGACTCGCTCGTGATCCTCGGCTAAGCTCTTTTATCAAAAACATTGGGAGTCCCGCAAGGGGCTCCTTTTTTGATGCTTATGTTGACCGGAGGGAAGGGATTATCTATAATGAGAGCAGAAGATACAAAATGAAAGGAGGGGGCACATGGAAAAGGAATGGGAACGTGAGGCACTGGAAGCATGGAACAAGCTTTCCATTCGGGATAATTTTATCTTTCAGCGCGTCATGCAGAACGAGAAGCTCTGTAAATGGCTGTTGGAGCGCATTTTGAATGTAAGGATTCGCGATATCCACTATCCTGATACGGAGAAAAGTATCGATCTGCGTCTTGATAGCAAGGCCGTGCGTCTCGACGTCTACATTGAAGATGACGCGGGAACCGTCTATAACATTGAGATGCAGACTACAAAGGGGCGGGATGGAGAACTGCCGCGACGGACACGTTACTATCAGGGCATGATCGATATGGATCTCCTCGACAAAGGCGTCTATTACGATGATTTGCGTCAGACATATATCATATTTATCTGCACCTTTGATCTCTTTGGCCGGGACGAGCGAATCTATACGTTTCGTCATCGGTGTATAGAGCTGCCTGAACTCGAACTTGGAGACGGCGCAACGAAGATCTTTTTGAACGCAAAAGGGCTGAGAGGAAGAGTGGACAGAGATCTGGAGGACTTCCTGAAATTCGTTGATGGACAGAAGGCACAGAGCGAACTCGTACAGGAAATAGAGCAGGAAGTTGAGCGTGTCAAACGACAGGACGAAATGAGGCGGGAATACATGACACTCTATATGGAATACCAGAAACAACACCGTGCTGGCATCGAAGAGGGAATGCGGCGCGGGCGAGCCGAGGGGCGAGCTGAGGGGCGAGCTGAGGGGCGTCAGGCTGGCACGCTTCATACCGCATTGCGCTTTATGCGGGCAGGCACACCACTCCATACAGCAGCTCAGATCGCAGAGGTGCCGGAGGATGAACTGCGCGCGTTTGCCCAGGAAAACGGCATGGTTTTCTCCTGATGATCAGGACAAAATCAGATGAGTCGCGTGATGTCCTGTGTATCGTGTCGTACGGAAGAAAGAATGAAAATAAAATAATAGCACATTCTTAAGTTGTCCCTTCCTTTCGTCGATAAAAATATTAGGACGGTGGATTCCGTCTATTTATGCAATCATAGAATGGCATGGACGAACCATAGATAACAGTCAGGGAGGCAGTCTTTATGGCGATGGTGGTCAAAAACAATATGTCGGCGGTGAATACGCTCAACACGTTGAACAAGAATCAGAGCGCGCTGTCACAGAGCCTGCAAAAGGTCTCTTCGGGCATGAAGATCAACAGTGCCGGCGACGACGCCTCGGGGATGGCGATCTCCGAGCGGATGCGCGTGCAGGTGCGCTCCCTCGATCAGGATGATAAGAATACAAAGAACGGTGCAGCACTTCTGCGTACGGCAGAGGGCGCTGTGCAGTCCACCATCGAGGTTCTCAAGACCCTGAAGGAAAAGGCGATCAACGCTGCGAACGATACGAATACGGACGAGGACCGCAGACTCATCCAGAAAGAGGTCGATAAGCTGATCGACCAGATCGATGAGAATGCCTTGACGACGTACAATGGGAAGTATCTGATTGATGGTTCGAAGAATGGCTTAGTTCGTGGGGAAGCCGGATTAGGAACGCAAACAAGTTTCACAAATATGAGTCTGGCAACCGATACGAATGGTCTAACTCAATTAGCGCGTCTCAAACGACGAGATGGAAATGCTGTAGGCATTGATCCAAGTGATACTCTTACAGCCTCTTGGGTAAAAAATGGTGTTACCTATACAGGTACCCTTTCTCCAATCGGTACGGGTACAATCACAAATATGATCGGTCTTATTACGTCTCAGCATGCATCTTTTCATAGTACTGGTCCAGATGTTGGCGTAGATGAATACGGACGAACGGTATATACGCCGGATAACCAGAATGCACTCACCATTCGAGCGTTTGGTGAAGGGGTCGATGGACAGGTTACGGCAATCACCTTTTCTGTCACCGACAAGGCAGGAAAAATGCGCAATGAGGTTAATGCGGTTCTTGATGCCTTTAAGGAGACCGTACGCGCACAGAATCCTTCCCCAGATAACTCACTCGTTCTACAGACGGGAACGCGTGCGAATCAGGCAGTTAAAATTGGCTTCACTGATATGCGCTCAGCGGCTCTTGGTCTGCAGTCCTCGGACGGAAGAGGATGGAATCACGTTGTTCCCACAGTTACACCACCGGTTACAATAGATGTTGTTGGAGGCGGACCAAAGGTACAGGTCACGACAAAGGAAGCGGCAAATGCTGCGATTAATGTCTTTGAAAACGCGCTGATTCGCGCAACTGATCAGGCGGTCGCAATTGGTGCGGTACAGAACCGTCTCAAATATACGAGCAACAACCTCGTCGTTGCCTCGGAGAACGTGCAGGCGTCAGAGTCAACCATTCGCGATGCGGATATGGCGAAGGAAATGACGGCGTACACGAAGAACAACGTCCTCACGCAGGCGGCACAGGCGATGCTTGCGCAGGCAAACCAGAACTCGAGCACAGTGCTCAGCTTGTTAAAGTAAAATATCATGGGCTTGTGTCCACTACCGCTGAGGCGGTTCGCCTCCCCCGCAACAGCGGGGGAGGCTTTTCTCTTTCGATCTTGCACGCAGGAATAGAATCGGCTAAAATAGTCATAGGGGCGATTTGATGGCACGAGATTTGGATGAAGCACGACGCATGCGCTATCAAGAAGTGATTCAGAGTTTTACACTTCTTGATGATGTCTTTATGACCGCAGTCTTTCAAGACAGTCTCCCGTGCGTAGATTTGGTCTTGCAGATTATTCTCGATCAGCCCAATCTTCGTGCAGAGCGTGTTATTACGCAGGATACGGTGAAGAATCTACGCGGGCATGATGTACGGCTCGATGTGCACGCATTTGCTGACGGACGTGAGTTTAACATCGAAATCCAACGTGCAAAGAGCGGGGCAGATCCACGCAGAGCACGCTATCACAGCAGTATCATGGATGCGAATGCACTGCCGGCAGGGGTGGACTATGAGAAACTGCCTGAGTCGTATGTTATATTTATCACGGAGACCGATGTCCTTGGCTTCGGACAACCTCTCTACGTGATTCGTCGTATGATAGAGGGATACAGTAATGTGTTTGACGACGGCTCGCACATTATCTATGTAAATAGTGCGATGACAGACACATCGACACCATTGGGGCGGTTGATGCACGACTTTCGCTGCGCCCAGCCGGAGAAGATGTACTACGATGTTCTTGCACAGCGGACGAGAGCATTCAAGCAGAACGAGGAAGGAGTGAGCCACGTGAGTGCGTTATGGGAACAGCTGCTGAAGGAAGAATATGAGCAGGGCAGAGAAGCGGGGATCGAAAAAGGGATCGAGCAGGAACGTCTATCTTCGATACGCGCCGTGATGACTACTTGCAAACTCACAGCGGAAAAGGCGATGGATATGCTTGCTATTCCAAAGATCAACCAGGAACGCTACAAGGCGATGCTTTGATGAGCACATAACAGATCAATCCCGTCGAATGGTCCTAGGACGATTCGACGGGATTTCTTGTCTTCTTCACGCATCTATGCTATTATAAAATGAGCTATAACTTTCGATAAATATAGATGAGAAATATCGCATCAGATGGGAGATCGGAATCATGGGAAAGTATCGGACACGGGAATTGACACAGCGTGTGCGCTATGCAATCATCGCCGGTATGGCGGGCGCTTTTTTGATTCCGCAGGTCGGCTTTGCCGCGCCGACGGGTGGGAGCGTTGTTAGTAAGAATACTGATAATACGGTAAATGCCACGATTACGCAGGTTGGAAATGATACGAATATCGTTTCGGTTGGCTCAAATCCTAACAAGGTGATCGAGTGGCGGGATTACTCTATCGCAAGCGGAGAACGTGTGCGCTATGACTATGACGTAAACACAAATAATGTCACGCAGACCAACAACTATCTGAATATCGTCACGGGCGCGAACACCTCGAATATCAATGGTAAGATCGAGGGCGGAAAGAACGTCTACATCGTCAATCCGAACGGCGTAATCTTCGGCAAGACAGCATCCGTGAACGTAGGGAATCTCTACGTCTCCACGCAGGATACCAGTACGGTAAACACTGATGCAGATATGGCGAACAACGTATCACCCCTCAGTGCGAGTGCCGCCGGTCTTTCCGATGTCGTCAATATGGGCAAGATCACGGCGAATACCGTCGAGGTGCACGGCAAGAACATCCGCTTCCTCAATGCGGCAAATGTGCATACAACGAATCCCGTTGTGCTCCATACGGATACAGCAAACGGCGGCTATGCCCATATCGGTTATCGAGGCACTGTGCCGACGAACTATAAGGTCAATCCAACGACTGGCAATCCGGCGGGGGTCAGCCCAGAATATTATCAGCTTGTCGCTAATAAAACAGAGTTCCAGAATATCAAGAATGGTCTCACAAAGAATTATATGCTCGAGAACGATATTGATTTCTTGGGTGGATCAATAACCCCCATTGCCGGTTCAGGGACAACACCCTTTACGGGAAAGTTCGATGGGAATTTCTTTAAGCTGCAAAACTTTACGATTACGGGCGGGACATATACTGCTCCATTTGGCCAGGTCAGTGGATCTCGTATTGAGAACGTTGGTGTTACAGGAGCGATGGTCACCGGCGATAAAACTGGAAACCAAGATCGATGGGCGGGCGGTCTTATTGGATACGCGAGCGGAACAGAAATAAAAAATGTCTATATAAAAGATAGCCAAGTAGATGGCGAAGCAGGTAAACATGGCGGTATCGTCGGGCAGACAATGGCAAACACGACGCTTGACGGTGTTTATAGTAAAGCCCGCATCGGTGAAGGCGGCGCTGTTATAGGAACGTCTGGATTAGGGACTGTAATAAGTAATACCTATAGCGATGCGCGCAAGATTGCCGGAACGATAGGGACAGAACTGGTTTATTTCATAGATCCGTCTAATGGAACGACAGTTAGAAATAGCTATGTGACTGGTACTAATCCTAGACTTGCAACGAATCAATCAGGGCTGAACCAAAGTATAGCGACGAATACATATTTAGTTGATACTTCTACGGGATTGGTAACTAAATTCAAAGAGGCAGGCACAATCCCTGTCAGACATACGACCGCAGCGAGTTCTTATGACGGCTTTGATATCAACAACACAGGTGCGCCCGGTGCGACGTGGCGTATCTACGAGGGACGTACCACGCCGATGCTGACGGCATTTATGAGTGGGACAGCGACGGCGACGTACAACTATCGCTATTTCAAGCCGGACGGAACCCCCAAGGACGGTACGGGCAACACGGTCAAGAGTAATGATGGCAAGGATATCACGGCGGAGTACAACAGCTACTATATGAAGGTTGTGGACGGCTCTACGTCGAATCCGACCACCGCAGGGACAAAGGCGAATGTCAGCTTTGGTGCGGGTGCGGATACGAGCCGTGTCAGTGACTACGTCAACAGCAGTACGAAGGACTACGACCGCACGAACGGCATCCGCAACGCGGGGACGAAGGCGATCCTCTGGTCAGATCAGGATGGCCCGAACCTGCGCGGCGTCAATGTTACAATCACGCCGCGAGATGTCCGTCTTGACAGCGGCACTATCAAACCGAAACGCATGTATAACGGCAAGAGCGACGTGACCAAGGCATTTCGTGATGCACTCACGAGCGGCAGTATCACCTCTTCGGGATTTACCCAAGAGGATCGTGATGCGGGCACGGTTCAGCTTGATTTTAATAAACCGGGAAAAATTTTCAAGGCCCGTATGGTTGATTCTGACGGAAATGATACCAGAAATGTCGGCACGCACAATGTTAAGTTCTCGGGGGAAATTGGATTCACCGGCACCGACAAGGACAACTATACGTTTGACGGCAGCTCCCTCAGCAACTTGACGGGCACGGCTACCATTACCAAGGCACCGCTCTATCTCACGATCCAAAAGAAGACGGCAGACGACAAAATCTATGACGGCACATCCGTCGTGAAAGACAGCGCGATGTTCCAGACCAGCGGCTCTGAGAATATCAAACTGGATAAAACGAAGACAGGTCTGACCCTCGCACAGATCAACGCAGGTACGCCGACGATGCCCGACGGCGCGATCATGACGGGCGACGATGATACCACGCGGGATAACGTTGCACTCACGAATGTAGGTGGTCCGAAGTATACGGACGAAGCAGGTGTGGAGCAGCTCCATGCGGGTCCCCACAAGCTCCAGTACACGAATGTCGGGCTTACGGGCAATGACGCGGGCAACTATGAGCTGTACTATACCCCTGCAAGTGGGACGAAGACAGCGGTCACGGGCGGCAACGTGTACCTCGATGGCAAGATCATCCCACGCCAGATCCTCAGGGACGACTTCAACGTCTATGATAAGACGACCCATGCAAAGGTCGATGCGAAAAAGGTATACGACGGCAGCGACGAGTATACGCCGACCTCCAATGTCTATCTATCCTCGAATGCCGTGACCGGCGGCACGACGGGGCTGGTTGAACGCGACCGCAGCCATATCACATTTGCGCTCACAGGCGGCAAGGGACGTTTTGCGCAGAACGACGGCACCACCTACAGCAAGAACGTGCGGGATGTCGAAAAGCTCGCCTATGAGGTGACGGGGCATACGGATGACGCGACCAACTACCGTCTCTCCGACTACTACATCATGGACGGTATGACCAAGAAGGATCTGGGCAGTACGTTCCGTGCAACGGGCGCGGGCAAGATCACGCCAAAGGCTCTCACGGCGACTGTTGTGAATCAGCATATCACGAAGGTCTACGACGCGATGGACGATCAGACCGACGGCAATCGCAATATTACGAGGGGCGATACGCTCGTCACTTTGGATGGATTTGTCACGGTCAATGGTGTGAAGGAATCGCGCACGAATACCTCGACGGCGAAATATGCGACGAAAAACGTTGTGCTCGACGGCAGCGACAATCCGACAACGCAGAGTGTCACCTACACGGCATCCTTTGACGCGGGGACGGGCGTGGAGGCGGATAACTATACCCTCGGCACAGAGGGCGTAACGCCGATCGCGACCACAAAGACGCTCACGGGCGGCTATACGGGCACGATCATGCCGCGAGGTGTCACCGTGAAGTTTGCCAATGCGACGAAGATCTACGACGGCACGGCAGCGAATACGCAGATCACGGCGAGCGATCTCGACGATGGACTGAACAAGGCAGTTTTGAATGCGGACAGTCTCGGTGTCACCAATCTGAATACGACGGGGGTGACCAGCCGCTACGGTGACAACAAGACGGCGATGACATTCGCCGAGAACCGCAATGCAGGCAGCCGCACCGTGGAGTACGCGGGTCTGACGAACGCGCTCGGCACGAACTACAAGCTCGATGCGAAGCAGTACGGCGACGGTACGATCACGCGTCGGCGCATTGATCCCTCGGGCTTCAAGGTGCGCAAATCAGACGGCTCGCTCGCCGATGCGACGAAGGTCTATGACGGCACGGACACCTACAACCTCCCGTCCGGTGCATATCTGACGGGATCGTCGGCATCCGGTGATACGGGCATTGTCAGCCACGATTTCGGCAAGGTTGTATTCGAGCTCAAGTCGAATTCGCCGGGGCATTTCACGAAGGATGCGGCGGGTGCAAACCGTACGTCGCACAAGTCTGAGGCGACCTATATCGCCTACGATGTCAAGGCGAAGACACTGGATCCGACGAACAATCCGCTCAGCAACTATACCTTTGGTGTTGCCGGCTCTCCGCGCAACCTTGAGACGGTCACGGATGCGAACCCTGCGCAGGTAACTGCGGGAGGGTCTATTACCCCTGCCTCGCTGCGTGCGGCGACGCAGGAGATCTCAAAGGTCTACGATGGTCTCACCGCGCATACGGACGGCAACCGCAATCCTGTCAAGGGTGATACGGTCGTCAGCTTTACAGGCTGGGTGGTGCATGACGGTACGACGGAGAAGCGTACGAACAGTTCCACTGCAGAGTACGCGACCAAGGATGTCGCGTACGACGGCAGCGGCAACGTTATCAAGAAGTCGGTCACCTATACGGGGCAGCTGACGGGACAGTATGCGGACGACTATCAGATCGTCGATGCGGGGAACCATGTCATCAGTACGGCGAACGGCTCGGGTGCAGCGAAGACCGTGACGATGAATGCACCCATTACGGTCGCCGATGCGGGCAAGATTACGCCGCGCAAGCTGAATATCAAGATGGGCGATGTGTCGAAGACCTATGACGGCACGGCGGGAAACACCTCCGCGACAGTCACGGGGTTTACGGATGATCCCGCAAGCTCTGTGCTCGCGGCTGTTCTCGGCGTGGATAATGTCACGGCATCGCGTCTCACGACAAAATATCAGGGAATGATGTCTGCCTCGCCCGCCACGGCGACAAGCACCTATGGGCGCGGCACGACCTCCTTTACGGCGAATGCGAATGCGAGCAACGGGACGCAGCATGATGTCCAGTATACGAATATGCGTACGGCATTCAACAACGAGTTTGGTGCGAATGCGGGCAACTATACCGTCGACGAGACGGTATACGGCAAGGGCACTATCAACCGCCGCGAGATCACACCGAACAATTTCCAAGTGAAGGATGCCAATGGAAATGTCGCCAATGCGACAAAGGTCTATGACGGCACGACGACATACACGCTGGAAAATGGATGGCATCTCACGCCCGCAGCGGGTCCGGGGACGGGGGTGATTCCTGCGGACTACGGCAAGGTGGTATTCCGCCTCAACGGGGATGCACAGTTTGCGGATAGCTCCGACAACCCGACGGCGAATGTCGCGAATGCGACAAAGGTGCTCTACAATGTCAAGGCGGAGGGCGATGCCGAGAAGATCAAGAACTATACGCTGAATGGCGTGAACCTTGAGAGCGGTGCGGGCAAGGTCTCGGGCGGCGGCTCGATCACGCGCCGCGTGCTCGAACTGGATCTCGTGCAGAACTCCGGCATCGACAAGGTCTATGACGGCACGACCACGCTCAAGAACACGGCGACAAAGAATTGGAATGCGCTGCGGGACAGCGACAGCACGGGAAATGTGCGCTATGCGACAGGGGCAACGGCCAAGGATAAACTTGTCACTACGGACGGGACGAGTTTCAATATCACGTCGAACTATATGGAAAGCGGCTCTGCAGACAAGAATGTCAAGCGCAGTGGCGGCAATATTGTAGACAAGGATATCCTTTATAAGGTCGCGATCAACGGCAACGCGACGAACTACTCCTTTAAGAAGGGCGGCACGGTCACAAACGCAGAGTCAGGACTCGAACTTTCGGCGACAGGAAAGATCACGCCGAAGGATCTTTCGGGTGCGTTCAAAAAGATCACGAAGGTCTATGACGGTACGAAGACTGTCGACCCGACAAAGGTCGGCTTCAAGACGGGCACGGATGGTGTCATCTCGGGCGATACGGTTACGCTCAACTCGCATTCGGAGGCATTCCAGAGTGAGAACGTGAATGGTGACAACACGATGCAGGTGATTGACGGCACCCCACAGAAGAACTGGATCAACTATTTGAACCTCAGTCTTGGCGGCGCACAGGCGGGGAACTATACGATCGCCTCGACGGCGAAGGGGCTCGGCGAGATCACGCCATATGAGCTGAATGATGGTTCGATTACCTTTACCAAACGTCAGGCGGAGAAGGTCTATGACGGGACGCGGGATGTCAAGTGGACGGACGGTTCGAGCACGACCACCGATCAGAAGAAGTATATTACGAGCGCGACGGTGACGGTCGGCTCTGCTCCTGCGGTGGATATCCTCGGCGATCTAAAGCTCGAGGAGGCGAAGTATGATACGAAGGATGTGGACGGCGGTAGCGCGGCCAACCGCGTCACGTACAAGCTGAGCTATACCGGAACGAATGGGAACTTCTCCCTCGGGACGGGTGTCACCTCGTTCACGACGAAGGGCGACGGCGTTATCACGAAGAAGGATGTCACCGCAACGGTCAGGAATCCGCTATCAAAGACCTATGATGCAACAACGGTAGTGAAGAATGCGGCGGGCAATGTCATCACGGGCAGCGCGCTCAATGATCAGGTGTCGCTCTCAGGGTTGACCGGCAACGATGGCGCAACATACACGACGACCGCCGTGTATGCGGACAAGAACGCGGGCACGGGCAAAACCGTGAACTACACGCTCGCGATCGATGGCGCCAATGCTGGCAACTACAATCTGAAATATAACGGCGCGGATAATAACGGCAATTTCTCGACGACGAATAACACAATCACAAAGCGCAAGGTGGATGTTACCTTTGCGCCTGTGTCCAAAAGCTATGACGGTACACCGACGAATACGTCGATCACACCGTCTGTTTCGGCTGCCGATGCGTCGGTGCTCTCACAGGATAATGCTGCCCGTGTCAGCGGCACAACGATCACGGGGTTGACGGGTGTCACGAGTCAGTATGGGACGGGTACGACCGACGGAACGTTCACCCCCGACGCGAATGCGGGAACGAACAAGTCTGTTCAGTATGCAGGCATCGGCACGGCGATGGGCACGGTGTTCGGTGCGAACAACTATGAGTTTGCCACAAACGGCTACGGCAAGGGCACGATCACGAAGGCGAACATCAATACATCGGACATTATCTTTGCCACCACGGGCGCACACAAGGTCTATGATGGCACCAAGACGGTGAAGTACAACGGCTCGGGTGCGTCCGATCAGGTGAAGAACTATATCACGACGGCGACGGCAAATCTCGGCGGTGGGCATACGGCGGATCTGCGCGGCGATCTCGAGATCGATACCGCAGGTACGAAGTATGCGAGCTCCAATGCGGGCACGGGGATCGGTGTCACCTATAAGTTCCGTCTTAACAACAACAACATCGAAATCTCGGGCAGGAATGAGTTTGAGATGACGGATACGGGCAGGATCGACCGCCGTGTGCTGACGCTTGACCTTGCCCAGAAAACGGGCATCGACAAGATCTACGATGCCAATGCGAATCTCGTGGATACGAATACGCGGCACTACGACAAGTTCATTGACGACGATGCAAAGGGCAATGTTACCTATGCATCCGGCACGACGAATGACAACAAGCTGGTACGCACCGCAAACGGCGCTGCGGTCGATGACGGTGCGTCGATGACGATCACGGCGAACTATGCAAATGCGGGTGTCGCGGATAAGAATGCCGGTGTTAACAAGGATATTGCATATAACGTTAGGATTGGTGGGGCGCAGGGGCAGAACTATACCCTTTCATATAACGGCACGACGGCAAATGCCGAAACAGGCCTTGATCTAACGGGTGCATCGGGCACAATCGCAAAGCGTAAAATCACGCTTGGATTTGGCGATGTGTCGAAGCCGTATGATACGACCCCGAACAACAACACGAAGAACATCACCGCGGTGACGGCGGGCAATACCGATGGACGCGGTGCCGCCACGCTTACGGCGGATGGGATCACGAGTGCGTCGTTTGATACGACCGGCATCGTGAGCTATTATGGTGCAGGCACGACGGATGCGGCCTTCCAGCGCAATCCGAACGTTGTGACGGATGCAAACGGAAATGTCATCCCGAACGGTAAGGACGTACAGTACTCGAATCTCGCGAATACGCTTGCGGCACAGCCCTATGCGGCCAACTATGAGATCACAAATACGGCGTATGGCAAGGGCACGATTCGCAAGCGTACGGTCACGGCGAACGACTTTACCTTTAACATCAACAATGCCACGAAGATGTATGACGGCACGCCGGATGTCTACTGGAAAGATACCGTGACGGGCAAGTCCTACAAGGACATGGATCATGTCAAGAACTATTTCAGCACGAGCAAGCTCGATCTCGGCGGGGGCAATCTCGTCGATATCAATCTCAATGACATCCAGCTGAATTCAGCGAAGTACAATGATTATCGTGTTGCGCACGCTGCGGGTGTCGACTATGATGTGACGATCAATACGCAGAATTTCGAGTTCTCGGGCAGCCGGAACCGCATGATCCATCATGCGGGTGACAAGATCGAAAAACGTGACCTTGCGACGAAGCTCCCGCCGCATCTCATCAAGGAGTACGATGGTGAGGATACGTTTACCGAGACAAATGAGATATTTGCCAATGCAATGGCACGCGCAAATCTGACGGGTGTTGTCGACCGTGACAAGAACAAGATCCAGCTGAAGGTTCAGGGGACGTACAGCAGCCCCGATGCCTCGGTGGAGACGCGTGCGGATGCGGAGGCGCGTATACCTGCACAGGCGGGGCGCAATGTACACTATGACCTCACGCTCTCGGGCGATACCGATACGCTCTCGAACTACAAGATCGGCAGCGTTGAGACGCTCGACGCGAATGGCGAGATGAAGGGCAATGGCTCCGGCAAGGCGGATATCTATAAGAAAACGCTGACGGTCAGTGCAGATCCGATCGATAAGGTCTACGACGGCACACGGACAGTTGTTCGCCCCAATGGTTCGACAACGGCACCGCATCCGGCGGCGAATAAGCTGAAACTCAATGGATTTGCGAAGTCGGCAGATCACTTTGACTTCGACCAGACGGCGGCGGATAAGATTGACGGGCTTTACTCCGATCCGAACGTCAGCCGTGCGGCGGACGGCACGATCCTCGACAAGGATATCGCGTACAGCGGTGTGAAGGCGGCATTTAAGAACTACGCCGACAACCATGCGGGCAGCGCGGCGAGAAACTATCGCGTGGACAGCGACACGGTGTCGGGCAAGGGCAAGATCACACCGCGTACGATCACGCCGAATGATATTGCAAACGGTCTGACGCTCGCAGATGCCACAAAGGTCTATGACGGCACGCGTGCGGTTAAGCATGGTGGTCTGAACACGCCGGACGCGCTCAGGAACTATCTGACGAGTGCGACGGTGAACATCAATGGTACGCCGATTGACATCAAGAACGAGCTCACGATCCGCGCCGACGAGGCATCAACCCACTACGATACCGCAAACGTGGCGGGCGGTGCACAGCCGCGTGTGACGTACACGCTGAACTATACGGGGCACAATTTCGATATTGCGGATCCGATCACAAAGACGGCGAACGGCGTCATCACGAAGCGGCAGGTCACGGCGTATGCGCCGGGGCAGCTGACGAAGGAGTATGACGGGACGACCAAGGTCTATGACAGCGGCGACCCGACGATCAAGACGTACTATCGTGGAAATCAGGTTACGTCGGGTGCGGACATCGTGCAGCTGGAGGAAGAGAACGGCGATCGCGGGCTTCTCACGAATGACGGCGTGCAGAATATCTCGACGGCGACATTTGAGGATAAGAAGGCGGGACGCAACAAGAAAGTCAACTATAATATTGCTGTCGATGCTGCGCACGCGGGCAACTATGAACTCGTCGACCAGCGCGGAAATGTGATCTCACAGACCTCGACGAACAACAATACGATCACGCCGCGCCGCCTCGATATCACGTTCGGTGATGTGTCGCGCGAGTATAATGGGACAAGCACGAACACGGATGTGACTGCGCTCGTGAAGGATTCGGATGCGCGCGCGACATTGCGCCGCGATGGTGTGAATCCCAGCGGCGAACAGCTGATCTTGCGTGATGCGGCAAATAACGACATTACCTTGCCGAGCGACTACGGCTACGGCAGAACCGACAGTGCCTTTACGAAAAACGCCGACGCAAATCAGACCGGCGAGCCGCCGAAGGATGTGCAGTACCGCAAGCTGGGTGATGCGATGCGTACACTGCTCGGCAATGATGCGGGCAACTATGACTTCGATGAAACGGGCTATGGCAAGGGCCGGATTACGAAGGCAAGCGTGCGCGAGAGCGATTTCCGCATGAAGTTCAAGGATGCGGTAAAGGAGTACGATGGCACGAATGCCGTAAACGACGCACGGTCGCGCCTCGATCGATCGGATAGCCGTATGCGCCTGCCCCGCGCGGAGGGATGGAAGCCCTTCGCCCTGCAGGACAAGGATATCGCGGACATTAAGGGGACGTATCAGCCGACGGGTGGAAAACGCAGCAAGGATGCGAGCGAGAACAGCCGCGGTGTGCAGTACGAGGTGCAGCTGAGCAAGCAGAACTTCGATTTTGAGAACGGTTGGGACGGAAAAATCCGTGGCGATGGCGCGGGCAAGATCAACCGCCGAGCGATCACGGCGGAGACACTGCCGTACCTGACGAAGGAGTATGACGGCACGCGCGGCATTGTGAATGCGGCGCGGGATGCCGACGGCAATCTCATCACGCAGAGCGGCGACGGACTCATGCGATTCCGTCATGCCAATGATGCGGCGAAGCGTGCCCTCATCACGGGCGATGATGTGTCGAATGCGACCACAGCAACGTATGACACCGAGAATGTTGCATGGAAGGACGGTGTCTGGAACCAAGGGAACGGCACGACTGCTGATGTCGGTGTTGCCTATGCACTTGGCCTCTCGGGAGCGGATGCCGCGAACTATAAGATCGTGGACAGCAAGGGCGATGAGGTGACAAATGCCAAGGGGCTAGGCAAGATCAGGCCGAAGGAGATCGTGCTGAAGGCTGACCCGCAGGAACGCTGGATCAATGAGGGACTGCCCACCAGCTACACGGGAACGCCACAGGGAACAAACCTTAGTCATAATGAGGTTCCGGAGATTGTACCGGACGAAAAGCTTCCGGGCACGATTGACTATAGTTCGCCGAATGCGCGTCTGCGCGTCGGACACTATGCCGTGAACGGTACGTACCATGCGCCGAACGATGCAAAAGACGGCGACGCGGTGTCGCGGAACTATCGCTTCATCCAAGATCCTGCAAATGACACTGCACTCTACATCGGTCCATACATTCCCGACTATGAGTACTACAAGGCGATGACGCAGGTAAGCAAGATGACGCCGGACGAGTACGCCTACGAAAATGCATCGCTCGACCGCACGAATCACTACAGCCGCAAGCCAACGGCACAGGTTGATCCCGTTCCGCCCTCCGTCAATGTGATGAGGGATGGAAAGGATATCACGCGGAGCGATATCAACGTCCTTGACGATACGGTCTACACCATCGTTGACGAGGTATTCGGCTGAGATTTACAAAACACAAAATAAAGAGCGCCCCATTGACGATACTGTGTCGATGGGGCGCCCTTTTGCTAGGGAATCGCTGATAAAATCAGGTGTTTATCAGGACTTCCCTAGTTCCGCGAGCAGTGCGCGGCATCCTGCATCCACGTCGCGGTAGGTCACGTCAAAGTTCCCTGTGTACCACGGGTCGGCGACGTCACGGTTTTCGCCAATGTAGGAGAGGAGGCGGTGTACCTTGCCTTTGGGATCGCCGCCCGTGAGGCGGGCGAGGTCGCGCATGTTCTCCTCGTCCATTCCGATGATGATGTCGTATGTGTCGTAGTCGGCGCGTGTCATGAGCGCCGCACTGCGTTTCTCGTATGGGATGGTGTGTGCGTCCAGCACGGCACGCGTGCCATGGTGGGTGTCGCTGCCGATTTCATCCGTATGGAGCGCCTTGGATGCGACACGGATGTGATTCGCCAGTCCCGCTTCGCGAACGAGATGTTTCATCACGAACTCCGCCATCGGCGAGCGGCAGATGTTGCCGTGGCAGACGAATAGAATATTTACTTTGTCTTTCGTTTTTTGTGTCATGCAGATTTTCCTCGTGCCAGTGACTCAACCTCGTGTAGGGGAATATCCAGCAGATCAGCGATCTCTGCTGTTGATTTTCCTTTGGACAGCATGCGTAGGATATTATGCCGACGCTCCTCCGTGCGCCCTTTACTAAGTCCCTCCTGACGACCTCTTGCCATCAGTTCTTCCATGATTTCACACACAGAGCTTACCCCCTTTTCCTGTTCTTTGAAAAATGGTGTCCGATCAGCGAGTTCTTTGTAATTCATCTCTGCCGGGTTCGGGCGGAAGATATTCCCATACGTATTATAGCAAATTATGGCTTAAGGAAGCACTGATAAATTCAGCACTACCATCTTGACGCATCTTTTTCGCCCGCACTTCGGCGGAAAATCCTCCACATAGCCTTTGCTATGCGTCCGGTTTTCCTCCTTGTTCGGACAAAAAATCTACGCCAATCTGGCAGACTTCATTTTATCAGCGATTCCTTAATTCCCAAGTTTTACCGTGAACATGTTAAGCTTTCGTATATTATTGACGAATCCTGTATTGAATTGGGACTGCGAAAGTTGAAATGTTTTTATGAAGGTGTTAGAATACAAATGGATTTGTGTGTCTAGTATAATGGCACCTCAGATGAGGAAGAGTGTTCGACAGCATCATGTAGGAGTTGAGTTCGATCGTGCATACTGGAATGTATCATCGCAGATGGAAGAAGGCGCATAGGGGCGCAGCGGCGCTGCTCTGCACGGCGGTGCTCTGTGCGGGAACGGCAGCAGATGCCGCACCGTCGCTTGCACGGCCTGAGGCGGATATTGCAGGTGAGCTGCTGGCGCCGGAGATCGGCGTGGAGGATCGGACGCCGACGTATCAGCAGGATCACTATGATGCGACGTTTACGGTGGAGAACTTCATTCTGGAGGCGCCCGATCTGAATCTAGACAAGGCGCCGCTTGTCACGCTCCTGCAGGAGGGGATGGGCAAGGGCAAGACGATTGCCGATCTGCGCCGTACGGTGGATGCGCTGACGACATACTGCCGTACCCACGGCTATCCCGCTGCGGCGGCGTACCTTCCGCCGCAGGACAGTCCGGACGGGACGGTCGTCCTGCGCATCATCCCGGGACGCTATGATGAGATCACGATTGACAATCGCAGCCGCCTCAAGACGCCCGTGGCACAGCGTATCATTGCGGCGCTGAAGGCGGATGACATCATCACGACGGATAAGCTCGAGACGGCGCTCTACTCGGTGTCGGATGCGACAGGCGCGCGCGCGGTCGGTGTGCTGAGCCCCGGCAGGGAGTTCGGCACGAGCAAGCTGACGGTGCGCATCGAGGACTCGAAGGGGTCCAATACGATTTTCTATGTGGAGAACTACGGCAGCCCCTCGACGGGACGCTACCGCTACGGTCTGCAGGAGACGCTCTACGATCCGTCGGGCACGGGCGACAAGGTGAATGTCGGTGGGCTGATCTCCAATGGGAGTCTGCGCAATTTCTACGCGAACTATGAGACGGTGGTCGGACGCGGCGGCTCGACGCTCGGTGTGGGCATTTCGCGCATGAACTACGAGGTCGGCGGACAGCTCGCAAAGATCGGCGCAGAGGGCAAGTCGACGACGGTGACGATCTTTGGACGCGTGCCGATTTTCCATCAGACGGACCGCAGTCTCGCTCTGCGTTATGGGTACAACTACCGCGATCTGGAGGACGACATTACGGCGTTTGACCTCGAGGGAAAGAAGCATACGCACAGCATCTACGCGGGGCTGGTCGGTTCGCAGCAGTCGGGCGGGCTGAGTCTTGACTACAGCACGAATGTGACGCTTGGCACGTTGAGCTATGATTCGTTCTACAGCACGGTGCTCGGCATGGTCAACAATGTCGACGAGGGGACGTATGCCAAGCTCGAGGCCGACCTGACGGCCGTGCAGAAGATTGGGCACGCGACGGATTTCCTCGTGAAGGTGTCGGGGCAGAAGGCGAGCCGCAATCTCGACAGCTCGGAGGAGTTCTACCTTGGCGGCCCGAATGGCGTGCGTGCCTACGCACAGGGCGAGGGCTCGGGCGATGAGGGCGTGCTCGGCACAGCGGAGCTGCGCTACCATACGCCTGTGCGCGGATTGACGCTCAGCACGTTCTACGATACGGGCGTCGTGCGCGTGAGCAAGAGCCCGGTGGGCGAGGGAGACAACCACGTGTCGCTGCGCGGCTGGGGAATCGGCGCAGCGTACAGCGCACCGGGCGACTGGTTTGCACGTCTCGACTATGCACGGCGCATCGGTTCGGATTCGTCGGTCGCACCGAAGAATAACGCACGCGGCCGCGTCTGGTTCCAGCTGGGCAAGATATGGTAAGCAACGATTGATGCGATGCGCCCCCTCTGCGCGCTTGCTGCGCTGACGGGGGCGCGTTATTTCTGCGGAGCGGGATGGGGATATGAGACTGAGGAGAAAGCCGTGGATTGACGCGGCGATTTTGGACTATGCGGCGTTTGTCACGCCGCTCGGCGGGGACTGGACGGGCTCAGCCGGGCACTGGGCGGAGCAGTTCGGACGCAGTGCGCCTCTTCACGTGGAGATCGGTGTCGGCAAGGGGGATTTCCTGACGGAGCTTGCGGCACGCCATCCCGAGGTGAATTACGTCGGGCTCGAGGCGCAGCAGGGCGTGCTTTACTTCGCGGCACGTAAGGCCGCAGAGCGGGAGCTGACGAATGTCCGCCTGCTCGTCTTCGACGCGGCGCGTCTGACGGAGCTTTTTGCCCCGCATGAGGTCGATCGCATCTATCTGAACTTCTCCGATCCGTGGCCGAAGGCGCGGCATGCGAAACGCCGCCTGACGAGCGAGGTGTTCCTCGCGCGTTACCGCACGGTGCTCAGGGAGGGCGGCGAGATTCGTTTCAAAACGGATAATACGGGGCTCTTTGCCTACTCGCTTGAGACCATGGAGCGTGAGGGGTGGCGTCTGACGGATGTGACGCACGACCTTCATGCACTCGGCGAGGCGGACAATATCATGACGGAGTATGAGCGAAAGTTCAGCGCACGCGGCGCAAAGATCGGGCGGCTCGTGGCACATCGCCCCGCAGGGGATATGTGATGCACACGCGGTATACGCTCTTTAAGAGCGAGACGGAGCCGATCGTCATTGTTATGGTGATTCTCCTCGTGACAGGAACGATCAATGTGTTCAGTTCGAGCTATGTGCTGGCGGCGATGAACTTCGAGAATCCGTATTATTTTCTGCAGCGGCATCTCCAATGGCTCTTGCTCGGCACGATTGCCTGCTGGCTCTGCCGGCGGATGAACTATCAGCGACTGCGCGGGCTCATGTTCATCGGGCTGGGGATTAATCTCTTCCTGCTCGTGGCGGTGCTCTTTGTGGGGACGACGATTAACGGCGCGCAGCGATGGATCGCCCTTGGCCCCTTGAGCTTTCAGCCGGCGGAGTTTGCCAAGCTCATGGGCGTGCTCATGGGCTCGTTCTCGATCTCGGCGGTGCTCGCAAAGGAGCGGTTCCGCATGGACCGCGACTGGCCGCGTGTTGCAATTCCGTTTGGCGCGATTCTCCTCATGGCGTTTCTCGTGTATCGTGAGCCGGACTTTGGGACGGCGTGCATCGTGTTCGGTGTGCCGCTTTTTATGGCACTCGTCCTGCTTGTCCCGCCGCGCCGCTGGGTGCTGATCCTGATCCCTGTCGCATTGGCGGCGCTTGCGATCGGGACGCTGCAGCCCTATCGCATGAAGCGCATGGAGGTGTGGCTCGATCCGTGGTCGGATGCACGGAACGCGGGCTATCAGATGGTGCAGTCCCTCTCGACGATCGGCTCGGGCGGTATTTTCGGCATGGGTTTCGGCGATGGCGTGAGCAAATATGAGTACCTTCCTGAGGCGCATACGGATTTCGCCTTTGCAATTTTCAGTCAGGAGCATGGCTTTTTCGGCGTGCTGTTGATCTTCTTCCTGTTCGCCGTTCTGTTGGTCGCGAGCATTCGCGTAGCGACGCGGGCAAAGGATACGTTCGGACAGGTGCTCGCCCTCGGCATCATCTTCCTTGTCGTCGGACAGGCACTCGCCAATCTCGCAATGGTCGCGGGACTGCTCCCTGTCGTGGGTGTGCCGCTGCCGTTCATCAGCTACGGCGGTTCGTCGCTGATCGTGACGATGGCGGGGATGGGGATGCTGCTCGGCATCGCGGACCGCAGCAAGGATGCACCGCCCGTGAAAAAAAAGAAGCATGAGCCGCCGGAGGTGCGGCGGAGCAGGATACACGTGGTGCAATAGGAAAGTATGCAGCTGCAGCATAGGGGGGCGACCCTTCATGCAGCATTTTTCGAGGAGATGTGATGTTCAGTAGTTTTGTTCTGGGGATGCAGCAGGATGTGAAGATGTTCCTCCTGCCGCCGCTGCTATGCGCCGTATTCCGACTGATCTTCATCTTGGTCTATCGTCCGAAGAAGTCACCGTACGGCGAGTGGAGGAAATGGCTGACATGTTTCCGCTACGGTTTCTGGTGGGGGATGGATGTCAACGCATATCTCTATCTCGCCCTCCTGCTCCTCGTCTCTCTGCCGGGAGCGTTTTTTCCTGCGTACTTTGCCGTTGGGGATACCGTGCGGCTGGCGGTATTTCTCCTATACGCCGCTGTCCTTTATACGGCGTTTCTCGGGAAGATGATTTTCTATTCACATTTTCACGATACGTTCAATCCAATTCTCCTGCTTGGACGCAACGCCGACAAGCGAAATCTGGCGGATATTTTCTTTCATCAGAACCACGGCGCGTGGCTGCTGCTGAGCTATCTGCCCTATCTGGCGTTCTGCTATGCCGCAGGGAATGCTCTTTTGGCACTGCCGCCGTTTGCGTATCCGACACTGGCGGATGGGACGGGGCAGTATGCAGCGAACGCATGTGTATTCGTACTGTCGATTGTGTTTTTTTACTGGCTGCGCTATGGAGGGACGCTGCGTCACCGCAAAAAGCCGGAGTGGGACGAGGTACCGGTCACGGTCAAGGAGGATGTGTTCCTCGGCAAGGCGACGATGGATGACCTCATTGCACTGAAACTGCTGCGGCGGCGCACTGTTCATGCGGCGATGCGGCACACGGATGCGGATACGGCGGCGATCCTGCCCGCCATTATTTCCTCTGATGCACCGCTTCTGCCCGATCCTCTGTGCGCATTTGCGCGGACGGCACGGGGCGCAGTCATCACACCGCCGCGCCGCATTTTCTTTCTGCTCGCAGAGAGCTACGGGCAGGTGCATTTTGATGCACCGTACGCGGCGCTGGGGCTGATGGAGGCAGGGGCGCGATTCCGCGCGGAGGAGCATACCGTCTGCATCGACAATTTTCTCTCGGGCGGCATGATCTCACAGCCGTCGCTCACGAGTCTGCTTGCCGGTGTCTACGATGCGGACTTGGAGCTGAACGAAAATGTGCTCTTCTGGGAGCGCACGCTGCCGACAGCTCTGCCGCTCATCCTCAAGCGTCTCGGCTATCGTACGTCTTTCTGGTATGGCGGGGGACTGAACTGGGGGAGCTTGACGCATTTCATCCCGGCGCTTGGCTTCGATGCGGCGTACGGCGGCCCCGATATATGCCCGCCAGGTGCACCACGCACATGGCTCGGGGTCTACGACCATCTTTTCCTCGCGGAGGTGGGGCGGCGGATACGCGCGGAGGACGATGTCCCATCGTTTCACTTCATCTATACGACGTCGAATCATGGCCCGTATCTGCTCCCGTTTGAGGAGTATGGATTCGACGCGAGGCGACTGACAGACCGCGGCGTACGGAAGGACTCACTGAAGTATCGCGGTCTTGCCTGTGCATGGTATGCCGATCAGGCACTCTGCCGTTTTATTGACGAAATGCGGGCGGTTTATCCCGACAGCCTCTTCATCGTGACGGGTGATCATGTGGGCGGAGAGTTCCCGTTGATTCCGGGGGTGACAGAACGCAGAGAGCTGCTGCTGCGCGAGCGGCTGATGACCTCGTTCTCGATGCATCATCCGCAGCTGACGAAAGTGGATTTTGCGGGGAACATGATCGGCGGGCACATGAACATTCTGCCGACACTGATCGAACTGATTGCGCCGCAGGGGTTCTCCTACTACTCCATTGAAAAACCGCTGACGGAGCGTCTCGACCATGTCGTTACGCCATACGCATGGCTGACGCAGGAGGAGGTCGGGCGCTATCAAGATCGTACGGCACAGGCACTGACGGTGACGGCAGGAACGCTGCCGTGGCAGATCGATACGGCGCGATTTACGGAGGAGCGCGATGCGTACGTCGAACTGACAGCGTACTATGTGCGGCATCCGGAGCTGCTGATCAGGAAAGAGGATCTTTGAGTTTTTTCTTGCTTTCGACGCAGAAAGATACGCTAGGAAAAGTGTAAATGTAAAACTTTGTAAAATATGCGTTGACAAGGGTTTTTGTGAATGATATTATGTGAAAGTCCCTTTTTGGAGGTGAACTATGTCTCTGGAGAAATTGCGCACAGCACGCTGTATTGCGGGCGTCCATCAGGTGTGTAAAGCCGTGCAGAGCGGCGCGGCAGAGGCGGTGTTCATCGCATCGGACGCGGATGATCGCGTGCTTGCTGCGCTGCTTGCGGCGTGTGCGGCGGCGGGCATCGAGCCAAACCGTACGGCGACACGGGCAGAGCTGGGCGAACATGCCCGCCTTGACGTGAGTGCTGCGGCGGTGGCGATTTTACGGAAGCACTGATGCATCCAGTTTGACTGGTGTATCGGCGTCCCTACGGTAAAAACGCAGAATCTGCGTTTTCATACAAAAAGAATTGGAATGACGACAAAGGAAGGAGGTGCAGTATGCCAACGATCAATCAGCTCATTCGCAAGAGCCGGAAGAGCCTTGAGGAGAAATCGAAAGCACCAGCACTGAAGAACAGCCCGCAGAAGCGCGGCGTCTGCACGCGTGTCTACACGTCCACGCCGAAGAAGCCGAACTCTGCTCTTAGAAAGGTTGCTCGTGTTCGCCTGACGAACAGCATCGAGGTGACCGCATATATCCCAGGCATTGGGCACAATCTGCAGGAGCACAGCGTCGTCCTCATTCGCGGCGGCCGTGTCAAGGATCTGCCGGGTGTCCGTTACCACATCATTCGCGGGTCGCTCGATACCGCTGGTGTGCAGGATCGCGCACAGGCGCGCTCGAAGTACGGCGCGAAGCGTGCGAAGAAGAAGTAAGGCAGTATATCGTTAAGGAGGTTGGGCTATGCCACGTAAGGGCCCTGTGCCGAAGAGGGATGTTCTGCCGGATCCGGTATATCATTCCAAGACGGTGACGAAGTTTATCAACAAGGTTATGCTCTCGGGCAAGAAGAGCGTCGCACAGCGTGTCGTCTATGATGCGTTCGAGACGATTCGCGAGAAGACGGGGCAGGATCCGCTCGAGGTGTTCGAGACGGCGCTGCGCAACGTCATGCCCGTGCTCGAGGTCAAGGCACGCCGTGTCGGCGGTGCCAACTATCAGGTGCCGGTCGAGGTTCGTGCGGATCGCCGCATGACACTCGGCATCCGCTGGCTTGTCGGTTATGCGCGTCTGCGCGGCGAGAAGACGATGGATGCACGCCTCTCGGCAGAGCTGATGGACGCTGCGAACAATACGGGAGCGGCGATCAAGAAGAAGGAAGATACGCACAAGATGGCGGAGGCCAACAAGGCATTCGCACATTATCGCTGGTAAGAATCGCTGATGTGAAGCTTGTCAGATTGGCATAGATTTTTCGTCCTAATCAAGGAGACAAACCAGACGCAGAGCGCGCTCTGTGGAGAATTTGCCGACGATGAGAGGGCGGAAAAGATTCGCCAAGATGATGGTGCCGGATTTATCAGAGGTTACGTAATATCAGCAGTGTAAGGAGCGATAGGAAACAGTGGCAAGAGAATATTCCCTTGAAAAAACGCGGAATATCGGCATCATGGCGCACATCGATGCCGGCAAGACGACGACCACCGAGCGCATTCTCTTCTACACGGGCGTAACGCACAAGATCGGCGAGGTTCATGAGGGCGCTGCCACCATGGACTGGATGGTTCAGGAACAGGAACGCGGCATTACGATTACGTCGGCGGCGACGACCTGCCACTGGAAAGACCATCGCATCAATATCATTGATACGCCGGGTCACGTTGACTTTACGGTCGAGGTAGAGCGCTCGCTGCGCGTGCTGGACGGCACGGTCGCCGTGCTGACCGCCCGCGGCGGTGTTGAGCCGCAGACGGAGACGGTCTGGCGTCAGGCAGAGCGTTACAATGTCCCGCGCATGGCGTACGTCAACAAGATGGACATTACGGGCGCGGATTTCTTCAACGTCATGAAGATGATGCGCGAGCGTCTCAATGCGAACCCAGTGGCGATTCAGCTGCCGATCGGCGCAGAGGATGAGTTTAAGGGCATCATTGACCTTGTGAAGATGGATGCCATCGTCTACGAGGATGATCTCGGCAAGGTGACCGATGAGGTCGAGATTCCCGCCGAGTACAAGGAGCAGGCAGCAGAGTACCGCGACAAGCTCCTTGAGGCATGCGCTGAGACGGATGATGAGCTGATGGAGAAGTACCTCGGCGGCGAGGAGCTGACCGAGGACGAGATCCGCGGTGCCATCCGCAAGGCGACCATCGCCTGTGAGATGACGCCGGTGACGTGCGGCACGTCGTACCGCAACAAGGGGGTTCAGCCCCTGCTCGATGCGATCGTCGACTACATGCCCGCACCGACGGATATCCCGCCGATCGCGGGTGTGAACCCCGACACAGGCGAAGAGGATCACCGTCCGGCATCGGACAGTGCACCGTTCTCGGCACTCGCGTTCAAGATCATGACGGATCCGTTCGTCGGAAAGCTCGCGTTCTTCCGCGTTTACTCCGGCACACTGAACTCCGGCTCGTATGTCTACAATGCGACGAAGGACAGCAAGGAGCGCATCGGCCGTATTCTCCAGATGCATGCGAACAACCGCAAGGAGATCGATATCGTCTACAGCGGCGATATCGCAGCGGCGGTCGGTCTGAAGAACACGACGACGGGCGATACGCTCTGCGACGAGAACAATCCGATCATCCTTGAGTCGATGGAGTTTCCGGATCCCGTTATCTCCGTTGCGGTGGAACCCGCGACGAAGAACGATCAGGAGAAGATGGGCATCGCCCTCCAGAAGCTCGCCGAGGAGGATCCGACGTTCCGCGTTCATACGGACGCTGAGACGGGTCAGGTCATCATCTCGGGCATGGGCGAGCTGCATCTGCAGATCATCGTCGACCGTATGCTCCGCGAGTTCAAGGTCGACTGCAAGGTCGGTGAGCCGCAGGTTGCATACCGTGAGACGATTCGCAAGCAGGTCAAGGCGGAAGGCAAGTTCGTCCGTCAGTCCGGCGGTCATGGTCAGTACGGTCACTGCTGGCTCGAGCTCATTCCGCAGGAAGCGGGCGAGGGCTTCAGCTTCGAGAACAAGGTCGTCGGCGGCGTGATTCCGAAGGAGTTCATCAACCCGATCGAGGCCGGTGTTCGTCAGGCAATGGAGAGCGGCGTTGTCGCAGGCTATCCGATGGTCGACATCAAGGTCATCGTCTACGACGGTTCGTTCCACGAGGTTGACTCCTCCGAGGCGGCGTTCAAGGTCGCCGGCTCGATGGCGTTCAAGGCAGGCGCGGAGAAGGCAAACCCCGTTCTCCTCGAGCCGTACGTCAAGGTTGAGGTCACGGTGCCTGAGGAGTATATGGGCGACGTTATCGGCGATCTGAACTCCCGCCGTGGACGCATCGACGGCATGGAGCCGCGCAACGGCGTGCAGGTCATCAATGCGTACGTTCCGCTCTCGGAGATGTTCGGCTACTCGACGGATCTCCGTTCCAAGACCCAGGGTCGAGGGAACTACTCGATGGAAGTTTCCTTCTACGACGAGGTTCCTAAGAATATAGCTGACGCTGTTGTCGCCAAGAACAAAGGCGAATAAGGAGGAATTGTTAAATGGCAAAGGAAAAGTTTAACCGCAGCAAGCCCCATGTCAACATCGGCACGATCGGTCACGTTGACCACGGCAAGACGACGCTGACGGCGGCGATCACGAAGGTTCTCTCCGAGAAGGGCTATGCGAAGTTCGAGGACTATGCGGACATCGATAAGGCACCGGAGGAGCGTGAGCGCGGCATCACGATCAACACGGCACACGTTGAGTATGAGACGGACAAGCGTCACTATGCACACGTGGACTGCCCGGGCCATGCGGACTATGTCAAGAACATGATCACGGGTGCTGCACAGATGGACGGCGCGATCCTCGTCGTCTCCGCAGCAGATGGTCCGATGCCCCAGACGCGTGAGCACATCCTGCTCGCCCGCCAGGTCGGCGTTCCCGCTATCGTTGTCTTCCTCAACAAGGTCGACCAGGTTGACGATCCCGAGCTCCTCGAGCTCGTCGAGATGGAAGTCCGCGAGCTCCTCTCGAGCTACGACTTCCCCGGCGATGAGATCCCTGTGATCGCAGGCTCTGCGCTGAAGGCACTCGAAGGCGATGAGGCAATGAAGGCAAAGATCATGGAGCTCATGGATGCGGTTGACGACTACATCCCGACGCCGACGCGCGACACGGACAAGCCGTTCCTCATGCCGGTCGAGGATGTCTTCACGATCACGGGCCGCGGCACAGTCGCGACGGGGCGTGTGGAGCGCGGCGAGCTGAAGCTGAACGATACGGTTGAGATCGTCGGCCTTCAGGATCAGGCACGCAGCACGGTTGTTACGGGCATCGAGATGTTCCGCAAGCTGCTCGACAGTGCGGTTGCCGGCGACAACATCGGCGCACTGCTCCGCGGTGTGGACCGCAAGGACATCGAGCGCGGCCAGGTTCTCGCAAAGCCGGGTTCCATCAACCCGCACACGAAGTTCAAGGCGCAGGTCTACGTCCTGACGAAGGAAGAGGGCGGCCGTCATACGCCGTTCTTCACGAACTATCGTCCGCAGTTCTACTTCCGTACGACGGACGTGACGGGTGTTGTCCGTCTCCCCGAGGGCACAGAGATGGTCATGCCCGGCGATAACGTCGAGATGGAAGTCGAGCTCATCACCCCGATCGCGATCGAGCAGGGGCTCCGCTTCGCTATCCGCGAGGGCGGCCACACCGTCGGTGCGGGTCGTGTTACGGCGATTGAGGGTTAATTGAATTAACCTTGATATTCCCTAGGGAGAGGAGCGGCGCGCTCGCGTCGCTCCTTTTCGAGGGAAATGACGGTACGATGAAATTGGACCGGAATTTCCGATGGGGAGTAGAATAAAAACTTCTTTTCATCTTTTGGAATCATACGACAGACGACGTACTCCATGCGATGACATGGCAGATGGCTATGCCCCGATGGGGCAGAGGGAACTGCCGTGGAGAAATGTTTGGGGCGGGACCCCGGACGAAGGAGGAAAACTACTTTGGCGAAACAGCAGAAAATCAGAATTCGTTTGAAGGCCTATGACCACAAGGCACTCGATCAGAGTGCGGCGAAGATCGTCGACACGGCGAAGAAGACGGGTGCGATGGTCTCCGGGCCCATTCCACTTCCGACGGAGAAGAATGTCTACACGATTCTCCGTTCCCCGCATGTCAACAAGGACTCGCGTGAGCAGTTCGAGATGCGCACGCACAAGCGTCTCATCGACATCCTGCAGCCGACGAACAAGACGGTCGATTCACTCATGCGTCTCGATCTGCCGGCTGGCGTTGACATCGAGATTAAGCTCTAATAGGAGGTGGATGCCTTGGCTAAGGCTATTTTAGGAAGAAAACTGGGTATGACTCAGATCTTCACAGAGGAAGGCCGCGTCGTCCCCGTGACGGTCGTGGAGTCCGGCAACAACTTCGTGCTCCGCAGCAAGACGGTGGAGTCGGACGGCTACAACGCTGTGCAGATTGGGTTTGGCGACATTAAAGAGAAGAACGTCACGAAGCCGCTCAAGGGTCAGTTTGAGAAGGCGGGCGTGAAGGCAGTGCGCTTCATTCGTGAGATGCGCCTTGCTGCTCCTTCCGAATACAATGTAGGCGACACGATCGGCGTCGACATCTTCGCTGAGGGCGACCTCGTCGATGTGGTCGGCACGTCGAAGGGCAAGGGCTTCGCGGGCGGCATCAAGCGTCACAACTTTGCGCGCGGCCCCATGGGCCACGGCTCGAAGTCGCACCGTGAGCCGGGCTCGACGGGTGCGATGATCTCCGGTCCGGGCGGACGCGTCCTCAAGGGCAAGAAGCTCCCGGGCCGCATGGGAGGCGAGCGCGTCACCGTGCAGCGTCTGACGGTCGTCCGTGTGGACGCCGACCGCAACCTCATTCTCATCAAGGGCGCGATTCCGGGCCCGAAGAAGGGATTCGTTGTGATTAAAGATACCGTAAAGCCTGCAAAGGCAGCGAAAGAATAAGGAAGGAGGAATCGCAGTATGGCAAATGTAGCAGTCTATGATATGGCGCACAACCAGGTTGGCGAGATCAGCCTGAACGATGCGTTCTTCAATGTTGAAATGAATGCCGGCCTCCTTCATCAGGCGGTTGTCCTCCAGCTCGCGTCGCAGCGGCTTGGCACGCATGCCACGAAGACGCGCGGTCTCGTGCGCGGCGGCGGACGCAAGCCGTGGCGTCAGAAGGGAACGGGTCGTGCCCGTGCAGGTTCGACGCGCAGCCCTCTGTGGGTCGGCGGCGGCACGGTCTTTGGACCGCATCCGCGTAAGTACGGCTTCACGATGCCGCGCAAGCAGCGCCGTCTCGCTCTGAAGTGTGCGCTCTCCGATAAGGTGCGCACGGGCGATTTCATCGTTCTCGATCACCTCGATTTCGATGCGCCGAAGACGAAGGCAGCAGTTAAGCTCCTGAGCGACTTCGGTGTGGATGCAAAGAGCCTCTTCATCACGGCGGACGAAGCGGTGAACGTGGAGCGTTCGACGAGCAATATTCCGGGTGTAAAAGCCATCACGGCAAGTGGAATCAATGTCTTTGACATTCTCCATCATGACAAGCTCTTCATTACGAAGGATGCCATCACCCGTATCGAGGAGGTATTCGCATAATGGAAGCACGTGATATTCTCGTACGCCCGCTGATCACCGAGCGCACGACGCAGCTCATGGCTGAGGGCAAATACGTCTTCGTCGTTGCGAAGGCTGCCAATAAAATCGAGATCGCCAAGGCGGTCGCAGAGGTCTTCAAGGTGAAGGTCGCAAAGGTCAACACGGTCAACGTCACCGGCAAGAAGAAGCGCATGGGACGTACCGAGGGCAAGCGCCCGGATTACAAGAAGGCCATCGTAAAGCTTGCTCCGGGTGAGACGATCGAGTTCTTTGAAGGCTGAGACGAAAGGAAGGTACGAACGTGGCAGTAAAAACTTTTAAGCCGTATTCTGCCGGCAGACGTTTCATGACGGTCTCTTCCTTCGATGAGATCACGACGGACAAGCCGGAGAAGTCCCTGACCGTCCGCCTCACCAAGACGGGCGGGCGCAACCAGCAGGGCAAGCTGACCGTACGCCATCGCGGCGGCGGACACAAGCGCCTCTACCGCATCATCGATTTTAAGCGTACGAAGGACGGCATCCCCGCCCGTGTGGCGACGATCGAGTACGATCCGAACCGCAGCGCTCGCATTGCTCTCCTGAACTATGCGGACGGTGAGAAGCGCTATATCCTCGCGCCGAACGGCCTCAAGGTCGGCGATGTCGTGGAGTCGGGTGCCGAGGCGGATATCAAGCCGGGCAACGCACTCCCGCTGAAGAACATCCCGCTCGGTACGATCATCCATGCCGTTGAGCTGAAGATCGGCAAGGGCGCACAGCTCGTCCGCAGCGCGGGCACGTCGGCACAGCTCATGGCAAAGGAAGGCGACTATGCACTCCTGCGCATGCCGTCCGGCGAGATCCGCCGCGTGCACGTCAACTGCCGTGCGACGATCGGTGAGGTCGGCAACCTCGAGCATGAGAACATCACCATCGGCAAGGCCGGCCGCAGCCGCTGGCTCGGACGCCGTCCGGAGACGCGCGGTATCGCGATGAACCCGAACGACCATCCGCATGGCGGCGGCGAGGGCCGTTCGCCGGTTGGACGCAAGAGCCCGATGACGAAGTGGGGCAAGATTGCGATGGGCAAGAAGACGCGCCGCAAGAAGAAGGCGTCGAATCGTCTCATTGTGCATCGTAGGAAGTAATAAGTAACTCACGAGGACAGCCCCTGCTTTTGGGGCATTCCTCTGAATTGCTGATTTAACACCGCAACTTGCAGATAGAACCTCGTCGGATTGATTACAGTCCGACGAAAGGAGGAAAAACTTTGTCAAGATCGATTAAGAAAGGGCCTTTCGTCGCAGAGAGCCTGATGAAGAAGATCGAGGCACTCAACGAAAAGAATGAGAAGAAGGTTGTGCGCACGTGGTCGCGCAGCTCGACGATCTTCCCGGATTTCGTGGGTCATACGATCGCCGTCCATGACGGACGCAAGCATGTTCCCGTCTACGTGACGGAGGATATGGTCGGACATAAACTCGGCGAATTTGCGCCGACACGTACATTCAAGGGTCACGCGGGCGAAGAGCGCAAGACCTCGCTGCGCTGATAGAGAGGAGGACGATTCGTGGCACAGGAAGTAAAGGCTACCGCCAAATACATCCGTATCGCCCCGCGCAAGGTTCGCATCGTGATGAACCTCGTGCGCGGCAAGAGCGTTGCTGACGCTCTGGCGATCCTGAAGTTCACGCCGAAGGTCGGCGCGGACGCCGTGGAGAAGGTGCTTCGCTCTGCTATCGCAAACGCGGAGAACAACTTCGACATGGATGTGGATCGACTGTTCATTTCCTCAGCTTTCGTTGACCAGGGGCCGACCTTGAAGCGCATTCATCCGCGTTCGCGTGGACAGGCGTTCAAGATTTTGAAGCACACGTCCCATATCACGGTTGCCGTAAACGAAAAGTAATAGGGAGGGAAACAGTTTGGGTCAGAAAGTAAATCCCCATGGCATTCGCCTTGGCATCGTCAAGGACTGGGATGCCCGCTGGTATGCAGACAAGGATTTCGCGCAGAATCTGCATGAGGACATCAAGATTCGCGATTACCTCAAGAAGAGCCTCCAGACCGCAGGTGTTCCCCGCGTGGAGACGGAGCGCAGCAAGAACCGCCTGAAGCTCACGATCCATACGGCAAAGCCGGGCATGGTCATCGGACGCGGCGGCTCGGGCATCGAGCAGATCAAGGAGGGGCTCAAGGGCCTCACCGAGAAGCGCGTTGACATCAATATCGCAGAGATCAAGCAGCCGGACCTCGATGCGACGCTCGTCGCCGAGAACATCGCAGCACAGCTTGAGCGCCGTATCGCGTTCCGCCGTGCGATGAAGCAGGCGGTCGGACGCACGATGCGTCTCGGCGCGAAGGGAATCAAGATCGCCGTCAGCGGCCGTCTCGGCGGCGCGGAGATCGCCCGCCGCGAGTCCTATCGCGAGGGCAGTATTCCCCTGCACACGCTGCGTGCAGACATCGACTACGGAACGGCTGAGGCACACACGACCTACGGCCGCATCGGCATCAAGGTCTGGATCTTCAAGGGCGAGGTTCTCCCCGACAAGAAGCAGGCACCGAAAAACAATAAGGAAAGGAGCGAGGCGTAATGTTACTTCCAAAGCGTGTCAAGTACCGCAAGCAGTTCCGCGGACGCATGAAGGGTAAGGCACAGCGCGGCAACACGGTCAGCCATGGCCAGTACGGTCTCGTCGCTCTGGAACCTGCATGGATCACGAACCGCCAGATCGAGGCTGCGCGTATCGCGATGACGCGTTACATCAAGCGCGGTGGTAAGGTCTGGATCAAGATTTTTCCGGACAAGCCCGTTACGGCGAAGCCGGCAGAGACCCGCATGGGCTCCGGCAAAGGCTCGCCTGAGTACTGGGTTGCTGTCGTAAAGCCCGGCCGCGTCCTCTTTGAGATGGACGGCGTGTCGCGTGAGGTAGCAGCAGAGGCCATGCGCCTCGCTGGGCATAAGCTCCCGATCAAGACGAAGTTCGTCGTACGTGAAGAAGTAGAGGGCGGTGAAGTGAATGAAGGTTGATGAGATTCGCGGCCTGAGTGCCGATGAGCTCACGGAAAAACTCGCGTCGCTCAAGGAAGAGCTCTTTGGCCTCCGTTTCCAGCACGCCACCGGACAGCTCGACAATCCGATGCGTATCAAGGACGTAAAGAAGACGATTGCCCGCATCAAGACCATTCAGCGCGAGCAGGCAAACGCCTAAGTCTCAGTTAGGTAAACTGGTGAAAGAGTCCTACCGAATTCGCATGGATTTTTCGTCCTGTCAAGAAAACAAGCCGAACGCAGAGTGGTGCTCTGTGGAGGTTGCTCCCGCAGAGAGGGCGGAAAAGATGAAGAAGTCGGTATGATATGCATGGGAAGGAGGCTCACAGAGATGAGCGATAGAAATGTACGCAAGGTACGAGTCGGCAAGGTCGTGTCCGACAAGATGGACAAGACGGTTGTCGTCGCTGTCGAGGAGCTCGAGCAGCATAAGATGTATAAGAAGCCGGTCAAGAAGACGGTGAAGTTCCACGCGCATGACGAGAAGAACGATGCACACATCGGTGATCGCGTGTCGATCATGGAGACGCGTCCGCTCTCGAAGACGAAGCGCTGGCGCGTGGTCGAGATCGTCGAGCGCGCGAAGTAAGGAGGAAACAGATCAATGATACAGCAGGAAACAATCCTGAATGTCGGCGATAACACAGGAGCGAAGGAAATCCTCTGCATTCGCGTACTGGGCGGCTCATACCGTAAGTATGCCAACATCGGCGATGTTATCGTCGCCTCCGTCAAGGCGGCAGCGCCGGGCGGCACGGTGAAGAAGGGCGATGTCGTCAAGGCGGTCGTCGTCCGCAGCGTCAAGGGGATCCGCCGTCCCGACGGTTCCTACATCCGCTTCGACGAGAATGCGGCCGTCATCATCAAGGACGACCACACGCCGCGCGGAACGCGTATCTTTGGACCGGTCGCACGTGAGCTGCGCGAGAAGGATTTCATGAAAATCGTCTCGCTTGCGCCTGAAGTTCTTTAAGGAGGAGGTGTTATTTTGTCGCTGGCAAAACTGAACGTCAAGAAGGGCGATACGGTCGTCGTTCTTTCCGGTAAGGATAAGGGCAAGCAGGGCAAGGTCCTCGTCGCTCAGCCGAAGAAGGGCAAGGTCATCGTGGAGGGCGTCAACAAGGTAAAGCGCCACACGAAGCCGAGCCAGAGCGCACCGCAGGGCGGTATTATCACGAAGGAAGCACCGCTCTTTGCGAGCAAGGTGCAGCTCGTCTGCCCCGCATGCGGCAAGGCGACGCGCGTCGCACACCGCATCATCGGCGAGCGCAAGGTACGCGCCTGCAAGAAGTGCGGCGAGCCCATTGAGCAGTAATTTTCGAGGAAAGGAGGAATACGCAAAGTGGATAGACTCAAAGAGAAGTATCAGAAGGAAGTTGCTCCCGCGCTGACGGAGAAGTTCGGCTACAAGAACGTCATGCAGCTCCCGAAGGTGGAGAAGATCATCATCAACATGGGCGTCGGCGAAGCCGTCGGCAACCCGAAGGCACTCGATGCCGCTGTGACGGATCTCACCGCGATTGCCGGCCAGAAGCCCCAGCTCACGCGCGCGAAGAAGTCGCTCGCTGCATGGAAGCTCCGTGAGGGCATGCCGATCGGCTGCAAGGTCACGCTGCGCGGCACGCGCATGTATCAGTTCCTCGATAAATTCATGAACGTCGCACTTCCGCGCGTCCGCGATTTCCGCGGCGTCAGTGAGAAGGCATTCGACGGGCGCGGCAACTATGCCGTGGGTCTGCGCGAGCAGCTCATTTTCCCCGAGATTGACTACGACAAGATCGACAAGATCCGCGGCATGAACATTGTCATCGTCACGAGCGCGCATACGGACGAAGAGGCCAAAGAGCTCCTGCGTCTCATGGGTATGCCGTTCCGCGCATGACGGGCAAGGAGGAACAACTGTGGCAAAGAAGTCAATGATCGAGAAGTGGAGCAAAGAGCCGAAGTTCTCGACGCGTAAGTACAACCGCTGCAAGATCTGCGGACGTCCGCATGGCTACATCCGCAAGTTTGATATGTGCCGTATCTGCTTCCGTGAGCAGAGTTACAAGGGCGCCATCCCTGGTGTAACCAAGGCAAGTTGGTAATACGTATATAAGGAGGATATCGATTCATGGCAATGACTGATCCTATTGCAGATATGCTGACCCGCATCCGCAACGCGAACTCGGTCTACCACGAGAGCGTCGCGATCCCGGGCTCAAAGGTCAAGACGGCAATCGCCGAGGTCTTGAAAAAGGAAGGCTTCATCGAGAATTACACCTTCCAGGAGGACGGCAAGCAGGGCGTCCTCACCGTCACGCTGAAGTATGGAGCAAAGCGTGAGCATGTCATTTCCGGCCTGAAGCGCGTCTCCAAGCCCGGACTTCGTCAGTACGCCAAGCACGATGCGCTCCCGCGCGTCTACGGCGGTCTCGGCATCTCCGTGATCTCCACGTCTAAGGGGATCATGAGCGACAAGGATGCCCGCAAGGCAGGTCTCGGCGGCGAAGTTCTCGCATTCGTATGGTAACGCACAGGCAGGAGGTGTAACAATGTCACGAATTGGAAGAGCACCGATTCACATTCCGTCCGGTGTTACCGTCACGGTCGGTGCGGAGAATCTCGTGAAGGTCAAGGGCCCGAAGGGCGAGCTTTCGCGGGTGATCCATCCGGATATGAAAATAACCGTCGAGGACGGCGTCGTTACGGTCGCACGTCCGTCGGACGATAAAACGCACAGGTCGCTCCACGGCCTTTCCCGTGCGCTGATCCACAACATGGTGGTCGGCGTCTCGGAAGGCTTCACCAAGACCCTTGAGATTAGCGGTGTTGGCTATCGTGCGGCAAAACAGGGCAAGAACCTCAACCTCTCGCTTGGCTTCTCGCACCCCGTTGTCGTTGAGCCGCCCGAGGGCATCACGTTCGAGTGCCCCTCGGCGACGGTCATTACGGTCTCCGGCATCAGCAAGGAAGCCGTCGGTCAGGTCGCTGCTGAGATCCGCGCGCATCGCGAGCCGGAGCCGTATAAGGGCAAGGGCATCAAGTACGCCGGAGAGCATATCCGCCGCAAGGAAGGCAAAGCCGGCGCGAAGGGCAAGAAATAAGAAGGAGAGGAGTGACACACTGTGCTTATCAAGCAGGATAAGAATCAGGCGCGCCAGAAGCGCCATCTGCGCGTGCGCAATCACATTGCAGGAACGGCGGCACGTCCGCGTCTCAATGTATTCCGCAGCCTAAAGAACATCTACGCACAGATCATCGACGATGAAAAGGGCGTGACGCTCGTCTCCGCGAGCTCAAAGGACAAGGGCTTCTCGCAGTACGGCGGCAACGTCGAGGCCGCAAAGGCCATCGGCGCAGCTGTTGCTAAGAAGGCTCTTGAAAAAGGCATCACCGAGGTCGTCTTTGACCGCGGCGGCTACATCTACCATGGCCGCGTCGCTGCTCTCGCAGAGGCGGCACGCGAAGCCGGACTGAAATTCTAAAGGAGGGAAAGCATGGCTAGACATAACGAAAACGAGACGCCGGAGTTCGAGGAGCGTGTCGTATTCATCAACCGCGTATCGAAGGTTGTCAAGGGCGGCCGACGCTCCTCCTTCAGCGCACTTGTTGTCGTTGGCAACAAGAAGGGCAAGGTTGGCGTCGGACTCGGCAAGGCTGCCGAGGTACCCGAGGCGATCCGCAAGGGCATTGAGGATGCCAAGAAGAGCCTCATCGAGGTGCCGCTGCGCGAAGAGCGTACGGTTCCGCATGAGATCACGGGCATCTTCGGTGCTGGCCGCGTCCTCCTGAAGCCTGCCGCAAAAGGTACCGGCGTTATCGCCGGCGGCCCGGCGCGTGCCGTTCTGGAGCTCGCAGGCGTGCGCGACATCCTCACGAAGTCGCTTGGCTCGTCGAACCCGAACAACATGGTGCGTGCCACGATGGAAGGCCTCATGGGACTCAAGAGCCCCGCAGAGGTCGCAGCACTTCGCGGCAAGTCCGTTCATGAGATTTTTGGCTGATAAGGAGGAACGAACATGGCAAAAGTCAGAGTTACCCTGACGCGCAGCTTGATCGGTCGTCCTGAGACGCAGCGCAAAACGGTAAAATCACTCGGACTGCGCAAGCGCAACTCCGTGACCGAGCTTCCCGACACGCCTGCCGTGCGTGGACAGCTTCACAAAGTCTCCCACCTCATCACGGTGGAAGAGATCGCAGATTGAAGAGGGGAGGCAAGAATCTATGAAACTGCATGAATTACAGCCTGCGGAGGGATCGCGTGCCGTGCGTAAGCGCGTCGGCCGCGGTATCGGCTCCGGCATGGGCAAGACCTCCTGCCGCGGCATGAAGGGGCAGAAGTCCCGCTCAGGCGGCGGTGTCCGCACCGGTTTTGAGGGCGGCCAGATGCCTCTCTACCGTCGTCTGCCGAAGCGCGGCTTCAAGAACGTCTGGGCAAAGACGTTCGCCGAGGTCAACGTCGGCAGCCTGAACTGCTTCGAGGACGGCACGACGGTTGATCCCGTTGCGCTCATCGAGGCGGGCATCCTGAAGAACGTTCGTGACGGCGTCCGCATTCTCGGCGACGGCGAGCTCACGGCGAAGAACCTCACCGTGCGCGCACAGGGCTTTACCCAGAGTGCCGCGGAGAAAATCGCAGCAGCAGGCGGCAAAGTAGAGGTGGTCTAAGGTGCTCAGTGCCCTTGGCAACATCTTTCAGATTCCCGAGCTGCGGCAGAAGATCATCTTCACGCTCATCATGTTCGCCGTGTTCCGCATGGGAACGCACATCCCCGTGCCGGGCGTTGACCCCACGGCGATTGAGCAGCTCTTCTCGCAGGGAACGCTGTTCGGCCTCCTCGATCTCTTTTCGGGCGGTGCGTTCAGCAAATTTTCCGTCTTTGCAATGAGCATTACGCCCTACATCAATGCAGCCATCATCATCCAGCTGCTCAACGTCGTTGTACCGACGCTCGAGCAGTGGTCGAAGGAAGGCGCGGAGGGGCATAAGAAAACGACGAAGGTCACGCGCTACCTGACGGTGGTGCTCGCGTTCTTCCAGGCGATCGGCATGTCGATCGGCCTCAAGACCGCGATTCTCAACCCGAACCCCGTGAACATCCTCATCATCGCCATCACACTGACGGCGGGGACGGTGTTCCTCATGTGGCTCGGAGAGCAGATCACAGCGAACGGTGTCGGCAACGGCATCTCGCTCATCATCTTCGCCGGTATCGTCGCAGCGCTGCCGAAGAACATCGGCACGATCCTCGCCTATGTCAAGGCAGGCACAATCAGCTACTTCAGCGTGTTTGCGTTCGGCGTGATTGCATTGGCGATGATCGTCTTCGTCATTCACATTGAGACCGGCTTCCGCCGCATCCCAATCACGTATGCGAAGCGTGTCGTCGGCGGCCGCACGGCGACGGGACATTCGAGCCATATTCCGTTCAAGGTCAATCAGGCGGGCGTTATCCCGATCATCTTTGCCTCGTCGGTGCTCATGTTCCCGATCACGGTGGCACAGTTCGTCGATATTCCGTGGGTCAAGACGGCGGCGTCCTATCTGGAGTGGGGAAAACCCCTCCAGACGACGCTCTATGTCCTCATGATCATCTTCTTCACCTACTTCTACACATCGGTGACGGTGAAGATCCAGGATATGGCGGACAACCTCAAAAAATACGGCGGCTTCGTCCCCGGGCTTCGTCCCGGTCAGGCGACGGCGGACTATCTCGACTATGTGCTGACGCGCATCACCCTCGCGGGTGCGTTCTTCCTCGCGTTCATCGCGGTTCTGCCGAACCTCATCGCAGAGGCGACGCACATCCAGGGCGTGTACTTCGGCGGCACGGCACTTCTCATCGTCGTGGGCGTTGCCCTCCAGACGATGAAGCAGATCGAGTCGATGGTGGTCATGCGCCACTACGAAGGCTTTATGAAATAACGTACGAAGGAGATCCCTATGCAGATCATTTTGATGGGTCCCCCGGGTGCCGGCAAGGGCACGCAGGCGGTAAACCTTGTAAAACGCTACAATGTTCTTCACATCTCCACGGGCGATATGTTTCGTGAAGCCGTGAAAGAGGGGACCCCCCTCGGCAAAGAGGCGAAGTCCTACATGGACGCAGGGAAGCTCGTTCCCGATTCCGTCACCATCGGCATCGTGCGTGAGCGGCTCAGTAAGCTGGACTGCAAGGAGAAGGGATTCATCCTCGATGGATTCCCGCGCACCGTCGAGCAGGCGGATGCCCTCGCAGAGATCCTGAAGGACAACGGGATGGCACTCACCGCCGTTCTCAACATCAGCGTCCCCGCCGCCGATCTCATCGAGCGCGCTGTCGGACGCCGCATCTGCAAGAGCTGCGGACATTCCTACCACGTGAAGTTCAACCCGACGAAGGTGGAGGGGGTCTGCGACGACTGCGGTGGTGAGACCTACCAGCGTGCCGACGACAGCGAGGAGACAATGAAGAGCCGTCTTTCCGTCTATGAGTCCTCGACGCGTCCGCTGATCGACTACTATAAGAAAGCGGGCGTCTACAAGGAGATCGACGGCCGACAGGACATCGCAAAGGTGGAGGCGGATCTTGCCGCCGTCCTTGAGGCGTAAAAGGAGCGAAAGGGAAGAATGTCAAAGCAGGATGTCATCGAGGTAGAGGGAAGAGTTGTTGAGAAGCTTCCCAATGCGATGTTCCAGGTCGAGCTTGAGAACGGACACGTCGTCCTCGCTCATGTTTCCGGAAAAATACGTATGAACTTCATCCGTATCCTTCCGGGCGACAAGGTGACCATCGAACTCACCCCGTACGATCTGACCCGTGGACGCATTACCTATCGCTTTAAGTAATACGAGGAAAGCACCGATTATAGGGCGTTCGGCTGATTAGCAGGAAAAACTGGTCAAAACGAAGTTTTTATGCTAGAATAGATAAGATCGACGTTTTCGGGTATGCGGCACAGCTCCGCTGCCCCGTGCGCGCAGGGAGACGGAAGGAGGCAAGCGCAGTGAAGGTAAGACCGTCTGTCAAGAAAATCTGTGAAAAATGCAAGATCATCAAGCGCAAGGGCCGCGTTATGGTCATTTGCGAGAACCCCAAGCATAAACAAAGACAAGGATAAAAAGGAGGTGCACTTATGGCACGTATTGCCGGTGTAGATTTGCCCCGTGACAAGAGAATTGAAATTGCGCTGACGTACATCTTCGGCATTGGTCTCACGACCGCGAAGAAGCTGCTCGCAGCTGCGGACGTGAACCCCGATACGCGTACGCGCGACCTCACGGAGGATGAAGTCGTCAGACTTCGTGATGCCATCGACAAGAACGCCGTGGTGGAGGGCGACCTTCGCCGCGAAATTCAGATGAACATCAAGCGTCTCGTTGATATCGGCTGCTACCGTGGCCGCCGCCACCGTCTCGGCCTGCCTGTCCGCGGACAGAACACGAAGAACAATGCGCGCACGCGCAAGGGCCCGAAGAAGGCCGTCGCAGGCAAGAAAAAGTAAAGGAGGCTCGTAGAGGTGGCTGTTAAGAAAACAACACGTTCCAAGAAAAAAGTTCGCAAGAACATAGAGTCGGGCGTTGCACACATCAGCTCGACGTTCAACAATACGATCGTCACGCTCACCGACAAGAGCGGCAATGCGCTCTCGTGGGCGAGTGCGGGCGGTCTCGGCTTCCGCGGCTCGCGCAAGAGCACGCCGTTCGCTGCACAGATGGCGGCAGAGACGGCGGCAAAGGCTGCAATGGAGCACGGACTCAAGTCCGTTGAGGTCTATGTCAAGGGACCGGGTGCCGGCCGTGAGGCTGCCATTCGCTCGCTGCAGGCAACGGGCCTTGAAGTCAACATGATTAAAGACGTGACGCCCATCCCGCACAATGGATGCCGTCCGCCGAAGCGTCGCCGCGTCTAACAGGAGGTGGATGAAACAACATGGCAATTGATAGAGTACCAGTCTTAAAGCGCTGCCGTGCCCTCGGACTCGAGCCGGCGACCCTCGGTCGTTCGCGCCAGTCGACGCGTCAGCTCCGCCGCACGAACCGCAAGGTCTCTGAGTACGGACTTCAGCTCAAGGAAAAGCAGAAGGCGAAGTTCATCTACGGCGTTCTCGAGCGTCAGTTCCGCGGCTACTATGAGAAGGCAAAGAAGATGTCCGGCGTCACCGGTGAAAACCTCCTCTGCCTCCTCGAGCGCCGCATGGACAACGTCGTGTTCCGCCTCGGCCTCGCTAACACGCGCCGTCAGGCACGTCAGCTTGTCCGCCACGGACACTTCACGGTGAACGGCAAGCGCGTCGACATCCCCTCCGCACTCGTCCATGAGGGCGATGTGATCGAGGTCGCCGAAAAGAGCCGCTCCGGCGCGTTCTTCAAGGAGCTTAAGGAGAGCAGCAATGCACTCTCCGCACCCGCATGGCTCACTGCCGATCAGGCAAACCTGACGGGCACGGTGACACGTTTCCCCCATCGTGAGGAGATTGACGTTCCGGTCAACGAACAGGCCATCGTCGAGCTTTACTCCAAATAATGAATGTGAATGTGTCTGCATTACGCGTTTATTATGGAGGAGGCACATAGATGACAGATATCGAGAAACCGAAAATCGAGATCGCAGAGATCAGCGAGGACGGACGTTACGGCCGCTTCATCTGCGAGCCGCTCGAGCCAGGCTACGGCACGACGTTCGGCAACAGTCTGCGGCGGATGCTGCTCTCGTCCTTGGACGGAGCGGCGGTCACCTCCATCCAAATCGACGGCGTTCTGCACGAGTTCTCCACCATTCCCGGTGTACGGGATGATGTGACGAGCATCGTGCTGGCACTCAAGCAGCTCTGCATCCGCATGCAGGACAGCGAGCCGCGCACGATCCGCATCGAGGCGGCCGGCGCGCGCGAAGTCACCGCCGCCGACATCGAGTGCGGCAGCGACATTGAGATCCTCAACCCCGAACTGCATATTGCAACGATGGGGGAGACGGGGAAACTCAAGATCGAGATGACCGTTGAGCGCGGCCGCGGCTACGTTCCGGCGGATCGGAACAAGAAACCGGATGACGTCATCGGCGTCATCCCCATCGACTCCATCTTCTCACCTGTGCAGCGTGTCAACTACACGGTAGAGGACACGCGTGTCGGCAACGTCACGGACTATGACCGTCTCATCCTCGAGGTATGGACGAATGGCTCCATCCGTCCTGAGGAAGCGGTGAGCAAGGCGGCGGCGATCCTCGTCATGCACCTGCGTCTGTTCCAGAACATGGACGGCAGCGTGGTCGAGGAGGAGGAGGAAGTTCCGAACTTCCCGCCCGAGGAGGTCGACGACAGCGCGAAGGTGCTCGAGATGACCATCGATGATCTGGATCTTTCCGTTCGTTCCTTCAACTGCCTCAAGCGCGCCGGCATCAATACGGTTGCCGATCTCGCGCAGAAGACCGAGGACGATATGATGAAGGTGCGCAACCTGGGACGCAAATCTCTGGATGAAGTGAAGAAAAAACTTGAGGAGCTTGGACTCTCCTTGAGACAGGACAACGAATAACGATAGGAGTGGGAAACACATGAGAAAGCTCGGACGCAATTCCGCGGCCCGCAAGGCTCTCTTCAGGAGCATCCTCACATCCTTCTTCAAGCATGGACGTATTGAGACGACCGAGGCAAAGGCAAAGGAGCTGCGCTCCCTCGCCGACGGCCTCATCACGCTCGCGAAGCGCGGCGATCTCAGTGCGCGTCGTCAGGCTCTTGCGGCTCTGGCGGAAGAGGATGTCGTGCGCAAGCTCTTCGGCGAAATCGCAGAGAAGTACACGGACAAGAAGAGCGGTTACACCCGCATCTTGAAGCTCGGTCCCCGTCGCGGCGATGCCGCTCCGATGGCCATTATCGAGCTGGTTTAAACCAACAAAAGACCGCCGGCAGGCGGTCTTTTGTTGTCTGAAAGTGTTTTGGACGCTGCATCTTGTCTGTTCTGTGCGAACGTTTCGTTATGTCGGTGACATGTGAACGTTTGCCTAAGGATAAATTTATTTGAAAAAAAGGGGGGGAACTGGTAAAATAATAGAATCTGTAAGCAGGATTTCTTTCGTCACGGCATGGATACATTTCCACGGAGCGAATGAGGAGGAAATGGATTTGAAGAAAAAGGGATATTTTGCAGGATGCCTCCTGCGGACGCTTGCACTCAGCACAGCGATCGGATTCTTTTCCGCATCGGTGTCAGCGGAGACGGTGAAGGTCAGCCTTGCGGACAGTGTACAGATGGCGCTTGCAAACAACCGTACGATTAAAGAGTCTCTTGCGGATGTGGATCTTGCGCATGAGACGCTACATCAGGCGAATCGCAGCATGGGACCGTACTTGACGTGGGACTGGACGGGGGCACGTGCCGGCGGGAAAGCCGTAGCAGCACAGCACTGGCCGTATAAGTACAGCTTCAGCAATACGGGGACGGTTGGGATCACCGTCTTTGATGCGGGAAAGAATGCCCAGCGCAAGGCCGCACGCCAAGGTCTAAGTGCGGCAGACCTTACACTTGAGCAGACGAAGCAGTCCGTCCGTCTGACGGCGACAACGGACTATTTCAATATTTTGCAGGCCCGCAACATGGTGCAGGTGCGCGAGGAGGCAGTCGCGACGCTCACGAAACATCTTAACGATGTGAACGCACAGTTCCGTGCGGGAACGGTAGCGCGTGCGGATGTGCTCGCATCCGAGGTGGAGCTTGCGAATGCGCAGCAGGCATTAACTTCGGCGAAGAATGATTATGCCGTCGCCGTTGCGACGCTGAACAATGTGATTGGTTTGCCGACGGATACGGAACTCGAGACGAGCGATGAGCTGCGTTATACAGCGTATGATCTTGCCCTTTCGGACTGCACGGACTACGGACTCATTTACCGCGCAGACAGTGCGGCGGCTGCATACACCGTGGAGCAGGCAAAGGCGGGAGTAGAAGCTGCTGCTGCCGGACACTACCCGACGGTGAATGCAGCGGCGACGCGTTCAATCACAGGTGAGCATGCCTTTAACAACAGTGCTCCGGCAAAGGACAGCTGGACCGTGGGGCTGAGTGCGACGTGGCGCATCTTCGACAATGAGGCAACGACAGCGCAGGTGCATGCAGCGAAGGCGAAGCTGCGCAAAGCCGAGGAGGTTCTCGCAGAGACAAATGAACGCGTTCGTCTCGATGTGCGCACTGCGTACCTGAATCTGCGTGCGGCCGAACAGAACATCGGGACAACGGAGACGGCGGTCAAGCAGGCGGAGGAGGACTACAACATCGCCCGCGTGCGCTACAATGCGGGCGTCGGGACGAACCTTGAAGTCATGCGCGCCTCGGACAATCTGACGACGGCGCGCACGAATTACGCGACGGCACTCTACAAATACAATACGAGCAAAGCGGCGCTTGACAATGCCATGGGCGTGCCTGTCGATCTCGATGCAATGCAGTATCGTCGTGTGATCGATCATGGCAAGCGCGCCCGTGCCGCCCGTGAGGCAGCCGTGCTCCATGAGGATGCCGTGCTCGAGACCCCAAAGGGGGCGCAGGTACGTCCCGCGGAGCCGGCACCGACGGCGGAGGAGGCAGCTGCCTCCATCGAGCGCGTCCGTGCGGCCAATGCAGCCTACGAGATGACGATGGCAAAGTGAGACGGCGGACATCTGCGGATGTCCGTTTAGGGGAGTTCTATGAGACAGAGGACATGGGTCTGCGCGATTGCGCTGGCGGCAGTGCTCCTCTGCGCGGCGGTCGCTGTCCATATTGTGCGGGCAGAGGCCTTTATGGCAGAGGTCGGACGGGCGGCGGGGCGCATCGCGTCGCAGCAGCTTGGGACGGATGTGCAGATCGGCGCGGTGGAGATACGTTCTCTGCATGAACTCGCCATTGATGATATTGTGATTTACGATAAGCAGACGGAGGAAGTCCTCCGCGCCGACAGGGCGCGGGTGACGCTTCGTCTGCTTTCGTTGCTTTCATCCCCTGCGACCTCGGTAGATGAGATCCTGCTGATGGGCGTGCATGCGCATCCCGTGCAGCGGGAGGACGGCTCGTGGAACTATGCCGATCTCGTCTCGGACGATGCGGAGCCGAGTGCCTTTGTCGGGCGCATCCGCATCGCAGACGGTACGGCGGACGCCGTTGTGGCAGGGCGCAGCTATGAACTAACCGATCTGAGCGGCGCGGTGGACGTCGACCGCGGTGCATTCTCCTACGATGCCTCGGCACAGTTCATGGGGATTCCCCTGCGCGTACGCGGGGAGAAAATGAGCGATGTGCAGGATGTGCAGCTCGCGGCAGATGATGCAGATCTGACGCCGCTCCTCTCTCTACTGCCCGAGGGGACACTGCCCGAGCACGTGCAGATCCGTGCCCTGCACGCTGACCGCGTGCGCGCGGGGCTGCGTCTCGTGGACGGGGCGCGCACGATGGAGGGGCGGATCGAGGGCGTTCGGGCGGATGCCGATCTCTACGGCACGCAGACGACGCTGACGAGTGCGGCACTGCGCTTTGACGAGCGCGCTATCTTCGTGGCGGCAACGGCGACGGCGGCGGAGCAGACGGCGCGCGTCGACGGTACGGTGCGCCTCGATACGGATGCGCCCTATCTCGATCTGCGCGTGCGTGCGGAGCGCTTTGCCCCCGCGGCGGTCTATGCTGAGAGCCCCTATACGGGAACTGTCTCTGCCGATGTCCGCGTGACGGGGACGATGGATGCTCCGACGGTCGATGGGCACGTGTCGGCAGAGGGCGGGACGGTCAGCGATATCGATGTCACCCGCGCCGATGCCGATGTCGCATACGCGGACGGAATACTCTCGTTTCAAAATCTTGCAGCGGAGGCGTTCGGCGGGAATATCGCGGGTGAGGGCACGCTTTCGGCGGCAGATCTCTCCTATGCGGCACATCTGAAAATCGAGGGCCTTCCCCTTGACCACCTGCGGACGGACGCACAGCTGCCGCTCCCTGCGGATCTCAGCGGCATACTCTCTGCCGATCTCGGCATCGAGGGACAAGGAACGGAGCGCACGGGGCTTGCCGTTTACGGCAGTGCAGAGGTGCTGGATGGGATGTACCGCGCCGTGCCGATTGAGCGCGCGAATGCATCCTTTTCCCTGCGCGGTCAGGATTTGACGATTGATTTTCTCAGCCTAAACCTTCCCCATGGAACGGATCTTGGCGTCGAGGGGACGATCCGCGGCGGGGCGGCGCTCGATCTCCGCTTTTACGGCGGCCATGTCGATCTCTCCCTGCTAAACCGCCTCGATGATCGGCTGAGCTTTGCAGGACTCGCGGACATCAGCGGCGAGGTGCATGGGAATATTGCGGATCCGCACGTCGACATGAAGGTCTCAGCGACGCACGGACAGCTGATGTACCAGCCGTTTGACAGCCTCCTCTTCCGTGCGGAGGGCTCGCTCTCGGGCATCGGCATTCACGATTTTTCGATGGAGCGGAATGGGCGCGAGGTCTGGCTCGTCAATGGCACGATCGGTTTTACCGGAGAACGGCGCATCAATCTGCAGATCGACACGATGGGGGCTCGCATGGAGGATGTCGCGGCGCTCGTCGCGCCCGACCAGCCGATCACGGGCAACATCGACAACATCATTAAATTCACGGGGACGCTCGACAATCCCCACGCCGTCGGCTACGTGCATTTCTATCGCGGCAGCTACGCGGGTGCATTGCTCTCGGGCATGGACGGCGACTACTTCCTCGATGACGGCGTCATTCGCCTGCAGGTCTTTCACATCTACTCCCCGATGGTGGACATGGTGCTGAACGGCACAATCAGTACGCAGGGAGTGCTCAATCTCGACGCTGAGGTGCGCGATCTGAACTTCAAACGGTTTGCGCATAAATTCCCCTATCCTGTCGCAGGGCACGGTGTGTTCCACGGACAGGTCGGCGGGACGATTTCGTATCCCATCTTCCGCGGTGATCTGAAGGCGGACGAGGTGACGATGAACGGCGTGACGCTGACGAAGGTACACAGCCTCGTCTACTACGAGAACGGCATCGTCACGCTCGATCGCACGGGCTTCCATCAAGGGGAGAAAGGGAAGGTGTCGGCGCGCCTGCACTACGACACGCACTCGGATGTGCTGCGCGGCACCATGGATGTGGAGAATTTCGATGTCGGGGCACTCCTCGCGCTGGGCAATCAGAAGGAGGATCGCGTCGGCGGGTCAATCACGAGCCATATCTGGGTCGGCGGGACGCGGGATAATCCGTCCCTCGGCGTAACGGGGGAGATCGCCGCAGGTACGGTCGCAGGCTATCCTGTCACTGATGCGTCGCTGGATGTCTCCCTCTCCAACCATGTGCTGACGATTGACCGTCTCACGGGAAAGCAGGGGGACGGCTCGTTCTCCGCATCGGGGACGGTGGATTTTAACGGCATGATGGATGTCGATGCCACGGCGAACGATATTGCCCTCGGGATCTTTACGGGGCTGGCGGGTATTGATGAACCCGTGTCGGGCACGGCGTCTGTCACGGCGCACGTCGGCGGGACGGCGCAAAGTCCCGTCGCCGATGTGTCGCTCTCGGCGAAAAACGGGGGCGTGCGCGGCGGGACGTTCGATGCGCTGGCAGGCGAGATTCAGGTGCGCGGGAGCGTTGTCCGCGTCAATCAGCTGACGGTGCATAAGTACATTGGCGGCGTGGACTATACGGTAAGTGTGCATGGGACGCTCCCCCTGCACGCGCTCACGGCGGATGCGGATGAGATGCTCAGTGCCGCCGAACAGATCGATCTCACGCTGTCCCTCGACCACGCCGATCTCTCCCTGCTCCCCGTGTTCTCACGGGAGATCGAGTGGGCACTCGGCCGTACCGAGGGTGAGGTGACCATCCGCGGCTCGCTTGCCGCACCGCGCATCAACGGCTCACTGCGTATCAGGGACGGTGCGGTGAAGCTCAAGGCGATTGAGACACCGATTACGGAGATCGAGGTGCAGGTCGATGCGCTCGGCGATTCGATCGCCATACGCGAGTGCACGGGGCGCATGGGCACGGGCAGCTATCTCCTGACGGGGCATACGGGGCTGAGTGGGCTAAGACCTGCGAACTATGAGTTCATGCTCGTGATGAACGCGCTCTCAGTCAAGACGTCGTTCTACGACGGCCCCCTGACGGGCGCGCTGAAGCTGACGGAGGATACCTACTGGGGCGAGACGCTGCCGAAGGTATCGGGCACGGTCGATATCGACCGCGCGCTCATCTCGATCCCAACGATTCCCGATACGGACAGTGAACTTCCGAACATCATTCTTGATGTGGGGGTATCTGTCGGGCGGCATGTGCATTTCTTCAGCCCGAATCTCTACGACATGCATCCGTCGGGGCAGATTCACTTCGGCGGAACAACGCGTCACCCGAAGACGACGGGCATGATCGGCGTGCGACGCGGCGACACGGTCAGCTACCTGCGGACGGTGTTCAAGATCCACGAGGGGACGGCGACGTTCAACCAGATGGAGTCGTTCCTGCCCACGATTGACTTCTATGCCGAGACGCGTCTGACCAATATGCGCATCTATCTGAGCGCGCGCGGCCCGCTCGACCACATGGATTTTCGCCTCGGGTCGTCGCCCGAGATGCCGGAGGAGGAGATCCTCCGCATGCTGACTCTGCGCGGTGCGTCTCAGAACGGGGAGGGGAAATTCAGTGCGGCGGATGTGCTCGCGATCGGGCTGCAGATGAGCGTGCTCTCCGAGGTGGAAAACTCGATGAAGAATATGCTGCATCTCGATGTGTTTCGTCTGTCGAGCGGCAGCGGCAGCCTGTTTGAATCGAAGGAGGATGTCCCCGACGCAGAGCGGCGGAATGAGTACAATCTCGAAATCGGCAAGTACATCGGCGACCGCGTGTTCGTGCGCTATGTGCAGGGGCTCGGTGCGGCGGCGAACAAGAGCCGCTATGGCATCCAGTACGATCTGAGCGATGCGTTCGGCATCTCGTACGACCGCGAGGGCTCGGAGCAGATCATCGGCATGGAGGCGCGGATTCGGTTCTGACCATGTCCCTATCTTTCCCGTCAGTAGGGGGAGGAAGCTGGTGCGTCGTTATCCCATGCCTCCCCCGTCGGTACGGGGGAGGGGGACCGCGAAGCGGTGGAAGGGGCGCCTGCTGCGCGTTCTATCGATTATTTTGTGTATTTTTTAGCAAAGGAGGTGTGCCCATGTTTTCCGCCTATATGAAAAAACTCTCCGCCGTGCAAAAACTCGCGCCAGAGGAGGAGCGTGCGCTCTGGCGTGCGTATAAGGAGAACGGCGACATGGCGGCACGCCGCCGCATCATCGAGGCCTATCAGCCGCTGGTCTTTCGCGAGGTATATCCGTACCGTGCCCTGCCGGCCGCGATGGATGCGGTGCAGGAGGGGACGATCGGACTGATCGAGGCGGTGGAACGCTATGACCCGGACTATGGGGCGGCGTTCAGTCTCTATGCCGTGCATCGCGTGCGCGGGCGCGTCCGTGACTTTTTGCGGCGTGAAGGGAATGTCGATCTGCCCTGCCTTGAGGCGGAGACGGAGAGCCATGAGACGGCGAAGGAACTCCTGATGGATGAGCAGCCGTCCGTGGCGGAGCTTGCCGAACACCACGCGCTCGTCGGTGTCGTGGGCAACGCGATGGAGCGTCTCCCTGTGCGCGAACGCCTCGTGCTCGAGGGCGTGACCATCGGCGGCGCAGGTGCGGGCGCGATGGCGGATGCGCTCGGCGTGACGCCGGCGCACGTCTATCGCCTGCAGAAGAACGGCATTCGTCGGATTCGCGGGATGCTCTCGCGCTTCATGCAGCATTGGTGATTCGCAATTTATTTTATACTTATTGAATCCTATCGCTTCTGTGTAGTATAATCGTTGGGAGGGAGAGCACGATGGAGAGCGAACGCGAGGAGCGCAAGCGGTCCATACGGGCGGCACGCGACTGGCTTGCGGGGGCAGAGGATGCTCTCGCGGGGGCAGACGATGTGTCGGGCGATCTAAAGCTCATGCTTGCCCGCGCCGAGCTTGCGTGTACGACATCGACGCGCCGTGCGCGCCTGCGCCGTCGGGCGCGTGTCCTCCTGCCGGCACTTACTCTCGTTGCCCTCGCGCTGTGGGGGCTGTGGCGCATACAGGTGCAAGAACCTGCTGCCGTGCCTGCCGCAGAAATCGAAGAGCGGGCAGAAATACCGGCAGTACAGTCCCCTGTGGAGGAAGCTCCTGCGCCCACTCCGCAGACCACGGTTGCCGCTGCGCCACTTCCGCCGCATGTGACGGAAGGGGCGGAGACTCCTGCTGTGGTGGCGCACGAAACGCCTGCCGCAGTACCCGCTGTCCACGAGAGTGCAGCACCGCCCGCTGCGCATGCGCATGCACCTGCGTCGCGCCTGCCGAGCGCGGATATGCAGCATTTGATGCAGATCGGCGGCAAAATTTTGAGAGAGTAGTTCGTGCATCCATGATGCACGGTGAATGAAGCGAATATCGG
>NZ_GL397087.1:2128623-2264318 GCF_000146365.1 Selenomonas sp. oral taxon 149 str. 67H29BP
AAGCACTGATAAATTCAGCCGCGCCATCTTGACGCATCTTTTTTGCCCGCACTTCGGCGGAAAATCCTCCACAGAGCACCACTCTGCGTCCGGTTTTCCACCTCGTTCGGACGAAAAATCTACGCCAATCTGACGGACTTCATTTTATCAGCGATTCCTATCGCTTGCGTATGGTCTAGGAGGTTTCGCCTTTGAACAGCAAAAAGTACCGCAGACTTGCCCTTGCCGTCACACTTGGTATCGGTGTATCCGCATCCGCTCTGCCGCAGGGTCATGCCGCAGATGCGATGGATCATGAGAGTGCGGCGACCGCTGCGGAGATGGCGGGGACGAAGGCCCCCGTCCTGAGCAATACGCCGAAGGCCGCGCTGGAAGAAGCTCCGGTGCAGCAGGGTCCTGCCCTGACGGACAAGACGCCGCCGGCATCGACAGAGGCACGTGCGTCTGCGTGGGCAAGCACGCGTCCCAGTGAGGATGCTGTGGCACAGGGACTTGCGGCAGAGGTGGGCAAGACAGTCGTCGAGATCAACTTTGTGGGAGACTCTGAGGCGACGGAGAAGGCAGCGCATGAGGCGATTGCCATGCACGTCGGAGATGCTCTGGCGGAGGATGTGCTCGTCAAGGATCGCGACGCGATCTACGCGACGGGGTATTTTTACGATCTCTACCCTGTCTTTGAAGAGGTGCCCGAGGGCGTTGTACTGACCTATCACGTGCTGGAAAATCCGGTGCTGAAGGAAGTGCACATCGAGGGCAACACGGTCGAAAAGACGAAGGATCTCATGGATCTCGTGACCGTGCAGAAGGGGCAGCTGCTCAACGGGCGTACCCTGCAGGAGAATGTGCAGGCGATTCAGGAGAAGTACCGCGCGGACGGCTACATCCTCGCCAAGATCACAGATCTCAACATCGCGCAGGACGGGACGCTCACGATCCGCATCAGCGAGGGGACGCTGGAGGGCTATAAGGTCAAGGGCAACAAGAAGACCAAGGAGCGCGTCATCCTCCGCGAAATGCGCCAGAAGCCCGGCGAACCGTTCAACGCCAATCAGGCACGCCGCAGTATGCAGCGTGTCTACAACCTCGGTTTCTTCGAGGATGTCAACGTCAAGATGAATCCGGGCGTGGAGCCGAATGCGGTCGTCATGGAGATCGATGTCAAGGAGAAGCGCACGGGCTCGTTCGGCATCGGTGCGGGCTACTCGAGCTCCGACGGCATGGTCGGCATGGTGAGCATCAGCGACACGAATTTCCGCGGGATGGGCGACACCATCAGTCTCAGCTATGAGATGAGCGGTGACGATACGGATGCGCGCGGCTATACGTTTATGTATCGCCGCCCGTGGCTCGATAAGAAGGAAACGTCGGGGACGGTGCGTCTCTACAACCGCACCTACGAATACGACGACTACAACTCCAATGGCGACCATGTGGAGTCGTTCATGCGCAAATACTCGGGCGGCGAGCTCACCCTGAGCCGTCCGATGAGCGAGTACTCGACGAATTTCATCACGCTGAAGAACCGCAAGGATAAGTATGTCCGTCACACGGAGAACGGACTGGCAGGCGACCGCAGCCTCAACGCACCGTGGATCGGCAAGAATTTCGGCACGACGCGCAGCATTACGCTCGAGCACGTGACGGATACGCGCGACAATGTGTACGAGCCGACGACGGGTGCGCGCGCGTCGCTCTCGGCGGAGTTTGCAGGCTTTGGCGGAGACTTCAATTTCCAGAAATACACGATCAGCGATGCCCAGTACTTCAAGGTCGGACACGCACAGGTGCTCGTGGCGCGCGGGCAGTACGGGGTCGGCAACGGGTCGATCTCCGAGTACAATCAGTTCCGTCTCGGCGGACAGGATACGATCCGCGGCTACCGCGAGGATCAGTTCCGTGGCAACCGCATGGCGCTGCTCTCGCTTGAGTACCGCTTCCCAATCGTCTCCAAGGTGACGGGCGCGCTCTTCACGGACTACGGCGGGGCGTGGGATAGTGGCTTTGCGCCGGAGAATCTGCACGGCAGCGTCGGCGTCGGGCTCGGTCTCAACACGCCGATTGGTCCGCTGCGTCTGGACTACGGCCGTGGGTCGCAGGGCGGACGCGTCCACTTCCGCGTCGGCGGCACATTCTGATGCGGCAGGGCATCTCCCTGCTGTGCACTGTGCGTCTGTCGCTCGTGCTGCTTGGCATTCTTGCTGCATGCGCAATCGTTTCTCCTGTTTATGCCGCAGAGACCTCCCGCGTGGAGGAAACTGCGGCTATTGTCGTAGGAGATCAGCCGATCCCGCCCATTGTGCGTGCGCGCATGGAGCGCACGGTCGCTGCGATTGCGGCAGAGCGCATGGAGGGCCGGCGCACGGCGGACATCGCGGCCGGGGAGGAAGCGGAAATCATCGGGGCGGTGTTTGACCGTCTGCTCGTCGGCTACGCGGTGACACGCGTGACGGTGACGCCGGCGGTGCGGACGACGGTGGAGATTCACCTTGCTCCGTGGGCGGATACGATTCGGAGCGTTGCCGTTGTGTCCGAGGTGGAGGGCATGCCGCCCGCGATTGAGGCACTCGTGCGCACGGATCTCGCGGGGGCGGAGCGGGTGTTTTCCGATGCACTCGTCGGCCTGCCCGTCGCGGCAACGGACTGGGCATCGGGGGCACTGAAGCGTCAGCTTGCCGCCTATATGGAGGAGCATCTGCCCGAGTTCCGCGCGGACTACGATGTCGATGTGGCGCCGACGGCAACGGTGCGGCTGACGGTCTATCCGCGCCTGCCGGTCGTGCGGACGGTCGATCTCTCGATGCGCTCGGATACCGTTCCCAATGCCGCACTGCTTTCCCAGCGTACGGCAATGGAGACGGAGGTGAACCGCCTCGTCGGCGTGCCCGTCCCGTTCGTCGCGCGTCACCGTGCGGCGCTTGAGGAACGTCTCGGCACGCAGCTTGACGCCATGCCTGCCCTACGCAGTCTGCATCTCACGTCGCATGTGACGATCACGCCGGGCGAGCGGATGGCGGTCATGAGCCGCAGCGATACGACGCGCTACCGCCTGCGACTCACGGGCTGGCTCGATGTCGGGCGCAGTGCCAAGGACACCCATGGGGAGCGCCGCGATCTCCGTGCGCGGCTGCACGCAGGGCGGATGCTCAGTCCGCGCGATGAACTCTATGCGGAGATGGATGCCGCTCCAGAGGATGTGCGCTTTTCGTGGCGTGTCGGCTATGCCCGCACGCTGCTGTCGCGCCTCACGGGGGAACTGCGCTGGGATGTGACGGACGGCCGGTTCTCGGTGGCGGGCAGCTACGCTTTTCACCCGCGCTGGCTGCTCCGCTATGAGCATTGGACCGATGAGGGTACGGGCGAGTGGGAGCTGCGCTACAAGCTGCACGACTTCCTCAGCATCGCAGGGCTCATCGATCGGGACGATCGGTGGCTGCGTTTGATCGGGAATTTTTAGAAATTATCATAAGGGGACGTGGGAGACATCGTGAAACGCATTTCAATCGTCGTTCCGGTCTACAACGAGGAGGAGAACATCGCGCATTTTGCGGCGGCGGTGGAGGAGGTGATGGGGCGTCTGCCCTATGACTATGAGCTGCTCTTCATCGACGACGGTTCCTCCGACCGCAGCCGTGAGATCCTGCGCTCGTTGGGCGAGCAGGATGCCCGCATCGGCTCGATTTTTCTCGCACGCAACTATGGGCATCAGCTTGCTCTGACCTGCGGTATCGATCATGCGGACGGCGATGCGGTCATCACGATGGACGGGGATATGCAGCATCCGCCCGAGCTCCTGCCGCAGCTCCTCGAAAAGTGGGAGGAGGGCTTTGACATCGTGCAGACCGTGCGCCTGACGACGGAGGGGGTCTCCGTCTTTAAGCGCATGACCTCTACCTACTACTACCGTCTCCTGAACCTGCTGACGGATGTGGAGATTCAGGAGGGTGGATCGGATTTCCGCCTGATGGACCGCAAGGCGGTGCTCGCACTGCGCCGCTACCGCGAGCACGCGCGCTTTATCCGCGGCATCGTCTGCTCGCTCGGCTTTCGGCGGACGACGGTGGACTTCGTCGCGCAGGCGCGCTATGCGGGCAGCTCGAAGTTCTCGCTGCGGCGCATGATTTCGTTCGCCCTCGACGGCATCCTCGCCTACTCGGTGCAGCCGCTGCGCGCGGGGCTCTATGTGGGGCTGATGTCCGCGCTGCTGGCCGTGGTGCTCTTCCTCCACGTCCTCTTTGAGACGCTGCGCGGGGAGACTGTGCCGGGCTGGTCGACCATCGTCGTATGCAGCCTGTTCTTCGGCGGGATGCAGATGATGATGCTCGGCGTGTGCGGGGAGTATATCGCACGGATTTTGCAGGAGGTCAAGGATCGCCCGCTCTACTTGATTGCGTGTGACAACAGGCCACAGGCGGCGGAAAAGGAGGCGCACGATGGATGATCGGATGCGGCTGGGGGCGGTGCTGCTCTTTTTCACCGCCCTTTTTTTCTGGGGAAATGCAGCTCTTCCCGTGACGGCACCCGTCGAGGTGAACTACGCGCAGACGGCAAAGGAGATGCTCGCGGCGGGGAATTATCTCTCGCCGCAGATCTACGGAAATTACTGGTACGATAAACCCATCTTCTTCTACTGGGAACTGATCGCTGCGTTCTCCGTCTTCGGTGTGACGGACTTTGCCGCACGATTTTTCCCTGCGCTCTTTGCGTCGGCGGGACTGCTCCTCACCTACGCGCTCGCGCGGCGGCTCTATGATGCGCGGACGGCGTTCTGGTCGGTGGTCATTCTCGGCTCGTGCGTGCTCTATGGATTCCTTGCCAAACTCATCTTGACCGATCTGACGCTCTTCGTGTTCTTCGGCGGGACGCTCGGCGCGTTCTGCCTCGGCTATCGGGACGGGCGGCGCGGCTATTTCTATCTCGCCTATGCGTGTGCGGGGCTCGGCGTGCTGACGAAGGGGCCTGTCGGCTTTCTCCTGCCGGGGCTCGTGATCCTCGTCTATCTCGCTGTGCGTCGCGATCTGCGCGCGCTCGGACGGATCGCCCTGCCGACGGGGCTGCTCGTGCTCGCAGCAGTCTGTGCGCCGTGGTACATCTATATGTATTTGGCGCATGGGGCAGACTTTGTGAACACCTTCCTCGGGATTCACAATGTCCTGCGTGCAACGGTCTCAGAGCACGCGCAGTGGAATGTGTGGTACTTCTATCTCGGTATCTACTTCCTCGGGATGTTCCCGTGGAGTTTTGCCCTGCCGCTCGCGCTTCTGCGGGCGTGGCGCACACGTCCCGTTCTCGATGCGGGGACGCAGTTTCTCCTCGTCTGGGCGATCGTCGTGTCCGTGTTTTTTCAGCTCATGGCGACGAAGTACCCAACCTACAGTTTTCCCGCCTTCCTGCCGACGGCGATCCTGACGGCACATCTCCTTCGCGAGAATACGCGCGTGCTGCGTGCGGGGGCGCTCCTCGGCGGCGTGCTCTATCTCGCCGTCGTGTTCGGCGCTGTGCACTATGCGCCGCGCGACGGGCATTTCAGCGGCAAGGCGGCGGCGGAACTCCTCATGCAGACGATGCAGGAGGAGGATCTCCTCGTCTCCTGCGGCGACTATACGGCGACGGTTCCCTACTACACGGGACATCCGATGTACGCGCTCGCGACGCGTGAGGAGATCGCCGCGCGTGCGCCGAAGGCGATGAGCTGGAACAGCAAGAATGTCATGCCGTTCCTCCCCCTCGACGAACTGCCGCAGGACCGGACGGTGTACCTCGTCGTGGAGCGGCACGCCTTCGCCACGTTCGATGAGACGATGGCAGACGGACGATGGGAGCTGCTCGGCACGATGCCGACGGAGGGCCGTGAGAAACTGCGCGTCTATCGGCGCGTACCGTAATCCTCTCTTCCCCGTGCGGCACTGGAACGAAAGCCGCGGCATGGTGGTGGCACATGCGCGAGCACAGCTTTTGACAGAGAGCCTTCGTCGGGGACGCCTTGAATGTTGGCGTCGATTGGTGTATGATAGGATATAGTGATTTTGCCGCCGGGGGCGGCTTGGTGGAGAAAGAGGGAGAGTACTATGCTGAATAGGAAGAAAATCGGACTTGCCGTGGCGGCCGTCGCCGCATCGGCGGTTCTCGCCGCGGGCTGCGGCAGCCAGCAGACCGCAAACCGTGCATCGATTAACGGCGCACTGCAGGGGGAGCGCGACCATCAGGAGGTCATCACGGCGGATAACTTCGATTCGATCGCGCCGGGCTCCAGCGTCGCCGATGTCGCTGCACTCTACGGCAAGGAGGGCAAGCTCATCCATCAGAGCATCGTCAACGGTATCTATACCTATACCTATCGCTGGCAGAACGGTACGTACAAGGTGGTGGACTGCACCTTTACGGGAAACAACTGCCTGAACGATCCGCTCAGCGGACTCCGCCTGACGCGCAAGGAGCTGCGTGCCTCTGACGCCATTGCTGAGGGCTCGGTCAGCAGCCCTGTGACGAAGGATGCGTGCCGCGATCTCAGCTACGGCATGAGCCTTGCGGAGGCGCAGGCAGTGCTCGGTGGGGTCGGTGAGCAGATCGGCTGGGATGTTATGCCGGGACAGGAGACGGTGACCTACGGATGGCCGATTCGTGACGGCTATGTCGCACGTCTGCGCTTCCAGAACGATGTCCTGGTTGATGTCAACCTCGGTACCGGCATCACGCTCGTGGCGATGGATCCCGCTCTCTCGAACGTGCGTCTCGACCCCACGCTGGTTGGCTATCGCGTTGTCAAGTAACAGGATGCGTATTTTATCAGCAAATCTTCATTGAACTATTGTACGCTCTTTGCTATAATGGGGGCGTTCGGTCGAAGGATTGAACATCTTTAGGAGAAAAGGAGAATTCATTCATGATCAAACTCGAACAGAAGCAGGTTAAGATTATCAGCATCCTCATCGCGGTTGTCTTTGTCGGCTCGGTTGTCGCGCTTGCACTGACGCAGAGTGGCTCGGGCATCGCCTCGGCGGCGTCGTCCTCCGTTGGCGTTGTGGACTACCGTCAGGTCGGCAGCCAGCATCCGCAGCTCGCTGCAGCGAACGCCGAGATGCAGAAGGCGTCGCAGGAGGCACAGGCGGATTTTGAGACGAAGTCTGCATCGATGAACGATCAGGAGAAGTCGGATTACTATCAGCAGACGATGCAGCGCCTCCAGCAGAAGAATGAGGAGCTGATGGAGCCGATCGAGAACAGCATTCAGGATGCCGTTAAGAAGGTCGCCGAGAAGAAGGGGCTTTCCGTCGTCATCGAGAAGGGTGCTGTCGTCTATGGCGGACAGGACGTGACGCAGGACGTCATCAAGGAACTGGGCAGCAGCAAGTAAATCGCCGCGACCAGCTATATGTAGCGGACAGAACGATGCCCGGTACATTTTAGGAATCACTGATAAAAGGAAGTCCCTCGGACTGGCGTAAAAGAAGCGTCGGGATGCTGTGACGGATTTTATCAGTGATTCCTTTGTATGAAGTCGCTGTTTCATATGGCAATTTCGTCACGGAGGGAGATGCATGGAGCTCTGGAAGACGCGGCGCAGAGAGATTCTGGCAGGGGGCATCGTGCTCCTCGTGATTGCCGCCGTGTGCTATTTCCTGCCCGCGCAGGAGCAGCCCCGTGCGGCGGAGGATATTGCCGTCATGCGCATCTCCGAGGTGCTCGCTGCGCATCCCTCCTATGCGCGCCTAATGGAACTGCGCGCCGAGGAGGCGACCCTTGCTCTTGCGGTGAGGGATGTCCCGGAGGTGTTTTCTCTGACGCCGCCGGCAGCGGACGATGAACCGTTTCAGGACTCCATCTGGCAGAAGAATGCGCAGACCGTGATCGGCGCACGCGTAGAGCTTGAGCGTGAGCGCAAACGCCTGACCGAGGTCTACCGCAAACAGACAGAGGACGACTACGAGCGGCGGAAGAAGCAGATCGACGACGAGTATCAAAATGCGATCACAAACATCAACCTGAAGATCGATAATCAGCGCGCGATGCACGGGCCGCGCGTCTCTGAGGATGAACTGGCGCAGGAGCGTGCAGGGCTTGAGGCGCAGCGTGAGGCGTTGCGGCAGGAGCGCGGCGCACGTCAGGCGGAGCTCTACCGCACATGGCAGGAGGAGATCCGCGCCCGCGTCGCCGCGCGCATCGAGCCGCAGCAGGCGACGTGGACGGCAAAGGCAAAGGCAACCATCGACGCACAGAAGGCGGAGGCGGATCGCCAGAAGGCGGAGGCGGAGGAACGCAACGCCGCTGCGATGGAACGCGCTGCAAAGGCGCAGGACGCACATGCCGCCGCCGCGAGGCGCGCGGCGCGCCTGGCGCAGGTGCGCCGCGATGCAGATGCGCTCGAGGAAGCCATCTGGCGGGATGTGCGCAGCCGTGCGGCAAAGATCGCACTGATGCAGCACCTTTCCCTCATCCTCACCGCCCCGCAGGCGGACGATGCGGCGCATCTCGCTCCCGCACGCCCCTTCGTTCAGCGTCGCTATATGCCGCCCGTTACAGCGGATGCGGCACGGGATGTGACGGCAGATATGGTGCGTGAGATGCAGAGCATTACGACGGAACAGACAACGCGGGAATGAAAGGATATGGATCGATGAAGTATTTAAATAAAGCAGCGGCAGCGCTCCTCCTCGTGGGCAGTACGGTACTGGCGGGCTGCGGTCAGGTGCACGTCGGCACCGTTGACCGTGCGCGCGTCCAGGAGGAAGCTCCGCAGCTGAAGAGTGTGGTCGACGAGGCGAACACGAAGCTCATGGAGGCGCAGCAGGACGCACAGAGCAAGTTCACCGCGAATCCGAACATGACGGCGGAGGAGTCGCAGCAGCTCCAGATGGATACCCAGCGCAAGATGGCGGGGCTGCAGCAGATGTATAGCATCCAGCTCGAACAGAAGCTGAACGCCGCAATGCAGGATATTGTCAAGGAGAAGAAGCTGGACGTCGTCCTAGATAGCTCGAAGAAGTATCCGAGCGTCCTCTCGGGCGGCGTGGACGTCACGGATGAAGTCATCGGCAAACTCCAGTAAGAGGGTAGGGCATGGAAAAGACAGTCAATGAGATCGCACAGCTTGTCGGCGGAACGGTCGGCAGCGGCGGCAGCACGGTCGTTCATCGGCTCGCTTCGCTGGACGAGGCGGGGGCGGGGGATCTCGCCTTTGCCGTTCCACCCCACATCGACGCGGCGCGCGCCGTATCTGCGGCGGCGCTCCTTCTGCCGACGGGAACGGAGGGCTTTTCGTGCCCGCATATCTTCGTCGATGATCCGAAGGCGGCGTTTGCACGTCTCCTCATGATCTTTACCCCTGCCATCGAACACGCTGCCGGGGTCAGTGACGAGGCGTATATCGGTGCAGATGTGCGCATCGGCACGGGAGTGACGGTGCTGCCCTTTGCCTATGTGGACGATCATGCGGTGCTCGGCGACGGTGTGATGATCTATCCGCATGCCTATGTGGGGCAGTACAGTGTGATCGGCGATCATACGGTGCTCTATTCGAATGCAGTCGTGCGCGAGCACTGCCGCATCGGTGCGCGCTGCACGATCCACAGCTGCGCCGTAATCGGGGCGGACGGGTTCGGCTTTACGACCGAGGCGGGGGTGCATACCAAGGTGCCGCAGGTCGGCGGCGTCGTCGTGGAGGACGACGTGGAGATTGGCGCTCATGTCGGAATCGACCGCGCTACCCTCGGGGCAACGGTGATCGGCAAGGGGACGAAGATCGACAACCTCGTCCACATCGGGCATAACTGCCGCATCGGAGAGAACTGCCTCATCGTCGCGCAGACGGGGATCTCCGGCTCGACCAAGGTCGGACATAACGTCACCTTTGGCGGGCAGGTCGGAACGGTCGGACATATCTCCATCGGCGCGAACTCCGTCTATGCGGCGCGCTCCGGCATCATCGGCGATATGCCTGAGGGGGTGTTCTGTGCGGGCTTCCCCGTTCAGTCCCACGCTGAGTGGCTGCGCGTACAGGCGGCGATGCGCCGTCTGCCCGAGATGGTGAAGAAGGTCAAAGTCCTCGAAAAGACCATCGAAGAACTGCGCGGAAAGAGCTGAGATGCTGTCTTACTGGGCGGTCAAACTTCTCAGTCATTTCGTCTGCCTCCTGTCGCACCGCGCCGCCATGATGATCGGCGCGGGACTGGCGCGCCTCCTTTGGCCGTTTATCCCCGCGCGGCGCAAGCGGCTCGCGCAGACGCAGATCGAGCGCTGCCTTCACGTATCGACCGCAGAGGCAGAGCGCATCGCGCGGGAGAGTACGCTGCGCTTTGGACCGATGCTGATGGAGGTGCTGCGCTTTCCCGTCCTGCGCCGTCATATTGAGGACTACGTGACGATTACGGGGGCGCTGGATACGATGCGCGCGGCACTGGCGCAGGGCGAGGGAGCAATCATTGCAACCTCGCACAGCGGCAACTGGGAGCTTATGGGCGGTGCGCTTGCCTTGGCAGGACTGCCGATTGTCGGCGTGGCAAAACGGCAGAGTGCAGCGGGGATGGATCGCTTCATCAATGAGTACCGCATGCTTGTCGGGATGCACGTCACCTATCGTTCAAGCGTGCGTGAGATGTTCCGCATGATCGATCAGGGCTGGATCATCGGGCTGCTCAGCGATCAGGATCCGTCGCGCCGCGACGGCGTCGTCGTCGATTTCTTCGGACAGGAGACGAATGCCTTTACGGGGGCGGCGGCGATTGCGCGCCGCTGCAGTGTGCCAATTTTCCCCGTCTTTATGCACCGCCGCGCGGACGGACATCATGAGCTTACCATCGAGAAACCGCTCTATGTGGAAAAGACAGATGACCGCGCTGCCGACGTCCTGCGTGTGACGCAGGAGGTGAGTGCGCACATCGAGGCGTGGATTCGCCGCTATCCCGACGAGTGGTTCTGGCTGCATGATCGCTGGAAGTCCATGCGGGAGAAATAAAAAAGGGCTCTGCATATCCCCCCATTGGCTTCCTGCGCTCGCCACTCCCCCGTCAAAGGGAAAGCGAATATACCGTTATCCTAAGCCTTCCCCGTGGTCACGGGGAAGGGGGACCGCGCAAGCGGTGGAAGGGGCACAAAGAAGTGGCTGTTGCACGAAGTTCGCGACTTCGTGCAACAGCCACTTTTCTATATGTTCAATCCATCATCGATCAATCGTAGCGCATCAGCGACTCTACGGTGATCGCTGTGCCTGTGTGCGGTGCCTCTTGAGCGCTTGGTGTTGTCGTATTCTGTGGGGATGGCGGAACGCTTTGATCCCCAGTATTGGCGGCCGGCACAGTGCCGCTCTCCGTCGTTTCGGTCGATGCGTCGAAGAGCGCCGACCCATCCGCGGCCTGTGCCGCACGCGCTGCGATCCCCGAGAGGATCGTGCTCGCTGCGGGAGCAGCGGGATCATCGGCGGGTTTTCCCGTCGTCGCAGAGGCGGATGCAGACGATGTGGGCGGTGCATCAATCGGCGTGAGTACGACCTCCAGCGTGTCCCCTGTGTGGATGGGGCTCGTGAAGTCCGCACGTACCCCGTTGACGAGAATTGCGAAGGTGACGCGGCTGGTCGCGGGCGGCGGGGTAAAGCCAACGGCGAGCAGCGCCTCGCTGACGTTCGCCGTCCCCCGTCCTTTCTGATAGGCGATGATAGCACCGTCCTCGACGATGGTGCCAGGCGATGCCTCACGCCCGTTGATGGTGAGTACCTGCCCCGCCGCGGGAATGCTATGCTCCTTCCCTTCGTAGGTGATGGTCGCATACGAGGCCAGCGAGGAGAGATCGAGCACGGTCTCGAGCGTCGGGATGGCAGTCTCCTCGTAGTCGATGACATCGCCCTCACGCAGGATGGTGGAGAGCGCGGCGGGCGCATCGTTCAGCGTGATTTTCGGGAGGGCGGAGAAGCGGCGTGCCTCCCCGTTCAGCGTGTAGGAGATGCGTCGTCCCGTCGGCGGGAGATGCGCTGCGCGCAGCACCTCACCGAGGGTGCGGTCGCGGCGCGAGACGACGGTGTCGCCGTCTCGCAGAATCGGGTCGCCCTCAGGCACGGCGTCGTTGATGAGAATGCTCGCGGGGACGGAGGTCTCCTCTCCGTTGAGCACGACATTGTAGCCACTCGTGCTGCCGATCACGTCGCTGAGACGCACGGTCGGCTGGGTTCCGTTCTCCCCTGCGACGAGCTTGATGCGGCAGTCGTCGTGAATGGGGGAGTCGAGGCTCGCGCTCTTGCCGTCGATGGTGATCTGGGCGAGCGTTCCCATCGTCCCCGGAAAGCTCCGCCGCTCGCTGTTCACGGTCAGCATCAGCCCCATGCCGGGACGTCCGTTGTACTTGCGCAGGCTGATGCCCGCCGCGAGGAGGGCGTCGGAGACGTTGAGCTCGCGGAAGTTGAAGAGACTGTACTCGATGTCGTTGATCCAGACCGCGAGGAAATGTAGTGTGTTGATCGAAGCGATCTTCAGGATGCCGAGCGGCGTGACTGCGTCGGGGGCGCGCAGCTCCTCGGGCAGATCGGCGACGCCGTCCACCGTGTCGGGATGACGCACGGCGACGCGGCCGGCGGGGATGCCGAGAGCCTCTGCTACGAGCTCCGTCATCATCGGCGTGCGTGCACCGCCGCCGACCAGCATGACCGCCTGCGGCGGTTCGCCGTTCAGTTCGAGGATCTGCTTGCCGATCGCGTTCGCGAGATGTTCGACCCCGGGTTTTATGGCGGCGAGCACCTGATCGGCGGTGAGCGAGAGCTTCATGCCGAGAATGTCGGTAAAGGAGACGTCCTGCCCATCTGCCGCCTTGCGCTTGATGTCCTCGGCGATGTTGAAGTCGAGGAGGTACTCACGCGAGATGGACTCGGTGATCTCGTCGCCTGCCATCGGAACCATGCCGTAGGCGATGACTGAGCCGTTGCGCGTGATGGCGACGTCCGATGTGCCCGCGCCGATATCGACGAGCACGAGATTCAGATGGCGCATCGTCGGTGGGATGAGGACGTTGATGCCCGCAATCGGCTCGAGCGTGAGGGCGCGCATCTCGAGGTGCGTCTCGCGCAGTGCCGACTGCATGGAGTCCACGACTTGCCGCGGCAGAAAGGTTGCAATGACGGTCGCCGTCGCCTTGCGCCCGCGCTGCCCGATGAGCGTCTTGAGCTCGTTGCCGTCGAGCGTATAGCGGATCGTGCTGTAGCCGACGCAGTAGTAACGCGTTGGATCATCGACCGTGTGGGAGTGAGCCAGTTTTTTCTGTGCCTCCTGCACGCCTGCAAAGTCGAGGTCGCGCTGCTGTGCAGGTGTAATCGTGCCCGTGAAGTCCTGCTCGGCATCCGCTGTCATCGTGTAGAGGGCACGTCCTGCCGCTGCCACGGCGGCACTGGTCAACGGCCCTGTACGCTCCATGAGGCGGTGCTTGACCTCGCGGATGATGGCAGCGACCTGCGGCACATCGTGAATCTGCCCGTCAAGCATGGCACGCGTGCGGTGCTCGAGGCGGTCGGTCGCTAGGATGTGCAGCAGTCCGTCACGCTGTTCAGCGACAATGCCGATCACGCTGCGCGTCCCGATATCGAGCGCGAAGACCAGCTCCTTCGGACGCTCGCGGCGTGTCGGTGCGGTCTGTTCGGTTTTCTTCGGACGACCGCGCTTCTTCGCCGCCGTTTCCGTTCCCTCCTGCACGCGCTTTTTTGGGCGGCCGCGCCGCTTTGCGGGTGCAGATGCGGCGGCGGAATCTTCGTTCGTTGTATCCAGATCCGACATTTCGATCTCCCTTGTCAAACACATAGTATATTATCTATATTTTTATTCGTGTTATTTTGGAAAATTCCTGCCGTTCCTCACGGGGGAAATATACGACAAAAAAGGTCAGAACAAAGCTGCCGTATGGCAGTTCCGCTCTGACCGGAAGAGAGGGGTCTGAAATGCCGTACGCCCTATATGTCTATACCTGCGTAAAGCAGGTGGGTACCCTAAGTTCGGCTTCCGCGTTCACCGAAGTGTTTCACTTTGACCGAAATCAAATCGGATTCCCTAGAAAATCTGTAGGTTAGACATTAATAAGACATACGCACACCTAAGGCGCACCTTCTTGGTCTTTATGATAGCATAAAAAAAAATACGTCGCAAGACTTGACAAATCGGGGAATATAATAAATATATTGCAGGACGCATGGATGCACTCAGTAATATAATTTTTTCGATCATTGCCGAGAAAACGATGTGCTAAGATGGCGGTGCTGAATTTATCCGTGCTTCCCTAAAATGTGTCTCTCCTCTTTTCCTATGGAGAATACCGTGCTATAATGCTTATGAGAGTATGGGAGTAATGTATGGAATGTACTGATAGGCTTGGTACTTTTACAACAGGGAAAGACGGTGCAGACAATGGCAAACATACGTGATGCCGTAGATGCAGTGATTGCTGCCATCATGGCACAGAAGGACTATCTGACGGCAGTGGACGCCAAGACGGGAGACGGCGACCACGGTCTTAACATGGCGCGCGGCTTTACGGCGGCGGAGGAACGCCTCGCAGAGCTGCCGGTGGACGCGCCGCTCGCAGAGGTGCTTCACGAGATCGGGCGTGCGTTCATTGAGAATGTCGGCGGAGCGGCAGGACCGCTCTACGGGATTGCCTTTGTACGCGCGGGCGAGGCGGTCGGCGCAAAGACGCGGCTCGATGTGGCGAGCTTTGAAAAGCTGTTCTCTGCCGGCATTGACGCGATCCAGCGGCGCGGAAAGGCCGTGCGCGGGGATAAGACGATGCTCGATACACTGATCCCGATTCGCGACGCATTCCTGCCGGAGAACGCGGAGGGCAAGAGCCTGCGCGAGTGTCTGGAGGATGCGCTCGAGGCGGGACGTGCGGGTGCGGAGTATACGAAGACCATCGCCGCACGGCGCGGACGTGCGGCACTCATCGGTACGCGCAGCATCGGCATCGAGGATCCGGGCGCGATGAGTTCGCTCATCATGTTCCGTGCGCTCTGCGGCTATCTGCGCGGCTGAGCGAAATAACGCAGTCGATTCGTGCCGCCCTGTGACGGCACGATTGTTTTTTGGAGGAAAGTATTTTGGCACAGACGGAAATTCGCACGCGTTTTGCACCCAGCCCGACGGGCTATATGCACATCGGCAATCTGCGCACCGCGCTCTACGGCTATCTGTTCGCGCGCGCGAATGACGGCACATTCATCCTGCGCATCGAGGATACCGACCGCAGCCGCTACGTCGCGGATGCGGTGGACTTCATCCGCCGCACGCTCGACGCGGCGGGCATCATCCCCGACGAGGGACCCGATGAGATCGGCGGAGACTTCGGTCCATACGTGCAGAGCGAGCGCATGGCGATCTACAAGCAGTACGCCGAGCAGCTCGTGGCGGAGGGGCATGCCTATCGCTGCTTCTGCCATCAGACGGAGGAGGCAGAACCGGCAGAGGATGGGAAATCCTACGGCGGCTACCCGCGTACCTGCCGCGACCTCACGCCCGAGGAGGTGCAGGCGCATCTCGACCGGGGCGACGCGTACGTCATTCGGCAGAAGATGCCGCTCGTCGGTGAGACGACGTTCTACGACGTGCTGCACGGGAGCGTAACGATCCCGAACACGGAGCTCGAGGATCAGGTGCTCCTCAAGCGCGACGGGATGCCGACATATAACTTTGCCAATGTCATCGACGATCATCTGATGAAGGTGTCGCATATCATTCGCGGGGCGGAGTTCATCACCTCCACGCCGAAGCACGTCCTCCTCTATGAGGCGTTCGGCTGGGAGCCGCCCGTATTTGTCCATCTCGCACCCGTCATGGGGCGGGACGACGCGACGGGCAAGACGAGCAAACTCTCCAAGCGGCATGGGGCGACAAGCTTTGATGATCTCGTGAAGATGGGCTATCCCGCCGCCGCGATCGTCAACTACGTTGCGCTTCTCGGCTGGAGTCCGAAGACGACGAATCAGGAAATTTTCTCGATGGACGAGCTGATCGAGGCGTTCTCACTGGAGGGGCTGTCGAAGTCTCCCGCCGTGTTCGACTACGATAAGCTCGGCTGGATGAGCGGCGAGTACTTCAAGGCGATGACGGATGCGGCGTTTGCCGAAGCGGCGCGCCCTTATGCGGGCGAGCTTCCCGCGTCGGTCGAGGCGCAGTGGAATGCGATGGCGCGTCTCCTGCGTACGCGTGTCACGCGGCTCAGCGATGTGCGTGCGGAGATTGAGTTCTTCGTGACACTACCGCCCTTTGACGCATCGCTCTATGAGAACAAGCGCAACAAGGTCACACCGGCGGCGGCAGCGGAGCTCCTGCCCGAGCTGATCGGCATCCTCGACGCCCTCGACGGGGATCACTGGGAGAACGATCTCCTCTATGCGCTCCTTGAGGAGTGTATCGAGCGTGAGGGCTGGAAGAAAGGCACAGTCATGTGGGTGCTGCGCATCGCTGCGGCGGGGCAGAAGGTCACGCCGGGCGGCGCGACGGAGATCCTCGCCATCCTCGGCAAGGAGGAGAGCCTGCGCCGCCTGCGTGAGGCACAGCGGCAGCTGGCGGAGTGCTGAGGGGATGGATTTCTGCCTTGCAAATTTTGGACTTGACAGCGGCACGGTTTATCGCTATACTGTCTAAGTGTCGCGTCACTGCGGCGCGGGAAGATCATCTGCGGAAGTAGCTCAGTGGTAGAGCACCACCTTGCCAAGGTGGGGGTCGCGAGTTCGAGCCTCGTTTTCCGCTCCATCTTTCGGCGACATAGCCAAGTGGTAAGGCCGAGGTCTGCAAAACCTTTATCCCCAGTTCGATTCTGGGTGTCGCCTCCAATATGAAATGCGGTCTGGAAGGATTCCTTCCAGACTTTTTATGTTATTATGTTATATGCTGCGAAAGGGAAATGAATGCGGGGACGGTATAAAATCCTAGTCTATGGCTGTCAGATGAATGTCGCCGATGCAGAGCGTATGGAGGGACAGCTGCAGGCGGCGGGCTATGTGCGGACGGAGAAGACGGCGGATGCCGATGTCATCCTCATCAATACGTGCTGTGTGCGCGAGACGGCAGAGGACAAGGTCTACGGGAAGATCGGCGAGATCAAGAAGGTCAAGGAACATCATCCACAGCTGATCTTTGGGATTACGGGCTGCATGGCGCAGAAGGAGGGGGAGAACCTCATGCGCCGCGCACCGCACATCGACTTTGTGCTCGGCACGGGCAAGGTGCAGGAGCTGGGACGCATTGTCGCCGAGATCGCGGCGGAGCGCGCGCCCGTGGTGGATGTTGCGCTCGATGCGCACGCGGTGGAGGAGGATCTGCCTATTGCGCGCGGCGGGACGCTCTCAGCGTGGGTGCCGATCATGTATGGGTGCAACAATTACTGTACGTACTGCATCGTCCCCTACGTGCGCGGACGTGAGCGCAGCCGCACGCCCGAGGAGGTCGTGGCGGAGGTGCGCCGTGCAGCGGCGGACGGCTATCGCGAGGTGACCCTCCTCGGGCAGAATGTCAACTCCTACGGGAAAGATCATGGACAGGCGGATTTTGCCGATCTCCTGCGCATGGTGGATGCGGTGGAGGGGATTCGCCGCGTGCGCTTTATGACGTCGCATCCGAAGGACATCAGCGACAAGCTGATCGACACGATCAAAAACGGCACGCATATCTGCGAGCACATTCATCTGCCTGTGCAGTACGGGAGCAACCGCATCCTGAAGGCGATGAACCGTGTCTATACAGTGGAGCAGTACCGTGAGCGCGCACGGCGCGTGCGCGAGGCCCTGCCGGGGGCGAGCCTCACGACGGATCTCATCGTGGGCTTCCCGGGGGAGACGGAGGAGGACTTCGCAGAGACACTGGATTTCCTGCGCGAGATGCGCTATGACGCGGCGTATACGTTCCTTTACTCGAAGCGCTCGGGCACGCCTGCCGCAGCAATGGCGGCGCAGGTGCCGGATGAGGTGAAGCACGCACGTCTGGAGCGCTTGATGGCAGTGCAGAACGAGATCAGCCGAGCGATCAATGAGGGGCTGCGCAGTGCGCAGGCCGAGGTGATGGTCGAGGGCGCGAGCAAGAACGATCCCGCCGTGTGGAGCGGGCGCACGCGCACGAATAAGATTGTCCTCTTTCCGCATGGGGCGGAGCGCGTGGGCGATTTTGTGCAGGTGAAGATCACGCAGCCGCAGACTTGGGTGCTGAAGGGCGAGGTTGTTCGGTAGATTTCGGTATAGGGGGCGAGTTCCACGCGAACACTTTTCCTCATGGGGCGGAGCGCGTAGGCAAGGTTGTTCGGTAGATTTGCTTATATGGTGTAGCGCTCCATGGCGAACCCTAGTGGAGCAAGTGAGTAAAGTGTGCGTTTCGCCCCCTGCGGATTTTATTCGTTCAAGCGAAGCGCGTTTGGAATCCGCAGGTATTTAGGCGAATAAGCACACGATCACTTGCGCAACTAAGGGTTCGCGAGGAGCGTTATATCGTTAACTGTTATGTTGTTAGCTTTAGGAGGTTTGTGATGGACGCGCAGAATGTGACGCCGATGATGCAGCAGTATCTCGCCGCGAAAGAGGCGCATCCGGGCGAGCTTCTTTTCTTTCGTCTGGGCGATTTCTACGAGATGTTCTTCGACGACGCGAAGGTGGCGGCGAAGGAGCTCGGGCTGACGCTGACGAGCCGCAGCGGCGATCTCGAGAAGAATCCCATGTGCGGCGTTCCCTATCATGCGGCGGACAGCTATATCGCGCGTCTCGTCGCAAAGGGATTTAAGGTAGCGATTGCCGAGCAGATCGGCGACCCGAAGGCAAAGGGGTTGACGCACCGCGAAGTAGTGAAGGTGGTCACGCCGGGCACGGCGCTCTCCGATGAGGCACTGCGTGATGCGTCCAACATCTATATCGTGCTCCTGCACGAGCCTGCGCCGGGACAGTTCGTCCTCGCGGGCGCAGACATCACGACGGGCGAAGCGTTCTATGCCGTCTACGCGGGCGAGCATGCGGCGCAGCAGATCATGGATGAGCTCTATCGCCGTATGGCGGCAGAGCTGCTCCTGACGGAGGGCTTTTCCCTTGCGGATGAGGTTCGGGCTTTTCTTGCGCACCGTCTGCCGCACTGCGCCGTCTCCGTTGTCAGCAGGGAGGCGGATGCGGCACTTCCCGCGCAGCATTTCCCTGCGGAGGAGATTCCGTGCGATGCGGGGGCGCGGGCGGCACTCGCAGCGCTCCTCACCTATCTGCATGAGACGGTGATGGCGGATCTCTCGCAGATCAATCGCCTCGCCTTCCTCGATGCGGCGGAGACGATGCAGCTCGACACCTATACGCTGCGCAATCTTGAGATCACACGCAGTCTGCGCGACGGCGGGAAAAAGAATACTCTCTTTGACGTGCTCGACTTCACGCGCACGCCGATGGGAACGCGCCTTCTCAAGGCGTGGCTGGAACATCCTCTGCTCACGCCGCACCGCATTGATGCACGGCTGGATGCGGTGGCAGAGCTGGTGGAAAAGAGTACGCTGCGCGATGCCCTGCGCGATGCCCTGCATACGGTCTATGACTTCGAGCGGCTCCTGACGCGCATTGAGACGCAGACGGCGAACGCACGCGATCTCGTCGCTCTGCGCATCTCACTCGCCGCCCTGCCCGCCGTGCGCGCGTGTCTCACAGCGGCAGCGAGCCGCCTCCTCGTGCGTGCAGCAGGGGAGATCGAGACCTTTGATGCGCTGCGTGACGAGCTCACGCGCGCGCTCGTGGATGAGCCGGGGCTCTCGGTGCGCGAGGGCGGCATGATCCGTGCGGGCTATGATGCCGATCTCGACGAGCTCCGCCGTTTTTCCCATGACAGCAAGTCCCTCCTGCAGGAGATGGAGGAACGTGAGCGCACGCGGACGGGCATCAAGACGCTCAAGATCGGCTACAACAAGGTGTTCGGCTACTACATCGAGGTGCGCCACAGCGGGCGTGATCAGGTGCCTGAGGGCTATATTCGCAAGCAGACGCTCGCGAATACGGAGCGCTTTATCACGGAGGAGCTGAAGGACTTCGAGGCGAAGATTCTCGGCGCAGAGGAGAAGATCACCGCCCTTGAGTATCATCTCTTTACAGAGCTGCGCGAACGCGTACGCGAGCAGCTCGTGCCGATTCAAGGCGTCGCCCGTGCGATTGCGCGCGTTGATGTCCTGCAGAGCCTTGCGGCGGCGGCGGCATCGTACCGCTATGTCCGCCCGACCGTGGGCGCAGACGGCGGCATCCGCATCCGCGACGGGCGGCATCCGCTTGTCGAGCGCATTCTGCAGCGCGATGTGTTCGTCCCAAACGATACGGAACTCAGCCACGGCGGAACAGAGACGATGCTCATCACGGGACCGAATATGGCGGGGAAATCCACCTATATGCGGCAGGTTGCCCTCCTCACGCTCATGGCGCAGGTCGGCAGCTTCGTCCCTGCGCGTACGGCGGAGATCGCACCCGTCGACCGCATCTTTACGCGCATCGGCGCGAGCGACGACCTCGTGAGCGGGCAGAGCACTTTCATGGTGGAGATGAACGAGGTCGCACAGATCCTGCGCGAGGCGACGAGGGACAGCCTCGTGATTCTCGACGAGATCGGGCGAGGCACGAGCACCTTTGACGGCATGAGCATCGCGCGCGCGGTGGTGGAGCATATTGACGGACGCATCCACGCCAAGACGCTGTTTGCGACGCATTACCATGAGCTGACGGAGATGGAGAACGAGCGCATCCGCAACTACTGTATTGCCGTGCGCGAAAAGGGGAAAAATGTCGTATTCCTGCGGCGCATCGTCGCAGGGGCGGCGGATAAGTCCTACGGCATCCACGTTGCACGCCTCGCGGGTCTGCCGCAGCGCGTGACGGAGCGTGCGGAGGAGATCCTGCACGCATTGGAGGCGGCTGCGCCACAGAGCGCACCGCAGGAGACGTCGGTACAGAAGACATCCGATGCGGGGATGGTGTCGCTCTTTGCGGGCGGGACGCTCGACGAGCTGCGTGCGCTCGATGTGATGACGATGACGCCGCTTGAGGCACTGAATACACTCTATCGTCTGCAGGAACAGGCGAGAAAGGAGGAGGGTGAGGGATGACACGGATTCACGTATTGGACGATGCAACCATCAACAAGATCGCGGCAGGCGAGGTGGTTGAGCGGCCTGCCTCTGTCGTAAAGGAGCTGGTCGAGAACGCGATGGATGCGGGCGCGACAGCGGTCGAGGTCGAGATCATGGGCGGCGGCACGAGCTTTATCCGTGTGACGGACAACGGACGCGGCATGACCGGAGAGGATGCGCGCGCGGCGATTCTGCGCCATGCGACGAGTAAGATTGCCGCCGCCTCCGATCTCGAGACGATTGCGACCCTCGGCTTTCGCGGCGAGGCGCTGCCGACGATCGCGTCCGTGTCACATTTTTCTCTTCTGACGCGGCAGGCGGCGGATGATCTCGGCACGCGCGTCGACATCAGCGGCGGCGGTACGCCCATGATTGAGGACGCGGGCTGTGCGGTCGGGACGAGTGTGCGCGTCGAGGATCTTTTCTTCAACACACCCGCGCGCAAGAAATTTCTCAAGACGAATGCGACCGAGGCGGGGAAGATCAGCGATTACGTGATCCGCCTCGCACTCTCACGCCCCGACATTGCGTTCCGCTTCATCAACAACAACCGCATGACCATCATGACGGCAGGAGACGGAGACCTCGCCCGTACGATTGGGAGCATCTACGGCGGCGATGCGGCGAGCGCACTGATTCCGCTGGATTTTTACGACGATGCGGCGGATATCCGCATCACGGGCTATATTTCGAAGCCATCCCTGATTCGCAGCAGCCGCGCGTGGCAGACCTACATCGTCAACGGGCGGACGATCCAGAACCGCGCGATTGCGAAGGCGATCGACAATGTGTACCGCTCCCTCGTGCCGAAGATGGGCTTCCCGCTCGCCGTCATCGTCATCACCGTGCCGCAGCGCACGATTGATGTGAATGTGCATCCGCAGAAAACGGAGATGAAGTTTGAGGATGAGGGGCGTATTTTTAAGGCAGTCTACAAGGCGGTGCTCGACGCCATTCGCGGCGCGGCAGGAGAGACGACGGGGATTGCCGCCGCAGTGGAAAAGCCGAGGTTCCACTACGAAGCAGTGCCGCTCGATGTGAGCACGCCGTCCGCATCGCCTGTCTCTGCCCCGGCACGCGGCTATGCCGCTCCGACGCCGCACCCGCAGACCGTCCACGAGGCCGTGCAGTGGGCAGGAGCACGTGTCGATCTGCGTACGGCACAGGATGCTGTGCAGGAGGCCCGCGCACAGGAGCGTGCGGCGTTCTCGGACGTGCCGTCTGCACCGCGGGCGGCGCAGGGGGACGATATCTCCATGGAGGAGCGAATGCTTCCCATCGGGCAGGTCGACCTTACCTACATTATCGCTCAGAGCACTGCGACGCTCTACATCATCGATCAGCATGCGGCGCATGAGCGCATCCTCTTTGACCGCTTTTCGGCGCAGACGGATGGGATTCCCTCCCAGCAGATGCTCGTGCATGCCATCCTTTCGTTCGATGCACACGAGGCACAATATATTGAAGAAAATGCGGAGCTCTTTGACCGCCTCGGCTTTCATCTGGAGGCGGCGGGGGAGCGCACCTACCGCCTGACGGAGACGCCCGCCGATGTCCCGACGAAGGAGGCGGAGGGCATCATCCGCGAGATCCTCGCATCCCTCGGCGACCTGCACACTGCAACCCCCGCGAATCTGCGCGAGGCGGGGATTGCGACGATGGCGTGCCGTGCGGCGATCAAGGCGGGCGAGGAACTGAGCATCCGCCAGATGGAGATCCTCTTGGAGGAGCTGCGGGCGACGCCGTTTCCCTTTACCTGTCCGCATGGGCGTCCGACGATCCTGAAGTTCGGTACGCATGACCTTGCGAAGATGTTCAAGCGCACGGGGTTTGGTCTGTGACGCGCGGGACGGTCAGTGCCGTCGTGACGACCGTGCGGCGCGGGCAGAAATACGCCGCAGCAAATCGTGCACTTGCGGCGCGGACGGCGGCTCAGCTCGGCATACCGAACGTCCCACGCGGCAGTGACTCGCTCGATGAGATGCGAACAGCGTACGGTGTGGATGCCGTGCTCGTCGCGCGGCGCGGTCTCTTGACGGCGGTGACGGCAGAGGGGCAACTGTTCTTTCATCCCGGCATGGCGCATCTGCGCATCAAGAATCTGCGAAGCGGACAGGGAGACCATCTCGTCCATGCGCTTGGCCTCACGGAGGGGATGCGCGTCCTCGACTGCACGCTCGGCACGGGGGCGGATGCCATCATCGAGAGCTTTGCCGTCGGGGCGGCGGGCAGCGTGACGGCACTGGAGGCGAATCCCATCATCGCGGCGGTGATCGGCGACGGGCTTGCACATGCGACGGGGGATAACTACGAGATGCACGCGGCGATGCGGCGCATCAGCGTCCATGCGGCCGATGCGCTGGACTATCTGCGCGCACAGGCGGACGGGAGCTATGACGCCGTCTACTTTGACCCGATGTTCCGCCGCCCCGTTCATGAGAGCGAGGGGATGAATGCCCTGCGCACCCTCGCCGATGCGCGTGCCCTCACCGCGGAAGTGATCGCCGAGGCGCGGCGCGTCGCACGCCGCCGCGTCGTCATGAAGGAGCGGCAGGGGAGCAGGGAGTTCGCCCGTCTCGGATTTACTGACCTCGAGGGCGGCAAGTACAGCCGCGTCGCCTACGGCGTGATGGAGGTATGATTCCTTAAACTCCGCCAAATAATTTCATAAGTTGTACTTAAGTTTCTTTTATGTTCTGCCGATATACAAAGTGGAACATTTTATTTTTGTGCAAAAAAGGAGGTGAGATGATGAGAATTGCAGACGATTCGATGGCGCTGGTCGGGCAGGGAAGCAGGGGGACCGACCATGGACGAAGAGCGATGGGCAGCAGCGGCGCATCGTTTGCACAGGTACTAAAAGGGGCGAAAGAGCGCGTTCGCTTTTCGCAGCATGCGGAGGAGCGGCTGCAGCGGCGCGGCGTGACGCTCACGAATACGGAGCTCGAGAAACTGGGCAGTACGATTGACCGCATGAGAGAGAAGGGGGCAAGGGAGGCTCTAATCTACATGAAGGACAGTACGGCGATGGTCGTCTCCGTGACCAACCGCACCGTCATCACGGCACTTGACGACTTGACGGCGGCAGACAGTATTTTCACGAACATTGACAGTGCAGCCATCATCTGACGAAGCCGGACCTACGGGAGGCTTTTGACCGCGCGCGACTGGTGCGGTCAGCGGGATGCGGGGGCATCCCCATCTGTGCATTTCCTCAGGGAGGAGTGTACGCATATCACAGAGGTGGCTCTTCCTTTGCGCTGTCAGACTGGCAAAGGAGAGATTCATTATGATCCGTTCCATGTTTTCGGCTGTTTCCGGCCTCAAAGGCCATCAGACACGCATGGATGTCGTCGGCAACAACATCGCGAACGTCAACACGACGGGCTTCAAAGCGAGCCGCGTTACGTTCGCGGATATGATCTCGCAGAACCTCTCGGGTGCATCCTCGCCGACCGGCACGATCGGCGGCGTGAACCCGAAGCAGATCGGTCTTGGTATGTCCGTCGCATCGACCGACCTCCTCTATACCAACGGCTCCGTCCAGCAGACGGGCAAGAACACGGACGTTGCGATTTCGCGCGGCGACGGCCTCTTCGTCGTTTCGAAGGGGCAGCAGAAGTTTTATACGCGCAACGGTGCGTTCTCGTTTGACGCAGAGGGAAACCTCACGATCCCCAGCACGGGACTCTACGTGCAGGGCTATATGGCGAACAACGGCGTCCTCAATGTCGCGGGGGACAATACGACGAAGATCCAGATCCCCGCAGGCAAGTCCATGGAGGCAGCGACAACTGCAACGGCATCCTATACAAAAAACCTCAATGCGTCAACGCCTGGGTATGAGGTGGCAAACACTCTTGTGAAATATGCGGACGGCACCTCAGAGACGGTTGCGAACTATACCCCGACGGAAACGGGGCGCATCTCGCTGACGCTCTCGACGGGTGAGACCGTCACACTGGACGGCACAGCAACCTATCCGTTCGATACGGCAACTCCTGTGAACGGCAAGACACTCTACACGTCTAAGATTTCCAACATCACGGCATCGGCTACGGGCAAGGTGGATCTCAAGCTGGGGATTGATCCCACAAACGCTTCCAGCCCCAAAAAGATTGCAGGCGCCACGGCGGATATCTCTCTCACAGGGCTTGAAAGTGGTACCTATGCCTATGGCGGGACGTATAATATCAGCGGAACGATTAGGAAAGTAACGACGGTCGGTACGAATGAAATTGAGCTGGAACTGGCTGCGGACAACAACTTTACCAATCCGAAGGCTGTGACCACGGTCACCGTTCCAAGCCCGACAACCTTTACCTACAAGGTCGGTGACACCTACAACGGACAGCTCAAGATCAAAGAGGTAAAGGGGCAGCCTGGATCAATTCTGGCGACGGCGGACGGCAATAAGGCGAAACTCGCCGCCGCTGAGACCGTGACGAGTGCGACGCAGACCTTCGCGCGCGTGGCCACGGCTGCAGACGGCAACGTTGCATCGACTTCGCGTGTCTCTGTCTATGAGTACAACAACAAGACGGTCTCAGGGGTAGTGCTCAATACAAAAAGCGGCACATCCATCGACGGACTTGTGGCAAAGAGCTATGGGACAGGAGATACGTTCTATCCTTCTGTGGCAACGACGATCACCGTGTATGATTCGCTCGGTGCAAAGCATTCGGTTCCTGTTGTTTATACGAAGGCAGAGAACAATAAATGGACCATCTCCCTTGGCAGCGGCGGAGACTCCTATACCATCAAGGAGGCGGATGGCACAACGACGACTGTTGCGCTGACGAAGACCGACCTCAACTTTGATACGGCGGGTGGGTATGTCAGCGGATCGGCATCGTTGAACCTCACCTATACGAACGGTGCGGCGCCGCAGCAGGTCTCTATGAACCTCGCGGCAATCACTCAGTACTCAGGCACGTCGACGATCTCGGCGACTTCGGACGGCAATGCGGCAGGTACGCTCTCGAGTGTTGACATCGACAGCACGGGCGTCATCACGGGCACGTACACGAACGGCGTGCGCCAGAAAGAGGCGCAGATCGCAATGGCGCAGTTCAACAACCCGTCCGGTCTCACGAAGATGGGCGGGAACCTCTATCAGGAGTCGAACAACTCCGGTACGCGTACGATCAGCGGCGCGTCGGATATCGGCACGGAGCTGACGACTTCGGCACTCGAGATGTCGAACGTGGATCTTGCCGATCAGTTCTCCGACATGATCATCACCCAGCGCGGCTTCCAGTCGAACTCGAAGATGATTACGGTCTCGGATGAGATGCTTGAGACGCTGATCAATATGAAGCGGTAAAGCCATATAGCTAGGCGGAGAGTCATCTGTACAGATGACTCTTTTCTATTTCGCTGTGTTTCCGCTGCGGCCCGTTTTCCGCTTCGTTTGGACGAAAAATCTACGCTAATCTGACGAATTTCGTTTTATCAGTAATTCCTTAACAAAGAAAGATAGTTTTCCCCTATAAAACTTAGACTTTACTAATGATGTATACATGATGTATAATAAGACACGTTGTTATTATACCTATGCAGAGTTGGGGCTCTGCGCAGCAGAATGGGGGAGTTGTTTTCATGGAAATGATGCTGGGATTCATCGTCCTGCTCGTCTGCCTGATCGTCGGCGTGCGGCATGGTGGATTGGGACTGGCGGTGATCAGCGGCTTCGGTCTCGTAATCTACACGTTTATCTTCGGCTATCAGCCGGGGAAGCCGCCGATCGATGTGATGCTGATCATCCTCGCGGTGGTCACCTGCGCAGGCTTCCTGCAGACCTCGGGCGGACTGACGGTCATGCTGAAGTACGCGGAGAAGTTCCTGCGCAATAACCCAAAGCACGTCACGATTCTCGCGCCGTTGACGACGTGGTTTCTGACGGTGCTCTGCGGTACGGGGCACGTCGTCTATACGATGTTCCCGATCATCTATGATATTGCCATCAAGCAGGGCATCCGCCCTGAGCGTCCGATGGCCGTCTCGTCCGTCGCGTCGCAGATGGGGATCTGCGCATCGCCGGTTTCGGTTGCCGTCGTCTCGATGGTGGCATTTCTCTCCGTGTCGGGACACGACTTTACCGTGTTCCAGGTGCTCTCGGTGTCCATCCCTGCCACGGGGCTTGGTGTGTTCTTTGCGGCGCTTTGGAGCTATCGCCGCGGCAAGGATCTTGACCAGGATGAGCGCTTCCAGGAGTTCATCCGTGATCCGGAGAACAAGCAGTATGTCTACGGTGACTCGGAGAGCCTCCTCGATAAGGAGCTGCCAAAGGAATACTACCGTGCGATGATTATCTTCTTCATCGGCATCATTGCGATTGCTGTGCTCGGCAACTTCCCGGAGCTTCTGCCGAAATTCCCGCCGAAACCGGATGCCGCGCCGAAGGCAATCTCGATGGTTGTCGTCATTCAGATGGTCATGCTGCTCGTCGGTGCAGTCATCCTCGTTTCCTGCAAGGTCAAGGCAAAGGATGTCGGCAACTCACAGGTCTTCCGTTCGGGTGTCGTTGCTCTCGTCTCGGTTTACGGTGTCGCATGGATGGCAGATACCTATTTCATGAATCACATTGCCTTCCTCAAGCAGTTCCTCGGCGCTGCGGTGCAGTCCTATCCGTGGGCGTACGCCGTACTGGCGTTCCTCACGTCGAAGCTCGTGAACTCGCAGGGCGCGGCGATTGCGATTGTCGTACCGATGGCGATCAACGTGGGTGTCGATCCGATCCTCATCCTTTCGTTCATCTCGGCATGTTACGGCTATTTCTTTCTGCCAACCTATCCATCCGATCTCGCGTGCATTGGGTTTGACCGCTCGGGCACGACGCGCATCGGCAAGTACATCCTGAACCATTCGTTCATGATCCCCGGACTGATCGGGGTCTCCTCGGGATGCTGCGTTGGCTACGTGATCGCACATCTGCTCTTTTAACAGGAGCTGCTGCATATCCTCGAAGCTGCTATGCCGGTATTCCCCAAGCCTTCCCCGTTATCACGGGGAAGGGGGACCGCGTAAGCGGTGGAAGGGGCACAAAGAGGGCGTTGTACGAAGCTAAAAGCTTCGTACAACGCCCCTTTTCTTTGAATATGATGTTACTCCGTATGTGATGCGTCGTCCCTGTGGCGGAGGATGTCCTTACTGAAGTCGATGAAGGACTGCGCGGCGTTTGAGATGTAGCGGTCGCGCTTCCACGCAAGTCCCACGTCGACGTAGACGGGATTGGCGAGCGGGAGGGCGCGGATGCCGTGCGCGCTGCTGGCAATCATGTCGAGCAGGAAGGCGTTGCCGACACCGCTCGCGACGAGCCCCATAATGGTGACCACCTGATTCGACTCGAGCACGATATTCGGTGTGATGCCTGCCGCAGCCATCTTTTGCAGCATGGTCTGCCGCAGGAAGGAGCCCTCCTTCAGCATGATGAGGTTGTGGTCCGCGACGTCCTGCAGGGTGATCGCCTTACGTGCAGCAAGGTCGCCGTGCTCGGGCACGCAGCAGACGATCTGACGGCGTGCCATCGGCAGGAGCTGCAGATTGGGTGCGGCCTCGGGGATGATGATGATGCCGAAGTCCAGCTCGTCGCGCTCCAGCTGTTCGCGGATGGCGACCGAACCCTCCTCGTGGAGGTAGACGTCGAGATGCGGGTAGCGCCGCTGAAAGCTGGAGAAGATCTCGGGAAACAGATATGCGCCCATCATCGGCGGGATGCCGATTTTGATCGTTCCCTTCAGCAGCTGCTTGTAGTCGTTGATCTCGAGGACGGCATCCTGTATGTTGCGCAGCGCCACTTCGACGCGCTCTAAAAAGACTGCGCCCTCGGGGGTCAGCGAGAGCTGCTTCTGGCTGCGGTCAAAGAGCTGGATGCCAAGTTCGCTTTCGAGCTTTTTTATCGCGACAGTGATGTTCGGCTGGGAGACGCGCAGGCGTTCGGCGGCACGCGTGATGTTTTTCAGACGGCTCGCCATTTGGAAGTACTCGAGCTGTCGCAGTTCCATGAGATCACCCTCCAATAAACTTTTTTTATACGTACTACATTATATCATACTTTCAACCAATATATGATAGGATAAGAAAAATTTATCGAAAAATTTTTCTTTGTTTTTTTTAAGATTTTTTAAAAAGGAGGTAGGATTTTTCCTTGCGTTATGGAATAATATAGGAAGATGTTGACGTGTGTCTGACGGATCAGACGGGTATGCGTTCGGCGACGGCGAGAAATGGAATGGGGGCCTTTGTTTTGGAAAAATCAACAGTCATCGGGCTTGTCATGGGCGTAATCTCGATCTTTGTTGGTATGATTTTGAAGGGAGCACCGCTGACGGCACTCAACAACCCTGCGGCGTTCCTGATCATCATCGGCGGTACGTTTTCGTGTTTGTTCATCGGATTTCGGATGGAACAGCTGGGGAACTTTACCAAACTGATCAAGAAAACCTGCCAAGTCCCGCAGCTCCAGGAGAAGGGGCAGCTCGTACAGCAGTTCATCGAGCTGTCACAGATTGCGCGCCGTGAAGGTATCCTCGCCCTCGAGAGCAAGGCGCAGGAGATCCAGGATCCGTTCTTCCGCACGGGGCTCGGCATGGTCATCGACGGCATGGATCCGGACTTCGTCGGCGATGTTCTCGACGCGGAGCTGGCGATCATGCAGGAGCGTCATGCAGAGGGGCGCTCGATGTTCACGCAGGCCGGTACGTACGCACCGACGCTGGGCGTTCTGGGCGCGGTTGTCGGTCTGATTGCGGCACTCGGCAACCTGAATGATATCGATAAGCTCGGACACTCGATTGCAGCGGCGTTCGTTGCAACGATTCTGGGTATCTTTACGGGATACGTTCTCTGGATGCCGTTCGCGAACAAGCTGAAGATCATGTCGGAGCAAGAAGTCAGCCAGAAGCGCATGATCATCGAAGGGATTCTCTCACTCCAGGCAGGCGACTCGCCGACGGCCATCGAGGCGAAGCTCATGGTGTTCATCCCGCAGACGGAGCGTGAGGCACTGAAGGGAGAGGGCTGATATGGCACGTAAAAAGCATGCAAAGCCCCATGAAGAAGAAGCGGGCGAGGCTTGGCTCCTGCCGTATTCCGACCTCATGACACTCCTTCTGGCTCTCTTCATCGCTCTCTTTGCGATGTCGCAGACGGATGCATCGAAGATGCAGGCACTCGCGCAGGCGTTCACGGCAGCGTTCAATATGGGCGGGCCGTCGTTCTTCAGCGGGATGGGACCGTCGACCTCGATGAGCTCGGCGACCGTGACCACGGGGGCGGACACGGCGGACGCCGCCTATATGAAGGAGAACAATGACCTCTCGGAGGCAAAGGCGAAGCTCGATCAGTACATTCAGGAGAACAATCTCCAGGATCAGGTGAGTACGGAGCTGAACGAGGAGGGGCTGATGATCCGCCTGAAGGAGCGCGCCCTCTTCGCCTCCGGCTCTGCCGCCCTGCAGGGAGATGCGGAGCGCATCGTGCCCGTGATCGCTGGAGTGCTCTCCTCGCTTCCGGAGCGCGTAACGATCTCCGGTCACACGGACAATGTGCCGATTGCAACGGCACAGTATCCGTCGAACTGGGAGCTGAGCTCGGCGCGTGCCGTCAGCCTGATGCGCGGCGTGATGGCAGTGCAGCCCTCGCTGAACCCGGCGCGGTTCAGTGCGCTCGGCTACAGCGAGTATCGTCCGATTGCGTCGAACGATACGGAGGAGGGGCGTGCGCAGAACCGCCGCGTTGAGGTGTTCATCGCGCGCAGTATGCGCTTCTCCGGTGCATCGACCGATGGCAGCGACAATGAGCCAAAGACGGGGACGACGGCACCGACAACGGCTGCGCCTGCAGCGGGCAGCGCGGGAGCGTCCGGCGACGCGTACAAGCTGTCGACGGATATGCGCCCGGCACCGCAGTCGCCCGGCGTCGTGCCCGAGCCGCTGCGTCACTGACAGGCACGGCAGGGATGTATCCATGAATTTTGAAGGGATTATTGCGTGGCGCAATAATCCCTTTTCTGTTATGATAGAGGAGATGTCATGATTCTGGGGGTCGGCTGTGATATTATCCGCGTGGCACGCGTGGCGCGTGCGGCAGAGAAGGAGCATTTCCTCACGCGCGTCTATACGCCCGCTGAACGTGCCTACGCCATGCAGCGCGGCGCAGGGTGCGCTGCAAGTCTCGCCGCGCGATTTGCGGGCAAGGAGGCGGTGCTGAAGGCGTTTGGCACGGGGCTGCGCGGTGGTACGCTCCACGATGTGGAGATTCTGCCCGATGCGCTCGGTGCGCCCAAGGTGCATCTTCACGGATTCTTCGCGGCGCGTGCGGCGGAGATGGGCGTGACGCGCGTCTGGGTTACGCTCAGTCACGAGAAGGAATATGCGACGGCTTACTGTATATTGGAGGGTCAGTGATGAACGTATCGTTTGCAGAGGATATGCGTCGGATCGACGGCGCAGTGGAGGAGAGCTACGGGCTGCCTGCTGCTGCCCTGATGGAGAATGCGGGGCGGCGCTCGGCCGAGGAGGCAGCGCAGTTGATCGGCGGCGCGGCAGGCAAGGTGTTCGCTGTCTTTGCGGGCGGCGGCAATAACGGCGGTGACGCCTTTGCTGCGGCGCGACATCTCATCAATATGGGCGCGCGCGTGAAGATGTTCTTCATTGGGGCAGAGGAGCGTCTCAGTCCTGCGGCTCACGCGATGCACAGCGCGCTGCGGGCGATGGGCATAGAGATTCGTCCTCTTGCGGGTGACCGCGATTGGGATCGTCTGCGCGTTTCGCTGCGCTTTGCCGATGCGGTGGTGGATGGTATCCTCGGCACGGGCGTCAAGGGAGAGCTCCGCAAGACGGCACTGCGCCTGATCGAGGAGATCAATGCAGCGGGCAAGCCAACGCTTGCCATCGATATTCCGAGTGGAGTGGAGGCGGATACGGGTCGGATCGCCTCCATCGCCGTCCGCGCCGATCGGACGCTCGCCCTCGGCCTGCCGAAGGTGGGGCACTTCCTCGGTCAGGGAGCGAATGCGGCGGGCGAGCTGCTCGTCGATGACATCGGCATCCCCCATGCCCTTCTTGCCGGTGAGGGGATGCGGCAGTCGCTCATCACACAGGATGCAGCGGCAAAGCTGCTGCCGCCGCGTGCGCGTGACGCGTACAAGGGGACGTGCGGACGTATTCTCGTGCTCGCCGGTTCGCTCGGCATGACGGGGGCGGCGGCACTCGCAGCAGAGGCGGCACTGCGCGTCGGCGCGGGGCTCGTGACGCTCGCCGTGCCCGAGCGCATCTATCCTGTTCTGGCTGCGAAGCTGACCGAGGTGATGGTCGTTCCGCTGCCCGATGAGGGCATGGGCTATTTCGGTGGAGAGGATGCGCGGCAGAAGGCGCTCTCGCTCGCGGCGCGTGCGGATGCCGTGCTCATCGGTCCCGGCATTGGGCGTGCGGCGGAGACGGGTGAGTTTGTGCGGCTCTTTGCCGCGGAGGTCAAGGCTCCGCTTGTGATGGATGCGGATGCGATCGCAGCGTTCACGGGGCATCTCGATGCACTGCGCGATCTGCCGCAGGTGCCGATTCTGACGCCGCATCTCGGCGAGTTTTCCGCGCTCCTCGGCGTGGAGACGGAGGAGGCGTCAGAGGATCTGCTCCGCATGGCACGGGACGCGGCACGTGATCATCAGGCGGTGTTTGTGGTCAAGGGGGCGTGCACCATTGTGGTCTATCCCGATGGCGATGCGTTCTTTACGACCTGCGGCAATGCGGGCATGGCGACGGCGGGCGCAGGTGATGTGCTCGCGGGCGCGATTGTCGGGCTGATGCGCCAGATGGAGAGCGGGATGACGCCGATTGTGGGCGTGTGGCTGCACGGATATGCGGGAGATCGCGCCTACGAGAAGCGCGGAAACGGTCTGATCGCGGGCGATATTCTAAAGCGTCTGCCGCGTGCACGCAGGGAGCTGGATGCGGCGGCGCGGTAAATCCATTTGACAAGGACGGATGATGGTACTATGATAGGACGTACATTTTGAAAGAAGGGGGCACTTTTTATGGCAAAGGCGGATTTGGACTGGGAGAATTTGGGATTTGCCTATCGTTCTCTGCCGCAGCGTTATGTGTCGAACTATGCGAATGGGACGTGGGGCGAGGGAGGCCTGACCTCCGACGCAACGGTCGCGATCAGCGAGTGTGCGGGGATTCTGCAGTACTGCCAGGAGGTCTTTGAGGGGCTGAAGGCCTATGAGACGGTGGACGGGCATATTGTGACGTTCCGTCCTGATCTCAATGCAGCGCGCATGTATGACTCGGCAGCGTATCTGGAGATGCCGTCCTTTCCGAAGGAGCGCTTCCTAGAGGCGGTCGATGCGGTGGTCAAGGCGAACCGTGACTACGTTCCGCCCTACGGTACGGACGCGTCGCTCTACCTGCGCCCCTTTATCTTCGCGTCGGGCGAGGTCATCGGTGTAAAGCCCGCCGATGAATATCAGTTTCGCCTTTTCGCGACGCCCGTGGGCTCGTACTTCAAGGGCGGCATCAAGCCGATCCGCCTCTGCGTGAGTGCGTTTGACCGTGCGGCTCCCCATGGCACGGGCCATATCAAGGCGGGGCTGAACTATGCGATGAGCCTGCACGCCTATATGGCCGCACATGCGGCAGGGTTCGACGAGAATATGTTCCTCGATGCGGCGACACGCACGCATGTCGAGGAGACGGGCGGAGCAAACTTCCTCTTCATCAAGAAGGACGGCACAGTGGTGACGCCGAAGTCACCGTCGATCCTGCCGTCTGTAACGCGCCGCTCGCTCGTCTACATCGCAGAGCACGTGCTCGGGCTGAAGGTGGAGCATCGCCCCGTGGCGTTCGAGGAGCTGAATGACTTTGCAGAGTGCGGGCTCTGCGGTACGGCGGCAGTGATCTCTCCCGTCGGCTCGGTGACGCACGGCGACCAGGTGATCGCATTCCCGAGCGGCATGGAGCACATGGGGCCCGTGCTGCAGAAGCTCTACGATACGCTGCGCGGCATTCAGCTCGGTACGGTGGAGGCACCGGAGGGGTGGATCCGCAAGATCTGCTAATTTTAGGAAGCACGGATAAATTCAGCACCAATCTGACGGATTTCATTTTATCAGCATTTCCTTGAATATGTTTCGGGACGGATGTATGTGGAGGCAATTCTACACGCACCGTCCCGAAATTTTTTTTTGAGGGCCCCTCAGGTCACAAGGATTTTTCCCATTCGGCTAGAAGTGTTAATATATACAGAAATGGGATGCAAATGGAATGGGATGCTTGGAACGTGGGGGGTTGCTATGCCACTTGATTTTACGATGCCGACGCAGTTTCGCGGCATCCTTTCGACCATCACGCTGCTGGATGTACTGGACATCCTGATCGTGGCGGTCATTCTCTATCGTGTCTATGTGATGCTGAAGGATACGCGCGCCATTACGCTCGGCAAGGGCATTCTCGTCCTGCTCGGTGTAACGGTTGTGGCGAATTATCTGAATCTGCACGTGATCTCGTGGCTGCTGCAAAAGGCGGTGACGCTGCTCTTTGTCGCGCTCCCGATTGTCTTTCAGCCGGAGCTGCGCCGCGCGCTGGAGCATCTCGGTCAGGGCAAGTTTTTCCGCCCCGGTACGCTCCTCGACGATGAGGAGGCGCAGAGCACGATCCGCGAGATTCGCAGCGCGGTAAAGATTCTCTCGGCGAATAAGATCGGCGCACTGCTCGTCATCGAGCGCGACATGGGGCTGAATGATATCAGTGCGACGGGCATCCAGATCGACGGTCTCATCACGTCGGATTTTCTGATGAATGTGTTCATTCCGAATACGCCGCTGCATGACGGTGCGGCGGTCATTCGCGGCAAGCGGCTGATCGCGGCGGGCTGCCTCCTGCCGCTGACAGAGAATCGCTCGCTCTCGACGGAGCTCGGCACGCGCCATCGTGCGGCCATCGGACTCTCGGAGCAGTGCGATGCCCTTATCGTCGTGGTGAGTGAGGAGACGGGGACGATCTCGATCGCGGAGAACGGGCATCTCCACCGCCATCTGGACGGTGAACAGCTGACACATATCCTGACACCTGCGTTTGCCTACAGTTCGCGTTCGTCGATTCTGGATACGATTCGGAGCTGGAGGGAGAAATCATGAGCAGACTTCGCAGCCTTGTGCAGCATAATTTGCTCGCCAGGATCGCGGCACTTATTGTGGCCGTTATTCTCTGGCTCTATGTGATGAACGATCAGAATCCATCCATGGAGGCGTCCTATACCGTCCCCGTGGTGATGGAGCATGTGCCGGATGGCTATCAGATGCATGCCGCAGCCGATACGGTGACGCTGCGTGTGCGTGGGGCACGTTCAGCTTTTGTGACAGCGGATAACAGTGATTTCCGTGCGCGTGTGAATTTGTCCGACTTTGCGGAGGGCGATCGGCTCTACGCAGTGGAGACGTCGATCCCGTACGGATTTGAGCTGATCAGTGTGTCTCCTGACCGGATCGACGTGACGCTAGACCGCATCATTCAGCGCGTGTTCTCGGTGCTGTTGACGGTCAACGGCACGCCGGCGGAGGGCTTCACGGTGGATCGCGTCCGCCAGTCCGTCGAAAAGGCGACGATCGAAGGACCGCGCTCCCTCGTCGATCAGGTCGCCTCCGTCGCCGCCTATTTCAATATGAATGGGCGCAAGGAGGACGTGACGATGGGGATTCCATTGGTCGCGTTGAATACGGACGGAAAAGAAGTGCAGGGGCTGACGATGCATCCGGACACGATGGAGATCTCGGTCAAGCTGACGCGCGGTCTCCAGCATAAGGTGGTGGAGGTGCAGGCAAAGCCGCGCAGTGATCTGCCGCCGCAGCTGAAGCTCGAGAGCGTGACGGTGCAGCCGGCGCGCATCGAGATCACGGGAACGAAGGAGGCGCTCGATAAGGTGACGGGAATCGAAACGGAGGAGTTCTCCCTCGCGGATGTGAAGGAGAGCGGTACGCAGCAGGTAAAGCTGCATCTGCCCGCCGGCGTGACGGCGACGAATCCGACGGTGACGGTGGAGATCAAGGTTGGGCCGATGCAATGATACGCATTAAGAATCTCTCTGTGCCGTATGATGAGACACGCATCCTCACAGAGCTTGCCGCAGAGCGACTCGGTGTATCACCCTGTGCAGTGCACGGGGTGATTGTCGTTCATAAGGCGCTGGATGCACGGCGCAGGAATGGGGCGCCGATTCGGTGGAACTATACGCTCGATGTGACGGCAGACGGCGCGCGCGGCATCCTCACGCGTCTGCGTCGCGACGCGCAGGTCGGGCGAGCAGAGGAGCACGGTCCACTCCGTGTTCCACCCTATACGCCGCAAGAAGGACGTGAGCGCCCCGTCGTCGTGGGGTTCGGCCCCGCGGGGATCTTTGCCGCGTGGCTGCTTGCGCGTGCGGGGGCGGCACCGCTCGTCCTCGAGCGTGGGCAGGATGTGGATCGGCGTACGCGTGATGTGGCGCAGTTTTGGCGGACGGGGCGGCTCGATCCCACGTCAAATGTCCAGTTCGGCGAGGGCGGTGCGGGAACGTTCTCCGACGGGAAGCTGACGGCGCGCAATCGCGATCCACGGATGAACGAGATCATCGAGACGTTCGTCGCGGCAGGTGCGCCCGAGGAGATACGGTATCTGCAAAAGCCGCATATCGGGACGGATGTGCTGCGCACGGTGGTGAAGCGCCTGCGCGAGAAGATCATCGCGATGGGCGGCGAGGTACGCTTTGGCACACAGGTGACGGACATCACGATGACTGCGGGGCGGATCGCCACGCTCACGGTGAATGGGGCAGAGCAGATCCCCGCACGCGCGGTGTTTCTCGGTATCGGGCACTCGGCGCGTGACACGTATGCGATGCTCCATGGAGCGGGTGTGCGCATGGAGGCGAAGGCGTTTGCCGTCGGAGTGCGCATCGAGCATCCACAGGACTTCGTGGATCGGATGCAGTACGGCGCAGCGGCGGGGAGCCCGTTCCTGCCGACGGCGGACTATGCGTTGACCTATCGGGATGAGGAGGGCGGCCGCGGGGTCTACTCCTTCTGCATGTGTCCCGGCGGTCTGGTGGTCGCAGCGGCGTCGGAGGAGGGGCATCTCGTGACGAATGGGATGAGCAACTACCGTCGCGACGCAGGGACGGCGAACAGTGCCCTCCTGGTGCAGGTCACCCCCGCCGATTTCGGCGGGGCGGTGCTCGGCGGGATCGCTTTTCAGCGAGAGCTGGAGCGGCGCGCTTTCTCTGCGGGCGGCGGAGACTACCGTGCGCCCGTGCAGGCGGTGGGCGATTTCCTGAGCGGGCGGACGGGGACGATGGATTTTGCGGTTGCTCCGACGTACATGCCGGGGGTGCGCCCTGCTGCCTTGGGTACGATCCTGCCCGATGCGTGCAGCGCATCCCTGTCACGTGCCCTGCGCCACTGGGAGCAGCGCGTGCCGGGCTTTGGTGCGGCGGATGTGCCGCTGACGGGCGTGGAGGCACGCTCCTCTGCGCCCTGCCGCATTCTACGCGACGCAGTGACGATGCAGTCGATCAGCGCAGCGGGGCTCTACCCAATCGGCGAGGGCGCAGGCTATGCGGGCGGCATCATGAGTGCCGCACTTGACGGCATGAAAGCCGCACTTGCTTTTTTGGAGCGAATACAGTAGATTATGGTGAGGATAAAGGGAATGTGACTGTGTGGGGATCCGCACATTCCGATGCACAGCAGATGATGCTGAAGATACACAGGAGGCTGTTATTGTGAGACTTTTTGGGACGGATGGTGTGCGAGGCGTCGCAAATACAGAGCTTACACCGGAGCTGGCATATCAGCTCGGACGCGCGGCGACACTTTATTTCGGTGCACATTCCAAGGCGCGTCCGCGCATTCTGATCGGGCGCGATACGCGTGTCTCGGGTGAGATGTTCGAGGCGGCACTGACGGCAGGCATCTGCTCGGCAGGAGGAGTCGCTCTTCTTGCGGGGGTTATGCCAACTCCTGCGATTGCCTACCTTGCGCGGGAACACAAGACCAGTGCAGGCATTGTCATCTCGGCATCGCATAACCCGTTTCACGATAACGGAATCAAGTTCTTTGGCGGGGATGGTTACAAACTGCCCGATGCAGTGGAAGATGAACTGGAATCACTCGTTCGCGGTCTTCAGAGCGGCGACCATGAGGCACGTCCGACGGGGAAGGATGTCGGCGTGGTGGAGTACCGTGACGATCTGCTGAATCAGTACATCGACTATGTTGTGAGTACGTGCACAGAGCGTTTTGATGGGATGAAAATCGTCCTCGACTGTGCGAACGGTGCGGCGTATGAGGCAATGCCGAAGGTCCTGCGCCGCCTCGGTGCCGACGTCAAAGTGATCCACGCGCTCCCCAATGGTGTGAACATCAATGACGGATGCGGATCAACGCATCTGGACTCGCTGTGCCGCACGGTACTCGAATGCGGTGCAGATATCGGCATTGCCCATGACGGCGACGCTGACCGCTGCCTCTGTATTGATGAGACAGGCACGCTGATCGATGGAGACCACATTCTTGTCGCCTGTGCAGCAGAGATGATGCGCAGGGGGCATCTGCCGCACAAGACAGTGGTGACGACAGTGATGGCAAACATCGGCTTCCACAAGGCGATTGCGGCACTCGGCGGACGCGTTGAGGTGACGGCGGTCGGAGACCGCTACGTGCTTGAGGCAATGCGCCGCAGCGGCTATGCGATCGGCGGTGAGCAGTCGGGGCATATCATCTTTGCGGAACATGCGACAACGGGCGACGGCCTCGTCACGGCACTGCAGGTGCTCTCAGCACTGCACCGCAGCGGGAAAAAGGCGTCCGAACTGAACGCCATGATGACAACCTATCCGCAGCTCCTCGTTAATGTGCACGTTAAGAGCAAGGAGGGATGGGAGAAAAATCCTGCCATCTGTGATGCAATTGCCGAAGGGAAACGCATTCTCGGCAGTGAGGGTCGCGTTCTCGTGCGCCCCTCGGGCACAGAGCCGCTCATCCGCGTGATGGCGGAGGGCAGTGACCAGAAGCAGTTGGAGGAAGTCTGTACGGCGATTGCCGATGTGGTGAAGCGGGAGCAGGGGGAGGCCTGAGCGCGATGTCGCACGTCTCGGCGGTACTTCTCGTCCTGCTTGCCGGGACGATGTGGGCGGCGAGCGGGACGGCGGCACAGGATTTTTATGCCCAGTCACATCATCTCCCTGTGGAGCTGACGCAGGTGCGACTCTTCCTTTCGAGCGGGCTGTTCTTCCTGCTCGCGTGGTGGAGCGGCGGACTGCAGCGCGGCGTACGTACCCTGCGCCACAGCCCGCGTCTGCTCCTGCGCATGGCGGTGCACGGCATCCTGGGCATCATGATCGTGCAGTTCTCGTATTTCAAGGGGATTGCGGCGGGGGATGCGGCGGCGACGACGGTGATTTGCTCGACGAGCCCCGCACTGATGATCCTCTATCTCGCCGCGCGCCATCGGCGGCTGCCGCGTATGGCAGAGATGCTGACCGTGGCCGCCGCCGTGGCGGGGGTGTTCCTCCTCGTGACGGGCGGCGATCTCACGCGGCTCTCTGTCCCCTCGGACTGCGTCGTTTGGAGTCTCATCTCAGGGGCGACGTTTGTCTTTGCGATGATCTATCCCGTACATCTTCTGCGGCGCTTTGACCGCTTCTTCCTGCTTGCTGTCTGCATGCTTTTCGGGGGGATTGCCCTGCTGCCCGCGACGCAGGCGATCGCAGATGTCGGCGCGTTCTTTACGGCGCAGACATGGTTTGATCTCTTTGTGATCATCGGACTTGGAACGGTGGTCGCCTTCTTTGCGTTCGCCTTGGGGCTGCGCTGGCTCAGCCCAGCGGAGACGGCGATCACGGCGACAATCGAGCCGGTTGCGAGCGTTTTCTTTGCATGGCTGATCTTTGGCACGCATTTTTCCCCCGTGCAGGCGGGCGGGATTGTGCTCGTCATCCTCGCAATCCTGACGCCGAATCTCCTGCGGAAAGGGGGGTATACATGAAGATTCCTCTGCGCTATCAAATGTCGGAGTATGACTGCGGCCCGACAGCGCTGCTCGACGCGATGAGCTATCTCTTTCCGCGTGCTGAGATCCCGCCCGAGGTCATCCGCAGCGTCATGCTCTACTCCCTCGATTGCTACGGGATGGATGGCACGGCATGCAAGGAGGGGACCTCGCGCATGGCGATGATGTACCTCGCGAACTGGCTTGAAGGGTTCTCGCGTGCTACGCAGTTCCCCCTGACCTGCCAGTATATTGCGGGGCACAGCGTGCGCATCGACGCGCACGGCCACGTCAACGATGCGCTCGTGCGCGGTGGCGTCGCGGTCGTGCGCCTCTTTTACGAGGTCGAGCACTATGCGCTTCTCACGGGCGTGACGGGGGATCGCATCCGTCTTTTTGACCCGTACTATGTGAAGGAGACAGAGCCTGCCTTTGCGCGCGAGGGCATCGAGGTGACGTGTGAACATCCGCATGAGTACAACCGCGTCGTGCCCTTTTCCTGCTTCAACCGCGAGACGAAGGAGCTGTACGCGCTCGGTCCCGTGGCATCGCGTGAGGCGGTGCTGCTCTTTGACCTGCGGACAAGACGTACGGCGGACACGACCATCGAGTATTTTATATAGGAGAGACTGCCTTTGGCGGAGACGACAGATATCATCGAATTTAAGGATCAGCAGGAGGCGTATGCGATTCTCGGCGATCGCGACGCCTTCCTGCAAATCATGCAGGAGGACTTCTCCTGCCGCATGGTGAGCCGCGGCAACAGCATTGCGGTGACGGGCGCAGAAGTGGATGTCGCCGCGGTGCGGACGCTCATCGGCGAGCTGCTCTTCTGCCATCGGCAGGGGATGCGCCTGACGACGCATGAGGTGCACTACGGGGCACGCATGGTGCGGACAGGACGCACGGAGGAGCTGCATGACCTCCACTTCGAGGTGCTGCTCGTGACGGCAAAGGGGCGGGAGGTGCGCGCGAAGACCGTCGGCCAGCGCGACTATCTTGCGGCGATCCGTCGGAATGCCGTGACGCTCGGCGTGGGGCCTGCGGGAACGGGAAAAACCTATCTCGCCGTCGTCATGGCAGTGGCGGCACTCCGCAACCGTGAGGTCAGCCGCATCATCCTCACGCGCCCTGCGGTGGAGGCGGGGGAACATCTCGGCTTCCTGCCGGGGGATCTGACGGAGAAGATCAACCCCTACCTGCGCCCGCTCTACGATGCCCTGCAGGACATCCTCGGGACGGAGGGCTATCAGAAGATGATGAGCCGTCAGCTGATCGAGGTGGCGCCGCTCGCCTACATGCGCGGGCGTACACTTGAGGACGCATTCGTCATCCTCGACGAGGCGCAGAATACGACGGGTGCGCAGATGAAGATGTTCCTCACGCGCCTCGGCTTCGGATCGCGCATGGTCGTGACGGGGGACCTCGAGCAGGTCGATTTGCCGCGTGGTACGGTCTCCGGGCTGCGGCAGGCGTGTCAGATCCTGCGGGGTGTGAAGGGCGTCAGTGTCGTGCGCCTTGAGCCAGTCGACATCATCCGCCACGAGGTCGTCACGCGGATCGTTGAGGCGTACGGTGTATGGGAAAAGAGACGGGAGAAGCACGATGGAGATCACGATCGGAAAAGAGCCGGAAAATCTTGACGTACCACAGGAAGCTCTGGACGCTGTGCGCCGTGCCGTGCTGACGGTCGGAGAGCTGTACGGCGTAATGGATGCAGAGGTCAGTGTGACGCTGACGGATGATGCGCACATCCACGTGCTCAACCGTGACTATCGCAGTGTAGATCGTCCGACGGATGTCCTCTCCTTTGCCCTTACGGAGAGCGAGGAACCCGCGATTCTCGACGCGCCGTACGGCGTGGTGCTCGGCGATCTCGTGATCTCACTTGAGCGTGTGGCGGCACAGGCGGAGGAGTATGGACACAGCGTTCTGCGGGAGCTTTCCTTTCTCACGGTGCACGGGATGCTGCACCTCCTCGGCTATGACCATATCGAGGAGGAAGATCGGGTGGAAATGGAAGAGGAGCAGAGGCATGTGATGGATGTACTGGGGATTGCACGATGAGCACACATAAATCGGGATTTGTCGCCGTCGTCGGACGGCCGAATGTCGGGAAGTCCACGCTGATCAACGCACTGATCGGGCAGAAGATCGCGATCATGAGCGATAAGCCACAGACGACGCGCAGCCGCATCCTCTGCATCCTGACGGAGAAGGACGCACAGATCATCTTCCTCGATACGCCCGGCATCCACAAGCCGCAGGATGCGCTTGGCAGCTATATGGCGAAGGCGACGGAGGGAGCTCTGCGCGGCGTGGATGTCGTCGTCTTCGTCGTGGATGTGACGGAGAAGATGGGGGCAGGCGAGCGCTATATCCTCGTACAGCTTGCACAGGTACACGCGCCCGTTCTTCTCGCCGTAAACAAGATCGACCGCATCCCACGTGAGGAGAGCTTGCCCGTGATCGCCTCCTATGCGAAGGCGTATGATTTTGCAGCGATTGTCCCGATCTCGGCGCGCGAGGAGGAGAATCTCACAGGGCTGGTCGATGAGATCAAGGAAAAACTTCCCGAGGGGCCGCAGTACTACCCCGAGGACATGGTGACCGATCAGCCCGAGCGGCTGATTATTGCGGAACTCGTGCGTGAAAAGGTGCTTGAACTGACGCGGGACGAGGTGCCCCATGCCGTCGCCGTGGACATCGAGGAGATGACGACGCGCCCTAAGGGGGATGTCTACATCCGTGCCGTGATCTACGTCGAGCGCAGATCACAGAAGGGGATTATCATCGGGACACGCGGCGCACTGCTGCGGACGATCGGGCAGCGGGCACGTGCGGATGTCGAGACGCTGCTCGGTGCGAAGGCCTATCTCGATCTCTGGGTCAAGGTGCGCAAGGACTGGCGCAGCAAGACGGGAGCGCTGCGCGACTTCGGCTTTGCCGAGGAGGACTGACCGCCGCGCCGCATGAGAAGGAAAGGGGGCGGAAGCGATGAGAGGCCAGCTGGGGCATATCTATCGGCACGCGATGCGGCGTATCTCGCGCCGCTTTGTCAACGGGCTGCTCGTGCTCGTCCCTGTTGTCATCACGGCGTTCGTCATCGAGTGGACGCTGCGATTCACCGAGGGGGTACTTGGGCAGTATTTGCCGTTCTACTTTCCGGGCATGGGGATCATCACGCTCATGGCGGTGATCTATCTCGTCGGTTGGGGCTCGACGAACTGGGCGCTCGCGAAGCTGATCTCTCTCGGCGAGACGATGATCGGGACGATCCCGTTCGTCAAATTTATCTATACGAGTGTCAAGCGGCTCTCCGAGGCGGTGCTCGACTCGAGCAGTAATTTCACGCATGTCGTTCATGTGCCGTACATGGGCGGGCGCGCCCTCGGCTTCGTTATGGCGGATCTGCCGCCGCGCTTTCAGGAGGCACTGGGCGGCGGCTATCTCTGCGTCTTTATCCCGTGGAGCCTCAATATGACCTCGGGGACGACGCTCCTCGTGCGTGAGGAGGATGCCGTGACGATCAACATATCGAAGGAGGAGGCGCTCCAGTATATGCTGACGGCGGGAGCGGTGATGCCGATGGCGGAGCGAAAAAAGGACATCACACAGAAGAATGTCCGCAAGACGCCTGCTGCGATGGACGACGGACCGGAGAGGCACGCGTAGATGGCAATCTACGGAGCGGAGGGGATCGTCCTCGGTACACGCAGCTGGGGCGAGGCGGACAAGGTCGTGACGCTATATACGAAGGAACATGGGCTCGTGCGCGCGGCGGCATTCGGCTGCCGCCGCCCGCGCAGCCCACTGGCCGGGGCAATGCAGCTGTTCGTCCATGCGGATCTGCAGCTCGCGGAGGGGACGCGGCTTGAGACAGTCAAGACGGCATCCGTACGCGCTTCTCACCATCGGATCGCGGATGATCTCGCGGCGCTCGCCTATGCGACCTTTACAGCGGAGGTCGTCTGTGCGTTCATGCCCGAGGGCGTAGAAGATGAGACGTTTTTCGATGCACTCGCGCAGATCATGACGGCGTTTGAGACGCGGCAGCCGCGTGTTACCGCGCTTGCTGCCGTGCTGCGCACGCTGGATGCGGCAGGGCTGCAGCAGACCTATGATCACTGCCTTCACTGCGGCACTAAAATCTCAGGCGATGCGGTCTTTCACGCAGCGGAGGGCGGCGCGCTCTGCGCGGACTGTGCGGGGGAGGGAGCCATGCCGTTTTCCGCAGAGCTGCGCACGCTGCTCACGGAACTACGGCAGATTGACTGGAAGCATCCCGCGCCGCTGCGTGTGCGCGGGGGCACACTGATGGCGGCGGAGAGTCTGGTGCTCGCCCATGTGCAGGAACTCGTCGGCCGACCGCTTCGCTCATTGGCATTTCTCGCGCAGCTCGGATGATTTTTTGGCGATATATTTTTTTGTTAAAAATTTAAGCTGTGATGAAAAAAACGTCGTAAAAAAAAGGAAAAGTGAAGACGACGGCGAAAGTATATCAGGTAGAGTTTTCAATGCTTTTTCTGTACGTAGGGAAGACTGAAAAAAGGGAATGGAGGGGAAGCCTGTCATGATCATGCTGACGAAGTTCAACTCCAAGACGAACAAGAAGGGCGAGTTTGTCCTCAATGCAGAGATCATCGAAAGCATCGAGGAGACACCGGACACGGTCATCACACTCACCAACGGAAAAAAGCTGATCGTCGAGGAGCCGATGGAGGAAATCGTGCGCCGCACGGTAAAGTATCGGCGTGCGCTCTATCAAAATTAGTTGGCGAATTTCTATTCCTTTGCTATAATGAAAGAACAGTGTTCTTCTATGCGGCAAGGGAGTGCCCCGGTGTGGAGCCGCTGCGGCTTCGTAGTCATTTTTAGGGAGGGAATTTACTCATGGCGGAGGAAAAGGAAGAGCAGGTAGCAGAACAGCCGAAGCAGAAATCACCGATGTTGATGATGATCGTCGTGGTGGTTGTGGCGGTTCTCGTTGCAGTGGCAGCAGCCGGAGGGATCTCATACTACATCTTCTCACAGGCGGAGTCCCCGTCTCATGCAGAGGATGGAGGCAGCAGCAAGGCGAGCCATGATCCGGGCGTGTTCTACAAGCTCGGCGATCCGAAGGAAGGCATCTTGGTCAATGTCGGCGGCGGTCGTGCCGGCAAGTATCTCAAGGCGGGCATTGTCATGGAGCTCAATCCCGGCAAGTCCGATGTGGTGAAGGACGGCAAGGTCAACCCCGTCGCGGAGACGAAGATTCTCGATACGACGATGCAGTTCCTGCGTGCTGCGCCGCTTGAGGAGTTCGACGCAACCAAGCAGGACGCGCTGAAGAAGCAGCTGAAAGATGCCCTGAATGACCGCCTTGGACAGGGATCTGTCTACGATGTTTACATCACGAGCTTCCTGCTGCAGTAAGTTCGATGAAGTGCTGCACAAAGGGAAGGGGGAAGAGTCTTGGCTGAGGACGTACTGTCTCAATCCGAAATAGACAAGCTTCTTTCGGCACTTTCGGATGGCTCGGTTTCCGCCGAGGAAGTCAAGGCGGAGGAAGAGGAACGCAAGGTCAAGGTCTACGACTTCAAACGGCCGGACAGGTTCTCCAAGGATCAGATGCGGACACTGTTCATGCTGCATGAGAGCTTTTCGCGTCTCCTGAATACCTATTTGTCGGCGAGCCTGCGCACGATGATCGACATCGAGGTGCTGTCCGTCGAGCAGATGACGTATCAGGAATTCGTTCAATCCATGGCTAACCCGTCCGTGATCGGCATCCTTGCACTGCCGCCGCTGAAAGGAAACATCATCATCGAGCTCAGTACGGACATTTCGCTTGCCTACATCGACCGCATCTTCGGTGGTGAGGGCAGGCCGGGCGTGAAGCCCCGTGTACTGACGGATATTGAGGCGGCGGTGATGCGCCGGTTCATCGATACGGTGACGAACTATTTTCGAGAGGCGTGGAGCAACGTCGTAGAGTTCCGTCCGAACTTCGAGACGATGGAGACGAACCCACAGTTTGCCCAGATTGTTCCGCCGAGCGATATGGTCGTGCTCATCACGATCCATATCAAGATGGGCGAGGTCGAGGGCATGATGAACATCTGTATCCCATATCTGGTGCTCGAACCGGTGATGTCGAAGCTGACGACATCGTTCTGGGTGGCATCCTCCATGGATCGTGAGAGCTCGCCGGAACAGGTTGCGGAACTGCAGCGCAAGATTGAGCGCACCTCTGTGCCGTTCACAGTGCAGCTCGGTGAGATCCACGTGACAATCAACGAGTTCCTGACTCTTGGGTTTGGTGATGTTCTCCAGCTCGATACCCTGACAAAGGATGAGCTGGTCTGCTACGTCGGGTCGAATCCAAAGTTCCTCGCGCGTCCGGGTACGGCCGGAAAGCGCATGGCCGTACAGATTTCCGGGATTATAGAAGGGGAGGACGACGCGAATGAGTGACGATATGATCTCACAGGAGGAGATAGACGCCCTCCTGAGCGGTGGAGGCGGCGATGATGCGCCTGCGGATGACGCGGCAGCCTCGGACGACGCATCTGCTGCAGGTGCGTCTCCCACCGGAGATACGATAACGGATATGGAGCGGGATGCCCTCGGTGAGATCGGCAATATCTCCATGGGTGGTGCGGCGACGACACTCTCCGTCCTCCTTGGACGCAAGGTGTCGATCACGACGCCGACGGTCTCCATCTCCAACATGCGCCAGCTGAAGGAGAAGTACCCCATCCCATTCCTCGTGGTCGAGGTCGGCTACAGCATCGGCATCGAGGGCAACAATGTTCTCTGCATCCAGGCAAAGGACGCGGCGATCATTGCCGATCTGATGATGGGCAACGACGGGACAAACCCCGACGAGGAACTTAGCGAGATCCACATGAGTGCGGTCAGCGAGTCCATGAATCAGATGATGGGCAGCGTTGCGACCGCGCTCTCCTCGATGTTCAACAAGAAGGTGGATATCACTCCGCCCGTTGTGACGCTCGTCGATCTCGGGACGGAGGAAGTCGTCTCAAAGCTGCTCGACAAGGCGGACCCCATCGTGCAGGCATCGTTTCGCATGGAGGTGGATGGCCTCATCGACAGCGAGATCATGCAGCTTCTGCCGCTCGATGTCGCGCGTGAGATGGTCGATGCACTGATGAACCAGCAGCCCGATGTTGACGATGAGGAAGAAGCCATCGCAGCCGCTGCGGCACCGCCGCCGGCGGCACCTGCCGCAGCACCCGCTTCGGCACCGGCAGCAGCTGCTGCGGCGCCGGCAAGTAATGGATATGGAGCACAGCCTATGCAGCCACATGTCGCATCGAATGTCCCCGTACAGTCTGCGCAGTTTACGCCGCTCAGCACGGTACCGGTGCAGGTCAATGATGCCAATATCGGCCTAATTCTCGACGTACCTCTGCAGGTCAATGTTGAGCTCGGCCGTACAAAGAAGTCCATCAAGGAGATCCTCGATCTGACGAAAGGGTCGATCGTGGAGCTTGATAAACTTGCCGGAGAGACCGTGGACATCATGGTCAACGGAAAGTATCTGGCAAAGGGGGAAGTTGTTGTCATCGACGAGAACTTCGGCGTCCGCATCACGGAGATTGTCAGCCCGCTTGAGCGTGCGGCACGTCTCCAGTGACGGAAAGAATGTCTTGAAGAAGTACGGGACAGTCGTGCTGATCCGTATTCCCCGGGGAGTTGCGGCATAGTTATGCAATTTGCCGGAAAGAGAAGTGTAGAAAATCCTTGTCACCGAAGGCATATTTCGCTATAATGAGAGCGATTCAGTAAGCACCGCTGTGTGCAGGTAATGCCCTTGGGAATAGGGGATGTTCTGTCGGATTAAGGAGAGATGAGAAAATGGCAACTCGCGTTCTGGTCGTTGATGATGCAGCTTTTATGCGAATGATGGTGAAGGACATCCTGTCGAAGAACGGTTATGAGATCGTTGGTGAGGCAGAGAACGGCATGAAGGCACTGGAGAAGTACCAGGAACTCAAGCCGGATCTCGTGACAATGGATATTACGATGCCGGAGATGGATGGCATCACAGCAGTCAAGGAGATCAAGAAGGTCGATCCGGGCGCCAAGGTTGTTATGTGCAGCGCGATGGGACAGCAGGCCATGGTTATTGAGGCCATCCAGGCGGGGGCACGCGACTTCATCGTGAAGCCGTTCCAGGCAGACCGCGTTCTGGAGGCAATCCGCAAAGCCGTCGGCTGATGCGTGCGTGGATATTGACTCTGTCCTTGCTGCTCGGATGCGTGCTCTTTGCTCTGTGTATAGGGGATGTGTCTGCCGCAGGTGAGACGGGCGGTGGATATTTAGCCGGATATCAAGAGGCTGACCCGCGCCCGTCGGCCGTATCATGGTGGTCGACGGTCGCCTATGTGGTCAGCCTTTTTGCTGTCTTTGCATTCGTGGTCATCCTCGCCTACCTCGTTGCACGCGCCTTTGGCAAGAGCTCCATGCGCACGCTTGCGGCGCGTGGCGGACAGGTCTACTTACAGCTGCCACTTGGTCCGAATCGGTCGGTCTGCGTGGTGGAGCTTTTCGGGCGTGTCTTCGTGCTCGGTGTGACGGATGCCAACATTCGTCTGATCACGGAGATCGACGACCCCGAGACACTTGAGGAGATCCGCAGTGCCGCTCCGATGGAGGGCGGCGTATTCAGCGAGCAGTTCGGATCTCTTTCGGATTTCGTGCAGAAAATCCCGCCGCTTTTCCGAAAGTAGGCGGACGGAGAGGAATGGGGGAAGGGAATTGGGGCGCATTTTTCCGATCTTGGGTGCTGCGGCGTTCCTGCTCCTCGGTGTGGGGCAGGCGTCTGCTGCCCCGCTGATCCCGACGGTCAACGTCGGGGTCGGAACGTCCAACAATCCGCAGGATGTTGCGACCAGCATGCAGGTGCTTGCCGTGCTCACGGTCATGTCGCTTGCGCCCGCAATCTTTGTCATGACGACGTCCTTCGTCCGCATCGTTGTGGTCATCGGCTTCCTGCGCAACGCACTCTCGACACAGAATGTGCCGCCGAATCAGGTGGTTATTGCGCTGTCGCTGTTTCTGACGTTCTACATCATGGCACCCTACTGGGGGCAGGCAAACGAGAACGGCATACAGCCCTATCTTGAGGGACAGATTACACAGGAGCAGGCGCTGGAGAACATCGTAGACCCAATGCGTGAATTCATGCTGCGTCAGACGCGGGAGTCTGATCTCGCACTCTTTGTCAACCTGTCGGATGCGCCGCGTCCTGATGGTCCGGAGGATGTGTCGACGTTTACGCTCATCCCCGCGTTCATCATCAGTGAGCTTAAGACAGCATTCCAGATCGGCTTTATGATCTATATTCCGTTTATCGTCATCGATATGATCGTCGCGAGTACCCTCATGTCCATGGGTATGATGATGCTGCCGCCGGTCATGATCTCCCTGCCGTTTAAGATTCTGCTGTTCGTTATGGTCGATGGGTGGCATCTCTTGATTCAGTCGCTCATCATGAGTTTCCGCTGATGGGGAGGCGCTGATATGTCCGGAGATTTGGTCATTCAGCTCGCACAGGAAGCTCTCATGATCGTCCTTCTGGTCTCCGCTCCGATGCTCGGGCTTGGTCTGATCGTCGGCCTCTTGGTCGCGGTGTTCCAGGCGACGACGTCGATTCAGGAGCAGACGCTGGCGTTCATTCCGAAGATTATTGCAGTGTTTGTCGCCATTCTGATCTTCGGCCCTTGGATGCTGCGCATCATGGTGGAGTACGTATCGAACGTCTTTATCAACCTCCCCATGTACCTGCGATGAGGAGGGCAGCACATGGATCTGTATGAGCTGCTTCAGGGACATATTGCCGTATTCCTGCTGATGCTTGTGCGGGTCAGCGGAATTTTCCTCATCTCGCCGTTCTTTGGCAGTATGAACATCTCCATCTATTTTCGCGTAGGTACGGCACTCGCCATCACGATCCTGCTCTTTCCGGTGGTGGATGGGCTGGGAACGCCCTATGTCCCGGAGAATGTCATCATGTTCGGCGTGACTGCCCTCGGTGAACTCTTTATCGGTTGGCTGATCGGCTTCGTGGCGTATATCTCCTTTGCCGCCATCACGATGGCGGGGAAGGTCATGGATATGCAGGTGGGGTTTGCCATCGTCAATGTTGTCGACCCGACTTCCGGTCAGCAGATACCGCTTATCGGAAGTTTTCTTTATAATTTGGCGGTGATCGTTCTCCTTGCGACGAACGGACATCACATGATTCTGGCGGCACTCGTTGAGAGCTTTCGCGTCGTTCCCATTGCAGGGATGGAGGGGAATCTGTCGCTGGCGATGCTCATAGCAAACTTCACGGGCACGATCTTTCTCACGGGCATGAAGATCGCCATGCCGATCACCTTCGCCATTCTTCTCACGAATGTGGGGCTTGGTATCCTCTCGCGTACGATGCCGCAGATGAACATCTTTGTTGTCGGCATTCCAATGCAGCTGATGATCGGCATCACCGTGCTCTCAATGATCATTCCGTTCTATGTCTTATTCCTGGATGTGCTGTTCAATGAAATGTATGGAAATATATCACTTGCGATACGCGCCCTCCAATAGGGCGACGTTCGTCTTTGACCTCCAGCGTTTCGCAGGCGGGGAAAAGACGGAAGAGCCGACGGCGAAGAAACGCGCCGACGCGCGAAAGAAGGGGCAGGTCGGACGCAGCCAGGAGCTGAACACGGCATTCGTACTGCTCGTGGGGTTCTTTACACTGAAGCTCCTGTGGGACTCGATCTATCTTTCGATTGCATCCTATACCACGTATGTGTTCACAAATCTGAACCAGAGCGTCGACACTGAGAACATTATTCACATCTTTATCGGCATCATTGTTGTGCTCGCCAAGACCGCCTTTCCCGTCATGTTTGCGATCATGCTGATCGGCTTGGCGATCAATTTCTTTCAGGTCGGGCTCACGTTCAACACCGAGTCCATTGAGTTCAAACTGGACAAGTTGAATCCAATCAACGGCTTCGGGCGCATCTTCTCCAAGCGTTCGCTCGTCGAGCTGGCGAAGTCATTCTTCAAGATTCTCGTCATTGGTTTTTTTCTCTACCGATTCATCCATGAACAGATTCTCGCGATGCCGCAGTTCATGTTCTTCGACCTGACAACGAGCCTTGCACTTGTGGCGGAGATCATCTTCCAGATGGCGTTCATCGTTATCGGTGTCATCATGATTATGGCGCTCATGGACTATGGCTACCAGAAGTGGCAGACGACGCAGGATCTCAAGATGACCAAACAGGAAGTCAAGGATGAGATGAAGCAGTCTGAAGGCGACCCGCAGATCAAGGGAAAGATTCGCCAGAAACAGCGGCAGATGGCGATGGCGCGTATGATGAAGGAAGTGCCGAAGGCGGATGTCATCGTCACAAACCCGACCCACTATGCGATTGCACTCTCCTATCAGCAGGGGATGTCGGCGCCGCTGGTCGTTGCGAAGGGACAGGATCTCGTTGCGCAGCGCATCAAGGAGATCGCACGTGAGGCGCGTGTCCCGATCATCGAGAACAAACCGCTCGCGCGTGCCATCTATGCGGCCGTGCAGATCGGTGATGCGATTCCGCAGGAGCTCTACCAAGCGGTCGCTGAAGTGCTGGCATACGTCTACCGCCTGAAGCATGCACGACGCGGAGCGTAAGGAAAACAGTGGAAGCAGAACGAACTTCTATGCCACTCGGACAGACTTTGATACACCTGTACAATCGGTACTCTAAGAACACATTTATCATTTGACGAGATTTCAATATTTGATATAATGTTATATGGTGGATCATATATCCACGTAAGAGAAACGGGAACAAGGGGAGTGAGTAAGAGCATGGCAGCACCGCAGACCGGCAGTGTAAATCCTCTTTCGTCCGGCAGTTTCATACAGCGATACAGCGATGTTCTGATCGCCGTCGCCATCGTGACGATCGTCATTATGATGATCATTCCACTGCCGACGGTCTTATTGGATGTCCTGATCTGTCTCAATATCACCATTGCATTGCTCGTCGTCATGTCGGCGATCTACAATGTGGAGGCACTGGATCTATCCGTCTTTCCATCGCTCCTCCTCATTACGACGCTCTTTCGGCTGGCGCTGAATATCTCGTCAACGCGTCTGATTCTGCTCAATGCGAACGCCGGCGAGGTCATTACGGCATTCGGAAATTTTGTTGTCGGCGGCAATGCGGTCGTCGGCTTTATCGTGTTCGTTATTCTCGTCATTGTGAACTTCATCGTTATCACGAAGGGCTCGGAACGCGTTGCTGAGGTGTCGGCGCGCTTCACCCTCGATGCGATGCCAGGCAAACAGATGGCGATCGACGCGGATCTCAATCAAGGGGCAATTACAGATGCGGAGGCGAAGCGCCGCCGCGAGAAGGTGCAGCGCGAGTCGGACTTCTTCGGCGCAATGGACGGTGCATCGAAGTTTGTCAAGGGCGATGCCATCGCCGCCATTGTCATCATGATGATTAACATCGGCGGCGGTTTTGTCATTGGGATGCTCCAGCGCGATATGGATGCGGCGCAGGCACTCCAGACCTATACGCTGCTGACTGTTGGTGAGGGGCTCGTCGCACAGATCCCTGCGCTCCTCATATCGACGGCAACCGGTATCATCGTCACGCGCTCGGCGGCAGAGGGGAACCTCGGCGGCGATCTCGTCAAGCAGCTCTTCCGCAACGCGCGCATCTTTATGATTCTCACGGGTGTGCTCCTTTTCCTCGCCATCATGCCGGGACTGCCGGGCATTCCGTTCTTTACCCTCGCGGCACTCTGCGGCTTCATCGCATGGAATCTCCATCGTGGTCAGGCGGTGGAGCAGGAAGTCCAGCAGGTCGAGCAGAAAGCCAAGGCAAAGAAGGAAGCAACGACGCCCGAAAATATCGTCTCGCTCCTGCAGGTTGATCCGATGGAGCTCGAGATCGGCTACAGCCTTATCCCGCTCGTCGATACGGGGCAGGGCGGCGATCTCCTCGACCGCATCGTCATGATTCGCCGCCAATGTGCACTGGAGCTCGGACTCGTCGTGCCGACCATCCGCATCCGCGACAATATCCAGATCAAACCCAATGCCTACATCATCAAGCTGAAGGGCGTGGAGATTGCGCGCGGCGAGCTGATGCTCGACCACTATCTCGCGATGAACTCGGGAACCGTCTTTGAGGAGGTGCCGGGCATCGAGACGACGGAGCCGGCGTTCGGTCTCCCCGCACTCTGGATCTCGGAGAACGAACGCGAGCAGGCGGAGCTGAACGGCTACACGGTCGTGGATGCGGTCTCCGTGCTCGCCACCCACCTGACGGAGATCATCAAGGAGCATGCGGCGGAGATCCTCGGGCGTCAGGAGACGCAGAACCTGCTCGACAATCTCCAGAAGACCAACGCGGCTCTCGTCGAGGAGGTCGTTCCGAATCTGCTCACCGTGGGCGAAGTGGAGAAGGTGCTCGCCAATCTCCTGAGCGAGCGCATCTCGATCCGCGATATGAGCACGATTCTGGAGGTGCTTGCCGACTACGCGCCAGCAACGAAGGATACGGACGTCCTGACGGAGTATGTCCGTCACGCCATGGCGCGGCAGATCACGCAGCAGAACGTCCAGAACGGGGTGCTCCCCTGCATTACGCTTGATCCTGCCATCGAGAACAAGATCGCGGGCAGCGTACAGCGGACCGAGCATGGCTCCTATGTCAGCCTCGACCCTGATACGATGCAGAAACTCCTTACGGCGCTGCAGGAACAGCTCCGTAAGCTGACTGATCAGGGCTATCAGCCGATTGTGCTCACGAGTCCGACGGTGCGTCCGTATTTCCGTAATTTAGTTGAGCGCTCGATCGCGGGCCTCATTGTTCTCTCGCACGCGGAAATCGAACAGAATGTTGAAATTCAAATCCTTGGGGTGGTGAAGATCTAAGTGCAGGTTAAAACGGTACGCGCATCCTCGGTCAAGGAGGCCATGGAGCAGATCAAGGACGAACTCGGCAGTAATGCCGTGCTCCTCCACACGAAGAAATATCGTGAGGGGGGTGTTCTTGGCGGCGCGGAGATGATCGAGGTGACTGCTGCGGTGGATGAATCACAGCAGCGGGCGCCGCAGCCGTCTCCGGCCTATGTTCCCCCGGCATCGCCGATCCTGCCGACCAATGTGGTGAACCGATATCGGATGAATGAAACGGCAGGTTCAGAGGGAGGAGCCGCCCCTCAGGCGGGGCCCGTGTACGATGTCTACGCCCCCGACGTGGTGCAGCTGCCCTATGCAGCGCCGCCTGCTACACCGGTGGAACCACCGGTACCCCCGGCACCCGCCTATCCGCAGGATGGCTATGTTCCGCCGGCACAGCCCCCTGTCGCTGCTCCGGCGCAGGCACCCGCCTATGAGACGGTGCCTCAGCCCACGCCTGTGGCAGAGCTGCCAGCAGCCCAGCCATCTGCCCCTGTGGCAGATGAGGACCGCTCGGCAGAGCGCATCCGCATGCTCGAGGATGAGCTTGCGCAGATGAAGACGATGCTCGCCTCCATGATGGCGGCAAACAAACCCAAAGAGGTGGTCTCCATCCGTGATGCGCTCGTCAAGCAGGATGTCCGTGAGGAACTGTGCGAGGATATGGCGGGGAAGATTCCCATCGCCGATGCGAATCTCGACAGCCTTGACCCCCGCGCTGCAGGTGTTTTGGCGGGCTACCTGTCACAGGTGATGCAGTTCACCGATGGACTGAAACCCGGGACGCACGGCGCGCGTGTCTATGCCTTCATCGGCACGACGGGCGTCGGTAAGACAACGACACTCGCAAAAATCGCCGCGCATTTTGTGCTGGAGCAGAATCTCAAGGGAGCGCTTATCACGGCAGATACCTATCGCATCTCGGCGGTGGAGCAGCTCAAAAAATATGCGGAGATTCTGGGGCTTCCCGTCGAGGTCGTCTACTCGGCAACAGATCTCAAAAAGGCGATTGCGCGTCACCGCAGCAAGGATTTTGTCCTCGTGGATACGGCGGGGCGCAGCCAGTACAACGAATTCCAGATGGAGGAGCTGACCTCGCTGCTTGCCGCGTATGCGCGGATGGAGAAGCACCTCGTCGTCAGCGCGACGACGAAGGAGCAGGATGCCGTGCAGATCATTGAACGCTTTGCTCCGTGCAAACCCGACTGCATCATCTTTACGAAAATGGATGAGACGCAGACGTTCGGGATGGTGCTCAATCTTCTTGCCAACCGCGGACTGCCTCTTTCGTTTCTCTCCAACGGACAGAGCGTGCCGGACGACATCATTCCGGCGACAGCGGAGCGGCTGGCGGAACTGCTTTTGAGGGAATGATATGACAGATCAGGCAACGCGGCTGCGACAGATGGTCGGTGCCGAGGGAGAGCCTGCCCCCACGGAGGCGCAGCCGCCTCCCCCTGCGCAGCAGACAGTGCCGGAACGGCCGATGCTCTCGTCTGCTCAGGCGAAGGCATGGGCAGATGTACGCGTCGTTGCGATCACCAGCGGGAAGGGCGGTGTCGGAAAGACCAACATCGCCGTCAATCTGGCGATTGCAATGCGCGATAAGGGGTATCGCGTGCTCGTCATCGACGCCGATCTCGGTATGGCGAATGTCGACGTGATGCTCGGCACCTCGTCGCGGCGCCATCTGCTCGATCTCCTGCGGCCGGAGATCAAACTGGACGATGTGATCGTTGAGTCGCCGCATGGTGTTCAGTACATCTCGGGCGGCTCGGGCATTGAGAAGGCTCTGGAATATGATCGTGCGGAGAAGCTGCTCCTGCAGCAGAAGCTCGCCGACTGTGCCGCGCGTGCCGATGTGATCCTCGTTGACACAGGCGCGGGACTGGGGCGCAACGTGATGGACTTTATCCTCGCGGCGGACGAGGTGCTCCTCGTGACGACGCCGGAGCCGACCTCCCTGACGGATGCGTACGCTGTTATGAAAGCATACAGCATCTACGCCGCACAGAAGAATCTCCGCCTTGTCATCAACCGCGTCTACGAGCCGAAGGAGAGCCGTGAGGTTGCACTGAAACTCCAACGGGCCGCAGAGAAGTTCTTGCACATGCCCGTAGACTGCCTCGGCTATGTCTTTGAGGACGCCTCCGTGACGAGGGCAGTACGGCGCCAGCAGCCGCTCATCAAGGCGGCACCCGCATCTGCGGCCGCGCGCTGCATTGATGCGCTGGCAGAGGCGATTATCACCGGGGAAGAAATGAAAGTAAAAAGAGGCTGGAAAGGTTTTTTGCAACAAATTTTTAACTTTTCAGCTTAGCCAAGGAGGAAATTTTAGATGGCGGGCGAATTGGTAGAGGCAAGGAGTATTTTATCCATCGGACAGCGATTGGAAATATTCTTTGAAAATACCGAGGAGGGGACTTCCGGTTATGCCAGCCGCGTGGAGGACATTGTCGGGGATGATCTCGTCGTCGCGATGCCCGTGGATGAGCGGCTCGTTCCGATCATCCCCCGTGTCGGCGAGAATTTGTATGTACTTGCAGGGGGCGATGGCTGTCACTATCGCTTCTTTAGCGTACATCGCGGGCATGGGCGTCATGACGGGCGCATTCCGACGCTGCGCATTTCCATCCCTGAGTTTGTCGAGCGCTTCCAGAAGCGTGGGCTGTTCCGTACCAAGGTAAATCTTACGGCGACGATCCGCCACATCGACGCCGAGGGGACGATTGATGCGCCGACGAACGTGCCGATTGTCGATCTCAGCGGCAGCGGACTCTCGTTTGTTTGGCCGCGGCGTCTGCCCGTCGATACCGGCGTAGCACTCGATATCAACGATATTCCTGGCATTGGGACGATCGAGATGATGTCGAAGGTGATGCGCGTAACGCGCGTGGAGCGTGAGGACGATACGCCGATCTATCACATCGGCATCCAGTTTCTGGCAGTGTCACGCAGCATGAGGGATAAGATTGTCCGCTATCTCTTCCAAGTGCAGCGTGCTCAAGTGGAGCGCGTGAGGAATGACTGATTTACATCATTATGAAACCCATGTCCGCGGAGCCCCACAGAACCGTCGAATTGTCGCCATCGGCTCATCGACAGGCGGGCCACAGGCACTGCAGACGGTCATTACGGGGCTGCCGGAACATTTCCCCTGTCCTGTTGTCGTCGTTCAGCACATGCCGGCCGGATTCACGGGAGCGCTGGCGGAGCGCCTGAACGGAGTTGCCCGTGTTGAGGTTCGGGAGGCATGTGACGGCGATGTGTTGCGGCCCGGCTGCGTCTATATCGCGCCGGGGAACCGGCAGCTGCGCGTTCGGCAGGAGGCGGGGGGGCGGCGTATCGCACTCAGCGATGAGCCGCCCGTTGGAAATCACCGTCCTGCGGTGAATGTCATGTACGACTCTGTGGCGCATCTAGGAAACGATGTCATCGCCGTCATCCTTACGGGGATGGGCTGCGACGGCAGGGAAGGGATGCGCCGGATCAAGCAAAATGGCGGCTACTGCATTGCGCAGGATGAAGCGACCTGTGTCGTCTACGGAATGCCAAAATCTGTGGTCGATGCGGGGCTGGCCGATGAGATATGCCCATTGCCCAAGATCGCGGGAGCGATTCAGGCGGCTGTGAGAAGATAGGAAGTAGGGGGAATATCAATGGATAACCAGTATATGGATATGTTCCTGGATGAGTCGCATGAGCATCTGCAGTCCCTGAACGAAGGCCTTTTGCGTCTCGAAGAGAACATGGAGGAGATCAGTGTCGTCAACGACATCTTCCGCAACGCTCACACTCTGAAGGGCATGTCTGCGACGATGGGCTTCGCGAAGATCGCGGAGCTGACGCATGAGATGGAAGACGTCCTTGACCTTGTCCGCAAGGAAGAGCTGAAGCTCAACGAGGACATCATGGACACGCTCTTCAAGTGTCTTGACTCACTGGAGCAGATGGTGGATAGCGTCGGCAACGGTGAGGCGGAGGATGTCGTCGATGTCTCCGACCTCGTCGCTAAGCTCAGCTCTATCTCCAAGGGAACGCCTCCTCCGGCTGCAGCTCCTGCTGCAGGGGGAGCTTCGACTGCCCCTGCGGCGGGTGATGCATCTGGCGGAGCGGGGAGCGATCTCGGCATTGATGACATTGACCTCGATGTCATGAAAAAGGCGAAGGACGCTGGGATGAACGTCTTCCATGTCAAGGTTACACTGATGGAGAGCTGTGTGCTCAAGGCAGCGCGTTCTGTCATGGTCATGCATGCATTGGATGAGATTGGTGATGTCATCAAGAGCGTTCCCCCGGCGGAGGATCTCGAGCAGGAGAAATTTGAGCGCAGCTTCGACGTGGTGATTGCCACAAGTGCTGACACGGAGGCGGTGAAGAACGCCGTTGATACGGTCTCAGAGATCGAGGATATCGGTGTAGAGGAACTCGATCCCGATGCACTTGGCAAGCAGATTGAGCCAGCTCCCGCGCAGACTGCACCGGCAGCCGCACCTGCGGCGAAGAAGCCGGCAGCTCCAACGAAGAAGGCAGGCGCGAAATCTGCGCCCGCGGCGAAGAAGCCGCATCAGAGTCAGAGCGTTCGTGTCGATATTGAAAAACTTGATACTCTGATGAACCTCATGGGCGAGCTGGTTATCAACAAGGTACGTCTTGAACAGATCGGACAGACCCATCGCATGAGTGACCTCATGGAGACACTCGAACAGATGGATCGTGTGACGGGTGATCTGCAGAACATCGTCATGAAGGTCCGCATGGTTCCAGTCAGTGCCGTGTTCAACCGCTTCCCGCGCATGGTGCGCGACGTATCGAAGGAACTGGGAAAGGAGATCAACCTCACCATCGAGGGCGAAGAGACGGAGCTTGATCGTACCGTTATCGACGAGATCGGCGATCCGATCATGCATCTTCTGCGCAACTCCCTCGACCATGGCGTTGAGAGCCCTGATGCGCGTGAGGCAAAGGGCAAGCCGCGCGTCGGTGAGGTCGGGCTGATTGCGCGTCACGAAGGCAATAACGTCGTCATCATGATTACGGATGACGGTGCGGGCATTGACGCCGATAAGATTCGCCGCAAAGCGGTCGAAAAGGGCATGATCACGCAGGATGAGGCAGACCGCCTCGATGATGCAGATGCCGTCCGCCTCATCTTCCTGCCAGGATTCTCCACGGCGGAGCAGATCACCGATATCTCGGGTCGCGGCGTCGGCATGGACGTTGTGCGCAGCAAGATCGAGGCACTCTCCGGGCACGTCGATGTAGAGACGCATATCGACGAGGGATCCATCTTTAAGATCAAGCTCCCGCTGACGCTCGCGATCATCCAGGCGATGCTTGTCCGCGTACAGGAAGAGATGTACGCCATTCCGCTCACCTCCATCGACAGCACGGTCAACATCGAGCCGACGGATATCCAGACCATCCAGAACAAGGAGGTCATCGTCCTGCGCGGTGAGATCATCCCGATTGTCCGCATGGAGGAGGCGCTGCAGGTCCCGCATGTGAAGGACTCCGAGGAGCTCTTTGTCGTCGTTGTCCATGCCGGCGAGGCGAAGGCAGGCATCGTGGTGGACAACCTCATCGGTCAGCAGGAAATCGTTATCAAGACACTGGGGAACCTCTTCGCCGGACTCAAGCTCTTCGGCGGAGCAACAGTGCTTGGCGACGGCAGAGTTGCACTCATTCTCGATGTCGCAACCATGATTCAGCAGTGAGCAGGGGAGGGAAAAGAAGATGGCAGAGGATATGAATCAGGGCGGCGCGCCGCAGAACAACCAGTACGTGGCATTCAACCTGTGTGATGAAGAATATGGTGTCAGCATTCTGAACGTGCAGGAGATCCGCAATCTCACCGATATCACCCGTGTCCCCTATTCGGCGGACTTCATCAAGGGGGTCATCAACCTGCGTGGTGCTGTTCTTCCGGTCATTGATCTCAAGCAGCGCCTTGGTCTCGCAGAGACGCCGTATACCGACCGTACGCGTATCGTTACGGTATCGGTCGAGGACGTGCACGTTGGCATGCTTGTCGATGCAGTGACGGAGGTACTGAGCATCGAGAACGCACCTGTCGATACAAAGAAGGCGACCAATGCGCGTGTGAGCAGCAAGTTTATCAGCAGCATCGGAAATATCAGAGGACGACTGATCATTCTGCTCAATCTGGAGGAGATCGTCGGCCTCAAGGAGGCAAAATAACACAGGAGTGTGCAGTGAATCCTTGAGGAATTGCACCGCATGAGAAAAGGATTGAGTCGATGACTGTAGAAGGGGAAGACCTGACAGCTCTGTCGGATATGCAGCTCGATGTGCTGCAGGAGATCGGAAATGTCGGCGCGGGTAATTCCGCGACGGCACTTTCCCGTCTGATCCAGCATCGCATCGAGATGAATGTGCCGCAGGTGGCACTGGTTCCAATTGAAGATGTACCGGAATTTGTCGGCGGACCGGAACTCGTGGTCGTCGGTATTTTCCTGCGCGTTTACGGAAAAGCACCGAGCAACATCCTTTTTCTCATTCCGCGTGACAGCGCGTTTGCTCTCGCGGATACGATGTGCGGGCGTGAGGTCGGAACAACGACGACAGAGCTCAGCCCGATGGATGAATCCGCATTGATGGAGGTCGGCAACATCCTTGCTGGCTCATACCTCAATGCGTTCTATAGCTTTACGGGGATCAGCATGCTCCCGTCCGTGCCGGCACTTGCCGTGGACATGGCAGGGGCGATTCTCAATGTTGTTCTGGTTCAGCTCGGAGAGATGGGGGATCACGCACTCCTCATAGAGACGAATTTTGTCGCGGATGACCGCAGCATCAAGGGACATTTTTTCCTTGTCCCCGATCCGGGCTCACTGAGCAGCATTATGAATGCGGTAGGAGTTGTATGATATGCCGAATTTGATCAAAGTCGGCATGGCCGACTACAAGGTCGGTGCGGCTCCCGCCACACTCATCAGCTATGGACTGGGTTCCTGCATCGGCCTTTCACTATATGACCCTAAGGAAAAAGTGGGCGGCCTGCTCCACTATATGCTGCCGGACAGTAAGCAGGCACGCCCCTCCGATACACCGGCGAAGTTCATCGATACGGGATTTCCGCTCATGCTGGCGGACGTTCTGAAACTTGGGGGGGTAAAGTCCCGTCTCGTTGCAAAGATCGCGGGTGGAGCGCAGATGTTTGCGTTCTCCAACTCGACGAGCGTCATGCGCGTCGGCGAGCGAAATGCACAGGCGGCAAAGGATCTTCTGGCGGCACATGGCATCCGCCTCATCGCCGAGGATACGGGGCTCAACTATGGACGCACCGTATCCATCGACTTGAATGACGGTACGTATACCGTCAAGACCGTCAGCAAAGGGGATAAAACCATCTAGGGGGAAGGTGATTTCTTGTTCAAAGTGGGGATGGCGCTCGCATTTTCGGTGATCGCTGCTCTCGTCGTTTTTTTGACGGGGCTCTTTACCGATGCGCGTATTGGCACAGCATTTCTGCGCAGCCTCATCGCGTTCGTCTGTGCCGGTGCATTTACCTATCTTGTCACCTTCATTCTCGAGGCAAAAGGTTGGACAGCGTACGACAAGATGCCGGACGAGCGCATGGAAGATATGAAGAAGATCGTTTATGATGCCGATGACATCGACTTTGACGCAGAGGACGACGGCGCAGAGGATGCAATTGCCTTTGCTGAGCCCAAGGATTTCCGTCCGCTGTCGGCGGAGACGCTGACGCACATGACGTCGCCGGATGAGGCGCATGAGCCGCCGGTGGATGAGACGTCGGCGGATGAGGAACGCACGGCAGCGGCACCGGCGTAAAACTGACGGATGCGCGGAGAGGAGATGATGCAGATGGCGGAGCCGATAGAAGAGGATATCGAGGCTCTGTGGAAGGCGTATGAGACGGAAAAGACCATTGAGGTGCGAAACCGTATTGCTGAATACTATCTCCCTCTCGTACGCCTGGTTGCCGGACGCATCGCTATCAGCCTGCCACAGCACGTCGATCGGGAGGATCTTCTGAGCAGTGGGTTCTTTGGCCTGCTCGATGCGATCGAGCGATACGAGCTCACACGCGGCAATAAATTTGAGACCTATGCGGGCGTACGCGTACGCGGCGCGATCCTTGACCACCTGCGTGCAAAGGACTGGATTCCCGTCAGCGTACGTCAGAACATCAAGCGCTATGAAAAAGCTGTAGCTCATCTGGAAGGGACTCTTGGGCGTACGGCGACAGATCAGGAGCTGGCGGAGGAAATGGATCTCAGCATAGAGGAATTACATCGTCTTGAGAGCCAGGTCAGTGCAGCAACCGTGATCCCCCTTGAGGAGTATCTCCGCACCGATGCTCAGGCATCCCTCGAGGATGGTCCTGTGGAGCATGCAGAGTGGACGGAGATCAAGGAAACGCTTGCTGCTGCGATTGAAAAACTCCCCGAGAAGGAGCGGACGGTCGTGGCGCTCTACTATTATGACGAAATGACACTAAAGGAGATTGCGGCTGTTCTCCACCTGTCGGAGGCGCGCATTTCCCAGCTGCATACGAAGGCAATCTTCCGTATGCGGGGCTCTCTGGCACGGATGAATGATGTTGGTTAACCTGCGCATCGCCCCGACGAAAATCGTTGTAATCGAAGCGCAATTATGAAGGATCTGGAGTGGGACTTATGGAACGTATCGTTGGGGGAAGAAAAGAGGGCTTTCAGCTTGCCCTGCGTGAGGATGGCGCCTACCTTACCGTTTATCCGGAGGAGCCGGATGCGGACGTCGTTGACCTGTCCGCTTTGCGTGAGAAGATCGAGGCGGCGGGCGTTACGGACTACGATGTCCTCCAGCTCGCGCATCTCGTGCGTGCGGCGGAGGGGGTTGAGGAAAAACTTAACGCTGCCGCTGAGGATGGGGAGGATAACCTCACCATCCCCTTTACCATCGAGATTCCGAACGATGCGATGTCGGCAGCGGTACGCTTCGACGATAAGAAGGGAAATCTGCCGCCGTCCGTCGCGGATGTATTGGATGCGCTGAAGGAGAAGAAGGTCGTCTACGGCATTGACTGCGCAGCGATTGGGCGCGGCGTTGCGCGTCTCACTCCCTTTATGGCGGCGCGCGGGACAGCACCCGTCGCAGGCGAAGATGCACGGCTCGAAAAGAAATTCGACATGGGCGTCAAGGGGCGTCCCGCAGAGCGAGCCTTTGACCGCGTCGACTACAAGGACATGAACATCTTTCTTCGGGCGGCAATCGGTGATGTCCTTGTCGTCCGTATCCCGGAGACACAGGGCATCCCGGGGAAGAATGTATTCGGCGAGGAGGTTGCGTCGAGACCCGGAAAGCCGATCAATCTTCCACAGGGAAAGAATACCAAGGTGGTCAACAACGACGAGCTGGTCGCCGTCATCGATGGGCAGATCGTCGATGACGGGAAGAAGGTCAGTGTCGATCCACATCTTGTCATCGACAGCAGTGTCGATGTGGGCACGGGCAATATTGACTTTGCCGGCAGTGTGGAGATACGCGGTGACGTCGAGAGCGGCTTCTCCGTCAAGGCAGCGGGCGATGTTGAGATCAAGGGCATGATCGGCGGTGCGGAGGTCGAGGGGCGCAACGTCATCGTACACGGCGGCATCCGCGGCATGAACGTAGGGAAGATCCATGCGCGCGAGGATGTGAGCATTGCCTTCGTTGAGAATGCGAACATCACAGCAGAGCGCGATATCTTCGTCAATGATGTCGTGCTTCACTCGGTGATGCGCGCAGGGCACCATGTCACTGTTGAGGGGCAGCGCGGATTTATTACGGGCGGCTCCGTTGGGGCAGGGGAGTCCATACGCGCAAAAATCCTTGGGAATAACTTCTATGTGCAGACCAACATCAATGTCGGCATCGATCCGAATCTCAAGCACAAATATGACAACCTGCTGAAAGAATATCAGGCGGCGGATAAACAGCTGACCCAAGTGCGGCTTGCCCTTGAGACACTGAAAAAACAACCGCTCATGAGTCTGTCGGAACGCCGTCGAGAGCAGCTTGCCGAACTGACCCATGTGCAATTCCCGCTGGCGACCAAGATCAAGCGGATGAAGGAGGAGCTGGAGGAGATGCGCGAGGAGTTGGAGCAGATGAAAAACGGCTCCGTCGAGGCGTCGGATACCATTTTCCCGGGGGTCAACATCATCATCAGTGGGGTGAAAAAGACCGTGGACAGCGAACTGCGCCATGCTAAGCTGCAGGTTCTTGAAGGGGAAGTCGTCACAGGCATTCTGTAGAAAAGGAGACAGCACCATGAACGTCACGCCAATCAGCATGCAGATGATGATCCCGCAGTCCAATGAGGCGGGGAATGTTCAAAGCAATATGCAGAACCAGGTCAATGTTCAGCAGACCTTTGAATCCCTGCGCCAGAAACAGGATGCGGAGCTCGCACGTCAGCAGGTGCGTGCGAAGGAAAAGGCGAGTGACGACGCGCGTGTCAAGGACGATCCGGAACGAGAACGCCGTCAGGGACAGCGTGGAAGGGGACAGGGCGGACGAGAGCAGCGGGAGGATCATGGTGCAGAACTCCTTCAGCGGCTTGCTGCTGACCCCAATCGTGGTGTGCATCTTGATATTAGCTTGTAGGGAGGCGGCCTGTTATTATTTCCATCACCGAAATCCTAGGCGCACTCATCATACTGGGAGCTGTACTGCTCCTCATCGTGCGCTACATCATCCATCGCCGCCAGCGCAGCGAGGAAGATGATGAGGAACTGGCAGAATCCATCGAGAAACTAAAAAAAGAGCTCCGACAGTCGGCGGACACCATCATCAAGCGCCTAGGCACCCACGTGACAAAACTCGAAGGACTCCTGCGTGAGGCAGATCAGCGGTGCACGCAGCTGGAAACGCGTGTGGCGGATGCACAGCGCCTCGAGTGGGCACTCCAGCAACGTATCGAAGAACTCGAACGCCGTCTTCGCGACCTCGGCGGAACCGTGCCCCCTGCGGCCTATACCGCATCACGCGCGGGCACTGTTCCTCCGATGCCGCCTTCGGTTCAGCTGACGGAGGCGCAGCGCACGGACGGCGATGCCTTTGCTGCCGTCCTGCATCAGTCCATCCTGCGCGAACAGATGCGCAGTACCGCTCCCGCAGCGATGCCCGCTGCACCGCATCCGCAGCAAACCATGCAACCTGCGATGCAGGTACAGCCACAGGCACGTCCCGTTGCGCCTCCGCCACCTGTGCCGCAGCAGGCGCCGGTTCCCGCACCACGGGAAGAGGACGGTATGCCGGAGGAAGAGATGCAGCCCGCCGCGCAGGAAGATGAGTCCATGGGCAAGGCACGCGCCCTCCTGCGCGCCGGACGCACCATCGAACAGGTTGCGCGTGAGACCGGTGTCGAGATCGGTGCGCTTCGCCTGATGAAGCAGATGACGCAAAAGGATTGAGAAAGAAACAAATCCGACACTTGACGGACTTCATTTTTATCGGCGATTCCTTGACAAGATGCGAAAAGGTCGGTATAATAGCCACTGTTCGGGACGTAGCTCAGCTTGGTAGAGCGCTTCCTTGGGGTGGAAGAGGCCGCAAGTTCAAATCTTGTCGTTCCGACCATTCTTTTGAACATTGCTGGAGTATTCAGTATGTGATGCTGAGTACTCTTTTTATTATGGGTAAGCGTACGTGTAGGATTGAGCGATGCCGTTTTTCAGAATCAGCGTTGAGGTGACTTGAAAACAGAGGACAAATCTGCTAAGATAAAGATACAAAAAGAGAGACACCGCAAGGCGTCACCTCTTCACGAATTACGGATTAACCGCTCACGTTTTGAAGGACAGGGCGGTTATCTCTTTTTTATAGCAACGATCAAGCTAGTGACGAGTACAATCACTAAGATAAACTCGTAATAACCCATATTGCACCACCTCCCACTTATAGAGTTGGAGAGGTGAAGAGAATAGACGCCCTACTTGTTGTGTCTCTCTTTTGGCATTATACAAACGATGGCGGGAAAGTGCAGCTAGCAACGCTCTATAAGAGCATCAACGTTTTACAGAATCCGTGTTGGGATATCTTGAAAAAATGCGCTGTGTCTGCTATGATAGAGGTACAAAAAAAGGAGAACCACCGTAGGGCGGCTACTCCTTCACAGAATAACGGAATAACCGCTTACCGTGTCAAAGTAGGGCGGTTATTTCTTTTTTATGGCAACGATGTAGCCAGTGACGAGAACAATGATTAAAATGAACTCGTAATAACCCATAGTGCACCACCTCCCGCTTATAGAGTTGGAGAGGTGAAGAAGTTAGCCGCCTTTGCCTTTAGTGGTTCTCTTCAGGCATTATACAAATGCTTTTCGGAAAGTGCAAGCAGCAACGATTTGGATGAAAAGTTGGTACATGGTCTTGCTGCTATTGACAGAATCTATACAAACATCTTGCGAACGCTGTGTGAATCTGTTATCATAAAGACAGAAAAGGAGGACCCCTCTCTGGCGGCTGCTTCTTCACATGGCTATGAAATACACCGCTCACGTTTGGGACGTAGGGGCGGTTTTTCTTTTGCAGCGTGATCGGACGGATGGCGTATGCGGCATCTGTCGAAGGAGGGCAGGTATGGATGTTATCGTAGATCGTGGCGTGCTGCAGGTGCTGCTGCTCGCCGTGATGTTTCTATCCATTATGGTAGAGATCAAGACGGGCGGGCTGGGCGTCGGTGTCCTGCTCGGGATTGTCGCGGCGGCGGTGTTCTGGGGCAGCCAGTATACGCGCGGTCTGGTGGAGTTCTATCACATCGCGGTGTTTCTTGTCGGTGTGCTGATGATCATTGTGGAGATCTTGCTGCCAACGGTCGGACTGCTCGCGGGGCTGGGCGTTGCAGCGATGCTCTACAGCATAGTGCTCGCGCTCGGCGGCGACATCGGCGCACTCGCTGCGCTCGGCATCGCGCTTGCCATCTCTGTGGCGGTATTCCTGCTCGTCGTTGCCCGTCTGCCATCGAGCCGGCTGTGGAACAAGCTGGTCCTTCACAATAGCTCGCGCACGGAGGAGGGCTATGTCAGTGCCGTTGGGGCAGTTGATCTCATTGGGAAGATGGGCAAGGTGCTCACGGAGCTGCGGCCTGCGGGAACGGTACAGATTGACGGCCGCCCTGTTGATGTCGTCTCGGAGGGCGCATTTATTGAAAAGGGGACGCGCGTTGTCGTCCTGTCTGTGAGCGGCAGCCGTGTGGTAGTGCGTGAGGCATAATATTTCGGATGGATGAACATACATCTAGGAGGTTTTCATGGGTACACTATTCGGAGGAGCATTCCTCGTTGTCATCGTTATCCTGGCGGTTTCGATCTTTCTGCATTTTGTTCCGCTCGGGCTGTGGGTCTCGGCGATCTCGGCAAATGTCTCGGTCGGCATTGTCTCGCTGGTTGGGATGCGCCTGCGCCGCGTTCCGCCGAGCCGCATTGTTCTGCCGCTCATCAAGGCGAATAAGGCAGGGCTGGATGTGAGCGTCAACCAGCTCGAGGCACACTATCTCGCAGGCGGTAATGTGGACAAGGTGGTGGATGCGCTGATCGCGTCGCATCGCGCGCAGATCGCCCTCCCATTCGAGCGCGCAGCGGCAATTGACCTCGCGGGGCGCGATGTGCTCGACGCGGTGCAGATGAGTGTCAATCCAAAGGTCATCGAGACGCCGATTGTCTCCGCTGTGGCAGCGAACGGCATCGAGCTGAAAATCAAGGCGCGCGTTACGGTGCGTGCGAACATCGATCGCCTCGTTGGCGGTGCAGGGGAACCGACGATCATTGCACGTGTTGGCGAAGGCATCGTGACGACGGTCGGCTCCTCGCAGAGTCACAATGACGTGCTTGCCAATCCGGACGACATCTCGAAGACTGTGCTTGGCAAAGGCCTCGACGCAGGAACGGCATTTGAGATTCTTTCCATTGATATTGCCGATGTCGATGTCGGGCGGAACATCGGTGCAGAGCTGCAGACCGATCAGGCGGAGGCGGATAAGCGCATCGCACAGGCAAAGGCGGAGGAACGCCGCGCGATGGCAGTTGCTCGTGAGCAGGAGATGAAGGCGTACACGCAGGAGATGGAGGCCAAGGTGGTCGAGGCGCAGGCAGAGGTGCCGCACGCTATGGCACAGGCGCTGCGCGAGGGCAAGCTCGGTGTCATGGACTATTATCAGCTGAACAACATCCAGTCGGATACGGATATGCGCCATGCGATCAGCGCATCGGGGAAGCAGGATGACAAGCATCCGTCTGTCCCCGTAAAGTGAGGAATGCACCATGGAATTTCTCGTCGTAGTCGGCATCCTGATCGCGATCAGCGTGCTCGATGACCGTGTGCGCGGAAAGAAAAAAGTTCCGCCGCCGACCGTGCCGCAGGAGATTCCCCGTCATAAACGCGGAGCGACAAAGGGCGGTGCGTTCGAGATCCCCCCGATGCGCGGCATCCCCAGCCGCATCGAGATCGGGACAGTTGATCCGGCGGAGGCAGAGCGTGCACTGCGCCAAAAGTGGGAGGCGGAGCGCAGAGCTGCCGAGAAGGCAGAGGCGGCGCACCGACAGGCAGGGAAGCAGCGCGCCGCACAGGAACGGCGCGCTGAGGTACTGTCCGCTGCAGCATCTCCTGCGATAAAGGGGCTGCCGCAGTGGACGCCGCAGACGATGCAGCAGGCGGTCGTGATGGCGGAGATCTTGGGGAAGCCACGTGCTCTGCGCCGCTTTCCGCAGCGATAGCAAAGAAAAACGAGGATTGCCACATCGGCAATCCTCGTTTTTTGTGATTCTCTTATTTGATCTTATTCAGCTGATCTGCCATGTCTGCCGCACTGCGGTCACCCTCCACCGCTGTGATGATGGGCTGTGCGCCGAGCATGACCGTGGAGCCGTCTGCGTACGCATCCGCAGCGGCGTGCCCATTCTTATAGGCTGCCGCGAGGTTGCCCATAACGAAGTAGGCGCGCTCCGCCGAGGTCATACCGTTGGCAGGGGCGGGGGTCACGAACTCCTTTTTGTTGATATAGACGGTGCCGTTGTTCACTGTGACCTTGCCGCCGCTCATCTCAGTCAGCTTCTTGGCGTAGTTGTCACGGCGCGAGGCATTCGACGGATGATCGGCGGCACCGGACATGATGGAGACGACATTGGCGGAGTTGTTGCCGTCCATATCGATGACACGCTGCCATACCGCTGCCGTTGCTCCTGGGTTGTACGGAGAGTGCGAGATGTAGTCAAAGGCGAGGTTATCTGCCTCCCACTCCATCGGCTTGGTGAGTCCCTGTCCGCTCCATATATTGGCGGCGATTGCACCGAGCACCGTACCCGTCGCACTCGCAAGAATCGCAGGCCCGAGCGAACGCTTCATGCCCCTTGCAGGGTGATCCTTCTGCCCGTGCCCCATCTCATGGGCGAGGACGACGGCGATCTCATCCTCGTTATTGAGGTAGTTGTAAAGCCCCGTATTGACGCTCATATTATGTCCGAGCGTACAGAATGCGTTGAAGCTGTTCTCGTTGTTGATGAAATAGAGGTACGGACGGTCATAGATGGTCGCGTCCTGTGAACCGATCGCCGCCGTCAGATTGGTGAAGATGCGGTCGAGCTGATTGTTGAGCGCGTAGTCGTCATTGACCCCGTACTTTTCGCGCAGCTGATTGTTCAGCGCCTGACGACCTTCCTCAGTTGTGTTGTAGTACTTAATCTCCTTGTTCATCTCAGCGGACGCTGCAATACCGCCGACGATCGCACCGATGATGTTGCCCGTGCTTGCCTCGGCCACGGCTGGGGTACTGAGGGTAATGCCACCCGCCATGGAGATGGAGAGAGCAAGTGCGACACCACTTCGCATCAATTTTTTCTTATTCATAATTCCTCCTAACATATGAACCGATGAACATATTATATCGGATGAAAATATTTCTGTCCAGTACAGAGGGAAAGAAGCGTGTCGCTGTAAGCGCAGAGCAGGTTTTAGGAGAGTAGGACTTTTTTCTCCTGCGTGTGCAGAGGGGGCGCTATTCTTGACACCATCCACAAAAAACATTAGAATATATAAGAATATGCGCTTATTTATGAACGAGGAGGTGGCCGTTATCTTTACGGAAATACTCATGATAATTATCGCCATTGGCGTTGGCGCTGCAGCCGGCTATACGGCACGCAGGCGTGCGGCAGAGGCACAGATAGGATCAGCCGAAAGTGAAGCAAAACGCATTGTCGACGAGGCCGGGAAGGCGGCGGAGACGAAGCGGAAGGAAGCACTGCTCGAGGCCAAGGAGGAGATCCAGCGGCAGCGGCAGGACTTTGAGCGTGACACGAAGGAACGCCGCAGTGAACTGCAGCGCATGGAGCGTCGTACGATCCAGAAGGAGGAGAATCTCGACCGCAAGCTGGAATCCATCGAGAAAAAGGAGGAAGGTCTCGCACGTAAGGAAGCACGCATCGACAAGACGCAGGCAGAGGTCAGCGCGCTCTATGAGAGTCAGCGGCAGGAGCTCGAGCGCATCTCTGGGCTCTCCTCCGAGGAGGCACGCACCGTGCTCATGGCAGAGGCAGAGGAAGAACTGAAGCATGAAAAGGCACGCAAGATCAAGGAATATGTCCAGCAGACGAAGGACGAGGCGGACAAGGCAGCACGTGAGATCCTGAGCGTCGCCATCCAGCGCTGTGCTGCCGATCACGTAGCGGAGACGACGGTCTCGGTCGTTGCTCTGCCGAACGATGAGATGAAGGGGCGCATCATCGGGCGCGAGGGGCGCAACATCCGCACATTGGAGACGCTGACGGGCATAGACCTCATCATCGACGATACGCCCGAGGCGGTCATTCTTTCGGGCTTTGATCCCGTACGCCGTGAGGTGGCGCGTATTGCGCTCGAAAAGCTGATTCAGGACGGTCGTATCCATCCCGCACGCATCGAAGAGATGATCGAGAAGGCGCGCCGTGAGGTCGACCAGCGCATCAAGGAAGCAGGGGAGCAGGCGACGTTCGAGACGGGCGTGCACGGCATCCATCCCGAGCTGGTGCGTCTGTTGGGGCGGATGCGCTATCGCACGAGCTACGGACAGAACGTGCTGGCGCACTCCATCGAGGTCGCGCATCTCGCGGGGCTGATGGCGGCGGAGCTGGACTGCGATGTCATGCTCGCCAAGCGCGGCGGCCTCCTCCACGACATCGGCAAGGCAGTCAGCCATGAGATCGAGGGTCCGCATGTCACAGTGGGCGCCGAACTCGCACGCAAGTACCGTGAGTCGAAGGAGGTCATCAATATCATTGCTTCACATCACGGTGATGAGGAGGCGACAACGGTGGAGGCCGTGCTCGTCGCGGCGGCGGATGCTGTCTCTGCAGCACGTCCCGGCGCACGGCGAGAGAGCCTTGAGTCCTATATCAAGCGACTGAAGGCGCTCGAGGAGATCGCGGAGTCATTTGACGGCGTAGAGCGCTGCTTTGCCATTCAGGCGGGGCGTGAGATCCGCGTGATGGTAAAGCCGGACAAGGTGGATGATGCGGGAGCGGCAGTTCTCGTTCATGATATTGTAAAGAAGATCGAGGGCGATCTCGAGTATCCGGGGCAGATCAAGGCAACGGTGATCCGTGAGACGCGCGTTGTCGATTATGCGAAGTGAGGCAAGAAACATATAAATAGGGGACATCTGCCCTTTATTTATGGGAAATATGGAGGATGGACAATATCCGCGGTGAAAAAGCGGAACGGCCCGACGTTCAACAAGGAGTGCATCATGCAGCAGCTGACCTATATTGTTTCCGGGACTGCCGATGCGCAGCGCAAGGCGGAACAGGCAAAGGAAAAACTGGATCGGATTCCGCATGTGGAGTCTCTGCTCATTACGATTGCCGCCCCCTGTGATATGCCGGCTGAGAAGGCAGGGAGCATGGTGAATGCTGTGCGGGAGCTGTTCCCGCATGCGCGGATCCTGGCGCATACCTGTGCCCTCAAGATGGCGGATCTGTGCCTTGATACGGAAGGGGCCATGCTGACCTTTACGGCGTTTGAGTCATCGCGGGTGGAATTTGTCACGGTCAAAGGAAATACGCCGATATCAGAGGCAAAGGAGAGTATTGCCCGCTTTATCGGCACACGTCCGCATACCAAGGCAGTCGAAATCCTTGTGGTCGGCCTTATGGATCAGCTCGGTGCACTGCTTGAGGAGGGCACTGCGATGGACGAACGCATCGCGGTGTTTGGAGCCTTTGTTGATTCGCCGCCTATGGGAGTGCACGGCTATCTGATTGCGGACGATGCGGAGCTGCGGCTTGGAATGGCCGCCATTGTGTTCCACGGCGAGACGCTGGATGCGCATGCAGTACGCAACTTCGGTTGGAATGAACTCGGCCGTGAGATTGTTGCGACACGTGTAGACGGCTGCACGGTCAAGGAGTTGGACGGCGGCATACCGCTGCGTATCTATGAGCGCTATTTTGGCATCAAGGGGAATGGCGACTTCAGTTCGGATGCGGCACTCTTCCCGCTCTGCTTCGAGGAGGAGGATGGCTCGGTCTCCGCGCGTGTCCCTCTTAAGATAGAGGAGGGATCGGGAGCACTCACCTTCGGCCTGCCCATGCAGGCGGGGACGAAGTTTCGCCTTGCTTACGGCGACCCCTACGGCATTCTCACGAAGGCGGCGGAAAACGCACGTGATATGTCTGCGTTCTCACCGCAGGCAATTTTCGGTGTGGCGTGCATCGGGCACTATCTCCTGCTTGGCGAAGATGTCGTGACGGAAATGTCCCCCTGCGCTGGGCTCCCCTCGTCGACTGTATTTGTATTCGGGGAGGTTCGGCGCGTTGGGCGACGCATTGTTCCGGCAAATTTGAATGTCCTGCTCGTAGGCATGAAGGAGAAATCCAATTACGTCAAGGCCGCAAAGCTGGAGCCAAAGCGCGTGGCACCGCTGTCCTACGATCGGAAAATGCTTGCATTCATGTCGCACTTCATCCGTGTTTCGGAGGAGGAGCTGCATACGGTGAATCAGCAGCTCACGCAGCTTGCCATTCGCGACACGCTGACGAATCTGCTGAACCGCCGCGAGATGGAGCGCCTCCTGAAGGAGGCGGTGTCAGTCTCACAGACGCAAAAGACACCACTCTCGGTCATCCTTATGGACATCGACTACTTCAAGGGCGTCAACGATACCTATGGACATGATATGGGGGACAAGGTACTTCTTACGGTGTCGGATGCAATCTCCCACACGATCCGTGGCTCAGATGCGGGCTGCCGCTGGGGTGGGGATGAGTTCTTCATTATTCTTCAGGGGGCGCCGCTCGCAGTTGCGGGCAGAGTCGGGGAGCGTATTCGCCGCAGGGTGGAGGAGGCGAAAATGCCGTTTCACCACAATGTCACGATCAGTGTCGGCGTAGCTGCCTTCGATCCGGAGCAGGATAATGAGCTCCAGCTATTCAAGAATGCTGACGAAGCACTTTATCAGGCGAAGAAGGCAGGACGCAATGTGGTATATGCGCTCGGCTTTGGGCGTGTGAGCAGTGAGGAATAGTCGGTCATGGAAAGGGGGCGCAACATGTGGGATTCTTTTCGCAGTATGTTTTTAGGGCAAAGATCGGTTCGAACGTCTCGTGAACAGGCACGTCCGGGTGTGCAGCTGCTCGCTTCCGTGCTCGTCTGCTTTCCTGAGATTGCGGCGGTTTCCTACGATCCATGCGAGGGAATGCTGACGATGGCTTTTTTCGTTTGCGCACAGCTGTCACCCGCAGAGGCGGAGGCGTTTACCGCGTTTCTTGGTGAGAGCATTGAGAGCTTTCATGCGATCGAGGGGAGTGTTGTGACGGCGATGGACTTCTCCTATGAGCGGCATGATGGGCTCATGATGCTGCATCTCGCACGGCGGATGGATGAGGTGACGGAGCGGGAGATTGGGCTTACGGTACAGCTTCTGACCGATCGCTTCGGCGATGCGCTGCTCGTGGACGTACATGGGGCGGACCTGCCCGATGCGGAATTCCGACAGATGCAGCATGAGACACTCGATCGCATGCTGACCGCCGTACGCGAGATGCCGCTGCGCGATCGTCTCGTTGGGATTCGGGAGCGCGACCAGGTTGTGGTTTATAACCGCTGATGGAGTAAGAGAGGAGGGGACGCCGTGCGCATACTGATCGTCGGTGATGTCGTCGGACACGCGGGACGGCGTGCCTTTCGTGCTCTTACGCCGCGTCTGCGCGCGGAGCGTGGCATTGATGTCGTCATCGTCAATGGAGAGAATTCGGCTGGCGGCAAGGGCTATACGCGTAAGGCGCTCGATGAGCTCTATGCAGGCGGAGCCGATATTGTCACCTCGGGCAATCACGTCTGGGATAAAAAGGAGGTTTTCTCCTTCGTGGATGATGAGCCGTTTCTCATTCGTCCTGCCAACTATCCTGAGGGGGCGCCAGGAAAAGGATTCTGCGTCTTTCCCGCCAAGACGGCGAGCATCGGCGTGATGAATCTCTCGGGGCGGTCGTTTATGCCGCCGATGGACTGTCCCTTCCAGAAGGCAGATGAGATTCTTGCCGTGCTGGAGGGTCAGGCGGATCTCATCGTACTGGATTTTCACGCGGAGACCACGTCGGAGAAACTCGCGATGGCACATTATCTGGACGGCCGTGCGGACATCGTTGTCGGCACGCATACACATGTCCAGACAGCAGATGCGCGTATCCTGCCGGGCGGGACGGCGTACATCACCGATCTCGGCATGGTCGGGGCACAGAATTCGGTGCTCGGCGTGCGCACGGATCTCGTCATTCAGAAGTTCCGTACGGGGATGCCTGTGCGGTTTGATATGGCAGAAGGTCCTGCGGAATACGCGGCGGTCATCGTGGATATTGATCCCGCGGGGCAGCGCCCTGCAACGATTGAACCGCTTTTGCTGCGCGAAGCGGAATAGGGAGTCAAGGAGAAGATATATGCCAAGCGATTTGCATATCCATACGACCTTCTCCGACGGCAGGAATACGCCGGAGGAGATCATGGAAGCGGCAAAGGCTGCGGGGCTGCGCTACATCTCCATTACGGATCACGACTCGGTTGAGGGCGTGACGGAGCTGTATGAGAGCGGACACATTTCCTCCGGCAGCCTGCGGGTGATCCCCGGGGTGGGATTCAGCACGGGCGATGGCGGGCACGACGTCCATATCCTAGGCTACAACATCGACATCTACGATGCGGGGCTGCAGGAAAAACTCGAGGAGATCAGCGAGGCACGGTGGACGCGCTTCACGAAGATCGTGGAGCTCCTGCGCGGCCTCGGTTATGAGATTGGTGAGACTGAGGTACTGACGGACGAGGGAATGTGCAAGGCAATCGGTCGCTCTCACGTTGCACGCGTGCTGGTGAAAAAGGGCTATTTTGACTCCGTCCGCACTTGCTTCGACCAGCTGCTGAAGCGTGGGCAGCCTGCCTATGTGCCGCATTTCCGCGTCTCTGCCGAAGAGCTCATCAGCCTCATCCGCGGGGCGGGCGGGATCCCCGTCCTCGCAAATCCCAAGTCTGTCGGCGATGAGACGATCATCATGACGCTCGTCGGGCAGGGACTTCAGGGGGTTGAGGCATTTTATCCCACCTACGACAGGCAGGATACGCAGCACTACCTGGATGTGGCGCAGAAGTATGGACTTCTCGTATCGGGCGGCTCGGATTACCGTGGCTTTCCCGGACGCGGAACAGGGAAGATCGGGCAGTTCACGATCGAGGATGTCTATGCGGAAAATTTTTATCGCCCGCCGCAGCATACGTGAGGATACCGTGAAAAGAGGAGGGACACAATGGACGTAATTGCCCTTGTCGGCCCGAGCGGAACGGGAAAAAGTCACCGCGCACTGTGGGTCGCCCGAAAAAATGGCGCAGATGCCATCATTGATGACGGCATCCTCATCAAAGATGGGAAAGTGGTCGGCGGCACATCAGCAAAGAAGGAAAAGAACCGCATCATGGCGGTACGGCGTGCGATTTTCGTCCTTCCGGGACATGCCGCCGAGGTACGGCGCGCGATTGAAGAGTGTGCGCCGCGCCGCATCCTGATCCTCGGCACCTCGGAGAATATGGTGCAGAAGATCGCGAAGGCACTGCATATCGGTCCAGTCGGTAAGATCATCCGCATCGAGGACGTCGCCTCCAAGAAGGATATGGAGATCGCCCAGTATCACCGCCTGAAACGCGGCGAGCACATCATTCCCGTACCAAGCATCGAACTGAAGCCACATTTTTCGGGTTATCTCATTGACCCGATCAAGAGCTTTTTCAAGACCTCCTCGTCGAAGCGCCGCAAGCTCGGGGAGCGCTCCATCGTACGCCCTGTATTCAGCTACTATGGAAAACTCATCATCGACGACTCAGTTATCAAGAACATCGTGCGCATTGCCGCCGAGAAGTTCGAGAACGTATACCGTGTCGGTGGGACGCGCGTCCGCCACATCGTGAACGGGGACGACGATCTCGGCATCACGGTCTCATTGGAGGTTGTCTTCGCCTATGGACATGCGATCAAGGAGACCATGGTCGCCTTGCGCCATCGTCTGCAGACGGAGATCGAGCGCATGACGGGGATGGTCGTTCACGAGGTCGATATCCTGGTCAAGAGCCTCTATGTCGACGCGCAGCCCTCTCTGCGTGCCGAAGGATAACGCGGTGACGAAAAGCCTTATCATTTTTTAAGAAAAAAAGGCAGAATCAAAAGGATTTTTTATGGGGACGTAGAACTAAATATATATCTATTACGTATGTCGATTTTTGTGTGCGTAAAAATATCGAGGAAAGGAATGTGACGTTTCATGCTGGAGCAGGTGGTCAATACCCCGGTGATAGATGTCAGCAGCCGTGCCATGGCAGCATCGACACTTCGCCATGAGGTGCTCAGCAACAACATCGCCAACGTGAATACACCGAACTTCAAGCGGAGTCATGTCCGCTTTGAGGATCTGCTGAAGAAGGAATTGGGGCTGGAGGACGATCCGCTGATGCCAGTCGTGCGTACGCATGACCGCCACCTCCCGCTGGCGTATCGCGGAAAGGCACACGGTGTCATCGAGCAGGAGAATACGACCAATATGCGCCTGGACGGCAACAATGTCGACATTGACGTTGAGATGGCAGAGGTCGCAAAGAACCAACTTTATTACAATGTACTTGCCAATCAGCTGGGGGGACACATCAGTAGGATGAAGAGTGTCATCACCAGTGGTCAGGGCTGATCGGAGGGCATGATATGGGAATGTTTTTGGGAATTGATACGGCGGCCTCCGGGCTTACAGCGGAACGCCTTCGCATGGACGTGATCTCCAACAATATCGCGAATGCGAATACGACGCGGACGCAGGGCGGGGGTGCCTATCACCGCCGCTATGTCGTGTTTCAGCCGCGTGAGAAGGGACATGGCATCGGCTTTGAGTCCTTCCTGGCACGTGCGTCGAACCGCATGCGCCCCGGTGACGGCGTACGTGCTGTCGGCATTCGCACAGACAACACGCAGGGACCTCTGGTCTATGAGCCAGGGCATCCGGATGCAAACGCAGACGGCTACGTGGAGCGCCCAAACGTCAACATCGTCGCTGAGATGGTCGACATGATCTCGGCGTCGCGCGGCTACGAGGCGAATACGACGACGATCAATGCAGCGAAGTCCATGGTCAATGCGGCACTCCGCATCGGCGGCGGAAACTGATGCACACATTGTAAGGGGGATCCATTATGGAAGTACAAGCACTGCAAATGACTCCTGTAACGATGCGTGCACCCAGCCATTTGGGCGAGACCATCGACAAATCCCAACGCAAAGATTTCGGCACCTACCTAAAAGATGCCCTCTCCGAAGTCAATCATCTTCAGCTTGCATCAGAGGAGCAGACGAAGCTGCTCGCTGCGGGTGAGGTGGAAGATGTTTCTCAGGTTATCGTGGCAGGGCAGAAGGCTGAAATTGCCCTGCAGCTTACCTTGCAGATGCGCAATCGTGCCGTTTCTGCCTATCAGGAAATCATGCGGATGCAGGTATAACTGAAACTGCCGTTCTGTTTGCACCCTCGCGGGGAAGCACAACCGCGGTGACTTGAAGGGAAAGAGATTATGGGAGAGTGGAAAGAGCGCAGCCTTGCCTTGTGGAAACGCTTTGACAAGCGGCAGCGCTACATCATGCTCGGCTCGGCACTCGCAATTCTCGTACTGGTCTTCGGCCTTAGTTTCTGGTACGGCAGCAAGCCCGATATGGTTCCGCTGTTTACCGACATGGAGACCAAAGATGCGGGCGAGGTCGCGAATCAGCTGCGTGAATCGAAGATCAGCTACGAAATACAGGAGAATAAGTCGGGCACGACGATTCTCGTTCCGACGGCGAATGTGCATGAGGCTCGCCTCAACCTTGCCGTGCAGGGACTTCCGCACGGGAACAAGGGCTTTGAGATCTTCGACGACAGCAAACTCGGCGTGACCGAGTTCCAGAACCGTGTCAACTATCTGCAGGCACTGCAGGGCGAGCTGACGCGTACCATCGAGCAGATCGAGGCCGTCGATAAGGCACGTGTTCACATCGTGCTGCCCGAGGACAGCCTTTACAAAAAAGAGGAGAAGCCGGCGACGGCTTCCATTATGCTGCGCCTGAAGCCGCATGCAGAGCTGACGAAAAAGGAAATTAAAGGTATTGTCAATCTCGCAGCACACAGCATCAAGGGGCTGACGCCGGAGAACATCACCATCGTCGACGATACGGGCAAGATCCTGAATGATCCAGACGATCAGGATGAGAAGGGGCTTGGCGCAAAGACCATCACCCAGCTTGAGATGACGCGCAAGGTGCAGGACAACATCGAGAAAAAGGTGCAGACCCTGCTCGATCAGACGCTCGGGGAAGGGCGTGCATTTGCCCGCGTCAGTGTGGAGCTGGATTTTGACGACCGCTTGACAGATCGTCAGACCTTTACCCCTGTGGTAGATGATGCAGGCATCATCCGCAGCCAGCAGGATATCTCCGAGAGCTACAACGGCAGTTCGACGAATCCCGGCGGCCCTGCGGGCGTGCAGAGCAACGTCCCGGGCTATGTTGAGCAGGAGTCAAACGCGAACGCTGCCTACGAGAAAAAAGAATCCACGAAGAACTATGAGATCAACGAGGAACGTCAGCATGTAATCGCCTCCCCGGGCTCGATCCGCCGTATGACGGTTGCTGTCCTTGTCAATGACGACGTGACGCAGCCGCAGCAGGAGAGCATCCTGCGCACGGTGAGCAGCGCGGCAGGCATCAATCAGACGCGCGGCGATACGATCTCCGTTGAGCCGCTGCCGTTCAGCACGGAGGCGGCAGACCGCCGTGCGGCAGAGCTGCAGGCAGAGAAGGATCGTCAGGACCGCATCTTCTACATGCAGGTTGGCGCCGTTCTTCTCATCATTGCACTCATCGTTGCCGCGATTCTCATGTATCGCCGCAAGAAGCGTCTCGAGCGCGAGGCTGCCGAGGAGGCAAAGCGTCTCGAAGAAGAGCGCCTTGCCGAGGAGCGTGCCGCCGCAATCGCTGCCGGCGAGGTCGAGGAAGAGGATCTCTCTGAGGAGGAGCAGCAGCAGATGAACGAGAAACTCGCGCTTCTTGCGCTCATCGACAGCAAGCCTGAGGAGGTTGCGCTCCTGGTCAAGACTTGGCTTACGGAGGAGGAGTAACCATGCCGGATCTATATGGCAGCGGTGATCTGACCAACCAGCAGAAGGCGGCGATCCTCTTTATCGCCATTGGTCCTGAGTACTCCGCAAAGCTGTTTCAGCACATGGATGACGACGAGATCGAGCAGCTGACGCTTGAGATCGCCAACCAGAAGCAGGTCTCGTCCGCTCTCAAGGCGGAGGTCATCTCGGAGTTTTATTCCATGTGCATGGCACAGGACTACATCTCCTCGGGTGGTTTGCAGTATGCACAGAACGTCCTGGAAAAGGCCCTCGGTCCGGACAAGGCGCTCGAGATCATCAACCGTCTCACGACGAGTCTGCAGGTGCGTCCGTTCGACTTCCTGCGCAAGACCGACCCAGCACAGCTTATCAACTTTATCCAGAACGAGCATCCCCAGACCATCGCCCTTATCATGGCGTATCTGGAGCCAGATCAGGCAGCAATTGTTCTCGGAGCATTGCCTCCGGAGTCTCAGGTCGAGGTCACGAAGCGTATCGCGACCATGGATCGCACTTCGCCGGACTCCATCCGCGAGGTCGAGCGCGTGCTGGAACGGAAGCTGTCGTCCATGGTAACACAGGACTTTACATCGGCAGGTGGCATCAAGGCGATTGTCGAGGTGCTCAACCGCGTCGACCGTACGACGGAGAAGGCGATTGTCGAAACCCTCGAGGTCGACAGCCCCGAGCTTGCCGAAGAGATCAAAAAGCTCATGTTCGTGTTCGAGGACATCGTCCAGATCGACGACCGCTCCCTGCAGCTTGTCCTGCGTCAGGTCGAGACCAAGGATCTCTCCCTCGCGCTCAAGGCAACGCCACAGGAAGTTGCAGAGAAAGTCTACAAGAATATGTCGACGCGCGCGGCAGATATGCTGCGCGAGGAGATCGAGTTCATGGGCCCGGTCAAGATCCGCGACGTGGAGGAGGCACAGCAGAAGGTTGTCGCCGTTATCCGCGTGCTCGAGGACAAGGGCGAGATTGTGATTTCGCGCGGCAAGGGAGACGAGATGATTGTCTAGAGTTATCAAGGCCGCCATCTGGGAGGAGAACCCGCATCTCATCGACGTCCCCGCCCCCTCTGTTCCGCCGTCGGCGGACGGCATGGAGGATGGTGTCAGCGAGGAGACCGTCCAGTTCCTGCTCTCGCGCATCGAGGAGCGTGAACACGCAATTGATGTCCGCAGTAAAGAGCTGGACATGGAGATCGCCGTACGCCGCGGTGAAATCGAACAGGAGCGGGAGAAGCTTCTCAGCGAGGCGAAAGAGCAGATCGAAAAGGATCGCGAGGAGGCGCGTCAAGCGGGGCACGACGAGGGCTTTGCTGCTGGCAGAGAGGCGGGCGAGGCCGCCGTACGCGAGGAGATGGAGGATTTCATCCGCCAGACCAACGCGAAGGCGGAGAAGACCCTGCGCGATGCACACGACGCGATGCGTGACTACCTCATGCAGGCGGAGGAGGTCATCGTATCTATTGCGATGACTGCCGTGGAGCGCGTTCTTCCGCAGCATTTCATCGATGTGCCGCAGATGGTTCTGCCCATTGTGCGCGATGCCATCGAGCGCGTCAAGGATCAGAAAGAGATTGTCGTCCACGTTCCGCCGGACAGCTATGACTTTGTGCTGATGGCACGCGATGAACTGCGTGGCATTGTGACAGCGGGGGACAGCAGTCTCTCGATTACATCCGATGAGAGCCTGAAGCCGGGCGACTGCCTTGTGGAGACGCCGAACGGCAGTGTCGATGCACGCCTGCAGACACAGATTGAACAGCTGAAGAAGGCGGTGCGGGAAGTTATGCTATGAATACAAGTGAGACGGGGGGCAATCCCCCATTTTCCATAAATATCCATAAGTTCCAGGATGCACTCCGCGCTGCTTCACCGATGAAGCTGACGGGTAAGGTAACGCAGATCATCGGGTTGGTCATCGAGTCGCAGGGGCCGACGGTGACGGTCGGTGAGCTCTGCTATGTGAGCTCTCATTTTGCAGGGATGCCGCCCGTGCCGGCGGAGGTCGTCGGATTTCGCGAGGGGAGCGTTCTCCTCATGCCGGTCGGCGAGATGCAGGGCATCGGCCCTGGCTGCGAGGTTGTCGCAACGGGGCGCCAGCTCCGCGTGAAGGTTGGTATGGAGCTGCTCGGCCGTGTGCTTGACGGACTCGGCAATCCAATCGACGGCAAGGGCCCCATCCTCGCCAAGGAGGAGTATCCCCTGCAGGCGCCGCCGCCGCCTCCGTTGACGCGGCCGCGCATCCATGACAACCTCTACGTCGGTGTGCGCGCGATTGACGGGCTCATCACGATGGGGGACGGACAGCGCATCGGCATCATGGCGGGCTCCGGCGTTGGCAAGTCCACGCTGCTCTCCATGATTGCACGCAATACAGAGGCGGACATCAGTGTCATCACGCTCGTCGGAGAGCGCGGACGTGAGGTGCGCGATTTCATCGAGCGCGATCTCGGCGAGGAGGGGCTGAAACGCTCCGTTGTCGTGGTTGCCACCTCTGACCAGCCGGCACTTGTCCGCATCAAGGGGGCGATGACGGGAACGGCGATTGCGGAGTACTTCCGCGATCAGGGGCGCAAGGTAGTGCTCATGATGGATTCCGTAACACGATTTGCGATGGCGCAGCGTGAGGTCGGGCTCACCATCGGCGAGCCGCCTGCGACACGCGGCTATACCCCATCGGTTTTCGCCATGTTGCCGCGTCTCCTAGAGCGCGCCGGAACGAGCGAAAAGGGATCCATTACGGGCATCTATACCGTGCTGGTTGACGGCGACGACATGAATGAGCCGATCGCTGATGCGGTGCGTTCGATCCTAGACGGGCATATCGTGCTCTCGCGGCGGATCGCCGCGCAGAACCATTTTCCTGCCATCGACGTACTCAGCAGTGTCAGTCGTGTCATGTATGAGGTCGTTGCGAAGAATCATCTCGAGGCGGCGCAGGAAATGCGTCAACTCATGGCCGTCTATCAGGAAGCGGAGGATCTCATCCACATCGGTGCGTACGTCAAGGGCTCCAGCCCGAAGATCGACGCCGCAATCCAGAAGATCGACGGCATCAACGACTTTCTCTGTCAGGGCATCTACGAGGTGACTTCCTACGCGGAGACGGAGCAGCAGCTCATCGGTCTGACGGGGAAAGAAACGTCCGCAAATGAGGCGGCATCATGAAAAAATTTCGCTTTCAGCTCGAGACCTTGCTCAAGGTGACGCGCATGAAGAAGGAAGAGGCGGAGGTCGCCTTTGCCAAAGCTGTGCGAGCTCTGGAGGAGGAACGTGCCTATCAGCGGCAGCTGCTCGAGGAGATGGCACAGGGACAGCGTGACTACGAGAAGATCTCCAAGGAGGGCACGCACATCAAGATCGGTCGGCTCATGAGTTTTAACCAATTCTTTGGATGGAAACGGCAGCAGATCGAAGATCAGCAGCAGGTGATCCTGCGGGCGAACGCCGTGCGCCAGAAAGCACTGAAAGTACTGATGGAGCAGATGAGCGCGCTCAAGAGCATTGAGAAACTAAGGGAAAAACGCCTTGCCGAGTACAAGGCGGAGGCACTGCGGGAAGAGCAGAAGATGCTTGATGAGATCGGCCTGCAGCTGACCATGCGCAATAGGGAATGGGAGGAAGCCGTATGATAGATCTTTCGGGCATTCAGCAGATTCAGGCGCGCATCGCCGAGATCGAGGGAGAATTCAACCTCAAACAGCAGAATCTCCCGGGGTTGGATTTCGCTTCAAAACTCCAGCAGGAGATCGATAAGAACACGGCTGCGGCGGCGTCCAAAGCACAGGCTGCACAGCGTGTTGACGGGACAAAGCCCGTTGCATCACCGACGCACGCGGAGAAGGCAGGAAAGGCGGACCTGGCCAATCCCGACCTCACGCAGATGATTCATCAGGCGGCACAGAAGTACCACGTCGACCCAAAACTCGTTTCGGCCGTCGCCGAGGTCGAGTCGGGCGGACATCAGGATGCCGTCTCTCCTGCGGGCGCGGTCGGCGTCATGCAGCTCATGCCGGAGACTGCCGCCGGGCTTGGGGTTGACCCGTACAGTGCGGAGGGCAATGTTGAGGGCGGCGCGAAGTATCTGAGCGAGCTGATGAACACCTTCGGCGGCGATGTGAAAAAGGCGGTTGCTGCCTACAACGCAGGACCCAATGCGGTAAAGGCATACGGCGGCGTACCTCCCTATGCGGAGACGCAGGATTACGTGAATCGCGTTCTCGATATATACCGCTAATCGGATGAGATGGGCAGGATAAGGGGAAGAGAAAGAGGGCAGGAAATCCATGCGGAAAAAACTGAAGATCCTATTGGTGCTGATCTTAATCCTCGTGCTGATTGTAGGCGGATTTGCTCTCGGCGTCTATCTCCGTCTCTTTGATACGAAGGAGCTCAACGAGGAGTATAAACTCCATGAGCTGCCTGTGGTCGGTGAGTACTTTGTGCCGCCGGCGGAGAGCGAGGAAGAGAGTTCGCAGTCCTCGTCCGCATCGTCTTCGACGACGAGCACGGCAACGAAGCAAAAGAAGGTACCGGAGAGCGTCAAGATCACCAAAGAGGAAATCGAAAAGCAGCAGAAGGAACGCGAGACGGCAGAGAAGAAGCGAATCACGAAGCTCGCACGCCTCTACAACGATATGAAACCGGCGGATGCTGCCAAGGTCATGGAGTCGCTCGACATCAATCTCTGCATTGCCATTCTCCAGCGTATGGACGAAGGAAATGCGGCGAAGGTGCTGACGGAGTTCGAGCCTGACCGTGCGGCGCAGATCACACAGATCATGTATGAGGGCGCACCGCGCCGTGCGACGACACGCCGCAATGCTCCTGTGCCGGGTGAGGCAGAGGAAAGTGCTGTCCCCGGAGAAGCGCAGAGCGCACCGCCAGAACAATAATACACTGATGAAGATGCAGTGCTGAGTGAATCGACACTGCCGCAGAGGGTCAATGGGAGAGCCTGTGAAGCTGCTGGAAGGAATCGCTGAATCGAGCGGTGCTGCCCAAGCTCTTCGCAGGCTTTTTGGAAGTCTGTCCGTGGGGATGGTCAAACTTCCGTTAGGGGGTATACTCTTGCGCCGCATATTTTTACTGGCTGCCGCACTTCTCATCGGGATGCTTAGCGTCCTCCTTCCCGCAGGGACGGCAGATGCCGCGTTCAGCGACCGGACGAAGGATATGGCAAAGATCACGGGCATCCGCATTGGACGCACCGAGGGAAATGTCCGCATCGTGGTGGATTCCGATCATTCCGTCACCTATCGGCAGTTCGTCCTTGCGAACCCGACACGTGTCGTACTGGACGTTCAAAACGCGTGGATCATGCCGGAGGCAAAGAAAAACGTTCAGGTGGATTCGCCCCTCGTTTCGGGGGTCCGTGCTGCACAGTTCGATGAGAAAACGGTGCGCATCGTGGTGGATACGACCGTTGGGAAGGACGGCTGGAAGGTATTCTCCCTCGATGGCGGAAAGCCGCGCATCGTTATGGACTTCGGCCGTACGCCGAAGAGCACGGCAGGGACGAAGGCACCACCTGCAAAGCCCGCTCCAGCGCAGCAGCCGACCAAACCGGTGAAGCCAGCACCGCCCAAGACGACACCTCCCTCAGATCAACGGGATGGCGACCATACGGGCGACGATATCGGCAGCGATATCTCCGACCTCATCGGACTCAAGGGGAAGAAGATTGCCATTGACCCCGGTCATGGGGGCAGCGACTCGGGCGCGATTGGTCCGACGGGGGTCATGGAGAAGAATGTGACGATGCGTGTCAGCCGCGAGCTGAAGCGTCTTCTTGAGGCAGAGGGCGCGACGGTCGTGCTCACGCGTACGACGGATACGGAGGTCTCTGACAAGGGGGCAAATGCCACGGCAGTCGAGGAACTGGAGGCGCGCTGCGAGATCGCAAATCGCGCGAATGCGGATATCTTCCTTTCGATTCATGCCGATGCGTTTACCAATCGCGAGGTCAAGGGGACGACCGCGTACTACTATGCAAAGGCATCGGAGAAATCCAAACGCCTTGCCGACTGCGTGCGTCTGGCGCTCATCGACGCCATCGGGACACTCGACCGCGGCACGCAGACCTGCAATTTCTACGTTGTGAAGCATACGGATATGCCCGCCACACTCGTGGAGATCTCCTTCATCTCGAACGCAGATGAGGAGCGGATGATGAACAGTGAGGAGGGCGTCAAAAATATCGCGCGCGGCATTGCGGACGGGATTGCAGACTATTTTGGATGATTGACGAGAGGGGAGGGAGACCTTGAAGGAGGTTCACGGCTATCCGGCACGTGCACGGCAGTTCTTTATCGTGCTCTTTCCCATACTGGTCACGCAGATTTCCCTCATGGCACCGGGATTCTTCAATACGGTCATGGCGGGACACATCAGCAAGGAGGATCTCGCGGGTGTTGCCGTCGGCGCAAGCATCTTCTTCCCCGTATTCGGTGCATTCATCGGACTGATTTCGGGACTCACTCCTATCATTGCACAGCACTACGGGGCAGGGCACACGCGTGAGATTCGGAGCGTCGTTCAGCAGAGCTTCTGCTGGGCGACGCTCCTTGCTGTACTGCTCTATGCAATCGGCGCACTCACCGTTCCTCATCTCGTGCACGCACTCGCGCTCGAGCCCGTGGTGGAGGGGATCACCCTGCGCTATCTCTCCTACATTGGTTGGGGGGTCATCCCCATTGCCGTGGCGAGCGTCCTGCGCAACCTCATCGATGCGCATGGGCGGACGCGATTAACCATGCTCATCACCATGACGACCGTGCCGCTCAACATCGTACTCAACTACGTCTTTATGTACGGCGCGTGCGGCGTTCCTGCCTTCGGCGGAGCAGGTGCAGGACTGGGGGCGGCGCTCAGCTACTGTGTCAATCTCATCCTCAACATCGTCGTCACGCTGCGTATGGCGCAGTTCCGCCGCTATCGCGTCTTTTCGCATCTGCCGCGCCCTGCACTCGGAACATGGCGGGCACTGCTTGCCATCTGCGTCCCCATCGGGCTGACGGTATTTTGTGAGCAGAGCATCTTCGGCGCGGTCGGCCTTTTGATGGCGGCGTACGGGACGACGGTGCTTGCGGCGCATCAGGCGGCGATGAATTTCACCACCATCGTCTACATGCTGCCGCTCTCCGTCTCCATGGCGATTACGATTCTCGTCGGCTATGAGATCGGCGGCGGCCGCGAGAGCGGTGCGCGCGCCTACATCCGCCTCAGCCGCGTACTCACGCTGCTCTTCGTCGGTGTCGTTGCACTCGTCCTCGCAGCCATGCGCGATACGGTCGCCGCGCTCTACACGACGGATCCCGCCGTACAGGAGCTGCTGCAGGTGTTTCTTCTCTACGCGCTCCTCATGCAGTTCAGCGACTGTGTCAATGCGCCGCTGCAGGGGGCGCTGCGCGGGTACAAGGACGTGACGGTGACGTTCTGGCTCGCCATTCTGTCCTTCTGGGGGATCGGACTGCCGAGTGGGTATCTGCTCGCGCTGTATACCAATCTCGGTCCGTATGGCTACTGGGCGGGGCTGATCGGCGGGATCGTCGTCGGCGCGGTGCTCCTCATGATCCGCCTGCGCATCATCGAGCAGCGGATGCGCAGAATGATGCAGGCCGAGCAGTCATAAAGGCTGTGCTCTGTGAAAAAATCCTATTGAATTTACCCTGAAATATGGTATGATAATGCAAATGGAACGGAGGATTCGGTGTATAATCTCTTCGTAGGATTGATGTGACATAGCTGTATGATTTTTTTCACTTTATGAGAAGGGGATTTGTCATGGCAGATCAGAAGCATGTTGTCATCGTTGGTGCGGGGTTTGGCGGAGTGCACCTTGCCAAGGAGCTGGCACAGGAGAACGTGCGCATTACGCTCGTTGACCGTCACAACTACCATCTGTTTCAGCCGCTGCTCTATCAGGTGAGTACAGCGGTGCTCTCTGCATCTGAGATTGCCTATCCGACGCGTGCGTTTTTCCGGAACAACAACAATGTTAATTTCTTTATGGCAAAAGCGACGGGTGTCGATCAGGGGCGGCGCGTGCTGCTGACGGATCACGGCGAGATCTCTTACGATTATCTCGTCCTTGCGGCGGGCGGCACGACGAACTTCTTCGGGAATGAGAGCGTTGCGCGCAACTCCTACGGCATGAAAACGCTGCAGGAGGCGATTGCCCTGCGCGGACACATTGTGCATGAGTTCGAGCGTGCCTCGAAGAAGACCGATCCCTCTCATACGGAAGAGCGCCTTCGCCACCTCAACTTCGTCATCGTCGGCGGCGGTGCGACGGGCATCGAGATGGCAGGTGCGATTATGGAGCTCATCGGCGTATTCAAGAAAGAGTTCCATAACATTGATTTCTCCGAGGTGCACGTTACGCTGCTTGAAGCGATGGGCTCCGTCCTGCCGATGGTGCCGCCCGATCTGCAGCAGCACACCATCGACGTCCTGCGCAAGAAGGGCGTTGATGTCCGTCTCAACACAGCGGTGACGGCGTATGACGGCAACGATCTCGTCCTCAAGGATGGAGAGATCATTTCGACGAAGACCGTGATCTGGGCGGCAGGCGTGCGTGCGCAGGACTTCATCAAGGACTGCGGCGGCGAGGTTGACCGCGCGGGGCGCATCATTGTCGAGGAGAACCTTCTCGTAAAGGGCAGCGACTGTGTCTTCGCGATCGGCGACTGCGCGAACTTCCAGCACGGAACGGAGCGTCCGCTCCCGACAGTCGCCCCCGTGGCGACGCAGGAGGCAATGCAGGTCAAGGCGAACATCATGGCACTCATCAGTGGGAAGATGCCCGACCAGCTCGGCAAGTTCGTCTATCACGATCTCGGCGCGATGGCGACCATCGGCAGGGGCGAGGCGGTCATGAACGGACCAATGCCCGTACTTGGATTCAATCTCAAGGCAAGCGGCTTCTTTGCGTGGTTTGCGTGGATGCTTGTCCATCTCATCCGACTTGCTGGAAAATATGCAGACTTTACCGTTTCTATCAAGTGGATCTGGAACTTCTTTTTCGGCACGCGTCTTGCCCGCATCATTCACAGCAAGCTGGAGTAGGACTTGCGCATATTAATATTTTATGCTATACTTGCGCGGTAATGAACGCAGGGCGTTTGTTTCCATACGTAAGAAATCACGGATCCGTAAAGCCGCTCAAATGGGCTTCGTATGGGTTTGTGCTTCCTTCACCCGTTCTCGGCGAGACAGTCGAGTTCAACCAAGCGCACATAAGGGTGCTTGTATCCGGCAAAAGAAACGAGGTGTATTAACATGAAAGAAGGCATTCATCCCGAGTACTTCGAGGCGACGGTGACGTGTGGCTGCGGCAATACGTTCACGACCGGTTCGACGAAGAAGGATCTGCGTATCGATGTCTGCTCGAAGTGCCATCCGTTCTTCACGGGGCGTCAGCGTGACGTTCAGGCGGGCGGACGCATCGAGAAGTTCCAGAAGCGCTATGCAAAGAAATAGTGACGGCGGTGAGGTGCACTGCACCTTGCCTCTTCACTGCACGAAAACTAGGAGGAGGCCATTGTACGAGAGATCGTGCAATGGTCTTTTTTATGTGACAAAGGAAAACTATGCCAAAGAAAATGACAGATCTTGCCGTCGGGGGTCAGGCGGTCATTGAGGGGGTAATGATGCGCAATGCATCAAAGACAGCGACCGCCGTGCGCCTGCCAAGCGGTGACATCGATGTCGAGACACGTACCGTTTCCTCTATCCGCGAGCGTTATCCCATCCTCAACCTGCCGCTCGTGCGCGGCTCGGTCATCATGGTGGAGTCGCTCATCATCGGGATGCGCGCACTCTCCTTTTCAGCACAGGCGGCGGGTGAGGAGAACGAGCAGATGACGAAGAAGGAAATCGCGATGACAGTCCTCTTTGCCCTCGTCCTTGCGAGCATCCTCTTTATCGTTATCCCGACCGGAGCGGCACACCTCGCGGCAGCATATACGGATGATCCCATCGTATTCAACCTCATTGAGGGAGGTATCCGCCTTCTGGTGTTCCTCCTCTATATCTGGGGGATTTCCTTTATGGGCGGCATTCGCCGCGTGTTCCAATACCACGGTGCGGAGCACAAGACGATCCACTGCTACGAGGCAGGAGAGGCACTGACCGTGGAGAACGTGCAGAAATTTCCGCGTCTGCATCCGCGCTGCGGAACAAACTTTCTGCTCATCGTCATGGTGGTCGCCATCGTCTTTCACGTTTTCTTCGGCTGGCCTGATCTCTGGCTGCGTATCCTGAGCCGCCTTGCGATCCTGCCTGTCGTGGCGGGTGCCTCCTACGAGATCATCCGCTTTGCAGGACGCAGTGAGAATCGCCTTGTGCACATCCTCATCACGCCCGGACTGTGGCTGCAGTACTTGACGACGCGCCCGCCCGCCGATGAGATGGTCGAGGTGGCGATCGAGTCGCTGAAGGCTGTGCTGCCGGCAGAGGATATCCCCGCGGGCAGCGGAAATTATCGGAATGAGCATAAGGAGACAACGTGCTAAGCAAACTTGCTGCAGTAGAAGATAAATACCGTGAGCTTGAGACACTGCTGAGCGATCCGTCCGTGATGGCGGATATGGCGGTGTGGCAGCGTTACACACGCGAGCACGCGGCGCTTACGCCGATCGTCGAGGCGTACCAATCCTACCGACGGGCGCTGGCCACCATTGATGAGGATAAGGAGATGCTCGCCGAGGCCGATGCCGAGATGAAGGCGATGCTCACGGAGGAGATCGCAGAGGCGGAGGCAGAGCGCGATCGTCTCGCCGCCGAGCTGCCGATTCTCCTCCTGCCGCGCGACCCGAACGACGATAAGAATGTCATCGTCGAGATTCGCGGCGGCGTGGGCGGCGAGGAGGCGGCGCTCTTTGCCGCGAGCCTCTTTCGCATGTATGCACGCTATGCCGAGCGACAGGGATGGCGTACCGAGGTGCTCAGCAGCAATCCGACGGAGATCGGCGGATTCAAGGAGATCACCTTTCTCGTCAGCGGTGCCGGCGCATACAGCAAACTCAAGTATGAGAGCGGGACGCATCGCGTCCAGCGCATTCCTGTCACGGAGTCCGGCGGGCGCATCCACACCTCGGCGGTGACCGTCGCCGTCCTGCCCGAGGCAGAGGAGGTCGAGGTGACCATCGATCCGAACGATCTGCGCATCGACACCTACTGTGCGTCGGGTGCGGGCGGGCAGTATGTCAACCGTACGGAGACGGCGATCCGCATCACGCATATCCCGACGGGTATCGTCGTTCAGTGTCAGGACGAGAAATCCCAGCTGAAAAATCGCGAGAAGGCGATGAAGGTACTGCGGGCGCGTCTCTACGACCGTGCACAGCAGGAGCAGGCAGATGCCGTTGCGGCCGACCGCCGCAGCCAGGTGGGCTCGGGCGACCGCAGCGAACGCATCCGCACCTACAATTTCCCGCAGGGACGCGTGACCGATCACCGTATCGGACTGACGCTCTATAAAATTGATGCAGTGATGGACGGCGAGCTGGATGAGCTGCTGGCGGGGCTGATTACGGCCGATCAGGCAGAACGTCTGAAACAGGCGAACTGATGGCGCAGCGTGTATGGACAATACAGGAACTGCTGACGTGGACAACGGATTTTTTCCGCACGCGCGGCATAGAGACATCGCGCCTCGATGCCGAGGTGCTGCTCGCTGCCGTGCTCGGTCGGGATCGCATGTATCTCTATGTGCATTTTGACGAGCCGCTCGAGCCTGCGGAACTGGCGACATTTCGCAGCTATGTGAAGGAGCGCGGGGCGCACGTGCCGATTGCCTACATATTGGGCAGACGCGAGTTCATGGGGCTGGCCTTCCGCGTCACGCGCGATACGCTCATCCCGCGTCCCGATACGGAGATTCTGGCGCAGTTCGCCGTGGATACCCTGCGTGCACGAGCAGAGGCAGGGGCGGGGGAGCTGCGCTTTGCCGATATCGGCACGGGGACGGGGGCAATCGCGCTCTCCGTCCTGCACCATACGGAGGGGACGCGCGCAGATGCCGTGGACATCTCTCCCGCTGCCGCGGCAGTTGCCGCAGAGAACGCGGCAACGTTGGGACTGACGGAGCGCATCGAGGTACTGACGGGTGACCTCACGGCGCCGCTCTTCGGACGCAGCTATGCTATGATCCTGTCCAATCCGCCGTATATCCCATCTGCTGATGTAAAAACCCTGATGGAGGATGTGCAGGCGTATGAGCCGCATCTCGCACTTGACGGTGGAGCAGACGGGCTCGCCGTCTATCGTTGCCTCCTGCGGGATGCGCCTGACCTCCTGACGGAGGGCGGCGTCCTCGCCGTTGAGGTGGGCGTACATGAGGCAACGGACGTTGCGGCACTCATGGCGGCGCATCCGCGCATCGTGCGGACAAAGACACTCCGCGATCTGGCGGGGATTGAGCGCGTGGTCGTTGGAGAGACCATTTGATTCTGTCGATAGCGGAGGATTCGCCGGTAGGCAGTATATGATCTGTTGAAGGAGGGAAAACGTGAAGACGGAGATTCTTCGCCCCACATCCACGGAGCATTTTGCGCGTGCTGCAGCGTTGATCCGCGACGGACAGCTGGTCGCATTCCCCACGGAGACGGTCTATGGACTCGGCGCCAATGGGCTCGATGCAGCGGCGTGTGCGCGGATCTACGAGGCGAAGGGACGTCCCTCCGATAATCCGCTCATCCTCCATATCGCCGATCTCTCCATGCTGCACGAGGCGGCAGAGGATGTGCCGCCCGCCGCCGCACATTTGCTTACGGCATTCGCGCCGGGCCCCATCACCGTCATTGTGCCGAAAGCCGCACATATTCCGCCGCTGGTCACGGGCGGGCTGGCAACGGTCGGCGTGCGTTGTCCTGCGCATGATGTGGCACGTCGACTCATCCGCGCGGCGGGGATGCCGATTGCTGCACCCTCGGCGAACATCTCGGGGCGTCCGAGCCCGACGACGGCAGCGATGACGGCGGCAGATATGATGGGGCGGATTCCGCTCATCCTCGATGGCGGCAGCTGTTCTTGGGGGGTAGAGTCCACCATTGTCGACTGCACGGAGGAGGGCTGCATCACCATCCTCCGCCCCGGTGCGGTGACCCCTGAGATGATCTCCGCCGAGCTGCCGCATCTCACCGTCCGCATGGATGCGGCCCTCGTTTCGGCGGATACCGCGCCGCGTGCCCCCGGCATGAAGTACACACACTACGCGCCGCGCGTGCCGCTCACGGTCTTTGCAGGGGCGGGGACGGATGTCGTCAGGGCACTGCGGATAGAGATCGAGCGCCGTATGGCGGCAGGCGAGCGGCCTGCGCTGATCGCCAGCAACGATACCATCATGGCCCTCAGTGGACTCCTGCCTGCGGCGTATACCTACAACTGCGGCGCGCGCGGCAATCAGAGTACGCTTGCCGCCTGTCTCTACGATGCACTGCGCCATTTTGACGATACGGATGTCACCTCGCTTCTGGCGGAGGGGGCAGGTTCGGTCGGACTCGGGATTGCGATCATGAACCGTCTGCGTAAGGCGAGCGGGGGCAACATCATCTATGTTTGAACAGGAAGTCGCTGAATAAAGGAATCGCTGATAAAATGAAGTCCGTCAGATTGGCGTAGATTTTTTCGTCCGAACAAGGAGGAAAACCGGACGCATAGCCAAAGCTATGTGGAGGATTTTCCGACGAAGTGCGGGCAAAAAAGATGCGCTAAGATGGCGGTGCTGAATTTATCAGTGCTTCCTAAAGAAAGTGCCGCCATTGCAGCGCAGGCGGCAGAGAAATGAAAGAACCGACAGCCGCTCTGTTTCGAGCAAGCTGCCGGTCATTTGGCAATCATAAATGTGTTTCCACGTCCTTATTCAGTTGTGTTTGCTTTTTGCCGCACAGATCACCGCGTGTGTCTGCACAGCCACATATTGTACGTTCAGCTGAAACCGTTTTGGAGATCTCTGTATCATCCAAGTTGCGCGCGTGGTTTTCGAAAAATGAATCGTACAGTAACACGAGTGTCGTCTGCTCACACTACCCGAGGACGACCGGGCCTAGACGGTTCTCATGAGATGATGCCAACGGAGCACCTGTCGATGCAGGCTCAGTTCTTCTTCAAAGATGCATACTGCTCAGGAGACGATACCGCCATGCCGAAGAATTTGTGTCAATAGACATTCTCCTTTCCAGCATTTATGACCAAGGAGATATATCTCTTTTCTGAATTTATCATATCATAAATAAACTGGAAATGCAATAGATTTTTACAAGGAAAACAATGCGGAAAGGTCTGAATTGATGTATAATTCATGTAGATAGAATTGCTCAGTGGGCTCTTTGTGATGGAGGGGATGCAATTGCTTTCTGCACTTCTCGATTTCCTCTTCCCGCCGCGCTGTCCCTCCTGCCACGCCTGTGTAGAGCGGCAGGGATTCTGCCCGGCGTGTGCGCGGCAGCTCATCGGCATGCGCCGCATGATGGAGATGGGCGCGATGGCGGAAGATCTGACGGGCGTCTGGGTCTTGGCACACTATCGTGACGGTATCCGTGATCTTTTGCGCGCGCTGAAATATCACCGAAAGATGGCAGTGCTTGACAATCTGCGTACGATTCTCGCTGCGGGGGAGGAGGTACTGGAGGAGCTGCCGCCGTCCCTTATCGCCGTTCCCGTCCCACTTGCACCACAGCGGCAGAAAGAGCGCGGCTTTAACCAGACAGAGGAGATCTTTGCTCCGTGGTTTGCGTCGTATGGCATCCCTTTTGAACCTATTCTTGTCCGCACGCGTGAGACGATGCCGCTCTATGAGATGACACGTACGGAGCGGCGACAGGAACTGCGCAGCGCGTTCGCCCTCGTACATGGCGCAGATGTGCAGGGGAAGGATCTCCTGCTCGTGGATGATATCATGACGACGGGGGCAACGCTGACGGAGTGTGCGCACGTTCTGCGGCACGGCGGAGCACGGCGTGTCTATGCAATTGCACTCGCGGGGGAACATCGCTGAGTCCTTCCTTGTCAAATGGACAGAAATGCTCTATAATTCACTCTATGATAAAGGGGGAGTTACTTTGGTGATGAATGGAGCGCGGGCTCTCTTGGAGAGCCTTAGGCAGGAGGGTGTGGAGGTCGTTTTTGGCTATCCCGGCGGCGCCGTCCTCACGCTGTACGATGAAGTATATAAGATGAAATTTCCGCATATCCTTACGCGCCATGAGCAGGGAGCTGCACATGCGGCAGACGGCTACGCGCGCGCCTCGGGCAAGGTTGGCGTGGTCTTTGCGACCTCGGGACCGGGTGCGACGAACCTCGTGACGGGGATTGCAACGGCGAATATGGACTCCGTTCCGATGGTCTGCATCACGGGACAGGTTGCCAATCCCTATATCGGCAAGGACTCCTTTCAGGAGGCGGACATCGTCGGCGTCACGACGCCGATCACGAAACACAACTACCTCGTCAAGGACGTGCACGATCTGCCGCGCGTGGTCAAGGAGGCCTTTTTCATTGCACGGACGGGGCGTCCCGGTGTCGTCGTCATCGACGTGGCAAAGGACGTATTTGATGCGAAGATCGACTTTGCCCCTCCTGCTGACGCTGCACTGCGCGGATACAGCGGCAGTGTACCGCTGGATGTCGATGCCGTATGCGCTGCAGCGGACGCCCTCCGCACGGCAGAGCGGCCGCTGCTCTTTGTCGGCGGCGGCGTCATCCTCTCGGATACATCTGCGTACGTGCGGGAGCTCCTCACGCTGACGGGGATGCCTGCCGTCTCGACATTGATGGGGCTCGGCGGCGTTCCCGCCGATACGCCGGGCTATACGGGGATGGCGGGGATGCATGGCACCTATGCCTCCAATATGGCGATCCAGGACTGTGATCTGCTGCTCGCCGTCGGCACGCGCTTCAGCGACCGCGTGACGGGCGCAGCGGCAGAGTTTGCCCCGAAGGCACGCATTGTCCACTTTGACATTGACCCCGCCGAGTTCAACAAGAACGTGCGCGCCGACATCCCTGTCCTCGGAGATCTGCGCGAGAGTCTGCCCGCCTTCCTCGATGCCCTGCGTCCTGCGGCGGCAGATGTGGCATCCCGTATGCCGGCGTGGCAGGCGAGTGTCCGCACCATGGAGGAAAAGCATCCGCTCGGATGGAAGGAGTGTGAGGCGATCCGCCCCGAGGAACTCCTGCACCGCGTGCGCGAAATCGTCGGCCCCGATACCATCTGCGTCACGGATGTGGGGCAGCATCAGATGTGGGCAGCACAGTACTATGCGTGTACGGAGCCGCGCCGCTTCCTCACCTCGGGCGGACTCGGCACGATGGGCTACGGGCTTCCTGCGGCGATCGGGGCAAAGCTCGCGCGTCCCGACAAGGAAGTTGTGCTGATTACGGGCGACGGCAGCATCATGATGAACTGCCAAGAGTTTGCGACCATCGCGGACAACGATATTGATGTGAAGGTTGTCATCGTACATAACTCCATCCTCGGCATGGTTGGTCAGTGGCAGCGTCTGTTCTACAATCATCATTACTCCGCATCGGAGCTCAAGGGCAAGACGGACTTCGTCAAGCTTGCTGCGGCGATGGGCGTCGCGGGATGTCGCATCGAAACGCGGGCGGAGTTCGCAGAAGTTCTGCCGCGCGTGCTCCGCGAAAAAGGAGCGCGTCTCATCGACGTCATCGTGCCCGAGGAGGCGGATGTCGTGCCGATGGTGCCGGGCGGCAAGAGTCTCGATCAGATGGTGTTGGGAGGAAGATAAGATGGACAAATATTTGCTTGCCGTCCTCGTCGACAACAAACCGGGCGTCCTGACCCATATCGCAGGGCTCATCAGCCGCCGTGCCTTCAACATCGAGAGCATCTCTGCCGGCTATACAGAGGAAACCTCGGTCACGCGCATCAATATCGTTGTCTCGGTCGCTTCGGAGAACGAACTGCGGCAGGTCGTGACGCAGCTCTCCAAACTCATCGACGTGGTGAAGATCGTCAACCTCACGCAGTTCGAGTCGATCACGCGTGAACTTGTGCTCATCAAGGTGCACGCAACGAAGGAGAACCGTGCGGAGATCATCGACGTGGTGAACATTTTCCGTGCGCGCATCGTAGATGTCGGCGTGGAGAATGTCGTCATTGAGCTGACGGGCGACGCGAAGAAGATCGATGCCCTCTCGGAGCTGCTGTCCGACTACGGCATCATCGAGATCGCACGAACGGGGGCGATTGCGCTCTCGCGTGGACCTGTGCCCGTCAAGCAGATGTAGTTTTTTTGGTAGGGAAGGAGTGTTTTGACATGAATCTCAGGGCATGGGGGCTTCTGCTCCTGCCTGCTGCATGCCTTTCGCTGGCGGGCTGCGGGCTGCCGGGGGCGAGTTCGGATCGGGTCATCTACGCAAACTACGATGACAGTGACGGATTCTGCGCGCAGATCAAGGACGCGTTTGCCGCAAAGGCAAAGGCGGACGGCATTGAGGTCGAATTCCTCGACGCGAAGAACGACGGCAATATGCAGATCGACCAGCTGAACGAGGCGATTGGCAGCGGTGCGGGGGCGATCATCCTGCTTGCTGCCGATGGTTCCAGCATCGTTAAGACCATTGAAAAGGCAAACGATGCGGGCATTCCCGTCATCACAGTCAACCGCAGCGTTGCGGGCGGACAGGTGCTCCGCGCCTATTCCGACGATGTGGAGGCGGGGCGTATGCAGGGCGAGTACATGGCAGCGCATCTGCCGCCGAACGCGAAGATCGTGTATTTGCAGGGCGATGAGACGCAGAGCAGTGCCGTCGGCCGTTGGGAGGGGTTCAAGGCAGCGTGTCTGGACAAGCGCCCCGACATTCAGCTGCTCTCGTTCGTGGATGCCGGATGGAGCAAGGCCGAGGCCTTGAAGACCATGATGCTCTGGATGAATATGTTCCCCGAGGTCAATGGTGTCGTTGCAGGAAATGATGAGATGGCACTCGGTGCGATTGCCGCACTCAAGGGGGCAAACCGCCTCAGTGGATGCCTTGTCTCTGCGGTCGATGCCACCCCTGCGGGTCTCGCAGCAGTCGAGGCGGGCGAGATGGCGCAGACGGTCAAGCAGGATGCAAAAGCGCAGGGTGAGGGGGCACTCACACTTGCAGAGGGCTTCCTCAAGGGAAATCCGCCGAGTGGGGATCTTGCGATTCCGTTTACGTCCATAACTGCGGACAATCTTGCGCAGGCGAAGTGAGGAGGGGAGTGCCATGAATCTGCCGTTCATCTCTGCGGAGGCAATGAAGGACTATGCCGTGCGGACAAAGGTGTTCATCCTGTCCGTATTCCTCTTGGCAGCCATCCTCGTTGTCGCCGTCGTCGGTATCTACTCGAACGATCAGGCAAAGCAGTCGCTTGACGATATGTATCACCATAATCTCATGTCGACACAGTATCTGAACGATGCCAATACGCGTCTGCGGAAAATCAGCGTCAATGTGCCGTACATCTTACAGGAGGGAATCACAGCGGACAACCGCAAGATTCTCGTGGACGATGTGCTCGGCAATCTGAACGCGCTCCATCACGACATGGAGGAGCTCAAGAAGATCGACACGAGCGAGCGGGCACAGGCGACGATTGCCGAACTGGAAAAAAATCTGACCGTCGCGACGGACAAGGTCGGAGCGGTCAACAACATGGGGACGACCACCGAGGATCGCGTCGCGATCTTTGACAATCTCGCCTCGCTCACCGTCATCTCAAGCAATATGGCGGTGCTCACACCCGATAACGTGTTCCAGGGAAAGCAGCTCTTTGAGGCGAACAATGCGCGCTATGACCGTACGGTCTACAGTTTTGCCATCATCATCGTCATTGCGGTGGCCTTTGGTATTCTTGTGTCGCGCCGCATTGCAGATAACATCTCCGATCCGCTCGCTTCCTCCATCGGACATCTGAGTGCCGTCGCGTCCGGAGACCTCTCGCGTGAGATCCCGCGCGAACTCTCTGACCGTGCGGATGAAATCGGTACGGTGGTCAAGGCACTCGGCAAGATGCAGGGCTTTATGAAGCAGGTGCACGAGGAGGCAGAGCAGACCGATGCGATGGTCGCGGAGCTTGAGGAAATGCTGCATGGGCTCAACAATGACACGCAGGACATGTCTGCCGTGACCGAGGAGATGTCCGCAGGCATGGAGGAGACAGCAGCATCTACATCCAGTGTCCAGCATCTCAGCGGGGAGCTGAACGATGGGATCAAGGGGGCAGCGGACGCAGCACGCGAGAGCGAGGAGTATACGCGCGAGGTTGCACAGCGTGCCGCCGATCTCCAGACGACGATGGAGCAGTCGCGTCTCAATACGCGTCAGATCTACGGCTCGACGAAGGACTCTGTGGCAGAGGCGATCAAGTCCTCGAAGATCGTCGACCAGATCGGACAGCTCACGCTGGAGATCTCCGAGATCGCCGAACAGACGAACCTCCTCGCTCTGAACGCAAGCATCGAGGCAGCGCGTGCAGGTGAGCAGGGACGCGGCTTTGCCGTGGTCGCGGGCGAGGTCGGAAAGCTCGCCGAGCAGTCGCGCGGAACGGCAGAGAAGATCAAGGGCCTCACGGGGCAGGTTACGGGCTCGGTGCAGGCTCTCTCCGACGGTACGCATAGGCTGCTCACCTTCATTGATGAAAACATCCGCGGCGATTATGACCTGATGGACAAAACAGCAGAGCAGTACAAGGCAGATGCGGAGTTCTTCCGCAAAACTGCAGAGGCGACAACGTCGCGGTCACAGGAACTGTTGGGCTCCGTCAGCGAGATGAATGCGGCGATGGAGGGGATTCGCAACGCGACACACGAGGGTGCGGAGGGCAACACGCGCATCGCGGAGAGAGTCGTCTCCATGGCGGCAGAGTACGAGAATATCCTTGCAAAGATCCAGACCTTCAAGGAAGGGACGGCGCGCCTCAAAAACCTCGTGGCGGCGTTCAAGGAGTAACGCTGCTGGGCATACCGCACACTTTTCTCGTTTGTTCCACTAGGGTTCGCTTAGAGGCATTGCCCATTCGCACGAAAAATTTACATGTTATGCAGAGAGCCTTTTATGGCTCTTTGTTGTTTTTTTGACTTTTTTACAAAATACCTATTGACTTTTTGACTAAAAACATTTACTATAGACAACGTAAGTTAGCACTCAGTCAATGAGAGTGCTAACACGACAAAAAGATTTGGGATAAACTAGGAGGAAGATACCATGATTAAGCCATTGGGCGAACGTGTTGTCATTGAAGTCGCAGAGAGCGATGTCACGACGGCGAGCGGCATTGTGCTCCCCGATACGGCAAAGGAAAAGCCGCAGAAGGGCAAGGTCGTTGCGGTCGGTACGGGCAAGCTCCTCGAGAACGGACAGCGTGCAGGCCTTGAGGTCAAGGAAGGCGACAGCGTCGTTTTCTCGAAGTACTCGGGCTCTGAGATCAAGGTTGACGACAAGGACTACCTCATTGTTCGCGAGAGCGACATTCTGGCAATCCTGTAATTAGGGAAGTACTGATAAATTCGGCACTACTATCTTGACGCATCTTTTTCGCCCGCACTTCGGCGGAAAATCCTCCACAGAGCCCCACTCTGCGTCTGGTTTTCCACCTTGTTCGGACAAAAAATCTACGCCAATTTGGCAGACCTCATTTTATCAGTGCTACCTTAGATAGACGAAACGTGGAGGCAATATAAATGGCAAAGCAGATTCTGTTTGACGAAGAGGCACGCCGCGCTCTTGGCCGCGGCGTTGATGCACTGGCAAATGCGGTCAAGGTAACGCTTGGCCCGAAGGGACGCAACGTTGTCCTCGATAAGAAGTACGGCGCACCGACGATCACGAATGACGGCGTGACGATTGCACGTGACATCGAGCTCGAGGATCCGTTCGAGAACATGGGCGCACAGCTCGTGAAGGAAGTTGCGACGAAGACGAACGACATCGCGGGCGATGGCACGACGACGGCGACGCTCCTCGCACAGGCGATGATCCAGGAGGGCATGCGCAACGTCGTGGCGGGCGCGAACCCGATGATCGTCAAGAAGGGCATCGACATGGCGGTCAAGACGCTGGTCGAGGAGATCAAGAGCAAGGCACAGAAGGTCGAGACGAAGGCAAAGATCGCGCAGGTTGCGTCGATCTCCTCGGCAGACTCCGAGGTCGGCGAGCTCATCGCAGAGGCGATGGAGAAGGTCGGCAAGGACGGCGTCATCACGGTTGAGGAGTCCAAGACCATGGACACGAACCTCTCCGTTGTCGAGGGCATGCAGTTCGATCGCGGCTATATCTCGCCGTACATGGTGACGGATACGGACAAGATGGAAGCCGTCATGGATGATCCCTATGTGCTCATCACCGACCGCAAGATCTCCTCGGTCGCGGATATCCTGCCCGTTCTGGAGCAGGTCGTGAAGCAGGGCAAGCAGATCGTCATTATCGCAGAGGACCTTGACGGTGAGGCTCTTGCGACCATCGTGGTCAACAAGCTGCGCGGCACGTTCAAGGCACTCGCGGTCAAGGCACCGGGTTTTGGCGACCGCCGCAAGGCGATGCTCGAGGATATCGCTATCCTCACGGGCGGCACGGTCATCAGCGAAGAGGTCGGCCGCAAGCTCGACAGCGTCACGATCGAGGATCTCGGCCGTGCACGTCAGGTGCGTTCCTCCAAGGAGGAGACGACGATTGTCGACGGTGCAGGAGACAAGGCACAGATCTCCGCACGCGTGGCACAGCTCAAGAAGCAGATCGCAGAGACCACGTCCGACTTTGACCGTGAGAAGCTGCAGGAGCGTCTGGCAAAGCTCGCCGGCGGTGTTGCTGTGGTCGAGATCGGTGCAGCGACAGAAGTCGAGATGAAGGACAAGAAGTACCGCGTTGAGGATGCACTCAATGCAACGCGTGCGGCAGTCGAAGAGGGCATCGTTGCCGGCGGCGGCACGACGTTCATCGACATCCTCCCGGCACTCGACAAGCTGAACGTCGAGGGCGACGTCAAGGTCGGCGTCGAGATCGTGCGCCGTGCGGTCGAGGCTCCGGTGCGCCAGATCGCTGAGAATGCAGGCCTTGAGGGCTCGGTTGTCGTCGACAGCGTGAAGAAGGCGGGCGATGGCGTTGGCTTCAATGCACTCGAGAACACCTACGTCGACATGATCGGCGCGGGCATTGTCGACCCGGCGAAGGTCACGCGCTCTGCCCTGCAGAATGCGGCATCTATCGCTGCCATGGTGCTCACGACCGAGACGCTCGTCACGGACAAGCCCGAGCCTGAGGCTCCGGCACCTGCAGGTGCACCCGGCATGGGCGGTATGGGCGGCATGATGTAAGGCAGTTGCCCTCGATCATATCGTGAAATAGCGAAGAAGCATGTTTCCTATCAGTGGAGCATGCTTCTTTTTGTTTTACAATCTATATCGACGGATTGTTAAAATACAGATACAGTGCTATACTACAGAGCATGAAGATAATAGAGCTCCATCGACAGAGGAGCAAAAGGAGTTTCGCATGCTGAATATAGATAAGAAACTCGCGAAACGCGAGGCAGAGGGCAAGATCATCCGCACAGGCATCGTGGGTGTGGGGCAGATGGGGCGCGGACTGGTTTCGCAGATGGTGCTCATGAAGGGCATTATGCCTGCCATTGTTGCCGATCATACACTGGATAAGGTCATCAAGGCCTTTCATACCGCGGGTGTCCGTGACGAGGATATCGCCGTCGCAAAGACCATCGATGAGGCAAATCGCTACATGGAGCAGGGCAAGTACGTTGCGACAGAGAACGACACATTTATCTCGCACGCGAACCTCGTCGAGGTCGCCATTGATGTGACAGGCGTGCCCGAAGTCGGCGTGCGGATCGCGATCGACGCACTGAACAACAAAAAGCACGTCGTCATGATGGACGTTGAGACCGATGTGGTCATCGGCAGCTATCTCAAGAAGCTCGGCGACAAGAACGGCGTCATCTATACCGGCTCGGCAGGCGACGAGCCGGGTGCGGTCATGGAGCTCTACTCCTTTGCGTGTGCGATGGGGCTGGATGTCAAGGTCATTGGCAAGGGCAAGAACAACAAGATCGACTATGACTGCAATCCCGATACCGTGTACGAGGAAGCAGTCCGCCGCAAGATGAACCCGCGCATGCTCACCTCGTTCAAGGACGGCACGAAGACCATGGTCGAGATGACGGCGATGTCGAACGCCACAGGCTTTGTCCCCGACGTGATCGGTGCTCACGGTCCCGCGGGCTCGCCGCAGCATTGCTGCGCCGATCTCAACGAACTCTTTAAGCTCAAGAAGGATGGCGGTATCCTGAATCGGCACGGCGTCGTGGAGTATGTCAATGGCATTGCGCCCGGCGTCTTTGTCACCGTCGCATGTCCGAATGAGGATGCTGCCTACGTGATGGACTATCTCCAGATGGGGCATGGCCCCCTCTGGACCCTCTATCGCCCCTATCATCTCTGCAACCTCGAGACGCCGCTCAGCGTGGCGAAAATCGTCATCGACGGCGAACCGACCATCATCCCGCTTGACGGCCCGGTCAGCGAGTGCATCACCGTCGCCAAGCGCGACCTGAAGGCGGGGGAAAGCCTTGATGGCATCGGCGGCTACACGACCTACGCCTCGATTGCGACAGCCGAGGAGACGTACCGAAACGGCTACGTCGTCTACCCCCTCGTCAACAAAAACGCACGCATGAAATGCGATGTCAAAAAGGGCACACTCCTCACACTCGACATGGTCGACCTCGATACGTCCACGCAGCTCTATCAGGTGCGTAAAGAACAGGACAAGATGTATGCCAACGGGTACGCGCTGAAGTAAAGGAATTGCTGAGCTTCCTAAAATACAATGCCCCCCACGATGCAGGCGTGGGGGGTTCACTTTTGAGAAACTGAGATATGAGGATGTAATGTATGTTTTGGCTTGAACTCATTGTTGTGTTTGGGATGCTTCTCGTCGGTGCACGCGTTGGCGGCATCTTTCTCGGCATGTCGAGCGGTGTCTCCCTTGCCGTACTCATCTTTGGCGTTGGCTGTACGCCCAAAAAAGTGATTCAAAAAATTTCCTTGATTTTTCTCCCCCCCTATGATATAGTAACTTCCGTTGACATATGTGGCGCCTTCGTCAAGTGGTTAAGACACCGCCCTCTCACGGCGGGTTCATGGGTTCGAATCCCATAGGCGTCACCAAATTCGGCGCCTTCGTCAAGTGGTTAAGACACCGCCCTCTCACGGCGGGTTCATGGGTTCGAATCCCATAGGCGTCACCATCGAAATGGATAGGAGCCGTTTACGGCTTCTTTTTTGTTTTCTATCGTAATGAAAAAATGGGGGCGGGGCAGGCATGCTCTTCTTATCGATGCTTCTCATGGGCGGAATTATCGGCTTTGTCGGGGCGGGCGGCAGCGGCGTGATCATCACATTGCTTGTCGTCGGATTTTGCGTGCCGATCCACCAGGCTCTAGCCGTCGCCCTCGGATCTATGGCATTTACGACACTGTCGGGGGCAGTCAGTCACTACCGCGAGCGTGAAGTCGTGCCCCTGACAGGGGCGGTACTTGGCGCGGGCGGTCTTCTCGGTGCACTCCTCGGTGCGGTGATTTCCAACCACATGGAGGCACCGAATCTCAGCCTCTTTACGGGCGTTATGCTCCTGTCGAGCGCCTTCCTCCTCTATCTGCGCATTTACCGTGCCGTGTGGCTCTCGGCGCATATCCACGTTCGTGAGGAGCTCTTGACGGGGCGGCGCCTCTATCTCTATGGGCTGCCCATCGGCTTTCTCTGCGGCGTCCTCTCGGGCGCGTTCGGCATCGGCTCTGCGGCCTATATACAGATCGCCCTCATGGTCGTGTTCGGTGTGCCGCTCCTGCAGGCCATCGGAACAACGATGATGATCATCGTGCCCATCTCGATCAGCGGCGGCATCGGCTATCTCCTCTATGGACAGCTGGAGCCGTGGCTGTTCATCCAGACGCTCGTCGCGCTCTCGCTCGGCTCGTATGCTGGGGCAAAGCTGACGCACCTCGCGCCGCTGCCTGTTTTGCGCTTTTGGATTGTTGCCCTGCCGACCATCGGCGGTGCGATTATGATTCTGTTTCACTGACGGTGTTGCTGCAGAAGTGATATAGAATGATTTGTCATGGAACGAAAAGAGCCGTGATACGGAAATTATGCCGTATCATGGCTCTTTTCGTATGTATTCGTAACGTTTTTGAGCCCACCGGCAATTAGCGCGGCAGCCAACTGATTCAGACGAATCCCCCTCCGCTCTTGCCGTCAGAGCAAGATTTCGATGTGAAAAACAGGTTGAATCTATCAGCGATTACTTACCGCTCAGCGACGACTTCACTGTTGTTCAGCGCGAAATTGAGCAATAGTCCGATCAATTCGTTGCGTGAGCGCCCCGTCTGACCAGCGAGGTCGTCCAGACGGTCAATAATATCTTCCCGTACGCGGATGGATAGGGTTTTATGCCCATCCTCTCCGCGTTTTTTCTTTGTGATTACTAGTTTTGTGGTCATATATATCACCTCATGGTTAGTTTATATATGAGTGGTTATAAAATATATGATTGATATATTGTTGTAAAACATATCTATAAAATGCTTAAGTAAATATGAAATATATACGATATAGTGATTGAAAAATTATGTTATAAAATATGTTATAAAGTGTAGGTGAAAAATGAAAGTAAATCCTGCTGTACAAGGGGGCGCCGAGCAGGGAAGCGCACGCGTCGGCAGGGGACAGGGAGCGTCTCTACCCATGGATGCTTTTCAGGCACTGCTCAATCAGGCGGAGAGCCGTACGCGTTTCTCGGCGCACGCAAAGGCGCGGATCGAACAGCGCGGCGTCGATCTCACGGCAGATGATCTCGCACGGATTGATGATGCGGTTGATCGTATGGCGGCAAAGGGCGTGCGCGATGCGCTCATTTACATGAGTCATGGGCTTGCCATGGTCGTCAGCGTAAAAAATCGCACGGTGATCACGGCACTCGATGACGCGAGTGCGAAGGAAAACATCTTTACCAACATCGACAGTGCTGCCATTTTGTAATATGTGAGGGGAGAGATTTATTATGATGCGTTCGATGTTTTCGGGGGTGTCAGGGCTTAAAGGACATCAGACCCGTATGGATGTCGTCGGGCATAATATTGCAAATGTGAATACCGTGGGGTACAAGGCAAGTCGTGTCACTTTTGCCGATACACTGTATCAGACAAGCTCAGGAGCATCTGCACCCACGGGGAACCTTGGTGGTATCAATCCGAAGCAGATTGGTCTTGGGATGAACGTCGCCTCTATCGATACGATCTTTGGCGATGCCAGTGCGCAGGGAACAGGAAAGAACACCGATGTTGCTCTTTCGGGGAATGGCCTCTTTATCGTAAAGAATGGGTCGGGAACGTATTATACACGTGATGGAGCTTTCGAGTTCGATGCGCAGGGCAACTATGTCTTACCTGGCAACGGTTCGTTTGTGCAGGGATGGATGGCACGTGAGAACGGTGAATTGGTAACTACGGAGCAGCCTGGTAATATCACGATCAAGGCAGGAAAGAGCATGCAGCCGGAGATGACAGGGGCTGCTACCTATTTGAACAATTTGAACGCCAACACGAAGGGCTATGAGATTGCGAGTATCGTTGCAAAGTATAAAGATGGAACGCAGAAGTCTCTTGCCTCCTATAAACAGGGAAATGTGGGCGTAATGTCTCTCGGGACGGATAAAAATCGGTCTGTCACGCTTGACGATGATGTAGCAGATTACAAGTTCACGACGAATGACGATCTGTGTGTGCCTGGTGCCACGCAGGGCAGAGCTCTGTTCAAAACGACAGTAACCTCCCTTGATCCCAATGGGCACAATATTGGGCTTACTTTGAAAAACAATCCGGATTCTTTTAGTATTCAGGAGCAGAACGGAACGACATTTTCAGATATTGAGTTCGATGTTAATACAGGCGGTCCTTATTCCATTGGACAGAATTTTACGATCAGCGGTGAAATTGATACGAATGGCGTAACCACAAATGGTTCGGATCCTGGTGTGACAGAGTTGACACTGAAAAATGCAAAGATATTGAATCCGGATGGTACAACAACACTAAAGACCTTAACAAACAAGGTTAAAGTAAAAGTCCCGTCGCCAAAAGATTTTACTTATCAGGATGGTGATAGGCTCAAATTTGGGATGAGCATTTCGAAGATGGAGGCAGAAACGGACGTTAAAGCTGCTACGCCTAATACATACAGCAACGGTACAAAGTTGGATGGGAACGAATGCACGAGGATGGCCTCGGCAAAATTCGCTGCAACGAAGCGATATATTGTTACAAAGAACGATCAGGAGTATATTTACAGAGGACGTCTTAACGGCGACGATGGTAAAGTAAAGAGCGTCACGCGAACGTCCAAAGAGGAGGAATCCGTCACCCTCACTACGAAGGATGGGCAGGTGTTTACTGGTGCAATCAATGGGGAGTATACGGTTGGCAATATGTATTACCCACCATCCGTGACGACGTTTACAGTTTATGATAGTCTTGGCGGGGCGCACAGCATTCCTCTCGTATTCCGCAAAGTGGGGGCAAATGAGTGGGATATGAGCCTCGGCGCCGATGACACCTATAGCTACAAAGAAGATAATGGAACAGAGGTCTCTGCGCAACTGACAAAGACTCGATTGAAGTTCAGCCAGACCGGGCATTATGTGAGCGGGGACGCAACTGTATCTTTGTCTTATAAACGGGAAGGTGCAGAGGAGCCAAAGCCGCATAAAGTGACTGTCAGCCTTGGTGCGCTCACGCAGTACAGCGGCAGCAGCACGATCAAGGCAGAGTCGGATGGCAATGCCGAAGGCGTTCTGAAGAATGTGACAATCGACAGTACGGGAACGATCACGGGCGTTTATTCGAATGGCAAGATCAAGGCGGAGGCACAGCTTGCCATCGCGCAGTTCAATAATCCGTCAGGGCTGACGCGTGCCGGAGGGAACTTCTTCCAGCAGTCGAACAACTCAGGCGCAGCAAATGTTAAAACCGCATCGGATCTCGGCTGTACGATTACACCGTCAGCACTTGAGATGTCCAATGTTGACCTTGCCGACCAATTTTCGGATATGATCGTTACTCAGCGTGGATTCCAGTCCAACTCGAAGATCATCACTGTTGCCGATGAGATGCTTGAAACGCTCATTAGTATGAAACGTTAATTGATTTTTTCGCCGCTGCATCATTCTGGTGCGGCGGTTTTTTCGTATACCGTTTGCAAAAGTTCAGGATAATTGTTATAATAAAAGAATAAAACTACTTTAAGGAGTGATACGATGAGAATATGGATGGTATTGATGTTCGTCGTTATGCTGATGCTGTCTGTCTCCGGCTGCGGCGGAGCACAGTCGTCAGCGGCATCGGAGGGAAAGGAAGAGGCGATGGCAGCATTTCAGCGTGTCGCATCCGATGAGGCGCAGCGGATGATGGCGGAGAATACGAACTATATTATTTTGGACGTGCGGACCGCGGGGGAATATGCAGGCGGACATATTCCGCATGCCATCAATGTGCCGAACGAATCCATTACTACGGTGCCGCCAAAGGAGCTGCCCGATAAGGATCAGATGATCTTTGTCTACTGCCGCAGCGGTGCACGCAGTCAGCAGGCGGCGCAGAAGCTCGCGAACATGGGCTATACGCATATTGTGGAGATGGGCGGGATCAACAACTGGCATGGGGATGTTGTGAAGTAAGGGAAGCACTGATAAATTCAGCCGCGCTGTCTTGACGCATCTTTTTTCCCGCATCTCGGCGGGAAATTCCCCACATAGACTTTGCCGCGTGTCCGGTTTTTCACCATGATCGGACGAAAAAATCACGCCGGGTCTGAAGGCTTCTCTTGTTGGTGATGGATTCCTGGAAAATTAAAGCAGGGCTGCTGTATGAAGATCTTTTAGCTTCGTACAGCAGTTTTTTTATCCTCACTTTGCACAAAACGCCTGCAGTTCCTTTCGAAAAATATCAACGGCGCGGGGGAGGTAGCGGTTCTTTGCGCGGGCGAGGATGATTGTGCGATGCGGGTCGCCCTCGATGGCAGCGTAGCAGGGCGGATTGGCGGGCGGTGCAGCGACAATGAGTGTTTCGGGGAGAATCGCGGCACCGAGTCCTGCGCCCGCAAGCGCATGTGCCGTGTTCATGCTGCGCGTCTCAAGCGTAACCTGCGGGAGGAAGCCTGCCGCCTTACAGAACATGAAGAGCGTATCGTGGAGTTTCTGCTCGCGGTGCATCAGGAGGAACGGTGTGTCGCGAAGTGCGGCAAGCGGAACGATTGGCGGTGCTGTACGGTCACCGGGCAACAGTCCGAGAGCCGTGCTTATGGGATGCGCGGGAGGCAGTGCGAGCATAAGCCGCTCCTTGAAGAGCACATCGTAGTCGAAACGATGCTCGCTTACGGGCAGCAGCGAAATGATGCAGTCCGTCTCCCCCGCCTCGGCAAGCTCCTCGAGTCGGTAGGTCGTGTCCTCGCGAAGATGCAGCATGATCTTTGGATATTTTGCACGAAAGGCGGGCAGCATGGGCGCGAGAAGATGTGTACTGCGGAACTGCGTCAGCCCAACCGTCACATTACCTGCTGCGCCGCGCATGCAGTCGTCCACCTGCTGATGGAACGCTTCGTCGAGTGCGATGATGCTGCGCGCTGTTTCAAGATACAGCCTGCCGACGGCGGTTGGTGTGAGGCATGTGCCGCCGCGGTCGAAAAGCGGTGCCCCGATCTTCTTTTCCTGGGCGGCAAGCATCTGTGAGAGCGATGGCTGTGAGACGTAGAGTTTTTTCGCTGCACTTGAGAGTGTGCCCTCCTCGGCAATTTTTAAGATATAGCGGAACTGTCGGAACTCCATGATGCACCTCGATATAAGATTTTTCTTATCAATAAAATAGGATTTTACGTATTCGACTTATAGGAAAGAATAACGTATAATCAAATATAAGTAAAGAGTCTGTGCAGATGCTCTCGGAGGAATGGGCGAACAAAACCGTCCACTGTGTATTATATATCATTAAGGGAGGGGACTCTTTTGAGTAAGGGAGTACGATGCTTTCTGACGGCAGGACTGATTGCCGTCCTCTGGTTCATGCCGATACCCGATGGGCTGACGCCTGCGGCATGGCATCTGTTTGCGATCTTCGCGGGTACGATTCTGGGGTTCATTTTGCAGCCATTCCCGCTTGGAACGGTCGCACTTGCGGCGATTACATTTGCGGCGCTGACCAATACGATCAAGCCGGCGGAGGCACTCGCGGGATTCAGCAATACGGTCATTTGGCTGATTGTGTCGGCGTTCCTCTTCGCACAGGGCTTCATCAAGACGGGACTCGGGCGGCGGATCGCCTACTGTCTCATTCTGAAATTTGGATCGAGCAGCCTGAAACTAGCCTATACGCTTGTTCTCAGCGACTTCATCATTGCGCCCGCAACGCCGTCGAACACCGCACGTTCGGGCGGTATTCTCTTTCCGATTGTACGCAGTCTCGCCTCGGTTTTTGGGTCGGAGCCGGGCGCGACAGCGCGCAGAATCGGTGCGTTCCTGCTCGTTGTATCCTTCCAGGTGGATGCGCCGATTGCCGCTGCATTTTTGACGGCGTGCGCACCGAACCCCCTGATGGCGGAGCTGGCGCGCGACACGGCGGGGATCGAACTCTCGTGGGGTCTTTGGGCGACGGCGGGCATCGTGCCCGTCCTGCTTTCGATGATTGTTTTGCCCTATGTCCTCTATAAGTTCTATCCTCCCGAGATTCGGGAAACGCCCGAGGCGCAGTCGCTCGCGCGTGAAAAACTTGCGGAGATGGGCCGGATGACACGCGATGAGAAAATTATCTGCGGCATCTTTGTCGGTGCGCTTCTCCTTTGGAGTACATCGGGCTATACGGGCGTGAATGCAACCATTGCCGCTCTGCTCGGTGTGACGGCAATGCTCCTCACAGGCGTCCTCACATGGGAGGATGTGCTGAAGGAAAAGGGCGCATGGGATGGCATGATGTGGATGGGCGGCGTCGTCAGCCTTGCGGGTGCACTGAATAAGATTGGCTTTATTCCATGGTTCGCCGCCAGCGTCACGGGGGCGATGACGGGGATTTCATGGGGACTGACACTCGGCATTCTCTTTCTGGTCTACCTCTACAGTCACTATGGTTTTGCGAGCCTCTCGGGGCATGCGACGGCAATGTATGCGGCGTTCCTCGCCGTCGCCGTGGCTGCAGGCGCACCGCCCTATCTCGCCGCGCTCGGACTGGCTTTTCTCTCGAATCTTATGGCGGGGCTGACACATTACTCCACGGGGTCGGCTCCCATCTACTTCGGTGCGGGCTATGTGACGCAGGAACAGTGGTGGAGGATGGGCTTCCTCTGCTCCGTCATCAACATTCTTATATGGATCGGCATCGGCCCCGTCTGGTGGAAGCTCCTCGGTATTTGGTAACGTTGTGTTCGGTAACTCTGTATATTTATATAAAGGAGAGATTTCTATGACGAAAGCGGAAGCCTCTGCGCGCATGACGGATGTGCTCGCGAAGTTCGTAGCGTACACGGGGAAGCGCTTGCCGGATGATGTGCGGGCCAAGATCGCCGAACTCGCTGGTGAGGAGGATGCTCCTTTGGCGAAGTCAATCTATGAGACGATGGAGAAGAATCAGGAACTCGCGATGAAGCTGAACCGCCCGAGCTGTCAGGACACGGGCGCGGCGCAGTTCTTCCTGAAATGCGGGGCGAACTTCCCATATATGGGTGCGATGGAGGAGATCCTGCACGCGGCTGTCGTACAGGCGACGGCGGACGCGCCTCTCAGACACAACGCCGTGGAGACGTTTGACGAGTTTAACACGGGCAAGAACGTCGGTAAAGAGATTCCGTCGATTTTTTGGGAGATCGTGCCTGACCGTGACGATATCGAGATCCATACCTATATGGCGGGCGGCGGCTGCACGCTGCCGGGCAAGGCAATGGTGCTGATGCCGGGCGAGGGCTACGAGGGCGTGACACGTTTTGTGCTCGATGTTATGACGAGCTATGGGCTGAATGCCTGCCCGCCGCTGCTCGTTGGCGTTGGTGTCGGCACGTCGGTCGAGGTTGCGGCGCTCCACTCAAAGAAGGCACTCATGCGCCCCATTGGGTCACACAATCCAAATCCGCGTGCCGCTAAGATGGAGCAGCTGCTCGAGGACGGCATCAACGCCATCGGCCTTGGTCCGCAGGGACTCATGGGCAAACACTCCGTGCTCGGCGTGAATATCGAGAACAGCGCGCGCCATCCGTCCGTAATCGGCGTCGCCGTAAACGTCGGCTGCTGGTCGCATCGGCGCGGACACATCATCTTTGACAAGAATCTTGACTATAAGATTCTCTCGCATGCGGAGGTGGATTTCTGATGGAGAAGAAAGTTCTGACGACCCCGATTCAGCCCGAAGATCTCGCGGACATCAACGTTGGTGATGTGATCTACCTCACCGGGTATCTCACAACCTGCCGTGACGTGGCGCATCGCCGCGTCATCGAGGAGGGGAGGAAGCTTCCCGTCGATGTGAAGAACGGTGCCATTCTCCATGCAGGCCCCATCATCCGTAAACGCGGTGAGGGAAAATATGAGATGGTCACGGTCGGACCAACAACCAGTATGCGCATGGAGAAATTCGAGGAGGCGTTTATTGCTGAGACGGGGGTACGGCTCATCATCGGCAAGGGCGGCATGAAGGACGGCACAATGCGTGGCTGTCGTGACCATAAGGCGCTCCACTGCGTCTTTCCGGCTGGCTGCGCCGTCGTCGCCGCAACCTGTGTCGAGGAGATCGTGGACGCGAACTGGCTCGACCTTGGGATGCCCGAAACGCTCTGGACATGCAAGGTGAAGGAGTTTGGTCCGCTCATCGTCTCCATCGACAGCCACGGGCGCAATCTATTTGAGGAAAACAAGGTGATCTTCAACGAACGTAAGGAAAAGGCGTGCGAAGAAATTTGTAAGCAAGTTGGGTTTATCAAATAAACATGCAAAGAAAACGGCGGCACATCGGTACGAATGACTGATGTGCCGCCGCTGCTGTATCACACGTGCTCACTTCCAGACGGATTCTGCGATCTCCTTGATAAAGCGCAGTTTGTTCCACTGCTCCTCCTCCGTCAGGAGGTTTCCCTCTTCGGTCGAGGAGAAGCCGCACTGCGGGCTGAGGCAGAGCTGATCGAGCGGGACGTGCTTTGCCGCCTCGTGGATGCGGGCGACAATATCCTCCTCCTTTTCGAGCGTGCCCGATTTTGAAGTGACCAGTCCGAGGACGACGCGCTGATCCTTGATATAGTCGAGGGGGGCAAACCCGCCTGCACGGTCGGAATCATATTCGAGGAAGAAGCCGTCGACATGGCAGCCGCCGAAGAGAATTTCTGCGACGGGTTCATAGCCGCCCGAGGAGAACCATGTTGAGCGGAAATTTCCGCGGCAGATGTGCATGGTAATCGTCATGTCCGCAGGCTTTGCCTCCAATGCACGGTTGATCATCGCGACGTAGGCACGCTCGATGCGGTCGAGGTCGAAGCCGCGTGCCTTGTATGCGGCACGTTTCTCGGGATCGCAGAACTCGCCCCAGGACGTATCGTCGAGCTGCAGATAGCGGCAGCCTGCCTCATAGAATGCACGGATGGCCTTCTGATAGGCGAGTGCGATGTCCTCAAAGAGCGCATCCTCGTTCTCGTAGCGCGGAATCGGCGCGTAGTCCGTCGCACGCACGCAGCAGATGAGGTGCAGCATGCTGGGCGAGGGGATGGTCATCTTTGCGACGGCATCCCCTGCGAGACCGTTCAAAAACCGGAAGTGGTCGAGGAACGGATGCGCTCCGAAGTCCACCTTGTCCACAATTTTTACCGTCGCCGCCTTTGGCTGTGCGCCCTTGAACGCGACCGACCAATGCGATGCACCGACCTCTTCGACGCCGCCCAGTGCTGCAAGAAAGTCCAGATGCCAGTAACGGCGGCGGAACTCGCCGTCCGTGACCGCGCGCAGCCCAACCTCCTTCTCCTTTGCGACGAGGTCACGGATTGCCGCATCCTCCGCTGCACGCAGTTCCTCTGCGCCTGCATTTCCTGCGGCGTATGCCTCACGCGTCTTCATGAGTGCGGCGGGGCGCAGAAAGCTCCCCACAATGTCATAGCGAAATGGTGCTTTTGTTTTTGTATGGTTCATTGTCATTTCCCCCTGATGTACGATGTACGATTGAAACAATGTTATTATATCACAGACGTTCATATCTATGTGAGTAACAAATGATACAGAAAAAGCAGTCTGCTCATCGACAAACTGCTTTTTCTATGACACGGGGGTCAGATTCTGGCAACGGGATCAAGGGCCTTGACTTCGCCCGTGGCGGTCATCTCGATGCTCGTGCCCTCGGGCAGTCCCGTGAAGATCACAAGGCAGGCATCGGATTTCGCATGTTCACGGATGTAGTCGATGTCGAACTCCATCAGCTTGTCGCCTTTCTTTACCTGCTGTCCTGCCTTGACAAAGACGTTGAAGCCCTTGCCTCCGAGCGCGACGGTGTCGACGCCGATGTGGAGCAGGTACTCCGTGCCGTCCGCGCTCTTCATGCCGATGGCGTGCTTCGTGTCAAAGACAAAGACCACCTCGCCGTCGGCGGGTGCAAATACCTCACCTTTGCTCGGGTAGATGAAGAAGCCGTCACCCATCATCTTGCTCGCAAATGCCTCGTCGGGTGCTTCCGTGATCGGATGTACTGTGCCTGTGACGGGGCTGCAGAGCGTACGCTTTTCGCTTGTGGAAGCCGCTGCTGGTGCTTCTGCGGCGGCGGAATGCTCCTCGACGGGGGCTGCGGAAGGCGCATCGTCCTCCGGCTCGACCTCGGGTGCTGTCTCGAGATAGGTCTCAAGGTTCGATTTGATGACGGCGACCTGCGGGCCGTAGATGACCTGCACGCCCGTGCCCTTCACAATCACGCCGACCGCGCCCGTTGCCTTGAGCAGCTTTTCATTTACAAGAGAGGAATCTGCGACCGAGCACCGCAGGCGTGTCGCACAGCAGTCCACGGACGTGATGTTGCGCTTGCTGCCGAGTCCCTTGGCAATCGCTGCACTCTTGGCATCGAAACCTGCATCACCGTCAGCAGAGCTGCCGGCTCCTTCGCGTGCCTTGTAGTCCGCCTTGGTATAGAGCTTTGTCTCCTCGTCATCGTCCTCGCGCCCCGGCGTCTTGAAGCCGAAGTGCAGGATCATCCAGCGGAAGATGAAGTAGTAGAGGAAGAAGTAGATCACGCCGACGGGGATGACGTACATCCAGCTCGTCTTTGCCTCGCCCTGAAGGATACCGAAGATGAAGAAGTCGAGAAGCCCGCCCGAGAAGGTAAGACCCACGGCGATGTTCAGCATGTGCGCAATCATGTATGCCGCACCCGCGAGTACGACCTGCACGGCGAAGAGCGCGGGGGCGACGAAGAGGAACGAGAATTCGATCGGCTCCGTGATGCCCGTGAGCATGCAGGTGAGTGCCGCCGAGAGGAGCAGTCCGCCCGCAACCTTTTTCTTTTCGGGACGTGCGCAGTGGTACATCGCGAGAGCCGCACCCGGCAGGCCGAAGATCATAAAGATGAACTCACCGGAGAAGTAGCGCGTTGCATCCGCACTGAAATGTGCGACATCCGGCGAGGCGAGCTGCGCGAAGAAGATGTTCTGACCGCCTTGGATGAGTTGTCCGTCGATCATCATCGAGCCGCCGACGCCCGTCTGCCAAAACGGCAGATAGAAGACGTGATGCAGTCCAAAGGGGATGAGTGCACGCTTGATGATACCGAAGATCAGCGTGCCGATGTAGCCCGTGCCCGTGACAAGGCCGCCGAGGGCGAAGATGCCCTGCTGTGCAAGCGGCCAGACAAAGTACATAGCAATCCCGACGAAGAGAAAGACGATGGTCGAGATGATGGGAATGAAGCGCGAACCGCCGAAGAAGGAGAGTGCATTCGGCAGGATAATCTTATGGTATCGGTTGTGTAGGAGTGCCACGCCGATGCCGACGATGATGCCGCCGAAGACACCCATCTGGAAGGACATGATACCGCAGGAGGGCGCGATCGTGCCATCGAGGACGCCTGGTGCGACCGTGCCGTCGGCGAGGATCTGTCCGCCGATTTTCAGCATGGCGTTGCAGGACGTATGCATGACGAAGAAGGCAATCATCGCCGAGAGTGCGGCTACCTCTCTTTCCTCCTTTGTCATGCCGATGGCGACGCCGACCGCGAAGATGATCGGCAGATTGCCGAAGATCGTGCTGCCTGCGCTCGACATGATCGAGAGCAGCATATGCAGCGGTGTTCCTGTGCCGAGCACTCCACCGAGACCGTATGTCGCAATGGTCGTCGGGTTCGTGAACGACGCGCCGATGCCGAGCAGAATGCCCGCGATCGGCAGAATCGCGACCGGCAGCATAAAGCTGCGCCCAACGCGCTGAAGCACACTAAAGATTTCATCTTTCATAGTATTTCCCCTTTCTCCCCGCCTCCACCCCGTGCGTCCTCCCTTTTAGACGCACAATGTCAATGTAGTAGATGCACTGACGCGATGAAAACGGTATTGATGAAATGATATATGGAAATTATACTGTAAACGCGGAGGAAGTGCAAAAGAAAATTAGACTTGTTTATCATAGGTGATGTCAGAAATATTTTGTCCTGCGTTGAAATCATGTTATAATAATTCTATCAACGAATACCGTAAAGGAGAACCTATTGAACGCAGAGCGCGGGCGTCAGTATCAGGATTCTATTTTTCGTATGTATTTTAACGATGAGGCGCGTTTGCGGGAACTCGCCGGGGCTCTGCACGGGAAAATGTATTCACCCGGGGAGCGGCTCGAAATCGTGACGCTTGATGGAACATTCCTGACGCAGGTCAAGAATGATATTTCATTTCTGCTTGCGGGGCGTTATTTGGTCTTTCTTGAACATCAGAGTACGCCGAATGATAATATGCCGTTGTGTTGTCTTTACTATGTATGCGAACAGCTGCGCAAGGATATTACTGCAAAAGATCTCTACGCGAAAAAGCGGATTCGGCTTCCTGTCCCGGAATTTCATGTATTCTATACGGGTGAGGCGAATGCCCCCGAGGAATATGAGATGAGACTTTCGGATGCCTATGCCGATGCCGATGATGCTGTTAATTTGGAGCTGAAGGTAAAGTTCCACAATGTTGTCTATGCTGAGAGCAAGGCACTGCTGCACCGCTGTCGGGCACTTCGTGACTATGCGAGGTTTGTGTACTTTGTAAAGGAGCATTTGCATCGTGGGGGAGCACGCGAAGATGCAATACGTGAAACGATTCGGTATTGCATAGAACATGATATCATGAAGGATTTTTTACTTGAACATGAACGCGAGGTGGTGGATATGGTTAACTTTGAGTGGAATGAGGAGCTGTTCAGAGAGGCGGCGTTTGAACAGGGGCTGGAACAAGGTCTTGAGCAGGGACGTGTTTCTGCTGTGCTTGGCATGCTGAAGGAAAAACTCCCGCTTGAGATGATTGCGCGTGTGTCAGAGATGTCACTCGAAAAAATTCGTGAGATCGGGCAGATGCACCACTTGCTCTGAGAATGCTGCGTATGCTATAATGTGTATGACTAATCTGTCAATAAAGGGGTGTCAGATGAAATGAGAGGCGCGGAGGCGGTTCTTGCGTGTCTGCGAGAGCAGAACGTGGATACGGTGTTTGGATACCCCGGCGGCATGATTCTGCCGCTCTACGATACACTTTATGGACAGACGGAGATCCGTCAGATCCTCGTGACGCATGAGCAGAACGCGGCGCATGCCGCCGACGGTTATGCGCGTGCGACGGGGCGCGTCGGCGTCTGTATTGCGACCTCGGGGCCCGGCGCGACCAATCTCGTGACGGGCATCGCAACGGCGTACATGGACTCGATCCCGATGGTGGCGATCACGGGGCAGGTCGATCTGGAAATGCTCGGCCGCGATGCGTTCCAGGAGACGGATATCCTCGATGTGACGATGCCCGTGACAAAGCATAACTACAAGGTCAAGAACGCCGCCGATCTCGTACCGACGATCCGCGAGGCATTTGATCTCGCACGCAGCGGGCGCCCGGGACCCGTGCTCATCGATGTGCCGCGTAACCTCTTTTTCGAGGAGGTTGCCTATACCGCGCAGAAGCTGGTGGAGCATCAGCCCGGAAAGCCTGACGCAGATTTCGTCATCTGCGCAGCGGAGGCGGCAGCGGAGATCGTGAATGCAGAACGCCCGCTTGTCATCGTTGGCGGTGGTGTGATCTCAGCCGGGGCATCGGCGGAGACAGTCGCATTCATCGAGAAATACCAGCTCCCCGTAGTTCATACCCTGATGGGGATGGGCGCTGTTCCCAGCACGCATCCGCAGATGCTCGGCTTCATCGGCATGCACGGAGCAAAGGCGGCGAACTACGCCGTCGGTGCCGCCGATCTCGTCATTGCGCTCGGCAGCCGCTTTGCCGACCGCCTGACGGGCAATCTCAGCAAGTTTACGGCGAACCGCAGGTTTATCCACATCGACATCGATCCTGCGGAGATTGACAAGATTGTTGGCAGCAGCATCGGACTCGCGGGGGATATGCGCGTTGTGCTGAACCTGCTCATGCGCAAGGAGCCCAAACGCGACCACACGGCATGGTGGCAGCAGATCCATACGTGGCAGGAGGAGTTCGAGGATGACTACCACGTCGACTCTCTGACCGTCCCCTGGGCGCTCCATCAGGTGACGCGCATGACGGCGGGGAAGGCCTACGCCTACGCAACGGATGTGGGACAGCATCAGATGTGGGCGGCACTTCACCTGCACGTGGAGGAACCGCGGACGTGGCTGACCTCGGGCGGTCTCGGAACCATGGGCTATGGCCTGCCGGCAGCGATGGGCGCACAGATCGCGTGGGGCGATCAGCGCCGCGTGATTCACATTACCGGTGACGGCAGCATTAAGATGACGGGAAATGAGTTCTATACGATTGCACGTTTGGGGCTCCCCGTGATCTCGATCATCGCTAACAACCACGCACTGGGGATGATTCGCCAGCTGCAGAAGGGGCTCTACAAGGAGCATTACATCGCCTGCGAGCTGGATCATGAGATGGATTATGTGAAGTATGCGGAAAGCTTCGGCATCAAGGCAGTGCGTGTGTCAACGCAGGAGGAATTTGCGGCGGCGCTGCAGAAGGCGCTCGATGATCGGATGCACCCGCGTGTGATTGTAATGGATGTGTGCCGCAGTTTCGTGTAGCCCATGGCGAAGGGACGGTGTGTGCGATGGAATTGTCGATCACAAATGGACGGCGGACGCGCAGCGAGTGTGGCTTTTCGCTGCTCTCGACCCTCCTTGCCGTGATGATTCTGGCGGTGATCCTTGCGATTGCCGTGCCGCGCTTTTCCTCGGCACTTGCGACGGCAAACACGGTGAAGGTGCAGGCGGATCTCACGGCACTCGATACGGCGATTGTGCTCTATCAGACGGCAAAAGGGAAGAATCCTGAGGGCATTGATGATCTGAAGGACTATGTGACGGATCTGAAGCATCTGAAGCCGCCTGCGGGGACCGTTCATGCGGGGGCGCAGGAACTCTCCATGGAGAACGTCTCCTATCAGGTGGAGAAGAAGGATGGTGTCTGGCGTGCGACCTGCGCAGGCCGCACGGCGGAGGAGTACCATACGCGAAATTAGGACATCGTGGGATTGCCATGATTCCTTGGAGGAGGTTGGCGCGATGCAGGAGCCGGCGCACACGTTTTGTCCGTCGCGCTGTGCTGCATCAGCCCTTCTCCTGCTTTGGTGTGCGGGCAGTCTCGGCGTTCTCTCGACCTACGGTGTGGGACTGCACGGCGGATGCGGCGTGCTCTTTACGGCGGTGCTGCTCTGGCTCTCCTATCTCGATCTGCGTGATGGGATGCTCTATGACTGCATCACAATGCCATTTGCCGTCCTCGGTCTGATGGTTTCGGGGGTGGACTCAATTTCAGATGCCCTTTTGGGCGGGACGCTTTGCGGCGTCTTATTTTATTGCCTGTACATTGCCGCGCGCGGCGGACTTGGCGGCGGTGATGTAAAGCTCGCTGCTGGACTTGGTCTTTGGCTCGGCTGGGAGGCAGCGATTGTCGCCGTCTGGACAGCGTTCCTACTCGGCGGCGCGGCGGCGGCGTTTCTTCTCCTCACGGGGCGCAAGAGCCGGCATGATGGGATCCCGTTTGGTCCATTTCTCGCCGTCGGCGGCTATGTGGGCTTTCTCGTCGGACGGCAGCTCTGGCAGCTCTACTGGGGGCTGCCGTGATGCGGAGGGATGCACGCGGCATGATGCTCCTCCACGTCCTGCTCGCCGCGTCGATCATGGCTGTACTTGCCGCCGTCGCACTCCCGCGTGCGCGCGCTCTTTATGTGCGGGCGGCAGTGGAGTATGAGGCGGTGCATCTCATCGGCGAGCTGCGCCGCATCCAGGCAGTCAGCCGCACGACGGCGATGCCGCTCTACATGCTTGGAGGGACGGCGGCAGGGTCGCGCGAGCCGCAGCTCTATGTGCAGGGCGGCAGCTATGAAATCGTGCCGCACGGCGGCGCAGGGCACGTTCATCGGATGCTTCCGCTCGTGCGGGTCACACAGGTGACCGCGGGCGGGAAACCTATGGCATTCGACCGCAATGGCGGCATCGGGCAGGGGAGCAATAATATGACCATTCGCATCGAGGCAGAGGGATATGCGCGGGATGCGCTGAACGTCATCATCGACAGCGCGGCACGCATCCGACTCCAGCGCGGAGGCCGCGATGAGGAATGACGCGCGCGGCTGGGTACTCATGGAGGCAGTGATCCTCGGCTGCATTGTGCTTTCCGCCGCCGCCGTGCTCGGAATCTTTGCCCGCAGTGCGCTGCTCGCAGAGCAGTCCGCCGCGCGTATGGATGCGGCGTTCTTGGCGCGGCAGGAGCTCTCTGGAATGGAGGCGGGACTTGAGCATGGGGCGTTTCCGACGGTCAGCGCGCCCTCGGTTCGCGTGAACGATGTGACCTATACCCTGCGTGCAGATGTTGTGCGGCAGGGAGATTTTTATGATGTGACCCTGCACCTCTCATGGCGCGTCTTGGGGCGCGCGGAGACGGCAGACTACGTGCGGAGGATGAAGCGATATGATACGCAGGCAGCACCGTAGAGCATGTGGGGAGCGCGGCGTCGTGCTGACAGAGCTCGCCGTCAGTCTGCCGATTTTCGCGCTCCTGCTGACCTTTCTTGTCTTTGCCCTCGTGTGGGGCTGGCGCAGCTATCAGCGTACGGCCGCCGATGCTGAGCTGCGGCAGGAGATGCAGCTCGCCATGGCACGCATTACGGAGTCCGTGCTCTCTTCGTCATACGTTGCACAGGACACGCAGGGCATCTATCGGATGCGGCACAGCATGGAGGAAAAGCATGTGGGGACGCCGCTGGATTCCTATTGGCTCACCGGCGGCAGACTGGTGTATCAGACGTCCGCTGCGCCGCTGACAGGCGGCTATGCAGGCGCAGGCGTACACATCTCGTCGTTTTCTATACGGCCGGACGCACAATGCCCGCGCCTCTATCACATCGAGATGACGGGCGAGAGCGTGGCGACGGGCAGAAGCTGCACTACTGCAACCTCCGTCTATCTGCGGGAGGATCAAGGTGGGCGGTAAAACATTTCGGTACGGGCAGGATGGTTTCGCCTCGGCGCTCGGACTGTGTATCCTTGCACTGCTTATCCTCATCGCGATGACCGCCGCGTCCCTGACGCGCAGCGGCGGAACTGTCGCGGCGGAGTATGAGCGTGAGATGCAGCTGCGCCTTGCGGCGGAGAGTGGTGTACTGACGGCAGCAGACACGCTGGAGCGGCATTCACCCGCCGCCGAGAAACTGCCCGCAGGGGGACGGCGGAGCGTCGCCGTGCACGATATCCCCATGGCGGCGGACATCGACCTGCACGTCGTGATCGAGCCGCAGACGGACGGAACGATCTGGGTCACGGCTGCTGCTATAGATCAGCGGCATGATACGAATGTATCGGATGGTGAGCACTGGACGCGGGCGAAGATCGTCCGTGCGCAGATGGAAAAGAAGGATGGGCACTATGTTTGGCGTCGATGGTTTTAGTCTGCGCCCGCGCGAGGCGGTGGGCATCAGCATGACGGCGGAGGGGCTGCGGCTCGTCCGCCTTGCTGCACCGGAGGAGAGGGATGGAGTGTGGACGGTCACTGCATCATCGGGAGCGGCGTGTTCCTGTGACGGAGCAGATGTCGCTTCTCTCGCTGCTGCCACCTGCGCAGCGCTGGATTCGCTCGGATGGATGCACCTGCCGCTCGGTCTTGCGCTGCCTGCGGAGCTTGCCATGACGGCGGAGCGGGAACTCCCCGCCGCACTGACGGGGGCAGAGCTGCAGGCGGCACTCATCTGGGCGATGCGCGCGGAGGCGGATAGAGAGGGGAGCACACTGCCCGCCGATCTGCGGCTCTGCTGTGCGCCTATGGAGACGGATGCCAACACACACCGCTATTGGACGGCAGCCATGGAGGAGCCCCGTGTGCAGGCATACTTTTCGGCGTTCTCTGCGCGCGGCCTCCGTCTGCGTCGGCTGACGATCTGCCCGCCCGACGGCGGCACTCTTGCCCCCTTGATTGCGGCGGCACGGGAACCGCAGATGCCGTGGGAGGAGCTGGAGGAGCACCCGGGAGAGTGCACAGCAATCTATGCGGGGCTGCTCGTTCCTAAGCCTTCCTCCTCCCTCTCTTGGCAGGCAGAGCATTGCATCTTTCCGCGTCTGCGCCGCCGCGCGCCGGAGCTGACTGCGGGAGCGGCGACGCTCTTCTTTGCCGCAGCCGTGTCGGCGGATGCGGCCGGCCTTATGGCGGAGCGCACAGCGACAGAGACGGTGCAGGAGGAGCTGCGCCTTCATGATGCAGATGTACGCCGCATGGAGGAGTATGCGATGCAGCGTGCCGCTGTGGCAGAGCGTGAGCGTGCGCTGGCGGAAGTACAGGCGGAGTCCCTGCCTCTGTGTGCACTCCTCGTACATCTCGGCACGCTGCCGCTCAAAGGCATTCAGCTCACCGCGCTGCGCGCGGGGCAGATGCTGGAGATTGAGGGGGAGGCGGAGAGCTACGAGGCTCTCGCGACAATGACGGAACAGATCGCAGAGGATGGATTTTTCCGTGCCCCGCCGGTCTTGGCGGAGGTATCACGGGAGGATGGATACATCCGCTTTGTCCTGCGCACGGATGGTGTGGGGCTGTGATGCGGCGGTGGACGAAGCGTCAGCAGATGATGGCGGCGCTGATCTGGGCGTTTTTTCTTGCCCTTTTATACGCGGCACTTCTGTCGACGTATTTTTCTGCGGAGCGGGAGGCCGCGCGGGCGGAGCGCGATGCGGCACGTGCTGTCCTTGCGCGGACAGAGGTGTATCAGCGCACGGTCCACGCAGATGAGCAGGCGGAGGACAAGCTGCGTCTGCGTGAGGCACGCCTTGCGGCGGCTCTGCCTGAGGAACATGCACAGGGGGCTTTCTTTTCATCTGTAGAGCGCAGTGCCCGCCATGCCGGGGTTACACTTGTCCGCATGGTTCCGCATCCCGCCGTTTCGGATGGGGAGGTCGTACGGCAGAGTGCTGAGATTTACGTGAGCGGCGATTATTTTGCGCTGATCTCCTTTCTGCGCGAGGTGGAAAGCGGGGAACGTACGGCCGTGTTCAAGGCACTAAGTCTGACAGCGGACGGCACGATGCTCCATGCAGTGATTACAGTTGAGACGGCGGCACTGGCGGCGCACGAGTAGAGATAACTAATTTTTAATTGTTCGTTGGCAGGAAAAGTACTTAATATATCGAAATTATTACAAATATATACATATATATACAAAAAACGAAGTGGGACGATCAGAGGGGGATTCACATGGGACAGCTGCGGTTTATCACGGGGGGAGAATCGCATGGCGCGGCACTGACGGCAATCATCGATGGTCTGCCGGCGGGGCTGCAGCTCTCGCGTGCGGAGCTCGATGCCCAGCTTGCGCGCCGCCAGCGCGGCTATGGACGCGGCGGGCGCATGAAGATCGAGACGGATCGCGTGCTCGTGCTCTCGGGACTGCGCTTTGGCGAGACCATCGGCGCACCGCTTACCCTGCAGGTCGTGAACCGCGACTTTGTGAACTGGACGGATCGCATGGATCCCTTCGGCACACCGACGGGGGAGCGGATCACGGCAGTACGCCCCGGACATGCCGATCTGGCGGGCGTGCTGAAGTACGACCGCAGGGATGCGCGTGACATCCTCGAGCGGTCGAGTGCACGCGAGACGACGATGCGCGTCGCGGTCGGAGCTGTTTGCCGCCAGCTTCTCGCGGCGCTCGGTATCGATATTGCCTCCCACGTCACGGAGATCGGTGGTGTGGCCGTCGATGCGGCGGCCATCCGTGCCGACGATATCGGAGTGACCAACTCCGACGATTTGAACTGCTGTGACGCGGCAGCGGGGGCGCGCATGAGAGAGCGCATCGACGCGGCGAAGCAGGCAGGGGATACGCTCGGCGGTATCTTTGAGATCGTCGTGCGCGGCCTGCCCACGGGACTTGGTACGCATACGCAGTGGGATCGGCGGCTCGATGGCCGTCTGGCGGGCGCACTCATGTCCATTCAGGCGATCAAGGGCGTGGAGATTGGCGCGGGCTTTGCGTGCGCGCATCTGCCCGGCAGTGAGATCCACGATGAGCTCTATATGGGCGCAGATGGACGTCCCTATCGCAAGACCAACCGCGCGGGCGGCCTTGAGGGCGGCATGACAAACGGAGATCCGCTCATCGTGCGCGCGGCGATGAAGCCCATCCCGACCCTGATGGCGCCGCTGCGGACCATCGACCTCGCAACGGGGGAGGCGGTCTCGGCGAGCAAGGAGCGCAGCGACACCTGCGCCGTCCCTGCTGCCTCCGTGGTCGGTGAGGCAATGACGGCATTTGTGCTGGCGGATGCTGTGTGCTCGCAGTTCAGCGCGGACAATATGACGGATCTTTTGGCGTCGCTCGCCGCCTACCGTGCACGGCTCGCCGAGGTGTGGCAGAACGCATGAAGAACATTGTACTGATTGGCTTTATGGGGACGGGCAAGACGAGCGTCGGACGCCTCCTCGCGGGACGGCTTGGCTGCGCCTTTCACGATCTCGATAAAAAGATTGAGGAGGCGTGCGGCATCCCGATTCCACAGATCTTCGCGCAGTACGGCGAGCCGTACTTTCGCGCACGGGAGAAGGAAGCCGTGCGCGCCGCCGCCGCACGGAGCGGGCTCGTCATCGCAACGGGCGGCGGGACGGTCAAGGATGCTGGGAACGCTGCGATCCTGCGTGAAAACGGTGTCCTTGTTGCGCTGACTGCCGATGTCGATACCATCCTGCAGCGGACGGCGGCACGCGGCGCGCGTCCCGTGCTTGACGGCGCCGATGCGGGCGACCGCCGTGCTGCCGTTGTGCAGCTGCTGGAGGAACGCCGCACCCTCTATGCGGGGGCGGACATTACAGTGGATACGAGCCGTCGTTCGCCGCTCGAGGTGGCAGAGTACATCGTACAGGCGACGCGGATATGGAGAAAGTGATATGAGACGTACGGTAGAGGTCGCGCTTGGTGCGCGCAGCTACGCCATCGAGATCGGCAGCGGGATGGATGAAATGCTCACGGCGTTCGTCCGTGGGGCAGGATACTCCGCACGCGGCATGATCGTCACGGATACGAACGTCGGCCCGCGCTATGCTGCCCATACGGCAGAGCAGATCGCACGCGGCGGCGTGGATGCTGCGATCGTCACCGTCCCTGCCGGAGAATCCTCGAAGAGCCTTACCATAGCGAACGACCTCTATACGCGTGCGATTGAGCTGAGGCTCGACCGCAAATCGCCGATCTTTGCGTTCGGCGGCGGCGTCGTCGGCGATCTTGCGGGCTTTATCGCCGCAACCTACATGCGCGGCGTGCCATTTGTGCAGCTGCCGACGAGCCTCCTTGCACAGGTGGACTCGAGCGTCGGCGGCAAGGTCGCCGTCAACCATGCACTTGGCAAGAACCTCATCGGTGCATTCTACCAGCCCGACGCCGTCATCATGGATCTCGACCGTCTGCGGACGCTGCCTGCGCGCGAGATCGCGACGGGGCTCGGGGAGATCATCAAGTACGGCGTTATTGCGGATGCGGCGTTCTTCGCATGGCTGGAGGAGCATCGTGACGATGTGCTCGCACTCACTCCCACAGCGGCATCTCACATGATCGCGCGCTCCTGTGAAATCAAGGCAGACGTCGTCCGTCAGGATGAGCGCGAGGGTGGCCTGCGCCGCATCCTGAACTTCGGACATACCATCGCCCATGCGATTGAGAAAGAGACGGGTTACACGCGCTACCGCCACGGCGAGGCAGTCGCCATCGGCATGATCGGCGCGGCGCGCATCAGTACGGCGATGGGACTCCTCCCTGCGGAGACGTGTGCGCGCATCGAGCAGCTGATTGAAGCGATGGGGCTGCCCTGCTCTGTCGAGGGAGCGTCGCCGGATGCGATATACGACGATCTCTTTCATGACAAAAAGACTGTGGATGGGCGGATTCACTGGGTCCTCGCCGAGGACATCGGCAGGGTATGTGTGCGCAGCGACGTACCCGAGGAGATCGTTCGCGAAAATATTTTAGGACTTTTTACCCCCATCCACTATTAAGAAAAGCATTCAATGAAACGAAACAATAGATAGGAGGTGACGGATGTATGAAGCGAAGCGTGATGTCTTTTCTGTCCCTTGCACTGTTTGTGCTGGTTCTGGGCGTTGGGAGCAGTGCGTCGGCAGAGGATGAAACGCTGACGTGGGAATACTGGCAGGAGAATACCGTTGACACCAATGTCAAGGCGATGAAAGCGCCGCCCTCCTTTTCCTCGAGCGATGGGACGTGGGTGCCGTTCGACCCGCGTGAGGGGGCCTCTGCTCCCGAGGGAACGCGCAGCGCATGGCTGCGTGTCCATGTCCCGGCGGATATGCGGGGCGATGAGAGCTTCTTCTTCGCGACCATTGATCAGTCCGTCCGTGTCTATCTGGATGGATCGGCCATCTACCGCTATGGGAGCAGCGATCCGCAGCTGGAGCAGTACGGGCGCAAGTGGCATCTCGTCAATCTGCCCGCGTGGGCGGCAGGACGGGAGCTCATCATCCGCGTGACCTCGGACAATCCGTGGGTACTCACACAGCTCAACCGCGTGCATATCGATAAGGAGTCCGAACTCGTCAAGCGGCTTTTTATTTATGACTTTCCCTATGTTGCGGGGCTGACGGCCATCGTCATCTTAATGATGGTGATCGGCGTGTACTTTGTCGTCGATGCGGCACGGCGCGGCATCTATCTGCGTCTCATGCTCCTCTTGACGACGTTCTTTGTCTGGATGTTCAGCTCCTCGAACCTCATCTTCATGTGGATGGACTGGCCGGTTTTGTGGTGGCGCACAGAGCTGATCTCATCCTTCCTGCTGCCTATTGCGGGCAGCATCCTCCTCGTCGAGGTCGTGAACCGGCAGTATCGCTCGTGGATCATGCGGTTGAACAACATCTTCGTCGTGCTCCTCGTGGTCGGCATCATCGCTGAAATGATGGGGCAGTTCGGCCTCTACATGATGCAGTTCCCCTACGTGCCGGGACTCGCCGTCTGGGGCAGCTACGTCGCATACGCACTCTGGAAGTCGAGCAAGGCGGGCAACAAGCACGCCGCAGCTCTCCTGATCGCCCTGCTCATCATCGTGCCGCTCGGCATCATCGATGCGCTTGCATTCCAGTATCGGCTGTATGAGGCACAGACCTCATTTACACCGTTCAGTATCTATACGATCTCTTTCTTTATCATCCAGCTTATCCTCGACCGTGCGGAGTCCGAGCGCCGGCTCATGGAGCGCTCCAACACCCTCGAGGGAGAGGTGCAGGCAGTTAAGAAGCGCATGGAGATCGATCCGCTTACGGGGGTTTACAATCGGAACAGATTCCCATCCGCGATGCGCGACTTCACAAAGATCGCGCGAGATACAGGTGAGCCGCTCTCCCTCGTCATGTTCGACATCGACCACTTTAAGTCGATCAACGACACGTACGGACACGATGCCGGCGATGAGGTGCTCTTTGGCTTTGCACAGACCATCCGTTCCTTCCTCGATCGGCGGCACATACTCATTCGTTGGGGCGGTGAGGAATTCATCCTGCTCTGCCTGCACTATGACGGTGCAAAGGCGCAGGCATTTGCCAATCAGATCCGTGAGGGGGTCGCCAAGGCACGGCTGCTGACGGCGCAGCAGGTGACATGCAGCGGCGGCATCGGTGTCTGGCATGGTCCGGACGACGATGCCGCCGCGCTCGTCAAGCGTGCAGATACCGCTCTCTATGCATCGAAGGAGGGTGGGCGCAACCGCATCAGCTGCGAGCCGAAGGATGGGAAGACCCGCATGCCGCCGCCCAGCCCACAGGAACAGGCCCCGGTAAAAGAGAAGCAGGGGGGACATACAAAGAGCAATATAATGAATTTGCAGTGGCGCTAAAAAACGCTTGCACAGAAATCCATCTTATGATATAGTCACTGAGTATGTGTATGGGTGGTCCGCTGGGCGGCAGAGGGTCGCGTATGAACGCCCGATCGAAGGAGGAAAACGTATGAACATCATCGAAGTCCTGGAGAAGGAACAGCTCCGCTCGGATATCCCGCAGTTCGCGCCCGGTGACACAGTACGCGTCCATGCCCGTATCGTCGAGGGCACGCGTGAGCGTATCCAGGTGTTCGAGGGCGTTGTCATCGCCCGCCAGGGCACGGGTGTCCGTGAGACCTTTACCGTGCGCCGCATCGCATCGGGCGTCGGCGTTGAGCGTCTCTTCCCCGTGCACTCTCCACGCATCGCAAAGATCGAGGTGACGCGCCGCGGCATCGTCCGCCGCGCCAAGCTCTACTATCTGCGCGGTCTCACGGGCAAGGCAGCTCGTATTCGGGAAAAACGCTGATCGATGGAAGATGGGGACTGCTGCGGCAGTCCCTATTTTTCGCGTTTCTTCCATCTTTTTTCTTAGGAATCAGGGATAAAATAAAGAGGTAGATTTTATCCGTGCTTCCCGTATGGCTGGAAGGAGGCCTCTATGGAACAGGAAACATCAACGGCGTCCGAGATCAAAGACTGGATTGTCTCCATCGTCGTCGCCGTTGCTCTTGCGATGTTCATTCGCACCTTTATCGTCGAGCTCTATGTCGTTGACGGGCCGTCGATGCGCCCGACGCTCGAGTCAGAGCAGCGCCTTGTCGTCAACAAGTTCATCTACCGGTTCCATCCGCCCGAGAAGGGGGACGTACTCGTCTTTCAGTATCCGCGCGATCCGAGCCGTGACTTCATCAAGCGCGTGATCGCCGTGCCGGGGGATACGATCGAGATCCGCGAGGGGCGCGTGCTCGTCAACGATCAGCTGCTCACAGAGGACTATATCCTCGAAAAGACGCGGAGCGAGTACCCCAAGGCGACTGTGCCCGAGGGACATATCTTCGTCATGGGCGACAACCGCAACAACTCTGAGGACAGCCGCTTTGCCGACGTGGGATTCGTTCCGTACGATCTCATCAAGGGGAAGGCGATGCTCGTATTCTGGCCGATTTCGGCGTATAAGACGCTCTGACGGAGGACGACGCGATGCGCTTTGTATCATGGAATGTCAACGGCCTGCGCGCCGCACTCAAAAAGGGATTTATGGAGGCGTTCAAGGAGCTTGACGCCGACGCCTTCTGCCTGCAGGAGACGAAGATGCAGGAGGGGCAAGCGATCCTCGATCTGCCCGGCTACGAGCAGTATTTTTACAGCGCAGAGAAAAAGGGCTACTCGGGCACGGCGATCTTTACGCGCGTGAAGCCGCTCTCCGTGGCGTACGGCATCGGCATCCCCGAGCACGATCACGAGGGGCGCGTCATCACGATGGAGTTCAATGATGTCTATCTCGTCACGGTCTACACACCGAACGCAAAGCGCGCACTCGAGCGCCTCGACTATCGCATGACATGGGAGGATGCGTTCCGCGCATTCCTGCTCGATCTGCGTGCGAAAAAACCTGTCGTCGTCTGCGGTGACCTCAACGTCGCGCATACGGAGATCGACCTCAAGAACCCGAAGAGCAACCGCCGCAACGCGGGCTTTACGGACGAGGAGCGCGGCAAGTTCACGGAGCTGCTCAATGCGGGCTTTGTCGATACGTTCCGCGCGCTCTATCCCGACCTCACGGGGGCGTATACGTGGTGGTCGTATCTGCGCCATGCGCGCGAGACGAATGCAGGGTGGCGCATCGACTACTTCCTCGTCTCCGAGGAGCTGCGTGACCGCATCGCGGCGGCGGAGATCCATGCGGATGTATTCGGGAGCGATCACTGCCCCGTATCACTGACACTAAAGTAAGGGAGATTTATGGGAGCTCTGAAAGAAGAACTCGAGCGCGAGATCGCGAAGCGACGCACCTTTGCCATCATCTCGCATCCGGACGCGGGCAAGACGACGCTCACCGAGAAGCTGCTGCTTTACGGCGGGGCAATCCATCTCGCGGGCTCGATCAAGTCACGCAAGACGCAGCGTCATGCCGTCTCTGACTGGATGGAGATCGAAAAACAGCGCGGCATATCGGTCACATCCTCCGTGCTGCAGTTCGACTATGACAGCTATCGGATCAACATCCTCGATACGCCGGGGCATCAGGACTTCAGTGAGGACACGTACCGCACGCTGATGGCGGTGGACAGTGCCGTCATGGTCATCGACGCGGCAAAGGGCGTTGAGGCACAGACGCGCAAGCTGTTCCGCGTCTGCCGTCAGCGCGGCATCCCCATCTTTACCTTTGTCAACAAGCTCGACCGCTTCGGCAAGGCGCCGCTCGATCTCATGGACGAGCTGGAGAACGTACTCGGCATCCGTTCCTACCCGATGAACTGGCCGATCGGAACGGACGGCACGTATCGCGGCGTCTATGACCGCGAGAAGAATCGCATCGAGCTCTTTGCCGAGGATACGAGCCACGGGCAGGAGACGCGTGTCTCCGAGGTGTTTGAGATGGATGATCCCGCGTGGAAGGAGCGTGTCGGCGCGGAGGCCGCCGCCGCTCTTGCGGATGACATCGAGCTGCTGCGCGACGCGGGCGAGGCATTTGACCGCGCGGCGATTGATGCGGGTGAGCTGACGCCGATGTTCTTCGGCTCTGCGATGACGAATTTCGGCGTGCAGAACTTCCTTGAGGAGTATATCCGTCTCGCGCCGACCCCCGCACCGCGCAATTCCTCGGATGGTGTGATTGCGCCGGACGATGAGCAGTTCTCGGGATTCGTCTTTAAGATTCAGGCGAATATGAACCCCGCGCACCGCGACCGACTCGCTTTTATCCGCATTACCTCGGGAAAATTCGACCGCAATATGAGCGTCTGGCACGCGCCGAGCGGAAAACTTATCAAGCTCGCTCAGCCGCAGCAATTCCTCGCGCAGGATCGCCAGATCATCGACACGGCGTACCCAGGCGACATCGTGGGACTGTTTGACCCCGGCGTATTCGGCATCGGCGATACGCTCTGCGACCCCGCGCACAAGTTCAAGTTCGAGGACTTCCCCGTGTTCCCGCCCGAGCGCTTCGCACGCGTCGCGGCAAAGGATACGATGAAGCGCAAGCAGTTCGTCAAGGGCATCGAGCAGCTGACGCAGGAGGGCGCGATCCAGCTCTTTGAGCAGATCGGTGCGGGGCTTGACAGCTATATCGTCGGCACGGTCGGCACGCTGCAGTTCGAGGTGCTCGAATACCGTCTGAAGAACGAGTACAACACGGAGATCACGATGCAGATGCAGCCATTCGAGACGGCGCGCTGGCTCGCGTTCCCCGATGGGCGCGAGATAAAGCCCGCCGATCTGCGCGGCGCAGATCGCGGCATGTTCGTCCACGACCGCAACGGCAATCCCGTCCTCCTCGTCAACAACGAGTGGGCACTCGGCTGGATCCGCGAGAACAACCCCGACCTCGAGCTGGGGCAGGTTCCGTTTGACCGCAAAGAGGCATGAATAGGAACAACAAAACACAGGAGATCACGTCAATGTGCGCTGTGATCTCCTGTGTTTTAGTGTGTCCTTATTTTTTCCCTGCAAACGCGTCATCCGCCCATGTCAGGATGGCATCCTCGACACCCTTCTCATGCTCGTTCAGCGTCTGTCCTTCCGAGGTGATGTGCAGGCTGCGTCCGCTATGATAGGCGATGACGATGTTGTAGGCGGGATTCTGCATCGCCTCCGCCCGTGCACCGTAGTCGTTCTCGGCAGCGAGATTGTGCGCGTCGAGCATCGCACGAAAGTCTGCTTCACGCGCCTCTGTCCATGGGACGTAGTGCTCGGCGATATCCTGAAAGCGGCCGTCTGAGAACTCCTTGCCAACGAACTCGCCGAGGCAGGTGATGAAGTGCTCGCCGTCGATGCCGCGTGCCGCGAGCTCCTCAGCGGAGAGCGCATTTTTCGCGGGGACGTCGATCAGGCAGATCATACGCATGAGCGTGCCGTCTGCGACAGGATGGCGAAACTCCATCGAGAGCTGCTGTATAGGAGTGTTCTCGACGGGCGCCGTTCTTGTCGCTGGTATGGGGGCTGTCTCTGGTGCCGCCTCAGCCTCTGCCACGAGGAGGAGCAGCGGGGCGAATATGGCGGCGCAGCAGAATCGCGCCGCTTTGTGTGCAAATGTCATCGATGCCTCCTTAGCTAAACAAATCATTCAGTGCCTCGGTCATGGTCGGGTGGGTGTAGATGGCAGAGCCAAGCGCAGCGGCGGTAATGCCGTGGTCGATGGCCATTTTCATGAGGTTGATCATCTCCTGCGACTCGGGACAGAAGAAATGTGCGCCGAGGACGGTGTTGGTCTTTGCGTCAACCACGGCCTTGAGCATGCCGGCGGGCTTCTTGTAGACCTGCGCCTTCGGGATGGCAGCGACCTCTAGGCGGAGAACGCGCACGTCAAAGCCTGACGCCTCCGCCTGTGCCTCCGTCATGCCGACGCGCGAGAGTGGCGGATCGAGGAAGACGGTGTAGGGGACGGCGCCGCGATTTGCCGTTGTGCGCGTTCCGCTGCCCACAAGTTGATCCTTTACAATGCGGAAGTCGTCGAGAGAGATGTAGGTGAACTGCAGGCCGCCCGTGACATCGCCCATCGCCCATATATACGGGACGTTCGTGCGCAGATGCTCGTCAACGGCGACCGCACCGCGCTCCGTCACAGCAACGCCCGTCGCCGCAAGATTCAGCCCTTCGATGTTCGGGCGGCGGCCCGTGGCAATGAGGATGGCGTTCGCCGCAAGCGTCTTCTCTCCGTCCGCCGTCTGCACGACGACGTTCGTAGCCTCCGCACTGTCCTCGATGCGCTTCACCTTTGCCCCCATCAGGATATGGATGCCGCGATCATTTGTATGCTGCAGGACGCGGGCAGCGATTTCTGCATCCTCACGCGGGATGAAGGCCGTGCCGTCCTGTACGACGGTGACGGACGACCCGAAGTTGGCGTAGTACGACGCAAACTCCAGCCCAATGTAGCCGCCCCCGATGATGACGAGCTTCTCGGGCAGCTCGTCCAGCTCCATCATCGTCTCGCTTGTGTAGACGTGCGTACTCTCTGCCGCACCTTTGATCGGTGGGACAAAGGGAAGCGCGCCCGTATTGATGAAAATACGCTCCGCCGTGACGGTCTGCGCTCCGTCCGCTCCAACAATGCGCACAGTGTGTGCATCGACAAACGATGCCTCTCCGTCAATGACGACAGCACCCGCGCCCGTCACCTTGGCGTAGTTCTTTTCGCGCAGCATTTTCGTGAGGCGGCGTTTCTCTGCAATCGCCGCACGATAGCGCTCTGCCTTTGCCGCAAAGTCGCCGCCCGCCGCCGCCGAGAGACGCGCGCTGTACTCCAGCGACTTCGACGGGATGCAGGCGACGTTGATGCAGGTACCGCCGTAGCGCTCCTTTGACCGTTCGACGAGGGCGACACGCTCGCCCTTCTTCGCGAGAAAGCCCGCGAGCGTCTTGCCTGCCTTGCCAAAGCCGATGATGAGGTTTTGATATGTTGTATTTTGCATAGGGTGCTCCGTTTCTGTTAAACTTTGTATCACTGCAGTTATTATAGCATTTTTTGAGCCCATAAAGAGAATTATTGTGAAAAAAACGGGACTGCTGTACGAAGTTTGCAGCTTCGTGCAGCAGCCCCGATGTACTGGAGCAGATCTGTATGACTTAGGGAAGCACTGATAAATTCAGCACCGCCATCTTAGCGCATCTTTTTTGCCCGCTTTTTGTCGGCAAATCCTCCACATAGCTTTGGCTATGCGTCCGGTTTGCCTCCTCAATCGGACGAAAAATCTACGCCAATCTGACGGACTTCATTTTATCAGCGATTCCTTAGACTTACACCATCTCCTCGGGATGGAATACCTCGTCGAACTTCTCTGCGGTGAGGAAGCCGAGCGCGACGCATGCCTCCTTCAGGCTGATGTTTTCATCGAACGCCTTGTGTGCCGTCTTGGCGGCGTTCTCGTAGCCGATATACGGATTGAGCGCCGTGACGAGCATGAGCGAGCGGTGCAGGTTCTCGTGCATCTTCTCGCGGTTCGCCTTGATGCCGACGGCGCAGCGGTCGTTGAACGACTTGAGGGAGTCGGTGAGCAGGCGTGTCGACTGCAGGAAGTTGTAGATAATGACGGGCATGAAGACGTTGAGCTCGAAATTGCCCTGTGAGGCGGCAAAGCCGATGGCAGCATCGTTGCCCATGACCTGTACGGCGACCATTGTGACGGACTCGCACTGGGTCGGGTTGACTTTGCCCGGCATGATCGAGCTGCCGGGCTCGTTCGCGGGGATGGTGATCTCGCCGAGTCCGCAGCGCGGTCCCGAGGCGAGCCAGCGCACGTCGTTTGCAATCTTCATCATGTTGGCGGCAAGTCCCTTGAGTGCGCCGTGGGCAAAGACGACGGCATCCTTGCTCGTGAGCGCGTGGAACTTGTTCGCTGCAGTGACGAAGGGCTTGCCCGTCAGCTCGCTCGCCGCGCGTGCGACGGCGACATCAAATCCCTTCGGTGCGTTGAGTCCTGTGCCGACGGCGGTGCCGCCGAGGGCGAGCTCGTGGAGGAAGGGGAGGGATGCCTGCAGCTGTTTCTTCGACTGCTCAAGCATATCAAGCCAGCCGCTGATCTCCTGCATGAAGGAGATGGGGACGGCGTCCTGCAGATGCGTGCGTCCCGTCTTGACGATGCCGTCGTTCTCTGCCATGAGGCGACGGAAGGTTGCGGCGAGGAGGTCGATCGCGGGGAACAGCCCGTCCTCGATGGCGATGACGGCGGCGATGTGCATGGCGGTCGGGAAAGTGTCGTTCGAGCTCTGCGACATATTCGCATGGTCGTTCGGATGGAGGATTTTCTCCCCCGCGATCTCGTTGCCGCGGTTCGCGATGACCTCGTTGACGTTCATATTGGACTGCGTGCCGCTGCCCGTCTGCCATACGGCGAGCGGGAAGTGGGCGGCGAGCTTGCCGTCGAGGATCTCATCACATGCCTTGCAGATGGCGGAGAGCCGCTTCTCATCGAGCTTGCCAAGCGTGTGGTTGGCGATAGCGGCAGACTTTTTCAGGATGCCGAATGCGTGGATGATCTCGGCGGGCATCTTCTCGATGCCGATGGGGAAGTTCTCGAAGCTGCGCTCTGTCTGCGCCGCCCAGTACTTGTCTGCGGGGACTTTGACCTCGCCGAGGGAATCATGCTCAATGCGATACTCCATGGATATGAACCTCCTGTCACAAGAAAGGATAGATATTGCGGTGTGTCGTCTGCATACGCCGCGCAAACACCTCGTTGCGCAAGTGGTCGTGCGCTTGCTTCACTAGGGGGGGCTTAGGGAAGCACTGAT
>NZ_GL397087.1:2264757-2379935 GCF_000146365.1 Selenomonas sp. oral taxon 149 str. 67H29BP
ATTTTATCAGTGATTCCCTAGGCGTATTGCAGGGATCGTTTAGAACCACAATATTCCGACAGGAACAGTATAGCACAAAATATTGTGATTGAGAATATTTATCTAGCATTTAATTTTTTTCATAGTAGATTGCGCGAGGATGCCGATGCCCGTGCCGGTCAGGATGCCGACAACGCCGAGGAGCGGAGCGTAGAGGAGGAGTGCGCTGCTCTCCATGACAGCGGCGGCGACGAGCAGCTGCGCCATGTTGTGGAGGAGTCCGCCGACGGCGCTGATGCCGACGAGGGAGAGCTGCGAGTGCCGCAGGAGGAGGGCCATCGCAGCAAAACTCGCCAGTCCGCCCGCCATGCTGTAGAGGAGTGGGGCGAATCCGCCGCCAAGGAAGGCGGATAGGAAGATGCGCAGGAGCAGGACGGCGGCAGCGTCGCGCGTACGCGGCAGGATGCGGAGCGCGATGAGGGTGACGATGGCGGCCAGCCCAAGTTTCGCGCCCGGTACAGGAAACGGCAGGGGAAGAAATCCCTCAAGGAGGAAGAGGATGAGGGAGAGCGCAGTGAGGAGGGCGATGCGCGCCGTAAGACGAAGTGGTCTCATATCATTTCACTTCGATCAGGAGTTTGTGCGGGAGGCAGGCGATCACGTCGCCCTTTTTCTCCGCGCGTCCCGTCCGCACGCAGACCTGATCGGGGCAGTCCGCATGGACGACGGCAATACTCTCCCCCTCAATGCGGATCGTGTTCTCGCCGTGTGCGTCCGCAATCGGTATGTCCTCCGTCCCCGTGTGTCCCGTGAGCGGGATGTCATAGAGCTGTGTGCCGTCCTGCGTGATGACCGCGTGACGTACTGCACCGTCCGTGCGCAGCGCAAAAAATATTGCGCCGATCCCGCAGAGGAGGAGCAGCGTAGCGATCAGTATGAGGTCATTTTTCTTCATGGTCAGTCCTGCCTTGACGAATGTTTTTTATCACAGTACAATAAATAAGGAATTACTGCATGTATCAGTGCTTCCATAAACAGCAATTTTCTCAAATCCCCTGACTGAGCTCGCGCTGCCAATAGGCGAGGTCGGACTCGTTCAGCGGGAGGTCGACGGTCTGCCCGTTGTCGTAATAGAAGCGCAGTCGAACGCTCACTGCCTTGCGGATGGCGGGTAGGCCGGCGCGCGGGAACACGAGGAACATCTTGTTCTCGTTCTTGTAGGGGCTGTCCGCACCCTCCACGGGATGCGGTGTATACTTTGTCGCCGCCTTCATCTCCCACGCCGCTCCGTCGGTGTAGAGGATGACGTCGGGCAGAAACTTCGCACTGTCGTAGCGATAGTCGAGCAGGGACAGCGTCGCGCCCTCAAGCCGGCCCTCTCCGGTATAGGATGCGCGAAAATCAATGGTCGCGTACGCAGAGAGACTGCGCGCACTGCGATGATCGATACGGTACGTGTACGAGAGCCCGAAGATGCCGACGAGGATGAGGAGCAGGGCGACGACGACGATCAGTTGGCGAAAGATGCTGAGCACAGGAACGCTCCTTTCTTGATTGAGATGATTATAGCATAGGGGAAATGATTTTGTCAGCAGTTTCCCGTGGGATGTGCAGGGGGGATGCTTGGGAAATGGATACGGAGGGGAAGCCATCATGGCGGTAAAGTTATTTGTGTCGGATCTGGATGGTACGATGCTGCCAAACGGCAATGTCGTTTCAGCAGAGAATATCGCGGCTGTGCAGTGTGCCGTGCGCGCGGGGATCACCGTGACGATTGCGACGGGGCGCATGTTCGAGGCGGCACTGCCCGTCGCTGAGGCGCTCGGCATCGATGTGCCGATCATCGCCTACAACGGGGCGCTCATCAAGAGCCCGAGCGGACACATCTATGAGGAGTATGCTCTCGACCCGATGCTTGCACGGGACATTATCACCTTTGCACAGGCACGGGGCTGGTACATTCAAAGCTACAGCGGTGGTGTGCTGCGCTATGCCGTCACCTGTGAGGAGTCGCGTTTTTACGAGGATTCACAGAAGATCACCGGCAAGGCTGTTGGGAGAGATGGAATGCTTGCGTACGTGACAGGAAACTGCAAGCTGCTCCTCGTGACGGAGGGGCGCGCCGTGAGTGAGGCGCGTGCACAGATGCTCCTGGATGCGTTCGGCGCACACATCGGCGTGACGCGTTCGGCAGATCGGCTGGTCGAGATCGTTGTGAAGGGCGTCTCGAAGGCATCGGCACTCACGGCACTCGCGGCAAAGCTGGATATCCCCATTGCGGAGACAATGGCGATCGGCGATGCGTGCAACGACCTGCCCATGCTGAAGGCAGCAGGCACGAGTGTTGCAATGGGGAACGCCTTCCCCGAGGTCAAGGCGGAGGCAGACTGCGAGACGCTGTCCTGCACGGAGAATGGCCTTGCGGCGGCAATCTATACGTATGTGCTCGGCATGGGTGCGGATGCACCTGTACCAATGCGGAGAGGATAAAGGCATGGCGATCAAACTCATCGCACTCGATCTCGACGGCACGCTCCTGACCTCGGACAAGACGATTACGGTGCGGACGAAGGACATCCTTGCACGCGCCATGGCACGCGGCGTCACCGTCACCATTGCGACGGGGCGGATGCTGTGCTCCGCGCTCCACTTCGCGCGGCTGCTCGGCTCGCGTGCGCCCGTCGTCTGCTGCAACGGGGCATACGTCGGCACGGGGGCGGATGCGCCGCTCTTTGCCCGCTATTTTGACCCCGCATTTGTCGGGGAGTTCCTGACGTTCTGCTACGCGCGGGACTGGTATGTGAACTGGTACAGCGGGGCGGAGATCTATGCGCCCACGTACCGGGAGGACTATTTCACCGCCTATCGGACGACGGCGAATTTCGTGGTGACGGAGGTGGGAAGCGACTATCTCGGCTGCACGGAGAACGTACCGCAGTTCGTCCTGCGCGAGATGAAAAGCGGGGTTGACTCCTACGTCAGCGAGGTGCGGGCGCACTTCGGCGGACGCCTTGTGCCGCAGCAGAATACGGGCACGAGCGTTGACATCAACCCGCCCGGCATCAACAAGGCGGTCGGCGTGCAGGCGCTTGCGGACGCGATGGGGCTGACACTCGATGAGGTCATGGTTGCAGGCGATGCGGACAACGATGTGGAGATGCTCTCGATAGGCGCATTTTCTGTCGTCCCGGCGAATGGACTCCCCGTGGCGAAGGAGCACGCATCCTATGTCACGGCATCCAACGATGAAAACGGAATTGCCGCCGCTGTGGAAAAATTTGTACTGTAGGAGGTGACGATGATGGATATAAAACATCCCGCAGAGAAATTCCGTCCCGTGATCGTGACGGGACTGTCGGGGGGCGGAAAGTCGCTCGCCGCGCGCTATATGGAGGATCTCGGCTACTTTTGCGTGGACAACCTCCCGCCGGTATTCATTCCAAAGTTCATTAATCTCTGTCGTGAGACGCACGGGCAGATCAGCCGTGCCGCCATCGTGGTGGACACGCGCAGCCGCGAGTTCTTCGACGACTTCGTGCGCGTGCTCGGTGAGCTGGATGCGGGCGGCGTGCCCTACGAGCTGCTCTTTATCGAGGCCTCGGACGATGTGATCATCCGTCGCTACAAGGAGACGCGGCGGCCACATCCGCTCGCCCCGGATGCGCGCATCTCCGAGGGCGTGACGCGCGAGCGGAACCGTCTCGCGCCCATACGGGAACGTGCGACGCAGATCGTCGACACATCGAAGCTGCGCAAGGCGGAGCTGCGCGACATCATCCGCCGCCACTACGATGCGCCGGGCGCGGATGCGCAGATGAGCGTGAACATCCTGTCGTTTGGCTTTAAGTACGGCATCCCGCTCGATGCCGATCTCGTCTTTGACGTGCGCTTTTTGCCGAACCCGTTCTACATCGACTCCCTCCGCAGCAAGAGCGGCACTGTTCCGCAGGTCGCGTCCTACATCGAGTCATGGGATGTGACGCAGAAGTTCGAGGAACATCTCGACAACTTCGTCGATTTTCTCCTGCCGCAGTATGTGAAGGAGGGGAAGAGCCAGCTCGTGATCGCCGTCGGCTGTACGGGCGGGATGCACCGCAGTGTCTTTATCGCAAAGCATCTCTATGACCGCATCAAGAAACACTATGCGGCGCATCTGGAACATCGCGACCTCATGAAGAATGAGGTGCGGGAACACGTGAGCGAGGGATGACGAATCCATGCATTTGATGAAATGGCTTTATCCTGGCATGGGGTTCAAGCGCTGGCTCTTTGTCTTTGCGCTCGGAACGCTCCTTGTCGGACTCGGGGCTGCACTGATCTTTAACTACAAGTACATTGACTCCATCGAGGAGGCAATCTTCCGCTTTGTCTATACGTGGCAGGGCAGCTATGACTACGGTTTCACAGTTGTGGCAGGCGTGCTTGCGTCTCTTGTCGGCAGTGTACTCATGCTCGTGGCGACGCGCCACGTTATCCGCTCCGTCATCACGGCTCTGATGCCCGAGGGAACGTCGGCGCGCCTCGTTGATCTGGTCTATGAAAAAACGCGGCTCAGCCGCGGCCCGACCGTCACGGTGATCGGCGGCGGACATGGGCTCTCGGTGCTCCTGCGCGGTATCAAGGAACTGACGAGCAACGTGACCGCTGTCGTGACGGTGGCGGACGATGGCGGCTCCTCAGGGCGCCTGCGCGAGGAGCTTGGCATCATCCCGCCGGGTGATCTGCGCAACTGTCTCGTCGCGCTTGCCGATACCGAGCCACTGATGGAAAAACTCTTTCAGCACCGCTTTGAGGGCTCAAGCGACCTCGCGGGACACAGCTTCGGCAATCTCTTCCTCGCGGCGATGGCGGAGGTCACGGGTGACATGGAGACGGCGCTGCGCGAGTCCTCGAAGGTTCTCGCGGTCAAGGGACGTGTCCTGCCCGCATCGAAGGAGTCCGTGCGGCTCGACGCGATCCTCGAGGACGGAACGGTCGTCGAAGGCGAGTCACGCATCCCCGAGGCGCCGGGACGCATCCGCCGTGTGCGCCTGTTCCCACAGAATGTTGCGCCCGTACCCTCCGCCCTCGAGGCGATCCGCACGGCGGATGCGATCATCCTCGGCCCCGGCAGTCTCTATACGAGCATCATGCCGAACCTCCTCGTCAGCGGTGTCGCCGAGGAACTGCGCAAAAGCAATGCCCTCAAGATCTACATCTGCAACGTGATGACCCAGCCCGGTGAGACTGACGGCTATACAGCGTCCATGCACGCAGAGGCGATCCTCAAGCACGCAGGGCGCGGGACGATCGACTTCATGCTCGTCAACAACGCGCCGATCTCTGCCGAGCTGCGTAAACAGTACGCCGCACAGGACATCTACCCCGTTGCCGTGGACGAGGAGGCGATCAACGCCCTCGGCATCGGATTCGTCGCGGCGGACATCATCAGTCAGACGGATGCCGTGCGCCACGATCCCGACAAGCTCAGCCGCAACGTCATGCGCATGGTCTACGACTTTCGGGTGAACTGAGATGCCGTCCTTTGCTGCGGATGTGAAAAATGCGCTCTCGCGCACGGATGTCGACCGTGCCTGCTGCCAGACGGCAGAGCTCGCGGCACTCCTGCGCATGGGCGCCTCTGTGCAGACGGACGGTGCGCGTGGGGCGGGGCTGCGCTTTACGGCGGCGAGTGCCGCTGTGGCGCGCCGCGTCATCCGTCTGCTGCGCGCGATGGACGGCGCGATTGAGACCTCTGTTGCGATGGAGCGCATGCCGCAGCTGCGGCGGCGCACCTACATCGTCAATATTGCCGCCGGCGCAGCGGTGACGCCGCTGCTCGCGCAGCTCGGCTTTGCCGGAGGGAGTCTGCGCAGCACGAGCGATCTCGCCCTGCTTCGTAAAAAATGCTGTCGTGCCGCCTATCTGCGCGGCGCATTTCTCGGCGGCGGCAGCGTCAACCGCCCCGAGGCAGCGTGCCACCTCGAGATCACGGCGCGGAGCGAGGAGATGGCGCGCGCACTCCATACGCTCCTGCGCCGCCTGCACTTCCCTGTCGGGCTGACCGACCGCCACGAGATGTACGTCGTCTATCTCAAGGAGGGCGACGCCGTCATGGATTTCCTCTCGCTCATCGGCGCGGAGGAGGCGGCAGAGGAGATCGAGGTCGCGCGCAACCTCAAGGAGGTGCGTGCGCAGGTCAACCGTATCGTCAACGTTGAGACCGCAAACCTCCAGCGTGCTGTGGATGCTGCCGCGGATCAGACGGCGGCGATTGTGCGGCTGGAGGAGACGGGGCGGCTTGCTGCCCTGCCGGAGGAGCTGCGCGAAACAGCAGAGATGCGGCGTGCCCATCCGGAGATCAGCATGGCGGAGCTGGCGGAGCTTTGCCACATCAGCAAATCAGGAATGAGCCATCGTCTGCGGAAACTCCGCATGATGGCAGAGGAGGAAACAGATTGATTCGAGGTATTGCACAGCGGCTCACGCATGGACTGCCGCTGCCGCTGCTCATTGTTTTGGCAGCCTTTGCATGGGTACTGACAGCACAGCCGTCGGGCTTTCCCATACTGGAATATCACATGGTGAAGGATGACGCGAAACCGGATGAGGTGCGCTACGCCGTTCCGCCCGAGGAGTTCGCCGCACAGCTGGACTATCTCACGCAGGAAGGATATACGACCATCACGCCGCAGGATTATGCGCGTGCACGCAAGGGAAAGCAGGAGCTGCCTGAAAAGCCTGTCATCCTCTCCTTTGACGACGGCTATGAAGACAACTGGCGTGTTGTCCTGCCGATGCTTGAGGAGCGCGGAATGAAGGCCGTGTTCTACGTTGTGACGAATGACATCGGTCAGCCCGGCTACATGACGTGGGACAACCTCTTTGATCTGGAGCGGAGCGGTATGGAGATCGGCAGTCACACGGCGAACCACATCCCACTCACAACGCTCACGCCGACAGAGCAGCGCGACGAGCTGCGGCTCTCCAAGCTGCTCCTCGAGTGGCGCGGAATGAAGACGATCTACAGCTTTTCCTATCCGAACGGAGCGTATGACGATACCATCGTGGCCATGCTCGCGGAGGAGAACTATCTGACGGCGGTGACGGGCGAGGCGGGGCTAAATACATTCGAAACGAATCCGTATCGCCTGCATCGCGTCAACATCCCCGCGCCGCATCTCGGGCTGACAGAGTTCCGCCTGCGGCTGCTGAAGGCGGATCTCGCGGCGCGTGCCGCCGTGCGGGTGGCAGAGCTGCCTGAGGGGCTTCGTGCACCGATCGAGAAGCTGTGCAGCGCGGTGCGCGGACATTGATAAGGAAAGGGACGATAGGGGAATGAACAAGGGAATCAAGGGGCTGCGGGCGGCAGCAATGGCTGCTGTCCTTCTTTGCGCGGGGCATGCGGGAGCTGACCCGCAGCACAGCGAGGGGACCACTGTGGTACGTGAGCGCGGTGCGGCGGAACAAAATATCCATGAGCGCACCACAGGCAAGACGAACATCCGCGAACGCGTCGCGGGCATCATCGGGGAAACGACGCCGCCGCAAAACCGTGTATTTGCCCCCGGCAGCTCGCGCATGATGCGCCGCTGGGACGTGATGACGGAGGATACGGGCGGGACGCTGCTCTTTTCGGACAGTCCGGAGTATGTCAAGGAGAGCGGCATCCTCTATCGCGACACGGTGGAGGGCGATGCACGCGTTCTCTACTATCATCTGAACGACACGGCACAGCCGAAGAAGGTCGCTGTCATTCTCGAGACGGATGCTGACCTCGCCATCGTCTCCGTTACGCGCGGCGGCACGAGCACGCCGAGCACAGACTACCTGCGCGTCGGCAAGGCAACACAGATCGCCTACTTTGATCCCGTGCAGTACGAGGAGCGCATCTACGTGGCAAAGGAGCGGCCGCGCCTTCTCTCCCCTGTGATGAATACGACCGTGCTTGCGCCCGGCGAGCTGGTCTACGGTGTCTACGACTTTCACGCCAATGCCCCCGTGCGCGTCTCCGTTGTCATGTACGGGGCGGATGTCGATCCGTTTTCCTTCCTGCGCACGGCGCGTGTCCTGCCGCGCGATGAGGTCGCTCTGCGCGGCACGTTTCAGAGTATGGACCGCATCGTCACACTGCCGCGCGCCTACGCTCCTATGCGGGACGGCGCGGCGTATTTCCCCATCGGCGACAACGTTCACGATCTCTATCGCAGCGGCGTGGATGCAACGGATGGAACGCCCGTTGTCAACTACGGCAACTACGGCATCCTCTACCACATTGCACTGCCCATTATGGGGCGCGGGCAGGTGCGCTGCTTCCTCAGCCCGCTCGGAGGCGTCTATGCAGGCGCGGTGACGGCTGTCAGCGACGGACAAAGCCGCCTCATCGAGACGCCTGCGTCACGGGCGTACTTCGGCGACCAGACGCTGCCCGAACCGCCGCAGATCGCTAAGGCACGCACGGAAGGACTGCTCGTCCTCACGCAGTATACGGAGCTGGCCGATCTTGGGACGTACAGCGCCGTTCATCCCGTCACCTTTGCCTACTCGCCGCCGGGGGCATCGAATCTGCCCGTGAATATCATTCTCCTGCCCGAATAACGGAAAAAAATCTTTATCATGAGAAGGTATTTTTTTATCTCTGTGGAATAAATAAGTGACAATGAAAGAGAGCATGATCCTCGGGGTGGATCAGGGAGGAAGAGATATGGCAGAAGCAGTGAAAGAGACCAAGGGTGCAGCGGAGACGGTAGGCGCGAAGATCGATCACGAGCGCTTGATGACGTCGATCGAGCAGATCGCGACGTCGACACAGACCGTCTTTCAGGCGATCGAGCAGGTCGCCAAGAGCGCGACGGAGCTCGCAAAGGCAGGGCAGGAGTCCGTCCAGCAGGCGAAATTCCTCCAGGAGCGCAACGCCGACACGATCAAGGTCATCGACTTCATCACGAACATCGCGGGACAGACGAATCTGCTCGGTCTGAACGCAGCCATCGAGGCGGCGCGTGCGGGTGAGCAGGGGCGCGGCTTTGCCGTCGTTGCCGAGGAGGTGCGCAAGCTCGCCGAGCAGTCGCGTGAGGCGACGGAGCGCATCCAGGTGACGCTGACGGAGATGAACCGTGCGGTCGAGGACATCTCGCATTCCATCGAGACGACGGGCTCCATCAGTGAGCAGCAGGCAGCCTCCACGCAGGAGATTACGGCAAACCTCTCGCAGGTGACGCGTGCCACCGAGCAGCTCAGGGACTACGTCAAGAGCCTCGCATAAGCAGTGCATACAAAAGGACGGCAGACGAAGCGGTGACTTCATCTGCCGTCCTTTTTGCGTATCGCTTTACTTCTTCTTTTCCTTGTCCTTGGCGCGCGCCTTTGCCGCCTTCTCCTTCGCCTTTGCCTTATCCGTCGTCTTCTTCTCCTGCTGATACTTTGCGTAGTCCACGCCCATGCTCGCGAGCTTGTGCTTGATCGCCATGACGGGGTGGCGCAGGAACATCCCGCGCTGTGCGGACTTCATGATCGTGAGGAAATCCTGCGTCGCCTTCGCACCGAAACACGGACGGTCGCAGCGGTCGCAGATCGGCTTTGTGATGCCGTAGGGGCAGCGATCCATTTTCGTAAACACCGTCGCGAGCAGCGCCGTGCAGGCGGGGCAGAGCTTGCCGTTCTTCGGCTTGTGATGCTTCGCACAGTAGACGGCGAAGGTCTTGCGGATGTTCTCCTTCTCCTTCGGGATGTTATTCTTCAGCTCGGGCGGCTTGCGCTTCGGCAGGAAACGTGAAAAAATACTCATCGGGTTCACCTATGCTTTCGTTTCGTGTTCTTGTATTTTTCTCTCCGTTTTGACATTTTACCGATTTTTAGAAGAAAATGCAAGGAGTAAGGGAACGTGACTTTTCATGATAAATGGGGTACAATAAAGCGCAAAGAGATAGGAGGATATGATGCGCACAACAGACAGACGGCGGATGAGCAGTGCACCCGCAGACGATCAGCCCGTGGAGGGGGTTGAAGAGGGACAGCTGCGCAAACTGCTGACCAATACGATCAACACGATCGAGGACAACAAGACCCAGATCTTTGACATCTATGAAAATACGCGCAGGGAAGTGGAGGGAGCACGGCGCCGTCTCCTAGAGCTGAAAGAACACGTCGCTGCGACCATTGAACGTGTAGATGCACTTACCGCAGAGGAGCAGCAGGCCAAGCGTCGTCTCGCCGAGGTGAGCGAGAAGTTCACGGAATATACGGAGGATGAGATCCGCAAGACGTACGAGGCGGTTTCCATCATCCAGATCAACCTTGCGATTGAGCGCGAGAAAGAGCAGTCCATGCGTGTGGAACGTGACAAGCTTGAGATACGTTTGCGCTATCTTGGCAATGTGGTCGCCCGTGCGGAGCAGATGGCGCTCTCTATCGGCTCGGTACTCAGCTATCTCAGCACACAGGTGAGCGGGGTGATCTGGCAGATCGAGGCGGTACAAAAGGATAAGTTTGTCGGTGCGCGCATCATCAAGGCGACCGAGGAGGAGCGTTACCGCATCTCGCGCGAGATCCACGACGGCCCCGCGCAGGATCTCGCGAACAGCCTGTTCACGACGACCATTGTCGAGCGGTTGATGGATCAGGACATGGCGGAGGCGAAGAAAACGCTCGAAGAGCTGCGCGGCGAGATTCGCAAATGCCTGACGAGCGTCCGCCAGATCATCTTCGATATGCGGCCGATGGCACTCGACGATCTCGGCCTCCCGCAGGCGGTGGAGCAGCTCATCGCCCTCTTTGGCGAGCGCGGAAAACTGCACGGGACATTCAGCATGGAGGGCGACTACTATGCCCTGCCGAAACACGTGGAGATCGCCGTGTTCCGCATCGTACAGGAGGCACTCAACAACGTCGTTCAGCATGCGCGGACGGATAAGGTGCGCGTGCGCATGCACTACACGCCGCAGGCGCTCACACTCCTAATCGCGGATGAGGGCGTCGGGTTTGCTCCCGATCAGATCGACGAGCCCGAGGATGAGGCGGAGAGCGATTCGCTCGACATGGAGGCGCAGCGCAGGCGGCGCGGGCGGCACTTCGGCATGATCGGCATGGAGGAGAGAGCAAAGCTCATCGGCGCCGAGATCCAGATCCTCTCCGAGCCGGGCAAGGGGACGAAGGTGCATCTGCGCGTGCGCAACCGCATGGTGGAGGACGCGTGAGCGCACCGATTGCCGAGTCTTTGCTCCGCTATGCGGGGCTGGGCGTTGCCCCCTATCACACCCCGGGGCATAAGGGTGGACGCGGGGCGCATCCGCTGCTGCGTCGGCTGCTGACGGACGAGGGGCTGCGCGCGGATGTCTCGCTCTCGGCAGAGCTCGATGACTTCCATGCGCCGACGGGCTGCATCCGTGCGGCGGAGGAGCTGGCGGCGCGCGCATACGGTGCGGACGAGGCATACTTTATGGTGAACGGGACGACGGGCGCTGTCCACACGATGCTGATGGCGGCGGCCGCGCCCGGCGATACCATCCTCGTACCGCGCAACGCACATCGCTCCATCGTCGGCGCGATGATCCTCACGGGCGTGCGCCCCGTCTGGCTTGCCCCCGAGATTGACACACGGCTCGGGATCGCGATGGGCGTATCGTATACGACGGTGGAACGCGCGGTGCGGGAGCATCCCGAGGCGCGTGCCGCGCTCCTCATCCATCCGACCTACTACGGAGTGACCTCGGAGCTGTCGGCGATTGCCGCGCACCTTCACGCGCACGGGATGCTCCTCCTCACAGACAGTGCGCACGGGGCGCATTTTGCCTTTGCGGAGGAGCTGCCGCCGTCTGCCATGGCGGCGGGCGCAGATCTCTCGGCGGAGAGCACGCACAAGATGCTCGGCTCGCTGACGCAGACCTCGATGCTCCTCGCACGCGGCGGACGCGTGCCGCCCGCGCGGATTCGCGCAGCATCGGGCGTACTCCAGACGACCAGTCCAAATGAAATCTTTCTCGCGGCCCTCGATCTGGCGCGGGAGCAGATGGAGCAGGAGGGAGCAGAAGAGCACCTCGGGGCACTCATTCGCCGTGCCGATGATCTGCGGCAGCGCATCAATGACATTCCGGGACTGTGGGCCTTCGGTGCAGAGCACATGGGGGCGCCCGGGATGGAGGCGCTCGATCGCACCAAGCTCACCGTGCAGGTGATGGGGCTCGGCATGACGGGCTTTGCGGCAGAGGAGGAGCTGCGGCGGCAAGGGATCGCCTGTGAGCTGGCGGATGCGCGCAACGTGCTCTTTCTTCTCTCCTATGCGGATGGCGCACAGGAGACGGAGCGGCTCTATGCGGCGCTGCACACGATGGCGGAGACCTGTGCGCCGCTCTGCACCTCGCGCGGAGCGGGGGAGGCGGCGCTCTGCGCGCTGCCCCCGCTGCCGGAGACAGCACTCACGCCGCGTGAGGCGTATTTTGCGCGCACGGAGCACGTATCTGTGACGCATGCCGTGGGGCGTACAGCGGCAGAGACGATTGTGTTCTATCCGCCGGGCATCCCCGTCCTCGCACCCGGCGACGTGATCGACGCAGAGACGCTCCGCTATCTGCAGATGATGCGGGCAATCGGAGCGCGTGTCGTGGGGGCGGCAGACGCGACTCTCGATACGGTGACGGTAATTGCGAAAGGATAAGTATGGCACGCGGAAAGCTCTTTATCATCGAAGCGGGCGACGGCTCGGGCAAGGAAACGCAGACGCGCCTTCTCACGCAGCGGCTCATACGCGAGGGTCATCGCGTACGCGCCGTTGCCTTTCCCGACTACGCGGCGGATGCGTCGATGCCCGTGCGGATGTACCTGCGCGGTGACTTCGGCACGCAGGCGGACGAAGTGAATCCGTATGCTGCCTCGACCTTCTTTGCCGTTGACCGCTACGCCTCCTATCGGATGAAGTGGAGAGAGGACTATGCGGCGGGGACGATCATCCTCGCCGACCGCTATACCACATCGAACATGGTGCATCAGGCCGTGAAGATCGGGGATGCGGCGGAGCGCGATGCCTTTCTCGACTGGCTTTATGACTTCGAGTTCAACAAACTCGGACTGCCCGTCCCCGACGCCGTATTCTTCCTCGATATGGAGCCGTGTGCAGCAGAGCGGCTGATCGCCGCACGTGCGCAGGTGAAGGGAGAGACGCCCGATATCCACGAGCGCGACGCAGACTACCTGCGACGCACCCACGATGCCTACGTCCTCCTCGCCGCACGCTGCGGCTGGGTACGCATTCCATCGAGCGCGGATGGCACACCGCTCCCCATCGAGGAGATTCATGAACGGCTGTATGCGGAGGTGGGGAAGTTTTTGACGACGGGGAGAGAATCTCATGCCTGAAATTAGCCTATTCTTTGGTATCCGTATTACGATTTACCACAACGACCATAATCCCCCGCATATCCATGCAGAATATGCAGGGAATAAAGCCACGATAGATATTCAGAATGCCAGTATTTTGAATGGCTGCCTTCCAAACCGACAGCTAAAACTCGTCTTGGCATGGTGTGTTCTCTATCAGGATGAACTCATGCAGGACTGGGAATTGGTCAAGGCTGGCAGAGAGCCTAATCCGATTCCGCCGATGATAAGGAGATGAGGAAGATGGATTCTCGGTTTTTCCCCGAAGTACTGCAGGTTGTCCCAGGGGATAACTACACCGTCTATGCGTATTTCAACGATGGCACGGTGCGCCGTTACGATGCGTCGGAGCTCGTCATGCGCTCGGGCATCCTCGCACAGCTTCGTGACCGTAAGGTATTCGTGGATCGTCTGACGGTGATGAACGGTACAGTTGCATGGGATATCGCCGGCAATCGCGATGAAACGAAATGTATCGATATTGATCCGTTTACGGTCTACGCATCACCCGTGGTGAATGACCCGCTGGAAGAAGCTGTATGAAGCCTCTCCGTATTACGATAGGAAAGTCAGTATCCTGTAAACGAAAAAGCCTCCCCCGTTTACGGGGGAGGGGGACCGCGTGAGCGGTGGAAGTGGCGAATACAGTGACGTGTCAGGATGAGGAGTGTAAGAGCCGATTGTGATCAAAGAAGTCATCATCGTCGAGGGCAAAATGGACGTTGCGGCGGTGCGGCGCGCAGTCGATGCGGACTGCATCATCACCGACGGATTTCGCCTGCGCAATGCGGCGATCAAAAATATCCGTGCCGCCTATGAAAAGCGCGGTATCATCATCCTCACCGATCCCGATACAGTCGGTGAGCGCATCCGTGCGCGCCTGACCGAGATGTTTCCGCGTGCCCGCCATGCCTTTATCCCTGTGGAGGACGCGACGAATGCAGGGGACGGCGACATCGGCGTGGAGCAGGCATCCCCCGCGGCTGTCCGTGTGGCACTCGACAAGGTACGCACGCCGATGGAAGAACCGGAGGAGACGTTTTCGATGAGCGATATGATGCAGGCGGGACTGACAGGAACGGGGGACGCCGCCGAACGGCGCGCACAGCTCGGACGCCGTCTTGGGCTCGGCTTTGCGAATGCAAAGACATTTCTGCGCCGACTCAACACCTATGGCATTACACGCGCGGAGTTTACTGCCGCATGGGAGGACATGGAATGAACGCAAGTATCCCCGTGATCGCCGACCCAAAGGTCACGCGCCACATCCTGAGCGCCTTTCACCTGCGCGCGAGCAAGTGGCTCGGGCAGAACTTCCTCGTGGATGCGGGCGTGGTGCGCGCCATCGTGGATGCGGCTGACCTCAGCCGCTCAGATACTGTCCTCGAGATCGGCCCCGGCATCGGCACGCTGACGCAGGGGCTCGCCGAGAGCGGTGCACGCATCGTCGCCGTCGAACTGGACAAAAAACTTCCTGCCGTCCTCGCCGAGACACTGAAGGGCTATGACAACGTGACCGTCGTGCCGGGCGACATCCTGAAGCTGGACATCCTCCGCATCCTGAACCTCGGTGCGGGAGAGCGGTTCAAAGTCGTTGCGAATCTTCCCTACTATATCACCACCCCGATCCTCATGGCACTCCTCGAACAGCATCTGCCCATCGAGCGCATGGTGACCATGGTGCAGAAGGAGGTCGCCGTCCGTATGACGGCGCGCCCTGGCTCGAAAGACTACGGGGCGCTCTCCATCGCTGTGCAGTACTATACGGATGCACATATCGTCATGGATGTACCGCCGCGCGCCTTTATGCCCGCACCCGAGGTCACGAGTGCCGTCATTGCCTGCCGTATGCGGGAGACACCTTCTGTCTGTCCAACGGATGAAAAGCTGTTCTTCCGTCTCGTTCGCGCTGCCTTCGGACAGCGGCGCAAAACACTCCTTAATGCACTCACGGGGGCGGGACTGACGAAGGAACTGTGCCGTGCAGGACTTGCGGCGGCAGGGATTGCCGAATCGCTGCGCGGCGAGCAGCTCTCCCTCGCGGACTTCGCCCGCCTGTCGGATGCTGCGGGCGCGATTTTGCCGGAGGAGGAATGACCATGTTCTTTGACAGCCATATCCATACATCATTTTCTGCTGACTCTGAGATGTCCGCACAGGAGGCTCTTGCCCGCGCGGCAGAGCAGGGGATTGGGCTCGTCTTTACCGATCATCTGGATTATGACGTTCCGGCGGCAGGTGAGGAGCAGTTCATCTTTGATCCCGAGGCGTATTGGACAGCATACGAACCGCTGCGCGGGGATGTGCTCTCTCTCGGTGTCGAGGTCGGTCTGATGGCGGGGACCCATGAAAAAAACACCGCATTTCTGCGGCGTGTTCCGTTTGATTTTGTCCTTGGCTCCATTCACTCACTGGAGAGCAGAGATCTCTACCTGCCCGAGACTTATGCGGGACGGGAAAAGCATGAGATGTACCACGAGTATTTCACCGCGATGCGCACAGAGATCTATGCCCAGACCGAGATCAACGCACTTGCACACATCGACTACATCGCACGCTGTGCCCCGTTCGACAACCCTGAAATCAGCTATGGCGACTTCACCAACGACATCGATGCCGTCCTGCGTGCGCTCATCGAGACGGACACCGTCATCGAGATCAACACGCGCCGCCTCTCCGCGCCGCGCGGCATCAAGGAACTCGCGCCCGTCTGCCGCCGCTACCACGAGCTCGGCGGACGCTATGTCACCATCGGATCGGATGCCCATGTCCCCGAGGCGATCGGTGCGCGCTGTGACCGTGGGCGTGAGCTTGCCCATGCCTTTGACCTCACCGTCGTCACCTTCCGCGAGCGGAAAATGCAGATTTGTGACGAGTGAAGCTATTTATTGCCCTCTTTTTCTTTTCCTGCTATAATATAGGACAATGGACGGAGGGATTCGTCGTGTTGAGTAATTTTTTTGTCGCACTCGGCGGCGTCGTCCCGCTATTCTGCTTGATGGCCGTCGGGCTTTTCGTTAAGCACGTACGCCTCCTTACCGAGGAAGAACTGAAGCACGTGAACCGTATGGTGTTCCGTGTGTTCTTCTTCTTCATGATGTTCTACAACATCTACGTCTCTGACCCGCAGAAGGCGTTTCAGCCGATGCTCATGGTCTTCGGTGCGGGCGGCGTCATCCTGACGGCGCTCGTCTTCGGTGCGATCGTCTGCATGATCGAGAAGGACAATGCACGGCGCGGCCCGATGATCCAGGCGAGCTTTCGCGGCAACTACGTCCTCATGGGCGTCCCGCTTGTCGGCAACATCTTTGGGGACGAGGCGATTGCCATCCCGACCATGATGATCGCCGTCATTGTTCCCCTCTACAACATTCTCAGCGTCTTTATTCTTGAGACATTTCGCGGCAGGCAATTCAACCTGCCGCATATCCTGCGCGGCGTTGTTATGAACCCGATGATTCTCGGCGCGATACTAGGGGCATTGTGCCACGTCGCAGAACTGCCGATTCCTGCGCCCGTCCTGAAGCCCGTCGCACAGATCGCGGCGGCGACCACGCCTGTCGCACTCATCATCCTCGGGGCGTCATTCCATGGCGGCAGCTATCACACGCATCTGCTCCAGCTCATCTTCTCGGTCACTGCGCGCCTTGTCCTCGTACCTGCCGTCGTACTCGCCTGTGCCGTTGCACTCGGCTTTCGCGGCGTCGAGCTTGTCACGCTCATCGCAATCTTTGCCACGCCCTGTGCCGTTGCAGGCTTTGCCATGGCACAGCAGATGCAGGCGGACGCCGAGCTCGCGGGCAACAGTGTCGTCTACAGCAGCGCGCTTGCCTGCTTTACCATCTTCGGCTGGGTATTTTTGTTCAAGACATTAGAGCTGTTCTAAAGCATTCTGCATCAAAATAAAGGAGAATTGTACCATGACGTGGAAAAAGAAACGGGCAGGAGTCTGCGCAGTGGCACTTGCCGCAGGGCTTATATGGATGCCGCAGGCAGCACAGGCAAACGAGCCTGCACCAAGCACGGATGCGCCGTATCATGTCGTCGAAGGAGGAGACTTCCGGATGGCGACAACGATCGGAGATCGCCATGGCGAGACGTACCGACTGAGCAAATATGATGTGCTCAGTGTCCAAGTCGTCGGGTTCAACTCTGCCTTAGGGAATGGGGCAGCGGCTCTTGATTCTGTCATGATCGGTCCCGATGGCTACGCCCAGCTCCCCTATGCGGGTTCGCTGCGGTTGGCAGGACTTACACTTGATGAGGCGCAGGACTTGATTTCCGAGCGAATGCACCGCTACCTGCGCTTTCCGGAGCTCTCCGTCGGCGTCAAGACATACGGAAAACGGAACATTTATGTCATGGGAGAGGTGCGAGAGCCAGGCATCAAGGAGATGTCTGCCGACACACTGAACGCGTATGCGGCGATCACCTCGGCAGGCGGCTTTACGAATCGTGGACGCAGCACACAGGTACAGGTGATCCGTGTCGTCGGCGATACAATGTACTATAAACAGGTGAACCTGAAGAACTACATCAAGAAGCATGATCTGACGCAGAATTTGGCACTGCAGGACGGCGATATCGTCTACGTTCCGACCTCGAACGGCATCAAGTTCCAAGAGGATGTCCTGCCGTATCTGAACGTATTTACGATGTATAAAGCATTGGCGGACTAGAAAGAGGACAGCATGGATCGCAACGAAGACTCGATTGACCTCTCAAGACTGTTTCATATCATGTGCGACCACAAGCCTGTGATCTCCTGCATCGTGGGTGCCTGTACGCTGGTTGCCCTCGTGATCTCCTTTCTCCTGCCCAAGCAGTATGAGTCGACGACACTTGTTCAGACACGCACGGCGGCAAAGATGGATATCTCGGGTGCGGCAGGTGCGATGGCAGCACTTGGGCTCGGTGGATTGGGCGGGGGGAGCGTTGCCTCGCCCACGACAAACTACATCGAGCTGATGAAGTCGCGCACCGTACTCGACCCGATCATTGACTCTATTGACTTTGGTACAGAGAAAAAACCCGATGCAAAATCCTTCGCTAAGAGCCATCTCGATATCAAGAATACCAAAGGGACAAACCTTATCGAGGTGACGGCGCGCGGAAAAAGCCCTGAGGAAGCACAGCAGATCTCGCAGAATGTCGTCGACAACTTCCTCCTCATGCAGACGAATATGAACCAACAGACGCAGTCTCTCCTTATGAAGTTCCTCGATGAACGCATCAACGGAACGAAGCAGGAGGCTGAAGAAGCTGAGGATAAGCTCGCGCAGTTCAGTCGTGAGCACAAAGTCTACAGCCCAGATGAACAGGCGAAAGCAGTGATCGAGCAGATGGCCGCGTATGACAAGGAGATTGGCAAGGCAGAGGTTGAGGCTGCCTCGGCACAGGCATCGCTCAGTGCAGCCAACGAAAAACTCGGTGAGCAAAAAAGCGGCAGCAAGGCGTACAGCATCTCTGACAACACGACTGTACAGAAAATACGCGATCAGATTGTCAGCAAGCGCGTCGAGCTCGCCGGGCTCGAGCAGAACTACACAGAGCTGCATCCGAGCGTCCAGAAGGCGCAGAAGGAACTGGATCAGCTGCGTGCGAGCCTCAATGCTGAGGTTGTCTCGAGTGTCGACTCCGGGGCGACGACGCTGAATCCGACACACTCCGAACTGAGCAAGGAGCGCGCCCTCGCATCGGTCAACCTCGCGGTGGCACAGGCGAGTGAGCAGGCATTGAAGGCACAGCGGAGCAAGAGGGAGGAGGAACTCGGCACGTTCCCCGACGATGTTGCCGAGTATATGCGCCTCACGCGTGAAGCAAAAATCAAGAATGAAGTCTATGCGAATCTCGTTAAGCAGTATGAGCAAAACCGACTGCAGGCAGCGATGGAGAGTATGGACATCCAGATCATTGACCCGGCGAATCTGCCGGATGAGGATAGACCTGCTGCACCGCGTAAGATGCTGATCACAGCGATCGGTTTTGCTCTCGGCATACTCCTTTCTATGGGGTACGGCCTGCTGACCTATAAACGCGAAGCATAACGACTTTAGGAGGTGTACATATTCATGGCGATTGTATCTGAGACATCAGCCATACTTCGCAGAGTGTGTGCACCTCTTTTGTTTATCATTTTTGACTATCTGGCTATTCTCCTTGCAGAGAGAATGGCATTTGGCATGCATGACATCTATGGGGCGCTGATAGGAATATCCTATCACGTACCCAATGCCTATCTGTTTTTTTGGATACCACTCGTATTCATTGCGTTCCTTGCTATCTCGCAGACCTACACAAAGATGCGGCCAATCATCGCTATGGTACAGCAGATCTTCTATGCGGTGCTCTATGCACTGATCACCTGCATCCTTATACTTTATTTTATGCAGGCAAGTATGCTTGCCTCGCGCCTTTATGTCGTCCTGTTTGGTTTCCTGGCACTCTTTAACATCTATATAGGACGGTATATTCTCCTCAAACTGCTGAAAAAGATGAACTGGCTAATGAAGCCTGTGATCCTGATCGGCGCAGGAAAAACGGCGGAGCTTTCCCTTTCTTTCTTCGATGGAGACTTGGGCTATCGCTATCGGGTTGTAGGGCTGCTCGATGATGCCCCAATATCGAAGATTCTTCCACAAAAATTTCTGCTCTTAGGACAGGTGCAAAATGCCGTAGATATTATTCGGGATTCAGGAGTAAAGACTGTGATTATCACGGCCCCTGGGATGGACGGTACTCGGATGGAGCGACTTGTCGCGAAGATCCAGCCACTGGTGCGTGACATCCTCTTTGTTCCTGATCTCATGATGCTCCCTCTGGGGCATGTCGGCGTTGAGCCGTTCTATACCGAAAAAGTATTCATGCTCAGCATACGAAACAATCTCGCGCGTAGGAGGAACCGACTGGCGAAACGCATCTTTGACCTTATCCTGACCATCATCGGAGGCATATTGATCTCTCCGATTCTGCTTATACTTGCTGTCGTTGTTGGTGTTGACAATAAGGGGCGTATCATTTTTGCGCATCGCCGCGTCGGACGGAAAGGAAAACCTTTCCCTTGCTATAAATTTCAGACCATGGTGCCGAACGCACAGGAACGACTGGAAGAGTATCTTGCAAAGAATCCAGAAGCACGAAAAGAATGGGAGGAGTCCTTCAAACTTACGAACGATCCTCGCGTGACGAAATTAGGGGCATTCCTGCGCAAGACCAGTCTTGACGAACTTCCGCAGCTTTGGAATGTGCTGATGGGAGATATGAGTCTCGTCGGACCACGCCCTATAGTGGCAAAGGAAGTTAAATTCTACGGAGAGAACATCGAGGAGTATTATATGGTGCCTCCGGGCATCACGGGCATGTGGCAGGTGAACGGACGTAGTGACACTACGTACGAAGAGCGTGTTGGCATGGATACATGGTATGTGCGCAACTGGTCGGTTTGGATTGATCTCGTATATTTGTTCAAGACTGTGAAGACTGTATTTACTGGAAAAGGTGCGTATTGAATTAATTCCATCTATGGAGGAAAATGGGTTGGACATAAAAATTATTGTGGCTACGCATAAAAAGTACTGGATGCCGGATGATGAAGTCTATTTACCCATTCATGTTGGGTGTGCTGGAAAAGTTAAGCTAGGTTACCAAGGTGATGATACAGGGGATAATATTAGTATCAAAAATGCAAACTATTGTGAACTCACAGGACTCTATTGGGCGTGGAAGAATTTGGAGGATGACTATATTGGACTATGTCACTATAGAAGATATTTTGTGAAAACACGTTGGAGGAAAGCGCAGGATGCTATTCTTGGGAAAAGAGATTTCGAAGATATATTAGCTCGGATTCCCGTGATTGTACCCCAAAAGAGACGATATTTTATCGAAACAAATCGCAGCCATTATAATCATGCGCATTATGCTAAGGATTTAGATACGGTAGAAACAGTCATATCCGAGTTGTACCCGCAATATCTGCCTTCGTTTAAAAGAGTTATGGAACGCACCTGGGCACATATGTTTAATATGTTTGTTATGAGACGAGACTTGCTCGATGGATATTGTAGATGGCTCTTCTATATATTAAGTGAAGTTGAGCGGAGGACAGACATCTCGCATTATGATCCAGTCGAGGCAAGAATATATGGGTACTTGTCTGAACTTCTTTTAGATATTTGGCTTGAAACAAACAGTGTTCCTTACAAAGAGGTCCAAGTGCGCTTTATGGAACGACAGAATTGGGTGAAAAAAGGTGGTATTTTCCTCAAAAGGAAGTTCTGGAACGGGAAACGAGCGGGAAAAGGAACTTAAGATAAGTGTTATTCTTCCGGTATATAACGTAGAAGAATATATTGAGCGTTGCTTAATTTCTTTTATACAACAAGGCCTAGATGATCTGGAACTGATTTGTATAGATGATGGCTCAACCGATAGTAGCGGGCAAATTTGCGATGATTATGCTTTACAATACAAGGAAATCAAGGTGTTTCATCAGCAAAACAAAGGGGTTGGTTCAGCCAGAAGTTTGGGGCTGCAGAAATCTTCTGGAGATTATATCGCATGGTGTGACCCAGATGATTACGTTGATGTGCGATGGAAAAACATGATCTTTGGGGCTCTATCCGCAGAGCCGGATTGTGTTGTGATTGGACTAACCAAGATCATTGACGAAAAAAATGTTCCTCAGCCATTGCGCTTTGATGGTTATGTAAAAATAGAAAACTATCTATATGAGCTCTCTTGTGATCGATATATTAAAAGTTATTTATGCACACATATTCTTAAATCTTCGATCGTCAAAAGTGTTTCATTTAACCCTTCATTGAAGTTTTATGAGGACTATGATTTTTTTACACGTTTTTCGGTTAAGCTAAAAACAGTATACTTTTTGCCTTGTCATTTGTATTACTATATGTATCGATCAAATAGCTTGACGAATCAAAGAAAACCAGTAAAGTTTATTAGACAATCTTTTGTTATCGCGCACAGAAGATACAAATTTTTTTTATGCTTGGGCGTTCCTTGCTCAAAAGCTGGCTATTGGAAAACTATTCTCGTAGGATGCATGGCACTTTCTCTATCTGCGGAAGGGAGAGAGTTATATGAAAAAGGAAGACATCTCATTAGAAAAAATCTGTGTGCTATCATACAGAGTACAGATTTGCGAAAAAGGGATAAATTGGTTGCGTTGGTTATTTACTTTACACCATGTCGTTTGTTAAAAGCATTCCTGTCAAGATTCTGAGCCTATGCGAATAGAGGAGGATATATGGGTAAAATCGAAAAAACGTACCACTCTATTTGTATAGGTATGGCGATACTTTTTTCTCCTTTTATTACATCGATTAAAGGAATTGCTAGTTTAGGCTGGTTGGGAAAAGAGCTAAGCTTTTATCCACTTATGGCCGGGGTGGGAATTTGGTTGCTTAGCTGTGTTCTTGGTGGGAAGAAACTATATATTCCTCATGTCAGACCTATGGCGTTTTTGTCTGCCTTTATGCTTGCTGTTATTTTATCTGGATTATTGAACTTCATAGATTTGTGGGAGATTGTCTATGGAGACAGAACAGGGATATATATATGGTTTATGCAGACGATGTCTATTTGTGTTTATGTGGCTATTTCTCTCTATATATATAATTGGATTAGATACTATGATGGTGACGTGTTTCGATTTTTGTATAAGTATTTGATATTATCTTTTTTTGTTGCAGGCATATACTCTATGTTTGAAGTGGGAAATATTGTCGGACAAAGTGTGTTCAGTGATGTTTTATCGTTTTTAGACTCTTTATTTCGTGAAAGTGATACGGAAAATATACTTTTAACTTATGGGCGCGTGAGATCTGTAGCTGCTGAAGCCTCATACTTTGGTATGTATTCTGGGATTTTAATGCCGTGGTTGTTCTCCTTGATTTTTCTTGTGAAAAGTAGGTATAGGATTCTTGTCGTTTTTGGGGTGATATACTTTACTTTCTTAAACATCATGAGTATATCGAGAACCTCCTATTTTATTTTTCTTATTGAAATGATCGTCTATTTGTTGTTGTTTAGGATAGAAATTCAGGCCGTAAAAAAATGGATAGGGCTCTATGTGATGAGCCTTGTTCTTCTTGGAATAGGTGGTGTCGCATATGGTAATTTTATCGACATCGATATCGTTGCCGTTTTTGGCTCTCTATTGGGGGGAGATGTTGGGGGGTTTAGTGGGTCGAATGATGCACGGTTAGGTTCTCAGTTTGCTGCCTTACAGCTTTTTCTTGACTATCCTGTTTATGGGGTTGGGTTTGGCGCTATCGGCTTATATCTTCCCAATTATTATCCCCTATGGTCGTATGCAAGTCCTGAAATCCATATATGGATACAAGAATATATTGCTCAACATGCCTTGGTATCTGCGCATGGGCTGTATTCACGCTTACTGGCTGAAACAGGAGCATTCGGTTTTTTCGCTTGGGTTCTATATTATATCTCTTTATTTTCTGGGCTTTTACGTTCTGCTGGAATTGAAAAAGCGCCTGTTCATCTGATCGCAAAAAAAAATCTTTTTGTAAGCTTGGTAGGAACGAGCTTGTTCGGCTTTAATATTGATGCCTTTCGCGTTATGTCTTATTGGGTTGTTTTTGCTTTTACTTGGTATGTTGTAGCAAGAGATGGTCATGCCAGATGAAGATTTTAATGATAACGAGATCCTATCCACCCCTCCGAAATCCTAGAGCATTTCGTGCCAATGAATTATTACGAGGACTCTGTGAAAGGGGGATATGTGCAGGTTTGATAGCTCCGCAGGGAATTAAACATACGGATGACGATCTGTGGGAATATCACCCCGTAGACTATGGCAGAAATTATGAAAGAAATCTAGGTACCCCAAAATATTCTTCTTTGAAAAAGTACATAAGAAAAATATCAAGTTATTTTTTAGGTGATTCACCCAGTAATATTCTTTATTCAATACATTTATTTAGGTTGCTATTGAAAAAAAGAATGTTAAATAGCTACGATGCAGTGGTGGTTATCAGTTATCCTTTTTATAATTTGGTTGCTGTTTCCTTTTTTGTGAAGATATTCTCCTCGGGGGTGTGCTTTATCGCCGATTGTGGAGATCCCTTGTATTACAATACGTCCTTCGCAAAAGCTGCGTATTTGAAGTGGTTTGAACGGTGGGTGCTAAAGTCTTTTGATTATGTTACAATTCCGTTCGATCATGCACGAAAAGCCTATCAAGAATGTATTCCACAAGGGAAGATTAGAGTGATTCCTCAAGGTTTTCGTATAATTGATATCCCTGCTGATATATACATAGGGAATCTTATACCGACTTTCTGTTATGCAGGTGTTTTTTATGAACAGATTCGTAATCCGGAGTTCTTTTTTGAACATCTTATGATGACTCAGGGGGCTTTTCGTTTTGTCGTATATGCGCTGGATGAGCCGTTCACACAATCACTGCTAGTGAAATATAAGGCGCAACTAAAGGATCGATTGGTTGTTGTACCTCCCATTGACCGCGAGTCTCTCATCCATGAAATGGCAAAGATGGATTTTGTGATCAACTTCGACAATGATAACGCCACACAGCGTCCCAGCAAGCTGATTGACTACGCGATGAGCCGCAGGCCAATCCTAAGCTTTAATCGTCGGACGTTTCGTCCCGAGGTCTTTCAGGCATTCCTAAAAGGGGACTATAGTGAGCAGTATCATGTTGACCTAGCGCAATATGACATCCGCCGTGTGGTGGATCAATTTGAAGCTCTGGTTGACGAGAAAATAAGAGGAGATGTAAAATAAATGGAGAATGTGTGTGTTATTGGACTGGGATATATAGGCCTCCCCACTGCTACCTTGATCGCCAACAGTGGGTTTAAGGTCTATGGGATGGATCCGGTGGAGCGTGTCGTGGAGACGGTCAATCGCGGGGAGATTCACATTGTCGAGCCGGGACTTGCTGCGTATGTGAAGAAAGCAGTTTCCTCAGGAAATCTCCATGCCGATGTAAAACCACATGAGGCAGATGTGTTCATCCTCGCAGTTCCGACACCGTTTAAGGGAGATAAGGAGCCTGATTTGTCGTTCGTCGAGTCAGCGACGCGGGAAATTGCTCCCTTTGTCAAAGAGGGTAATCTGATTATCCTCGAGTCCACCAGTCCTGTTGGGACGACAGAGAAGGTACAAAAATGGGTGCTTGAGGAGCGTACAGATCTTGTGGGGAAGAATCTGTATTTTGCCCATTGCCCGGAACGCGTCCTGCCTGGCAAGATCGTGGAGGAACTGCCGCACAATGACCGTATCATTGGTGGTATTGATGCGGAGTCGACGAAGAGGACGGTTGAGTTCTATGGTCATTTTGTCACAGGTGCGCTTCTCTCGACGGATGCACGTACAGCGGAGATGGCAAAACTCACGGAGAACTCGTTCCGTGATGTGAACATTGCCTTTGCCAATGAGCTCTCGATCATCTGCGATAAACTCGGCATTGATGTGTGGGAGCTGATTCGTCTCGCCAATCGCCATCCGCGTGTCAACATTCTTCAGCCCGGACCTGGTGTCGGTGGACACTGCATCGCCGTTGATCCGTGGTTTATTGTGGACTCGGCGCCGCACGAGGCTCGTCTCATCCGCGTTGCACGTGAGGTCAATGACAGCAAACCGCACGTCGTTATGGAGAAGGTATATGAAGCTGTTCGTATGACGGAGAATCCGAAGGTCGCATGTCTTGGCCTTGCATTTAAGCCTGACATTGACGATTTGCGCGAGAGTCCGTCGCTGCAGATCGCGGAGAAACTTGCTGCAGGGGCGCTTGATGAGCTCCTCGTTGTCGAGCCGAATGTCCATGTGCTTCCCGCATCTCTTGCCAATCAAAAGAATGTGCGCCTTGTTTCGTTGGAGGAGGCAATGCGGAACGCGAATATCGTTCTTCTGCTTGTCGATCACAAGGAGTTCAAGGGAATGGATCGGGCACTTCTTAAGGGGAAGACGGTCATCGATACACGGGGGATTTTTGCATGAAGCAGGTACTGATCAAAAAAGGGCGGGCGGTTACAGAAAAAGTGCCAGCTCCACAAGTGGAAGAAGATAAGGTACTCGTGCATGTTGTCAATTCGTGTATCTCGATTGGTACGGAGATGAGTGGTGTGCGTGCCAGCTCCGTCCCTCTCTGGAAACGCGCATTGAAAGAACCCGAAAAAGTAAAAAAAGTCTTTGATATGGTTGCGGAGAAGGGAATCTCCCAGACGAGAGAGATTGTGAAAGGGAAGCTGGATACAGGTTCTCTTGTTGGTTACTCGGCGGCAGGCATTGTCATTGGTGTTGGTGCAAATATACGTGACGTGAAGGTCGGCGAGCGTGTTGCTTGTGCCGGAGCGCAGTGCGCACATCATGCAGAAATTATCAATGTACCACGCAACTTGCTCGTGAAGATTCCTGAAGCCGTTTCTTTTGAAGAGGCAAGTACTGTTACACTTGGCTCGATTGCCATGCAGGGAGTTCGCCGTGCCCATACGACACTTGGCGAGTGCTTCGTTGTTATCGGTCTTGGTGTGATTGGACAGTTTGCCGTGCAAATGCTCAAAGCAAGTGGCTGCAAGGTGATTGTCAGCGACTTGGATGCCAGTCGTATCGAGATGGCATTGAAGCATGGGGCGGATTACGCCATTCAGCCGGATGGCACGACGGATGCCGAGCAGGTGGAACGTCTGACGGATGGGATTAGTGCAGATGGAGTAATCATCACGGCGGCGGCAAAGTCCGACGCGATCGTCTCGACAGCGTTTAAGATGTGCCGCCGCAAGGGGCGCGTTGTTCTCGTGGGCGATGTCGGGTTACATCTGAACCGTGCGGATTTCTATGAGAAGGAGATTGATTTTTTCATCTCCACATCCTATGGGCCGGGGCGCTATGATAGTATTTATGAGGAAAAGGGACTGGAATACCCCGTCAGCTATGTACGCTGGACAGAGAATCGCAACCTGCAGGAAGTGCTGAATCTCATGGCGGCGAAGAAGCTTCACGTGATGGATATGGTATCGAAGATCTATCCCGTGGAGGAGGCGGATACCGCATACGAATCGCTGAAAACGGCATCGCCGAAACCGCTCATGGTGCTTCTCTCTTATCCACAGAAAGAGCAGGAAGCTGCAGATGTCGTCACAGTCGCCACACATCCACTCCGAAAAGATAGAATACAGGTCGCACTCATTGGTGCGGGCGGATTCGCGAAGGGAATGCACCTGCCGAACATCAAACAGCTCGGCGATCTCTACCAACTGCGTGCCGTGATGAGTCGCACGGGAACCAATGCCGAAGCAGTTGCAAAGCAGTTCGGAGCCGACTATGCGACGACGAATTACGAAAAGGTACTTGCGGATGATGCCGTTGACATGGTGCTTATCGCAACACGTCACAACCTTCATGCCAGTATGGTCTTGGCAGCACTGGGGGCGGGCAAACATGTCCTTGTTGAAAAGCCGCTTGCAATCAATGCGGAGGAACTATCAAGGATCGAGCTGTTCTATCGGGAACATCATGATGCACCTCTTCTTTTGACTGGATTCAATCGCCGCCATTCACGCTATCTGCAGGAGATCGCGAAGCACACGACTGCACGCCAAAATCCTATGATCATTCACTATACGATGAATGCAGGCTACATTCCGCTTGATCATTGGGTGCATACTGAAGAGGGGGCGGGGCGCAACATCGGAGAGGCATGCCATATCTATGATGTATTCAACTTCCTCACGGGAGCAAAGGCTGTTTCTGTCAGTGCATCCTCCATTCAGCCGAATGGAGCATATTATAGTGCCAAAGACAATTTTATTGCCACCGTCACCTATGACGATGGTTCTGTAGCCGATCTCATCTATACGGCTGCGGGAAGCAAGGACTACCCCAAGGAAACGATGGAAATGTTCTTTGACGGGAAGATGATTACGCTAAATGACTACAAGTCGATAAAGGGCTATGGTGTAAAGCTTGCCTCGATTGAGACGAAGGGCAGCGAAAAGGGGCAGCTCGAGGAGATCAAAGCATTCGGTAGGATGATTAAGAACGGCGGTGAACCACCGATTCCTCTGTGGCAGCAGATGCAGGCAATGCAGATTGCCTTTGCTGTGGAAGAGCAGATTTGAGGTGTAGATGTGCTCCGAGAAATATATGATAGCTTACCCCCCCTTCTTCAGCGTGGTATCGATGAGGTGTGGAGCTCGATTCCGCCTAGCATTAAACTAGGTACGGCATATAGCGATATGCGTAAACTTTTGTCTGCGTCGGATTCATGGACACAGGATCAAATTCATGCTTGGCAAAATGTTGCAATAAAGAAACTGCTTCAGCATGCTTATAGCACAACTGTGTTCTATCGGCGTATATTTGACGATGCCGGCTTTAATCCTGAGTCGTTTCGAGATGTTTCTGATCTTCAGCGTATTCCGTCCATCACAAAGCAAACAGTCCAAGAGAATCTACAGGATATGCTGTCGGATGCGTTTTCCTCTAAGCAACAGATCCGGATGACTACCGGTGGTACTACGGGCCGCCAGCTTGTTTTTTATGCGCAAAAACGATTCACAATGGCGAGAGAAAAAGCTTTTTTTGATTATCTTTGGTCGAAAGTTGGGTACATTGCCGGGACATCAGAAAAAGTGGTATTGCGAAATAATGTATTACCCAAAGGTGCATTGTGGCAATACAATCATCGAGATAAAAGTCTGATATTAGATCCCTATCATCTGACTGATGATAACTGTGCCAGAATTATGGAAAAGCTAAATGAGGTACAAATTCCGTTTTTCCATGTGTACCCATCATCTGCGTTGATGCTTGCCGACTATATCAACAGGACAGGAAATTGTCTGAGGTATAAACCAAAGGCTGTATTCGCAAGTTCGGAGAATCTTTATATGGGGCAGAGAGAAATTGTCGAGACTGCATTTGGTTGTCCTATGCTGCTTCATTATGGACATTCTGAGATGTGTTGCGTAGCGTCATGGTGTCTTGAGGAAAATCACTATCATCTGGAAGAGATCTATGGTTATACAGAACTTTTGGATGCGGCTCAGAAAGTTATTACAGAGCCGGGACAAATGGGAGAAATCACAGCAACGGGACTTAACAACTATGTGCTTCCCTTGATTCGCTACCGTACTGCAGATTATGCTGCATATGCCGAACATAATGCGAAATGTCATTACTCTGGGAGAGTCTTACAGGATGTGGAAGGTCGTTGGCTACAGGAGATGCTTGTTACATCGAAAGGAAATAAAATCTCGATGACGGCGATTAATTTTCACTCTGATATTTTTGATCGTGTGAAGTTTTATCAGTTCTATCAAGATACTCCCGGTAAAGTTACGATGCGTATTGTCAAGAATGATGGATACACCCAAATGGATGAGACTGCAATACGTCATGCCTTGGAGGGAAAACTGGGAGAATTCCTGGATCTTGAATTTTCCTATGTGGACGCAGTTGAACAAACGCGGAATGGAAAGTATCGGTATATTATCTCGAAAATATAAGATTACCAGATATATTTCGATTGTCGAGGGAGTTTGTGTGATATGTGCTCAATAATGGGGTTTCTTGAAAAAAAAGCAAAGAATGCATCTGAAGAAGTTTTACGTGGGATGATGAAGATACTTTTACATCGTGGACCGGACGACGCCGGTTTGGAACGGTGCTCCATATTTGGCTCAGATGAAAAGAACCTTGCAATAGGGTTTAATCGTTTGAGCATACGTGATCTTTCACCGCAGGGGCATCAACCTATGTGGAATTATACACATAATATATTCATTACCTTTAATGGAGAAATCTATAATGCAGATGACTACCGTAATGATTTAATCCAAAAGGACTATACATTTCGTGGACACTCCGACACAGAAGTTATTCTATATCTCTATGAAGAATATGGAATTGACGGGATGCTGGAACGTTTGGATGGGATGTTTTCCATCTGTATCACAGATTTGCGTAAAGATACTATTTATCTTTGCCGTGATCGATTGGGAGAGAAACCTCTTTATATTTATGAGAACTCTGATATTATTATTTGGGCATCGGAGTACAAGGCTTTTTATTGTCACCCATCGTTTTATCCTCAACTCAATGAGGAAGCAGTAACGGAATATTTTCTTTATCGATTTGTTGCAGGCGGAGAAACTCTGCTCAAAGGAGTAAAGAATATTGCGCCTGGAACTTATTTAGAATTAAGCAAAGACGGGATCCAGAAAATTGTTTACTGGGATCTTCCGGGAATAGAAGATAAGACGATTTCTTATGAGCAATGCAAAAAAGATTTGCAAAGCTTGATGAAGCAGTCTGTACGCCGACGTTTAGTGAGTGATGTTAAGGTAGGAGTACAACTTTCTGGTGGCATAGACTCTTCGTATGTAACTCGCATAGCCGCTGACGTATCGAGTCACGGTCTTGATACGTTCGGAATAGTATTGGAGAATGAAAACTTCAATGAAAAAGAATACATGGATCAAGTTTCGTCACTTTGCAACACGAGACATCATTCTATTCCACTGAGTAAGGACAAATTCCTTGCTTTGTGGAAGGAAACAACATTTTTTTTTGAAGCTCCAATGAACCATGAGGGATCGCTTGGCCTTCTCTATCTCAATAGAGAAGCGAGGAAAGATGTTACCGTTCTGCTTTGTGGTGATGGTGCTGATGAGGTGTTGGGAGGATATGATCGCTTTCCAGGGTATGCCTATCAGCTAAAAAACTCGCTTGTACGAGTGGCATCCATTTTGAAACGTTATCATCGTTGGCCGTTCGAACTGGGGACGTTGATAGGAAGTCCAGAGCGACATTATCTGCGAAACAATCAATTTATCAATACGTCTTGCGTGAGAAAGCTTTATCCCAAAGCCGATATTGATCATGCACAGCGAAAACGTCTGGATATATTGATGAAGCTTCCTGGGAAAGGAATTCGTCAATATATGAACTATGACATAGTAACTTATATGCAGGACATTCTGATGCGTTCAGATAAATGTTCTATGGCCTCTAGTATGGAACTTCGTGTTCCTTTTCTGATGCCGAAACTGGTCGAGTATGCTGCAACGATTCCAACAGAATATTTGGCACCGGCGGCTTTCCATGACCCCGTAAAGATTAGTCGAAATTCTAAAAAAATCTTAAAGGAGATTGTTAGTGAAATTTTTGGAGAGAATTTTGCCTATCGAGAGAAGATGGGCTTTAGTATAGGTTTGATGGATTATTTGAAACAAGATGAAGTAATCCAATTCATTGAAACTGTTCTGTTGCCGGGAATGCAAGCTCGGCATTTGCTTGATGCCGCTTATGTAGAAGAGAATTGGCATAAATTGCTGAAATCAACTGCTCAGAACTATGAGCATATTGACTTGGATGTACTAGAGATTTGCTGGATGTCGTTTTCGTTTGAGATATGGGCACGGATGTATTTGGATCAGTCTCCGATAGACTACAAACACTGTGTATTTTGAGGGAGTGAATATGAAGAACTGCCACTATGGGCCATTCCCTCCACCGTTGGGGGGGGTATCTGTATATATATATCGTTTGAGTAAATTGCTTCCAGAAGATGAATATGTAGACAGTGGCCGTGTAGGTCGTATTGGATTTATATGGTTGCTTCTGTCACGCAAGCGGAATTTTGTCATTCATTGCTTTTTGTGGAAGCATATCATTACGGCATGGCTGATTACAAGATTTACGAGCGGGACTTTTAGCATCGTCATTCATGGCGAAGAAACCTACTTTCCGCACACATGGAAATGGTCTCTGATCAAGAGAGCCTTGGTATCTGCGCAGTGGATTCAGTTAGTGAATGTCGAACTGAAAGAATATCTTATAAAATTATTGCCGGATTGCAATGCAAATAGTTTTGTAAAACATGCGTTTCTGCCACCGCCGGAGGAAGATGAGTCATCTATCCTATTGACTTATGACGATGCTGTATTCTCGTTCCTTGAAGCACACAATCCTGTTCTTGTGGCAAATGCATTTCAGTTGGCTGATTGGAATGGGACAGATCTGTATGGTCTTGATATGTGTGTTGAACTTGTGAATCGACTGAAGGGAGACTATCCTGGTATTGGATTATTATTTGCTTTGGCGAATGATAAGTTTCGTCCGGAATATTTTGCTGAGATAAAGCATCGCATCCGTGAATATCAGTTGGAAGGGAGAATATATTTTTTGACGGGACAGAGAGAACTTTGGCCGATCATGAAAAAAGCCGACTTGATGATACGTCCAACATGTACAGATGGATATGGTATAAGTATTGCAGAAGCTCTTTTTTTTGATTGTCCCGCAATAGCTAGTGATGTCTGTCCACGCCCCGAAGGAGCAGTTCTCTTTAAGAATCGCGATATGGATGATTTTGAACAAAAAACACGGGAGTTATTGGAGCGGCATAATGCAGATAAGGTGTGATTCATTATTCGTTTACCAAGTAAAACAAGTATTACAGAAAGGTTTTTTTCATCTGTTTTCTGCTAATTGTCTAACACAGCTCCTTGGGTTTGGTTCATTGATTATTGTATCTAAACTGCTACTACCAGAAGAAGTGGGGGCAATTAAGATCATCCAAGCATATATTGCGGTCTTTTTAACACTGGCTCAGCTGGGGCGAAATTCGGCAATTATCAAATTTTGTGCCGAGATACGTGAATCTAGTCTTCGCATGTTTATGCTGCAGCATACCTTGTTACTCACTTCTGCACTTAGTTTAGGCATGTTGGTCATATTGATTATTGCCGCTCAGCAGCGATGGATCAGTCAAGACGAAATTGTATGTCGTTGGCTCCCGCTTTATGCAGCTATTATCTTACCCAATGTCATCTACAGCATATTCACCAATTACTTGCAGGCGATCAAGCAGTTTAAGAAAATTGCAGTTACCCAGTCGTTAATTAAGGTTATATCTGTTTTCGGAGTTGTTGCAGGAGCGTGGTTCTATGGTCTAGCCGGTTATATTGTGGCTATGCTGTTCCTATCATTTTTGTCAGCGTCTATACTGGCTTTCCAAAGTAGATTCTCTTTTCATCCGATAAGAGACTGCGCATTGCCAAGAGGATTCTCTTTTTTGGCGCATATGAGTTTAATTGGTTCGACAATAGCGATGCTTGGAAGCTATGTAGACTTGTTCTTTTTGGATCATTTTGTAGCAGACCGCGAGGTGATCGGATATTATGCCCTTGCTACAATCTTCATCATGATAGGAACTCAGTTCACTGGCACGGTGCAATCTTTTCTCACACCTTATTTTGCCGAGCGTTCACATGATGGATTGTGGCTGTGGAATCAGATGAAGAGGGCACAGAGATACTTATCTGTAGGGATGATATTCATTTGTGGTGGTATTTATCTTTTTGCATATCTGCTGGTGCATTTTTACTATGGAGATTGCTATGTGGAGGTCCTGTGGTTTCTGGCTGTATTGTTGTTACAGTTGTGGCTCACAACAACATATTCCTTGATAGGAACAACTCTGATGACAATCAATAAGACACAGTATAATATCATTACCGTAACTATTGGCTTTGTCGTTAAATCTGTTTTTGCATATTTTCTTGTTGTAAATTATGGAATATATGGCTTGGCCTTTGCGCCTGTTATGGCAGAGATTCCTTGTATTGTTGTGGAATACATACTAGTGAAATATGCCTTTCGAACTCAGTTTGGAAAGACATTCTCAGCATCATGAGAAAAAGTTAGGAGTTTTTCATGGAAGTCATATGTAAGTTTTGTAACTCAAAGCATGTAGATGTCCTTCGCAAGATTCAGAGTCCGTATAGCGAAGAGAAATATACGTTATATGAATGCCGGAATTGTAAGCAACGTTTTTTTCGGATGGATGAAAGTGAAAACTCTAGCGACATATTAAAAAAGCTTTATGACAGCCAAGCTGAGAAAAATAAAAATGTATATGGTCTCGAATTTACGCCCTCAAAATATTGGAAAAATGAGGTCAAAGAAATTACGGAGCTTCATCTGGGGAAAATACATAGCATTTGTGATATTGGGTGCCGTACGGGTGACTTCTTGATGCATTGGCCGAATCGAGTAGAGCGTGTCGGGGTAGAGTTATCGGAGTATGCTTCCGGTGTTGCTCAACAGCGTGGAATTCATGTTGTGCGTGACTTTGTTGAGAATGCATCGTTTGACCATCCGTTCGATGTCGTGTCTTGTTATGCTTTATTAGAACATCTGGAACAACCCAAACTGGTTTTGGATACGTTCTCCAGAATATGTAGTCAAGGTGGCGTACTGGTCATATTGGTTCCTGCTTTTGATACATGGAAGCAGCATAAAATATGGAAGAATGAAAATGAGCGTTGGCACATGTATAGTCCGCCAGAACACCTGAATTTCTATACAAAGGAATGGCTGGTAGAGTACTTATCTGCTGATTTTGAACTGCTGCACTATAAGTATACAACGGGGGGGATGGTGAATCTGTTCAGAGGAATCCCTCTGCTGTCAAGAATTGGCGGTAGACTCATGTGGATGTGGGACGTTACGCGGTTCACAAATCAGAAGCCAGTCTTTGATCATTTGTACCTGTATTTCCGTAGGAAGTAGAACATGGGCATGTTGTGATCTGAGGAGTGTTAGGGTATTTCATTGGAGCTTGAAATTGTGAGGGGGACTGATGAGTCGTTATTGGAATAAGATCCAGACGCTTCCTTTTGATGAGATCCTGCGTCGTGGCTCTCACATGATACAGCGTAAAAGTCTCAATCAATGGAACAAATGGCGAGCGGAGCTTCAATCGACGTATTGTGCTCGTGAAGACTTGTGCATCGAAATACCGATCTCTTTTCAAGTCATTACGCCTAAGGAAAATACGACACAGGTATTTGCTGTGGCGAATCTCTTTCGTACGCATACCTTTGACCTCCTCGGCAGTGGCTGGTGCAAAGTATACTATGGCATGACTGTGCGTGGCGTTGAGGGGAATGTGTATCCTGCGGGGGATGTAGTTTCTGCTGATCATGAAGGACGATGGCTATCGGTGCAGATTCCTTCCGCCAATCTCCCCTATGCAAAAAAAGTATGGACATTAGTCGATCGTGGATATGAGCCGATTCCTTGGCAGGTGGACTTTAAGTCCGGCTATACATGGTCGGCGAAGACTTGGTATACAGAGATCGCCTATGGACATTTGCCCGGGGTGGACGTAAAGGTCCCATGGGAACTTGCCCGTATGCAGCATCTGCCGATGCTTGCTCGCGCATTCCGGATGGCAGAGGACGCGGAACGTGGTGTGTATATGCGTGAATTCCGCAATGAAATATTGGATTTTATAGCACTGAATCCACCGCAGTTCGGCGTAAACTGGCGCTGTACGATGGATGTGGGGATCCGTGTTTCAAACTGGCTTGTTGCCTACGATCTGTTTAAGGCATTTGGAGCTTCGTTTGATGACGCCTTTGAGCGCATCCTTGCTTCGTCTGTGTACGATCATGGAAGACATATCATCCGCAATTTGGAGTATAGTCCTGATCTGCGCTCCAATCATTACCTTTCCGATATCGTAGGGCTGCTCTTTGCGGCACTTCACCTGCCCTCCACGGATGAGACGGATGCGTGGCTTGCCTTTGCACTCCAAGAGATGGGATGGGAGATGACGCATGAGTTTCATGAGGATGGCAGTAATTTTGAAGGATCGACAAGTTATCATCGGCTCTCGACAGAGTTGATGCTTTACGGTGCGCTATTTGCCGTGCAGATGGATCGGGGGCGGCGTGACCGTGTGAAGTCCTATCGGTGCACTTTTCATCATGTGCGGCCGTCACTAAATCCGTTAGAGAAGCAAGACTTTGATCTGGATCGCGATGAGATTTTCCCGGAATGGTTCTGGGAACGTCTTGCGAAGGCCCTGCGGTTCACCTCTGATCTCCTGCATGAGGATGGGACGATCTCGCAGATCGGTGATAATGACAGCGGGAGATTTTTGAAGCTGCATCCTGTCTATGATATCGTGAGTGAGCAGGAAGCCGTTGCAAAGTATATGAACCTCAGTTTCCCTGCACGGGAAAATGCGCTATACTATGACGAGAATATCCTAAATCATGAGCATCTGGCTGAGGCATATCGCATTCTGTGTCACCATGATGATGTGCCACTAAATTTTGAAACAATAGTCCTCCAGTTATTGGCGAAAAAGATTCCTGCAATAAGTCTTGCATCTCATTTTATGTCGGCACGTAATGACTTGTGCGTACAAGAGTTTCTTGATACATTGCCGCTTGTGGGGCTGGATAGGCAGGAATATCATTTTCCAAAACCGAAAGAGGATATCTCTGCGATACGCTGTTATCCCTATGCCGGAATGGGTATTTACATTTTCAAATCCTCTCATCTCTATATGACGGTGCGATGCGGTGAAGTGGGGCAGAACGGAAACGGCGGACATGCGCATAACGACCAGCTGTCGATTACCCTACGGATTGACGGAGAAGATATTATCGTTGATCCTGGTACATATCTCTATACGCCTCTGCCCGAACGCCGCGACGAGTTTCGTGCAACGGCGGCTCATTTTACCATTCAGAAGGAAGGTTTGGAGCAGAACCCATGGCATCCAGGGCAGGTAGGGCTGTTCTCTATGGCACATGAGGCGACGTTTGCAAAGGTATTGCTGTTGATAAAAAATGCCATTGTGATGGAGCACAGCGGCTTTGGTGAAAAGGTGTATCGTGTCGTGGAGATCTTGGAGAATGAGGTATGGATACGGGATTTTGGACGAAATATTACGAAGCCTGTGCCGCATAGATACTTTTCGGGGGGATATGGAAAGTGTACAAGAGTGAGGGGGTAAGAGCTACATGAGGGATGCTCCATAAGTATTTTGTTCCGTATTTTTTAGCGAGGGAGTACGGCAGATATTGATTCTATTAGGGAAACTATTACTTGTTGCACTATGTCCGAGTTCGAACCATTTGGTCAAGAACATGGAGCCGAATAACAAGTGGGCTGTTGCTATGGCAGTTTTGTATGTATGGGAGATTATGTCCTTGTCTCAGGTGACGGAGTTCCTGTATTTCCAGTTCTGAGGAATGGTTGGTAGATGTAAACATGAGGCAAAGTTGAGGAGGGGAAATAAGCCGCAAGGAATGGGTAATAATGGAGGGGTATATAGTAAGTTTGCATTTAGATTAGCTTGTTGAAAGGAATTGGTATGGTTGATAACGGATCAGGTACTCACTAGAAAAAAGATGTATTTACTCTTCTTATATGGGGGGATTACAGCAATATTGATTCTTGGAGTCAGTTATATGTTATTGCCTATAAAAGTTGACTTAATGGGGATACGTGTATATCTTGCTCAATTGTTTTTGCAGGATGGCTCTCTGTCTGGAATTGCCGACAGTATGTATCAGATTGCAGATTTTCATATAGCGTATTATTTTTATATCGCGCTCTATGGTTTTTTTACGGGACAGATACAGGCAGAGAATATTTATATTCAGCTTCAAACTATAGCTTTCGGTGTCCTGTTTTTGATTCTTCCGTATTGCGTCGTAAAATCATTCCACTCGTTGCGTTTGGTACTCGTTAGCCCTTTTTTGTTTTTTCTTTTGATTTGGCAGTACTTTTTACATGTGTATTATACCGATTACTGGGGGATGGGGTGGGCAATATTTCTCTCATTGCCGTTATTTTTCGTGTTCCTAAAAAAGTGTGATACAACAGCGACTTTATGGAAAGCATATATCGCTTTATGTATTTTGGCTGGAGTTGCGAACATCCCACGTGCTCATGCGGGAATTGGGATTATTACAGTAGCGATTTTTCTTATGCTGTATAGTATATATCGCCATATGGTTTGGAGTGTTTGGCAGAAAGCGATACGGTCTGTAGGTGTAATCTTACTGGCAGGATTTGGATATTTCCTATTTACGTTAATCATCCCGAATGTCTATCTGTCTACGTTTGGATATGATCATACTACGACTGCGACAAAGGAACATAAGTTGGGGGGCTGGCATACTCTATATATTGGGTTAGGCTGGGATAGTCCTATATCTATTTCTCCTAAATTATCATTCTTGGCGAGAGAAAATCCCTATAATATCTTTTTTTCGGATGAGTGTGCGATGGAGGCTGTATCCAGAGTAAACCACATTCCTCCAGCTTCGTATACTAATATTAAGGATCATTTTGAGTATGCGAAAGAGGCGAAAAGAGCCTTTTCTGAAAACTTCACTGTAGGATATTTTGACATACTAAAGAATCTATATCTCACAGCATTTGAAGAGCATCCTCTGTGGTTCATAGGTTCGTATGTAAAAAAGTTCTTTGTATGTGGATTGATGTTACTGAAAGATACATTTGCCTATATATTCTTTATTGGGGCAGTGTACTTTACAATGAGAAAGAAGTATGCCATACGCATAGGAGGCGTTGTCGGCAAAGAGCTATATGGAGTCTTAGTTACACTTATATTTTTTGGACTATTGCCGGGATTGATTGCTATTCCATCCCATGTATACTTGTTAGGAAGTATTGCAGCGATTCAGTCGATATGTTTTCTCGTATTGTTAGAGGTGCTTGTATCTACGCCGTTTTTTAGAAAGGATGAACGCATTCATGGATAGCCTTTATATCATTATCCCAGCATATAATGAATCCGAGACGATTCGACAAGTGATTGATGATTGGTATCCTATTATTGAAGAACATAACGGGGGAGGGGAATCGCGTCTCATTATCATTGATGATGGAAGCAAGGATAATACCTATGAAATTATGTTAGAATGTGCAAAAGACAAGCCGCTTTTTACTCCGTTACAAAAGCCTAACAGTGGACATGGTGCAACTGTCCTTTATGGCTATCATTATGCACTTGACCATGGTGCAGACTATGTATTTCAGACGGATTCCGACGGACAAACTCTGCCGAGTGAGTTTGCGCCGTTTTGGGATGTGCGCGAATCGTTTGATATGGTGATCGGGTGGCGAAAGGGAAGAGAAGACGGCCTCTCCCGTATCTTTGTAACGAAGGTATTGAAATATGTTGTTTACCTCTGCTTTGGTGTATTCGTTACGGATGCCAATACGCCGTATCGTCTGATGAAAGCGGATACACTGCGACGATATATTGATATTATCCCCAAGGATTACAATCTATCGAATGTTATTCTATCCGTTATCTATGCACGAAGAAAATGTGCTGTTAAGTATATGCCGATCACTTTCCGTCCGCGTCAAGGTGGGATTAATTCCATCAATATGAAACGTATTTTCCGGATCGGGAAAAAAGCATTATCTGATTTTCGTGAGATTAATAGGAAGCTCCGATGAGTGCATTAAAGAGCCTATCGCTGAGTCGGCGACAATTATTCCTCTATGCACTCTTTGGTGTCCTTACAACGGTAGTGAATATTGCGGCCTATAGTCTATGTACTCGTGTTTTTGATATTTCAATGCCAATTAGCAATGCTTTTGCGTGGTTTTTTGCCGTCCTGTTTGCTTATTTGACACAACGGTGCTGGGTCTTTGAAACTTCAGCACATACGATATTGTCAGTCATACGTGAGGCAGTATCCTTTTTTGGGTGCCGTGTTTTCACAGGGATTTTGGATATGGGCGTGATGTATATCGGAATTGAGTTGTTGCATGGAGACGATTTAACTGTAAAGTGTGTGGCGAATTTCTTAGTGATATTGGCGAACTACGTTGGGAGCAAATTGATTGTCTTTCATTCGATGACGAAATAAAATGAGATTAAGCGAAGTAGAGAGGTGGATTCTAATGCCGCAATACGATTATCTGGTTGTTGGTGCAGGTCTCTTTGGTGCTGTTTTTGCGCATGAGATGAAAGAGCGTGGGAAACGTGTTCTTGTTGTTGAAAAGCGCAGCCATATTGGTGGTAATGTCTATACAGAAAATATGGATGGCATTGAGGTTCACGCCTATGGAGCGCATATCTTTCATACGAATCAAAAGTCTATCTGGGATTATGTCAATCAATTTGTCTTTATGAAGCCCTTTGTCAACTCTCCTGTTGCGAACTATCAGGGGGAACTTTACTCTCTGCCGTTTAATATGAATACGTTTTATGCTCTGTGGAAAGTACGGACTCCACAAGAGGCTATGGAGAAACTTGCAGAGCAGCGGGCTGAATTTGCAGATGTTGAGCCGAAGAATCTTGCGGAACAGGCGTGTAAGCTCGTGGGGCGTGATATCTACGAGAAATTGATTCGTGGATATACAGAGAAGCAGTGGGGACGTAAAGCAGAAGATCTTCCAGCGTTTATCATCAAGCGGCTTCCTGTTCGCCTAACCTTTGACAACAATTATTTTAATGACACGTTTCAGGGGATTCCGAGTGAGGGATATACTGCTCTTGTTGGGCGTATGCTTGAGGGCATCGATGTGCGTGTGAATGTAGATTTCTTTCATGATCGAGATGAACTCGAAAGACTGGCATCGAAAGTCGTTTTTACAGGACGTATTGATCAGTATTTTGACTCCTGTTATGGTGGCTTGGAATATCGCAGCCTCCGCTTTGAAAATGAGCGGCTCTCTGTAGAGAACTATCAGGGTGTTGCTGTTGTCAATTATACGGATGCAGAGACTCCGTATACACGTATTATAGAACATAAGCATTTTTCACCGGTGGATACATCATATACAATTATTACGCGTGAATATCCGGAGGATTGGGCAGAGGGGCGCGAACCGTATTATCCTGTCAATGATGAAGGAAATATGCGTCGTTACGAAGAGTATCGAAAGCGTGCAGAGGAGACGTGTCCTCATTTGATTTTGGGCGGACGTCTTGGAACCTACCGCTATTACAACATGGATCAGGTGATAGAACAGGCATTGGAAGCTGTTCGAATGGAAAACGAATAGGTCTGTTTAATTAGGCGTGAAGAATTTTTGTACTCGTTTGCCGCAAGGAGAATAGCGGCTGTTCCCTTTTTTCCGACAATGGTATCGAATTTCCAGTTCCCGAAGGTGTTGCGTTTATTTATGGACATCCGTTTGGTACGACTACAGATTCTGATATTGTCAAGAACAGTTGACAAATTTCTCACAAGGAAACGAATGCTTAAGCAGTCGCAGCAATGGAGTCATAGAACTGTCGACGTTTCACCATCGGAGGAAGCCCGCCGTTTGCGGAACAGATCCGGCGGTTGTTCCAATAGCTCATGAAATATCGCCAAACCAGAACCTTCAATTCTTCGGTTGTCATTTTCTTTGTGTCATAGCGTCCATAGAGAAGCTCCGACTTCATGCGTGCCCACGTACTCTCACAACGCGCGTTATCATGACAGCGTCCACCGGCACTGTTCATACTTTGACGGATTCCATCGTGTTGGATTGCCTCCCGATACAGCTGACTCGTGTACTGGCTGCCGCGATCCGAGTGCAGGATTGCTCCCCTGAGCATTGGGTAGGAAATCATGGCGTTATCAAGCATCTGCACACACAGAGAAGCCCTCATATTCGTAGCCATAGAAAGTCCGAGCACGCCGGCGTCATAGCAGTCAAAGAGTGCTGAAACATAGAGTTTTCCATCACACACTGGAATCTCTGCAGTGACACACCTATAAAGCGGTGTGTCGGCATGAAAATCACGGTGCAGGAGATCCTCCGACATCTGTGCCTGCCGATCTGCTTTTATGATACCGTTCGGCTTATGATTGGGACGATGACTTAAGCCGATCTCTTCCATGATACGGTAAACGGTGCGTTCACTCGGAATACGGATGCCCTCCGGCTGCCTGATCTTGAGTGCCTGATACATACGGATTCTTCCGTAGGTATCGTTGCATTCATCCTCTGCATGGATCTGCATCATGGCATCGGCAAGTTTCTGATATTTCCAGGGGCGGTCTTTGCTTACCAGATACTGATAAAATCCCTGTCTTGTGACATGGAGCCGTCTGCAATAAAAACTGATATTCCCTTTGTGTGCGCCGTCTGCTGTCTTGAACGCAATAAACTTCATACGTTCGTTTTTGTTGACTTCAGACGGCTCGCGGCGAAAAAAGCGCTTGCTTCTTCCAGAATGTCATTCTCTTTCTTCAAACGTCGAAATTCCTTATCCTGTGCCTTGAGCTGGGCGCGCAGCTGTACGATTCCTCATGCAAGCTCAGGGCACTCTGCGGTGTTTGCGTGCCGCACCCAAGATCCAAATATCCAAGACGTTGTGCGCGTGTCCATGTATACATCGTGTTCTTGGAAATTCCTAGCTCTTTGGCGGCTTTCGCTTGACCGATTTCCTGCGCCAGCTTGATTGCCTGCACCTTAAATTCGTGATCGTATTGCCTGTTTGTTGCCATTTTGACCTCTCCTTCTCCTCTTTGACTTTATCTAAAATCCTTGCGAAGAAGTTGTCAACTTTATTTATACAACATCAATTGCCGTGTTCTAATATTATGGTTATAATATCGTCTAGCTTAAATTTGTTAGAAACGTCTGCAGCAATAAAATCACTATAAATCTTTTTTTTCTTATCTTGAAGCTCAATGATTTTTTCTTCGATCGTATCGTTTACAATAAAGTGATAGATAAAAACGGGCTTATCTTGTCCAATACGATATATTCTATCGGATGCTTGCCTTTCTGCAGATGGGTTCCACCATGGCTCATAAATAATTACAAATTGGGCTGATGTAAGATTTAGTCCAACACCACCAGCTTTTAGACTAATAAAAAATATTCCTTCTTTTGATTGCTCGAATAGTGATATAATTCTTTCTCTGTTGTTAGTGTTTCCATCAATATAAAATGTAGACCAATGATTTGAATCACACCATCGTTTTAGTTTTTTTAAAATTTTTGGAAATTGGCAAAACACAATCAACTTTTTGTGCTCTTTTATTATATTAGGCGTATATAATTTGAAAAGATCGTATTTACAAGATTCGCATGAAGTAGAATGTCTAAGTGATAAAGGAAGCAATTGTGGCTCAGAACAAGCCTCTCTTAAGTATAAAAAAGCTTGTAAAATCGCAGCGTTGTCCTTGATTTTAAATCTTGATCCTTTAGAGAGAAGTTCATTTTTTGCTAAATTAAGTATGTAATTATATAATTTTCGTTGAGACTCACCCATATTGCAATGTATGAATTTCTCAGTTTTTTTAGGTAAAAATTGTAATACTTTTTCCTTCGTTCGTCTTAACATGAATGGCGATATAGTTGCTTTTAAGACGGAGAAGTTCTTTTCATTATTAATATAGTTTGTCGTAAATGTTTTTTTGCTTCCTAAAAGATGCGGGTTTAGGAGATCCATAAGAGCCCATAGTTCAAATAAATTGTTTTCAATAGGTGTTCCGCTAAGTGCTAAGATGAAGTTAGTGGATAGCTGTTTAATAGCCTTATATCGCCTTGTTTTATCATTTTTTACATATTGAGACTCATCTAAAATAATTGCCTCATAAGTAAGTGCTTTAAATAGACTCGTGTGGAGGACTATTGTTTCGTATGTGGTTATATAAACTACAGGGGCTTTTTTTATTTCATAAGTATGATTTCCATATATAATAAAAGGCACTATACGAGGAGAGAATTTAGAAAATTCGTTTTTCCAGTTGAGTAATACTATTTTAGGGACGATTATTAGTATTGGAAGGGAGAGCTTAGGATAAATGTATGTGATAAATGCAATGGCTTGGATTGTTTTTCCTAAACCCATATCATCAGCAAGGCAACAACCCAGAGAATGATTATATAGTGAATATATCCATGAGACTCCATAGAGCTGATAGTCCTTTAAGACTCCGTTTAATCCGTCTATTTCATATACAGTTTTAAAAATGTATTTTTTGAATTTTTTGATATATTTCCTATCCTTAATATTTAGTTCTTCGGCAATATTATTTATTAACATCAATTCATTATTTGCAAGATGGATTTTTCCGTTGTCTGAAACTTTATTTGAGAGATTGTTTAGAGAGGGGGGGAATATTATAGCACTATTGCCTACTTCTATGAACCCCTTATATTTATCCCTGCTAAGTATATCGGATAAGGTGTAGTTTGTACTATCAATCGTTACTATTCCATCTAGGTTAAACCAATCTATATCATAAGATATATTTGCTGTAATATTTACTGACTTTATCTGGTGAAAGCACTTATCATCTTTTAGATATATTTGAAAACTATTTTGAATAAAGGCTGAAATAGATGAGTTGTTTATGTTATTCAATGAAAAAATATATTCATTATTGAAACTAGGAACTCCTCCTTGTTCTTTTATAAAGGAAATATACGTTTGTTCTTTTAGTAAATTTCTTAATACGATATTCTTATCTATGTAAATCTTTATTTCTTGACTATTGGAAGGAATCTCGATCATACCGTATCTAAAACAGACACGACAGAATATTTTTTCTCTTCTTATCTCTAAATATAATATAGGTTGTGGAGATGTTATTATTTGTGTAGAATTGTTTTTTTCCATCGATGATGAATATAGCAGTAGTGATAGATTTTTTTGAGTATAAAGAAAAGGGGCGGTAGTCACTTCTGTAGAGTAGTTTATTAGGCTAACATGATGCAATTTGCGATCAGAAAGTCGAATATATAATGATTCCGCATGGATATCATTCATATAAGTTATAAACTTAAGGAAATCTGATCTATCGATAAAGAATTTGTTCTTTTGTATATTAGCTATATGTAAATTTAAGAAGAATAGTACGGCTTTATCTTGTGAATGGTGGGATAGAATAAATTTCCTTAATGGACCAGAATATAGCCCCTTTTGTGTAAACTTATTACGTCCCTCAAAGATCTCTATTATGATTTGATTTAAGTGAGTCTTCATCTGGTTATATGAAATAACCCATATAGGCATATTGATATTCATAGTCTCTCCTATCTATACATATATTTATTGGCTGCAATCATAGAACGAAGAATACCTTCTTTGTGTTCTTTTGTACAAGGGGAAGAACGGTTTATCTTCAATATATTTTTCCTGTTGGAAAAAGAGATATTAACTAAGTCTGAAAAGTTTTTTATTCGACAACCACCCCCACAAAGATATTTTAAAGAGCAACTATTACACGGTATTAAATTGTTTATATCAGACTGTATTCGTGCCTGTTCAGACCTTAACATGATTGATGGAAAATCATGTTCCCTTATATTCCCTTGTTTTTTACATTTTGATATTAGATTACAGAAATAAACATCTCCGTTAGAAGCAATTGTAACTCCGCCATAACCACAGTTGTTAAAAACAGTATTACACCGATGGTCTAAAGCAAATCCTTGACTACTCGACTCAGGGGATATTTGCGCCTTGATTCTTTTTATGGCATTTCGATAAAGATCGTTTTCCTCTTCAGAGGGAGAAATATTACGACCATCTAATAATTCTGTATTAAACTTTACAAAAAATTTTTCATCCTTATATTTATTAATAAGGTGTTTTGCAAATAAACAATATCTTTCTTCGTTGGAGATCAATGTATTTAATAGAGGTGTAATTGCAATGGTAGTACGTATTTTTTCGGTCACAAGATTGTCAATAGACTCTAAGACAATTGGAAAGCAGTTGCTGTTGCGTACAACCTGATAGCTCTCAGCGTCATATCCATCTAAACTTATTTGTACTTCATCTACATATTTCTTTATCTCCTTAGCAAATGCAGTGTTGCATAGCAGTCCATTTGTTAGAAGACAAACTGTGAAGCCGTATTCTTTAGCAACCTTTATAATCTCAAAAAAGTCATCTCTTAGGGTAGCTTCACCACCAGTAAACGTTACAACCTTACCTCCCATTTTATTAAAGTTGTATAGAAGAGATGCTATTTCTTTGGTTGACAGCTCATTATCTGGTTTTTTCCCGGCATTCATATAACAATGGTTACAGTTTTGATTACAACTATTGGTTAAATAAAGATACATCCCATTTGTTTGTGGATAATTGATTTGCAGATCATCGAAATGTTTAGCAGAAATCTCTGTTAAAACTTTGACAAAGTCTTTTTGATTATTTTTACCAAAATTGTTGAAACATTGTTCGACAGTGTGAGTCATAAGGAATTTGAAAATATCAACTTGGCAAATATTATCTAGTAGTAGCCAGTTTGCTGTGTCTCTTGATATAACAATATATTTATTATCTATATATTCAAAATCAATTATATCTGAAAAAACAAACTTCTTTTGAGGGTCTATAGTCAATGTGGGCATGCTTATAACTCCTTATAAAATAAGGTATCATAGCGATAATAGCTATGATACCTTGCTGATTAGTTGAGTTAGTTTTCGTTGACGCTACAATTTTTAAAACAATACATAGTACTTACACGGGCGTCATCAGTAATTTCCTCAACTTCATACTGAATAACAATTTCTTTCATAGAAGATAGCTCCTTCCTCTTAAATAAGACTGTTGATTTGGTCTAAGAAATTTGCTCCGTTTATTATATTCAACTTTATTTACAGGAATCCTCCTTTTTATATTTTCTTTTTGTGTGAATTGCAAGAGCAAGTTGAACAGCAAGTTAGTTAAGAAAAATTTTGGCTCTACTCTGAAACTAGTGGAAACGTTATTTTTAGAACGGAACAGGCGTAGCCAAATCCAACTTTCCTGCAACTAAATAGATCATCGCTGAATAGCCTTCGAAGGTCTGAAAACCTCTTGCTTTGTGTTCCGCTGCTTGAATCATCGAGTTGATCCCTTCGCAGATCACGTTTGTCAGGCGTGTGTTGAAAAAATTCAGTATCTCCGCCCCGTGATGTCTTAGTGTCAAGGCTGCATCCTTCATTGGCTGCAGGCGGCTGTGCCTCATCTATGAGCACAGCTTGTTCAGCTGCACCTGCGCCTCATTCATAGAGGTCGAGGCATAGAAATCATCCAGAGCTTGGATGATCCGAAAGACACGCCCCGTCTTTTTATACTGCTTGGAAAGGTCTGTCACCTTTATCCGTTGCTTGTCTGTCATGTGCCCTTTCGGCACCATGAACAGTCTGCGGTGTGCAAACAGTTCCTTTTTCCTGGCGGATTCGTTCTGCTCGTCCTTACGTACCTTATCCAAGGCTTTGAGCAGTACCTGCTTGACGTAAAATTTGTCGATGGCCTGCCTGGCATTCGGGAATACCTCCCTGACGGCGGATAGGTAGCTTGCCGACATATCACTAGTGACAGAGTTGACGTTCCTCGTACTGCCACGCTTCGCCTCCTGTTTTTCGCCCACATTTTTGACAGCCGCTTTGTCACGCTCTGGTTCGACATCAAAGGCACGGTGCTTGTCTGTGTCGATGGCAACAGTGACGTATCTGTGCCCGCGCCGAAAGGATGTCTCGTCAATGGCGCTGGAAGAAACATCGGAAAGATCCCCATGCGGTTTACCGCATCGTGCACCCAATACATGAGGATACCTGCGAGCGACTTCTCGTCGCAGCGAAGCAGACGGGCGGCTCTAGCACGAGGCACATCCTGCAGAAGGAGCATGGCATAGCCCTCAAACAGAAGGGTGAAGCGACTGTTCTTGCGCTCGAACGGTGCGTTGACCTGAACGGCACCGCATTTGTCACAGAGAACACGGGGGCGTCTGCAGTGGACATAGCAGGGATAAAACAGGCAGTCCGCATGACGCAAGATTCGTTCCTTCGGCTCGTAACCGTATCATTTGGTCGGCGCACCACAGACAGGACAGCACAGCGCGGCCGCTTTGTCCACGCCTACATGTATATGGATTGCCGGCTCTTCCTCATAAAATTTTGCTCCTATGATATACCACGGCTCTTCCAGTCGCAGTGATCCTGCAAGCATCTTGTCAAAGCTCTCGACCATATTTCATCACCCTTGGTGATTATACCATTTCCACTAGTTTTGGAGTAGAGCCATTTTATTTGCTCTTTGCGTCGGCAAATCTCGTTATGTGTTTGAGGGCGGGAAGGCAGAGGGCGTTTTGTATGACGATTGGATAAGTGCGCCCATTTCCCCGAAATTCCCGTTCAAATGGAGGATTCGGGGAAGGAAAGAGCTATGGGCATGATTTTCTACTTTTTGCATGGGAAACTGTAGAATTGATGCCTGTGGATAACGTAAGCATTATTATCCGTGTTTTATCAGTGCTTCCCTAAAATCCTTGCGAAGAAGTTGTCAACTTTATTTATACAACATCATTCAGTAGAAGAAGTTGTGTGGGCAAGAGGATGGAACCCCTGTTGTCGTCATTAAGCAGGGACAATATGAAGAGCCGATAGATAGTTGATTTTGGGCTACCGATGTTCGATTGCGTCGCAGTTGTTCGGATGCGTCCTGCTGTGGTATAATCGAGCCGTAAGCACACCGTAGATCTGACGAAAAGTTGAAGCAAGTGCTATTTTTATAGAATGGCAGGGGGATACCATGAATTACCGTACAATCAATTTTCCCGAAAATAGCTTATTTCTTGTCACGGGCGGCGCTGGATTCATAGGCTCGAATCTGGCAGAGGCAATCCTTTCGATGGGGCACAGGGTGCGCGTGCTGGATAATCTGCTGACGGGATATGAGAAGAATATCGCAGGATTTCGTGACAACCCGAAGTTTGAATTTATCCAGGGGGATATTCGCGATGCCGCGACGTGCAATCGTGCGTGTGAGGGCGTTGACTATGTGCTGCATCAGGCTGCAGAGGTGAGTGTTCCGGAGAGCATCGAGCAGCCGGTCAGCTATACGATGACGAATATCATCGGCACGGTGAATGTGATGGAGGCGGCGGCGAAGCATGGCGTAAAGAAGATGACCTATGCCTCAAGCGCAGCCGTCTACGGCGACGATGAGACGATGCCAAAGCGGGAGGAGATCGTCGGACGGCGGCTCTCAACGTATGCGGTGACGAAATTTGTCGATGAGGAGTATGCGTATCAGTATACGCTGAATTATGGCCTCGACTGCTATGGGATGCGGTACTTCAATGTCTATGGGCGGCGGCAGGATCCGAACGGGGCATATGCGGCGGTGATTCCGAAGTTCATCGAGTGTCTGCTCCGCGATGAGCCGCCGACGATCAACGGCGATGGTGAGCAGTCGCGCGACTTCGTCTATGTGGAGGATGTCGTGCAGGCAAATCTCCTCGCGTGCGTCGCGCCGCATGAGGCGGCGGGCGAGGCGTACAATGTTGCTGCGGGAAAACGGTCGAGCCTCAATGAAATGTATGCCGTACTCAGGAAACTCTTTGGCAAAGATCTGAAGCCTGTCTTTGGACTCGAGCGCAAGGGGGACATCCGGCACAGCGGTGCGGATATTTCGAAGATAAAAAAGAACCTCGGCTATGCACCGAAGTATGATTTCTCACGGGGCATTACCGAGGCGATCCAGTGGTATAAAGAGAATCTGTAGGAATGAAAAGGGCAGTATCGTGTTCCGTGATGGTGGGGAATACGACACTGCCTTTTTGCATTCGCATATCTGCATGGAGGAGGTAAAACGTTTCGTGGAGAGAATATATACCGTGAGAACTAAGGAATCGCTGATAAAATGAAGTCCGTCAGATTGACGTAGATTTTTTCGTCCGAACAAAGAGGCAAACCGGACGCATAGCAGGGCTATGTGGAGGATCGCGGGCACAGTGCGGGCAAAAAAGATGCGTCAAGATGGCGTGGCTGAATTTATCAGTGCTTCCCTAATTACATGGAGTGATAAGGTATGTATGGATTAAATAGTGAACAATGGAAGCAGATCTATCATATCTTAGATGAGCATCGTGACGATATTCGGTGGGTCAAACTTTTTGGATCACGAGCCAGAGGGGATTATCGTGAGACATCTGATGTTGATTTGGCTATTGGGTGTGAGCGTGATCTGAGAGGTGTGTTGAAAGGGGCCTTTGAACAGAGTAGGCTGCCCTATACATTCGATATTGTTCTTTATGACGATCTGGCACATGGAAAATTACGAGATCGAATTGATGCAGAGGGCAGGCTCCTTTTTTGCATTGACAAGGGGAAACGTGTTATGACAGTGGAGCGGATTCATCTGAAATGGGAAAACTATCACCGTGCATTGGGGCGGCTGCAAACTGCGCTTGAAAAAGATGCGGATACGGATGATATGTATTTGGATGCTACGATTCAGCGCTTTGAGTTTTGTTTTGAGCTCGCTTGGAAGCTGATGAAAGTAGTTCTGGAATATGAAGGCAGCGAGGTCAACAGTCCACGCAGTACGATTCGTGAAGCGTGGAAGCAGGGACTCATTGCGGATGCTGAGGCGTGGCTGGATATGATGGAGAAACGAAATCTGTCCGCGCACACGTACGATGAACATAGTGCGTGGGGGATTTATCGGGTAGTCAAGGAGAGATATATTGCTCTTTTGACGGCTCTCGATGCGAAGATGCAGGAGTCCACACACCGTTCTTCGTAATGATCTCTGTGATAAACTCATCATCGGTCACATCGAAGGCGGGGTTATAGACCTTTATTCCCTCGGGCACCATGCGCTCGCTGTACCACATTTCGGCGACTTCGGAGGGGGCTGTTCGATGTGGATGTCGGCGCCGGTGGCGGGGTATGATATGTTTGGTCGAAGAAAGACGTTGTCCTATTATAGAAATGTATGGAGTCCCAAGATGACAGAAGAAGAACTTTTAGAGAAACTGGAATTCGTCCAAGAAATGAAATGTGAAACTCGGACACTGGAGCTGAAAAGTGCTGCAACTTCTTGTCCGAAACGTTTGTATGATACATTGTCCAGCTTCTCGAATCAGGATGATGGCGGTGTCATTATTTTTGGTGTTTCAGAGGAGGAAGGGTATAAAGAGGTTGGCGTATACGACCCCCATGATATACAGAAGAAGATCAATGAGCAATGCTTGCAGATGGAGCCTAAAGTTCGGCCCTTACTTACTGTTGTGATGAAAGATGGAAAGACGTTTGTATCGGCTGAGATTCCAGGGATTGATTTAGCAGAACGTCCTTGCCATTACCAGGGGAAAGGACGCCTGAAATCTTCATATATTCGTGTCGGTGACAGTGATGAGCCGATGACGGAGTACGAGATATATAGTTATGAAGCTTATCGTAAGAAGTATCAAGATGATATTCGTGTGGTTAATCGCGTAAGTTTTTCTGCTCTTAATCGAGATCTGTTGGAAAGCTATGTCAAGGAACTAAAAAGCGGGAGACCGAATTTGTCTCAAATACAGGACGATGATATTTACGAGCTCATGAGTATTCGCCGTGATGGTGAAATAACGCTTAGTGCGGCGTTGATTTTTAGCCCGTATCCGCAAGCATACTTCCCACAGCTTTGTATTACGGCTGTTGTAGTTCCAGGCGTGGAGATGGGCGATACGGGAGAATCTGGAGAGCGCTTTGTAGATAACCAGCGCATTGAAGGGAATATATCCGATTTGCTTGATGGAGCAATTCGATTTGTCAAAAAGAATATGGGGGTAAAAACGGTGATTGATCCTGATACAGGGCGTAGAGAGGATCAACCTGAATATCCTATTACGGCTGTGCGTGAAGCCGTTCTAAATGCTCTAGTGCATCGGGATTACAGTATTCACACGGAAGGTCAATTCATACAAATTCTTATGTTTTCGAATCGTATGGAGATACGTAACCCCGGAGGTCTATATGGGCGAATTCGTGTTGATCAGTTAGGAAAGGTGCAGCCAGATACTAGGAATCCAGTACTGACATCTATTTTGGAATCTTTGCATATAACGGAGAACAGGTACTCTGGAATACCCACGATACGCAGGGAGATGGCACGGGCTGATTTGCCTGAGCCAGAATTTATTGATGATCGTGGAAGCTTTCTGGTGAAACTATACAAAGGAGGAAGGCCCCCGGAAAATAAAGCACGATTTGATGAGTTTGAAAACAGCCTTATCATATTCTGTAAGACGCCTCGAACGAGGAGGGAAATTTGTGATTTCCTAGGGCTCTCATCTGTTACCTATGTCATTAAACGTCACGTAACGCCGCTTGTGAAACGAGGCTTAATCAAGCTCAGTATTCCAGAGAAGCCTACGAGTCCAAAACAGTTATACTATAGTGAATAGGCGAGAGAAAAGAATCAAGAAATGAAACTAAAACTGAAATATCATTTTAGTTTTTAGTTTTGTATTTCTCTTTTTAGTAGAAAACCGAAATATGAAACTAAAAACTGAAATGTTGTTTCGGTTACTTATTTAAGATTCTTGGAAGCATTCCATATCCCATCCTCCGTCACAATCGCCGTCACCAGCTCGTGATCGGTAACGTCGAACGCTGGGTTATACACGTTCACACCCTCGGGAGCCATGCGCTCGCTGTACCACATTTCGGTGACTTCCTCTGCGGGGCGCTGTTCGATGTGGATGTCGGCGCCGGTGGGGGGGTTCATGTCGATGGTGGAGGAAGGGGCGCAGACGTAGAAGGGGATGCCGTAATGTTTGGCGAGTATGGCGACCCCGGAGGTGCCGATTTTGTTCGCTGCATCTCCGTTGGCGGCAACGCGGTCGCAGCCGACGAAGACGGCGTCGATCCAGCCGTTTTTCATGACGGTGGCTGCCATGTTGTCGCAGATGAGGGTGACGTCCATGCCAGCCGCACTGAGTTCATACGCGGTGAGGCGCGCGCCCTGGAGTAGGGGGCGTGTCTCGTCGGCAAAGATGTGGAAGTTGTAGCTTTTTTCGTGTCCAAGGTACATGACGGCGGTGGCAGTGCCATATTTGGCGGTGGCGAGCTGGCCTGCGTTGCAGTGAGTGAGGAGTCCGTCGCCAGGCTTTACGAGGGTGAGCGCGTGCTCACCTATTTTTTTGCAGATGTCGATGTCCTCCTGTTTGATGTGGAGCGCTTCATCGCGAAGGAGCCTGCGGATCTCTTGGATGGATTTCCCCGCGTTGGCCTTGACGATGCGCTCCATACGGTTCAGTGCCCATGAGAGATTGACGGCGGTGGGGCGAGAGGAGTTCAGGTAGTCGGACGCCGCGTGAAAGTGGCACGCGAATGTGTCGTAGTCCTCGGTGTCGATTTCGAGTGCGGCGAGGTAGATGCCGATGGCAGCGGCGTCGCCGATGGCAGGTGCACCGCGCACCTGCAGTTCACGGATGGCCGTCCAGATTTCGCCCTGTGTTTTGAGATGGAGGTATTCGGCGCAGTTCGGGAGTTTTGTTTGGTCGATGATGACGAGGGCGCGTTCGCTGTCGTCGAGGGCGACGGTTTCCATATCGAGGATGTTGGTGCTCATTGTATGCCTCCTAAACTGTCGGATACTTCCATTGGGCGAGTTCGTCCGCCGGGATGGTCTCCGGCTCGTGCCCGAGGACGGTGAGGGTGCGGTAGTAGATGTCGGCGAGTTCTTCGACGTAGTTTGCACGCAGGAGAGCTTCCTTGAGATCGGCGGCAACGGCGACGACACCATGTGCCTGCATGAGGGCAACGTCTGCGATGGAGAGGGGGGCGAGGACGTTCTCTGCCGCGGCCTTCGTTCCCGGTCGCCCGTAGGGCGCGACAGGCACGTAACCCTTGCGGCAGCTAAGGAGGGAGAGTTCGTAGACGATGGCAGGGATGGGCTTATTCATGACGGCAAAGGCAGTTGCTGTGCGCGAGTGTGTATGTGCGACAGCGTGCACGTCGCTGCGGTTCCGATAGATGGCGCAGTGCATCATCAGTTCGCTGGTTGGACGCTTTCCGCTGCGCGCTTCGACCGTATGCCCTGCACCGTCGATGACGACGATGTCGTCTGTCTGCATCTCCATGCGGTCCACGCCTGTCGGTGTGATGCAGATATAGCCGCTTTCTGCGTCGCGGATGCTGAAATTGCCCGCGCGGTGCCGGCACAGTCCGTCGCGCTCTGCCTGCTGTGCGCAGCGGAGTACCGTTTCTTTGATCGTTTCCAACATGGCGTTCTCCTCCTTTACGTACAGTCTATATTTTAGCGAAAATTCACGGGATTTTGCAAGTATTTTCCCGCAGAAAATAGTGAAAATGAGTGCCAATCAAAGGATAAATGGTTTGACTTTTATTGGGAATGGTTTATAATATAAAACGTAATGAGCGCGCGGCAGGAAAGCCCTGCGGCGCATGTTGTATAGGGACACACAGGGGGTATTTCAATGGCAGTAAAAGTTGCTATCAATGGATTCGGTCGTATCGGTCGTCTTGCCTTCCGTCAGATGTTCGATGCGCCCGGCTATGAAGTCGTCGCAATCAACGATCTGACGAGCCCGAAGATGCTCGCCCATCTCCTGAAGTATGACTCCACGCAGGGTCGCTATAAGTATGCAGATTCCGTTGAGGCCGGTGAGGACTCCATCACGGTCAACGGCAAGAAGATCAACATCTATGCACAGGCGGATGCAACGCAGATCCCCTGGGGCAAGCATGATGTCGATGTCGTGCTCGAGTGCACGGGTTTCTACACGGCAAAGGCAAAGGCTGAGGCACATATCAAGGCCGGCGCAAAGAAGGTCGTCATCTCCGCTCCTGCGGGCAGCGATCTCCCGACGATCGTCTTCAATGTCAACCACAAGACGCTGACGAAGGCGGACAAGGTCATCTCGGCGGCATCCTGCACGACGAACTGCCTTGCACCGATGGCAAAGGCACTGAACGATCTCGCTCCGATCAAGAGCGGCATCATGACGACGATCCATGCCTATACGGGCGATCAGATGCCGCTTGACGGCCCGCAGCGCAAGGGCGACCTGCGCCGCAGCCGTGCAGCAGCAGTCAACATCGTCCCGAACTCGACGGGTGCAGCAAAGGCGATCGGCCTTGTCATCCCTGAGCTCAACGGCAAGCTCATCGGCTCGGCACAGCGCGTTCCGACCCCGACGGGCTCGACGACGCTCCTCTACGCAGTGGTCGAGGGCAAGGTCACAGTCGATCAGGTCAACGCACAGATGAAGAAGGAGTCGACGGAGTCGTTCGGCTACAACACGGACGAGATCGTCTCCAGCGACATCATCGGCACGACCTATGGCTCGATCTTCGATGCAACGCAGACGATGGTCAGCGACACGGGTGACGGCAACACGCTCGTCCAGGTCGTCTCCTGGTACGACAACGAGAACAGCTACACGAGCCAGATGGTTCGCACGATCAAGTACTTTGCTGAACTCGGCTGATAAGTAAACATTGTTTTCTTGGGAGGGCAGGATATGCTCCATGCCCTCCTACAGCATACGATCTTTCGAGGTCCGGCCGATGTTTGGGCCGGACCTCGTTTCTTTATGGAGGGGACAGCATGAACAAAAAGACAATTAAGGATATTGACGTCAAGGGCAAGAAGGTATTCGTCCGCGTGGACTACAACGTTCCATTTGATGCCGAGATGAACATCACGAACGATACGCGCATGGTGCGCACACTGCCGACGCTGAACTATCTGCTCGACGGCGGCGCGGCGCTCATCATCGCCTGCCACATCGGCCGTCCGACCGAGGCACGTGAGGATAAGTTCAGCACGAAGCACCTCGTGAAGCATCTCGCGGAGCTCCTCGGCCGCGAGGTCAAGTGGGCATCTGACTGCGTCGGCCCCGAGGCGGAAAAGCTCGCGGCGGCACTGAAGCCGGGGGAGGTGCTGCTCCTCGAGAACCTGCGCTATCACAAGGAAGAGAAGAAGAACGACCCTGCCTTCGCAAAGCAGCTCGCGTCGCTCGCCGATGTCGCTGTGGACGATGCGTTCGGTGTCGCGCATCGTGCGCATGCATCGAATGCGGGCGTGCCGAAGTACATTGAAACCGTTGCAGGCTTTCTGATGGAGAAGGAGATCAACTACATCGGCAAGACGCTTGAGACGCCGCAGCATCCGTTCGTTGCGATCATCGGCGGGGCGAAGGTCTCCGACAAGATCGGCGTCATCAGCAATATGATCGAGAAGGTCGACACGATCATTATCGGCGGCGGCATGGCACACACCTTTGATGCGGCGAAGGGGCTGCCGATCGGCGACTCCCTCTGCGAGCCGGATAAGATGGATCTCGCACGTGACCTCCTCAAGAAGGCGGAGGCAAAGGGGGTCAAGGTTGTCCTTCCGCTCGACGTTGCCGCCGCGAATATGTTCCCGCTCGCCGACGAGGCAAAGTGGAAGGCCGAGGGCAAGGTCAAGATCGTCGACGTCGACCAAGTTGAAAATGGCTGGCAGGCGCTCGACAGCGGTCCGAAGACCTCCGAGGAGTACGTTAATGCGCTGAAGGGCGCAAAGACGATCATCTGGAACGGACCGATGGGCGTCTTTGAGTGCGACGAGTTTGCAAAGGGCACACTGGCAGTGGCAAAGGCGGTTGCGGATGCGACCGAGGCCGGTGCGACGAGCATCGTCGGCGGCGGCGACTCCATCGCGGCGCTCAAGAAGACGGGGCTGACGGACAAGATCTCCCACGTCTCGACGGGCGGCGGCGCGACGCTTGAGTTCCTTGAGGGCAAGGAGATGCCGGGCATCGCGGCCATCGCAGACAAGTAAGAACATCTACGTTTGATACAGAAGGAGAAAACTATGGCACGGACTCCGATTATCGCCGGAAACTGGAAAATGAACAACACGATCGCAGCGGGTGTTTCGCTCGTCAAGGAGCTCATCCCGCTCGTTAAGGATGCAAAGGCCACGGTCGTCGCCTGCCCGACGGCAACGGCACTTGCCGCTGTCGCTGATGCGGTCAAGGGAACGAACATCCACATTGGTGCGCAGAATGTGCACTGGGAGAAGAGCGGCGCCTATACGGGCGAGATCTCGACAGATATGCTGAAGGAGATCGGCGCAGACTACGTCATCCTCGGACACAGCGAGCGCCGCGACTACTTCGGTGAGACGGATGAGGGCGTCAACAAGCGTGCCCGTGCTGCATACGCGGCAGGCATCACGCCGATCATCTGCTGCGGCGAGTCGCTTGCGGTCCGTGAGGCAGGCAAGTACATTGAGCACGTCGTTGCGCAGATCAACGCTGCGCTCGAGGGCTTTACGGCAGATGAGGCAGGCAAGCTTGTCATCGCCTACGAGCCAATCTGGGCGATCGGCACGGGCAAGACGGCGAGCTTCGAGCAGGCTGAGGAGGTCTGCAAGGCGATCCGCGAGGCTGTCGCGAAGAAGTTCAATGCGCAGGCCGCCGACGCGATCCGCATTCAGTACGGCGGCAGTGTCAAGCCGGCGACGATCAAGGATCTCATGAAGCAGCCGAATGTCGACGGTGCACTTGTCGGCGGCGCTTCGCTGAAGGCACAGGATTTCGCGGCAATCGTGAATTTCTGATGATCGTACCCTCATTTTGTATGGCGTGGATTTTCCGCTCGGCGGGAATGAAGCGCCATACGAGTTTTGAGCAAAAGCTCTTAGAAAGATGTCAATATTATGGCAAAACTAAAAAACGCACCTGTTGCGCTCATCATCATGGACGGATTCGGCGATGGCGATCCAAACGATCTGAAGTACAATGCCATTGCGATAGCAAAGACGCCTGTGCTCGATGGCCTGATGAAGGAGTTCCGTCATACGGAAATCCAGGCATCTGGTGAGTACGTCGGTCTGCCGGACGGTCAGATGGGCAACTCTGAGGTCGGCCACACGAATATCGGCGCAGGGCGCATCGTCTATCAGCAGCTTACGCGCATCACGCGTGACATCAAGAACGGTGACTTTTTCAAGAACAAGGCGCTGCTCACCATCGTGCGCGGGGTCAAGGAGCACGGTGGTGCGCTGCATGTCATGGGGCTGGTCTCCCCGGGCGGCGTGCACAGCCACGATGATCATCTTTTCGCCGTGCTCGAACTCGCTAAGCGCGAGGGACTGACCGAGGTCTGGATTCATGCCTTCCTCGACGGGCGCGACGTGCCGCCCAAGAGCGCACAGGAGTATCTCGAGGCGGTCGAGAAAAAGGCGGCAGAGATCGGCGTCGGCAAGATCGCTACGGTCAGCGGGCGTTACTACGCTATGGATCGCGACAAGCGCTGGGAGCGTGAACAGCTCGCCTATGAGGCGATTGCCCGCGCCAAGGCAAAGACGGTGGCGAAAACCGCTGTGGCAGGACTGCTCGCATCGTACGCGGATACGAGCGAGAAGCCCGAGGGCGTGACGGATGAGTTCGTCGTGCCGTTCGTGGTCGAGGGCTATCACGGCATGAAGAACGGCGACGGCGCGATTTTCTACAATTTCCGTCCCGACCGTGCACGTCAGCTGACGCATGCCTTTGTCGATGCAAAGTTCGACAGCTTTGCGCGCGACGAATCGCTGAAAATTCCCTTTGCGACGTTCTCGGAGTACGAGGCGGGGATGAACGCACTCGTGGCGTTCCCGCCCGAGGAGATCGACAACACCTTTGGCCAGTATGTGCAGGATCTCGGTTATACCCAGCTGCGCATCGCGGAGACGGAGAAGTACGCGCACGTTACATTCTTCTTCAACGGCGGCGTCGAGCAGCCGTACAAGGGCGAGGACCGCATTCTCGTGCATTCCCCGAAGGTGGCGACCTATGATCTGCAGCCTGAGATGAGCGCGATCGAGGTCACGGACAAGGTCGTCGAGGCGATCAAGTCCCGCAAGTATGACTTCATCATCCTCAACTATGCCAACTGCGACATGGTCGGACATACGGGGGTTGTCCCGGCAGTTGTCAAGGCAGTCGAGACGGTGGATACCTGCGTTGGGCGTTTCGTTGATGCCATCCGCGAGGTCGGCGGTGAGGTCTGTATTACTGCGGATCATGGAAATGCAGACAAGATGTGGGACTACGACAACAATCAGCCGTTTACGAAGCACACGACGAACCCCGTACCGTTCATCGTCGTTTCTGACCGCGTGAAGGACATCCACAAGGGCGCGCTCTGTGATATTGCACCGACTCTCCTCACACTCGCAGGTCTTGCGATTCCGAAGGAGATGACGGGCAAACCGCTCATAACGCTGAAGTAAGATCGTTTTGTTTGAAAGGACGGGTGCGTATGCACCTGTCTTTTTCGTTTGAAAGAGAGCGGGCGGAATGGTATACTAAATCTATTCATTTCATGATCGGAGGTCTTTATGCTGCGATTTTTGGTGCTTCTGCGTGCTATGCGGCGCAATATTGCCCTGCTGCTCTACGCGATGCTGCAGCGCGATACGCCGCGCGCCGTGAAGGTTCTCTTTCCGCTTTCACTGCTTTATCTCATCAGCCCGATTGATATTATCCCGGATACGATTCCTCTATTCGGTGCGGTGGATGATATGGTGATTCTCCCTGCGGCGACGTCGCTGCTGATCCGCATGCTGCCCGCGCATACGCGCATGGAGGGTGAACGCCGTGTGGAGCGCTACGGCACGTGGCTGCTTGTAGGGGCCTCTGTGCTCATGCTCCTGTGGATTGTCATCTTTGTTTGGGCACTCGTGAAGGTGCTTTCGTGAGGCTCTATATTGCGGAGAAGCCGAGCGTCGGCCGCGCGCTTGCCGCATGTCTTCCTGCGCCGCACCGCAAAGGCTCCGGATGGATTGAGACGGGCGGCGGCGTGGTGACGTGGCTCTTTGGTCACGTGCTGCGTCAGGCTGAGCCCGAGGAGTATAACCCCGCGCTGAAACGCTGGCGCACGGAGGATCTGCCGATCCTGCCGAAGGAGTGGCATCTCGTTGTCAATGAGAGCGCGGCGCAGCAGTTCGCGGTGGTGAAAGGGCTGATCGCGCGTGCCGATGAGATCGTGCATGCCGGCGACCCTGATCGAGAGGGCCAGCTCTTGGTGGATGAGGTGCTGGACTTCCTCGGCAATACAAAGCCCGTGCGCCGTATTCTCATCAATGCACTTGACGATAAGAGCATTCACGATGCGCTGAATGATCTGCACGACAACGAGGATTTCCTTCCGCTGAAGCTCTCGGCACTCGCACGGGCGCGTGCGGACTGGCTCATCGGGATGAATCTCTCACGCGCCTATACGCTCGCGGCGCGGCGGGCGGGGCATGCGCGGCTCGTCCTGCCCATCGGGAGGGTCAAGACGCCAACGCTGGCACTCGTGGTGCGGCGGGAGCGCGAGATCGAGCACTTTACGCCCGCGACCTACTATCTTGTCGATGCACTGTTCCGCACAGAGGCAGGGGAGCCCTTTCGTGCGCGGTGGAAACCGTCGGAGGAGCGCACGCCGCTCGATCCTGAGGGGCGCCTCGTGGATCGGGCAGCAGCAGATGCTGCTGCGGCGTCATTCGGCGAGCCGCCCGCAGACGGCGTGGTGACAAAGTATGAGCGCAAGAAAAAGGAGGAGCCGCCGCCGCTGCCCTTTTCGCTCTCGGCACTGCAGGTGCTCGCAGGCAAACGCTACGGCTATGAACCGCAGCAGGTGCTCGATACGGCACAGAAGCTGTACGAGGAAAAACTGACCAGCTATCCGCGCTCGGATGCAGAGTATCTGCCCGTGAGTCAGCACAAGGATGCGGCAAAGATTCTCGGCAATCTCGCCGCCCTCTCGGATACGCCGCTTGCGGGGTGGGCACAGGCGGCAGATCCTGCAAAGAAGTCGCGTGCGTGGAACGACGCAAAGATTTCGGCACATCATGCGATCATCCCGACAACCGTGCCCGTGCACCTCGCGCGGCTCACGGCGGTGGAGCGCAATATCTACGAGCTGATCGCGCGTGCCTACATTGCGCAGTTCTGTCCGAACTATGTCTACGATCAGACGAAGGCAGAAGTGACGCATCACGGTGAGACGTTCACGGCGCGCGGACGTACGGAACGCACGGCGGGATGGCGCACGATGTACCGTGCGGGGAAGAATGAGTCCGAGGATGCGGAGAAGGAGGACGAGGAGAGTACGGTACTCCCGCCGATGAAAAAGGGCGACGCGGCGGCGTTCGTCTCGGCAGAGACGAAGGAGCGGCAGACAAAGCCGCCCGCACGGTTTACGCCCGCGACGCTCCTCCAGGGGATGAAGGAGATTCACAAGTACGTCAAGGACGAGGCGGCGAAAAAGATGCTGCGCGATGTGTCCGGCATTGGGACGGAGGCGACGCGTGCGAGCATCATCGAGGATCTCATCCGCCGTAAATTCCTCCATGCTGCGGGAAAGAAGAAGGTGCTGACGCCGACGGCGGAGGCATATCTCCTTATCGATGCACTGCCCGATACGATGACGTATCCCGATGCGACGGCGATCTGGGAGGATCAGCTGCACGCGATGGCGGACGGCGTGGGGATGCCCGAGGAATTCCTCGCGGGGCAGGCGGCATTCGCACGTGATCTCTGCGAAGCGGCACGGACGGCGCAGATCACGGGAGGCGAGGGGATACCATGTCCTGCCTGCGGGCGCGGCGTCATGCTGAAACGCAAGGGAAAGCACGGCGATTTCTGGGGCTGCTCGGCGTTCCCGCAGTGCCGCATGACGGCGGATGATGCGGGCGGCAAGCCGAACTTTGCGGGACGGCGTGTGCCGCGCGGTTCTGCGGACGGGATGGGGGCACATCCCCCTGCCGCCGCGATGACGGCGCGCCGCAGCTACACACCGACGGCAGATGAGCAGGCGGAGATGGATGCGCTGTTTTTTGACCAGTAAGGTGAGCCTCCTGTATCGTCCATGGCGCCCCACCACCGCAAAGATCCCCCTCCAAGGCATTGGGGAACGAGGACTGCCGTGCGAATGCGCGGCGCGATGGAGGCGTTTGAAGGATACGTCTGCTGAAGCTTAGGAGGATACGATGGACTTTACATCACTTGGCGTGCCCGAGCCGCTCGCGGCGGCACTGGCTGCGCGCGGCATCACGGAGCCGACGGAGATCCAGCGGGAGATGATTCCTGCCGCGTGCACAGGCGAGAACCTGATCGGCGAGGCTCCGACGGGGACGGGCAAGACGCTCGCCTACCTCCTGCCCGCACTCATGCGCATTGACCCCGCCGTGCGCGCGGCACAGGTACTCGTTCTCGCACCGACGCATGAGCTTGCGATGCAGATCGCGGGCGCCGCGCGGGATCTTATTCAGGCGGCAGGGCTCTCTGTCGGCGTGCAGGCCCTCATCGGCGGGGCGAATGTACAGCGGCAGATCGACGCGCTGAAGAAAAAGCCGGCGCTCATCGTCGGCTCTGCGCCGCGCATCGTGGAGCTGCACCGCCTCCGCAAACTGAAACTGCAGGAGGTGCGCCTCTGTGTGCTCGATGAGTTCGACCGCCTCCTCGACAAGCAGCACAGTGCGGAGGTGCGTGCCGTCCTGCACCTCCTGCCCCGTGAGCGGCAGATGCTCCTCCTCTCGGCGACAGCGGCTGCGGCGGCTGTGCATGCGGCAGAGGAACTCTGCGCACTGCGCATCATCCGTGCGGCAGTGCAGGAGACGACGTGTGAAAACTACTATCATATTGTGCCGTTTCGTGATAAAATAAAGGCTGTGCAGAAATTGACGCGCCGCCTGCCGATTCGGCGGGGCCTGGTCTTTGTCGGGCGCAGCTTTGACGCAGAAAAAGCGGCAGAGAAGCTGCAGTACGAAGGCATTCGTGTTGCCGCCCTGCTCGGCGGCGAGCGGCGCGATCAGCGGCGCGCCGCTCTCAATGCAATCCGCACGGGGCGTGTACAGCTTCTCATCTCCACCGATCTTGCTGCGCGCGGCCTGGATATCGAGGATGTGGACTATATCGTTCAGGTCGATTTGCCCGAGGACGTGCGCACCTATCGTCACCGTGCAGGACGGACGGCACGCGCGGGCAAGGAGGGCACAGTCATCTCGCTTGTCGATGCGAAGGAAGTGGAGCGGCTGAAAGCCCTCGCTGTCCGCATGAAACTTGATTTGAAAAAGATCAATTGATGTTCCTTCCCAAAGGAGGCCTTGATTCGTGGACATATTGCCCACACTACTCGATTTACTGCTCGTTGTCTTTCTGATTTTCATGAATGGGTTCTTCGTCGCGGCAGAGTTCTGCTGTGTCAAAATCCGTCCGTCACGTCTGGAGACCCTGATCGCCGAGGGTGTCAGCCGTGCAAAGTACGCGAAGCAGCTGACCGATCATCTCGATTCCTCGCTGTCTGTGACACAGCTTGGCATCACGCTTGCTTCACTTGGCCTCGGCTGGGTGGGCGAGCCGGCGATTGCCGTACTGATTCTGCCCGCGACGCAGCACATGGGGCTGCCGGATGAGGTCGGGCACACGGTCGCGCTCGCGATCGCCTTTACCCTCATCACCTCGCTCCACATCGTGCTCGGCGAGCTGACACCGAAGTCGATGGCGATTGCCAACGTGGAGCGCATCCTCCTCGCGATTTCCTTTCCCATGGTACTTTTTGGCCGCGTGATGCGCCCCTTTGTCTGGGTGCTCAACACGGTGGCCAATCATATCAGCCGCAAGCTCGGCTACGAGGCCAAAGGCGAAAACGAGGATGCCCATACGGAGGAGGAGATTCGCCTCCTGATGAAGGAGAGTTATCGTCAGGGGCTCATCAACAGCACGGAGGCGGACTTTGTTGACAAGGTGTTCTCCTTTACGGAACTGAATGCACGTGAAATCATGGTGCCGCGCACGGATATGATCTGTCTCTATCTGGATGACTCGCCCGCGGAGCGCATCAAGACCATCATCGAGGAGCAGCAGACGCGCTATCCGGTCTGCTATGAGGATAAAGATCATATCATCGGCTTTATCCACGTGAAAGATCTCCTGCCGCCGCTCATGCGCGGGGAGCGGCTGAATCTGCGCCGCTACATCCGCAAGGCACTCATCGTACCCGAGAGCATGGACGGCAGTATCCTCCTGCGCACGATGCAGGAGCAGGGCTCGCAGCTGGCTATCGTCGTCGATGAGTACGGCGGAACGGCGGGCATGGTGACCGTCGAGGACATCATCGAGCAGATCGTCGGCGACATCCGCGACGAGTTCGACGTCGAGCGCGAAAGCGTCGAGTGGCGCGGGCTCGATATCTGCTCCATCGACGCAAAGCTGCTGCTCGAGGAGGTCGACGATCTCCTCGGCGTCTGCATCGTGGATGAGGATGTGGACAGTATCGGCGGCTGGCTCTATGACCAGCTCGGCGAGGCACCGCGCGTCGGGCAGATGGCGGCGCATGCGGGCGCACTCCTCTATGTGGAGGAGGTAGACGGCATCCGCATCACGCGCGTACTCGTTCGCCTTTCCCATACGATGCTTGTGGTGCAGGAGCTGCCGGCCGCACATGGAGGAAAATGACAGTGGCGTTTGACCGTGCACAGTATGATGCGATTGTCAATGCCTTTACGATTGACGCAGAGGAACTGCGTGAAGTGGCGGCAGATTTTCGGCAGGATATGCGGCTCGGGCTCATGGGCTCCCCTGACTCCTCCCTGCGGATGCTGCCGTCCTATCTTGGACTGCCGACAGGAGAGGAGCGCGGCGACTATCTCGCACTGGACTTCGGCGGGACCAATGTGCGCGTTGTGCTCTACCGTCTCCTGGGAAATGGGAAGTACGATGTCCTTTCCCAGACGGCAAAACCCCTGAAGGTGGACGGCATCTATGACTTCATCGGTCCAGAGGCGACGGGGAAGGAGATGTTCGATTTCATCGCGGCACTCGTTGATGAGACGGTCGGCGGCGATCACGAGACGCCGTATTTGCTTGGGCATACCTTCTCCTTTCCGTCGCGGCAGACGAACATCAACGATGCACGCCTCGTCATCTGGACAAGGGGGTTCGCGGCGCGCGGCGTGGAGGGCGAGGCGGTCAACGATCTTCTGTGGGAGGCACTCGTGCGGCAGGGGCTGACGAACGTCACGCCGATCGCCGTCGTCAACGATGCTGTCGCTGTTCTGCTCGCCGCTGCCTACGTAAAGTGTGATACCGCCATCGGCGCAGTCTATGCGGCGGGGTATAACACGTGCTATTTGGAACCATATACAGGGACGGCACAGCCGCCGATGATCCTCAATATGGAGTCGGGAGGCTTCCGCAAGCTTGTGCCGAACCGCTTTGACGCAGCACTTGATGCGGCATCGGAAAAGCCCGGCGAGCAGCGCCTTGAGAAGATGGCTGCCGGACGCTGCATGGGCGTGCTTTTTGCCATGGCTCTCGCGGAGCTCTTGGGCGAGGAGGGATGCACGTATGGCTTTACCAGCATCGACCTCAGTCGGATGCTGGCAGATACGGGCGGGGAGACTGCCGCTGCCCTTGTTCGTACGCGGACGGGAGTGGAGCTCTCCGTGCAGGATGCCGTATGCGTGCGTGACCTTGCACATGCCGTCGTTGCCCGTTCTGTGCGGCTCATCGCAGCGACATTCGTCGGAACGCTGTGGCAGATCACGGGAAGCGGAGAAATGCGTCCGCAGCACATTGCCGTGGATGGCTCGATATATGAGAAGATGCCGCTCGTGCAGCAGAACATGATGCGCGCCTTCTCCGAGCTTCTCGGTGAGGACGCAGCAAAGGCAGACACCTTCCTCTCGTGCGGCGGCTCGGGACTCGGTGCGGCACTCGCAGCGGCAATGGCGGCACGCGGATAGGAAAGCCTTTCACTATTTTTGTGTAGCAGAAGTAAAAATTTCTTCTTGCGTATTTTTTCGAGATGTGATAAGATTGAGATAATTAAAGAAGGAGAAAGCCTTCATACAACAAAATAGCGGACTACTGAAGTATGTAGATGAATTCGGTATTATGAGATATGACGAGAGTCTGTCTCCTAATACCGTTTTTTATTTGTAGGATAGCGCTTTATGATATGAAAGGAGGGGACGAGATGAAGGTTACGCTTACGGTGGAGAATGCTTCCGGTCTTCACGCACGCCCAGCAGCGATGATTGCAGAAGAGGCGGGACAGTTTCAAGCAGATGTGAAACTTCATGCGAATGGAAGAACGGCGGCTGCTACGGATGTCTTGCAGATCATGGGGCTTGGCATTACCTGTGGAACTGAGGTCACGGTAGAGGCATCTGGTGAAGAAGAGACAGCAGCGGTTTACACATTGGCCGGAATGCTGGCAGCAAAGAAGATTTATCGGTGAGGGCCGATCAGTTAAGCAAGATATTCTGATTGTGAGGTGACCATCATGGAATTTTTGAATGAAATCTTAGCATTGGGACCAACGGTCATGATGCCCGTGATTTTCTTTATCTTGGGTATTTGTTTCCGATTGTCCGTGGGCAGAGCTTTTGAAGCGGGAATGCTGGTCGGCGTTGGATTTACCGGGATTAACCTGATTGTATCCATGCTTCTAAATAGTCTGGGGCCTGCATCGGAGGATATGGTTGAGCGCTTTGGTGCGAGCCTGACGGTTATTGATGCCGGTTGGGCAACAAGCGCCGCAATCGGATGGTCGTCCCCCCTCATCCCACTGGTTGTGCCGGGGGCAATCATTTTGAATATTGTGCTGTTGGCGTTAAAGCGAACGCAGATCTTGAATATCGATATATTCAATTACTGGCTAATCCTCCTGCCGGGCTCGATGGTTTACTATGAGACGGGGAGTCTGATGCTCGGCACAGCCGCGGCACTTATCCTGTATTTGATCGCGTTTATCATTGGAGATAAAACAGCGCCGGCGATTCAGAAGATGTACAACATCAAAGGGGTCGCGTTTGTTCATGCCACATGCGGTGTCTATGTCCCGATCGGTATAGCGGTTAATGCCATTATTGAACGGATTCCGGGACTCAACAGGATCAACCTCAGTCCAGAGGGAGTCATACAGAAACTTGGCGTCCTTGGAAAACCGATTACACTCGCAACCATTCTTGGTGCAGGAATGGGCATCCTTGCCGGTTGGGGCGTTGGTCAATGTGCCTTCCTGGCGGTTCAAGTGGCTGCCGTTATGATCCTGCTGCCGAAGATGGTGGAGATCACCGTCGAGGGAGTTATGATTGTTCGCGATCAGGCAGAGACGGTACTCAAGAGAATTTTTCCGGGACGGGAGTTCAATATCGGCATGGATACCGCTCTTCTGATCGGAGAGCCGTGCATTATTGCGACAGGCCTCCTTCTTATTCCTGCCACGCTTTTCATCTCGATCATTTTGCCGGGGAACCGCATGCTTCCGTTTGTCGACCTCGCGTCGATCGTGTTTGTCATTTCTATGGTTGCGCCATTCTGTAAGCGCAATATGTTCCGTATCTTTATTACAGGGCTTTTTATCGTGACCATTGCACTTTATGCGGGCAGTAATCTGTCGGGCATTTACGGCGTAGCAGCCGATCAGGCGAATGTGCGCCTGCCGAGCAATGTAACCTCGACGGAACTGGGGAATTTGGTGTCGGCATATAATACACCTGTTGGCTGGGCGCTGGTTAAAGTGGGTGAACTGATCGGAAAGTAAAAGGGGTGGATGTAGATGAAACTCATTGGAATTGGTGATCTCCTGATACCGTCACGGTATATAGAAGAAGGGTTTTCCCGCTATCGTGCCAAGGGGGTCGATGTTGAGGTCGTTGACTGGCCGCTGAAAGACTATGAGGAGCTGCAGAGCATCAATCTGCAGGTCGAGACACAGGGAAGCGAAGTCTATGCGGTGCCGGACGCGCTCATCGCGAAACTGCGTGATGCGGAGATCCTTATTACACAGTTTTGTCCGATCACAAAGAAGGTGATCGACGCCTGTACAAAACTGCGGTTCATCGGTGTTCTGCGCGGCGGCTACGAAAATGTGAATGTGCCCTATGCGGTGCAGAAAGGTATCACAGTCTATCATACGCCGGGACGCAATGCGACAGCTGTTGCTGACTTTACTGTTGGGATGATTCTGGGCGAGTGCCGCAATATTGCCCGTGCCCATGCGAACCTTAAGGAGGGACGCTGGGTTCGCGACTATGCGAATGCTGCATCGGTACCCGATCTGGAGGATAAGACGGTCGGCATTATCGGACTGGGGCAGGTCGGACAGAAGGTTGCCAAGCGCCTGCGTGGCTTTGATGTACGGCTGATCGGCTACGATCCCTATGTGGATGTATTGCCGGATGATGTCACGCGTGTTTCTTTTGACGACCTGCTCGTACAGGCGGACTTCGTGACGATTCATGGACGCCTAACAGAGGAGACGAAGGGGCTGATGAATGCGCGTGCATTCTCCTTGATGAAACCAACGGCGTATTTTATCAACACGGCGCGTGCCGGGCTTGTTGATGAAGCTGCTCTGTACGCGGCACTGAAGGAAAAGCGCATTCAAGGGGCGGCACTTGATGTTTTTGAGCATGAACCGCTTACTGGAGATGATCCGTTGGTCGGTCTCGATAATGTTACCATCACGCCGCATTTGGCAGGTGGGACAGTCGATGCATTCCTGCATTCTCCTGTCTTGCTCTCCCGTGAGATGGAGGGGAGTCTTTCCGGTGATCTGACATCGCGCTGTATTGTACGGCAGAAATGAGGTGCACAATGGAGTTCGGTTTACAGGGAAAAAATGCACTCGTGATCGGTGGTACAAAGGGCCTTGGCCGAGCGGTATGTGAGCTCTTTGCACAGGAGGGAGCGAATGTTATTGCCGTCAGCCGACATGGAGATGAATGCACTGCACTTGCCGCGGATCTGCAGAACAGGTACGGCATACGTTCTGCGGGAATCGCATGTGATCTGAGCAGCAGCCACCGCAATGATGTCGTGCGCAGAGCACTTTCCGCATTCGGTACGCTGGACATTCTCGTCAATGCTGCCGGAATATGGCCGCAGTCCTATGTCCTTGATATGGAGGAAGAGGATTTTCGGCATACCTTGGAGGTCAATCTGATCAGTCCGTTTGTCTTATGTCGTGATTTTGCACGCTGTTTGGTCGATCAAAAAAAGCCGGGAAAGATTGTGAATGTCGTGTCGCAGGCTGCATTTTCCGGATCTACGACGGGACACGCACATTATGCGGCTTCCAAAGGCGGATTGGTGTCCTTTACGATTTCACTTGCACGGGAACTTGCATCACATCGTATCAACGTCAATGCAGTTGCGCCCGGCCTTATGGAGACTCCTATGGTTCATGAGGCGCTGAAGACGCGCAGGGATTATTACTGTCAGCGGATTCCCTTAGGCAGAGTCGCCGAGCCGGAGGAAGTCGCATACAGTATTCTCTTTCTGTGTTCGAACAAAGCAGACTATCTGACAGGAATTACACTCGATGCCACAGGCGGTATGCTGATGCGGTAAATGATTGAAAGGAGGGACTGTCATGGCAAAGTTTTTGATTGGCATTGATGCTGGAAACACGTCGAGTAAGGCGGTTGTTTTTGATGAAGGGGGGAAGATGGTCGCATCATCTTCCACGAAGAGCTCTGAGCGTATGCATCTTGCACCGCGCGGCAGGGGCTTTGAAGAATTTGATGTCGATGAGCTCTGGAGCATGGTTTCCCAATGCATCAAGCGTGCGATCGGGAAGGCTGGGGTTTCTGCAGAGGATATTGCCGGGGTTGGTGTGACGTCGTTCGGCAATGGTGTCGTGTTTCTCGATGAGAGCGGCTGGTCCATTGCCCCTGGATGTTTTTCACAGGATTACCGCGCCAATGACATCATTTCTTTGTATCAGAAGGAAGGCACATACGATAAGATCAACCGTATGGTACATGGAACACTGTTCGCGGGCGAGCCGGGGCCGATTCTGCGCTGGTACAAAGAGCATGAACGTCCTGTCTATGACAGAATCGGCAGCGTGTTGATGTTCAAAGACTACTTGATGTATCGGCTGTCCGGTCGGTTTGCTACAGATCTCAATGTCTTCGGCGGCTCCTTCATGGTTGACATGGACACGATGGAGTACTCGCGAGAGCTGATGGATCTCTATGGTATTCCCGAGATGTTTGACAAGCTGCCGGCGCTCTATTCAAGTCCGGAACAGATCGTCGGTACAGTGACGCAGGAAGCAGCAGAGATGACCGGACTCAAAGAGGGCACTCCGATCGCTGCGGGTATGATGGATATTCTGGCAAGTCTTGTCGGAGCCGGAGCAACGGGCGATGGGGTGATCACATCAATTGCCGGATCATGGTGCATCAATGAGACGCATTCGGATCGTGTGATACCAAATGCATCGAGCAATATGCCCTACATTCACAAGAATGAGTATCTCAACTGTTCCTATACGGGAGCCTCCGCGACCAACTACGAATGGTTTCATCATGTCCTCGGAGATAAGGCGCGGCTGGCGGCTGTCTATGAACAACGCGACTATTATGATGTGCTGAACGAGTGGATTCTGAAGGCAGATCCGAATATGGACACACCGTATTTTCAACCGTTTGTTGCATCACCCAGTATCCATGTGAACGCACGCGCGGGCTTCAGCAACCTCAATATGCATACAAGCTACGGAGAACTGTGTTATGCTGTTGTCGAGGGAATCGCGTTTATTCATAAACATCACATCGATTTCCTGATCTCTGCCGGGTTGCCGGCAAAGCTCATTCGCCTGACCGGCGGCATGGCAAAGAGTTCTGTGTGGACGCAGATCTTTGCCGATACTATGGGACTTCCCGTAGAGGTCGTCGAATGTGACGAAACAGGAGCGCATGGTGTTGCCATTGTTGCCGGTATTGGAGCAGGCATATACAAGAACTATGAAGAGGCGTTTGCGCGTTCGGTCAAGCTGAAGCCTCGCGTTCTCCCCAATGCGGAAAAGGCCGCATTCTATCAAAAAAGATATGCGGAATGGCAGCGCCTGAATCAACATTTGCTGCGGTACTGGGAGGGCGGACAGGATGGATAGAACCTTCACGGTCATTCCGTCGGTACGGGATATACGGCATCTGGACCGAGCACTGAAATCATCCCAGGGCGAGATTTTGCTGAGTACGGTATCGCATATCGGAAATCTTGCCGAACTCACGACGCAATGCCACAAAAATGGACAGGAGGTCATTGTCAATCATGAGTTGATCGGAGGGCTCGGAACGGATGCGATTGCCTTTGAAATGCTGAAAAAAGCCTATAAGGTAGACACGGTCATTGGTTCAAACGCATATCACATCAGCAGGGCGAGGTCTGCCGGGTTAAAGACCATTTGGAAAGTCGCTCTTTTGGATTCCCTGTCGTTGGAAATGGCATTCCGCTCCATTGAAGTAACGAAGCCCGATGCCATTGAACTGAGGCCTGCGGTTTGTGCCTATGACTTCCTTGGTCAATTTCACAAGGTGTTTTCCGGCAGAATTTTTGCGAGTGGTTTTATCGATCGGAGTGAGTTTGCTGAGCGGCTCTGTCAGCGCGGGTTTGATGGGGTCATGACGAGCACGCAGTCCATGTGGGGTTGGTGTTCGACCGACTGAGTCGGTGCATGAGGAGGGGTATCTATGGCTTTAGTAAATATGAACAAGATGCTGACGGATGCGCGCGCAGGAAAGTATGCTGTCGGCGCGTTTGATGTCAGCAATCTCGATATGGCTATGGCAGTGACTGAGGCTGCAGAGGAAAAAAAGTCGCCGGTCATTCTGATGGGGTTGGCTGTCGATCTTGTCGGTGATCGACTTTCCTATTGGCTCGGATATTTGCGTAGAATTGCAGAAGCTGCATCTGTTCCCGTGGCTGTTCATCTGGATCATGCAGTGGATATTCCGTTCATCAAGCGGTGCATTGATGGAGGCTTTTCTTCGGTGATGTTTGATGGCTCTATGCTTCCTCTGGAAGAGAATCTGCGAAAGACAAGCGAGGTTGTTGCGTATGCACATCGGTTTGATGTCAGTGTAGAAGCGGAGCTCGGACATGTGGGGGACGGCATTGTCGGAAACAGCGAAATTGGGGCCGTGAAGAAGGATACCTTTGATAACCCTGATGATTTCCTTACACAGCCGAGTGAACTGGCGGAGTTCGTTGCACGTTCCCAGGTTGACTGCATCGCTGTTGCTGTGGGAACAGCGCATGGACTTTATGTACACAAGCCGCACATCCACTTTGACCGACTGCGGGAACTGAACGAGATCTCACCCGTTCCGATGGTCATGCATGGGGGCTCGGGAACGCCGGATGAGCTGATTCGTAAGTCTGTTGCCAACGGTATATGTAAGCTGAATATCTTCTCTGAGATGCTGACGGCATTTAACGGCACACTCAAGGAGGAGCTGCAGCATGCAGAGCATTTGGCCATATGGCCGCATCAGCTGTATCAGAAGCCGCTTGCTGCCCTGCAGGAGGTCGTGCGTCAGAAGATCGACCTGGTCGGCTCGGCAGGAAAGGCGTAAGGTCCTCATCTTTGAGGGTGTCCCTTCCCATCATACGGGAAGAGGATGGTAAAGCTGTTGGAGGGAATCATTCATGGGAAAAACAAAGATTCTTTGTGTTGCAGATGGCGGTATCACTGTGAAGATGATGGAAGAACTGAGTGCATTGGAGAAGTTTGGCGCTGAAATTACCATTGTCGAAGATAAGGATATGTATGCGATGGGACCGATTACGGATCGTATGACGCTCATTGAACATAAGGGGATCGATGCTGCTCCCACATGTGAGGCTCTGTTGGAAAACTGTGCGGATAAGGATATTCTTGTCGTGCATGTCGCGTCCATCAACAAAGAGGTTATCGAGAAGGCAAAGCATCTTAAGGTGGCAGCTGTTCTACGCGGCGGTTACGAGAATGCAGATGTTCCTCTCTTAACGGAGAAGGGCGTAAAGCTCATCAATGCGCCGTGGCGGAGTGCAAATGCGGTTGCCGATTTCACGGTCGGCATGATGATTGCAGAGAACAAGAATATTGCGCGCAGTCATCATTTGATTATGGAAGGGAAATGGTGCAAGAAATACGACAACCAGAGCTATATCCACGATATGCGTAAGATGACAATCGGTATTATCGGTTATGGCTACATTGGTCAGCGTGTGAGAATGCGGCTGCAGGGCTTTGAGTCCAGAGTTATCGTTCATGATCCGTATGCTGATCCGAAAAAGTTTGCCGATCAGAATGTCGAATTTGTATCGCTGGATGAGCTACTGAAGCAGTCGGATATTGTGACGCTCCATCTGCGTCTGTCGGAGAAAACGGAGCACTTCATCGGCAAGGAAGAGCTTGCCAAAATGAAACCGACAGCGTATCTGGTCAATACAGCACGTGCTGGACTGGTCGATACGAAGGCTCTGGCAGAGGCTTTGCGCGATCATGTCATCGGCGGTGCTGCGATCGATGTCTATGATGTGGAGCCGCTGCCTATGGATCATCCGTATTTGAAGCTTTCCAACATCACATTGACTAGCCATCTTGCCGGAACTTCCTGTGATACGATGATGACCTCCGTGGAAATCGGAATGGAGGATTTAAAGCGGTATCTGACCGGGGAAACAATGCTCAACGTTCGTAACTAAGAACATTTTCATACTGCCGATTGCTGCACGCGTATCGGCAGTATTTTTATATGCGGAAAATCTAGTGGAAAAACAGGGATACGAATACATTTCACTTGCCACTTTCACCCGCTCTGTGCTATCATAACAAAATGTAGCTTACGGAAGCACTGATAAATGCAGCCACGCCATCTTGATGCACTTTTTTCGCCCGCACTTCGGCGGAGAATCTACGCCAATCTGACGGACTGTATTTGATCAGTGATTCCTTACGTATATGCGTTTAGGAAGGGGCTTTTTCTTGCTCACGCTTTTAATGGTACTGGATGCAATCGTTGCGATCATCCTCATCGCGTCTGTGCTCGGGCAGGAGGCAAAGTCTGCCGGCATGGGCGGCTTGGACGGCGGCGAGGATACGGTGTTCTCGGGCAAGGCACGCGGCATGGACGCGCTGCTCGCACGCGTGACCGTCGTGTTCGCGATACTGTTCGGGGTGATTACGATCATTATCGCGCGGTTGTCGAGCTGACCGTATCCGTGCAGGAGCCCTGCTGCCGCTCTGCGGGGCAGGGCTTTATTTTGGGATGCATGGAATCATTTTGTGAAAGGGGGATACGTCATGCATTTACTGGGCGCAGAGCCTTTTTTTCTGCCGGGCGGACGGCATGGTGTCCTCCTCATTCACGGATTCACTGGGCTTCCCGCTGAGCTGCGTCTCATGGGGGAATTCCTTCATGCGCGCGGGTTTACGGTGCTCGCCATACGCCTCGCGGGACACGGAACGACGGCGGAGGATCTCAGCCGTACGGAGCATGAGGACTGGATGGACTCTGTGCGCGACGGCTATGCGATTCTGCGCGGCGCATGTGACGATATCGCCGTCGTGGGACACTCGATGGGGGCGATCTTTGCCCTGCTGCTCTCGGTCGAGGCGAAGGTCACCTGTGTTGTGAGCCTTGGTGCGCCCTTGATCATTGCGCGCGAGCAGGGGATCGAGCATCTGCCGACGCGTGCGGCGAGCATCGGACGCTATGTGCCGAAGGCGCGCCGCAAACTGGAGAACGTTCCGCAGGGGGCGAACAACACCTATCGGCGCATGCCGCTCGTCTCCGTCCATGAGATGATGGATGTGATCGCCGCTGTCCGCAGTGAGCTGGGCAAGGTGCGCGCACCGCTCCTGATCGTCCACGGAGCGCGTGACCATACGGCGGACCCGAAGAGTGCGGCGGAGCTGCGCGCACATGTGGCAAGCGCGGACTGCGAGACCGTGATTCTCCCTGACGCAGGGCATCTGCTCCCGCTCGACGAGGGGGTCAGGGAGCGCGTATTTGAGCGCACGGCAGATTTTTTGGAGAAGGCTGTGCAGGGAAGAAGATCGTAGAAACGAAAAAAGAGGAAAATATGGAACAGGAACAACTGGATACGCTCAAGGAGAGGGTCTACGCCTTTATGCGGGAGGACGCCTATCGCCCGCTGCCTGAGGCGGAGCTGCGTACGGGGCTGGGGCTCCCGGAGAGCGAAGGGAAGGAGCTCTCCGATGCTCTTGCCGCGCTTGAGGCCGAGGGTGCGGTCATCCGCAACCGCAGCGGCCTTTACGGGCTGCCGAGCCGCATGAATCTCGTGGTGGGGCGGCTCTCCATGTCGCCGAAGGGGTTCGGCTTCATCATCCCCGATGTGCGTGAGACGGAGGAGGAGACGGATGTCTTTGTCCCCGGCAGTGCGATGGGGACGGCGATGCACGGTGACCGCGTGGTCGCACGCGTCACGCCGTCCGAGCAGCCGGGACGCGCGCGTGAGGGGGAGATCATCCGCATCCTCGAGCGCGTCAATACGCATATTGTCGGCACGTTCGAGCGCAGCAAGGCGTTCGGCTTTGTCACACCCGACAGCACGAAGATCGGGCGCGATGTCTTTGTGCTGAAAAAGGACTTTGGCGGGGCAAAGACGGGCAGCAAGGTCGTCGTCGAGATCACGAAGTGGCCGGAGCAGCGCAGGAGCGCTGAGGGACGCGTCGTCGAGGTGCTCGGCAAGACGGGTGACCCCGGCGTGGACGTGCTTGCTGTCATGCGCGCCTACGATCTCGATGAGAAGTTCCCGCCCGATGTTGCAGAGGCGGCGGCGCACTGCCCGAAGGATCCGCTTCCCGAGGAGTATGCAGGGCGGCGGGATCGACGTGATTTCCCCATCGTCACGATTGACGGCGAGGATACGAAGGACATCGACGACGGTGTCTACGCCTATGAGAAGGACGGCGGGTTCTTCCTCGGCGTCTACATTGCCGATGTCAGCCACTATGTCCGTGCGGGCGAGCCGCTCGATCGTGAGGCAGCGCGGCGCGGGACGAGCGTCTATCTCGTCGACCGCGTGATTCCGATGCTCCCGAAGGAGCTGTCGAACGGGATCTGCAGCCTGAACGAGGGCGTAGATCGTCTCTCGATGGCGTGCGAGATGGAGATCGGCATGGACGGCGAGGTCAAGAACTATGAGATCGTGCCGTGCGTGATCCATGTTGCGCGTCGCCTAACCTATACGCTCGTCAACCGCGTCCTTGCCGGTGATGAGCCGTTCGTCTCGGACAACGGCGACATCCGCCCGATGCTTGAGACGCTTCGCCGTTTGCGCGAGGTGCTGCGTGCCAAGCGTCATCGGCGCGGCTCGATTGACTTTGAGCTGCCCGAGGTCAAGGTAAAGCTCGATGCCGATGGACATCCTGTCGCGCTCGAAAAGCGTACAGGCTCGATTGGCGAGTCCATCATCGAGGAGTGCATGCTCGCGGCAAATGAGACCGTGGCGCGTCACATGGAGCTGAAGGAAGAGCCGTTCGTCTACCGCGTGCATGAGACGCCCACCTCTGAGAAGATCGAGCGTCTGCAGAGCCTCCTCGCCGCGCTCGGCCTGCGCCTCCATGTCGATGAGGACGGCAAGGTGCGCCCCTCCGACATCCAGCAGGTGCTCGACCGCGTTAAGGGACAGCCCGAGGAGCGCATCATCGGGGCGGTCGCCCTGCGTTCGATGCAGCAGGCGCGCTATTCGACGGCGAGCCTTGGGCACTTTGGCCTTGCGGCGCGCTACTATACGCATTTTACCTCGCCGATCCGACGCTATCCCGACCTCCTCGTGCATCGTCTCCTCCGCGAGACGTTTGCCACGGGACATATCGCGGCGGAGAAACGCGAGCGTCTGCGTGCGCTCCTCCCCGAGGCGGCGGAGCACTCCTCAGCGCGTGAGCGCATTGCCATCGAGGCGGAGCGCGAGACGACCGATATGAAAAAGATCGAGTACATGGCGCAGTTCGTGGGCGAGACCTACGAGGGTGTCATCAGCGGCGTGACGGCGTTCGGCATCTTCGTCGAGCTCGAGAATGGCGTCGAGGGGCTGGTCCACGTTTCGACCATGGTCAACGATTACTATACCTACGTCGAGGATCAGTATGCGATGGTGGGCGAGCGCACGGGCACGCGCTACCGCCTCGGCGATACGGTGACCATCATCATCACGCGCGCCGACGTACAGGCGCGGACGCTCGACTTCGTCCTGAAGGACAACGGCGTCTACGACCCGAACGCGGCCGCTCCTGTGAAACGCGGCGCTGCCCCGCGCCCCGCGAAGAAGGATGCGGGGGCAGAGCAGACGCGCAGCCCGCGCCGCAGAAAGGGCGAGCGCCGCGACGTTCCCGCCGCTGCAGCCGGCGAAAGCCATGGCGAACGGCGCAGGAAAACGCGCGGCGCACATGGTGCGAGCGGCAGCCACGCCCAGAAGGGCGACCGCGCCGCCCATGCGGCGGCGGAGAGCGTGCCGCGCAAGGCACGGACGGACGGCAAGCCGGCCTCGTGGCGCAGTGAGCGCGGCGGAAAGCCAAACGCAGACCGCCCGCCACGCGGCGGGCGCAGTCGCAGTGAGAACAGTCGCAGCGAGAGCCGTCGTGACGATGAGCGCAGTGGACGCGACTATCACCGCGTCAAGGTGACGGGGCTCAACAGTGCGGTCTGGCCCGATCCGCCGGGCTACCGCAGCCGGAGTGAGGAGCCGGAGCGGACGGAGAAGCCGCGCCGTGCGCCGCGCCCCGCACGCCGCATGAACCGCAAGACGGAGGGCGGCACGCGAGGCACCGAATGAGGAACATCAATGGGAAAGAAAAACGATGGCGTACGGATCGCCTGTGAGAACCGCAAGGCGCGGCACGACTACTTCATCCACGAGACCTATGAGGCGGGAATGGAGCTGGTCGGTACGGAGGTCAAGTCCCTGCGCGCCGGCAAGGCAAATCTGCGCGACAGCTACGCCTACATCAAGAACGGGGAAGTATTCCTCGACCACATGCACATCAGCCCCTACGATCAGGGCAATCAGTTCAACCATGACCCGCTGCGCGTGCGCCGTCTGCTCATGCACAAGGCGGAGATTCTGAAGCTCTTTGGCAAGACGCGGGAAAAGGGCATGACGCTCATCCCGCTGAAGGTCTATTTCAAGCACGGACGTGCAAAGCTCGAGCTGGCACTCGCGAGCGGCAAGCATAACTACGACAAGCGTCAGTCGTTGAAGGAAAAGGCGGCAAAACGCGAGGTGGAACAGGCACTAAAATCGCGTCAGCGCGGATAGCAGTATTTTTGGACGGAGGATTTATGCAGGAAAAGGAAGCATCGCCCGCCCTTCGGCGCGGGCTCAAGAACAGGCATCTCCAGATGATCGCCCTCGGCGGCGCAATCGGTACGGGGCTTTTCTACGGCTCTGTCTCGACGATCGCGCTCGCGGGGCCGGCGGTCATGCTCGCATATCTGCTCGGCGGCGTCATGATTTTCTTCATCATGCGGATGCTCGGCGAGATGGCGGTGGATGAACCGGTCTCGGGCTCCTTCAGTCACTATGCGGGAAAGTACTGGGGCGACTTTCCGGGCTTCCTCTCCGGCTGGAACTACTGGTTCAATTACATCATCGTTTCCATGGCGGAGCTGGCGGCGGTCGGCATCTATATGAATTTTTGGCTGCCCGATCTGCCACAGTGGCTCTCTGCGCTCGTCTGTCTCACGGTCATCACCATCCTCAATCTCACGAATGTGCGTGCCTATGGCGAGATGGAGTTCTGGATGGCACTCGTCAAGATCACGGCGATTGTGCTTATGATCGGGCTCGGCGGCTGGCTGCTCGTGACGGGCGCACCGTTCCCCGAGAACATCAGCAACCTCTGGGCGCATGGGGGCTTCCTGCCGAATGGCTGGTGGGGCTTCCTCCTCGCGACGGCGGTCGTCATGTTCTCGTTCGGCGGCATCGAGCTCATCGGCATCACGGCAGGCGAGGCGGAGGATCCCGACCGCACCATCCCGCAGGCGATCAATCAGGTCATCTGGCGTATCCTCATCTTCTACGTCGGTACCATGGCGATCCTCATGGCACTCTGGCCGTGGAACGAGGTCGGCGCGGATGCGAGCCCCTTTGTCCAGATTTTCCGCAACGTCGGCATCCCTGCGGCGGCGCATATCCTGAATTTCGTCGTGCTCACGGCGGCGGTCTCGGTCTACAACTCCGCGATCTACAGCAACAGCCGTATGCTCTACGGACTCGCACAGCGCGGCGATGCACCGCAGGCACTCTGCCAGCTCTCGCACCGCGGGGTGCCCGTGCGCGGCATCCTCATTTCCTCGGGGATGACGCTCATTGTCGTCTTCCTCAACTACTTCTTCCCGGGGGACGCATTTCTCTACCTGATCGCGATTGCGACCTGTGCGGCGGTCATTAGCTGGGCGACCATCGTCGTCACGCATCTGAAATTCCGCAGACAGTGCGCGCGTGAGGGCAAGCCAATCAAATTTCGCACGCCGTTCTATCCATGGATCAACTACCTCTGCCTCATTTTCCTCGCAGGGGTTGTCATCATGATGGCACAGATCCCCGGGATGCAGATTGCCGTGCCGATCCTGCCCGTATGGCTGATCGTGCTCTGGCTCGGCTATCGGTCGAAGCGAAAGAGTGAAAAAGCATAATCGCCTTCCCCGCTATGACGGGGAAGGTGGACCGCGAGCGGTCAACGTCAACCAATCACACGTCGCTAACGCTCGTGTTCTTGGGACGTTTTCGCATACGACCTGTTTCCCAATCAGCTGCGCCCTATGGGCTTGCTTCTTGGACAGGCCAGCAAGCGGTGGAAGGGGCACACAAAAGGCGCTGCACGAAGTCTTTGGCTTCGTGCAGCGCCCTTTTCATATGGTGCAGTGATTGTGTCGCAGCATCTCTATGTTTTTTGGTGCACATCCATTGTCCGTATCTTTGCGCATTGGTCAGGCGTGAGGGCGATCTTGCCGCGGTCGAGGGAGAGTATCCCCGCTGCACGGAGGCGTTCAACGCTGCGGTTGACCGTCTTCAGGCTCGTACCGATGGCATCGGCGATGTCTTGCCGCCGCATGGGGAGACGCACGGCGGCATCGGTCGCAGGCAGCTGCTTTTGCAGGTAGGCGAGGAGACGCGACTGCACCGTTAGGTATTTGATCTGACCGTATTCGTCCGAGATGGGCCAGGATTTTCGTGCGATCATGCAGGCAACGGAAAACGCTGCTGCCGCGTCGTGCTGGAGCCATGCGCCAAACGCGTCGATACTGATGGCGAGCAGATCGCATACCGTCTCTGCCTCACACGTTGCGGCATAGTACGGCGTACCCGCGAGAGCCTCGTACTCACCGAGGAATGTGGGCGGGTCGGCGATGGCGAACACATAGCGGTCACCGCTTGCGAACTCGTTGATGATGCGCACGCGTCCTGCGAGGAGAATGTAGACCGTGTCGGCATGCGTTCCCTTGCAGCGGATGATCTCGTCGGGCTGGAATGTGAGCGGACGTGCCGTGCGCAGGAGGTGCGGCGGCACTTCGGGAAATGACGGCAAAAGCATGGTGATGCTCCTCTTTGTATGGAAATCGCTGGATGTATCATTTCTCCTCTATTTTAACGAAAAAATTTCGTACTGAAAAGTCACATGTCCTTTTTTTTCGCTTGTTTTATTTGATATACTCGAATTAAAGAGGGGGGATGAGATATGAGTTCGGACAACGTGCAGAGCAGGCGCGTGGAAGTAATGGCAGGACTGACATCGTTCTTTGCCATCTCGTACATCATCATCGTCAACCCGCTGATTCTTGCAGACGGCGAAATCCCGGCGGAGCTGAGCGTGTTCGCAACGATATTCGCCTCGGCGGTCGGATGTCTGCTGATGGCACTCTGGGCGGATGCACCGATCATCTTGACCCCCGGTATGGGGATCAATGCGTTCTTCACATATACCGTCGTGACGAACATGGGGTTCCGTTGGCAGGAGGCACTTGCCATCTCGCTCGTCTCGGCACTCATCTTCTTCGCGCTGGCAGTAACGCGCGCGGGCAGGGTTCTGGCAGATGCTGTGCCGAAATCGCTGAAATACGCAGTGACGGCGGGCATCGGGTTATTCCTCGTGGAGATTGGCCTAGAGAAGGCAGAGCTGATCCGTGCCGGCGAGAACTCGATCCTCGCGCTCGGCGATCTGCGGAATCCTTCTGCGTTGCTCGCGCTCCTCGGCCTCGTGCTGAGTTTGCTGTTTTACCAGCGGCGGGTGAAGGGCGGATTTTTCATCGCCATCCTCATCGTGACAATCATTGCCAATGCGCTCGGTCTGGTTCAAGCCAATACGATTGAGATCGATATGACGCGGCTCGGTGAGTACGGTGCGCTGCTCTTTGCGGAGGACTTCTCCTCCGTGCTGACGATTTCGTTCTGGCTTGCGGTATTCTCGATGACAATGATCCTCGTCTTTGAGTCCATCGGCCTGCTCGAAGGACTGCTGCCCGATACGGCAAAGTTCCGCAATGCGTTCCGCGCCTCGTCCCTGACGGCAGTGCTGTCCTCGGTGCTCGGAACGAGCCCGACCGTCGCTGCCGCAGAGAGTGCGGCGGGCATTGTCGAAGGAGGGCGAAGCGGGCTGACGGCACTCATCGGCGGCGCATTGTTCCTGCTCACACTCGTCTTTATTCCGCTGCTCGCCTACGTTCCACAGGCGGCTGTCGCGCCCGTCATCATCATCACGGGTGCACTGATGATGCAGCATCTCGAAAACATCCAGTTTCAGGATTTCTCCGAGTGGTTCCCTGCGTTCCTTATCATTGTGCTCATCCCTCTGACGAACAGCATCTCAACGGGGCTCGCGTTTGGCTTTGCCGCACACCCCATGATGAAAGTGTTCACGGGACGCCGCCATGAGCTCGGAACGCTCTCCTACGTCCTCGGCGTACTGTTTCTCCTGCAGCTCGTCTTTGAGGCAGCACAGTGACATAGACCGCTATGGCGGTTTACGATAAAAATTTTCTATCATGACGAAAGAGAGGTACACATTATGCCAACCCCACACATTGCCGCAGCGAAGGGCGAAATCGCCGAGCGCATTCTCCTGCCGGGCGACCCGCTCCGCGCCAAGTACATTGCCGAGAACTTCCTCGAGGGCGCGAAGGAGTACACGAACATCCGCAATATCCTCGGCTACACCGGCACGTACAAGGGGCATCCCATCTCCGTGCAGGGGACAGGCATGGGGATGCCCTCGATCTCTATCTACGTCAACGAGCTCATCCGTGAGTATGGCTGCAAGACGCTGATTCGTATCGGCAGCTGCGGCGCGTGCCACAAGGATATCCACATCCGCGACGTCCTCATTGCGCAGGCGACGACGACCGACTCCTCCATGCCGCGCAACATCTTCGGCGCTTCGGTCAACTTTGCACCGGTGGCGGATTTTGACCTGCTGCGTCACGCCTATCAGGCAGCGGCGGACAAGGGCATCTCCGTGCGCGTCGGCAACGTGATGTCGCAGGATCGTTTCTACGATGACGAAATGGACATCCAGAAGCTCGCGCGCTACGGCGTCCTCGGCCTCGAGATGGAGGCTGCGGCACTCTACCTCATCGCGGCGAAGTTCGGCGTGCGTGCGCTCGCGCTCTTTACCGTCAGCGACCACCTCGTCAGCGACGAGCCGCCCTCCACGGCGGAGGAACGTCAGACCTCGTTCAGCGAGATGATCGAGATTGCACTGGAGGCGTCCATCGCCTAACGGAGGGAGGAGACAGCAATGGCTGGTATCAAACGCGTATTCATCATTGTGCTCGACAGTTTCGGCATCGGGAATGAGCCGGACGCAGCGGATTTTGGCGACGGGAAATGCAATACGCTCGCGTCGCTGACAACCTCACCGGAGCTGCACGCGCCGAATCTCACGAAACTGGGGCTCTTCAACATCGACGGTGTCGGCTGCGGTACGCCGGCAGACAGCCCCATCGGCGCTTTTGCCCGCCTGCGGGAGCTCTCGCGCGGCAAGGATACGACGATCGGACACTGGGAGATCGCGGGCATCGTCTCCGAGCAGCCCATGCCGACGTATCCGAATGGATTCCCGCCCGAGATCCTCGCGCGTCTCTCGGCGGCATGTGATGGAAAGAAGATCCTCTGCAACAAGCCCTATTCCGGCACACAGGTGATCCATGACTATGGGCGCGAGCAGGAGGAGACAGGCGGTCTCATCGTCTACACGTCGGCAGACAGCGTCCTGCAGATCGCGGCGAACGAGGCCGATGTGCCCGTCGAGCGCCTCTACGACTACTGCCGTGCGGCGCGCGAGATCATGCAGGGCAAGCACGGCGTCGGGCGTATCATAGCACGCCCGTATGTCGGCAGTTATCCGAACTACAAGCGCACCGCGCATCGTCATGACTTCTCCCTCGATCCGACGGGCGATACGATGATGGATGCGCTCGTGCGGAAGGGCTATGATGTCATCGGAGTCGGCAAGATCAGTGACATCTTTGCAGGGCGCGGCATCACGCGCAGCACGGGCGTCAACGAGAGCAACGCCGACGGTATGGAAAAGACGCTCCGCATCCAACAGGAGAACTTCACGGGGCTGTGCTTTGTCAACCTCGTCGATTTCGACATGGCGTATGGACATCGGCGCGACATCCCGGGCTATGCGCGGGCGACGACAGAGTTCGACGTGCAGCTCGGCACGTTCATGGAGAATATGCGCGAGGACGATGTGCTGATGATCACAGCGGATCACGGCTGCGACCCCGGCGCACCCGGAACTGACCACACGCGCGAATATGTGCCGCTTCTCGTCTACGGTGCGCGGATCCGCCCGAACACGAACCTCGGGACGTATCCGACGTTCGCCATGATCGGCGCGACGGTGGCGGATATGTTCGATGCACCGCTGACGACAAAGGGCGAGAGCCTGCTGCCGCGCATTCTTGCCCGCTGAGGAGGATGTACCCATGCGCATGTATGACCTGATTACGAAGAAGAAGCACGGCGGCGAACTGATTGCCGAGGAACTGCGCTGTATGGTCGAGGGCTATGTCGCGGGGGAGATTCCGGACTACCAGATGTCCGCCATGCTGATGGCGATCTGGTTCAGCGGCATGACGGCGGAGGAGACGACCGCACTGACGATTGCCATGGCAGACTCGGGCGACCGTGTCGATCTTTCGGCGATTGCCGGCAAGAAGGTGGACAAGCACTCGACTGGCGGCGTCGGCGACAAGACGACGCTCATCTGCGCTCCGATTGTCGCCGCCTGCGGGGGACGCGTCGCAAAGATGAGCGGGCGCGGTCTCGGTCATACGGGCGGCACTGTGGACAAGCTGGAGGCAATCCCCGGCTATGAGACGGCGATCTCGCGGGAGAAATTCTTCTCCATCGTGAACGAGTGCGGCGTCTCGGTCATCGGACAGTCGGGCAATCTCGCGCCAGCGGATAAGAAGCTCTACGCATTGCGCGACGTGACGGCGACGGTTGACTCCATCCCGCTGATTGCGTCCTCGATTATGAGTAAGAAACTCGCCGCAGGCTCGGACTGTATTCTGCTCGATGTTAAGACGGGCTCGGGCGCGTTTATGAAGACGCTCGACGATGCCATCGCGCTCGCGCAGACGATGGTCGCCATCGGCGAGGGCGCAGGTCGGCGCACGGTTGCGCTGATCACGGATATGGATACGCCCCTCGGTCACGGCATCGGCAACAGCATCGAGGTCGCAGAGTCGACGGACGTGCTGCGCGGCAAGGGACCACGTGATCTGACGGAGGTGTCGCTCCAGCTCGCGGAGAACATGCTTTACCTCGTCGGCAAGGGGACAATCGAGGAATGTCGCCGCATGGCGGAGCAGTCGATTGCGGACGGATCGGCATTCGAGACGTTCTGTACGATGGTACGGCGGCAGGGCGGCGACGATGCCGTGCTGCGCGACGCATCGAAGTTCCCGCAGGCGGCTGTGCAGGTGGAGATTCGCGCGGGGGCGGACGGCTACATCACCGCCATGGATGCGGAGAAAATCGGTGAGACGAGCGTTGTGCTCGGCGCAGGACGTGAGACGAAGGACAGTCCGATCGATTTCGCCGCCGGGCTTATCCTGCATAAGAAGTACGGCGATGCAGTGACGTCGGACGATGTCATCGCAACGCTCTATACCGAGAGCGCGCAGCGCGGCGAAAGCGCGGCGCAGCTCTTCCGTGCGGCGATTACCATTGGAAAAGAGGTGCCGCCCAACCGTCCGCTTGTCTATGCCCGCGTGGAAAAAGACAAGGTCGTACGGTACTAGCCAAAAACTCTTTCGGGGGGAGGATTTCGTATGTTTTTCTTCGTCAACCTGCTCGGCCTTGTGGTGTTCCTCGGAATCGGCGTACTCGCCTCGCGAAACCGCAAGGAGATCCAGTGGCGCTCGGTTGCCTAGCTTCTCACGCTGAACCTCGTGCTCGCGTGGTTCCTGACATTGTTCCAGATTGGCCGCGATATGATTACGGCCGCCGTGAGCGGGTTCACAGAGCTGATCCACATCTCGTACGTCGGTATCGCGTTCGTGTTCCCTGACTGGGTCAACGTACCGCAGATGAACTTTTTTGCGGCAGGGCTCCTGCCGATCCTCTTCGTCGTGCCGCTCTTTGACATCCTCACGTATTTCGGCATTTTGCCGTTCATCATCCGCTGGGTTGGCAAGCTGCTCACGTTCCTCACGCGTGCACCGAAGTTCGAGTCGTTCTTCGCCATCGAGATGATGTTCCTCGGCAACACGGAGGCACTCGCCGTGTCGAAGCTCCAGCTCATGCGGATGAGCAAGGAGCGCGTGCTGACCATCGGTCTCATGTCGATGAGCTGCGTGACGGCGGCACTCATCGCCGTCTATGTCAAGATGATGCCGGCGGAGTACGTCGTCACGGCGATCCCGCTGAACGTGATCAATGCGCTGCTCGTCTCCTCGATTCTCCATCCCGTGAAGGTTGCGCCGGAGGAGGACACGATTGCTGCGCTGAGTGAGGGCGGGGAGCGCGAGCCGTTCTTCTCCTACCTCGCGGAGTCGATTCTCGGTGCAGGGCGTCTCGTCCTTATCATCTGTGCGAACATCATCGCCATCGTGGCACTGCTCAAGTGCGTCAATGTCCTGCTCGGTCTGCTGCATGCGTCGCTCTCGCTCGAGCTCATCCTCGGCGTCGTGCTGTTCCCGTTTGCGTGGCTGCTCGGCCTTGCGCCGGCAGAGGCATTCCAGATTGCCCAGTACATGGGCACAAAGCTCATCACGAACGAATTTGTCGTCATGCTGCAGATTCAGGAGGTGGTTCCGACGTGGCCGGCGCACATGCAGGCTGTGATGACCGTATTCATCACGTCATTCGCCAATCTCGGGACGGTTGGCATCATCCTCGGCTGCTTCAAGGGGCTGGTTGACCCTGAGTGCAATATGATCGTTGCGCGCAACGTCGTTTACATGATGCTGTCCGGACTGCTGGTTTCGCTGCTATCTGCCGCAATCTGTGGATTGTTTGTCTGGTAGGTACGATCCTCTGGGGGCTGCTGTACGAAATCAATGTACAGCATCATCTTTTTATCATTGTTTTCCTTAGGGAAACAATGATAAAATCAGCTGTGCGAATCGGACGGGCTTCATTTTATCCGCGATTGCTAACGACGAACCTCCTATGAATACAATCTATTTATTAGACAAAGATGATATTTTGTGATAGAATATCTCTAAAGTCCCACCTGATTAGCGACACAATAATTACAAACGATTCAGATATAACAACCAGCAAGTATTTTTTCAGAAAGGAGAAAGACGGATGATCTGCAAGGAATGCGGCGCGAAGATCGAGAATCTGACGCGCATCTGTCCGCATTGCGGGGGGCGTGCTCTTGTCGATGATGAGCTTGAGACATGGAGTTTTCTCGCCGATACGGCAGCCCGAAAACGCCATGAGATGCCGGCAACGATCGCGCCGAACGAACCAACTGCGCCGCCGGCAGATACGGCGGAACAGCTGGCAGAACTCGAACGTCTGCGGGACTATTTTGTGAAGTACAGTAATCTCTATCAGGTTGTCGACGACCTGCGCAGCATTGAGTGCGGGGGGTCGCACCCATCCTTTCCGTTCTGGCTGCTCGTCGGCGGACTTGCCGCTGCACTTGTCTATTTCCCTCTCTCTCCTTTTTTGCCGCATTTCGTCTGGACATATTACTTTGTCCTGTGGGCGGCGGTCAGCGCGATTGGCTACCTGCGTGCAGGCCGGCGATACGAGCATCGTGCGGCGGAGTATGCCATGTTGCGCCGACAGGCGGAGAATGATCTGCACGTCATGTATAATCACTGCGAGGGCTGTTTCCTCCCACTCGAGTGGACTCCGCCGCCGCGGATCAACCGCATGATTGCGGCACTGCGCACGGGCGAGGTGCGCTCCGTTCAGGACTATATCGGTATGGATGCACCGATGAGGGCTGCCCGTTCGGCGTGAGGCAGGGCTTATCGGTGAGAGATATGAGCAGATGCGAAAGATTTTCTGACGCAGCTGTAAAAATGTGCTAAGATAACAACGGTCGTATTTTCTATGCTATAGGAAGAAGCGTTATCATGGCAGAAATTCGTATCAAACGCGTTTATGAGGCACCGACAGAGGACGATGGGTTCCGCGTTCTTGTGGATCGTCTCTGGCCCCGCGGCATCTCGAAGGAGCATGCCGCCCTTGCGGACTGGTGGAAGGATATCGCACCGAGCCCCGAACTGCGCAAGTGGTTTGGACACAAGGCAGAAAACTTTGCGGAGTTTACCGAAAAGTATCGGATGGAACTCTCGACAGGCAGTGCCGCACCTGCGCACATGAAAACGGCCGCTGAGCACCTTGCAAAGGGGGAGAACGTCACACTTCTCTACGGAGCGAAGGATCCGAAGCTCAATCAGGCAGTTGTTCTGCGCGACTGGATGAACGGAATGATGGATAAGTGATGCATTGTCACTTTTGATATAGTGATGTCACTTATGTGACGATGTTTGATCAATCATCGGGAAAAGACTGTGATTATTTCAAATCACGGTCTTTTTTTCTTGCGATAAAGAATAAAACACGCTATATTCTATCTATAACAGCAACATATGAGCTGGTTCGTCACATATGTGAAAACTGATAGGAAAGGGGGATGATGATGCAGGCCGTTGATAAACGGATCCTTATCAAGGCGGCAAATCTATACTATACAGAAAGCTTGAAGCAGAGCGAGATTGCACAGCGGCTTGGCGTTGACCGCACGACGGTTAGCAAGTACCTGCGGCGTGCGCTTGTGTCGGGGATCGTTCGCATCACCGTTGAGATGGACAGCAACGAGGAACTCGAGAGTGCCTTGGAGCGCCGCTTCGGCCTGCGTGAGGCGTGCGTCGTCGCACACAGCATTGACCTCGAGCAGGTCAAGAAGCGCATGGGACAGGCGGGGCTCAGCCTGCTGCGCCGAATTGCGGCCGATGGACAGACCATCGGTCTGGCGTGGGGGACGAGCATCCGCGAGCTGACGCGCTGCGCGGCCGAGGAGCAAATTCGTGCGGTGCGTGCGGATTTTGTTCCGCTTGATGGAGGGCCTGAGAGCCTCGACAGCGAACTTCATGTGAATACGCTCTGCTATGAACTCGCAAACGCCTTTGGCGGGCGCAGTCATTATATCTATGCCCCTGCTATTGCGCGCACGGGCGAGATCGCAGAGGCGATTCGGCAGGATATCAATTTCGAGCAGATTTCAAAACTTTGGGAAAAACTCGATATTGGGATTGTCGGCATCGGCGCCCCCGTCAAATCCTCCAACTTGGTTTGGATGGGGAGCTTTGGTCGAGAGGGGATCGAGAGCCTCTTGCGCAGCGGTGCTGTGGGGGAGATCTGCTCCGTGTTTTACGATGCGGACGGCCGCCCCGTGACGAACGAGTTCCATGACCGCATCATCGCGGTGCAGCTTGAGCGCCTCCACAGCCTGCCGTACTGCATCGGCATGGCGGCATCGCGTGAGAAGGTGCCTGCCATTCTCGGCGCACTGCGTGGCCGCTATATCAATGTTCTCATCACGGATGAGGAGACAGCAAAGATTTTACTCAATGAATAATTCGGAGGTGAGAACAATGTTTTGGCTGATCGTTATTGCGGTGAGTATGTGGGTTCTTCAGCTTGTACTGAGCATCCTCCAGTTTCGCCGTTTTGCCGCACATGTGCGTGAACTGCGCCATGAGGGGCGCGTCGCCATCGGTAAGGCAAAGGGGCGTTTTGCCGCAGGGGCGATTGTGCTCTTTGTGATCGATGGGGACTGCAATATCCTGCGTGGGGAGATCATGAAGGGGGTCACCGTCTTCGCGGGGTTCCGACCATTTGACGACTTCAACGGGGTGAATCTCCTCGATCTCGATGAGGAGCATGTCGCCCGCTATGATCGCCAAACGCGCCGCGCCGTGCTTGGCGCGCGTGAGGAATATATGATCTATCAGGAGCAGGGCACGGCATTCGCCGGTTCAGCATAAGACTAATTTTTTCCATGTGAAAGGAGACAAACGCATGGACACACTCATTCTTTTCGCACAGGGATTCATCGGGATGTTCAACAAGGGCGGTGAGACACTCATCAGCTGGGTGACGGGCATTATCCCGACGCTGCTTTGCCTGCTCGTCGCGATGAACGCAATCGTTCTCTTCGTCGGAAATGAGCGCGTGGAGCGATTTGCACATTTCTGTGCAGGCAATCCATTTTCCCGCTATGTCATTCTTCCGTTTATCGGGGTGTTCTTCCTCTGCAACCCGATGGCACTCTCGCTGGGAAAATTCCTCCCGGAATTTTACAAGCCCTCGTATTATGCAGCATCGTCTTCGGCATGCCATACGATGAACGGTATGTTCCCGCATGTCAATCCCGGTGAGATGTTCGTGTTCCTCGGCGTTGCCAACGGCATTACGACGCTCGGACTGCCCTATACGGATCTTGCCGTCCGCTATCTGCTCGTCGGTCTCGTGGTCAACTTCCTGCGCGGCTGGCTGACGGACTTCACGACGGCGTATGTGCAGCGTCAGCAGGGCGTTGAGCTCAGCAAAGAGCCCGCTGTGATGAAGTAAGGAAGAAGGGAGCAATACCATGGCAGAGTATAAAAGTGTTGTCGTCTCAGCAGGTTCGGGCGGCTTTGGCGGCCCGCTCACGCTGACGCCGGACGAGAAGAGAAATAAAATCGTCAATATCACGGGCGGGGTCATCTCGGATGTTGCCCTTCGTCTCGGCGAAATGACGGGCGCAGAGGTTGTGGATGGCTTCAAGACCAGTGTTCCGGAGGAGGAAATCCTCGCCGTGGTCATTGACTGCGGCGGCACGCTGCGCTGCGGCATCTACCCGCAGAAGCGCATCTTTACGGTGAACGTTAAGCAGACGGGACCCTCTGGTCCGCTTGCCCAGTACATCAAGGAGGATATCTACGTCTCGGCGGTCAAGCCGAACAATATCGCATTCAGCGACGGCTCGGCAGCGCCTGCTGCGCCGGCTGCATCCGATGCAGCTGCGGCGGCACCAGCTCCGAAGTACGATACGACGAAGAAAATCACGGAGCAGTCCGGCGGCCTTATGGCAAAGATCGGGCAGATGATGGGCGGCATCGTCGCTACGTTCTATCAGGCGGGACGCGAGTCCGTCAATACCATGATTACGACGATCCTTCCATTCATGGCTTTTGTCTCCATGCTGATTGGCGTTATCCTCGGTTCGGGATTTGGCGACTTCGTGGCGCATTTTATCTCGCCGCTTGCATCCTCTCCGATTGGATTGGTTATCTTAGCTCTTATCTGCTCGTTTCCGCTTCTTTCTCCGTTTCTTGGGCCGGGGGCAGTCATCGCACAGGTGGTCGGTGTGCTGATTGGTGTGGAGATCGGGCTTGGGCATATCCCGCCGAATCTTGCTCTCCCTGCTGTGTTTGCGATCAACGTGCAGTGCGCCTGCGACTTTATTCCTGTCGGCCTCGGTCTTGCCGAGGCAGATGCCAAGACGGTGGAGATCGGTGTGCCCGCTGTCCTTTACTCTCGCTTCATGACAGGCCCGCTCGCCGTTATCATTGCGTGGATCGCCAGTGCGGGGCTGTATGAGAACTGAGATATTTTGCTTTCTTTCGTAAGGGAAAAGGAGAATACGATATGAGCTGGTTGAATCTCGAGGGAAAGACGGCGATTGTTACGGGCGGCGCGTCGGGGATCGGCAAGGCGGTCGCCGAGGAGTTTTTGGCGCAGGGTGCGAATGTTGTCGTCTGCGATATGAACCCGCAGGCACCTGCCTTTGATGAAAAGAATGGAAAGGTGCTTTACGTCGTTACTGATGTGACGAAGCGTGCCAGTGTTGCAGCGATGGTTGCTGCGGCGAAGGAGAAGTTTGGACATATCGATATCCTCGTCAACAATGCAGGCATCAATATTCCGCGTCTCCTGGTTGATCCGAAGGATCCGCATGGTAAGTATGAACTGGACGATGCTGTCTTTGATAAGGTAACGGCAGTTAACTTCAAGGGCGTCTATCTCTGTGCACAGGAAGTCGGGCGAGAGCTTGTCGCACAGGGACACGGCGTTATCATCAACATGAGCTCGGAGAGCGGCATCGAGGGCTCCGAGGGGCAGAGCATCTATGCGGCAACGAAGAATGCGGTCAATTCCTTTACGCGTTCGTGGGCGAAGGAGTTCGGCAAGCTGGGCGTGCGCGTTGTTGCCGTTGCGCCCGGTATCCTTGAGGCGACGGGGCTGCGTACTCTGGCCTATGAGGAGGCTCTCGCCTACACGCGCGGCATCACCGTCGATGACCTGCGCAAGGGATATGCGAGTACCAAGACCACACCGCTCGGACGCAGTGGAAAGCTTAGTGAGGTCGCCGATCTCGTCGCCTTCCTCGCCTCGGAGCGTGCGTCCTATATCCACGGCGTTACGTACAACGTCGCCGGCGGGAAGACGCGGGGCTGACACAAAAAAGTAAGATATGACAAAACGCCGCCAACGGGCTCTATGCTCCGTTGGCGGCGTTTTCGTATACGATACAGTTTGTAGTTTGTTCACTGCTCTGCCGATGTGACGCGTGAGGAGAGCACGACCATGAATATGGCGAGGGCTGCGATGCCCACGGCGAGTCCAATATAGCCGTTTTCGGTCAGTCCGTCGGTGATGTAGCCGATGAGGGAGCAGGAAGCGACGACAGCAACGTAGGGCAGCTGGGTCGATACGTGGTCGAGATGGTGACACTGTGCCCCTGCCGAGGCGAGGATGGTGGTGTCGGAGATGGGTGAGGCGTGGTCGCCGCAGACCGCGCCCGAGAGGATAGCGGCGACAGAGACGACGAGAATGTCGGGCGCCGTCTGTCCGAGGACGGCGATGGCGATTGGGATGAGGATGCCGAATGTGCCCCAGCTCGTGCCCGTCGCGAAGGCAAGCCCTGCTGCAACGAGGAAGAAGAGCGGCGGCAGGAACATGACAACGCCCGCATTGGCGGTGACAATCGTGCCGACGAAGCCGCCGAGGTTGAGGTACTCCTTGCTGCAGATCCCCGAGAGCGTCCATGCAAGGCAGAGGATGAAGATGGCAGGGGTCATTGCCTTGAATCCCCAGCCGAAGCTGTCGCAGAACACGTTGAACGAGACGACGCGGCGCGGCAGGTAGAGCAGCCCCGTAAAGACGAAGGCGATGAACGACCCAAGCACGAGAGATTTTGACGAGTCGCAGTCGGCGAACGACTGTGCAATGCTCTTGCCTTCGTGAATGCCGCCCGTATACAGCATCCCGTAAATGCAGGCGGCGATGAGGACAAGCAGGGGGAGCACGAGATCGATCATTTTGCCGCGTCCTTCGCTCGCTGCACTTGCCGATGCCTCCGCCGTGTCCTGATACTCCTTCGGAATCTCGAACTCCACATTGGACTTCTCGACACTTCTGCGCATCGCTCCGAAGTCACGCCCCGTCCATATAATGTAGAGCATGAAGAAAATTGTCAGCCATGCGTATAGGTTGAATGGGATCGTCTGCAAAAAGAGCATAAAGCCGTCGATGGGCGAGTCCTCCGGCAGGGAGGAGCCGACTGCCGCAGCCCAGCTTGAGACGGGAGCGATGATGCAGATCGGCGCTGCCGTAGCATCGATGATGTAGGCGAGTTTTGTCCGCGCAATCTGAAACTTGTCCGTAACGGGGCGCATGACCGTGCCGACGGTGAGGCAGTTGAAATAGTCATCGATGAAGATGACGATGCCGAGGAGCACCGTGACGAGCGACGCGCTTCGCTTGCCGTGAATCGCCCGTGTCGCCCATTCGCCGTAAGCATTCATTGCGCCGGAGCGTGTGATGGCGGCAACGAGAATGCCGAGGATGACGAGAAAGACAAGAATGTTGACGTTGCCGCCCACCTTGTCTGCCATGACCTGAAACATCGTGAGCGTCGCCTGCAGAAAATTCCCTCCTGCAAAGAGCATTGCCCCCGAGAAGATACCGATGATGAGCGACATATAGACTTCTTTTGTCCAGAGTGCGAGGACGATGGTGATGATTGGCGGCAGAATCGACCATGCGGTTGCTGTCATGAGTTAGATACACTCCCTAAGATAGTATTTAAGAAAGTACGGATAAATTCAGCACCGCCGTCTCAACGCATCTTTTTGCCCGTATTTTGTCAGCAAATCCCGCATAGCTTTGGCTATGCGTCTGGTTTGCCGCCACAACCGGATGAAACAATCTGCACCAATCTGACAGACTTTATTTTATCAGCGACTCCCTTACGAAATTGCTTACCATTATAGCAAAAAATCAGGATTTGGCAAAAGGTTCGGATGAAAAATTACGGCGTTAAATTATTGTGCCAGGAGCACATGCATAAAAAATATATTTTGCCAAGGCAGGAAAAATATATTTATGCGGCGAATTAGTCGTCTTAGAGAGAATTTAGAAGACCATGACGAAAGCTACTGTTAATGGCAGTGGATACTGTTGCTTTTGCGTGCGGTTATGGCAGGGGATGGTTGTTCTGCATTGAAACGGCCGAGCGCAGGGAAAGGGGAGAATATTTTGCAGGAACAAGGGCAAAAGAAGGGAAGGGGTATCGGCTTTCAGCTGAACGCGATCACGCTCGTCGGGATTGTCGTGATGGTGACGATCCTCGTTTCGTTCGTCGGCTACCGCGCGTACGATGAACTCCTCACCGTGGGGACGCAGGCGAAGTACAACGAGCTGGGGGACAAGATCCGTCCGGTCGTCAGCCGCTATGCCTCGGTCAAACAGTCGGGGGAGGGGCTGCGTCAGCGCATCTACACGATGATGCAGGCACCGCCGGAGGCACGCAGCCGTGAGGCACTAAACCAAATGCTTGCAGATCTGATCCAGTCCAACAGTAACCTTGCGGGTGTTGGTGTGGTCTTTGAGCCGAATGCCTTTGACGGCAATGATGCCGCACATACGAGCGACCCGCTCTCGGACAGCACAGGACGCATGATTTCCTACGTGAGCCGTGAGGGCAGCAGCGTAGAGCTCGAGCCGAGCACGGGCTATGAGACGGCTGATTGGTATACGGAGCCAAAGCGTACGTCCAAACTCACGCTGACAAATCCATACTATGATGAGGTCGGCGGCAAGAAGACTCTTGTGGTGTCGCTCGCCATCCCTCTGATTGTAGATGGGCATTTTGTCGGTGCAATCTCACTTGACTTTGACATGGAGCAGATCCAGAAGGATTTCGAGAAGGCGAGTACGCCGGACAACATCTACCTCATGATCGATAATGCGGGACGCCTCGTGGCGCATGGAACGAGTCCCGACTCCGTTATGAAGGATGCATTCCAGCTGATGGGATCGACGGAGCAGGATAAGAAGGAGATCTTCACAGACGGTCCATACAGCTTGATGAATGTGTCGCCGACGACAGGCAAGGAGTCGGTCTACGTCTTCTACGCGCTCCACTACGACGGCATTGATACGCCGTGGGCGATCTTCTCCGTTACAGATAAGGATAAATTTGTCGGTACGGCACGCGAGATGGTGATTTTCTCCATTGTGCTTGCCGTGATCTGTACCGTAGCGCTCGTCGTCGCCCTCGCAATGTTCATCCAGCGGCGCTTGATCGTTCCCATTGGGGATGTGACGGGGATTTTGACACGTTTTTCCGATCTCGATCTGGATCACGAGAAGGGAAAGCATGCCGCGATCTATCTGGATCGTGCCGATGAGATCGGCGCGATGATTCGCTCACTCGGGCGCATGGCGAACAGCCTGCGCGAGATCATCGGCAAGATCAACGGTGTCTCCCAGTCTGTTGCGGCGACGAGTGAGGAGCTGACGGCGACGGCGCAGAACACGGCGCACTCGGCGGAGACGGTGCGCAAGGGCATCCACGACATCGCTGAGAGTGCACGCGTGCAGGTTGCGGACACGCAGGATGCGGTCGATCATACAGACGAGATTCTCCACCTGCTCGATGACAACCGCAAGGTCATGACGGAGATGAACGAGGCGACGGCGAATATCCAAAAGCGCCAGACCGAGGGCGCGGAGATCCTCGCCGACCTCATGAAGAAGTCCGCCGAGACCGCTGATGCCACACAGGAGGTCTCGCGTGTGGTCGAGGAGACGAATGAGCGTGCGGAGCGCATCGAAGAGGCGAGCGCGATGATTCAGTCCATCTCCGAGCAGACGAACCTCCTCGCGCTCAACGCTGCCATCGAGGCGGCGCGTGCGGGCGAGGCGGGACGCGGATTCGCGGTCGTCGCCGAGGAGATCCGCAAGCTCGCGGAGCAGTCGCGCGGCTTTACGGATGAGATCAACGGTATCATCGGCGAGCTCAAGACGAAGTCGCAGCAGGCGGTCGATACGATGGAGGTCTCGAAGAAGCTGGTCGAGGAGAGCAACGTCAACCTCGAGCGTACGCAGCGTCGCTTCGACATGATTGCCGAGGCGGTCGAAGGCGCGAACAGCGTTGTCACGAAGCTGAACGAATCCTCCGAGAAGCTGACGGAGAAGAACAAGGCAATCGCTGCCGTCAGCAATAAGCTGATGGATATGGCAAAGGAGAACGATGCGACGACGGATGAGGCGGAAGCCGCCGTCGACACGCAGACGCAGGCACTCGCGGATATCGCCGAGGCGAGCGAGAGCCTTGCCCAGATCGCGACCGATCTGCAGAATGAGGTTGAGCGCTTCCGCCTCTGATCGTCGGTTACCTAATATATTGACATTGAAAATCCCTGCCGCAGGAATGCGGCAGGGATTTTGCATACGTAGGGGCTTATCGCAGCAGGAAGAACAGCGCGGGATAGACGAGGAAGAAGAAGGCAATGCTTGTCGTGAGAAATCCAGAGATGGTAAAGTCCACGTTGAGATGATAGAGTTTTGCCGCTGTGACAGAGTTGATCGCACCCGGCGTGACGGAGAAGACGAGGATTGCCCCGAGGAGGACGGGATCGTGGACGAAGGGATAGCTGATCGCGAACATAAAGGCGGGCATGACGAGAAAGCGCAGGATGAAGAGGTCGAGGGTGTAGGGCGCGTAGCGACGTGTGCGATGCAGGTTGATGAGCGCACCGACGGGCAGCATACCGAACCATGCACCGAAGTGAATCAGTCCCTCGAATGCCGTGCCCACAGCGGGCGGACGCGCAATGCCTGCCGCGTTGAGAAGGAGCCCCGCCGCCATGCCGAGGATGCTGAGTTGATTCCACGAGAGGAGGATATCGCGCACGCGTAGGCTGACCTTGCCCGTGTCGCCGTGATTTTCATGCTGGAGACAGTAGAACTGCGCCATCGGAAAGACGGCGAGGACGAGTAGGATCGTCTGAAAGATGCCCATGATCTGCGCGTAGCCGAAACCCTGCTCGCCGTAGATGATGTAGGCACAGACTCCGCCGAGGGTGGTGATGTTCGACATCATGGCGTTGCAGAGAAAGGCACCGCGGTCAAGCGGGTTGTGGTATTTGCGGATGAAGAATGCCCAGCCGATGAACCCCGGAAAGAGAACGATGAGGATGCCATAGAAGGGGATGAGGGCAAGGTCCCACGAGATCGGCAGTGTCCAGCAGCTCATGAGGGCAAGGACGGTGTAGATGATGATGACGTTCAGGCGCAGGATACGGCTGATGAGTGCGTCGGAGATCATGCCGCGCCGATAGAGGAGATAGCCGACGATGAGCGGTGCGAGGAGGTCGGTGAAGAGATAGATGATGCGGAAATCAGAACTGTCCATGGGAAAACCTCTTTCTATCGCAATGATTGTTGTGTGCCTTCGTGTGATGTTCCGCGCAAACCATGATTCACATCATCGGAACAGGAAAAAGGTGATGGGGAAGATGACGCAGAGGTAAAGTACGGTGGTGACAAGGAAGACGGCAATCGTATAGTCGACATTGAGGTGATAGAGCCGCGCCGTGAGCGTCGCGTTGATTGCCGCCGGGACGCTTGCAAAGATGACGAGGGAGTTCTGCACAATCGGATCGCTGATCAAAAGACGCGCCGCCGCGAAGGTGACGAGCGGAACGATGAGGAAGCGCAGGAAGATCATGTCGAGCGTCAGGTAGACGAAGTGGCGCGCGCGGTGGATGTTGATGAGAGAGCCGACAGGCAGCATGGCGAACCATGCGGAGATGTGGATGATGTAGGAAAATGCATCGGAGAGGACAGCCGGGCGTACAATGCCGCCCGCGTTCAGCAGAATCCCTGCCGCCATGCCGAGGATGCTGAGCTGATTCCATGAGACGAGCAGCCCGAGAAAGCCCCGCGCCTCAAGCCGTGCGGCGCGTCCGCGTGACTTGTGCAGGAGATAGTAATACTGTGCGATGGGGAAGGCGAGCAGCACGAGCACCAGATTCTGGCACGCGCCGCCGATCTGTGCATAGGCAAAGCCGCGCTCTCCGTAGATGATATAAGCGCAGATGCCGCCGAGCGTGCCGATGTTCGAGAGCAGCGCGGAGATGAGATGTGTACCGCGGTCGATGGAGCTGTGGAACCGCCGTCCGAGGAAACGCCAACTGATAAATCCCGGAAAGAGGATGATAAACGCAAAGAAAAAGGGCAGGACGAGCACGTCCTTGGTCAGCGGCAGTGCCCAGAAGCTGAAGAGGGACAGCAGCGTAAAGAAGACGACGACGTTGATGCGGATGAGCCGATTGACCGCAGTGTCCGTGAGCAGCCGCCGCTGATAGAGCAGATAGCCGACGATGAGCGGCAGGATCAGATCGGTGAGGAGATAGACAAGACGTGCACTGATTTCATCCATGATTTCCCAGACTTTCCAAACAAATATGTGCGTTCATCCTAGCACAAGTTATGGGCATTGTAAATACCAGCCGGTCCTTTGCACATAATAGAGAAAAGAGGGAAAAGTTTGTAAGATTTTCCTGTGGGAGAGAGGAAAAAAAGCAAAGAGCGGCGAATAATTATCTTATATTGTTTAGTGTTTTGTTATGACCCTGCGTCTCGTAAGAGCGGATGGGTTTGTATGGGACACCGCAGCGGTGCTCCCATGGAGGAGGGGACGTTACATGGCAGTGACAGACAAGGGTTTTGGCGCATACGATGTACGCGGTATCTATCCCGATGAGGTGAACGAGGAGCTTGCCTATCGTGTCGGACGCAGTTTCCCCACGCTGTTCGGCGCAAAGAAGGTCGCCATCGGACATGACATTCGTCTCTCCGGTCCTGCGATCCGCGACGCGCTCGCGAAGGGGCTCACGGAGGCGGGCTGCAACGTTGTTGACATCGGCCAGTGCGGCACAGAGATGATCTACTTCACGACGGCGCATCTGGGCCTCGACGGCGGCATTATGATTACGGCGAGCCATAACCCGAAGCAGTACAACGGAATGAAGTTCGTCCGCGCGGAGTCGCGCCCCATCTCCAGCGATACGGGACTCAAGGACATCGCGGCGATGGCGGTCGGCGGCACCTATCCCGACCCCGCACCTTCGGCGGGACATATCGAGAAGAAGGATATATTGGATGAATATGTGAAGCATATTCTCTCCTATGTCGACGTGAGCAAACTGAAGCCCTATAAGATCGTCGTCAACACGGGCAATGGAGCGGCGGGCCCCATCATCAATGCCATGGAGAAGTTCCTGCCGTTCGAGCTGGTCAAAGTCTACAATGAGCCGGACGGCAACTTTCCAAACGGTGTGCCGAACCCTATTCTGCAGGAGAACCGTGAGGCGACGGCAAAGGTCGTGCGCGAGACAGGCGCAGACTTTGGTGTGGCGTGGGACGGCGACTTTGACCGCTGTTTCCTCTTTGATGAAAAGGGCGGCTTCATCGAGGGATACTACATGGTCGGCTTCCTCGCTGAGGCATTTTTGAAAAAGAATAAGGGTGCGAGCATCATCTATGATCCGCGTCTGACATGGAATACGCTTGAAATCGCGGAGCAGCTGGGCGGCAAGGCAGTCATGTGCAAGAGCGGTCACGCATTCATCAAGGATAAGATGCGCGAGGTCAACGCGATCTACGGCGGCGAGATGAGTGCACACCACTACTTCCGTGAGTTCTCCTACTGCGACAGCGGACAGATTCCGTGGCTGCTCGTTGCAGAGCTGATGAGTGCGGCGGGCGGCAAGACGCTGTCGGCGCTCATGCAGGCACGCATGGATCGCTATCCGACCTCGGGGGAGATCAACAGCAAGGTTGCCGATGCCAAGGCGGTCATGGATCGCATCGAGGCAAAGTACGGTGCGGGCGGCACGGTGACGAAGGTGGATGGCCTTTCGATCGAGTTCCCGCAGTGGCGGTTCAACCTGCGCATGTCAAACACAGAGCCTGTGATCCGTCTCAATGTTGAGACGCGCCAGGACAAAGCCCTGCTGAAGGAGAAGACGGATGAACTGCTCGCGGAGATCCGCGCGTAAAGAAAGGGGATTTTTGGGATGAGTCTTGTACTGAAGTCGGGGTTTACGTTTGACTATGACAACCTCTACGGCGAGGGGAAAGTGACGGATGCCGATCTTGCCTTCTATGCAGAAGATCTGAAGAAGGCACATGCCGCAATGAAGGTCATGCGCGAGACGGGCTTTATCCGCGCACATCTCTCGAAGGATGGGGAGCCGGAGAAGGTGCTGTTCTCGCAGACGCCATACATCAAGGAAGGCAATATCAACTCTCCTGCGTCCCTTGCACGGCTGAAAGAGCTTGGAAAGCACGCACAGGAGAATACGGATGTCGTGATTTCCCTTGGCATCGGCGGCTCGTACCTCGGGAACAAGGTGCTGTTTGATGTGCACTGCGGCGAGCTCTGGAACTCGCTCTCGAACGAGCAGCGGGACAACTATCCGCGCATTTACTTCAGCGGCAACAACATCGACCCGCGCCGCACAGGCGACATTATCAACCACATGAAGGATGTTGCGCAGATCAAGAAAACGCATGGCGGACAGCCGCTGCGCATCATGATCCTCGTCATCTCGAAGTCGGGCGGCACGCTCGATACGATGTCGAACTTCATGGTGATGTATGATGCCTTCACGAAGGCGGACAACATCGAGGTCGAGGTGGTCGCGGTCACCGATCCGAATGAGGAGAAGCCAACTCTGCTGAAGAAGCTCGCCATTGAGAAGGGGTGGAAGCAGTTCGCCGTGCCGGATGGCGTAGGCGGACGATTCACTGTCTTTACCGAGGTCGGGCTGACGCTTGCTGCGTGCATTGGCTTTGATATCGAGAGTTTCCTTGCGGGTGCACGCGATATGGATCAGGCGTGTCAGAACGACGACCTCTGGCAGAATCCCGCGATGCTCAATGCGGCACTGAAGTTTGCCGCATCCGAAAAGCACGGCCGCGATATCGAGGTCATGATGCCGTACGGCGACTATCTGAAGTCCGTCTCCGAGTGGTACATTCAGCTGCTTGCCGAATCGCTCGGCAAGCAGTTCAACAAGGAGGGCAAGGAAGTCTGCTACGGTCGTACCCCTGTCGTTGCGGTCGGTACGACGGATATGCACGCGCAGACGCAGCAGCATCAGCAGGGCAAGCTCAATAAAGTCGTGCAGTTTATCCGCATCGACAAGTGGGCGGATGATCTTGTCATTCCGAACGTATTCCCTGAGGTCAGGAAGCTCGCCGATATTGCGGGTGTGACAATGGGGGAGGCCCTCGAGGTTGCACGTCAGTCAAATGCAGATGCACTCGCCTCAAACAAGCGTTACAGCGCAGTGTTTGGACTGCCGGAACTGACGCCATATCATCTCGGTGAGCTGCTCTATATGCTCGCGATGTCCATTGCCTACGAGGGGGAACTGGCGGATGTCGATGCATTTGATCAGCCGGGTGTCGAGGCGTATAAGCGCATCATGGGACCGAAGCTGCAGGAGCTGAAGAAAAAGGGCTAAGCGGCGATGAAAAAATGCTTAGACATGTGGTATGGGAACCGCACGTCTGAGCGTGTGGATGGTTTTTTTGGGGGGGACTGCAGCAGCAGTCCCTCTTTGCTTATCGGAGGTATGCGTGCTCGAACGCTGGAAAGATTATCTCAGTGCGCGGTATCGGCGTCAGCAGGCGGCGGTCGGCGCGGGACTGCTCCTGCTCCTTTCCCTCGGAGCCATGCTCCATGAGGAACCTCCGCCACTTCCTGTGCCGCCCACGGTCAGCCGTTCTGATGTGTCCGTGACAGAGGTGCAGGGGCTTTCTGCTGCGGCAGAGGGCAGAGCTCTGCACAACCCGTTTACCATGGCGCATGCAGCGGAGGGGGAGACGGGTACTATGCCAATCGCGCCAACGCCGCACGAGGAAAAGCCGCCAGCGCAGCCCGCTCTTGCCGCTCCGCCGATGCCGCCGCAGGCGCAGCCCAAGGCAGAGACGCCGCTCGTACTGCGCGGTATTGTGACGGGGGCAGACGGACGGAGGATCGCCATCCTCGCTAGAGGGAAGGACAGCGCGGCGCTTGCTGCGGGCGATACATGGCACGGCTATACCCTTGACGCACTAACCGAGCGAACGGCGACACTGCGCACGGTGCATGGCGTCATTACGCTTACGAGGGAGTAAATAGGATGAAGCGATGGATCATCAGGGCCATGTTCTTTGGACTGCTGCTTTTTGCTGCACCGGTCTCTGCTGCATCCGTGACCGTTGATGTAACGGGCGGCGATGTGCGGTCTGTCCTCCTCGCGGCGGCACGTATGGGGAATCTGCCGCTCATCGTCGATGACAGCGTGACGGGGACGGTAACGGCACATCTCACGGGCGAGGCGGAGGAGGTACTGCACCTCATCGCCGCCGCTCGCGGGATCCACCTTGAGCAGCACGGGGATGTGTGGCTGGCCGTCGGCACAGAGGTGCGCGATGCACAGCGGCGCGTTCATACCTATGTCGTCCGCTATGCTGATCCTGAGGAACTCGCCCATGCAGCAAATTTATCCCTCACGGGTGAAGGAAAACGCGCGATCGTGTCGAAAAATAATAAAGATACGAGCGAAAATGAGGACTCGGATTCCGATACGCCGCAGCGCGTTCTTGTGGATACAGCGACGAATACGCTTCTCTTTTACGGTACGGAGTCGGAGGCTCGTGCCGTACGCGAGATCGTTTTTGCCCTCGACACGGCGCCGCGTCAGGTGTCGCTTGAGGCGCGTGTTGTTGCCGTCTCCAAGCGGGCAGCAAAGGAGCTTGGCATCGACTGGTCATGGTCATCGCTGCCGCAGTACCCGGACGTCTCACGTGATGCGTCAGGCAGCTGGCACGTCAACGGACGCAATGCGGGGATGGACGGCACGAGTGCCCCCGGGATCATACGCTTTGGACGCGGACCCGAGGGCATGCCGTATGAGTTCTACTACACGGCGGCGATCCGCGCACTCGTCTCGGAGGGCAAGGCAAAGATGCTTGCCCGTCCGAACGTGACGACCGTGCAGGGGCGTGAGGCACTGATCAATATCGGTGCGGAGGTGCCCGTGCCGGTCGTGACGACATCGAATAATGTCACGACGACCGGCATCGAGTACCGCGAGGCGGGAATCATCCTACGCTATACGCCGCGTGTCACGGCAGATGGCAACATCGTCGCGCGCGTGCACACGGAGGTCAGTACGCCCGTTTTCGTTGACGATCTGAAGGCGTACCGTTTCCAAAAGCGGAGCGCGGACACCACGGTTCGCCTGAAAAACGGCGAGACGATGGTGATCGGCGGGCTCATTGACAGCGATGAGTCGCGTACGCTCGCGAAGATTCCGTTTCTCGGCGACCTGCCGCTCTTAGGAGCATTCTTCCGTACGGTACGGACGAGCAGAAATGAGACGGAACTGATGATTTTTCTCACAGCACATGTGTTGGACGAGTGATGAAATACGACGGAAAGAGGAGATCAAGGGTGGCAATCAGAATACTCTTAGCAGACGACCACGCGCTCTTGCGGCAGGGGATCAAGCGCGTACTGAATTTTGAAGACGATCTCGAGGTCGTCGGCGAAGCAGAGGACGGGCAGGAAGCACTGGCGCGCACGCTTATGCTCAAACCCGACATCCTCCTGCTTGACATTAATATGCCGGGGCTGACGGGGCTGGACGTAACGAAGCAGCTGAAGCAGGCGCGCTCGCGCGTGAAGATCATCGCACTCACGATCCACGACAGCGATAACTATGTGCTCGAAATGCTGAAGAACGGGGCACTCGGCTACCTGCTCAAGGACGTCGAACCGAATGTGCTCATCAAGGCAATCCACATGGTCAACGAGGGCAATCCCTTCGTCTATCCGAAGCTTGCCGAGCGCCTCTTTGGCACGCCCGCGATCTCGGGCGACGTTGGGCGCATGGCAAAGGAAATCTGGGACGAGAGCCGTGGAGAACGCCTCACCCCGCGTGAAATGGACGTGCTCGGCTGCATTGCAAAAGGCCTATCGAATCAGGACATCGGCAAGGCGCTGGGGCTCTCCGAAAAGACGGTCAAGAACCATCTCACGAGCGTCTTTCACAAGCTGAAGGTGAATGATCGCACGCAGGCACTCGTCTATGTACTGAAGAACAAAATCGTTTCGTTGGAGTAAAGGAAGGCACGCACTCATAGGAGTAGCGTGCCTTTTTCTGTTCGATGGAGAGAAAGGAAATATGTATATCAGACTCAGTGCACGGAGAACCAAGGCATATTATCAGGAAATCATGGAACAGGCGATGGCAGAAACAGATCAGCTGCGGAAGATGTCTCCTGACGTTGCCTTGTATGAGGTGATTTACGCGCAGCTGATGGATCTGAAAACACAGGTGATTGACCGCAGTATCGTGATTCCAAGATCTGTCCTCTACAAACGATATTCCTTGGGCACAATCGCGGTAAAAAATTTCGACGAGGAACATGATCCATACGCGCAGAAACTCTGCGATTGCTATGGCGGAGCTCTTGACTATCATAGGATGCCATGATAAATGAGAAAAACTATCATTGATATTAACCTAATCATCTGATATACTTTTCATAAAGAGGTGATGCTATGTCAGATGTTTTTGAGGGACTCATGATCCCCTTTCTTGGGACGGCACTCGGTGCCGGCTGTGTCTTCTTCCTGAAGGGTACACTCAACCGCAGCGTGCAGCGTGGGCTGACGGGCTTTGCTGCGGGCGTCATGGTGGCGGCATCGGTCTGGAGCCTCCTCATCCCTGCGATGGAGGGCTCTGCCGATCTCGGGCAGTTCGCTTTTGTTCCTGCCGTCGTTGGTTTCTGGGCAGGGACGCTCTTTCTCCTCGTACTCGATCACATTATCCCGCATCTGCATATGAATGCGCAGCAGGCGGAAGGACCGCACAGCCGCCTTTCGCGGACGACGATGCTTGTCCTCGCCGTGACCCTGCACAACATCCCCGAGGGAATGGCGGTCGGCGCAATCTACGCGGGCTGGCTGAGCGGCAGCGAGGGTATTACGCTTGGTGCCGCGCTCGCGCTCTCGCTCGGCATTGCCATCCAGAACTTTCCCGAGGGCGCGATCATCTCGATGCCGCTGCGTGCAGCGGGGATGGGAAAGTGGCGTGCCTTTGCGGGCGGCGTCCTCTCGGGGGCGGTCGAGCCGATCGGCGGCGTGCTGACAGTACTTGCAACGGCACTCATCGTGCCCGTTCTGCCCTATGCGCTTTCCTTTGCGGCGGGCGCGATGATCTACGTCGTGGTGGAGGAACTGATTCCGGAGATGAGCGAGGGAGAGCACTCGAACATCGGCGTGCTCTCGTTTGCGGTGGGCTTTACGCTCATGATGATGCTCGATGTCGCGCTCGGATAAATACGCATAGAAAAAGAGCCGACAGGGTGGTCGGCTCTTTTTCCTGGAAAGGGATGCTCGCAGGTTGGGAATACCTGCGGCTTGAGAAATGGGATGTAAGGATTTTGCCTTACAATAGGAACGCAGGGAAACGTTCCCATAGAGGGATGATCAACGGGGGGGAAAGATGTCGGGGAGGACGTTTCGTATTCCCCGTTGATACTTCGTATTTTATCATATTTTGTTTGAAAATTTTGTAACCCAAGTCACACAATAGAAAAAAATATACACTAATAATGTCGAATACGGGTTGTTTATTCTTGTATCAAGGTTCTTCTGAGTGATTTCGTGCTTTCCTAAAAAGTTTTAAGGAAGTTCCGGCATGAGGTGTTGCCACATTGATTTTTGGCAAGAAAGAACGTATAATAGCACAGAGAAGGATGCGCCTGGGAATTGGCGTATTCGGAAGGGGCGCCCTTTCGTTATGGTGATGAGGAGGAATTTTCATGCGTGATTATTTAAGAATCGCTCAGGTCATCGGTCGTGAGATCATCGATTCACGTGGCAATCCGACAGTAGAGGCGGAGGTCGTTCTCGAGGACGGCACGATTGGCCGTGGTGCTTCTCCCTCGGGTGCATCCACGGGCGAGTTCGAGGCACTGGAGCTGCGTGACGGTGACAAGTCGAAGTTCGGCGGCAAGGGCGTCTCAAAGGCGGTTAACAACGTCAACAAGAAGATCGCTCCTGCACTCCTCGGCCTTGAGGCGAGCGACATCTATGCCGTCGACCAGGCGATGTTCGATGTGGACGGCACGAAAGACAAGTCGAAACTCGGTGCAAACGCGATTCTTGCTGTTTCGATTGCAGCATCAGATGCGGCGGCAAAGTCCGAGGATATTCCGCTCTACCGCTTCTTTGGCGGTCTGCAGGCGAACGTCCTGCCAGTTCCGATGATGAACATTCTGAACGGCGGTGCACATGCGACGAACTCCGTCGATACGCAGGAGTTCATGATTATGCCGGCAGGCGCACCGACGTTCCGCGAGGCACTGCGCTGGTCGACTGAGGTGTTCCATGCGCTGCAGGCACTCCTCAAGAAGGAAGGCAAGACGACGGCAGTCGGCGACGAGGGCGGCTTTGCGCCGGATCTCGATTCCGATGAGGACACGATCGAGCACATCCTGAAGGCGATTGAGAACGCCGGCTACAAGCCCGGACAGGATTTCGTCCTCGCGATGGATGCAGCTTCCTCCGAGTGGAAGGACAAGGAGAAGGGAAAGGGCTTCTATCATCAGCCAAAGTCCGGCAAGAAGTTCACATCCGATGATCTCATCAAGCATTGGGAGTCGCTCATCGCCCAGTTCCCGATCTACTCGATTGAGGACGGTCTCGACGAGGAGGACTGGGACGGCTGGAAGGCGATGACAAAGGCACTCGGGCACAAGGTCCAGCTCGTCGGTGACGATCTCTTCGTCACGAATACGGAGCGCCTGAAGAAGGGCATTGAGCTCGGTGCGGCGAACTCCATCCTCATCAAGCTGAACCAGATCGGCTCGGTCTCCGAGACGCTTGAGGCGATCAAGATGGCGCATAAGGCAGGCTATACGGCGGTTACGTCGCATCGTTCGGGCGAGACCGAGGACACGACGATCGCCGATCTCGCTGTTGCACTCAACACGGCACAGATCAAGACGGGTGCACCGTCCCGTTCCGAGCGCGTTGCGAAGTACAACCAGCTTCTGCGCATCGAGGAACAGCTCGGCGCAAGTGCGGTCTATCCGGGCAAGCGCGCGTTCAACTTCACGAAGTAAGAAGATCCTTTGCGGATACAAAAATCCCCACCCTAGGGTGGGGATTTTTGTATGCGGCTTGCTGTCCCTAGAGTATCTGCACGATGTCCACGGCACTCTTGCGCTCCTTGTGGCGTGGGGAGGGGACACCCTTTTCCGTCGGATAGCCGACGGGAAAGAGCGCGATGAGGTTGTAGCCCTTCATGACGGGGAACAGCTCCTTGAGTTTCGGCGTATTGAACTTGCCAACCCATGTTGCGCGCAGACCTTCGTTGTGGATGGCGAGCATGATATGCGTCGCGACGATGGCGGCGTCCACATCAGCAAAGTTCAGATCATCGTCGGGGCGCACCCACGCCTCGTCCGCCTTGCTGCCAATGACGAGAAAGACGCCGGCGCCAAAGGTGTAGCTCGTCGTCTCAGCGAGCTTTGCACGTGCGTCGGGGCTTTCGATGGCCCAGACCTTAAATGGCTGTTTGTTGACTGCCGTAGGAGAGAGACGTGCCGCCTCAAAAATGCGGTTCATGGATTCGTGCGGAATTTCCCTGTCGGAAAGGGCACGGCAGGAAAAGCGTTCGCGGATGAGTTCGTTAAATTCCATGGTGATCCTCCTTTTCTTCGATGATTTCATTATATCATAGTTATGTCACAAATATGCCTTTCAGCAGAAAATAAGAATGTCATGGTATAGTGCCAATCAAAGGGAGTGATCGGATGCGAAAGAGAATTCTTGCAGCATGCTCCGCCTTGATGATCGGAGGCGGACTACTGCTCTCGCCGATGCGTGCGGAGGCGATTGACGCGTGGGGGATTGCGGCGCAGGCACTCGGCGTGCTCGGCGCGTACCACTCGGCACTCGGTGCGGTGCTCGCGCTCGGCAACGATGTTCACGCGCAGCATGAGAGCGAGCGACAGGATATAGAGGAAAACGGACGCGCACGAAATGCACGCGATATTGCGCTTGTCGATCATGTGATGCAGCGGCTCGTGCAGGACGGAGACTATGTGCTCCGCGTGAACTCCCTTCCCTTTGTCTGGGCGGTGAACGACAGCCCCATCTTCAATGCGGCGTGCTATCCGACGGACTATGTGAGCATCAACCGCGGGCTGATCCGCGGGCTGAACGGCAGCGAGGATGAGCTCGCTGCGGTGCTCGGGCATGAGATGACGCACGGCATCCGCCAGCACAGCGCACACAACTACGCGAAGGCGGCAGCACAGTACTACGGGCTGAGTTTTCTCAACATGGATGCGGGGTTGATGGACTGGAACAAGCTCAACGCACTGGCGGGCTACTCTATTGCTAAAAATATTACACTTCCCACAGAGTACGAGGCCGACGAGGGCGGCTTCCACATCATGACGAGTGCGGGATTCAACCCCGGCGGCGGAGCGGCGGCGATGGCACGCATGGGCTACTATCTGACGTATGTGACCCAGGATCTGCGTGAGTACCAGAACCCAAAGGACAAGGACCTCCCGCAGGACGATTTCTCCGATCATCCTGCGACAGAGCGGCGTGAGGCAAAGCTCGCGGAGATGCTTACGGCATACAGTGCGGGGCACGTGACGGTGACGGATCGGCGGACGGTCTGCATCGACGGCACGCCGCTCCTCACGGCGACGCAGACGGATGAGGACTACGACAACAGTCCCGAGAACGCCTATCTCGCTGCAGGCGCATTGGCCCGTGCCTTCCACGACTATGATACGGCAGCGGACTGGGGGCTCGCTCTGACGCGCGGCGGCGGCGTATCGATGCGCGGCGACGCCCGGATCAATGCGGCACTCTTGCCCCTGGTGGAGAAGGCCAAGGCGGGGGCACAGCTTATCTCTCTCGTTGGGGATGCGTACGTCGGGGAGTCGGCGAGCGGCGCTCGGGAGAGGCTGCGCAGCACGGAGCAGGCGCGTGCCGCCGAACGTGAGGCGGAGCATGCGGCGGTTGAGAGCGCCGATGCGAAGGCGATGGATAAAATACGCGAGAACAGCGACGCCTACAGTGACTATGGCGACGGAACGCGTGCCCTCATTCTGATGGCGCGTGTCTTTGGTGCGGCGCACGACGACAAGCCTGCCCTCAGCTATGTCATTCGTGCACGTGCCTATGCTGTGCTGGGCGACGCTGACCGCGCCCACGCCGACGCCGACCGCGGTGTCGCCGATGCTCCGACGGACGTCCTCACGTGGGTCAACCGCGCGGATGTACGGCGCATGCTCGGTGAGCGTGACGGCGCACTTGCCGACGCATTGAAGGCGATCGAAGTGGATGCAAAGAGCCCCTATGGGTATCTGATCGCCGCAGAGATCTACGATGAGATGGGCAACGGTGATGCGGCAGAGGACTACTACAAAAAACTCTATGCGGTCGAACCGAAGGCGGTCGCCCGCATCCCCGACAGCTATTTGGAAAAAATCGATGCGCGTGCCTACAAGGAACGCAAAAAGGCAGAGAAGAAGGCGAGGGAAGCAGAGGAGGAGCAGAAAAAGGAGAGTGGGATGTAACAAGCGGCTGCTGTACGTATGATTTCTTCGTACAGCAGCCGCTTTGAGATATCCTTATTCCTTTATTCCTTTTTCCCCATGCGCCGCCAGATGGTGTAGCAGAGTGCGGCGACGATGATGACGACAACATCCACGATGCGGTAGGTGAACGCATAGCCGTACGTGACGGCGACGATGCCGAGCCCTGCGGCGGCAAGCCCGACGCTGATGTCGAGGGACCAGAAGTAGGTCGCCGTAGCGACTCCGGCACGCGATGCGGGGACACTGCGCACGGCGAGCGTCTGCAGCGCAGGCGTGACCGCGCCGAACCCTGCGCCGAGGAGCAGGGCGGCGCCGATCAGTCCCGTGAGCCCCGTGATGCTGCCGAGGAGCGCCATGCCCACGGCAAAGAGAAGTACTCCGGGGTAGACCGTATAGTCCGGCCCCATGCGGTCAAAGATGCGTCCAACGAAGGGGCGTGTCACGAGAATCGCTCCCGCATAGCAGGCGTAGAAGAGGCTCGTCTCTGCCGACAGCCCGAGATTGCGCGTATAGAGCGGGATAAAGGTGAGCACGCTGCCGTAGGCGAAGAAGAGAATCCCCGCGATAAGGGCGGGCGCGAGCGCGCGTCGCTCGATAAACGTCTGGACGGAGAGGCGGCGTCGTGCACCCTGCGGCAGAATGACGGCATCGGGCAGACGCATCGTGCTCATCACGATGGAGAGCGCGGCGAGTATGCTGAGTGCAGTGAAGAGCGCCGTGCTAGAAAAATGCTCCATGATGAGCAGGCCAACCATGGGGCCGACGACCATCGCGAGGTTGGTGGAGAGAGCAAAGTAGCCGATGCCCTCACCCTTGCGCGATGGAGGGAGAATCAGCGCCGCGAGTGCCGCCGCTGTCGTTGTCGCCACGGCAAAGATGACGCCGTGGAGGAGGCGCAGGCCGTAGAGCATGGAGATCGCCGAGGCGACGAGGAAGAGTGCCATAACGATGAAGAACAGGACACTGATGACGATCATGAGCCGCCGCTTGTTGACGGCGTCGATGAGAATGCCCGCACAGGGACGCGCAGCGACCGTACCGATCTGGAAGAAGGTCATGGCGAGGCCTGCCTCGACGTCACCGCCTCCGTACTCCTGCATCATGACAATGGGGAGTGCTGCGATCATTGCGTATTGGGTCAGATAGATGAGGAAGCTGACGAGGCTCATGCCGAGAAATTCGTGCGTCCAGAGTGTTTCCCTTACTGCCGGTTCGTTCATGCCATCATCCTCTTTATCCGTGAGATACTATATCTATTGTAATCCTACAGTGCAATACCATATCTGTCCAGAAACGCAGCTTGCTTTTTTCTATTTCTATGGTAGAATGGCGTGAGTTTTGGACGGTGCAGCGAAATGGGGAGCATCATGGGGGATACGAGGAAAAAAGAAATTGGGATGTGCGAGGTTCACGCGGCACGTGCCTTCTTCTTCATCGGAGGCTTTGGCACAGCGACGTGGGCGCCGCTCGTCCCGCTCCTGCGCGAGCGGCTGATGGTGGGGGACGATGTGCTCGGGATGCTGCTGCTCTGCATCGGGGTCGGCTCTCTCCTGACGATGCCGCTCTCGGGTGCACTCGCCATGCGGCTCGGGTGTCGCTGCGTCGTCATGACGGCCTCGATCCTCTTTGCGGCAATTCTTCTGCTCGTCTCATGCGTGGACGCACTTTCGCTCGCCGTGCCGATCGTACTTATCTTCGGTGCGGTGATGGGCTGCATCGACGTCGTGGTCAACATCGTCGCCGTACTGGTGGAAAAGGGCATTGGGCGGCGCATCATGAGCGGAATGCACGCCTTCTGGAGCCTCGGCGGCTTCGCCGGTGCGGGACTTTACGGCGTATGGGTCGGGCTGCTCGGTCTCACGCCATTTCAGTCGACGGCGATTGCGGCGGGGCTCATCCTCCTCTTGACGGTAGTGTTCGGACGTCATCTGATTCCGTACGGTGGGGGCGGCGGCGCACTGCTCGCACTGCCGCGCGGCATCATCGTCTTTGTCGGCATGACGGCGTTCATCGCCTTCCTCAGCGAAGGAGCGGTCATGGATTGGGGCGGCGTCTACCTGACCACCGTGCGCGGCATGGATCTCGCGCTTGCGGGCACGGGCTATTCCGTCTTCTCTGCCGCGATGCTCACGATGCGTTTTCTCGGCGACCGCGTCGTCCAGCGCATCGGCGCGCTTTTCGTTGCCGTCGGTGGTGCACTGCTCGCGTTCGGCGGAATTCTGCTCGTCATGTTTGCACCCGTAGATGCGCTGCTCTACGTCGGCTTCTTTGCCATTGGCATCGGGAGCGCGAACATCGTGCCCGTCTTCTTCTCTCTAATGGGGCGGCAGAACGTCATGCCGGTCAGTGCGGCGGTCTCCGCCGTCAGCACCATGGGATATCTCGGCATCCTCGCTGGACCTGCCGCCATCGGATTCGTCTCCTCACTCACGACGCTGCAGACGGCATTTGCCATGCTCGCCGCGCTCAGTATTCTGCAGGCAGCGATCGGGTTCTATGTGTTCAAACGAATTCCGTGATTTTCTAGGGAGTCGCTGATAAAATGAGGTCTGCCAGATTGGTGTCAAATTTATCCGTGCTTCCCTAGGGCGAGCGCAATCAGCATCATGGTCACCTCGTAGGATTTGCGCAGCGACGGGATGGGGAGAAACTCACAGTTGGAGTGGAAATTGAGCCCCCCCGTAAAGTAATTCGGGGTAAGGATCCCTTTTGTTGAGATAAATGAGCCGTCGGTTCCGCCGCGCATGGCGATCGTGTGCGGCGTGATCCCCAGGCGGTTCATTGCCGTGTAGATATGGTCGATTGCCTGTTTATTTTCATCCGTGACCGCATCTGCGATATTGCCGTAGGTGTCCTCCATCGTGTACTCGACGCGGCAGCGCGGCTCCATACGGCGCAGTTTTTCAACGTTCTCGGCAATCAGGGCTTTGCGTCTCTTATAGCGTGCCTTGTCGTGGTCGCGGATGTTGAGCTCGACCGTTGCGGTCGTCGGATTGGAGCGGATCGTCTGACACCAGATATATCCCTCTGTGCCCTCGGTGCATTCCGGTGTCTCCTTGCGGTCAAAGAGATTGACAAAGTCCACGGCGAGCAGTGTCGGGTTCACCAGAACCCCCTTTGCACTCATCGGATGTGCACTGACGCCGTGGATGGTGATCTCTGCGGAGCCTGCATTGAATGTCTCGTAGACGACTTCTCCGAGAGCACAGCAGTCGATGGTGTATGCGTAATCGGCCGGGAACTTTGAAAAGTCCATGTTCTTTGAGCCCCAGAGCCCGCATTCCTCATCGGGGACAAAGGCGACGCAGATGTCGCCGTGAGGAATCGCAGGATCGTTGACGAGCGTTGCGAGTGCCGTCATGATATTCGCAAGAGCGGCTTTGTTGTCTGCGCCGAGGACACTGGTGCCGTCGGTGACGATCAGTTCCTGTCCGACGTAGGGCGAGAGTTCCGGGTGCTGCGCTGCCCGCATAACGATATTCTTCTCTGCGTTCAGTGTGATGTCGCCGCCGGTGTAATGGAGGCGACGTGGCTTTACGACGGGGCTGAGCGACACATCGACGGTGTCGATATGTGCACAGAAGCCGATTGTTGGGGGCAGCGGCGTGCTAGAGGGGAGATTTGCCGGAAGCTGCGCAGTCAAAACACATTTGTCGCTTAGGTATATATCCTTCAAACCGAGGGATTTCAGCTCACCTTGAAGGAGACGTGCCATATCCCACTGTGTCTCTGTGCTGGGGACTTTTGAGCCGCCGTTCGGGTGGCTCTGTGACGGAACATTCACGTAGCGGAGAAAGCGTTCCACCAAGGCTTCTTCGAGTTCTTTCGTATTCATTGTAATTCCTCCTGGATGATCAGAACATGACGCGTGGATAGACATAGTCCGCCTGGAAACCGAGTGGAATGTTCAGCCACCAGAAGACATAGAGCATAATCGTCAATGAGATGAGAAGCGTGATCGTGTACGGCAGCATCAGAGAGCTGAGTGTTCCGACCCCCGTATTTTTGTAGTATTTCTGACAGTAGACAATGATTAGCGGGTAGAAAGCGAACATCGGCGTACAGACATTGACCGCCGAATCGCTGACGCGAAACGCCGCCTGTGTAAGCTCCGGTGCGATGCCAACGGCCATCAGCATCGGCACGAAGATCGGTGCAAGAATTGCCCACTTTGCAGAGGCTGATGTGATGATGAGATTGAGCATGCCGACGAAAAGAATGATACCGAAGATTGTCACCTGCGGTGGCAGTGCCAGAGACTTGAGGAACTCTGCACCCGAGATTGCAATCAGCGCGCCGATGTTGGAGGCGCCGAAGACATACATGAATTGTGCCGCAAAGAAATAGAATACAATGAGCTGAATCAGCGTCTTGGTGATCTCTTCCATCGACTTGGTAAAGTCCTTGGAGCTGCGGAATTTTCCGCTGATGATCCCATAGACGACACCGGTTGCGGCGGCGAGCAGGAAGATAATTGCCACAATGGACTGCATGACGGGAGCCTTGAAGCTGGCAATGTTGCCGTTCGGGTCACGCAGGATGGAGTCCTCCGGCAGAAGAGCGAGCACCAGACCAATGATCAGGAGGGTGAGGACGGCACTTGCGATGGAGAAGGCACGGTTTTCCTTCGGCGTGACGGAGAGATCCTGTGCGGATACATCGATATCCTTATCGACCGGGCACGCTTTGCGGCACCACGGATCGACGATGCGCTCGGTTACCCACCAGCAGGCACCGATGACGATGAATGTCGAGCCAAAGGCGTAGAAATAGTTGCACAGAACATTGACCTCATAGGTCGGATCGATGATCTGTGCGGCCATCTGGGTGAATCCCTGAATGACAGGATCGATTGCCGAGGGCGTATAGTTGGCCGCGAATGCACCGGCAATGCCGGCAAAGGAGGCTCCGATTCCCGCCAATGGGTGCTTTCCCGTCGCATAAAACATATACGCGGCGATCGGGATGATAATCATGTACCCGGAGTCCGGTGCCAGATGGCTCAGCATACCAACGAGGATGACGATCGGCGTGATGAGGGCCTTCGGCGTGACGGAGAGGATTTTTTTCAGGCCCGTGTTGATGTAGCCCGAGCCGTCGGCAATGCCGATGCCGAGCGTGGCTACGATAACCATGCCGAGCGGCGGGAAGCCCGTGTAGTTCGTCACCATCTTTGTGAGCAGCGTCACGAGAGCGGCCGGGCTCATCATATTGGTGACCTCGATCGGTGCACCGGTCGACGGATGCACGTAGTCAAAGTGCATCTGCGAGAGGATTGCGGATAGGACACAGGTGATCACAAAGGCGCAGATGAAAAGCATGGTAATGTCGGGAATCCGATTGCCCATCTTCTCGATCCATCCAAGAATTCCTCCAACACTTTGCTGCTTTGGTGGTGCACTATCGTGTATTTCGGTTGCCATTCAAATACCTCCTAATATAATTCTGCCGTTTTTCTGTTTTTAGGAAAAGTGTTATTAGACAGAAAAAACTAATAAATATACTATTTCGACGTATATAGGTGAAATCCTCTTGTTAATCATGTGGTAATTATAAATAGGACGCGAATAAAATGACAACGATGTAGTTCCGTGCTTTCTTACATAAGCAACAAAAAAACGCCATTTCGTATGGAATGGCGTTTTTTCTATCCTTACTGTGCCAGCGTGTTGACCTTCTTGGCGAGGCGTGACTTCTTGCGTGCTGCAGCGTTCTTGTGGTAGACGTTGTTTGCAGCAGCCTGGTCGATGGACTTGTATGCTGCGACGAGGAGGGTTTTCGCCTCATCTGCGTTGCCGGCAGCAACAGCATCGTTGACGCTGCGGATGGCACGGCGGACGCGCGTCTTTTCCGCAACATTGCGTGCATGGCGCTTGGCGTCAGATTTTACACTCAGAATGGATGCCTTAATGTTTGGCAAATCGTTCACCTCCTCAATGAAAAATGTACTGCGTCATTCTATCACACGGACAAATAAAATGCAATATTTTTTTCGGGACGCCTAGGAGGCGG
>NZ_GL397087.1:2380762-2456840 GCF_000146365.1 Selenomonas sp. oral taxon 149 str. 67H29BP
GGGATGCTATAGGGAGGTTCGCCCTGAGCACTGTATTCAATTTATTATTGTTTCTGCGCTTGCCATTACGACAACCATATATTATAATCATGCTACGATAAATAATGTAGAGACGCACAATATCACAGATTTTCAAAAATTTTTTTGAAAATTGAAAGAAAAAGGCAGGAAAATTCTTTTCGTGTATCGAATACCTACCTATGAAACAATAAGCAGGGAGAGAGAATACGAAAAGAAATGCGTGGGAAAGAAGCTGAAATGCGTTTCAAATCGGCAGAAACATGGCGTGCCGAACAAGTGCACCATAGACTTCGTCGATCAGCCATTGCATACATGGTGGGGATACCGCCCGGTATCCGTGAGGGGAGAATGTCCTATGAGAAAGATTGAATGCTTGGCAATGATTCTGGCAGGCGGGCAAGGCAGCCGCCTCGGCGCACTGACGAAGCGCGTCGCAAAGCCCGCCGTTCCGTTTGGCGGGAAGTACCGCATTATTGATTTTCCACTGAGCAACTGCGTGAATTCCGGCATTGAACGCGTCGGCGTGCTGACGCAGTACCGTCCGCTTGAGCTGAACCAGTACCTCGGCTCGGGCAGCGCATGGGACCTCGACAAGCGCGACGGAGGGCTCTTCGTCCTGCCGCCGTATGCACGCGAGAAGGGTGCGGACTGGTATCGCGGTACGGCGGATGCCATCTATCAGAACCTTAACTTCATTGATATGTCGGATCCCGACTACGTGCTCATCCTCTCGGGCGATCACATCTATACAATGGACTATGCGTGGATGCTCGAGCAGCACAAGAAGACGAAGGCCGAGGCAACCATCGGTGTCTTTGAGGTACCGTGGGATGAGGCGCCGCGCTTCGGTATCATGAACACGGACGAGACCGGGCGCATTATCGAGTTCGAGGAAAAGCCCGCGAAACCGAAGAGCAATCTTGCGTCGATGGGCATCTATATCTTCAACCGTGACTATTTGGAGAAATATCTCACGGCGGATGCGAAGAGTGAGACATCCAGCCACGACTTTGGCAAGGACATCATTCCAAAGATGCTGACGGATGGCGGACGCCTGTATTCGTACGCATTCAACGGCTACTGGAAGGATGTCGGTACGATTGAGAGCCTCTGGCAGGCGAACATGGATCTCCTGCAGGACGAGCCTCCGTTTGAGCTGTCGGGCAAGTGGCGCATCTACTCGTTCAATCCGTCGATGCCGCCCCAGTTCGTCGGCAAGGAAGCACGGATCGTGCGCTCGATGATCAGTGAGGGCTCGATGATCCTCGGAACCGTCGAGAACTCTGTGATCTTCCCGGGTGTACGCGTTGCCAAGGGGGCCGTGGTACGCAACTCCGTTCTCCTGCCCTCGGCGCGCGTCGGTGCGGATGCTGTGGTGGACTACGCCATCCTGGCACAGAACGTCACGGTCGACGCAGGTGCACAGGTCGCTGGTGAGCAGTCACAGATCGCCGTGATCCCCGAGGGGGAGACGGTGACAGCTGCCGAGAGTGAACAACAGGTCGGCTGAACTGCGGGGAATGGAAAGGTGAAACGATGAATACTATCATGGGATTGATCAATCTGCAGGAGGACGGCTCGCTGATTCGTGAGCTTGCCGACCGCCGTGCGGTGGAATCCATTCCCTTTGCCGGACGATATCGCCTGATTGACTTTGCCCTGTCGAGCATGGTCAATTCCGGCATACACAAGGTGGGCGTGATGCTCCCCGATGAGCCGCGCTCTGTCCTCGATCATCTGCGTTCCGGCAAGGATTGGGATCTGGCACGCCGCCACGATGGGCTCTTCTACCTTCCTGCAGTGCCTGATGATACGCAGCAGCGCAAGGGCGATCTCAAGAATTTCTATCATAACCTCGACTTTATCGAGCATGCTTCGGCAGACTATATTCTGCTCGCAAACGGCAGTTTCGTCTACAATGTAGACTTTGACGAGGTGCTGCGCTTCCATCAGAACACGGGCGCGGACATCACACTCGTCTCGCATACGACTGAGGATGAGAACACGGGCAGCAATGTGGTCCTTGAGACGGCGGAGAACGGGCTCATTCTCGATATCACTGAAAAGCCCGTCGCCTACGAGGGGATGAAGGTCTCCATGGGTGTCTATCTGATGGAGAAGGATGTCTTCGTCGAGTGCGTCCGCTATGCCTACGAGCATGGCGGGCAGAGGTTCCTGCTCGACGGCATCATCCGCCGCGCTGCGAACTACACGATGTTTGCCTACGCGCACGACGGCTATATGGCGCATGTGGACTCGATGTCCACATACTACCGCGCAAACATGGAGATTCTCGATCCGTCGGTCTGGGAGGAGCTCTTCATGGGCGAGCGTCCGATCTATACGAAGATCAAGGACGGCGTCCCCGTCCAGTACAAGGACACGGCGAAGGTGGAGAACTCTCTCATCGCAAACGGCTGCATCATACGCGGCGAGGTGGAGAACAGCATCCTGTTTCGCGGTGTGACCGTCGGGCGCGGGGTGAAGATCCGCAACTCGATCATCATGCAGAAATGCGACATCCAGAATGGCGCGCTCGTCGAGAACGTCATCTGCGATAAGAATGTCGTCATCACAGCGGACAAGTGGTTGAAGGGAGCCATGGAATACCCGCTCGTGATACGCAAAAATGCGACGATATAGACGTATAGGACTTGTCAGAAGCCGCTTGCGGCTTCTGGTTTGCTTTTAGGGATGCCTGCCGCCGGCAGAAAACGGAGTGAGGGAACTTTCGGAGCTTTGGAAAAGGAGTGGACGTTTTGGCACATGAGGAAAAGGATGTAAGACCTACAGGGAAAAGCTACGAGACGATGAAGAAAATTCTGAAGAGCCGCTTTGTCACAACGGCACATGTGCTCTTCGGACGAGATGTTGACGAGCTGACTGAGGCTGAAATCTACAAGACGGTTGCGGCAACGGCGAAGCAGTCCATCTCAGACAACTGGATCAAAACGAACCGACAGTATGCACAAAAGCGCGTCAAGCAGATTTACTATTTTTCCATTGAGTTCCTGCTCGGCCGCCTCCTGCGCGCCAATCTCATCAATCTCGGCATTGAGGAGGCGATGAAGGAAGTCCTGCAGGAGTTCGATCTGAAGCTCTCGGATGCCTACGAGGAGGAGCCGGATGCAGGGCTCGGCAACGGCGGACTCGGACGCCTCGCCGCGTGCTTTATCGACTCACTCGCCGCACACCGTCTGCCGGGGCATGGATGCACCATCCGCTATCAGTATGGTCTCTTCGAGCAGAAGATCGTCGGCGGCAATCAGGTGGAGCTGCCTGACAACTGGCTGCGCGACGGCTTCGCGTGGGAGTACCGCAAGCCCGATAAGTCCGTCGATGTGAAGTTCTACGGAAATGCCTACATGCGTGAGGTGGACGGCAAGCTGGAGCTTGTCCATGAGGATCCGATGATTGTCATGGCGGTGCCGTATGATCTGCCGATCGTCGGCTATCACGATGCGACAGTGAATACACTGCGCATGTGGAATGCCGAGGTCAACCGCGATTTCTCTGACTATGGGACACTGACACAGGAGCAGATCCACCAGCGCAGGCAGTATCGGGATTTCGTCGAGTCGATCACGCGCTACCTCTATCCCGATGACAGTACGTTTGAGGGGCGGCGGATGCGTCTTATTCAGGAGTACTTCTTTGTCTCGGCAGGTGTGCAGAGCATCGTCCGTCACTACAAGAAGACGGGCATGAGCATCTACGATTTCGGCAGGAAGATCGGCATCCACATCAATGATACGCATCCGGCACTCTGCGTGGCGGAGCTGATGCGCGTGCTGGTTGACGAAGAACAGCTGACATGGGAGGATGCATGGGCGATCACGCGCGATACCATCGCCTATACGAATCATACGATCATGCCGGAGGCCCTTGAAACGTGGAACGTCGATATGTTCCGCCCGCTGCTCCCGCGCATCTACATGATCATCGACGAAATCAACCGCCGCCACCTCGAGGAGGTGCGCCGACGCTATCCGGGCGACGAGGAGAAGGTACGTGCCCTCTCCATCATCGAGGACGGCGTCGTGCACATGGCGCGGCTCTCCATTGTTGGCGGGCACAGCGTCAACGGTGTGGCGAAGATCCATACGGAGATTCTCAAGTCGACGACACTGCATGACTTCTACGAGTATACACCGCGCAAGTTCAACAACAAGACAAACGGCATCACACACCGACGCTGGCTCATGGGGGCGAACCCGGAGCTGACTGCGCTGATCGACGAGTCGCTCGGCTCACGTGCATGGCACCGCTTCCCGGAGCAGATGGACGGGCTGCATCCCTTCGTCGAGGATGCGCATTTCCGCAAGCGTTTGATGAAGATCAAACGCCTGCGCCGCGAGGGGCTGGCACGCTATATTGAGGGGCACAACGGCGTGCGCCTGGACCCGGACTCCATGTTTGATATTCAGGTGAAACGCATCCATTCCTACAAGCGGCAGCTGATGAACATTCTGCACATCATGTATCGCTACCAGCGTGCACGGCAGGACAAGAACTATCTCACGCAGCCCGTGACTTACTTCTTTGGGGGAAAGGCGGCGCCGGGCTACTACATCGCGAAGGAGACGATCCGCCTCATCAATGCCGTTGCCGATCGCATCAACAAGGATCGTTCGCTTAACGACATGATGAAGGTGATCTTCATCGAGAACTTTGGCGTCTCCATCGGCGAGCTGGTCTATCCGGCGGCGGACGTCAGCGAGCAGATCTCGACGGCGTCGAAGGAGGCATCGGGCACAGGCAACATGAAGTTCATGATGAACGGTGCCATTACCCTCGGCACGCTGGACGGAGCCAATGTTGAGATCCGCGAGGCAGTCGGCGATGAGCACTGCGTCATCTTCGGGCTGCGCGCCGAGGAGGTCATGGACTACTACGCGAATGGGACCTACTCGGCGTGGGATGAGTACAATACCAATGAAAAGGTGCGCAATGTGCTGGGGCAGCTCATCGACGGCACCTATGGAGATTTCCGTTCGCTGTATGATTATCTCCTGCACGCGAACGATGAATTCTTTATCTTGAAGGACTTCAATGCGTACGATGAAGCACGCGTTGAGGTGATGAAGCGGTTCCTTGACAAGGAGAGCTGGGCGCGTACGGCGGCGATGAACGTCGCGTACTCCGGCCGCTTCTCGTCTGACCGTACGATTGACGAATACGCACGGGATATCTGGGACATCAAGCCTTTGATCATCTCCTAACAGCGTATTCGGGGGCAAATAGGAGGGGTTTTATGAAGACGTCGGCACTCAGTGAGTTTGATCTTTATCTCTTTCATCAGGGGACGAATTATCACGCACAGGAAATGCTAGGCGCGCACTTCATCGAACGGGACGGCAAACGCGGCGTCCGTTTTACCGTGTGGGCGCCGAATGCAAAGTCCGTCAGTGTTGTCGGCGGATTCAACGACTGGGACGCCAATGCGCAGCCCATGCAGCGGATCAGAGACGGTGAGATCTGGGAGACCTTTGTCGAGGGACTCGGCGAGGGCGAGATCTACAAGTACGCCATCGAGCCGCAGTGGGGCGGACCGCGCATTATGAAGGCGGATCCCTACGGGTTCTATGCGGAGAAAAAACCGCAGACCGCCTCCCGCACCTATGACATGAACCACTATGAGTGGAAGGACGCAGCGTGGCAGGAAAAGAAGGCACACGAGTCCTCCTACGAGCGCCCCATGCTCACGTACGAGGTGCACGCGGGCTCGTGGCGGCGCACACTGGACAGTGAGTATCTCTCCTACCGCGATATGGCGGATCAGCTCGTCAGCTATGTCAAAGAGATGCACTATACCCACATCGAGTTCATGCCGCTCTGCGAGCACCCTTACGATGGGTCATGGGGGTATCAGGCGACGGGCTACTTCGCTGTGACGAGCCGCTACGGCACGCCTGACGATTTCCGCTACCTCGTCGATACCGCCCATGCGAATGACATCGGCATCATCATGGACTGGGTGCCGGGGCACTTCTGCAAGGATGAGCAGGGACTGCGCCATTTCGACGGAAAGAATCTCTACGAGTCCGACAATGAGCAGCGCGCGGAAAACTGGGAGTGGGGCACGACCAACTTTGACTACGGGCGCACCGAGGTGCAGAGCTTCCTCATCTCGAACGCGCTGTTCTGGTTCGAGGAGTTCCACATCGACGGCCTGCGCATCGACGCGGTCGCGAATATGCTCTACCTCAACTACGGGCGCAAGGATGGCGAGTGGCAGCCGAACAAATACGGCGACACGGGCAACCTCGAGGCGATGGAGTTCCTGAAGAAACTCAACGAGACGATCTTCAAGTATCATCCGCAGGCACTCATGATCGCCGAGGAGTCCACCTCGTGGCCGCTGATCTCCAAGCCCGTCTACATGGGCGGCATGGGGTTCAACTACAAGTGGAACATGGGCTGGATGAACGATATGCTCGACTACGTGAGCCTCGACCCGATCTACCGTAAGTGGAATCAGGACAAACTCACCTTCTCGCTCATGTACGCATTTTCCGAGAACTTCGTCCTGCCGCTCTCGCATGATGAGGTCGTGCACGGCAAGTGCTCGCTCATCAGCAAAATGCCGGGCGACTACTGGCAGAAATTCGCGGGGCTGCGCGGCTTCTTCGGCTACTGGATGGCACATCCCGGCAAGAAGCTGCTCTTCATGGGCGGTGAGTACGGGCAGTTCATCGAGTGGAACTTCGACGACAGCCTTGACTGGCATCTTGTCGAGCAGTACCCGATGCACACGAAGATGCTCGCATACTCCAAAGCACTGAACAAATTCTACGTCGATAACAAGGAACTCTGGCAGGTCGATTTCGACTGGAACGGTTTCCAGTGGATCGACTGCAACGACAATGAGAACAGCGTCGTCGCCCTTGTGCGGCGCGCCGAGGAGCGCAGCGATTTCCTCGTCTGCGTCCATAACTTTACCCCTGAGGTGCGCCACGGCTACCGCATCGGTGTGCCGACGAAGGGCACCTACGTCGAGGTGTTCAACTCCGATCTGGAGGAGTTTGGTGGGAGCGGCGTTGTCAATGCGGGCGATATCGCCAGCGAGGACTATCCGTTCCACGGGCGCGACCAGTCCATCGTCATCACTGTTCCGCCTCTTGCGACGGTGTTCTATCGTCTGAAGGGGCAGAGCGGGGCAGGAACGCCGATCAGTGAGACGGTCAAGACCGATGTCGTTGCCGAGCGTCGGCGTGCCGGCGGACGTGGCACGGAGACGGTGGACAAGAAAAAGGTGGCCGTGAAGAAGGCCGCGCCGAAAAAAACTGCCGCCAAGAAGGACGCCTCTGAGGCTGAGGCAAAGGCAGCACCGAAGCGGCGCACGGCGACGAAGACCACATCTGCCGCGACGAAGAAGCGCGCGACGAAGAGTGCTGCCTCCGACGCTGCGGCGGAGACCCCGAAGAAACGCACGCCTGCCGCCAAGACGGCAACTGCTGCGGCGGAGACCGCGGCTGCGCCTAAGAAGCGCACCGCAACAAAGCGTACGGCGGCGAAGAAGGATGAGGACGCGGTGCAGACCGTGAAGAAGACCGCATCCGCACGCGGCGTAAAAACGGCGGTGAAGGACACCGAAACGGGCAAGAAGAAAACGGGCATGACCGCCGCTAAAAAGACCGCGCGCAAGACAGTGCAGGATACGGAGTCCGCGCCCAAGAAGGCACGCGCTGCTAAGGTATAACCTGCATACCTCTGCACCGAACACAGGCGGGAATAGAAGAAACGGTCGGATGATTACGGCACCGACCACATGAGAAGGAGGATATTGGGATGAAGGTACTATACGCAGCATCGGAAGCAGTACCCTTTATAAAGACCGGCGGACTCGCTGATGTGGCAGGATCGCTCCCTGCTGCCCTCGTCAAGGCGGGCGTGGACTGCCGCGTCATCCTGCCGAAGTACGGGTCGATCGACCCCGCAATCCGCAGTAAAATGAAGCATATCTATGACGGCACACTCCATGTCGCATGGCGTGAGAAATTTGTCGGCATTGACTCCTACGAGTACGAAGGCGTGACCTACTACTTCGTGGACAACGAGGAGTACTTTAACCGCGAGGGTTATTATGGCTACCCTGACGATGCGGAGCGGTTCTCCTTCTTCAGCCGCGCTGTGCTCAACTGCATTCCCGCATTGGACTTTCAGCCTGACATCATCCACGCCAACGACTGGCACACGGCGCTCATCCCCGTCCTCCTCAAGCTGGAGCATCCGGATGATCCGCGCTATACGAAGATCAAGACGCTCTTTACCATCCACAATCTGCGGTATCAGGGCATCTTCCCGAAAAATGTCATGTCAGATGTGCTCGGGCTTGACTGGAAGTACTTCAACAATGGGGACTTTGAGTTCTACGATGCTGTGAATTTCATGAAAGCAGGGCTCATCTATACCGACTATATCTCAACCGTCAGCAAGACCTACGCCGAGGAGATCCAGTACGAGTACTACGGCGAGCATCTCGACGGACTCCTGCGCCAGCGGAGGAAGGATCTCTTCGGGATTGTCAACGGCATCAACAACACGATCTACGACCCGAAGACGGACAAGGAGATCTACGTCAACTACGACGTGAAGAACGCCGCCGAGGGCAAGGTCGACAACAAGGTACGCCTGCAGCGAGAGCTCGGACTTACCGAGTCACGCCGCACACCGCTCGTGGCGATGATCACGCGACTTGTGCCGAACAAGGGCATCGATCTCATCACGCGCATCATCGACGAGATGCTCGAGCACGAGAATATGCAGTTCGTCCTGCTCGGGACGGGCGAACACGACTATGAGGAGTGGTTTAAGGAGCTTGCGTGGCGGCATCCGACGAAGGCATCGGTCAATATTCGCTTCTCGAATCAGCTGGCACAGCGTATCTATGCTGGCTCGAACATCTTCCTTATGCCGTCAACCTTCGAGCCGTGCGGGCTCGGACAGCTCATCGCCATGCGCTATGGCTCGATCCCTGTCGTGCGTGAGACGGGCGGTCTGAAGGACACCGTCGTCCAGTTCGACCGTTCCGACCCTGACAAGGGCAACGGCTTCCTCTTCTACGAGTACAATGCGCATGAGATGATGTACGCGGTGAAACGCGCGCTTGCCGTCTACGAGAACCTGCGTGAGTGGCGTCAGCTCGTCTATACGGCGATGAAGAGCGACTATAGCTGGACGCGTTCGGCAGGGGAGTACAAGCAGCTCTATGAGCGCCTTCAGAAAAAGAAATAACAGATTTTAGCTGATTTGTAAGAGCTTTTCCACAAAACCGCTGGTGAATTCGTTTGAACGATAATGAACGATTCGCCGGTGGTTTCTGTGTATAAACGATAGGAAAGGAGAGGCACTATGCTGGAATCCTATCAGGTAGAACATAATTCGCAGAACATCTACTTCCGCTCCATCGTCGGCGCGGCAGAGGCGGGGAGCCGGATGCGTCTCGGCCTGCAGCTTCGCACGGGTGAGCCGGTGCGGCAGGTGCTCCTGCGGCTTTGGCAGGATCAGGCGGGGGAGCAGCTCGTCACGCTCGTGTCGCATGATGCGAATGCCGCGCAGCGGTTCTACACGGCGTGGATCGAGCTGCCGGATCACGGCTGCCTTCTCTGGTACTACTTCATCATCACGATGGAGAGCGGCACGTATTTCTACGGGAACAACGCGGAGATGCTCGGCGGCGTCGGCGCGCTCTATCACGAGCAGCCGCCCTCCTATCAGGTGACGATCTACAATCGCGGAGCGCACACACCGGACTGGTTCAAGAACAGTGTCATGTATCAGATCTTCCCCGACCGCTTTGCGCGTGCGGGGGATACCATCGTGCGCAAGAAGGGCGCTGTCATCCGTACGGACTGGACGGACGACCCGATGTATCTCAAGGATCCCGACACGAAGGAGATCGTCGCCTATGACTTCTTCGGCGGAAATCTGCGCGGGGTCATGGAGAAACTCGACTACCTCGAAAAACTTGGCATTTCGTGCATCTACTTCAACCCCGTGTTTGAGTCCGAGAGCAATCATCACTACGATACGGGGGACTATCATCGCATCGACCCCATGCTGGGCGATATCGAGGATTTCCGCCGTCTCGTCGCGGCGGCACGCGAGCGCGGCATCCGCATCATTCTCGACGGCGTATTCAGTCACACGGGGAGCAACAGCATCTACTTCAACCGTCGGAAGCAGTATGATTCGATTGGCGCATATCAGTCGAAGGAATCGCCGTACTACTCGTGGTACCATTTCCGCAATTTCCCGAACGAGTATGACTGCTGGTGGAATTTTGACACCCTGCCGAACGTCAACGAGACGGATCCGTCCTACATGGACTTCATCATCACAGGGGAGGACAGCGTCCTCCATCACTGGATGAACGAGGGGATCGCAGGCTGGCGTCTGGACGTCATCGACGAGCTGCCGCCGACCTTCTCCAAGACCTTCTTTGCCGAGCTCAAGAAGCGCAGCCCCGATGCGGTCATGATCGGTGAGGTCTGGGAGGACGCGTCGAACAAGGTCGCCTACGGCACGCCGCGCGAGTATCTCTCGGGTAACGAGATGGACTCGGCGATGAACTACCCGCTGCGCAGTACAATGCTGGACTTCCTGACAGGGGCGGCAGACGGTGCGCTGACGGTGCGGCGCATGGCGAGCCAGATCGAAAACTACCCGAAGGAAAATCTCTACGCCATGATGAACCTCATCAGCAGTCATGACGTGCAGCGTGCCATCACCATCCTCGGTGATGTCCCATACTACGAGGGCATGCCCGCAATCGAGCAGTCGCGCGTGCGCATGACGCTCGATCAGGCGATGCTCGGTATCCGCCGCCTCATCATGGCGACGCTCTGGCAGATGACCTATCCCGGCGTGCCGAGTGTCTACTACGGCGACGAGATCGGGATGCAGGGGTTCAAGGATCCGTTCAATCGCCGCCCCTACGACTGGGAGCATGGCAATCTCGAGATCCGTGACTGGGTAACACGCTTCATTGCTGTGCGCAACGGGAACGATGCACTGCGCACGGGCGACATCCTGCCTCTCTACGGGGCGGGCGACGTCATCGCCTACGCGCGCACGATCCGTTCGGGCTACGACGTGTTCAATGAGGAGAAGGAGCCCGGCATCTTTGTCGTGGCGTTCAACCGCAGCCGGACGGAGACGCTGACCGTCGATCTCGACGTGAGCGACTTTGCCTGCGGTGTGTTTGAGGACGTCTTTAAGCCCTCGCGCACCTACGAGGTCGAGCGCGGACATCTGCGCGTCCGCATCCCACCGCTCTTCGGACTGCTCCTGCGCGAGCGACAGGAGGAGCAGAGATACGAGCGCAAGGCGGGCATCCTCCTGCATCCGACCTCCCTGCCCTCGAAGTACGGTGTGGGCGACTTCGGCAAGGAGGCGTACCGCTTTGTTGACTTCCTTGCAGATGCGGGGCAAAAGGTTTGGCAGATCCTCCCGCTCAGCCCCGTCGGAAGCAGCTACTCCCCCTATCAGTCCATCTCCGCCTTTGCGGGGAACTTTATGCTCATCGACCCCGAGCCACTGGCTGCGCGCGGCTGGCTGAAGGAGAAAGACCTTTTCCTGCCATACGAGGCGAACTCGGGCTTCATCAACTTTGATCGCGTACGCACGTTCAAGAAGGAGATTCTGGAAAAGGCATTCCGCGCCTTCCGCGCACAGGGGGCGACAGATGCGGATTACCGTGCGTTCTGTGAGAAGGAAGCATACTGGCTTGAGGACTATGCGCTCTTTCACGCGGCGAAGAAGGAGTACGGCGGCGCGGCGTGGACGGAGTGGGATGCAGCGATCAAACGCCGTGACCCTGACGCACTCCGCTCGCTCCGTGAGCGGCAGCGCGATGCGATGGAGCTTGACTACTTCAAGCAGTACGTCTTCCATACACAGTGGAACCGCCTGCACGACTACGCACGCGCGAAGGGAATCGAGATTCTCGGCGATATGCCGATCTTTATCGCGCAGGACAGCGCGGACGTCTGGGCGCATCAGCACCTCTTTGACCTGAACGAGGACGGCACGCCGCACACCGTCGCGGGCGTACCGCCCGACTACTTTGCCGTGAACGGGCAGCTGTGGGGGAACCCGCAGTACAACTGGGACGCCATGGCGGCGGAGAAGTACGCATGGTGGAAACGCCGTTTCCGTAAACTGCGCGAGCAGGTGGACATCATCCGCATCGACCACTTCCGCGGATTCGAGTCCTATTGGTCGGTGGACGGCAAGGCGGAGACCGCGCTTAACGGCACGTGGCTCAAGGGCCCCGGCAAGGCATTCTTCGACGCGATCGAGAGCGACCTCGGCAAACTCAACGTCGTTGCGGAGGATCTCGGCATCATCACGCCCGACGTGGAGCGCCTGCGTGACGACTGCGGCTTCCCCGGGATGCGGATCGTCCAGTTCCTCATTGCAGGGAACAGCTCGGGACGCATCGGCTTCACCGCGCCCGAGAACAGCATCGTCTACACAGGGACGCACGACAACAACACCACCGTCGGCTGGTACAGCCGCGACATCGACGAGGTGCTGCGCGAATCGCTCGCCAACCTCGTGGGGACGACTTCCGACCGCCCGCGGACCATCTGTCAGCGTCTCATCAAGGCGGCGTATGCCTCACGTGCCCGCATGGCGATCATCCCCATGCAGGACATCCTCGGGCTCGACGAGCGCGCACGCATGAACACCCCGGGCACCGTCGGGCTCAACTGGCGCTGGTGTCTCAAGAAGGACTACCTCCTCGAGATCGACCCGCAGAAGCTCAAGGCACTCTGCGTGCGCTATCGGCGGTGAGAATAGGGGACTGTTAGAAACGGATTGACAGGATAAAAGAATTTTAGTAGAATTAAACAGAAAATTACATACGTTTTCCGAGCAAAAATATCCTAAGGGCTTATGCCTATGGTATTGCGCCTGAGCAGATACATGGCTGTGTGTCTGTTCACAGGGCCGTCGCAGAAATGCGGCGACCTTCCCATATTGAAAAGGAGAACGATGAAACAGGATGACTCTGAGTGTGTTCTTGCAGAAACTGTTCTTCGTGCGGTCAGTACGGGGAACAGTCTTTTTTGTGCAGGAATAGGAGAGGTATTCATGAAGCACAGCAGGAAACATTCGACGGTATTTGCAGCAGCGGTCGCGGCAGGATTTGTCTTCCTCCCGCATGCGTATGCAGCGGGTGCGGACTACACGACGGATACGGTCAATGTCGACGCAGACGGCGTCGACAAGTACCTCGTGACGACGAACACAATCACGGAGCAGGAGATCAAGGAGCGCGGCTACGCGACCTCTCCGACATCCTCTCGCAGGTACCGGGGCTCTATATGGCACCTGCGGCAAAGGACAGCAAGATGGTGCGCGTTTGCGGTGCGAGTTCTGACCAGACAAAGGTCTATATCGACGGCATTCCGGCATTCCCACTCAACGGTATTGTATCGCATGCCGCATCTGATCTCTCGACCATCCCGGCGGACAGCATCGCGAAGGTTGAGATCATCAAAGGACCGGGACCGGTGCAGTATGGCACGGACTACAAGGGCGGCGTCATCCTCGTTACGACGAAGGACGGCAGGGGGCCCGGCAAGTTCCGCGTGAGTGTCGCAGGTGGGTCGAATCACACCTTCGACACGAAGCTCGGCTACAGCGGCAGCGATAAGAACATCAGTTATGCCGTCAATCTGTCAAGGCATTATTCTGCGGGCTATCTGGAGAATCAGACAGATAAGAAACTATATTTTGACGGCAAGATTCGGTTCAAGACGAGCAATAAATCCTCATTGACATTGAACGGCTACTACTCCGATATGGACAGAGAAGTTCCGGAGTCTGTTGATCCAGCGACAGGCCAGTATGTTGCGCCACGTGGACCCAGATGGTCGGTGCAGGCAGGAAATAATATAACCCCTAATCATGTAAAGAATAACAATGCGACGGATTGGCACTTTAAGGGGTTCCGTCAATCCAATATTGCCCTGCGGTATGAAAGCAGACCGAATGATATATGGCAGTATGATGTTAAGTATTACCACATGATCGATGAGAACAATCTTTGGGTGCGTAATCTGCTCGCGACGGAGGGAGGTTCTCTTCCGTTCTTTACGCATGGGGCACCGCAGTGGTATCGCAGTGGATGGTTCTTGCGCGGCAACGGCGTCGAGGCGAACGCATCTGTTGCGTATAACAGCAGAAACGTACTGAGTTTTGGTGCGAAGTATATAAAGCTCAGTTGGAATACGGATGAAAACAATACCTCCTACCGCCGTGACGGCAATGATGCACGTAGGAGTTTCTATGTTGAGAATGCATGGAGCCCGAGCAGCAGGACACGCCTGACACTTGGCGTTCGCTATTATGAGGGGGTAAGGCAGGATTATATGGACAATAAATCGACGCCGAAGACAAGCTCCTATGCGCATGCGACAGACCCCGTCTTTAACATCACACATGATGCAACGAAACGCGATACGGTTCGTTTCTCGGCAGGGCGCTCGCATGTGTTCGTCGGTTCCAAAGATGCGGCAGGAAATATCCGTAATGGTTATCCCGTTCCAAAGCCGGAGCGCAACAGCAGCTATGAACTTGGCTGGAAGCATAAATTTAGTCCAAAATCTGACCTCGATGTTTCCTATTTCCGTACAGAGGTGAGGGATCGCCTTACTTTTGTGACTTTTGGGAATGACCGTGTCTTAGGAAATGTCGATAAGACCCATATCCGTGGACTGGAACTTGCCTACCGGCAGACATTCAGCCCGAAGTTCTCGGGATTTGCCAACTATTCGTGGATTCGTGCCGAGGATGAGAGCAAGGGGAGGACAACGATTGCTTCGGGACTCCCGACGCAGATGTTCAACTTTGGTGTAACCTACCGCGAGGGAAAGCTGCGCTCGACGCTCCTTGGACGTGCGATGCGTGCACGTCTGGATACGCTCGGCAGACCGACCAGTGCCGGATACTTTGCAGCGGATCTTGATCTGCGCTATGAGCCTATCGCGGATATGGGTGTATTCCTGCGCGTCAATAATCTCTTTGATACGGATTACCAGTATAGCTGGGGAAGCCCTGCCGATGGAACGAACTTCCTGCTTGGCATGGATATGACCTTCTGATTGTTCAATGAAAAACAGAGTTGCCATACGGATAGCGTACGGCAACTCTGTTGTGTTGTTTGGAATCGCTGATCGGTCTGTTTATCGTCCGCCCGAATGCGGCAGAACGTCCGCCATTTTCCCGCAGCATGCGATGTCGGCCTCATAGCCGAAGTGGACGAGGTCGGCAGCGAGTGCGGCATCCGTCACGGTGAACCCCGAAAGCCCGTCTGCTCCGTAGTCAAAGAGGCACGGGTGCATCGGCACGGACGGGCCGACGATGACGGTCACAGCGTTCGCTGAGAGCTCCAACAGGCGCGGCATGGTCTTGTTCGCGAACGTCGCCCCCGTCATAAAGACGTAGTCCTGCTGCGGCAGGAGGAACTCTGCCGCCTCGGCGGGGTAGTCGCCCCACTCAGGCTGCATCTCGAGGATGGAGAGGTCGCAGATGGACTCCCATCTCTTTTGAAAGTTCGGGAAGTGTCCGATGACAGCAACCTTCTTCCCGCGAATCTGCTCCGTATAGAGGGTGAACGCCTCGAGCTTCTTGCGCTCCTCCGGTGTCGCAGCAGATGCATCGTCACCGTGAAACCCCTGCATTGCCGCCACCTTTGACGGCTGATTGTAGTAGGCGTTGATGGCGGCAGCGGCGATGGCCGCCTCCTGCCCCTGCCACGAGCGGACGTATTCGCCCGCCTCGCGTAGGGAGCAGCCGAGAAAGCTCTCCTTGCGTAGGCGCGGGCGGCTGTAGGCGGGGATCGTCATGCAGACGCCGACCAGATCGCCCGCGCGCACGAATGTCCACGGACGGCTGACGGCGTAGTCCTCGATGTAGATATCGTCAGGCAGACCGTTGATGATCTCATCGTACAGATTCCAATAGTTCAAAAAAATACCTCCATTCGTTGTCTCTGTGTTCATAGGATAGCACAGGGATGCGGAGGTTTCAATGCGAAAGGAGATGCTGATGAAGAAAAGAAATATGCTGCTCGCCCTACTGCTCCTGCTCCTCGTCCTGCTCGTCGGCTGCGGACAGGAAGCAAAGGAGGAGAGTGCACCGGATGCAGAGACATACGCGTTCACGGACTCGGCGGGGCGCACGGTGATGATTCCGAAGCAGATCGACCGCATCGCCCCATCGGGCGGGCTCGCGCAAATGGCACTTTTTGCGATTGCCCCTGATCGGCTCGTCGGCGTCTCGGGGCAGTGGAAGGACACCGTCCTCCCCTTCGTAGGGGATCAGTATCGTGACCTGCCCGTCCTCGGCCAATTCTACGGGATGAAGAATTTTAACAAAGAGGCCGTGCTCTCAGTCAATCCGCAGATCATCATCGACGTCGGCGAGAAGAAGTCGACCATCGTTGAGGATATGGATCAGATTCAGGAGTCGCTCGGCATCCCCGTGATCTTTATCGAGGCACGTCTCGACAATACCGATGAGGCGTACCGTACGCTCGGTAAAATCCTCGGCCGCGAGGCAGAGGGGAATGCCATAGCCGACTACTGTCAGAAAACGTATGCACGCAGTGCAGCGCTCGCCGCGAAGATAAAAGATAAGCCCCGCGTGCTCTATCTCGGCGGACCACTCGGGAACATGGCGGTCGCACACGGCTCGTTCCATGCACAGGTTCTCGATCTGCTCGCGGACAATGTTGCTGTTGTCCCCTCACCTGCCGAGGGCGCGATGACGCAGGTGTCGATGGAGCAGGTGCTCACGTGGAATCCCGACGTGCTGATTCTCGGCGCGGAGTCGGAGCCGGATCTTACGATGCTTCCGTGGCGGGAGATGCGCGCTGTTCAGTAAAAACGCATCCTGCGCGTGCCGGCAAAACCCTATGACTGGATGGGGCGGCCGCCCTCGGTCAACCGTTTTATGGGGCTGTCGTGGCTCGCTGCGCGTCTCTATCCGCAGGAGTCCGGCGTCAATCTGCATGAGGAGATGAAGATGTACTATCATCTGTTCTATCACTATGACCTCAGTGATGCCGAGTGCGATGCATTGCTGGCACAGGATCATGTCGTACCATGAGCCGCATTTCACCGCAGTATAAGCTCACCGTCCTGCTGCTCCTGCTCGTCGCGCTCATCTGCGTGTCCTCCCTCCTCGGGCGTTACGCCGTCCGTGCCTCCGATGTGCTCGCGGCGTGCCTAGGCTGGATGGGGCTTGCACCGACGGTGCACGGCGGTGCTCAGGTCGTGATGGAGCTGCGTCTGCCGCGCATCGTCGGCGCGGTTCTCGTCGGCGCAGCGCTCTCTGTCTCGGGGGCAGCATATCAGGTCATGTTCCGCAACCCAATGGTCTCGCCGACCATCCTCAGGGTCTCGGCAGGCGCGGCGTTCGGCGCGGCGATTGCCATTCTGCTGAGCCTGCCCGTCCTTGTCGTGCACCTTACGACGTTTGGCGGCGGACTGCTCGCCGTAGCAATCACCTATGTGGTCGGGGTGAAATTCTGCCGTGGCGGGAACACGACGCTCGCGATCATCCTCTCGGGCATCATCGTGAGCACACTCTTCACGTCGCTGCTCTCGATGATCAAATACGTCGCCGACCCCTATGACAAGCTGCCCGTCATTGTCTACTGGCTGATGGGGAGCCTCGCGCCGATCACACGCGACAATCTCATCCTGCCGCTCCTCCTGATGGCAGCGGCGTTCCTGTTGCTCTATTTCCTGCGGTGGAAGATCAACCTGCTCTCGTTCGGCGATGAGGAGGCGAAGTCACTCGGCATTCCCGTCGAGCGGCTCCGCCTGACGGTGATCATCTGTGCGACGCTCATGACAGCGGCAGCGGTGTCGATCTCGGGGATCATCGGGCTCGTCGGGCTTGTCGTACCGCATCTCGTGCGGTTTATCGTTGGACCCGATTTTCGCTTTCTCCTGCCGGGCTCGGCACTGATGGACGGGCTGTTCCTGCTCGCCTCGGATAACCTCGCACGGACGCTGTGGACGATGGAGATCCCGCTCGGGATCCTCACCTCACTCTTTGGCGTGCCGTTCTTTCTCTATCTGCTGATCAAATATCATCATAGCTGGGACTGAGGAGGGATGCGATGTTACTTGAACTGAAATCCGTGTCCTGCGGCTATGGGGAAAAGGCGATTTTTCAGGACATCTCTTTCTCCGTCGCGCGCGGGGAGACGCTCTGTCTCCTCGGTCCGAACGGTGTCGGCAAGACAACGCTCCTTAAGACCATCCTCGGACTGCTGCCGCCGATGGCAGGAGAGATTCTCCTGTCGGGCGAGAACATTTCCGCATGGACGGTGGAGGAGCGTGCGCGGCGTATCGCGTATGTCCCGCAGATGCATACGCCGCCGTTTCCCTTCACTGTGCACGATGTCGTCGTGATGGGGCGGGCTGCCCACATCAGCAGTTTCGGCATTCCGGGGAAAAGGATCGCAGGATTGCAGACGATGCGATCGAGATGCTCGGCATCGGACATCTTGCCCAAAAGATCTACACGAAGATCAGCGGCGGTGAGCGTCAGCTCGTCCTCCTCGCGCGCGCCATCGCACAGCAGCCGCAGCTCCTGTGCATAGATGAGCCGACGGCGAGTCTTGACTTTGGCAATCAGGTGCTCGTGATGAACCGCATCCGCGCTCTCGGCGCAGAGGGCGTCACGGTGATGATGACGACACACGCGCCGAGTCATGCCTTCTACTGTGCCGACCATACGGCGGTCATGGGGCGCGATGGCGTGTTCTTCGTCGGGCGGACGAACGATGTGATCACGGAGGAGCGCCTTGAAAGACTGTACGGGGTCACGGCAAAGATTGTCGGCTATGAGAACATTCCCGAAACACGCACCTGTGTCCCGCTCCCGCCCATGGGATCGACGGAGCACTGTGCGGGTCGAGGGAATCGTTGATCATACTAGTGATCCCTCAGGGGCAGCGGCATGTGACCGACATGGTCTTCGTGCCGCTGCCCTTTCTTTCTTTTTTCTGCATTTTATGGTATCCTAGAGAGGAAGCAATCACTGTTTTCAGGGGAGGAAGCAATCATGGCAGAGTACACGTACACCGTGGAGAAAGTTTGTCCGGTCTGTGGGGAAAAGACGCACGTGACAAAGATGAAGGCGCGCCTCATCACGCTCAGCACGGATGAGGATTTCTGCGTTCACTACAAGGACGTCAACCCGTACCTCTATCGTGTCTGGCTGTGCGAGCACTGCGGTTTTGCGGCGGACGAGAAGCATTTTGATCCCGCGGCACTCAGCGCACGTGACAAGGGAAAGGCAAAGGAACTCCTCGAAGGACGCACGATCAACCTCCCGTACACGGAGGAGCGCACGACAGAGGAGGCGATCCGCGCCTACAAGCTCGGGCTCTACTTCGCCGAAAAGCTGGGCTGGCCGCTGCAGAAGCAGGCGGGCTACCGCATGGGCATGGCGTGGGTCTACCGTGACACGGAGGAGCACGAGAAGGAGAAGGAGTGCCTGCGGCGTGCGGCGGAGCTCTATGAAAAGTCCGTCATGACGGAGCACTATCCGATCAACGGCATGAGTGACAATATGGCAATGTATATCGCGGGTGCGGCGTACTACCGTATCGGCGATTTTGAGAAAGCGACGCAGATGCTCTCGCGCATCATGAGCGATCAGGAGATTCGCAAGTCCGATGCAAAGCTCTTTGAGCGTGCACAGAATCTCTGGATGGATCTGCGTGAGAAAAAAGCTGAGGCAGAGAAGGAAAACTAAATGGCGATTGATATTCCTCCGCAGTGGGTGGAGCAGGTACAGCGCATCGACTGGGGAAGTGTCCGTGCCGCAGTGGCGGACTATGGTCCCGTGCTCACAGTGCTGCGCGATACGTGGGATCGCGAGACGATCAGCGAGATCGCGGATGGGCATCTCTTCGTCCGCGACGCGGTGCTGAACGAGGCGATAGCGCATAACCTCGGTACGGACAGCACGATCCGCTCCGTAGAGCTCACCTCGCATGAGGATGGACATCTCGGCATCGTCTGCACGACCGATAAGAAATACAAGCGGATCGAGCTCTCGGGAACGATCAAGGAGTTTGTCCATACGGGGGAGAAGTCCTATGCAGTCTACCATGTGGACAAGAAGAAACTGCCCAATCACGGACTCGTCTCATGGCTTTTTTCACGGCTGTCGCTGTCGATGGTCGAGCGCATGGTCGGACGGCTCGATGTGTCAGATCGCATCCCCGTGGATATCAAGGGAAACAATGTCACGGTGGACTTTCACGATGTCCTCGCGGCGTCGCGTCTCGGCACGACAGAGTTCCGCGGGCATTCGCTGCTGAGCATGGTGGAGATCGAGGGCGCGACGGTGAAGGAAGGCGGCATCATGTTTGATACACATCTGAACGTGCCCGACGATGTGAAGGATGCGCTGCGCGCAATTTTGAAGGAAAAATCGGCTGCGCTGCAAAGTAGCACAGGAGAAGGAGACGGACATTGATGAGGCGATTGATTCAGCTGCTCTGTATCGCGATGCTCACCGTATGGATCCAGCCGCAGGCGGCGGACGCGGCAAAGGCGGAACCCGTGACGGAGAAGATCATCTTCATCCCGCATGACAGCCGCCCGATCTCGAGTACGCAGACGGCGGATGTCGTAACCAAGGCAGGCTACGAGGTCGTCGTTCCGCCGACCGAGCTGCTCGGCAGCCGTGAGGATCTGGGACATCCCGATCAGCTCTGGACATGGGTGCACGAGAATATCGCACAGCCCGGTGTCAAGGCAGCGGTTATCTCCTCGGATGCGATGGTCTACGGCAGCCTCGTCGGCTCGCGCAAGCACAACGAGTCGCGTGCACAGATCCTCGCACGCGCGTCGCGCTTTACGGAGCTGCACCGTGCGAATCCCAAGGTGCCGCTCTACGTCTTTGGCTCGATCATGCGCACGCCGCGTACGGGCGAGGCATCGGGACATGAGGAGCCGGAGTACTACCGCCGCTATGGGGCGGATATCTTCCGCTACACCCTCCTGCGTGACAAGGAGGAGGTCGAGGGGCTCTCGCGCCGTGAGCGCAAGGAGTATGAGTTCCTCACGCGCCTCATCCCGAAGGAAGCCCTCACGGACTGGATGGGACGACGCGAGAAGAACTATGCGGTCAACGAGTTCCTCATCAATCTCATGCGCAAGAATGGGACGTTCCACTACCTCGCGCTCGGGCGTGATGATAATGCGCCGTTCTCCCAGACCCATCTTGAGAGCCGGCATCTCGCGGCAGTAGGCGCAGAGCTCGGCAAGACTCGGTTTCAGACGATGGCAGGCATCGACGAGATCGCCCTCCTCATGCTGACGCGCGCAGTGAACGAGCAGCGTCATGAGGTGCCGTTTGTCTTCGTCCGCTACAACTGGGGAAGCGGCGCGGACACTGTGCCTGCGTACTCGGATGAGAAGATCGGCACCTCGATCAACGATGCGATTCTCGCCGCCGGTGGGATGAATGTGCGCGCGCCGGAGAAGGCGGATGTCGTCCTCACGGTGAATACGAACCCCGACGGGCGCACCTACGAGGCGAATATGCCTGTCAATGACGGAACGCTGCGCGAGGGGACGGCGTATTTTGCCGATATCGTGTCGGACTATGTGGCACGAGGCTATCCCGTCTCGATTGCCGACGTTGCCTTTGCCAACGGCGCGGACAACGCGCTCATGGCGGAGCTGCAGCGGCGCGGTCTGCTCTACAAGATTCGTGCCTACGCAGGGTGGAACACCCCGACGAACAGCTCGGGCTATGCGCTCGGCGAGGGGATGCTCGTCCGTCACATGAATGCGGACGCCGTCGACCAGCTGCTGACGACGCGCTACCTCGACGACTGGGCGTATCAGGCGAATGTGCGCAATACGATTGCACGGCAGCTCACGTGGCTGCGCGGTGACGGATTCTACGGCAGTCTCGGCTCAAAGATGGATGCCGTCTCCGTGCGCTCCACGCGCATGATGAACCGCTTCATCGAGAACAATCTGCCGCCCATGGCGGAGATGAACAGTGTCGTCGTGACATTCCCGTGGAACCGTATGTTTGAGGCGGACATTCAGCCCGAGCAGCAGGGCTTTGCCCATGATTATTTGGAAGGAAGGAAATAATATGTACGGAAAACGGATGATCGCCTTCTTTTCTGCATCACCTTCGCGGCGCACGGCAACGGTTGCCCATAAGATCGCCGACGTCATCGGCGCAGACCTTTACGAGATCCGCCCAGTCATCCCCTATACCGAGGACGATCTCGACTGGGACGATAAGACGAGCCGCGTCAACGTTGAGATGCACGACCCAGCCTGCCGCCCCCAAATCGAGGGAGAGCTTCCCGATCTCGCGCCGTATGAGACCATCTTCGTCGGGTTCCCGCTCTGGTGGTTCGCTGCGCCGCACATCATCAATACATTTCTCGAAAGCTACGACCTTACGGGGAAAACCATTGTGCCGTTTGCTACCTCGGGCGGCAGCTCCCTCGGACAGACGGTGACGCATCTGCGCCCCTCAGCGCAGGGCGCACTCGTCAAGGAAGGCCGCCGCTTTGAGATGGGCGAGACCCCGATGGCGATCAACTCATGGGTCGCGGCGCTTGGGATCTGACATAGAAAAACACGATTGTCGTCGTTGCACGGCAGTCGTGTTTTTACGTGGCTTCATTAACATGAGGCGATCTTTTGAAGTTGTGCGTATAGTGCTGAGATATCGTTTGTGATCGTTTCCCATAGTAAGGAATCACTGATAAAATGAGGTCTGCCAGATTGGCGTAGATTTTTTGTCCGATTGAGGCAGCAAACCGGACGCATAGCAAAGGCTATGTGGAGGATTTGCTAACGAAAAGCGGGCGAAAAAGATGCGTCAAGATGGTCGTGCCGAATTTATCAGTGCTTCCTAAGTCCTTATCTGCGGACTCGTACTCATGGGCAAAGAGATTTCTTATTCCGCTTATCCCTATCGTTCATAGAGCAACACCTCGTCACGTTTGAGATTTTCTTTGAACAGGTCGGAGTCAGGGAGTTTGTTCAGAAGATCGAGTTCCGTGCCGAGGGCATCTTTGAGATCTGAATAGATACCGCTTAGCATAAAAAAACTTTTGATATCCCCCTCGATGCGCAGATCGACATCACTGCTTTCTGTTGCATTTCCACGTGCGTACGAGCCGAAGAGATAGGCTTTACGTATTGGATATTTTTCGCAAATAGGGGCAACGCGTTTCCTGATGGCGGCAATAGACAGCATGATGACACCTCCCTATATATCATATACTGTTTGTTCTTCTGGTTTCAAGTCAATGTGAAAAATTTTCTTTAGACAGAGTGGGACTTTATACGATAAAATATAGGAATGTGCGAATGACCGCGCCGTGATGCGCGCATACGGCTTCTCGACGAAGCTCACGGAGTCGGCGTGTGTGGCAGAGCTGATGAAGCGATATGAGGAACTGGTACAGAGAGGAATAGAGGAGAAAAAGTGATTTCATCCAAGATACGATTCCCCGTCATCTTCGTGGGGATCTTTGTCGCCGCGATTCTTGCGGCACTCTATTTTGCGACCTTTGGGCGCATGGCGAAGGCAGACCCTGCCGAGAGCATCCAGCTCTACTGCGATGCTTTTGTACGGCAGGATGAGGAGGCGCAGAAGAAACTCACGTCCTACGGTGCACCGACGGATGCGTTCAACATGAAGGCGGCGTTCGCGAATGCCCTCCAGACGGCGGGCGCGAATCTCTCGCCCGAGGAGGCAGCGGAGATTGGTGATGCCTATATGGAATCGCTGAAAAAAGCATCAGTCGAGACTTCTGTCTCGAGTCAGGGGGAAGGGCAGGCGACGGTTGAGGTGACGGTGACGCGGTTCAACATGATGGCGGCACGCGAGAAGGCAACCTCTCTCATGCGTTCCCGTATGAAGCTGAACGGGACACCCGAGGAGCTGCGTAAGACAGCCGTCGATGCGACGGCAGATGCCTATCGGGAACTCCAGCCGATGGGGATGGCGACGTTCTACGTCCCTGTCCGCTACAACGAAAAGACGCGCATCTGGGATCCCGCCGACCCTGTGCAGTTCGGTTTTGACCTGTCGAAGCAGACCATGGGCGTAGAGTAGTTGCCCCAACAGCTGCGACAAAAAGCCTCCCCCGTCGATATGGGGGAGCGGTCAGCGTCATCCGCGCGTCTGCATCCTATGGATTTGACTTGCGGGACGCTTTCCCATACGACCTGTTACCCAATCAGCTGCGCCCACAGGGCTTGCTTCTTGGACAGGTCAGCAGGGGGAGCGCGAAGCGGTGGAAGGGGCGCTTGTTGCGATAGAGTCGAAAAATAAGCGATGATTCTTGTCAGATTCGTAGTATTTGAAATGAGACTTTATTGATCGATGGAGGAAAATCGAATGGCAGAGACAGATTGGCAGCATACCGATCAGGATCAGGTAACGGCAGAGGGGAATCCACGTCGTCCTGAGGGAGATGCGGGGCGTGCGATGCTCGCACGGATGAACGAAAGCCATGCGCATCTCGTGGACTGGGGTCTGGGGTATCTTGCACTGCACTCAGCGGATACGGTACTTGACATCGGCTGCGGCGGCGGCAATACACTCGCGCGCATGGCAGAGCGTGTGACGGAGGGGCACCTCGTCGGTATCGACTACGCCGAGACCTCGGTGGAGGCGTCGCGCGCCTTCAATGCGGCATTGGTCGAGCGTGGACGGGTGGAGATCCTCCATGGCTCGGTTGAGGCACTCCCGTTTGCGGACGGGCATTTTGATGCCGTCGTGACGGTGGAGAGTTTTTACTTCTGGCCGACTCCCGAGGAGAGCTTGCGGGAGGTTGCACGCGTTGTGCGTGAGGGCGGATCGTTCCTCCTGCTCGCGGAGATCTGCGGGCGGGACGACCTGCCGGAGAGCACGCGTGCCAAGGTCGCGGAGTATCAGCTGACGAACCCGACGCCCGCAGAGTTCGAGCATCTTTTCCGCACAGCGGGATTCCGCGAGGTACAGATTCACCTCAAGGAAGGCGAGTACTGGATCGCAGTCGTGGGCGTGCGATAAAAGTTTTTACCGCTGCACAGTGTCCTAAGGATACAAGGGTATTTCCCTTGGAATTTTCCATCAAACAGTGGGTACAGAATCGTCATAGAGCTCGTGTGGGGCAATGTCCTGCCCATCTGCCCATACAACCGTAGAACCTGATACATGGACTGTTTGAAAAACAGTGGGAACTTTCAGCTTTTCGTACCATGATCCTTTGATGTACGGCATCACATCAAAAATTTTCTTCTCACCTGTATCAAAGAGCAGCAGTAATTTATAATCAGGAAGCGGCTTTACATCGAGTACTTTAGGCCGTAGCATGATATGTACTCCTTTATTGCAGAGGAGGACCACATATCTCTCCTATCATCTCTATTATACCAAGTATCATAGCATATTCCGCAGGAACTCTCGTGTGCGTTCTTCCTTCGGCGCACGGAAGAATGTCTGCGGTGCGCCTTGCTCGACGATGACACCATTCTCCATAAAGATGACATTGGTTGCCGCCTCGCGGGCAAATGCCATCTCGTGCGTGACAACGATCATGGTCATGCGCTCGGCGGCAAGCGCCCGCATGGTGCGGAGCACCTCGCCTGTGAGCTCGGGGTCGAGTGCGGAGGTCGGCTCGTCAAAGAGCATGATGTCCGGTTTCATGGCGAGGGCGCGCGCGATGGCGACGCGCTGCTGCTGTCCGCCGGAGAGCTGGCTCGGGTAGTAGTTCTCACGGTCGGAGAGTCCAACTTTTTTGAGGAGTTCGCGCGCGTAGGGGAGAATCTCGTCCTTTGACTGTCCCTTGACGTGAATGGGTGCCTCGATGAGGTTCTCGATCACGGTCATGTGGGGGAAGAGGTTGAACTGCTGAAAGACCATGCCCGTCGCCATGAGGATCCGCCGCACGTCGGCAGCGTCCGCGTAGGTCGCCGATGCCGCACCGTCCGGCGTATGGCAGAGTACCTCTCCGCCGATCGTGATGTCGCCGCGGTCGATGGTCTCCAATCGGTTGATGCAGCGCAGGAGCGTTGACTTGCCGGAGCCGGAGGAGCCGATGATGGCGAGCACCTCGCCGCGCGCGAGGGTGAGGTCAATCCCGCGGAGAACGCTGAGCTCACCAAAGGATTTGTGGATGCCGCGCATCCTGAGCATCGTGTCTTTAGTTTCCGTATCTGCCATAGTGCGCCTCCAGTTTTTTGAATCCATAGGTGAGTACAGCGGTCATGGCAAGGTAGAAGATGCCTGCGATGAGCAAGGGGGTCATGTCAAACTCGCGCTGTACGATGGTGCGCGCGACGCGCAGGAGGTCGTTCATGGCGAGGATGTAGACGAGGGATGTGTCCTTGACGAGGTTGATGGTCTCGTTGCTGACGGGCGGCAGGGTGATGCGCAGTACCTGCGGCAGGATGATGCGGCGCATGGTGAGCGGGCCGCTCATGCCGAGGACGCGCGCCGCCTCGAATTGACCGCGCGGCACCGCCTGTATGCCCGCACGGAAGATCTCGGCGAAGTAGGCGGCGTAGTTGAGGACGAAGGCGAGCAGTGCCGCTGCAATGTCGGGGAGCAGGATGCCGACCATCGGCAGGGCGAAGTAGACGAAGAGCAGCTGCAGCATGAGCGGCGTACCGCGCATAATCCAGATGTAGATTTCGAGGATGCGGCTGAGCGGCCGAAAGCGAGAGAGTCGTCCGAGCGCGACAAAGAGCCCCAGCGGCAGGGAAAGCGCGAGCGTGACACAGAAAATCTCGAGGGTGATGCCTGAGCCCTCGAGCATGAGACGGATAGTATCCAGTGTTTTGTCCATGAATGATATTCCTTACAGAAAAAGGGGCTGCCGCACGATGATTCGACATCGTACAGCAGCTCTTTCTTTGTGCCTCTGCCACCTGCGGCAGAAGGGCAACCATTTACTTCGTGATGTCCTTGGCGAACCACTTCGTCGAGATCTTGGCGATCGTGCCGTCTGCCTTCATCTCGTCGAGGACCTTCTGCACCTCGTCGCGCAGCTTCGTGTTGTCCTTCGCGAATGCGATGCCGAACTCGCTCACAGGACCGACGACCACGTCGAGCGCATCCAGTGTGTCGGGATGCTTGCTCATGTAGTAGCGGCCGACGATCTCGTCGCCGATGACGGCATCGAGACGGCCATTCTCAAGATCCATGAATGCCGCAACGTAGTCGGGGTACTTCTTGACCTCCTTGACTTCCTTCTTATAGAAATCTGAGGCGTCCATGTACTCCTCCACCGTGCCCGCACTCTGCGTGCCGACAGTCTTGCCCGCGAGGCTCTTCTCATCCGTAACGGCGGTGTTGCCCTTCTTCACGAAGATGATCTGGTGGTTGTCCATATAGGGCTTCGAGAAGAGCATGCTCTCCTTGCGCTTTTCGGTGATGTCGAGACCGTTCCAGAGCACCTGCACGCGGCCGCTCTTGAGCTCGGCTTCCTTACTCGACCAGTCGATTGCCTTGAACTCAACCTCACGACCGAGACGTTTTGCTGCTTCCTCTGCGAGATCAACGTCGAAACCGACGATCTTGTTGTTCTCGTCCTTAAAGCCCATCGGCGGGAAATTGTCGTCAAGTCCGACGATGATCTTTCCCATCTCTGCCGCATTATCCGTCGAGGGGACTTTCTCAGTGCTGCCGCACCCTGCGAGGAGTGCTGCCGAGCAGGCGAGTACCGTTGCTCCGGTCAGAATCGCTTTCCAGTTCATCTTCGTTTCTCCTTATCCTTCTACTGCTTTAATACAATAAAGTACTGATGTGTGTGTATTATACGATAGGTGAAGAAAATATGTCAAGTTTTTTTTAATTAAGCAGGTTTTTTTCTTTTCAGGTCGAAATATTTATAGACATGAGAATTTCGTAAGGAAGAATGACGTAAACCGAGGGAGGGGCTTGCTTTGCGTGCAATATCCGTAGACGATCTTGAGAATGGGATGATCCTAGCGCGGACGATCGTCAACGCCAAGCGCGTGGTGGTGGTGTCGGAGAATACGGAGCTGACGAAGGCGCACATCACGCGCCTGAAGTTTCTGAAGATCCCCGTTGTCTATATCAAGGACGAATCGGAGCTGAAGGAGGAGCGTTCGCCGATCTTCTCGCGCAGCAATCTCTTCATCAAGCAGTATGAGAATGTCATCGGTACGGCGAAGTCGATCTTTGAGGAGACAAAGAAGACGGGCACGGTTCCCGTGGAAGAGACGAATGAGATGGTGCAGGAGGATCTGCTGCCGCTCTCACGCCGCAGCGGAACGATTGACTATCTCAATGAGGTCAACCATCTCGCGAGCGATATCTATAACCACTCGTTGCGTGTGTCGATCCTCGCGGGGGTCATTGCCAAGTGGATGAAGCTCGACCGTGAGACGGCAAAGGATGTTGTTCTCGCGGGATTCCTCCACGATGTCGGCAAGTCGCGTTTTGATCAGCGTCTGCTCGAAAAGAATGTAGAAACGCTTGAGGGCGAGGACTATGAGAACTACATCCAGCATACGGTAGATGGAGCGCATATCCTCAACAATGTGGCGGGACTGACGGAGGGCGTGCGCCTTGCGGCGATGCAGCATCATGAGCGCATGGACGGCAGCGGCTTCCCGTTCAACAGCAAGGGCGACGACATTCATCTCTATGCTCGCATCATCGCTGTGGCGGATCTCTATGACAATATCACGGTCGAACGCGAGGGCTACCCGCGCCGCACGCCGTTCGATGCGGTGACGGAGATTGCGCGGCAGATGTATACGACGCTCGATCCGCAGGTTTGCCTGCCCGTCCTGATGAATATCAAGAATGCCTTCCTCGGCTCGCGTGTGCTCCTCAGTAATCATCGCGAGGGAACGATCACGGCATATCCGCACGGTGTTGTGCCGCTCCCGATCGTGACGATTTCGGAGGATGAGGTCATCGATCTCAATGAGGAGAAGAAGATTAAGATTCTGGAGTACAACCCGAAATAATAAAGAACATAGAAAAGCCCATCGGCGCGAACCAATGGGCTTTTTTGGTGTCCGCTGTCAGCAGACAGCCTGGAGTTTGTTATACCATTCGAGAACCTCGTCATAGATCGTGCTGATCTCCTCCAATGGGATGTGTTCATGCGCACAGCACGCAACAACTGACGACCAGTTGCCCTGTTCGTAGGAGATGACGAGGTCGAGCAGACGGCGCAGAGCGTTGTCCTCACCAAGCAGAGCAGCATTCAACTCGTCGGAGAGAGTGAGCTCCTTGAGTATCTCCGCCATCGGCTGGTTGAGCAGTACGTCAATTAGGGAGAACATGCCAAGCAGGAAGCCCGTGTCCGGCGTGAGGTCGTGCCGGTTCAGACTGCGGGCAATCAGCTCGCAGAATTTTGCACGCAGGAGCGAGAGGGTGAAGAGTTCGCTCGGTTTGTCCTCGGAGAAGGTTTGGAGACTGATGAGTGTCACCCAGCTGCGGATCCCGCTGAAGCCAAGGAGCACAGCAGCCTGCCGTAGGTTGGAGACGTGGTTGGTCAGTCCGATGCCGACCGAGTTGATATAGGTGAGGAGTTTGTACACGAGATTCGTATCCGCCCCGATCACTTCCGTGATGGCGTTAAAGTCAACGTTCGGACGGTTGACCTCCTTGAGAAGGCGAATACGCGATAGCTCGTTGTTGGTGAGTCTCTTTTGGTGCAGGACGACGGGTTTGCAGAAAAAATAGCCCTGGAAGAGGACATAGCCATCCTCCACTGCCTGACGGAATTCGTCCTCTGTCTCAATCTTCTCGGCGAGAAGCCGCACCTGCGGGGGGAGCACCTTGCGCAGGTTGGCACGCTCCTCGGGAGCTGTCGTGATGCGAAAGTCCACCTTGATGATGTCCGCCATGTTGATGAGCGGCTCGTAGCCCGGGAGCAGGACAAAGTCGTCGAGAGCGATCTTGTAGCCTGCATCCTTTAGATCACGTACGGCTTCGAGAATTTCAGGAGTCGGCTGCACCGTCTCGAGTACCTCCACGACGATGCTGTCGGAGGGCAGGAGTTTCGGTGCACGCGACAGGAGATTCTTCTCTGTGAAGTTGATGAAAGCCTTTCGGTTGGAGACGAGTTTTTTCATGCCAAAATTGAGCATGGCGTTGACCATGACGCTCTGTGTTGCCACATTTCCGTCGAGATTGGGGTCAAAGGCGTTTTTCAGACAACTGCGAAAAAGAATCTCGTATGCGTAGACATTCTTTTGCAGATCGAGAATCGCCTGACGCCCGATGAATGCATCTTCCATAAGGGAACCTTCCTTCATCTTGTATACGATCGCGGTAAATTATCATTCTCGTATACATATTATATCGACATTTTATGAAATTATATCATAGCTTTCTCGAAAAATAAATGAAAAACAGTAGACCAGATGGTATAATATAATAGGAAGAATGAAAAAATGGATGTGGTAATTTGTTGAATGACATACAAATCGGACGCTATATGCCCGGAGATTCCTTCCTGCACCGCATGGATCCACGCGTCAAGATTGTTCTCCTGTTCTTCTACCTGCTGCTCGTTTTCTTCGTCGAGAACGTGGCAGGCTTTCTTGCGCTTGGCATCAGCATTGCGCTGCTCATGATCGTTTCTCAGGTTCCGCTTGGAATGCAGCTGCGCTCGATTCGGCCGATTCTCTGGATCGTACTCTTTACGTTCGGCGTGCACCTCTTTATGACGCCGGGGACGGAACTGTTTGCCGTCGGCCCCCTGTCGGCGACGTGGGAGGGGCTGACACGCGGCGTGTATATCGGGCTGCGCCTAATCCTGCTCATCCTGTTGAGTACGCTGCTGACACTAACGACGAGTCCGCTGCGCCTGACCGACGGGCTGGAGGCACTTCTCTCTCCGCTGCGCCATGTGGGGGTTCCCGTGCATGAGCTGTCGATGATGATGACGATTGCCTTACGCTTTATCCCAACGCTGCTGGAGGAGCTGGATCGCATCATGAAGGCGCAGAAGGCACGTGGGGCGGATTTTGAGCATGGCAGTATCGTGCGGCGGATGCGTGCCATTGTACCCGTGCTCGTGCCGCTCTTTCTCTCTGCGTTTCGCCGTGCCGATGAGCTTGCAATGGCGATGGAGGCGCGCTGCTACCGCGGCGGTGAAGGACGTACGCAGATGAAGGAGCTGTACATCGGGCGTGTCGACTATGCGGCTGTCGCCGTCTTTATCCTCGGTGCGGCGGGCATCTGTGCCGTGAGTGTGGGAGGGCTGAGCTTTGCGCCCTGAGCATGTGGCGATGATGAAGGCACGTGCGCGAAATATCGCGCTGAAGGTCGCCTACGATGGGACGAACTATCACGGCTTTCAGCGGCAGACGCCGCCCATCCGTGCCGTGCAGAATGTCCTTGAGGCAGCTCTCGCCCAGGTCTGCGGTGAGACGGTGGAGCTTGCGTCGGCGGGGCGCACGGATGCGGGGGTTCATGCCTATGGTCAGGTGGTGAATTTCTTCACGGACGGACGCATCCCGACGGAGCGCTTGCCGCGTGCGGTGAACGGCCTCCTGCCGCCGGATATTGTCGTGTCGGAGGCGTGGGAGGCAGCGCGGGATTTCAGCGCACGGCACAGTGCAACGGGCAAGGCATACGTCTATCGCATGAAGGAGTGCCGCGTGCCGGATCCCTTCACACGCAGCTATGCATGGCAGATTTTTCAGCCGCTCGATTACGATGCGATGCGGGCGGCGCTGCATCTCCTTGAGGGGACGCATGACTACTCCTCATTTCGTGCGGCGGGTGGTGCGCCGATGTCGCCCGTCCGTACGCTCGATACGATCCGTCTGACGGCGGAGGGGGAGGGGCGTCTCTCGCTCTATATCCACGGCACGGGCTTTCTCTATCACATGGTGCGCAATATCGTCAGTACGGCTGTGGCGGTCGGTACGGGGCGTATCTCCAAGGATCGCTTTGCGGAGATCTTTGCGGCACGGGATCGTCGGCTCGCGCCGCCCACGGCTCCGGCCGGCGGGCTGTATCTACTCGCGGTGGATTATGACGGCACATCGGAAAGGAGCCATACCGATGGAGCAGGAAATGCTGCAGCGTCTTGTGACAAATGCCGTACGTGAAATGCGCTTGCCGTCTCGTCCGGAGGGACGCGGCAGTCATGTACTGACGCTCGTGGACGCCGTCCTCGATGCAGCACTGGATGAAGAGGCAACGGACATCCATCTTGAGCCGATGGAGGAAGGACTGCGCATCCGCGTCCGCGTCGATGGGCTGCTGCGCGCGTATCCGATCCTGCTGCCGGCGGCAATCGCTCCGGTAGTTATTGCACGTCTAAAGGTGATGGCGGGCATCGACACGGCGAAGCGCAACCGTCCGCAGGATGGGCAGATTCGCTATCCACACAGGGAGCGCAGCGTCGATATGCGCGTGGCGGTTCTTCCTGTCGTGGGCGGTGAGCGCATGGTTGTGCGCATTATGGACGGGACGGAGCGATTCCTTCACTGCAGGGAGCTCGGTTTCACGCCGGAAAACGAAGCGATTTTTGAACGACTCATCCATCGACCGACGGGGCTCCTCCTCGTCTGTGGACCGATGAACTCGGGCAAGACGACGACGCTCTATGCGGCACTCGCTGAGCTCAATGACCCAAACTGTCACATTATGACGCTCGAAGATCCCGTGGAGCGGCGTATTGACGGAATCAGTCAGTTTGCCGTATGTCCAGAGGCGGGGCTGACCTTTGTCGCGGGACTGCGGGCAGCACTGCGGCAGGATGTCCAGAAGATCCTCTTGGGCGAGATCCGCGACCGTGAGACGGCGGAGATGGCGGTGCGTATTGCCCTCACGGGACACGCGCTGTTCTCGACGCTCCATACGGAGGACTGTGTCGCCGCGATTTTTCGCATGATCGAGATGGGGACGCCGCCCTATCTGCTCGCAGCGACGCTCTCGGGGGTTGTAGCCCAGCGGCTTGTGCGCCGTGTTTGCGTTCATTGTCGTGAGACGTACACCGTCGCTGCAGGCTCAGATGAGGCTCTTCTCCTCGGATCGCTCTATCATGAAGGGATGACGCTCGTGCGCGGGCGCGGCTGCCCGCATTGTCGCGGGAGCGGTTATCATGGACGCATGGCGATACATGAGATGCTGCCCATCTCCGAGCATATCCGCACGGCGATCCTCGGAGCGAGATCGCGAGATGATCTGCGGCGCGCGGCAGGGGCGGAGGGGATGCGCTCTCTCTGGCAGGACGGCGCGGCAAAGGCTATCGAAGGGGAGACGACGTTAGGGGAGGTGGAGCGTGCACTCTATGGATGAAACGGACGCGTGGCAGGAACTGCTGCGCCGCATGATGACAGTGAATGCCTCGGATCTCCATGCGGCACCGCATCAGCAGATACAGCTGCGCCGTGACGGCATGCTGATGGCGGAGGATCTCATTCCCACAGCGGCACTGATGGAGGCGTGTGCCTGTCAAATGCTCTCGGATGCGCAGCGCGCTCTTCTTTCTGTGCAGGATGTCGATGCCGCGTGGGACTGGGAGGGACGGCGGTTTCGAGGAAACTTTTATCGAACGCAGGAGGGGATGGCTCTTTCCCTGCGTCTCCTGCCTGAGCGCATCATGACGCCCGATGAGGTCGGTATGCCGTCTGCCGTGCGTACGGCTCTTGAGATGAGGGATGGACTCGTACTGCTCTGCGGAGCGACGGGGGCAGGCAAGACGACAACGCTTGCCGCGCTCATTGATGCGGTCAACCATACGCGTTCCCTCCATATCATCACACTTGAGGATCCCGTCGAATATGTTTTTGCCGCAGATCGTGCCTTTTTCAGTCAGCGGGAAGAGGGGCGGGATTTTGCTTCCTTTCCCGATGCTGTGCGCAGTGCGCTGCGTGAGGATCCCGACCTCCTGCTCGTGGGTGAGATCCGTGACCGTGCAACCATTGAGGCGACACTCCTCGCGGCGGCGACGGGCGTGCTCGTCGTGGGGACAATCCACGCGGGGACGGCCGCGCAGGCGGCGCGCCGCGTGGAGAGTTTCTTTCCGGCGGATGCGCGGGATGCGGTGCGCGCACAGTTTGCCGATGTCGTCCGCGGCATCTTTGCTCAGCGCCTTCTGCCGCGGCGGGGCGGCGGCCGTATTGCCGCGTTTGAGACGCTGGTTGGTACCTCCGCCGTGCGAAATGTCCTGCGGCAGGGACGCTATGATCAGCTTGAGACGCTCATGATGAGCGGTGCTGCGCAGGGGATGCAGACGGCGGAGATGGCAGAGGCCGAGCTTCGTGCACGGGGCGTCCTCGCATGACGATATTTTCTTATACGGCGTGCACGGCAGAGGGGCGAAAGATACACGGCATCATTGAAGCCGAGAGCGCGCCGGCAGCGGCACGGATGCTCATGGAGCGCGGTGAGACGGCCGTGCGCATCGAGGAGCGACGGACGCTGCGCCTGCCGCAGCATACACAGCAGTGGCTGTCGCGCCGTGGCGGTGTGACGGACGAGGAGAGGATCGCCTTCTTTCAGGAGCTATCTGCCCTTCTCGCCGTGGGACTTCCCCTGCACCGCGCACTGGAACGCCTGCGCGACGGCGTGGGAGCAACATCATCGTCGGGACGGCTGCTCCATGCTCTGCATCATGCGGCCATGCAGGGGATGCCGCTTTCACAGGCGATGGAGACGAAGAGGCAGATCTTTTCCCCTGTTCTCATCGGCATGGTACGCGCGGGGGAGGAGAGCGGCTCGCTCGATGTCGTGCTCGGAGCGGCAGCGTCGTTTCTCACAGAGGAGTACCGTATGCGCGAGGCACTGTGGAGCGCGCTCCTCTATCCGCTTTTTTTACTGGCGGCAGTCGTGCTCTCCATCGTCCTCATGACCGTCTTTATTCTGCCCATCTTCGCGGCACTCCTCGCGGATCTGCATGCCGATCTTCCACTGCCGACACAGCTGCTCCTCACGGTGTCGGCACAGATCGCCGATGCGCCTGTGGCGACGGTATGTCTCCTTTTCGCCGTGCCCCTCGGTATCGGGCTGCTCCTGCGCATTCCGACGGCGCGCTTTCTCTGTGACCGCTGCATCCTGCGGCTGCCCGTTGTGGGCGTATTCATCCGCTGTCGTGCGTGGCAGATGATCCTGTGCGTTCTCGCCGTTCTCCTGCGCAGTGGGATTCGCCTCGACCGCGCCATTGCACTGGCATGCACGGCAACGGGAAATCGTGCGCTCCGCCGTCAGCTGAGCCACATAGAGCAGCGGCTTATCGAGGGACGCAGCCTCACACAGATCATGGCAGATGACCCCTATCTGCCGTCTCTCGTGCGCGGTATGCTAGCCGCAGGCGAGGAGGCGGGGGAATTGGAACGCATTCTTCCGCAGGCGGCAGAGTATTGTGCACGCCGGGCGGAGATTATCGGACAGCGTGTGGCGGCACTCGCCGAGCCAATCATGATCGTCATTGTTGCGGGGCTCATCTTCTTTGCCGTGCTCTCCTTTCTCCTGCCGATCTTTGACGCGATGGATGCGATGATGTGACGGTGGCGAGATAAACGCGGTTCTTACTAAAGAAGACGCTTCTCACGTATTGGTGAAAAGCGTCTTCTTATTTTTATTTCCGCATGCGCCATGACTGATAGAAGATGGCGAGGCATGCGCAGGCAAGGAACATGAGGAGCAGGTCGCACTGGTATGTCCATGTTCCCGTAAGTCCGCCAAATGATAGATGTTCAAAGAGGATCTTGTCGTAGATGCGCGTCGTGATAAAGCGGTGAATGCCTGCTGCCGTCAAAAGAATACCGACGACATATAGAACGCGTGGCATCGTCCGTGGGATACGCAGCGGGATACGGCGCAGCAGAGCTCTCCACAGCATGCGGGCATGCAGACCGACATGCACGCCAACGACGAGAAAGAGCAGCACACCGGCAGAGAGGTGGACTGCGTGGACGTAGATGGATGCGAGCCCGCGCAGACGCACAATGGGAAGAGCGTAGAGGGAGATGAGTATGCCCGATACCAAGGTCACGGCAAGGAGCAGGAGTATGATGATATTCACCGTGTTGAGTGCCGTCATCGGCAGGCGCCGCCAAAAGAGCGCGCGAAGATAGGCGCGCTCGAGCCACAGGTGGATGCCGCCGAGGATGAGAAGGGCACAGCCCAGATACTCATGCACGGGCTCCGTCGTCAGCAAACGGTTTGGCAGAAAGAACATGAGGAGCGTGATGAGGACAAAGAGCAGGGGGCGCATCAGTTGTGGTACCCCAATCCCTCCAGCCAGACGGCAATGTGCTTATTTGTCTCTGTCGCATTGTCACGCACCGTCTTGCCGCGGATGCACATCCCCGGAAACGCCGCCGCGCCCTTGGCATAGTTCGGGATATCCGCCTCTTTGCCGCTCATTGCATTGCCCGATCCGGTGGAGAATGGGATGATGACCTTATCTGCGAAGTCATAGCTCTCAAGGAAGGTGTAGATCGGCATCGGTAGATCCTGGTACCAGATCGGATAGCCGAGGAAGATGATGTCGTACTGCGCCATATCATCGAATTTTGATGCGAGCAGCGGGCGCGCCTGTTTGGATTGCTCCTCTTTTGCCACCTCTGTCATCTCCTTGAGGTCGATCGGGTAGGGGATGACAGTCTGTATCTCGAACGTGGCATCCGCATGGATAAGCTCTGCAAGCTGCTCAGCAAGGAGCGCCGTGTTTCCCTTTTCGACGTAGCCAACTTCGTGGTTTTCCCCTGCGCGCGAGAAGAATGCGACGAGCACGCGTTTTCCTTCAAAGGAAGCAGGGGGCTTCAGCGGTTGAGAGAGGTCGAGGGCAGCATGATCTTCCTCTGCGTCGTCGGCTGCCGTATTTTTACTCCCGCAGCCGAGCGTGAGAAGAAGCAGCGCGGCAAGCAATACGGCGAGAATTTTTTTCATGGATATTCTCTTTCATTGTGCGTACAGAAAAGAGCCAGAGTGCATTACAGTTGATCTGGCTCTCACAGTTTCTTTGGTTTTATTTCCCGGAGAAGGAAAACTTCAGTCCCACTGAGATCGGAGGTACGGGACCGCCCTCCAGTTCGATCTGCCCTGGCATAGAGCCTGTTGTGTTAAAGAGCAGCGTGCAGTGCCCGCTGTCGCGGATCGTGTCATTTGCGTTCTCACCGACGCGTGTGACCTTATATTTCTGCTTTCCAAACGTCAGCGTATCTCCGACGGTGATGTCGCTCTTCAGATCGCCTGATGTGTGCTCAATGACCATCTCGGCGAGATTGGGGTGTGCTCCCTCGTCCAGCAGGATAATGCTGCTGTTGGTCTCGAGGAATTTGCGCGCCAGTTTGCCGATGGCAGTCACACTGACTTCATACTTTACAGCCATCTCTTATGCCCTCCCCATGGTATACAATAAAACTTTCCACAGTTATTCTATCACATGGGCTTTGGGTTGTAAAATGATTTTGCCGATTATGCCGTGATATAGGCGGTCTCCGTTGACAATGAAAAGAAAAATTAGTAAAATTTTAGAAGGATATGCGCATGGGGCGTGGGGTTCTAAGGAAGTGCCGAATGTATCGGCGTTTCCATAAGGGGGAATTTACATGAAGGACATTCGTTTGGACAGTCCTCTGCAGGGGCGGCTGATCCCGCTGTCGGAGGTGTCGGATCCCGCCTTTGCGAGCGGGGCAATGGGGCGCGGTGCGGCGGTAGCCGACCCGGAGGGCCGTGTGGTCTCTCCCGTGGATGGCGAGGTAACTGTGCTCTTTGAGACGAAGCACGCCATTGGGATTCACGGGACAGATGGCGTGGATATCCTCATCCACGTCGGCGTGGATACGGTGAAGCTCGGGGGGATGCATTTTACTGCGCATGTGGCGCAGGGCGATACGGTGAAGAAGGGGCAGCTGCTGATCGAGTTCGATCCCGCCGCCATCCGCGCGGCCGGCTATGAGACGACGACGCCCATCCTTGTGACCAATGCGGCAGACTATGGGACGATCACGCTGGTGTCGGATGGGGCAGAAATTTCCTCTCACAATGCAGAAGCCACGGCGGAGACGCAGGCTGCGGCAGAGGAGGCGGCAGAGGACGACATTGACCCGAATCTGCCAAAGGAAGAGCGCGTCGCCAAGCTGATCTGGAAGTATGTCGGCGGAGCGGGGAATGTTCGTAGTGCCGAGCACTGCGCGACGCGTCTGCGACTGATCGTCAACGACAAGACGATCATCGACGAGAAGGCGATCGAGAACATCGACGGCGTGAAGGGACAGTTCTTTGCCGCCGCCCAGTATCAGATCATCCTCGGGACGGGATTTGTCGACAAGGTTTATGACGCCTTCGTCGCGGGGACGAATCTCGGCTCGACTGCGGGCAGCGGAAAGCAGGAGGCATACGAGCAGATGTCGCCGCTGCAGAAGGTCTCACGCACCCTCGGCGACGTCTTTGTCCCCGTCATTCCCGTGCTTGTTGCGACAGGACTCTTCATGGGGCTGCGCGGGATGGCACAGAGTCTCGGCATCGAGATGAACGAAAATCTCCTGCGCATGAGTCAGATCCTGACGGATACGGCCTTTGCCTTCCTGCCCGCGCTCGTCTGCTGGTCGACGATGAACCGCTTCGGCGGAACGCCCGTCATCGGCATTGTGCTTGGTCTGATGCTTGTCGCTCCGCAGCTGCCGAACGCCTATGCGATCGCGGCGGGGGATGCCGTTCCTCTCTCAATGGAGATCTTCGGGATTCCAATTCCCGTGGTCGGCTATCAGGGCTCGGTTCTGCCCGCACTCGTACTTGGTATCTTTGCGGCGCGTTTGCAGAAATGGTTCAAGACCTTTGTGCCCGATATCATTGACCTCATTGTCACGCCGTTCCTTACGTTGTTTGTCTCTATGCTGCTCGGGCTCCTCATCATCGGACCGATCATGCACACACTCGAGATCGGTGTTTTCGGCGCAGTACGTGCCTTTTTGGAGCTGCCGTACGGAATCGGCGGTTTTGTCGTCGGCGGTCTGCATCAGGTGATCGTCGTGTTCGGCGTGCATCATGTGTTCAACGCGCTTGAGGTGCAGCTTCTCGCGTCGACAGGCGTTGACCCGTTCAACGCCATCATTACCGGTGCGATTGTGGCACAGGGCGGTGCCGCCGTTGCGGTCGCAGCGCGTACGCGTGATGCAAAAAAGCGTGCCCTCTATATTTCCTCGGCTGTTCCTGCTTTCCTCGGCATCACAGAGCCTGCGATCTTCGGCATTAACCTGCGCTTTATGCGCCCGTTTATCTGCGGCCTGGTCGGCGGGGCGTGCGCGGGCGCAGTGGCGGGCTTCCTGCATCTCGCGGGGACGGGCATGGGTATCACCGTTCTGCCCGGGACGCTGCTCTATCTTGATCATCTGCCCGCTTACATCCTCGTCAACGTGATCGGCTTTGCCGTCGCCTTTGGTCTGACCTTTGTCGTTTTTCGCACGGAGGAGTGAGCGCTGTGGAGAATTTTGACAAGCGGGACATTGACACACGGTTGGCGGAGGGCTTTCCCTTCACCGATCGCCCTCACAATCGCTTTCATCTCGAAATGCCATTTGGACTGATCAACGATCCGAACGGGCTCGCCTACCACAATGGCTGGCATATTTTCTATCAGTGGAATCCCTTCGGCTGTGCGCATAAAAATAAATCGTGGGCACACACGAAGACGCGCGACTTCTGTACCTACAGCGTGCCCCAGCTCGCCCTGTGGCCGAGCGACGCACATGATAAGGACGGATGTTACTCGGGGTGCGCTGCGGAGGAGGACGGGCGGCTGCGCGTCCTCTACACCTGCAACGCGAAGGATGCGGAGGGCAATCGCAGTTCCGTACAGCGCTTCGGCACGTATACGAAGGCGACGGGGATGGTGAAAAAAGAGGAGATCATCATCGATGGGCCGCCGCCCGGCTTTACGGCGCATTTTCGTGATCCCTATCTGTTTGAGCGCGACGGCGTACGCTATCTCATCATCGGGGCGCAGACGGAGGAAGAGCGCGGCTGTGTCCTCATCTACCGCGAGACGGCGGATGGCTGGGTCTACCGCGGCGAGCTGAAGACACAGCTGAAGGATTTTGGCTATATGTGGGAGTGTCCGAACCTCCTCTCCTTCGGGGATTACGACGTCCTGCTCTTCTGCCCGCAGGGGGTGCCCGCGCGTGCCTACGACCGCCAGAATCTCTATCAGTCTGGCTATATCGCAGGGCATGCGTCCATGGACGCGATGGAGATGCTCATGCACGGGCGGTTCAAGGAACTCGACCACGGATTTGACTTCTATGCACCGCAGGTCGTGACGCATGAGGGGAGGCATATTCTCATCGGCTGGATGGGGATGCCCGACCGTGAGGACGACTACCCGACGCGCGCGGAGGGCTGGATGCACAGCCTCACGTTGCCGCGCGTGCTGACACTGCGTCAGGGGCATATCTTTTCTGAGCCGGTACATGAACTGAAGGCACTGCGCCACCGTGAGACAGAGCGCACACTGGAGGCGGAGCAAACGAGCCATTTCGAGACAGCGCTCTTTGACCTCACAGAGTTGCTGCTCGACATCGAGGTAGGGGATGCCTACACCGTTGCGCTTGAGTTGGTCTATGGGGCGGAGAAATTGGTGTTCCGCTACAATCGTCTGGAACAGATCATGACCATCGACCGCACGAAAATGCGCCAGGGAGGACGCGGTACGCGCAGCTTTAAGCTCTACGTCGATCGTACTCTTTCGCTGCGCATCTACGTTGACCACAGTGCCGTCGAGGCATTCTTCCAGTACGGCGAGGAGGCAGCGACCGTTGCGATCTTCCCCGAGGAGGATGTGCGTCCGACGCTGCGTGTCTTCTCCGATGTGGATGTGGAGCAGCTGACGGGCGTTCTCTGGGAGCTTGAGTCGTTCCACTACGAGGCCGTGGGTTCAATATGAGCGGCATCATCTTACGGCGGTTTGTCGGTATGCTGGTCGTGCTGCTCGCCATGACCGGCGGGACATTCGTGCTCATGCAGCTCTCGCCCGTCGACCCAGTCGCGCTTCACTTTGTCATGATGGGCGTTCCCGCCGACCCGCAGCTTGTCGCGGAGTTTCGTGCGGAGCTGGGACTGGATCAGCCGCTGATCGTTCAATATGCGCACTGGCTGTGCGGGATACTGTCCGGCGATCTCGGCTACTCCATCGCTTATGGCGTTCCCGTTGCGGACTTGGTGCGTGAGGCACTGCCGCGGACGCTTGCACTTGCAGGTCTCTCTGTTCTGTTTGCCGCAGTGGCTGCGATTCCGCTCGGTCTGCTTGCCTTTTATCGGCATGGAACCTGGATCGATCATGCTGCGCGCATCCTGTCATTTCTAGGAATCTCTCTGCCGACCTTCTGGGTCGGCCTTTTGCTGATTTTGCTGTTCTCCGTTCATCTGCGTCTCGTCCCTGTGACGGCGACGGATGGTCTGCGCGGGATGATCCTGCCGGCTGCGGCTCTTGCCATCTGGATTGCGGGGCTCTATATTCGTCGCCTTCGCAATGCTCTGCTCGAGGAGCATGGGAAAAACTATGTGATTGGGGCGCATGCGCTCGGACTGCCGGCTCATGTTGTCCTATGGCGTTATATCATGCCGAATGCCCTGACGGGGCTTGTCCCGATGCTCGGGCTTACGCTCGGGAATATTCTCGGCGGCTCTGCCGTCATTGAGACGATTTTTGGATGGCGCGGCATGGGGCAGCTGATGACGACGGCAATCCTCGCGCAGGACTATCAGTTGATGCAGGCGTATATCCTGTGGGGGACGGGGATTTTTGTGGTGATGAATTTCATCGCCGATCTCATCTGTCTCCGTTTGGATCCGCGCCGCATGCAGGAAGGGGGGGCGCGTCAGCTATGAGTTATCTGTGGGGCAGACTGCTGCGCCGTCGGGATTTCTGCATCATCGGCATGCTGCTCATCGTATGGGCGCTGCTCGCAGTGCTTGCACCCTATATCGCTCCCTACGATCCCTATGAACAGGATCTGACGATGCGTCTGACGGGCAATACGGCGGGGCATTTCTTCGGAACGGATCAGCTCGGGCGCGACATTCTTTCGCGCATCCTGTACGGCGGGCAGATCAGCCTGTCGGTCACGCTGCTCATTGTCGCAGTCACAGCATTTTTTGGCATCGCTGTCGGGATGGTCGCAGGATTTCTGCGGGGGACGGCGGATCGCGTCATGACGGCACTGCTGGACTTCTTTCTGGGAATGCCGTCGCTCGTCGTCTCCATCGCTCTGATCGGCGTACTCGGGCCGAGCATCCCGCATCTCATTCTCGCGCTCTCGTTCACGCATTGGGCGGAGTATGCCCGCGTTGCACGCACACTCGTGCAGTCCGAGCGGGAGAAACCCTACGCACGGTATGCGGTGTTCAGTGGGGCAGGGCTTTGGGGCGCACTGTCCTCCTACCTCCTGCCGAATGTTCTGCCGCGCCTCTTGGTGCTCATTTTTCAAAATATCGGAGAGATTCTGCTCACGGTTGCGGGACTTTCTCTCATTGGCATCGGCGTGCCTCTGCCCTATCCGGAGTGGGGAACGATGCTCATGGGAGCGCGCGACTATTTGCAGACCGCCCCGCAGCTCATGATTTACCCCGGGGCAGCGATCTTTGTGACGATCTTTCTGTTCAACTATATGGGGGATATACTGCGCGACGTAATGGATCCGTCCGGGGGGTGATGTGTATGACAGGGAATCGTATCTTAGCGTAGTTTTTGGGCGAAAGAAGGAGAAAATCTATGAAAAAACTGTATGTGCTCATGACTCTGATGCTCCTGATGATGGGGCTTCTCGCGGGCTGCGGCTCGGAGAAACAGGAGGCTGCGGGCAAGCATCTGAATGCTGCCCTGTATTGGTTCGGTGAGTCCGTCGATCCGGCGCATGAGTGGGACGGCTGGACGGTGACGCGCATCGGCGCAGGTGAGACGCTTGTCACAGTCTCGGACAAGATGGAGTTCACACCGCAGCTTGCCGACAAGTGGGAGGCGGTCAATCCGACGACGTGGCGGTTCCACATCCGCGAGAATGTGAAGTTCCAGGATGGTGAGGCGATGACGCCGGAGCTCGTCAAGGCATCGCTCGAGCGCACGCTGAAGGAGAGCCCGCGCTCGCAGAAGTCCTCGAAGATCAAGGAGATCAAGGTGGACGGACAGAACCTCCTCATCGAGACGACGGAGCCGTACGGTGCGCTCGTGGCGGCACTGACGGAGCCGGCCTTTGTTATCATCAACACGAAGGCGGATCTCTCGAAAGCGGATTCCGCACCTGTGCTGACGGGGCCCTATCAGATTGTCGGCTTCAAGAAGAACGAGGAGATTCAGCTCAAGAAGAATGAGCACTATTGGGACGGCACCCCCGGGCTTGACACGCTTACGGTCAAGAACATCGAGGATGACAACAAGCGCGCGATGGCACTGCAGGCGGGCGATGTGGATTACATCCAGCGGTGCAACAGTGCGAGCCGCAGTCTCTTTGAGAATGACAAATACAAGATCCATGAGATCACGGGTGTTCGTGTCTATATGTTCCGCATGAATCTCGAGCGTGTGCTTGCGGATGCACATCTGCGCCGTGCACTCAGCTATGCGGTTAATTACGATGATCTGGTGAAGATCGAGGGGAACGGCACAGCTGTCGCTGGGGCGGTATTCCCGCCGCACCTCGGACCCTCGTATCAGGAGTCGCTGCGTCAGCATACGGATCTCGCGAAGGCTGCGGAGGAGCTTGCCGCCGCAGGTTATACTGCGAAGAATGCAGATGGCTATGTGACGAAGGACGGCAAGGAACTCGAGCTGACGATCAATGCGTGGGGCAGCAAGTCCGAGATCTACGAGGCTCTGCAGAACCAGCTCAAGCAGGCGGGCATCAAGGCGACGATCCGCCGCATCCAGAACTCCGAGGAGGCAAAGACGAAGCGTGACTTCGACTTGACGGAGAGCAACTGGATCACGCTCGGCACAAACGATCCGTTCTGGTATCTGGATCAGACGCTCCGCTCGACCAGTGAGGAGAACGTCGGTCACTACAGCAACCCCGAGGTTGACAGCCTCCTGAAGCGGATGGGCGACTCTGCGGATGCCAAGGAACGCCTTGCACTCGCCGGTCAGATTGAGAACCTCGTGCTGCAGGATACGCCGAGCCTCTTCTTGTTCAGCGTGGCGAACCAGGTTGTTGCGACGAGCAAGGTGTCGGGCGTCTATATGCACCCGATCGACTACTACCTCATCACGAAGGATCTGACGATTGGCGGGAAGTAAGGCGGACGGATCAGTCTCCCTGCTCTCGATTGCGCGCCTGACACTGCGCATTCATGCACATTGTGTGCTGCGCGATGTGACGATGGCGGTCAGGCGCGGTGAGATTGCAGCTGTCGTCGGTGAGAGCGGCTGCGGGAAATCAACTCTCCTGCGCGCCGTCATCGGCGTTCTGCCGGACGGCGGCATCATCGACGGCGGCGCGATCTCCTTTTGCGGCACGGAGCTGCTCGATGCTGCCGCGTACGTGCGCAGCGACCTGATGGGGCGGGACATCGCCGTTCTTTTCCAGGATCCCGGTGCCTATCTGAATCCCATACGCCGCATCGGTGCACAGTTTTCCGACTATCTGAAAGCGCACGGTGCAGGGCGCGGTTGGCGGGAGACCGCGATTGCCGCTCTGCGCCGTGAGAGTCTGGAGGATCCCGAAAAGATCATGGAGGCGTATCCGTTCCAGCTCAGCGGCGGTATGCGTCAGCGCGCTGCCACGGCAATGACACTCTCGCTCGCGCCGAAACTCCTCTTGGTCGATGAGCCGACAAGCGCACTCGATGTTATTGCGAGCCGCAGTCTGCTCGATCGGCTCAAGCGTATGGCGGGGGAGCAGGGCTGCTCCATCGTCTTTGTGACACATAATATGGACGCAGCAGCCTATGTAGCGGATACGATCTATACATCATGCAGAGCGGCAGATTTGTTGAACATGGCAGGGCAGAGGATGTCCTGCACCGTCCGTCGCATCCCTATACGAGAGTCTTGTTGGATGCTGTTCCGTATTTGACGTGAGGATCGGGGTGCGTATGAAAGAAAATGTTCTTCGCGTTCAGGATCTAAAGAAAACCTATCGTGAGGGAACGCGCCTCGTCGAGGCGATCAGGGGGGTGTCCTTTGACCTGTATGCAGGAGAGATCACCGGAATCGTCGGTGCAAGCGGCTGCGGGAAGTCCACGCTCCTGCAGATGATTGCGGGACTTGAAACGCCGTCTGACGGATGTATTTCCTTTTTGGGACAGACGTTGACAGCGACGCAGAGAGGATGGCCGCGCGATGTCTACCGACATCTCCAACTGATCTTTCAAAATCCGCTCGAGGCATTCAGTCCGCGTATGACGGTCGGGCAGTTTCTGCTTGAGCCGCTGCGCCGTTTCGGTCTTGTCACCGACGGGGAGGAGCGCAGTACCCTGCATATGATGCTGGAGCGTGCACACCTGCCGTCCGATACGGCAGAGCGTCTGCCGCATCAGCTCAGCGGGGGGCAGCTTCAGCGTGCAGTGATGATCCGAGCACTTTTTGTTCGTCCCAATCTCTTGCTCTTTGATGAACCGACCAGCGCATTGGATGTTGTTACACAGGCAGCTCTTCTGGATTTTATCCGCGAACTGCATTCTGAGTATGGGTTTACGGGGCTTTTTGTTACGCATGACCTTGCGGTTGTGCAGAAGATGACGACACGCGTTCTTGTTATGGAGCGCGGTGAAATCGTCGAAGAACTGCCGTCAACGGCGCTGAAGGAGGCAGTACACCCCTTCACACGACGGCTGATTGCAGCACAGCTGCCGCATGATTGCACATAAAAAAGACTGCGTACGGAGCTGCAGCTCCGTACGCAGTCTTTTTGTATAAAGAAAACCGCCGCACTAAACTGTGCGGCGGCCACATTCTTTCGGTTCTTAGTGATTGTGATGGCTGTCCTTCAGGATACCCACAACAGCACGCTGAACGACATCGAGCACATCGTGGAGCAGAGCGTTATACATATCACCGCCGTCGACAACACCACGACCGTTCTCTGTGAGGAAGAATTTCTTCGGATGCTCCGTCGCCGCATAAGCCTCGTCAAACTTCGCTTTCACCAGTGCTTCAAAATCCATGAAAAGCCCTCCTTAAACACAATAACCAATACGGGAATTATAGCATATTTTTTGAATCCTGTCTCAATCTTTTACAGATTTTTCACAAAAATATTCTGCTGAGTAGAATCTCCTTGACAACCAAGGGGCGGTTGGCGATAATCGAGGCAGAAGAGACCGCTGAAGCTCGCAAGGCACGGATTGCAGGGAGATTCTCGAATGTGCCGAATTCAAAGATAAGGAAACGATGGCTGTTTGATTGTTACGAATCAACAATGAAGGAGATGCTTGACGATGGTGGATTTATCTACAAAGAAGCCGCCTTACAGCAGAGAGGAGATCGAGGCTTCCTTACTGGAGTACGTTTTTAGCGAAGCCTCGAACGAGCCGACAGAGAATACGGCAGAAGTGCTGACAAATGAAATCGCCAACGATATATCAGCAAATGGCTCGATGAGTGAGACTGACGGCGACGAGCCTAGGTGCTAGTCCCTGCCTGCACAATGGAAACAAAATAGCCTCCGAGCTGCAATCTCGGGGGCTGTTCTTGTGTTTAAGTACCATCGCGTTTGCCGCGTTCTTAGGGGATCGGTAGATAGTTTCCAATCAGTGCAAGTCCTCGTGCGCGCAGGGTCAGACGCAGATCCTCGAACGGAGCGATGAGCGGAGCGAATGTCAGCCGCAGCTTAAAGCGTGTCATTGTATGTGTGTTGCATCCGAAGATGGGGATGCGGTCCATCTGGTAGACCCCCTCTGTGGGGGTGGATAGTCCGTAGTGGACAGTGAATGCGCCGCGATAGCCCGCAGCACGTGTGACCTCTTCCACCGCGTCCGTGGCGCGTCCGCCCGGATAGGCGATGTAGTTGACCTCTTTGCCGAGTTTCTTGGAGAGCGCTTCGCGGGAGTCCGCGATCTCATGGTGCAGTTCGTCGCGCGAGGTCAGCTCCGAGAGATTCGCATGCGTCATTGTGTGGCTCTCAAAGTCGATCAGTCCGGAATCCTGCATCTCGCGAATCTGTTCCCATGTCAGATAGTTTGGGTAGACGCCCGTGAAATCGTTGATGAGGAAGATCGTCGCCTTGAATCCATATTTTTTCAGGATCGGATAGGCATACTCGTAGTTGTCGACGTATCCATCGTCGAGGGTAATAACGACAGGCTTTTCGGGGAGCGGCGTGCCGTTTTCCGCCGCGTCCATCATCTCATCCAGCGTGATCGTATGGTAGCCCTCTTCCGCGAGGTATGCCATCTGCTGATCGAACTGGTCGCAGTATAGCGTGAGTGGGTTGCCGTCCTTGTCCTCGACCTGGTGGTAGTTGAGTACGGGCACGCCGAGCGATGTGCACATGAGTAGTGCCGCCGCAGCGAAACACAGGAGAATAAGAACAATCGGGATGAGCAACCAACGTGGGAATTTCACTGGAATACCTTCTTTTTAATAGAAATTAACAACGCGCTAAGTGTAGCGTATTTTATCTGTTCTGTCAAGGCAGACAGTTCTGTCAATCGCATCTATGTGCATCGCCGTTGCCTTATTATGGCTTTTTTGTGACAAATATGGCAAAAGAAGGAAGAAGTTGCTATAATAGAGTCGTCGGTTTCGATCAGGAAGAGGAGATGGACAGATGCGCATTGCGCTGTTTGATTCAGGCTATGGCGGTCTGACGGTGCTTAGTCATGCTCGCCGTGTGCTGCCGTCGGAGGAGTTTATCTTCTATGCTGACCGCGATCATGTGCCGTATGGGACGAAATCTGTTCCCGCCGTGCGCGGCTTTGTTCGTACCGCGTTTCGCTTTCTCATTGAGCAGCAGCGCGCCGATGCTGTGGTCGTCGCATGCAATACGGCGACCTCCGTGGCCGTAGATGAGATGCGCCGTCTCTACGATGTGCCGATCATTGGGATGGAGCCTGCGGTCAAGAAGGCGCTCACGCGCGATGCGGAGCATCGTGTACTCGTTACGGCGACGCCGATCACGGTGCATGGGGAGAAGCTGAAACGGCTGATTTCCTCCTGCGACCCGAACGGATTGGTGGATCTCCTGGCACTGCCGCAGCTGGTGGAGTTCGCCGAGCGGCAGGAGTTCGTCTCATCGGCGGTGGAGGCGTATCTGCGGGATGCGTTTGCCCCGTATCGTTTTGCGGATTATTCTGCGATCGTGCTCGGCTGTACGCATTTCAACTATTTCAAGGATACGATGCGGCAGCTTTTGCCGCAGAATGTGCGCCTCGTGGATGGGAATGAGGGAACGGTGGAGGAGCTCGCGCGGCGAACGGGGCTGCGAACGCAGCCGATCGGTGCGCAGACCGCACACTGCACGTTTTTTGAGTCGGGGCGTTCTATTGTGCGTGCAGAGGAGCTGGCGCACATGGAGGCGGATCTCGCGCGTGCCGCGCGAATGGAAGAGATTGTTTGAAAGGAGTTTTCATGCCGGTTGAGGTAACACATCGGGTGAATTTTTACGATACGGATGCGATGGCGGTCGTGCATCATGCGAACTACATCCGCTGGTTTGAGATCGGACGCGTCGCGTATCTGCGGCGCATCGGCATCACGTTGGGCGCATTGATGGAGGCGGGGTACGTATTCCCAATCACGAAGGTCGGTGCGGAGTACCATGCACCAGGTCATTTTGATGATGAGCTGGTGATCGAGACCACGGCGACGGCGCTCACAAAGGCCAAGATGGTGTTCTCCTACCGCATTCTCAATCAGGCGGGAACACTGCTGGTGAGCGGCTTCTCAGAAAATGTATTTACGCATCGCGATACGGGACATATAACGCGCCTGCCCAAGGAGTTCTATGTGCCGATGGAAGCGGCGATGACGGCGGAGAAAGAAGGACGGGACATTGGGATCTGAATTTTCGTGGTGGCTGCATCTGCTGATCGCAGTCGTTTTTATTGTGTATGCGGGCGTGAAGATACTCTTTGCTTATCTTGGTACGGAGGTGATCGTGCCGAAGACGGAGGAGATGACGCCCTTTTCTGTCGTGGAACGGACGCCCAGGCGTCTGGTGATCGGTGCGACGATTCCCTTTGCCAATGAGGGGAAGCAGTGCGGAACAATCATGGATGCGATCCTGCGTGTTCAGCTGCCCTATGAGCAGTACGACGGCGCATTGGTGCACGGCAAGGTGGAGTGTGAGGGGGCACCGCGCGAGGATGACTACTTCGAGGCGGCACTGATAGAGAAGAAGCAGCGCATAAATCTTGCTCTCAAGCTCTCCATTGAGGGGCGAAACGGACATACACTCGATGATGCGATTGCCCACATGGTGGATTTTCGCATGGATCTGATCTATCTGGAGACGGGGCGGATGCCGGCGCATTATTCCAAGGTACTGATGAAGATGACAGCAGCGGAGATTGCCGCGCTCGCCGGGGTTGCGCTTGTACGGGAAGGGAAGGTGCAGAATGGCTGAACTGAAGATTCTTCCTGTGCCGACACGTATTCTGACAGATGCGGATGACATTGTGGATGCGATTGAGTACTATGCAGGAGAGCAGGTGACGGCGGACGATCTGGTCTGCTGCGCTGAGAGTGTGGTGGCGATTACACAGGGACGGTTTGTCTTCCCGGAGCAGCTGCACATTTCCCGCGCAGCACGTTTTGCCTGCCGCTTTATCCCGGACTACGGCAGCCTTGCCAGCCCGCATGGGATGCAGTCCCTGATGGATGTAGAGGGAACGGGGCGTGTTCTCTTTGCCCTCTTTGCCGGTTTCCTTGCGAAGCTCGTCGGCAAAGGCGGCATGTTCTATCGCTGGGGCGGCAGAGAAACGGCGCTGATTGACGATGTGACCGGAACGATGCCGCCGTTTGACAAAGCGATTGTCTATGGTCCTGCGGATGCAGACCAGGTGGCAGACCGTATACGGACGCGTGTGGGGGCATTCGGCGCGATGGTGGCGGATGTCAACGATCTCAAGCGTTCACGTGTGGTCGGCGTATCGGATGGATTAAATGGGGAACTTGCCGCTAAGCTGCTGCTCGACAATCCGTTCGGCAACGCATCACAGAAGACCCCGATCTGCGTCATCAAGAATTATCGTCAATATCAGGAGAGCCATACGGCATAAATGATACAGTACCCTTTCCCGCTTGTGCGGTTCCCCTCCCCCGCATGACGGGGGAGGCTTTATGTTGCGGATTTTGCCTTGCTGCGGCACGGTGCGACGGACAGCGCGAGCCGGAGGGGAGAATTACTTCCAAAGGAGATATTATTTCATGCCAAGAAGAGATCTGCGGCGTGCCGACCAGCTGCGCCCCGTTCGGATCGAACGCGGCTATCAGCGCTATGCGGATGGCTCCGCACTCATTGAGACCGGTCATACGCGCGTCGTCTGTGCGGCGACGGTGGAGGAGCGCGTGCCGTTCTTTTTGAAGGGAACGGGCACGGGCTGGGTGACGGCTGAGTACTCCATGCTTCCGGGTGCAGGGGCGGAACGTACGGCGCGCGAGGCGGTGCGCGGCCATCAGTCGGGGCGGACACAGGAGATCCAGCGTCTCATCGGACGTGCTCTGCGTGCGGTAGTGGATACAAAGGCACTCGGTGAGCGTACGATTCACATTGACTGCGATGTTCTCCAAGCGGACGGCGGGACGCGGACGGCATCAGTGACGGGAGCATTTGTTGCCCTTGTCGAGGCGTGTGCGTCGTTTTATGCGAAGCGCGGTATTTTCCCCGTACGTGACTATGTGGCGGCAGTCAGCGTCGGCATCAATGCGGAAAATGAGCCGCTTCTTGACTTGTGCTATGAGGAGGACTCTGCGGCAATGGTCGATATGAACATCGTCATGACGGGCGCAGGTGTCTTTGTCGAGGTGCAGGGGACAGGCGAAGGCCGTGCTTTTGCACGGAAGGAGCTGAATGCTCTGCTGGATCTCGGTGAGCAAGGCATTCGCACGCTGATCGATCAGCAGAAGGTCGCCCTCGGTGATGTGCTCTCGTGGCTGCCGGGACGGGAGGGATAATATGAAGGAAAAGACGATACTGATTGCCACATCAAACGCAGGGAAGGTGCGGGAGATGGAGACGGCATTTCTCGGGCTGCCCGTGCGCCTTATTCCACTGTCACGTCTTTATGAGCTGAAGCCGGAGCTCGGTGCGATCGAAGAGCCGGTCGAAGATGGTGCGACATTCATGGAGAATGCGCGCATCAAGGCTCAGTACTATCGTGAAAAGACGGGGCTTTCGGCGCTTGCCGACGATTCGGGGCTCTCGGTGGAGGCACTGGACGGTGCCCCCGGTGTCTGCTCCGCGCGCTATGCGGGGGTGCATGGCGACGATGCGGCGAACAATGGGAAGCTGATCGCGGAACTTCGCTCACGCGGGGAGGAGAATGCCCGCGCCGCCTATCACTGCGCCCTCGTGCTCGCACTTCGGGACGGACGGGAACTGTCGGCAGAGGGAACGTGTACGGGCTTTATTCGCCGCGAAGCACGCGGCACGGAGGGATTTGGCTACGACCCCTATTTTTATCGTGCGGATGGGCGGACGATGGCAGAGCTCTCACGTGAGGAAAAACACGCCATCAGTCATCGCGGTGCGGCACTCGATCAGATGAGGGAGGAGCTGCGCGCACTCCTTGGCCGCGCATGACGCATGTTGATCGATCATCGAGCTGTCTGTGCCGCAGCGGAAGATATCGTCATAGGGCGTCTTTTGCCCAATCTTTCCTAGGTGTGAGGTGAAGCATGAATATTGGAATTGTCAGCGACAGTCATGGAGATATTGAGAGCCTGCAAGCGATGCTGCAGTATCCTGAGGCGGCACAGGCAGAGATGTGGCTTCATGCAGGAGACTATGCCGCCGATGCAGATGCACTGGAACAGCTGACGGGGAAGAGCGTTGTGCGCGTCCTCGGCAACTGCGATCTGCCTCTGGATGGAACGTATGACGAGACCGTCGTCGAGGCCGGCGGGCATCGTATCTTTCTCACGCATGGGCATCTCTTCCATGTGCGGTTTGATACAGCGATACTCGCCGCGGCTGCGCGTGAGGCAGGGGCAGATATTGCTGTTTATGGACATACGCACATCGCTCTCTGCGAGCGGCAGGGGGATGTGACCGTATTCAACCCCGGGAGTGTGGCTCGTCCGCGTGATGCGGTGCAGGGCTCCTTTATGATGATAAATCTCACAGCAGGGGAAGAACCAAAGATGAATCTCGTTCGCCTTAAATAAAAATCTTTCAAAATTTTATCATATAAATCCCATATCGTACGATATGGGATTTATATATGCGATAAAAATATTGTTAATAATAATATATTGGTTGAAATTAAACAATAAAACAATAAAGAAAAACAATGATATAAAATAAGAAAATACGCTCTTATTCTACGTGAAAATCAACAACTTGAAATTGAATGAGATTCACTTTTTTCAAGGGGTTACAAGAAGTCTGAAAGACTTGAAAGCAAGAAAAAAATATGATATAGTTTAATTAACCTGTGTATAAGTTATATTTATAGGAGGGATTATTTTGCGAGAGCTAACCGCAAAAGAAATCACGGAGAACGTCGCCGAGATGTGCAAAGAAGCGGCGTACTATCTTCCCGACGACGTCTATGAAGGCCTCAAGAAGGGCCGGGAGACAGAGGAGTCGCCTGTCGGTCAGGTCGTTCTGGATCAGATCATCCGCAATGCTGAGATTGCGCGCGAGGAGGATCGTCCGTATTGCCAGGATACGGGGATGACCATCGTGTTTGTCGAAGTCGGACAGGATCTTCACATCACGGGAGGACTTCTGGAGGATGCGATTAACGAGGGGATCGCAAAGGGCTACACGGAAGGCTATCTGCGCAAGTCCGTTGTTGCGGAGCCTCTTTTTAATCGTAAGAACACACAGAATAATACGCCGGGTGTCATCTACACGAGGATCGTCCCTGGCGACCGTCTCAGCATTACGATTGCGCCGAAGGGCTTTGGCTCGGAGAATAAGTCCGGCGTGAAGATGCTCGTTCCGGCCGATGGTGTCGAGGGCGTGAAGAAGGCCGTTATGGAGATCATCCAGCACGCCGGTCCGAATCCATGTCCGCCGGAGGTCGTCGGCATCGGTATCGGCGGCACGATGGACCGCGCGGCGCTGCTCTCGAAAAAGGCACTCACGCGCCCAATCAACCAGCGTCATCCCATGCCTGAGTATGCGAAGCTCGAGGAGGAGCTTCTCGAAATGATCAACAAGACCGGCATCGGCCCTCAGCTTGGCGGGACGACGACGGCACTTGCCGTAAACATTGAGTGGGGTGCGACGCACATTGCAGGTCTGCCGGTTGCGGTGACGATCTGCTGCCATGCCCTCCGGCATGCGCACCGCATTCTCTAGGAGCGGTTCTTGTGTATTATCATTAGGGAGGAATACTCAATGGCGGAAAGTATCCGTATTACGACTCCGTTTACGGAGGAGATGTCCCGTAAGCTTAAGGCCGGCGACAGCGTCCTGATTACGGGGACAATCATTAGTGCCCGCGATGCGGCGCACAAGGCGATGACGGAAGCCCTCGCGAAGGGCGAGCCGCTGCCCGTGGACTGGCACGACCAGATTGTTTACTACCTTGGACCGACGCCGGCAAAGCCGGGTGATCCGATCGGCTCGGCGGGGCCGACGACGAGCGGCCGTATGGACGCCTACACGCCGACGATGCTCGCGCAGGGCATCAAGGGCATGGTCGGCAAGGGCTCGCGTTCGCCCGAGGTCGTCGAGGCGATGAAGAAGTACGGCGTGACCTACTTTGCTGCTGTCGGCGGCGCCGCAGCTCTCATCGCAAAGTCCGTCAAGAAGTATGAAGTTGTGGGCTACCCAGAGCTTGGTCCCGAGGCCGTTGCAAAGCTGACGGTTGAGGATTTCCCCTGTATCGTTGTCATCGACTCCGAGGGGAATAACTTCTATGAAATGGGACAGAAGCCCTATCGCAGACTCTAATGTAGGTGTTCATGCCGATGGTTTGGCGCATGACAAATCATTCGGGGGCGCGGCTCCTGCACACGGTGCTGGAGCTGCGGCTCCTAAGGGATCACGAATCAAATGAAGTTTGTCAATCTGAAGTGCTGAAGTGATTCATGTTTCCTTAAGGTCAACATATTTCAGGAGGTATGAAATGTTCCACACAACCTTTTACATGCGGCGCCTTCATTCACTGGTCGGACTCGTCGTTATCGGCGTGTTCCTCTTCGAGCATGTCTTTACGAACTCGACGGTGCTCCATGGAGCAAAGGCCTTTAATGATGCGCTGGCTATGATGGATCTCATCCCGCGCCCCGTGTTCTATGGGCTTGAGGTGTTCGCCATCGCTGTTCCGATCCTCTTCCACGCGATTTACGGTATTTACATCGCTGCGCAGGCGAAGAACAACCCCGGCAATTATGGCTATGTCCGCAACTGGCAGTTTGCGCTGCAGCGCTATACGGCTTGGCTGCTCATTCCGTTCCTCATCTGGCATGTTGGCTTTATGCGCGTGTGGGAGAAGGGAGTCATGGGATCGCACATCAACTATGACCTGCTCTACACCTACTTCGTTACCGGCGATTATGCGATTCTGCACACGGTGCTTTACACGATCGGCATGATTGCGGCGATCTTCCACTTCTGCAACGGTATTTCGACGTTCTGCATGACGTGGGGCATCGCAAAGGGACCGCGCGCACAGTCGGTGATCAACGCGTTGTCCATGGCACTCTGCGTGCTGATGTCGCTTGTTACGCTTGCCTTCATGGGCAGCTACTTCATGTGAGAACTGCAGCAAAGGAGAGCTAAGAATGGCTAAAGTACCACAGAATAAGGTTATCATCGTCGGCGGCGGTTTGGCGGGCCTTCTCGCAACGATGAAGGTTTGCGAGGGGGGCGGTACCGTCGACCTCTTTTCCTATTGCCCGGTGAAGCGCTCGCATTCGCTCTGCGCACAGGGCGGCATGAATGCCTGCATGGACACCAAGGGCGAGCATGACAGTGTCTACGAGCACTTTGACGATACGGTCTACGGCGGCGACTTCCTCGCTGACCAGCTTGCCGTTAAGGGCATGGTTGAGGCAGCGCCGAAGCTGGTCAAGATGTTTGACCGCATGGGCGTTCCGTTTACGCGTACGGCGGAGGGCGTGCTTGATCTGCGCAATTTCGGCGGACAGAAGAATAAGCGCACTGTATTCGCAGGCTCGACAACGGGCCAGCAGCTCCTCTACGCGCTGGATGAGCAGGTGCGCCGCTGGGAGGTCAAGGGCAAGGTCACGAAGTATGAGTTCTGGGAATACATCCGTGCAATCAAAAACAAGGACGGCATCGTCCGCGGCATTGTTGCGCAGAACATGAACTCGAATGAGATCAAGGCATTCCCGGCTGATGTGGTCATGCTCGCTACGGGCGGCCCCGGTCAGGTGTTCGGCCGCTGCACGGCATCGACGATCTGCAACGGCTCGGCTGTTTCCTCCGCCTATCAGCAGGGCGCTCATATCGGCAATCCTGAGTTCATTCAGATTCATCCGACGGCGATTCCGGGGTCGGATAAGAACCGTCTGATGTCCGAGGCCTGCCGCGGTGAGGGCGGACGCGTCTGGACATACAAGGACGGCAAGCCCTGGTACTTCCTCGAGGAGATGTATCCCGCATACGGCAACCTCGTCCCGCGCGACGTCGCATCGCGTGCGATCTTCAAGGTCTGCGTCCACATGGGACTTGGTATCAACAATGAGCGTCGTGTTTACCTCGACCTCTCCCATATCCCTGCGGCTTACCTCGAGCGCAAACTCGGCGGTATTCTTGAGATGTATTCAGAGTTCGTCGGACAGGATCCGCGCAAGGTGCCGATGGAGATCTTCCCGTCCGTGCATTACTCGATGGGCGGCATCTGGGTCGATCGCAAGCATCACACAAATATTCCCGGTCTCATGGCTGCGGGTGAGTGCGATCACCAGTACCACGGTGCAAACCGTCTCGGTGCAAACTCGCTCCTCTCTGCAGCGTATTCCGGCTTTATCGCTGGTCCCGAGGCACTGCGCTGGGCACGCAGCGGTGAGCTCGGCACGGCACTCACCGAGGAAGAACTTGAGAGTGCACGCAAGGAGGCTGTGGCGGAATTCGATAAGATCCGCAACATGACAGGCTCTGAGAATGCCCACAAGCTCCATCAGGAGATGGGCGAGATCATGTATGACTACGTCTCGATCGAGCGTGACAACAAGGGACTCGACATCTGCCTTGAGAAGCTCAAGGGGATTCTGAAGCGTTGGGATGACATCGGCGTGACGGATCACGGCACATGGGCAAACCAGGAAGCTATGTTTGTCCGTCAGCTCCGCAACATGATCCTCTATGCAATGGCCGTGACAAAGGCAGCACGCTGCCGTGATGAGAGCCGCGGTGCACATGCCAAGATCCTTCTTGATGACAAGGGCGAGCGCATGACGGATGCCGACGGTGAGCTCATGTTCTACGGCCGTGATGATGAGCGCTTCATGAAGACCTCCATTGTGGACTATGATCCGAATACGGAAGAGCCGCAGGTCAGCTACATGGAGTTCGAGCATTCGCTCATCAAAGCACGTGCGCGTAACTACGCCGTTGCTAAGAAAGAGTAAGGGAGGATAGAAGTCATGGCAGAACAGAAAAAAGTTCGTTTTATCATCGAGCGTCAGGATGGACCGAATGAGAGCCCGTATACGCAGGAGTTCGAAGTTGACTATCGTCCCGGTCTCAATGTTGTTGCATCTCTTATGGAGATCCAGAAGAATCCTGTGACGGTTGACGGCAAGCGTGTTCCGCCCCCTGTTTGGGAATGCAACTGCTTGGAGAAGGTTTGCGGTGCGTGCATGATGGTCATCAATGGCCGTGCACAGCAGGCGTGCTGTGCCCTGATCGACAACCTTACGCAGCCAATCCGTGTTCAGCCGGCGCGTACGTTCCCAGTCATTCGTGATCTTCTCATTGACCGCTCGGTTATGTTCGAGAGCCTCAAACGCATTCATGGCTGGATCGAGGTTGATGGTACGTGGGATGTCAAGGACGCTCCAATTCAGAATCCATACACGGCTGAGACCTGCTATGAGCTGTCGCACTGCATGACCTGCGGCTGCTGCCTCGAGGCGTGCCCAAATGTTGGACCGCAGTCCGACTTTATTGGACCTGCGCCGACGGCGCAGACGCTCCTCTTCAATATGCACCCGCTTGGAAAGTTCGATGCACCGAAGCGCCTCAACGCGTTGATGGAAAAGGGCGGCATCACGAGCTGCGGCAACAGCCAGAACTGCGAGCGCGTCTGCCCAAAGAGCATCAAGCTTACGCAGCATCTTGCCCAGCTGAACCGCGAGGTCAACAAGCAGGCACTGCGCAATATGTTCAACCATTAATCCGATACCCCCAAAGGGATCGGAACATAGAAGGGGCTGCCCCATTTCCGGGCAGCCCCTTTCGTGTGGGAATGTATCGTGCCGGCGCGGCAGGAGGACAAAGAAGGGGCTGTTGTACGAAATACTGCATTGTATCGTACAACAGCTCCTGAAGTGTATTCTGATGGCCTTAGAGCTTAAAACCTCCGACAATTCGCTGCAGATCCTGTGCAAGCTGTGCCAGCGTCTGGCTGGATGCCGCAATTTCCTGCATGGAGGCTGCCTGCTCTTCAGAGACGGCAGAGACATTCTCTGCTTCCGTGTGGACAGCATTCGAGACCTTCTGAACAGCTTCGACCGAGCTCATCATGTGCTCGCTGCCCACTTTGATTCCCTCGGTACTCTTCAGGATTGCATCCACCTTTTCGGTGAGCTCGCTCACAACCCCCGCGATGCGGTCGAACTGTTCGCCTGCCTGATTGACATGCTTGACGCCTTCGCCGACGTGTTCTCTCTGCTCCTGCATGACCTTGAACGTGTCCTCAATGCGGCTTGCGTTCTCGGTGATGAGCTCTGTGATCTCCTGCGCTGCTGTCTCGGACTGCTCAGCGAGCTTGCGCACCTCCTCGGCGACGACGGCAAAGCCGCGTCCCTGTTCGCCTGCGCGTGCCGCTTCGATGGCGGCATTGAGAGCGAGCAGGTTTGTTTGTCCGGCGATTTCGGTGATCATCTCGACGATCTCGGAGATGCGCTTGGAACTTTCGTAGAGTGCAGTGACGGCATCGGAGACATCCTGTGCACTCTGATTGAGCACATCCATCCCCTTGACGGCGACACCGAGTCCCTGCTGTCCCTCAACGGTTGCTGTTTCAGCGCGATGGGTTGCGGCAGAGACATCCGAGATTCCTGTTGTGATCTCGTTGATCGCGTGAGTGATGCCGTCTACTGTCTTAAAGGACTGATCGACAACCTCATTCTGCTCGATGGTGCTGCCCGTGATTTTTACGATCGCTTCGGCCGCACTCTGTGCGCCCTGTGCCGACTGGTCTGCCGAGGCAGTCAGCTCCTCAGAGGAGGCGGCGAGCTGTTCGGAGGTCTGCGCCGTTTTCTGAATCAGTTCACGCAGATTCTTGACCATCGTGAGCAGGGAGTTGTGGAGCTGTCCGATCTCATCGTCGCGATCCATCTGGGGCGGGACGATGGCGAGATTGCCCTTTGCCACCTCCTGTGCCGCATCTGCCATATTCTCCAGCGGTCCAGCAATCGAGTAAGCGATCTTGTAGAGCAAACCGCCAAGGAGGAGGAGAGAGACGAGTGCTACGGTCAGCATAGCCCATTTGAGGGTGTTCACATCGCCCAACACTTCGTCCTTTGGAACGAAGAGAACGAGCGACCATCCCGTGTTGCCGACAGGGTGAACGACATAGTAGTTCTCGATGCCTTGCCATGTATTGGTGAAGAAAATAGGCTCCTTTGAGAGCAGGCGGCGCGCGTCTTCCTCACCCTGTGCATGCACGTTGTCTTCCATCGTTAGCACCGGATGTGCGATGAAACGACCGGCAGCATCCAGCAGGAACGCACCGCCGTGTTCACCGACCTTTAAGGAGAGAACTGTTTTTTCAATGTCCGCAAACGGAATGTCCATGCCGAGAACGGCTTCTCCTCCGTCGCTTGCGCGGAGTTCGCGGCTGAGTGCGACAACCTTGGTGTTGTGGAATTTATTGATGTAGACATCCGAAATCTGTACGCCGGCATTTTGTTTTGCGAGCTTGTACCAGCTGCGCGATGTCGGGTCGAATTCCGCCTGCGGAACAATTTGCTCATTGCCGTAGAGAAAATCGTGACCGACAGACGCAAGATAGATGCCGTCAATATCAGAGCGTGCACCAAAATTCGCGGCGGTCTCCATAAAGGCTTCGTCAGACGGCAGTTTCGTTGTCCATACTTGTCCCAATCCATCGAGAATGCCCTTCGGCTCCTCGACCATGCGACTGATTTCCTCGGCGTGATAGGCAGAGAGCGCGCGCATTTCACGTTCGGTCGCCTGCTCGATCATCGCGCTTGCCTCCCAGTAGGTAAAGCCCGCCATCGCCAAAAATATGATGATGAGCGGGGTTCCGATCCACAGGAGCATCTTTGACTTTAATTTCATTCAGACACCTCTTTTAATGATGTGCCCAATGGGCATGACAACAGCTGACGCCCTATCTTGTCGAAGCAAGGCGTTTCTTCTGGGTATAATTCGATGCAAATTAAAAAACTCCTCCAAAAGTCCTAAAAGATTTTAGAGGAGTTTTTGAATGAAATTTGTGTCAGACGGTTTTTTTCATACGACTGGACAAGTAGTTTGCGGCAAGCGATCCCGAAATGTTATGCCAAACGCTGAAGAGCGCGCCCGGGATTGCGGCTGCCGCACCAAAGTGGAGCAGAGCGAGAGAGGTCGCAAGTCCCGAATTCTGCATTCCCACCTCGATGGAAACCGCCTTGACCTTTGCCATATCCATGTGGAGTGCCTTTGCAACGAGGAAGCCGAGAGCATAACCAAAAAGGTTGTGGCACATAACGACGACCATGATGAGAGCACCTGTCTCGATGATGCGGCTCGCGTTCGCCGATACAACACCGCCGACAATGAGAACAATCGCGGTCACGGAGATGAGCGGGAGAACCTTGACTGCCTTTTGGACGGGACGCTCAAAGAAGTGGTTGATGACGAGACCGAGGAGAATCGGGGCAATGACGACCTGTGCGATGGAGATCATCATCTTTCCCGCAGGAATGTCGATCCACTGTCCTGCGAGCCAGAGTGTGAGGAGCGGCGTCATGATCGGTGCGAGGATGGTGGACGCCATGGTCATGCTGACGGAAAGAGCGACATCACCGCGCGCGAGGTAGGTCATGACGTTCGAGGACGTTCCGCCGGGGCAGGTGCCGACGAGAATGACGCCGGCGGCAAGCTCCGGCGGAAGGGAGAATGCCTGTGCCAAGACCCATGCAAGGAAGGGCATGATGCCGAACTGGGCAACCGTTCCAATAAAGACGTCGCGCGGACGCTGCAGAACAAGCTTAAAGTCGGCAAACCGCAGCGTCATTCCCATACCGAACATGACGATGCCGAGCAGGATGGTGATCCATGGAACGCTCCAGAGGAACGTCCACGGCTGAAAGAGAGCAATGCCTGCGATGACGACAACAAAGACCGCCATGTAGCGTGAGACAAAATTACTGAGTTGTTCAAGTGCGTTCATTTACTTCAAGTCCTTCCATTTCCCCTGTGCATCACTGAGAGATGCGAATAAAGTCCTCCAGCTTCTGCAGAGCACTGCCGTCGGCAATGACGCGGCGTGCTGTATCGATGCCCTCCGCAATCGAGTCTGCTTTTCCCCCGATATAGATCGCAGCCCCCGCGTTCATCAGGCAGATATCCGCCCGTGCATCGGTGATCTCTCCCGCAAGAATCCCGCGCGTCACGGCAGCATTCTCGGCAGGTGTGCCGCCGCGGATCGCTTCTTTTGACGCAGGCGTGATGCCAAAATCTTCGGGACGGATCTCATAGGCACGCTCTGCTGCATTCTCAATCTCATACACCTTGGTCGGTGCACCGACGGAGATCTCATCCATCCCGTCTGTTCCGTGGACAATGAGTGCGCGCTTGACGCCGAGTCCCGGCAGCACACGTGCGAGCGGGCGGAGGAGATGCTCTCCGTAGACACCGAGCAGCATGTATGCGGGTCGGGCGGGATTCGTCAGCGGGCCCAGAATGTTGAATACCGTACGGATGCCGAGCTCACGGCGGATCGCACCGACGTGCTTCATCGACTGATGATAACGCTGGGCAAAGAGAAAGGCGAGCCCGATGCCCCCCAGTTCCTCACGCACCTTCTCGGGCGGCTGGTCGATGTTGACCCCGAGTGCCTCTAGACAGTCCGCCGTACCGCTCTTCGAGGACGCGGCACGGTTGCCGTGCTTGCAGACCTTGAGCCCTGCCGCCGCTGCGAGAAACGAGGCGGTGGTGGACACGTTAATACTGCCCGAGTGGTCTCCGCCCGTGCCGACGATGTCGATGACATTCATCTCGTGCGTGACGGGCTGTGCGTGTTCACGCATTGCCGCCGCCGATCCCGAGATCTCGTCAATCGTCTCCATGCCGCTGCTCTTCGTGGAGAGCGCAGCGAGGTAGGCGGCGTTTTCGACCGCAGAGGTCTCGCCCGACATGATCTCGTTCATGACCGTATATGCTTCGTCGTAGGTCAGATCCTGCTTATCGACAATTTTCTTGATCGCCTCTTTTATCATTCCATTTCCTCCTTGAGAAATTATGGGTACGGTGATAAGGCAGTATTATAACACAAAATACATGGGACTGCCATAGAGCTTTTTTGATGGTTCCTTGCCAAGTGCTGCGGACAGGGAAACCCTTGCCACGTCAATTTGTCACTTACAAATCAAAATAAAATAATATTATAGAAATATATACTATTAGAAGAAAGGAATCCATGTCATTGTACGGATATGATGGATGTGGTATAATCGGGGACACTTGACGACGCGTGAATCATTGATAGCAGGGAGTGGTGACGGAAGAGAATGGGAGCGACGATGATTGAACCGCGGTTTACCGCGCTGAATGACAATGAAATTTTGAAATATCTCGGCTTTCGCGGGCAGGAGCTGACGGAGGAGATTGCGGCGCAGATTCATCGCTGCAGTGATGAGGTGCTGGCGGCGTCGACGCCGCGCCTGACCTATCGACAGCTCCCCATCGAGGATGGTGCGGTGCTCGGCGTTTCCTTTGCTGGCAAGGATATTCCGCAGATGCTCGCGCCGTGCGAGGAGGCAGTGCTCTTTGGAGCGACGCTCGGTCCCGGTGTAGAGCGGCTGATGATGCGCAGCGAGGTGACGAATGCAGCGGATGCCGTCATCATGGATGCGTGTGCGAGCACGGCGATCGAGAATATCTGCAACAATTTTGAGGCGGATATGCGCGCGGTTGTAGAGGCAGAGGGGCGCTATCTGACGGATCGCTTCAGCCCCGGCTACGGCGATCTGCCGATCACGGAGCAGCCGAAGTTCTTTTCACTGCTCGATATGACACGGCGCATCGGCGTATCACTGACGCCAACGACGATCATGGTGCCGCGCAAATCCGTGACGGCGATCATGGGGATTGCGCGCACACCGCAGCCGCATCGCCCGCCGGACTGTGAGCACTGTCTCATGTTCCGCACCTGCCCGTTCCGTAAGGCGGGGCGCAGGTGCCGCGAAGGGGCAAAGACGGGGAAATAGATGGGAGTAAATAGAAAAATGAACGATATTATTATTTTGGACGGAGGTATGGGCACGGAGCTGCAGGCGCGCGGCCTTGCCCCGGGGGAGCGCCCCGAGCTCTTCGGGATGGAGCATCCCGATGTGGTTGAGGAGGTGCACTGCAACTATATTGCGGCGGGCAGCCGAGTGATCTACAGCAATACGTTCGGTGCCAATGGACATAAGCTGATTGGTACGGGGAAGAGCGTTGCCGAGGTGATCGCGGCAAATGTCGCGACGGCACGGCGTGCGGCGGAGCATTCCGGCGTAGAAGGTGTACGCGTTGCCCTCGATGTCGGTCCGATCGGTGAACTTGTTGAACCGCTGGGAACACTCTCCTTTGAGGAGGCGTATGAACTCTTTCGCGAGATGGTCACGGCAGGCGCGGCGGCAGGTGCCGACCTCGTCGTCTTTGAGACGCTGACGGATCTCTACGAGGTCAAGGCAGCGGTGCTCGCAGCGAAGGAACATACCAAGCTGCCGATCTGGGTGACGATGACATTCGAGCAGAATGGGCGCACCTTCCTCGGTGCCGCGGTGTCCTCCGTGGCCGTGACGCTGGATGCGCTCGGCATCGCTGCACTCGGTGTCAACTGCTCGCTCGGTCCTGCAGAGCTTCGCCCCATCGTCGCAGAGATGATGGAGTGGACGGACTTGCCGATCATTGTCAAACCGAATGCAGGTCTCCCCGACCCGCGCACGGGCGCGTACGAGATGACGGCGGAGATGTTCGGGGCGGAGATGCTGCACTTTGCCCAAAGCGGGGCACTCATTCTCGGCGGCTGCTGCGGCACCAATCCTGACTTTATCCGCTGCCTTGCAGAGACGGTGGCGGGCGGGGCAGCAGACCGTCCCGCACGGAAGAAACGCAAGGGGCTCGCTTCGCCCGGACGCGTCGCAGAGTATGGCAAGGTCAATGTCATTGGAGAGCGCATCAATCCGACGGGCAAGAAGCGGCTGCAGCAGGCGCTTCTTGAGGAGGATATGGGCTACATCAAGAAACTCGCCATTGCACAGCAGGAGGCGGGCGCGCAGGTGCTCGACATCAATGTCGGTGCGCAGGGCGTCGATGAGGCTGCGATCATCCCGCAGGTAGTCAAGGCCGTCCAGAGCGTCGTTGATCTGCCGCTGCAGATCGACTCGGCGAATCCGACAGTGATCGAGGCGGCACTGCGCGTGACGAACGGGCGCGCCATCATCAACTCGGTCAGTGGGGAGCGCGCACGCATGGACGCGATCTTCCCGCTTGCGAAACACTATGGGGCGGCAGTGCTCGGGCTCGCGATGGATGAGAGCGGTCTGCCCGAAACAGCAGCACAGCGCGTGGCTATTGCCGAGCGCATTGTGGCAGAGGCGGAGACCTATGGGCTCGACCGCGAGGATATCGTGATCGACTGTCTGACGCTGACCATCTCGGCACAGCAGGAGCAGGCGATGGAGACACTGCGCGCCGTGCGTGAGGTGCATGAGCGCCTGGGACTGCACTGTGCACTCGGGGTCAGCAATATTTCGTTTGGTCTTCCCGCACGCGTGCACATGACGGTGAACTTCCTCATTCAGGCGATGCACGTCGGTCTGGATTTCCCGATCATCAATCCGAACACGAAGGAGGTCATGGACGCCGTTGTCTCCTTCCGTGCCGTCAGCGGAGAGGATGCGGACTGTGCCGCCTATATTGAGCGGTTTGCTGCCGAGCAGGCAGAGATTCGCCGCCGTAAGGAGCTCGGTATTACGGACGCTGCGGCAGACGTGAAGTCGGATACACCTACTGCGGAGGGGGATGCAGAAATCGATCCGCTGATGGATGCCATCATGCGTGGTCTCAGCGATGATGCAGAGCAGATTGCGCGTCGGCTGCTGGCGAACACGGCTCCAATGGACATCATCCAGAATAAAGTCATTCCTGCGCTCGATATTGTCGGCGACCGCTATGAAAAGGAGATCATCTTCCTGCCGCAGCTGATCAATGCGGCAAATGCAGCGACGTCGGCACTTGAACTCATCAAGGCAAAGCTGGCCGAAAATGGACAGGGAATCTCAAAGGGGAAGGTCATCCTCGCGACCGTCGAGGGCGACATCCACGACATCGGCAAGAACATCGTCAAGGTCGTCCTCGAGAACTACGGCTATCAGATCATCGATCTCGGACGCGATGTACCCGTACAGCGCGTGGTCGAAGTCGCCATCGAGAAGAAGGTCGGACTGATCGGTCTCTCTGCGCTGATGACGACGACCGTCACGGCGATGAAGCGGACGATTGACGCGCTGCACGAGGCAGGCCATGAGTGTCAGACGGTGGTTGGCGGTGCTGTCCTGACGGAGGACTATGCGCGCGAGATCGGCGCAGACTACTATGCCGCTGATGCGCGCAGTGCTGTCGAAATCGCACGCAGTGTTCTCGGCTGAGGGAGGGACAGGATGGCGGATATACGCGAACATCTAAAGCATGAGCCGCTCGTCTTTGACGGCGGTATGGGCACGTACTACGCACAGAAAACCAATACGCGCGGCAAGGGCGTAGAGCTTGCCAACCTCCAATCACCCGACGTGGTTGCAGGAATTCATGCAGAGTACCTGCACGCCGGCGCGCAAGCGATCAAGACGAATACATTTGCTGCAAACCGCATTGTCTACCAAGGCGATGACGAACTCGTTGCGCAGATCATCCGTGCTGGCTGGGCGCTCGCCGCTCGCGCGGCAGAGCCATTTGACGCATACGTCTTTGCTGACATCGGTCCGGTGATCGGACTGCCGCCGCGTGACATTGCTGCAGAGTATCGCTTTCTGGCGGATACATTCCTTTCCTGCGGCGCCACGCATTTCCTCTTTGAGACGAATTCCTCGGCTGAGGGATTGACGGAGACGGCCGCCTATATCAAGGCGGCATGCCCTCATGCCTTTGTGCAGATTTCCTTTACGGCACTTCCGGGGGGCTATACGCGCGACGGCTTCTTTGCGGAGGATCTCGTCCGCGCCGTGGCAGAGAGCGGACAGGTTGATGCTGTCGGCTTCAACTGTGTGAACGGCGTACGTCAGATGAAGGAATTGCTGCATCATCTCAAGTCGGTGTCGCTGCCGCTCGCGCTGATGCCGAACGCGGGACATCCGATGGTCGTCGATGGGCGCACCTTCTATGAGAGTGCACCGGAGTATTTTGCTGAGACACTGGCGGCACTCGTGCAGGACGGTGTCTCCATCCTCGGCGGCTGCTGCGGCACGACACCGGCGCATATTCGCGCTCTCTGCACAGCTCTCGGGACGCAGGGCACAGTGACTGCTGATGTGCAGGCAGCCGCTGAGCAGGAGCCTGTCATACAGGCGGAGAGCCCCTTTTTCGCAGCCCTACGGGATGGCAGGAAAGTCATTGCTGTAGAGCTTGACCCACCTGAGACCGGTCACGCGGAGAAATTTCTCCGTGGGGCGCGTGAGCTGCGCGAGGCGGGCGTCGATGCCATTACGATTGCGGATAACCCCGTCGCGCGGGCGCGTATGGATGCGGCGATGCTTGCGTCGCGTGTCCATCGTGAGCTCGGGATCGAGCCGATTCCGCACATGACCTGCCGCGACCGCAACCTCAACGCGATTAAGTCGATTCTGCTCGGGCTCAGCGCCGAGGGCATTCACAATATGATTGCCATTACCGGCGACCCAATTCCGACGGCGGAACGCGATGAGGTAAAGAGTGTCTATCAGTTCAACTCGCGCAAGCTGTCCGCATTCATCAAGAGCCTCGGTGAGCATGGCGACGTTCTGCCGTTTCATGTGTTCGGTGCACTCAACATCAATGCGAAACATTTTCCCTCGCAGATTGGACTTGCCAAGAAAAAGCTGGAAGCGGGGATGACGGGATTCTTTACCCAGCCCGTGCTGAGCGAACGCGCGAAGGAGAACCTGTGCACGGCGCGTGAGGAGCTGGGAGATGCCCTGATTATGGGCGGACTGATGCCCGTGGTCAGCGAACGCAACGCACGGTTTATGGCAAGCGAGATTGCGGGCATTCACGTCGAGGAGCGCATCATCAATGCGTATCACGGGCTCGATCGGGAGGCGGCGGAGGAACTCGCTGTCAGGCTTTCGCTGGAGATTGCCCATGACATTGAGCCGTATATTGACGGTTACTACATCATCACGCCATTTTCGCGCACACCGCTGGTCGCCCGCATCGTTGCAGAGCTTTTGAAATGATAACAAAAAATCCTCCTTTTGCCGTATTATCTGCGGCAAAAGGGGGATTTTTTAGCTATGGATAGAGCAGTCCCACGAACGAATGAAAAGAGTATCTATCAGCGATTCTCTAGTGAACAGTACCGCCCAGTGTCATTGGCAGCGTATGCGACGCCGATGCTGCGGCACGAAGATCCGCGGGGGACTTCTTCGCCCATACGGCAGCGACTTTCTTTTGGAAGGCAAGCATCGAGAGCGGTGCACTTTTTTGTGCGCGTACGTTTTGTCGGATGATGTCCGCGAACGCTTCGGGCACACGCGCCGTCCGCTGTGCGAGGAGCAGCTTGAGCTTCGTATCGACGAGATAGAGATGAAGGGTCGGATCGGCGAGGCTCTCCTCGTCCGGCATCAGTTCCTCTTTGACGAGGGCGAGGGAAAGCGGTGCGTCGCCCCAGCCATCCTTGAAGATGCCGTCGATACGATAGAGGAAAAAGAGTATGCCGTCCATCTCGGTGAGCGCCAGCTCGATCTCGCCCGTGCGAAATGCCTCCACAGCAATGGCATCCGTGCGCGAGAGCTGCAGCAGGAACATCATGCCGTTCTTATCCGCTTGAAACATGCCGCCGTCTGCTTCGGCACGGATGGGCAGGGGGAATGGCTCACCGACGGCGAAATTGATCGATGTACTCATGCGGTCTCCTTACAGCATCTTCAGTCCGGCAACGCCCTTGATGCCAAGCCCCGGTGCGGCAGAGGCAGTGATGTCCTTCTCGTTGAACTGTGCACCGCCCTCGATCGGATCCTCACGGCAGAGCACGGGACCGTCGAGGTCAATGCGCGTGACGATTTTTTTGGCGCAGGCGAGTGCCACTGCGGCATTGACGGAGATCTTTGCCTCGAGCATACAGCCGAGCATACACTCCATGCCATAGATCTCTGCAGCAGCGATGATCTGCTGCGCGGGGTAGAGCCCGCCGCATTTCATGAGTTTGATGTTGACCATGTCAGCGGCGTGGAGCTGCATGATGCGCAGCGCATCGGAGGGGGAGAAGACGGCCTCGTCGGCGAGGACGGGGACGTCGCTCTCGCGCGTGACGTAGGCGAGTCCGTCAATGTCGGCGGCGGCGACGGGCTGCTCCACCAGCTCAATATCGAGCCCTTTCTCGGCCATCTGGGCGAGGATGCGTACTGCTTCGCGCGGACGCCATGCCTGATTGGCGTCAATGCGGATGCGTACGTCTTTGCCGACCGCGTCACGGACGGCGACGAGACGGGCGACATCGAGCGAGGGATCAATTCCCACTTTGATCTTGAGCGTGTCGTAGCCGCGGCGGATGGCATCGCGTGCGTCGCGCGCCATCTCCTCGGGCGCATTGACGCTGATCGTGATGTCGGTCACGATGCCGTCCCTTGCTCCGCCGAGCAGTTTGTGTACGGGGATGTTCCAGAGCTGACCGTAGAGATCGTGGAGCGCCATATCGACAGCGGCCTTTGCCGAGGTATTGTGGATGAGCGCGGTCTGCACATTACGGATGAGATCCTCGAACTCGTTCACATCCCGTCCGATCAGCATCGGGGCAAGGTGCGTGCGTATCGCGTCGATGATGCCGCCCGTCGTGTCACCCGTCACGATGCCCGTCGGCGGTGCCTCGCCATAGCCCGTTGCACCCGTATCGGTATGGATGAGAACGATGACATCCTCGACGCTGTCCACGCGGCGGCGTGCTGTTTTGAACGGAACACGCAGGGGAACAGAAAGCATGCCCAGTTCGACGTTCGTAATTTTCATGGGAATCCTCCTTTTGTATACAGAATTCTTTCATAAATAAGAGAACTATAGGAAAGAAGTCCATTGTATCTCTTTATTGGTTTATTACATAATCGAGACTATAATTCTTCAAGGAATTATATATCATCGAAGGAGTGTATTGTCATGATTACGGATGGATTTTCCTATGTTGCCGTGCTCATCCTCCTCGCAGGCGGGCTGGTAACGCTTGAGAAGGGGACCGGCTGGGCGCTGTTCCGCTATCTTCCCGCTGTCGTTCTCGTCTACCTCATTTCCATGCTGCTCTGCACCTTCGGCACATGGGATATGGCGGCGACCAAGCCCGCCTACGGCGCACTGAAGAACTCGCTGACGTACGCGATGGTCTTTACCATGCTGCTGCGCTGCGATATCCGCAAGGTACTGAAGCTCGGCCCGCGGATGCTGCTCGGATTCTTCTCTGCATCACTCACAATCATGATCGGTTTCATCGTCGCCTTTCTCGTGATGAAGGGGCTGATCGGCTCCGATTCGTGGATGGCGCTCGGCGCGCTCTGCGGCTCATGGCTTGGAGGTTCCGGCAACATGGTCGCGGTGCAGGCGGCGCTCGGCGTGTCGGAGGCGGATATGGGCTATGCCCTCGTGGTGGACTCTATCGACTACTCCATCTGGGTCATGTTCCTGCTCTGGCTGATCACGCTCGCATCGCGATTCAACGTCTGGAACAAGGCAGACACGACACAGCTCGATGCTGTCTCGCGCAGCCTTGAGGAAGATGCAAAACTGAACACGGGGAAGATCACATTCCAGAGCATTATCCTCCTGCTTGGTGCGGCTCTTGTCGTCTCGGCTGTCGGTGCGAACGTCGGAAAGATACTCAATGCCGCTGTGCCGTTCTTTGACAAGGCGACGTGGACAATCCTCTTTATCACAGTGCTTGGTCTGATCGGCGCTGTTTCGCCGCTTGGACGTGTGGCGGGCTCAGCAGAGATCTCGAATGTTCTCCTCTACTCCGTGATTGCCCTCCTCGCATCGCGCGCCTCTTTGCTGGAACTGGGCGACGCGCCGTATTGGATTTTGACCGGGTTCATCATCCTCGGCGTTCATTTTGTGCTCATGTTCTTCCTCGCGCGGCTTTTCCGCCTCGATATGTTCACGGCATGTGTTGCCTCGCTCGCCAATATCGGCGGGACGGCGTCCGCACCTGTGCTTGCCGGCACCTACTCCGGCTCGCTCGTTCCCGTCGGCATCCTCATGGCGCTGATGGGCTACGTGATTGGTACACCGTTCGGCATTCTCGTTGCGCATATTATGGAAATGTTTGCGGGGTAAATCTCATATCACGGATCAAAGGCATGCAGAAGGATTCACTTTCTGCATGCCTTTTTTATGAAGGAAATCTGCCTGCATTGTCGAATTAGAGCATCATGAATCTTTTTGAAGAGGTGACGGAATGATCAGAAAGGGAATTATCCTGGCGGGCGGCTCGGGGACGCGTCTCTATCCGCTGACGAAGGTCGTATCGAAGCAACTCATGCCGATCTATGACAAGCCGATGATCTACTATCCGCTGAGCACGCTCATGCTTGCAGGCATACGGGACATCCTCATCATCACGACGCCGAGCGACAGTGAGCTCTATCAGAGCCTCCTCGGTGACGGAAGTCAGCTCGGTATTGCCATCTCGTACGCTGTACAGCCGAGTCCTGACGGACTGGCACAGGCATTTCTCATCGGTGCAGACTTTATCGGCGGCGAGGGATGTGCGCTCGTGCTGGGGGACAATATCTTCTACGGCTCGGATTTTGCGCAGGTGCTGCAGCAGGTGGTACAGCACGACACGGGCGCGACCGTTTTCGCCTACTACGTGTCCGATCCCGAGCGGTACGGCGTCGTCTCCTTTGACGCGGACGGCAGCGCACTCTCGCTGGAGGAAAAACCAAAGCAGCCGAAGTCCAACTACGCTGTGACAGGACTTTACTTCTATGACCATGACATTGTCGACATTGCGCGCGCAGTACGCCCGTCGGCACGCGGGGAACTCGAGATCACCGATGTGAACATCGCCTATCTTACGGCGAAAAAACTCCGTGTGGAGCGGCTGCGGCGCGGCTATGCATGGCTGGACACGGGGACGCATGAGTCCCTCCTGTCGGCGGCGGCATTCGTCCAGACCATCCAGGCGCGTCAGGGACTGAAGATCGCCTGTATCGAGGAGATCGCCTACCGCATGGGTTATATTGATGCCGAGCAGGTGCTCCGTCTCGCAGAGCCACTGGCAAAGAACGAATACGGTGTGTATCTGAAACGCATCGTGGATGAAATGTAGAGGGATAGCATGAACGTCATTGAAACGGCACTGCCCGGCGTTGTTATCATAGAGCCGCAGGTATTCGGCGACGCGCGCGGCTGGTTTATGGAGAGCTGGTCGGCAAAAAAAATGGAGGATGCGGGGATTCATGTCGCATTCGTACAGGACAATCACTCCTTTTCGGCACAGAAGGGGACGCTGCGCGGCCTGCACTATCAGCTGAATCCCATGGCGCAGGCGAAACTCCTGCGCGCCTCGCGCGGTGCGATCTTCGACGTTGCCGTTGACATCCGCCGCGGCTCCCCAACCTATGCACAGTGGGTGGGGGTGGAGCTCTCTGCGGAGAACTATCGCCAGCTCTTCATCCCGCGCGGCTTTGCCCACGGATTTATCACGCTGACCGACAATGTGGAGGTGCAGTATAAGGCGGACAATCTCTATGCACCGGACTGTGACGGCAACATCCGCTGGGATGACCCAGCAATCGGTGTCGCATGGCCGCTCACACCGACCGTCCTCTCGGAGAAGGATGCCGCCGCACCGCTCCTCGCAGAGCGCAGTGAATTGAACTTTGTCTATGAGGGATAGTATAGTGATTCCCTAAGTTGACACAGCATGGAAGAAAAAGTATAATAAAAGCACAAGGGGAGCCGAAAGGCTGAGAGTGGATTCGATCCTGACCCATAACCTGATTTGGATAATGCCAACGTAGGGAAATAGGCCTTTATTTTAAGCGCATTCGGGCGTCATCCATTTCATTTTGGGTGGCGCTCTTTTTGTGTAGATAAGCCATGTCCGGCAGCTTGTGTGTGATTCGGGCGGAACGGGCTGGGAAAAACGATGCAGCAGGAGGAAGCAGTCATGCTGGAAAGCTATTTGGACAACGTAAGAGAGAATGCACCGCTCGTGCATAACATCACCAACTATGTGACCGCAAATGATGTGGCGAATGCCATTCTGGCGGTTGGTGCAAGCCCCATCATGTCGGATGAGCCGGAGGAAGCCGCCGATATCACACGAATTTGTGACGGGCTGAACATCAATATCGGCACACTGCACAAGCAGTCCATCCGCGCGATGCATCTGGCCGGAAAACGCGCCATGGAGCTGGGTCATACGCTGCTTTTGGATCCGGTAGGCGCAGGTGCATCGAAGCTGCGCACTGAGATGGCGGCTGCCCTTATAGAGAAACTGCACTTTACGGCAATTCGCGGCAACATATCGGAGATCAAGGCACTATGTCTTGGCAGCACGACGACAAAGGGAGTGGACGCAGATGCTGCGGATGCGGTTACTGAAGCGAATCTTGTAGATATGATTGCGTTTGCAAAGATGTGTGCGCAATCATGCGGGAGTGTTATCGCCATTACCGGTGCCATTGATTTGGTCGCTGATGCAGAGGCATGCTATGTCATCCGCAATGGGCGCAAAGAAATGAGCAGCATTACGGGAACGGGTTGTCAGCTCTCCGGTGTCATGACTGCTTTTCTGGCGGCAAATCCCGGCCATGCTTTGGCGGCTGCGGCTGCCGCTGTTGCTGCAATGGGACTCGCCGGCGAGATTGCGATGGAGTATATGACAGACGGTGATGGAAACGCCACATATCGGAATCGGATCATCGACGCGCTCTATCATATAACAGCGGAGCGTATGAATCGAGGAGAAAGGATCGAAATCCGATGATACGGCAGCGAGTGCAGACGAAGGCTCCATGCGAAACGAGCGGGGGCGACAGGAAAGAAGATGAATGAAATGCTTGTGAGGAAAGAAGACCTTCTCCTGTACGCGGTGACCGATCGTCGCTGGCTGCATGGGGGAAGACTGTATGATGCGGCAGAACGTGCGCTGCAAGGAGGTGCGACATTCCTTCAGCTGCGTGAGAAAAGCGCAGGGACAATGCCGCGCGCTTCCTTGCTGGAAGAAGCACGGGCGCTTCGCTTGCTTTGCCGGCGTTATCGTGTACCATTTGTGATTGATGATGATGTGGAGCTGGCCATGGCAATCGGCGTCGATGGCGTCCACGTGGGACAGAGCGATATGGAGGCAGGTGCAGCCAGACAACGCATAGGGAAGGACAAAATTCTTGGCGTCTCGGTACAGACGGTAAAGGAGGCGCGGATTGCCGCAGAGTGCGGTGCCGATTACTTGGGGGTGGGGGCTGTATTTCCTACCAACTCCAAGGAGGATGCCGAGGCTGTTCACTATGAAACGCTGAAAGAAATATGTTCAGCGACAGCAGTTCCCGTTGTCGCAATCGGCGGCATCAACGATGAAAACGTCATGCAGCTTGCCGGCAGTGGTATTGCGGGCGTCGCCGTTATTTCAGCGATCTTTGCCAAGGAGGATATCCGCCTTGCAGCGCAGCGCCTGCTGCACAAGGTAAAAGAAGCAAAGGGAAGATAGGGAGGAAAACGGGATGAAAACTGTACTGACCATCGCCGGAAGTGATTCCAGTGGGGGAGCCGGCATTCAGGCCGACCTCAAAACAATGACGATGAATGGTGTGTTTGGCATGAGTGCCGTGACAGCACTCACCGCCCAGAACACATGCGGTGTGAGCAGTATTTTGAATGTTTCCCCGGAGTTTCTGGGGCAGGAGCTGGATGCCGTTTTTTCGGATATTCGGCCGGATGCGGTGAAAATCGGCATGGTATCCGATGGAGCGCTGATCCGCATCATCGCAGATCTCCTAACCCGTTATGCGGCGGAGCACATCGTGCTGGATCCGGTCATGGTTGCCACCAGCGGGGCAAGACTGATTGAGGAGAAGGCGGTGGAGACATTGACGGATCTTTTGATTCCGCTTGCCGAGGTGATTACACCGAACATTCCGGAGGCAGAGGTTCTTAGCGGACTTGCGATCACAACGGAAGCGGATATGCGTGAGGCTGCCGCATCCATAGCAAAGACCTTTGGCTGCAGTGTTCTCGTAAAGGGAGGGCACAGTCACAATGATGCCAACGACCTCCTTTATGAGCGAGGGACGGTTACGTGGTTTCAGGGAAAAAGAATCGACACACACAACACGCACGGTACGGGCTGCACACTATCCAGTGCTATTGCCGCAAACCTCGCCAAGGGCTTTGACTTGCATGAATCTGTAGGCAGGGCAAAGGAATATGTTTCCGGAGCCTTGGCAGCTATGCTTGACCTCGGAAGGGGCTCTGGCCCCATGAATCACGCATTTGACTTGCAAGGCAGGTTTGCAGAGGGGATGTAAAGGATGAATGAGAAAGCAAAAAGGAGCAATTTGTTTGGACATGGCTTGCTCTGGTTCGGTGCGGGCGTTTCTATTGCGGAAATTTTGACAGGAACGTATCTGGCGCCACTTGGATGGGAAGCAGGCATGACGGCCATTGTGCTGGGGCATCTGATTGGTGGTGTCCTATTTTTCCTGACTGGGCTGGTCAGTGCCAGAAGTGGAAAAAGCGCTATGGAAGCGGTGAAGATGGCCTATGGCCGCTATGGCGGCGCATTTTTTGCGATGCTGAACGTGTTGCAGCTCGTTGGCTGGACAGGCATTATGATTTATGACGGAGCTTTGTCCGCCACGGCCATCTGGCCGATAGGAAACTGGGGCTGGTGCGTGGTGATTGGCGCACTGATTGTACTGTGGATTGTCGTGGGAGTCAGAAATTTTGGCCGGATGAATACCATCACGATGACGGCACTCTTCATCCTGACGGTAATCATGTGCATTGTTATTATGGAGGAGACCGGTACAGCACCTTTCTCGTCCGAGATGATTTCCTTTGGAGCCGCACTGGAACTGTCGGTTTCCATGCCGCTTTCGTGGCTGCCTGTGGTCGGCGATTACACAAAGGACACCGAAGAGCCGGTCAGGGCAGCTCTTGTCAGCACGCTTGTATACGGTCTCGTAAGCAGCTGGATGTTTTTGATTGGCATGGGCGCGGCAATTTTGGCGGGAACCGGTGACATCGCCCAGATCATGCTTCGCGCAGGGCTTGGCACGGTGGGACTCCTTATTATTGTGTTTTCCACGGTCACCACAGCATTCTTGGATGCCTTCTCCGCCGGGATTTCTGCGGAAGCTGTGCGGACAGCTATGGGACAAGACGGTGAGGGAAAAGGGAAGAAGATGGCCGTATTTGCGGCGACAATTGGAACAGTGGCGGCAATTCTCTTTCCTATGGATGACATTACTGGGCTTTTGTATATGATTGGATCTGTTTTTGCCCCCATGGTTGCTGTTCTGCTCGGAGCGTTCTTCGTTCTGAAAACGGATGCTCAGAACAAGGCGTGTGATTGGCGAAACATGTTCGCGTGGTTGGTTGGATTCCTCATCTATCGGATGCTTATGGATGTTGATTTGCCCATTGGATACACACTGCCGACGGTCCTCATCACGTTCGCGATATCCGTTGGGCTGAATAAGTGTGTAAAAGTGTAGACATATCTTTTTTGACGAAAAGCAAAAAAACGAAAAAGAGGGGTTGACGGGAGTTGTGACGTGTGTTATATTATGGAAGTCGTGCCGATGAGAGCGGCGGGCGAGCGAAAGCAAGCCCCAGCACTAGAGCGGCGCAGGATGTACCCTGAAAACTACACAATGCAAAACAAGTTAGAGGAAACTCTAACAGCCAGATGCAACATCGTTGTGAAGGAGCAATCCTTCGGTCAACGAAACAACAATTCTTTTACAAGAATGACATTTTGAGCCAACAGGCTCTCAGATAGACTACGGTCTTTTATGGAGAGTTTGATCCTGGCTCAGGACGAACGCTGGCGGCGTGCTTAACACATGCAAGTCGAACGAAATTAAAAAATTATCATTGAGCTCTCCGATGAGATGGGAGCCAAGCGTCGTGACCGCGCAGCGGGCACCACGCGTTCAACAAGTGCAACACCAAGTCGAAGGGTTGAATGGTAATTTTTTAATTTAGTGGCAAACGGGTGAGTAACACGTAGACAACCTGCCGACAGGATGGGGACAACATTCCGAAAGGAATGCTAATACCGAATGAAGTCAGAGGAGGGCATCCTCCTCTGATGAAAGATGGCCTCTTTTTATGCTATCACCTGTTGATGGGTCTGCGTCTGATTAGCTGGTTGGTGAGGTAAT
>NZ_GL397088.1:0-1603 GCF_000146365.1 Selenomonas sp. oral taxon 149 str. 67H29BP
GCTTCGTATTGTTAGTTATTTTATGCTCTAAACTCATCAAAAAAGATGCTATGCGTTTTTGCGTCAGTATATCAGGAAGTTTCAGTTCTAAATCTTCTATATCCGAGGATTTAATCGCCGGATATGCAGACGTGCTCTGTTCTGCAATCGCGTGCATTTTTTCAGTAACGGTATTCATTGTCAGATAACAGTATAGAAAATCTGCATCAACGCGCTCATCTATTACATCTATGACAGAAAATCCTGTCGACACCAAAAAATTTGACGACTGTTCCTTCACGATGCCATAATGACATTGATTCGGTCGTACCGTTGAATACAGAATACTATTATATTTTACCTTTCTCCTTGTGCGGCTCGGCAGTTTCTCTTTCATAAGATCAATATATTGAATTTCGTCTATACAATTTTTCGTGATGTTGCCTGTGTCCAGATAATGAACGTAATCCCATCGCTCTTTTTCGGAGTAAGCTTCTGTATTTACGCAACATACATCGCCCAATCGAATACAATTCCACGAATTCATACTTTCTCCTCACCCAATAAACTTCCGATGCGCAGCCTTCACATTGCTCTGCTTCACCATCGCATAGTGAAGCGTCGTGTCAATGCGCTTATGTCCAAGCAGCTGTTGCAGTTGCTCAATCGGCATCCCCTTGTCAATCGCGCGCGTCGCGAGCGTACGTCGGAACTTATGCGGATGAACTTTCTCCATCCCGATCCGCCGCCCGAGCGTACGCAGTCTGGACTCAATGCCGCTGATGCTCAAACGGGAACGAGGGGAACGCAGTCCCACAAAGAGTGCCGCTTCTCCATCCGTACGACTCTCCAAATATGCTTGTAGATGAATCTTCGTCCTTGCATCGAAATATACAATGCGCTCCTTATTCCCCTTGCCCAGTACAACACATTCTCGTTCATTAAAATCCACATCGCTGCGATTCAGACGAACCATCTCACCGACGCGCATCCCTGTTGATGCAAGCATATCGATCATCGCTAAATCCCGCGACTCATGACAACTATCCCGCATCGCTTCGAGTTCTTCGTCGCTATAGGTCGCCTTGATATTCTCTGCCGTCTTAACCCGATGAATGCGGCGCACGGGGCTCTTCACAATATAGTCCTCATCCTCCAACCATGCAAAGAAGCTCGATAAAATCCGCCGTACGTTGTCCACCGTGACGCGACTCAGCCCACCACGCTCCTGATAGCTCGTCAAATAGGAACGCAAATCCTCCGTCGTTGTATGAACGACTTCCTTTTGCACATGGGCGAGCATCGTCCGAATGGACTTCTCATAGTAATGCAGTGTCTTGGATGAACAGCCCTCTATACGTTTCGCCTCGATGAACTTCGTCACGAGGAGATCACTCTCATAACGCACCTCATCTGTATCACGCACCGTCACTTCGTAGAGATACAGTGCCTTTTCCATAGTTGCGCGCAGCGTCTTTCGCTGTCCACGGTCGAGATGCTCATACATCGCGTGCAGTACCTCGTCAATCAAAATCTCCTTCATCCGATACCTCCGAACCTCAGAGAATAACGGGGAGCGGCGTTCTCCAAAAAAACTCGCCGCTCGCGAGACGATTTGACAATA
>NZ_GL397089.1:0-1369 GCF_000146365.1 Selenomonas sp. oral taxon 149 str. 67H29BP
TGATGTTGTATAAATAAAGTTGACAACTTCTCTGCAAGGATTTTAGATAAAGTCAAAGAGGAGAAGGAGAGATCAAAATGGCAACAAACAGACAATACGATCACGAATTTAAGGTGCAGGCAATCAAGCTGGCGCAGGAAATCGGTCAGGCGAAAGCCGCCAAAGAGCTGGGAATTTCCAAGAACACAATGTATACATGGATGCGTGCTCATCGGCTTGGATATTTGGATCTTGGGTGTGGCACGCAAACACCGCAGAGTGCCCTAAGTCTGCACGAGGAACTCGTACAGCTTCGTGCACAACTCAAAGCACAGGAGAAGGAAATTCGACGGCTAAAGAAAGAGAATGACTTTCTGGAGGAAGCAAGCGCTTTTTTCGCCGCGAGCCGTCTGAAGTCAACAAAAACGAACGCATGAAGTTGATTGCGTTCAAGACCTCAGATGGCGCCCTCAAAGGAAATATCAGCTTCTGCTGCAAGATGCTCCATGTCACGAGACAGGGATTTTATCAGTATTTGACGAGCAAAGACCGCCCATGGAAATATCAGGAACTTGCCGACGCCATGATGCAGATTCATGCAGAGGACGAATGCAACGACACCTACGGAAGAATCCGCATGTATCAGGCACTCAAGATCAAACAGCCGGAAGGCGTCCGTATTCCGAGTGAACGAACTGTTTACCGTGTTATGGAAGAGATTGGCTTAAGTCATCGCCCCAATCATAGACCGAACGGTATCACCAAAACAGATCATAAGGCACAGATGTCAGAGGATCTCATGGGGCGCGATTTTACTGCCGACACACCTCTTTCCAAGTGTGTCACTGACATGACAAAGATTCCGGCGTATGACGGAAAACTCTACATTTCAGCACTCTTTGACTGTTATGATGCCAGCGTGCTCGGACTGTCTATGGACACGAACATGAAGGCTTCTCTATGCGTAAGGATGCTGGATAACGCTATGCTCTCCTACCCAAAGCTCAGGGGAGCAATCCTGCACTCGGATCGCGGCAGCCAGTATACGAGTCAGCTGTATCGGGAGGCAATTCATACCTATGGGATTCGTCAAAGCATGAACAGTGCCGGTGGACGCTGTCATGACAATGCGCGCTGTGAGAGTATGTGGGCGCGCATGAAGTCCGAGCTGCTCTATGGACGCTATGACACAAAGAAGATGACAATCGAAGAGTTGAAGGTACTGGTTTGGCGATACTTCATGAGCTATTGGAACAACCGTCGGATTTGTTCAACAAACGGGGGGCTTCCTCCGATGGTGAAGCGGCGTCAGTTCTATGACTCTATTGCCGCAGCTACTTAAGCGTTCATTCCCTTGTGAGAAATTTGTCAACTGTTCTTGACAATATCA
>NZ_GL397090.1:0-1335 GCF_000146365.1 Selenomonas sp. oral taxon 149 str. 67H29BP
GATTCTGTAGCTTGATTTTTTAAGGGCAGGGTGTTTTGTTCCCGTTTCGGGAAACTCCCTCAGATGGCCCCATGTGATATGTCCAAGTTCGTGTGTGAGCGTCCATTGGATTCACTCGCACGGCTTTATCGCGTCGTTGTAGCATATTACGTGTTTATCGCGTCGGTCACGGTATTCTGCTGTTCCATAGTTCGAGCCGAGGGATTCACGGACATTCAGGACTACTAAAGGAGTACGAGGAGCAGGGGCTGTTTGACCGTGCAACGAACCCAAAGTACTGGATTTATGCACGTGGTTTTGCTGCGGATTTCGGGAATTTGTTCGGCAGTCAAATTCCGTTCTTTGCCATAAGTGCTGTGATGCCGGAGATTGGCGTAGCGGCGAAGGTCTCGCAGGTGCTGAATAGCGGGCTTGGCAAAGTCGGGCTGAATCGGGCGGCTGGCCTTTTTGCTACACGCGTTAAGGCCCTTGTCGGCGGAGAGGAGCGTACGTTAGCCGGCAGTGCAGGACGGGAAGCCATCGGCGACTTTACGAGCTGGGCACCGACAGGCGTTATAGACGCAGCGTCGAATACAGAAAATGTCGCACAATACTTGCGCGAACAGGGCTATAGCGACGACGAGATTTATGAGCGGATGAAAAAGGAGTTCGGCTATGAACTCCCGTACGACATTGTATCGCAGGGACTTTTCGGCACGTTCGTGGGTGGGCGTGGTGTGCGCGCAGCTCTCAGCAGGAAAATTGAGGGCTATGACCTCGGGGGGTCTGGGGATGTTCCCGTGCAGGTGCGTAGCCTTGCGGATGATGCCGCACCTTTTATCGGTGTCACAATGGACAACGGCACGGAAGGCTGCGTTGAGGCGGTCACAAAGATCGGCGCAAACTCCTCGGCGTTCCTTGCGCAGGAACTCAAAAGCGGCGTTGTAAACGTTGACCGTCTGGTTGAAGATGCGGGGGATAATGTCATTGCCTTTGACCCGAATCAGCTTGAAGAAGGCGACGTGATTGTCTACGGAGACGAAAGCGACCCGCAGCGCCATGTGGTGCTCTATGATGGCAAGGGCGGCTATATCGGCAACTCGTCCAGCCGTAATCTGGTTGTCCATGAGAGTGACTATAACCAGATGGGAGACTGGCACCCGACGAAGATCATCAAGTCGGGCGCGTTGTTCCGTGGTGCTTCTGTGCGCCCCATCTCTGCACCGCAGATGGACTTCACGGGACTCGTCTTTGACGAAAAGGATATAGCGGCGACACAGAAAGCCCTTAACAATCTTGTGCACGGCGGACAGCCAACACCGGAACAGAGCGCGGCGATTCTCTCGGCGGCAGATG
>NZ_GL397092.1:0-1004 GCF_000146365.1 Selenomonas sp. oral taxon 149 str. 67H29BP
AACCACAGTCAATAGAGTAGACACAAAAAAGAGCAACTAAACAGATGAGAAGCGGTTGAAGAAATCGGCTTCAAATTCATTCGGGGTTTTATATGCAAGAGATCCATGAGGAAGCCGATTGTTATAAAGATTCTCGATATAGTCGAAGATGTCCAAACGTAACTCCTCGACAGAGTGATAGGTACGTCGATTGGTACAATTTTTCTTTAAGAACTTAAAGAACGATTCACAACAGGCATTGTCAAAGGGACATCCTTTCTTGGAGAACGACTGGACAATATTGTTTGCATCCAAAAGCTTACGGAAAGAAGAAGCGGTATACTCCGCCCCCTGATCGGAATGGAAGATCAGGCCGTAGGAAATATTTCTGCTCTGATATGCTTTATGGAAGGCAGCGATAATCAGTGCGGTATCGTGTTTGGAGGATAAACTCCAACCGATGATCTTTCGGGAAAACAAATCCATCACAATACAAAGGAAATACCAAGTACGATGGACCCTAAGATAAGTAAAATCACTGACCCAAACAAGATTGGGGGCAGACTGATGAAACTGCCGACGCAGGAGATCGTGGCATTCACCGGAGCCTTTCTGTGGGTTTCGTTTTGGCTTAACGGTGGAAGGCTTTGGAAGGGTCATGGAGCGCATCAGGCGGTACACTCTTCCGCTACTGATGGAAATGCCATAGTCACGGGATAAGATATGCGTTATTTTATAAGCACCGATGCAGTTGTCGTAGTCGGCATAGATATGAAGAATGAGACGGCGAATGTGCTGATTCTCCTTGATTCTTGGAGAAGGAGGTGCATTAAAGTGCTTATAGTAGGAACTGCGGTTGACGTGAAGGACCCTGCATAGGGTTTTGATGTCATGTTGGAGGCGCAGCTGATGGACGGCATTTAATCGTTGTTTGAGTGTGGCGTGAATATGGCAATCGCTTTTTTTAGGATAAGATTTTCCTCCTCGAGCTGGGCGTTACGTCTTTGCAAGTCTTTGATCTGTTT
>NZ_GL397093.1:0-965 GCF_000146365.1 Selenomonas sp. oral taxon 149 str. 67H29BP
GTACACACTGGGTAGGGGAGCGTTCTTATCTGGACGAAGGCAGACCGGAAGGACTGCTGGACGGTAAGAAGTGAGAATGCCGGTATGAGTAGCGAAACGACAGGTGAGAATCCTGTCCACCGAAAGCCTAAGGAATCCCGGGCAACGCTCGTCGTCCCGGGGTAAGTCGGGACCTAAGCCGAGGCGAAAAGCATAGGCGATGGACAACTGGCGAAAATTCCAGTACCGGGCGACTTCGTTTGAGGATGGAGTGACGCAGGAAGGAAGCTGAGCGCGCGAATGGTTGGGCGCGTCGAAGGCGGTAGGCTTGTATGGAGGCAAATCCCCATACTATAAGGCCGAGAACCGATAGATAGGAAAGACTACGGTCAATCTGAATTCAGCCGCACTACACTGCCAAGAAAAGCTTCTAACGAGAAGTCGTCTGCCCGTACCAAAACCGACACAGGTAGGCGGGGAGAGAATCCTAAGGTGCGCGGGAAAACCCTCGTTAAGGAACTCGGCAAAATGCATCCGTAACTTCGGGAAAAGGATGGCCGATGGTGGTGAAGACATTTACTGTTGGAGCTGTTGTCGGCGGCAGAAAAGAGGCCCAAGCGACTGTTTACCACAAACACAGGTGCCTGCGAAAGCGCAAGCTGAAGTATAGGTGCTGACGCCTGCCCGGTGCAGGAAGGTTAAGGAGAGTTGTTAGTCCTTGAGATGAAGCAGCGAACTGAAGCCCCTGTAAACGGCGGCCGTAACTATAACGGTCCTAAGGTAGCGAAATTCCTTGTCGGGTAAGTTCCGACCCGCACGAAAGGCGTAACGATTTGGGCACTGTCTCAACGAGGGACCCGGTGAAATTGAAATACCTGTGAAGATGCAGGTTACCCGCGACTGGACAGAAAGACCCCATGGAGCTTTACTGCAGCTTGGCATTGGTCTTTGGCATATAACGTACAGGATAGCCGGGAGACTGGGAG
>NZ_GL397094.1:0-882 GCF_000146365.1 Selenomonas sp. oral taxon 149 str. 67H29BP
AGTGGAAGCATCTGGGAAGGTGCGGCAAAGAGAGTGAGACCCTCGTACACGAAAGAGTGAAAGGCGGGCAGGGATCCAGAGTACCACAGGGCACGAGGAACCCAGTGGGAAGCAGGGTGGACCACCATCCAAGGCTAAATACATCAAAACGACCGATAGCGAAGAGTACCGTGAGGGAAAGGTGAAAAGAACCCCGGGAGGGGAGTGCAATAGAACCTGAAACCGTATGTCTACAAACAGTCGGAGCACTTTATATGTGCGACGGCGTGCCTATTGAAGAATGAACCGGCGAGTTAATTTATGCTGCGAGGTTAAGCGGGAGACGCGGAGCCGAAGCGAAAGCGAGTCTTAAGAGGGCGCAAGTAGCATGGATTAGACCCGAAACCACAGTGATCTATGCATGTCCAGGTTGAAGCTCAGGTAAAAATGAGTGGAGGACCGAACCCGTGCGTGTTGAAAAACGTTGGGATGAGGTGTGCATAGGGGTGAAATGCCAATCGAACGTGGAGATAGCTGGTTCTCCCCGAAATAGCTTTAGGGCTAGCCTCAGGCGAATAACCATAGAGACGGTAGAGCACTGATCGGGCAAGGGGGCGTAAAGCCTACCGACCCCAGTCAAACTACGAATGGCTCATATGGGCAGCCTGGGAGTCAGAATGCGAGTGATAAGACCCGTATTCAAGAGGGAAACAGCCCAGACCGCCGGCTAAGGTCCCAAATGCTGTGCTAAGTGGAGAAGGATGTAGGACTTCGAAAACAACCAGGATGTTGGCTCAGAAGCAGCCACCATTAAAAGAGTGCGTAATAGCTCACTGGTCGAGAGGCCCTGCGCCGAAAATATCCGGGGCTCAAGCACAGAACCGAAGCCGCGGCAGGGTGTAC
>NZ_GL397095.1:0-867 GCF_000146365.1 Selenomonas sp. oral taxon 149 str. 67H29BP
GGTTCATTGTAAAATGAAATCGGACACATAAAAAAGTAGAACATACAGAATCAATCTGGTAAAATATCTTTGCACAAACACTACCAGGAGGTTCTGTATGTCCCACACTCATTCTACCACAAAACGCCGCACATTCAAGCACTTAAACGCCTATCAGCGCGGGCAGATCGAAGCGATGCTGCGTCTCGGTGTCCCCAAGGTGAAAATCGCCAAAGACCTTGGCATCGCCCGCTCCACCTTGTACGAGGAAATAAAGCGCGGCACGGTAGCGCAGAAGCGTTCCGATTGGACGTACTATGAGCAGTATTTTGCACAGTCCGGTCAAATGCGCTATGAGCGCAATCGTGAGAACTCCGGAAAGCCGTCCAAATTTAACGCTGCACAGGACTTCATCCGGTATGTAGAAAACGCCATTCTCAAAGACAAACACTCTCCTGATGCAATCTGCGGGCGTGCCAAGCGTATGAATCTGTTCGAGGTGTCTGTCTGCACAAAGACCATCTACAACTACATTGCGATGGGGCTGCTCAAGGTCAAAAACATCGACCTGCGACAGAAGGTACGCCGTCGTAAGCGCAAAGAGAAAAAGAACCATGACGACGGCAGGACGCTCGGTGAGAGTATTGACCGCCGTGACCCTCTTGTTGACGAACGCTCCACCTTTGGAAATTGGGAACTTGACACCATCGTCGGGAAAAAGGGAACGGATCCTGTTCTGCTTGCCGCAGATGAACGTAAGAAGCGAAAGAGACACCTTATAAAGATTCGTGCAAAGACCGCAGAGGCGGTTGCCGAGGGGATTGCCAAACTAAGAGAGCTCTATGGGGCACAATTTTCACAGGTATTTCGTACGATCACCTGCGACAA
>NZ_GL397096.1:0-849 GCF_000146365.1 Selenomonas sp. oral taxon 149 str. 67H29BP
TTAAGATGAACCAACGGTTCACAATCTTAGGTCGGGCATCTGGGGCTGACCTGCCCAAGAATCGAGCCGCAAGGCGAAGATGATTGGCAGACGTTGACCGCCAAGTTTTGCATTGTCTAGTTTTGAGGGTATATACTGGAAACCCGTGATTGAATGGGTGGACAGATGATACTCTTATTGTTCCCTGAAAACTGCACAGAAGAAACAAGAAAATCTAAAACAAGGGAGACTTTGTGTACTCATGTCATAAAGTTTTCCTCACTGAGGTCTTCTACCGCAAGGTAGAAAAGAACAGAATAGATTTTCCCGAGGAATCGCTGATGAAATGAAGTCATTCAGCTTGGCGCAGATTTTATGGTCTGCCGCGGAGACAAACCGGACGCATAGCAGAGCTATGTGGAGGATTTGTCGACAACGGCAGAGCGGAAAAGATACCCAAGATGGAGGGCTGAATGAATCAGTGCTTCCGAATAGCAAATTAGGATAAAGCGAAAATACCTTTAAACTGATGACAAAAGTCGTTAGACGTAAGTCAAGTTTAAAAGGGCATACGGCGGATGCCTAGGCGTTTTGAAACGAAGAAGGACGCGATCAGCTGCGATAAGCCATGACGAGCTGCAAGTAAGCATTGACTCATGGATTTCCGAATGGGGCAACCCGGCGGGAGTAACGTCCCGTCACTCTGTACTCGATACAGAGAGAAAACACCCGATGAACTGAAACATCTAAGTAGTCGGAGGAAAAGAAATCAAAGAGATTCCCTGAGTAGCGGCGAGCGAAACGGGAGGAGCCCAAACCAAGAGACTTCGGTTTCTTGGGGTTGCGGACCTGCAACAAACTGGACATTCT
>NZ_GL397097.1:0-796 GCF_000146365.1 Selenomonas sp. oral taxon 149 str. 67H29BP
TCCGTTGTGGTAGAATGGGGGTAATCCATAGTGCTCCTTTGCTGATGTTTTGTAGCAGAACCATTATAGCACGGGATGTCACTATGGATTTTGTTTTTGTTTAGCTGTTCAACTTCATTTTACAACGAACCGAATTATAATAACATGGAATATTTCAACCAATGATTGTACGAGAGGAGAAAACGTGATGAGCAAGGCGATTACAAACGATTTCGAGACACGCCGTTATCGTCTCGCCGAAGTGGCGAAATCGGGCGATGTCGCGACGCGCACACCGATCTACGCGACGGAGTCGACGAGCGGGGTTGTTTGGGTGCTAAAGCCGGGGCAAACAATCAAGCCGCACGGACACGCCAAAGCGGACGATATCTGGATCTGCATTCAAGGTGAGGGCGTTTTCTATCCAGCAATCGGCGAGGAACGCCCTATCGAAAAGGGGGATGTCATCGTCTCTGCAAAGGGGATGTGCCACGGCATGAAGAACACGGGCACAGAGGACTTCATTTTCGTTGGCATCCTTGCCCCCGTTCCGGCAGACTACTTTCCTATCGAAAAATAGCTATTATTTTAATCGCTTAATTTTCTGTGGAAAATTCTCCAGTGGGAGTAGTAGAGCGTTCAAATAGCAAGGTTGAACTTTATTATCAGTATTTTACTAAGATTTCTCACCACAGAGATTCCATTCGCTCTACCTGGACGTCTGGAATCTCTCTTTTTTGTTGCAAAGAATCATTAGCCATCTTCCCCTATCCTGTGTTATAATTTTCTTATATTTGAAACGTGGGAGGGAAGGCCG
>NZ_GL397099.1:0-699 GCF_000146365.1 Selenomonas sp. oral taxon 149 str. 67H29BP
GTTCACTTGACTTAACCTTCCGCTTCGTACATCAGCGACACTGCATATTCCGTCATCTGCTTTGTCAGCCTCATCGACATAGCGTACTATGTCTCTGTCGGCTTCCGCGCATCTAACGAAATCTTCAGCGCCGATCCAACATGGAACCGGAACTTTATCTTGTGATGTAAGGTATTTTCGCTTTATCCTAATTTGCTTGGGAAAATCTTTCAGTGTGGAAAATATTGTGTACATGAGTCCACCATATCTCCCATGTTTAGATTTTCTTGTTTCTTCTGTGCAGTTTTCAGTGAACAAATAAATGGTGGGCCTAAGTAGACTTGAACTACTGACCTCACGCTTATCAGGCGTGCGCTCTAACCAGCTGAGCTATAGGCCCATATTAGACGCAAAGTGATGTTTTTTGTGCCTGGCTGTGTCATTCAGTCAAATCCTGCGGTCAACGTACCTATCAGTACGCCTCCCTTGGATTCTCCTTCATTCCTTGCCATGCGCAAAACTCTCACTTTGCTCAGTATTACCTAATTACGGCGAGATTTTTGCAGCGACACGAACATTTTCTTTGCTCGTTAATTCTCATCAGGTTGAATCCCGATAAGAAAAAGATGGTGGAGACGAGGAGAATCGAACTCCTGACCCCCTGCTTGCAAGGCAGGTGCTCTCCCAGCTGAGCTACGCCCCCATTTTATGTGGATGTTA
>NZ_GL397100.1:0-688 GCF_000146365.1 Selenomonas sp. oral taxon 149 str. 67H29BP
GGAACAAATACATGCAATAGTGTCCAGAAGATTTATTGAAAATTCATCATTAAAATTAATGGAGCAACAGAATTTATCAACACTGTGCCTAATTATTACAAAGGGAACTACACCTACAACTGTAGGATGCAACTTTGTAAACCATGGAGTTAATTTCGTTAAGGCAGAAAGCATTCAGAAAGACCATACAATAGCTGCAGGAAAACTTGCTCATATCGATGATAAAACTCACGCAACTTTGAGCCGCTCTGTTATCAAAGAAAAGGATATTCTATTTACTATTGCGGGAACACTAGGCAGGTTTTCATTTATCGACGAAAGCTTATTGCCAGCTAACACTAATCAGGCTGTGGCAATTATTCGAGTTAATCAAGCTAAAATTCCACCGGAATACATATATAGTTTGTTTATAGGAAACTGGCATAATAACTATTACGTCAAGCACATACAACAAGCTGTACAAGCAAATTTGAGTCTGGCTACTATAAAATCTCTACCGATTCCTATGTTACCTGACTCCGACATGAAAGTTTATATAAAGATGGTTTCTCCAATTATTTCTTTAATGCAATCTTATGCCTGTGAAAATTCTCGACTACAGACCTTACGCGACACGCTTCTCCCTCGCCTAATGTCGGGCGAGCTTGACGTATCGAGCATCGAACTCTAGGCGGCACAGTACTCCCCG
>NZ_GL397101.1:0-657 GCF_000146365.1 Selenomonas sp. oral taxon 149 str. 67H29BP
TGCGGAATGCATCGCCGCCTAGAGCGTGATGTTTGACACGTCGATTTCGCCCGACATCAGACGAGGGAGAAGCGTATTGCGAAGTGTCGATAACTTCCTGATTTCGACTCGATGTGCGATGATAGCATCATATAAAGGCTGAAGCTGCTCTTCTATTTTCAAATAATCGTCAGAGCATGGAATCAAAACTCGTGCATTTTCTAATGCATCTCGTTTGATATGACCCATCGTTGTAGCTTTGTCGGCAGCCATAGCGACAAATTCTGCCAAATAATATTTTGTCCATGAATAGTACAGCCACGGTGCATATTGCTTGGAATGTACCTTGAATAAATGTTGATTGAGACCGCAGATTCCCCCGCACCAAAAATCTACCAGGAGACTGCCAGACCATGAAAATATGACATCTCCATCGTGAATAATATATTGAGGCTTGATGTCCAGGGAACAACGTTCGCTGTTTATATCACATTGCCCTTGACGTAATTCTTTGATCTTAAGAACAGGCAAACTTTCCTGTTCGTTCTGAGGGCGAAATTTTTGCATTGCAAGTCCGTTCAGATATTCTGCTATATCTGTTAAATAGCCCTCTTGCCAGCCCTTTGGAATATCTGAAATATGGATAAAGTATCGATAGAAAATCGTTCGTGCCTGCTC
>NZ_GL397102.1:0-546 GCF_000146365.1 Selenomonas sp. oral taxon 149 str. 67H29BP
GTTACCTCACCAACTAGCTAATCAGACGCAGACCCATCAACAGGTGATAGCATAAAAAGAGGCCATCTTTCATCGAAGGAAGATGCCTTCCCTCGACTTCATTCGGTATTAGCATTCCTTTCGGAATGTTGTCCCCATCCTGTCGGCAGGTTGTCTACGTGTTACTCACCCGTTTGCCACTAAGCTCATAAAAGCAAGCTTTCATTCGCTCCGTTCGACTTGCATGTGTTAAGCACGCCGCCAGCGTTCGTCCTGAGCCAGGATCAAACTCTCCATAAAAGACTGTAGTCTATCTGAGAGCCTGTTGGCTCAAAATGTCATTCTTGTAAAAGAATTGTGTTCGTTGACCGAAGGTGTTTCCACCTTCACAACGATGTTGCATCTGGCTGTTAGAGTTTCCTCTAACTTGTTTTGCATTGTGTAGTTTTCAGGGTACATCCTGCGCCGCTCTAGTGCTGGGGCTTGCTTGCGCTCGCCCGCCGCTCTCATCGGCGCGACTGTCATAATATAACACACGTCACAACTCCCGTCAACCCCTCTTTTTCG